>CAVXNH010000066.1:0-54533 GCA_963762885.1 uncultured Alphaproteobacteria bacterium
AGTCGATCGTTGCGGCGACGTGTTCAAGCATGCCAATGCCGCGGGCACATCGCGGCAACGGCGGCGTGCTGGCCATCATGGGCGACGATCACGGCGCGAATTCTTCGACTTTGGCGCATCAAAGCGAACAAATCATGGCCGCGGCGATGATGCCGATCTTGAATCCCGCAACGTGCGGGATATCTGGATTTCGGGCTGCTGGGATTCGCGTTGTCGCGGTATTCCGGTTGCTGGGTCGGCTTCAAGGCGGTCGGACAGACGGTGGAGACATCGGGTTCCGTCGCGGTGGACATCGCGCGGCCCGGAAATCGTCATGCCGGCCGATTTCACAATGCCCGAGGGCGGGCTGAATATCCGCAGACCGGATCCTCCGCTGGAGCAGGAGAAGCGGCTGCACGGGGTGCGGATGGCGGCGGTGGCGGCGTTCGCACGCGCCAATGCGCTGGATCGCGTGGTGATCGAGCCGAAAACGCCACTGCTCGGAAATCGCTGCTGCCGGCAAGTCTTTTCTCGACGTCCAGGAAGCGCTGGATGAACTGGGGCTGAGCGACCAGGATGTCGCGGAGCTTGGCATTCGTTTGTATAAGATCGGTCTGACATGGCCGCTGGAAGTGCAGGGCGCGCGGCGGTTCGCCAGTGGATTGACGAACTGCTGGTGGTGGAGGAAAAGCGCGGCTTCATCGAAGACCAGTTCGCCAGGATGCTGTTCAATCTCGCCGAACGGCCGCGTCTGATCGGCAAGCAGGACGAAGACGGCAATCCGCTGCTGCCAAGCGAGGGCGAGCAATCCCCGATCCAGATCGCCCGCGTCATTGCCGAGCGGCTGCTGCGCCTAGGCGTCGCGATGCCGGCACTGGAACAACGGGTCGCGCGGCTGCGCGAGTTGGAAACCCGGCCAGCAAGCTGCCGCCGATCCTGACGCGCGGTGCGTATTTCTGTTCCGGCTGTCCGCATAACACATCGACCAACGTGCCGGACGGCAGCCGCGCTCTGGCGGGGATCGGCTGCCACTCGTTGACGATCTTCATGCCGGAACGCCGCACCCACCTGTGGAGTCACATGGGCGGCGAGGGGGCGGCCTGGATCGGCCAGGCGCCGTTCACCAGCGAACCGCATGTATTTCAGAACATCGGCGACGGCACCTATTCGCATAGCGGATTGCTCGCGATCCGCGCGGCTGCCACATCGGGTGTGAACATCACCTACAAGATCCTGTTCAACGATGCTGTTGCGATGACGGGCGGCCAGAAAGTGGAAGGCGGGCTGACCGTGCCGCAGATCGCGCGGCAGGTTGCCGCGGAAGGCGCGCGCAAGATCGTCGTCGTGTCGGACGAGCCCGACAAATACCCTCCCGATGCCGGGTTCCCGCCGGGCATCGAATTTCGCCATCGCGACCAGCTCGACGCGGTGCAGCGCGAACTGCGCGAAATCCCCGGCATGACGATTTTGATCTACGACCAGACCTGCGCGGCGGAAAAGCGCCGCCGCCGCAAGCGCGGCACGTTCCCCGATCCGCAGAAGCGCGTCTTCATCAATGAGGCGGTTTGCGAAGGTTGCGGCGATTGCTCCACGCAATCGAACTGCGTTTCGGTGCAGCCGGTGGAGACGGAGTTCGGCCGCAAGCGCCGCATCGATCAGTCAGCGTGCAATAAGGACTTTTCCTGCCTGAAGGGATTTTGCCCGAGCTTCGTCACCGTGCATGGCGGCGCGCCGCGCAAAATTAAACCGCCGGTGCGGGCGGAGAAATTCAATCCGGCCGACGGGTTGGCGCCGCCGCCTCCGCTGCCGATAGAGCACCCCTATGGCATCCTCGTCACCGGCATCGGCGGCACCGGCGTTATCACCATCGGCGCCTTGCTTGGCATGGCGGCGCATCTTGAAGGCAAGGGCTGTACGGTGCTCGATTCCACCGGCCTGTCGCAGAAGAACGGGGCGGTGATGAGCCACGTGCGCATCGCCGCGACGCCGGAAGAAATCCACGCCGCGCGCATCGTGCCGGGCGCGGCACGGCTGGTGCTCGCCTGCGACATGGTGGTGGCAGCCGGCGCCGAAGCGTTTGCCGCCATGGAGCAGGGGGTGACGCGTGCGGTGGTGAACAGTGCGGTGACGCCGACGGCGGGCTTCGTAACTAACAACGAGATCGACTTCCAGGAAGCCGCGATGGTCAGGCGCATCCGCGACGCGGTCGGTGCGGGGAATGCCGAGTTCGTTGCGGCGACGACTCTGGCAACGGCATTGCTCGGGGATTCGATCGCGACCAATCTGTTCATGCTCGGCTACGCGTTCCAGAAGGGACTGATTCCGCTGGGTCTCGACGCGATCATGCAGGCGATCGCACTGAATGGCGTGGCGGTGGCGAAGAACCAGGAGACGTTCGCCTGGGGCCGCCGTGCCGCCGCCGATCCGGGTTTCGTGGCAGACGCCGCGCGGCCGGCGCTGCGCGCCGCGCCGACGCCGATCACCGATCTTGGCGCTCTGGTCGAGCACCGCGCGCAGTTGCTGGCGGCGTACCAGGATCAGGCCTATGCGGCACGCTACCGTGCGGCGGTGCAGTCGGTCGCGGTGGTTGAGAGCGCGCGCCTCAAAGGCATGACCGGCCTGGCGGAGACGGCTGCACGCACACTGTATCGGCTGATGGCGTACAAGGACGAGTACCAGGTTGCCCGCCTCTACGCCGATCCGGCATTCCGCCGTAGTTTGGAGGCGCAATTCGAAGGCGACTACCGGATCGAGTTCAACTTGGCACCTCCACTGTTTGCAAAGCGCGATCCGGCGACGGGACGGCTGATCAAGCAGACTTATGGACCATGGCTGATGGCGGCGTTCCGCGTGTTGGCGAAGTTCAAGCGGCTGCGCGGCACAATGCTCGATCCGTTCGGGCACACCGAAGAACGCCGCATGGAGCGCCGGCTGATCGTCGAATACGAGGCTCTGCTGCGCACGATCACGGCGTCGGTGACGCCGGACAATCATGCGCTGGCGGTGGAACTGGCCGGCGCGGCGGAACGCATCCGCGGCTACGGGCACATCAAGCAGCAGAGCGTGGCGCAGGTGAAGGCGACCGAGGCGCGATTGCTGGCGCGGTTGCAGAAGGCCGAGCCGGTGCTGGCCGCGGCGGAATAAACCTCTCCCGCGGGAGCGGGAGAGGTCGAGGGCGCGTAAGCGCACGAGGGTGAGGGTGATCGGGTCGGCACGTAGCAGGTAAAGCATAGTGTGCCGACCCGATCATCCTCACCCTCGCCGCTGCGCGGCTCGACCTCTCCCGCTCCCGCGGGAGAGGTGTAATGCCAACCCGCCGAACGATTCGACTCTCGACCGCTTCGCACGCACCGCCCTAACCGTCATGGTCGGCACAAGGCCGGCCATGACGGTTAGGGACGGCCGTTGTCGTACGTCAATCGTTTTGCGGGCTGGTATAAGTCACTTCTGCCGCGCCACGATCTCCGCGATCCGCTTGTTGGTGTCGTTGATATCCGGCAGACGCTCGCCCTTGGTCAGCCGTGCCAGCGTGGTTTGCTCCGCCTTCTGCATGCCCACCGCGCGCTCCGCCGCCGCGGCGATCTCGTGCGGCTTCATCACCAGCACGCCGTTCTCGTCCGCCAGGATCGCGTCGCCCGGTTCCACCGCGACTCCGCCGCACGACACGGCAACGCAGAACTCGCCATGCTCGAACTGGCGCTTTCCGGTCACGGTCGACAGACCGCGCGACCAGACCGGCATGCCGTATTCGCGGATCTCCTGCACGTCGGTTGCGGGGCCGTCGATGACGATGCCGACGCAGCCGGTCTCTCGCGCGGCGAACGCGACGCCGCCGCCGCAGGCCGCATGGCGCGTGTCGCCGGCGCGATCCAGCACCAGTACGTCGCCCGGACGCAGCTTCCCCAGCGCGTAATGCACGATGGCGGTGTCGGCGCCGTAGCAACGCACGGTGACCGCGGTGCCGGCGATGCGGACATAGCCGGGGAGCAACGCGCGAATACCCGGATCCATGAAGCCGACGTGGCGGAAATGCCCGATCGTCGCGGGCTCCGCCTCGCGCAGCTTGTCCAGCAGGGCAGGGTCGATCGGTGGGGGCAGGTCGTTCAGCACGAACATGGCGGTGTCTCCCGGCATTGGCACCCCGATTGAACGTCGGCACGGCGCCCGCTGTCCAGCGCCGGCGGATTGATCGAGATCAAGGCCAGCCGTCCCGGAGAGCATAAGGTTTCGGTCCTGAGACGCCTGGAGGTGGCTATGTCATTTGCTCTGCATATTGCATTCCGCAACATGGATGCGTCGGCTTCAGCCGAGGCCCTGGTGCGCCAGCGCGCTGAGGAGCTGGAGCATTTGTCGAACCGGATCGGAACCTGCCGTGTGGTGCTGGATTGTGCGCACCGGCAAAATCAGGTCAGCCGGCTGTATAGCGTGCATATCGATCTGACTCTGCCGGGCGGCACGATCATGGTGAATCGTGACACGGGCAGCAACCATTCGCATGACGATCTACAGGTGGCGATCCGGGATTCGTTCGATACCGCGCGGCGGAAGTTGCAGGAGTACGCGCGCAAGCACGACGGAACGGCGAGAAGGAAGGCGGCAGAGTAAAGAAACCTCTCCCGCGGGAGCGGGAGAGGTCGAGGGCGCGATAGCGCACGAGGGTGAGGGTGATCGGGTCGGCACACTACGCTCTACCTGCTTACGTGCCGGCCCGATCACCCTCACCCTCGTGCTTCGCACTTCGACCTCTCCCGCGAAGCGGGAGAGGTTACGAAGGCAGCAGGCTCGAACCCATCAGGAAGGCGTCGACGGCGCGGGCGCATTGCCGGCCTTCACGGATCGCCCACACCACCAGCGACTGGCCGCGCCGCATGTCGCCGGCGGCAAACACCTGGTCCATCGACGTGCGGTAATCGACCGTGTTCGCCAGGACGTTGCCGCGCCCATCCAGCTCCAACCCCGCTTGGTCCAGCATTCCCGCACGCCGAGGCCCAAGGAAACCCATTGCCAGCAACACGAGATCCGCCTTCAGCGTGAAAGACCCGCCGTCCACTTCGCGCATCTGCATGCGGCCATCGTCGCCCTTCACCCACTCGATGCGCGCGCACTCCAGCGCCTCGATCCGGTCGCTGCCCGCCGCGCGTTTCGTGGTGACCGCCCAATCGCGCCCGGCGCCTTCTTCATGCGCATGCGAACTGCGCAGCTTCAACGGCCAGTCGGGCCAGCTCAGCGCCTTGTTCTCGCGCTCCGGCGGCTTCGGCAAAATCTCGAGCTGCGTGACCGACGCCGCACCCTGGCGGAACGCCGTGCCGATGCAGTCCGACCCGGTATCGCCGCCGCCGATGACGACCACATGCTTCCCCTCAGCACTGATCGTCCCGTTCGGCGCCGCGTGCTGCTCGCTGTCGCCGGCGCCGCGCTTGTTCTGTTGCGTCAGGAAATCCATGGCGAAATGCACGCCTTGCAACTCGCGGCCGGGCATGGGCAGGTCGCGTGGCCATTCGGCGCCGCCTGCCAGCACCACCGCGTCGTGGTCGTCCAGCAACGCCTCCACCGTGATCGACCCGGCGCCGATCTCCACGCCCGGGCGGAACGTCACGCCCTCGGCTTCCATCTGTTCGATGCGGCGGTCGATCAGGTGCTTTTCCATCTTGAAGTCGGGGATGCCGTAGCGCAGCAGTCCGCCGATGCGGTCGTTCTTTTCGAACACCGTCACGTCGTGCCCCGCGCGTCCAAGCTGCTGCGCGCAGGCGAGGCCCGCGGGACCCGACCCGACCACGGCGACACGCTTGCCGGTGATGCGCGCGGGGGGCAGCGGCACGATCCAGCCTTCCTGCCAGCCGCGATCGACGATGCTGCACTCGATGGTCTTGATGGTCACCGGGTTGTCGTCGATGTTCAGCGTGCAGGACGCTTCGCACGGCGCCGGACAGACGCGGCCGGTGAACTCCGGGAAGTTATTGGTGGAGTGCAGCACGGTCAGCGCGTGGCGCCACTGGTCGCGGTAGACCAGGTTGTTCCAGTCCGGGATCATGTTGTTGACCGGACAGCCCTGGTGGCAGAACGGGATGCCGCAATCCATGCAGCGCGCAGCCTGGCGGCCGACCGCGTCGGGCGGCATCGGCTTGACGAATTCTTTCCAGGTGTGGCGCCGGATATCGGGCTTTTCGTAACTGCGATCCTGGCGTTCGATCTCAAGAAAGCCGGTGACCTTACCCATTCATGCTCCTTTACCTCGCCCGCGCTTCGCGCGGGAGAGGTCGCCGAGCGAAGCCGGCGGGTGAGGGTGATCGGGTCGGCACACTACGCTCTACCTGCTACGTGCCGGCCCGATCACCCTCACCCTCGGTGCTTCGCACCATCGACCTCTCCCGCTCCCGCGGGAGAGGTTTGTTTCACTCTGCCGCCACGGTCTTCGCGGCCGCCTGTTCTTCCCGCAAATCCAGCAGCGCACGGCGGAAGTCGCGCGGCACCACCTTGACGAAGCGCGACAGGGCATTGTCCCAGTCGTCCAGCAACTCGCGTGCACGCGCGCTGCCGGTGAACAGCAGGTGCCGCTCGACCAGGATGCGCAGGCGCTCGGAGTCGAAGCGCAGCGGGTCGCCCATGCCGTTGTCCTCGACACTTACCGCACGCTGGCGCGGCCGTCCCGCGGCATCGGCAATCCCGATCTCCGCCGGCCCGATCGGTTCCAGATCGACCTGCGCCAGGTTGCACAGCTTCTTGAACGTCGCGTGCTCGTCGTAGACATAGGCGATGCCACCCGACATGCCGGCGGCGAAGTTGCGCCCGGTGACGCCCAGCACGACGACCACACCGCCGGTCATGTATTCGCAACCGTGGTCGCCGCAGCCTTCGACCACCGCCACCGCACCGGAGTTGCGCACGGCGAAGCGCTCGCCGGCCACGCCGTTGAAATACGCCTCGCCAGCGATCGCGCCGTACAGCACAGTGTTGCCGACGATGATGTTTTCCAGCGGATCGCGCGTGGACTTCGGGCGGCTGGCGGACAACCACGCGGCCGCCCGACAGGCCCTTGCCGACATAGTCGTTGGCGTCGCCGGTCAGGTTCAGCGACACGCCGCGCGCCAGGAACGCGCCGAAGCTGCCACCGGCCGTGCCGTGCAGGTTGATGGCGATGGTGTCCTCCGGCAGGCCGGTATGGCCGTAGCGTATCGCCACCTGCCCCGACAGCATCGCACCGACGGTGCGGTTGACGTTGCGGATCTCATGCTCGATGCGCACCGGTTCGCCGCGTTCCAGTGCCGGAGCGGCGGCGGCGATGAACTGATTGTCCAGCGCGCGATCCAGGTGGTGATCCTGCTTTTCGCAATTATGGATCGCCACGCCGGGCTTCGGCACCACCTGGTGCAGCACGCGCGTCAGGTCGACGCCCTTCGCCTTCCAGTGGTCGATGGCGTGGCGTGCATCCAGCTTGTCCACGCGACCGATCATCTCGCTGAAGCTGCGGAAGCCAAGTTGCGCCATCAGTTCGCGCACTTCCTCGGCGATGTAGAAGAAGAAGTTGATGACGCTTTCCGGTGTACCGGTGAAGCGCGCGCGCAACACCGGGTCCTGCGTGGCGATACCGACCGGACACGTATTCAGGTGGCACTTGCGCATCATGATGCAGCCGGCGGCAATCAGCGGCGCGGTGGAGAAGCCGAACTCGTCGGCGCCAAGCAAGGCCCCGATCACCACGTCGCGGCCGGTGCGCAATCCGCCATCCACCTGCACCGCGATGCGCCCACGCAGGCCGTTCAATACCAGCGTCTGCTGCGTCTCGGCCAAACCGATTTCCCACGGCGATCCGGCATGCGTCAGCGAGGTCAACGGCGAGGCGCCAGTGCCGCCTTCGAAACCGGAGATCGTCACGTGATCGGCGCGCGCCTTCGATACGCCGGCGGCAACCGTGCCAACTCCCACTTCCGACACCAGCTTCACGGAAACCCGTGCCTTCGGATTGGCGTTCTTCAAATCGTGGATGAGCTGCGCCAGGTCCTCGATCGAGTAGATGTCGTGGTGCGGCGGCGGCGAAATCAGACCGACACCGGGAGTCGAATACCGCACGCGGGCGATGTTCTTGTCCACCTTCTTGCCAGGCAACTGGCCGCCTTCGCCGGGCTTGGCGCCCTGTGCCATCTTGATCTGCAGGTCGTCGGCGTTAACCAGGTATTCCGCGGTGACGCCGAACCTGCCTGACGCCACCTGCTTGATCGCCGAGCGCATGGAATCGCCGTTGGGCAGCCGCTTGTATCGGTCGGACTCTTCGCCGCCCTCGCCGGTGTTCGATTTCCCCCGATGCGGTTCATCGCGATCGCCAGCGTGGTGTGCGCCTCACGCGAGATCGAGCCGAAGCTCATCGCGCCGGTGGCGAAACGCTTGACGATCGAGACCGCGGATTCCACTTCCGCCAGTGGCACCGGCGTTTCCGCTGTGCGCAACTGCATCAGGCCGCGGATCGTCAAATGCCGTGTGCTCTGGTCGTTGATGGTCTTGGTGAACTCGCGGAAGGTGGCGAAGGATTCGCCGCGCACCGCGTGTTGCAGCTTGGCGACCGAATCCGGCGTCCAGGCATGCGCTTCGCCGCGCAGGCGGAATGCGTAGTCGCCGCCGACATCGAGCATGTCCTGGTAGATCGGATTGTCGAGATAGGCGCTCTGGTGGCGCTGCACCGCTTCCTGCGCGATCTCGTGGAAGCCAACGCCCTCGATCTGCGAGGCGGTGCCGGTGAAGCATTTCTCCACGAAGTCCGACGCCAGGCCGACCGCGTCGAAGATCTGCGCGCCGCAATAGGACTGGTAGGTGGAGATCCCCATCTTGGAGATCACCTTCAGAATGCCCTTGCCGACCGCCTTGATGTAGTTCTTCTGGACCTCGTACGCCTTCAGCGGCATGCCGTCCTGCACCCGCAATTGCTCCAGCGTTTCAAACGCCACGTACGGGTTGATCGCCTCGGCGCCATAGCCCGCGAGCACGCAGAAATGGTGCACCTCGCGCGGCTCGCCGCTCTCCACCACCAGGCCTACCTGGTCGCGCAGTCCCTGGCGGATCAGGTGATGGTGCGTCGCCGCGGTGGCGAGCAAGGCCGGGATCGGAATGCGGTGCGGGCCGACTTCGCGGTCGGATAGCACCAGAATGTTGTGGTCGGCCAGCACGGCATCGGTCGCCTCGCGGCAGATGCGCTCGATGGCACGCTGCATGCCCTCGGCGCCTTCCGCGGAAGGCCAGGTGGTGTCGATCGTCTTGGTGCGGAACGCACCGACTTCCAGGCTGTCGATCTGCTTGATCTTGTCGAGATCGGCATTCGTCAGGATCGGCTGCGACACCTCCAGCCGGTAATGGCTGCCGGCATGATGGCCCAGCAGGTTCGGGCGAGGGCCGATCATGGAGACCAGCGACATCACCAGTTCCTCGCGGATCGGATCGATCGGCGGGTTGGTGACCTGGGCGAAGTTCTGCTTGAAGTAGTTATACAGCAGCTTGGGCTTGTCGGAGAGCACGGCGATCGGCGTGTCGGTGCCCATCGAACCGACCGGGTCCTCGCCGGCGAGCGCCATCGGTTCGAGGAAGAACTGCATGTCCTCCTGCGTGTAGCCGAACGCCTGCTGGTGGCGCAGCAGCGTTTCCTGATCGTTCGGGCGGGGCAGCGCGCGGTGCTCTGGGCCGTCTGGCAGTTCCTCCAGCCTGAACTGGGTCTGTTTCAGCCATTCGGCATAGGGGTGTTCGCTGGCGAGCTTACGCTTGACCTCGTCATCCTCGATGATGCGGCCTTCCTCGGTGTCGATCAGCAGCATCTTGCCGGGCTGGAGGCGCCACTTGTGCAGGATGCGCTCCTCCGGGATCGGCAGCACGCCGGCTTCCGAGGCCATGATGACGTGGTCGTCGTCGGTGATGATGTAGCGTGCGGGGCGCAGGCCGTTGCGATCGAGCGTGGCGCCGATCTGCCGGCCGTCGGTGAAGGCGATGGCGGCGGGGCCGTCCCAGGGTTCCATCAGCGCGGCATAGTATTCGTAGAATGCCTTGCGCTCGGGATCCATCATCGGATTTCCGGCCCAGGCTTCCGGGATCAGCATCATCATCGCATGCGCCAGCGAGTAACCTCCGGCGACGAGGATTTCCAGGGCGTTGTCGATGCAGGCGGTGTCGGACTGGCCGTGCGGGATCAGCGGCCACATCTTGCTGAGGTCCGGGCCGATCAGGTCGGACGACATCGAGCGGCGCCGCGCATACATCCAGTTGACGTTGCCGCGGACGGTGTTGATCTCGCCGTTATGGGCCAGGAAGCGATATGGGTGCGCCAGCTTCCAGGACGGGAAGGTGTTGGTGGAAAACCGCTGGTGCACCAGCGCCAACGCCGATTCCGTCAGCGGATTGTGCAGGTCTTCGTAGAAGGTGCCCACCTGCGGCGCGAGCAGCAGGCCCTTGTATACCATGGTGCGGGTGGAGAACGAGGGCATGTAGAGATTGCCCAGGCCGGGCAGGTGCCGCTTGTCTTCCAGGGTGCGGATGTTGTTCAGGATCTGCTTGCGGATGGCGAGGATCTTCCGCTCGAACGCGTCCTGGTCCTTGATGGCGGGGCTGGCGGCGACGATGCCCTGGCGGATCACCGGCATGGTCTCGATCACCGTCTTGCCGAGGCCGTCGAGATTGGTCGGCACGTCGCGCCAGCCGACGAAGGTTTGGCCTTCCCTGGTGACCACCTCGGCGAAGTGTTGCTCGGCGTACTCGCGGGCGTTGGGGTCCTGCGGCAGGAAGCACATGGCGACGGCGTAGCGGCCGGCCTTGGGCAGGCGCTTGCCGACCTTGTCCGCCCAGTCGTGCAGCAGGCGGTCCGGCATCTGGATCAGGCAGCCGGCGCCGTCGCCCACCAGCGGGTCGGCGCCGACCGCGCCCCGGTGGTCGAGGTTGATCAGGATTTTCAGGCCCTGGCGGATCAGGTCGTGCGACTTTCGGCCTTTGATATTCACGATAAAGCCGACGCCGCAGGCGTCATGCTCATTGCAGGGGTCGTAGAGGCCTTGTTTCGCAACCATTTCCATGTCGTTCTCTGTCCCGGGGTAGCCGGAGGCGGGGTCAGGCATCGGCAAACGCCCCTTATGGCGCGCGCGAGCGAGCCCTGGCAACTATGCCGCAGTGCAGCGTAGGGATGCGAGAGGCGGGGAGCAAGGCGGAAATCGGGCGGGAGAGGGGGATTTGGGGCAGAAGTACTCCCCTGGTTCACGGGGAGGGCCGGAATCCACCAATTGCGGGCATCCGTCGGATGGACTCGCCCCCTGGGCCGGAACGGGGCACTCCCGGTGGACCATGGCGATCGTATTTGCAGCCGGTTCCTCCCGGCGGAACGATCGGCGGCCCGTGCGGTTCGTTCTGCTGCGAGCATTTAACACGGAGGACCCGAAGCACCACGGAGCAGCGCGGAGCGGCTTTCCCGGCGGGGCATGCCGCAGTGAACGCCCCGACCAGCAATACTGTACTCCGTGCGATTGGTCGCAGCCGCGTACGGGCACGGCTCCGTGCTGCTCCGTGGTTCTTCGGGTCCTTCGTGTTAAATGCTTGCAGCAGAACGAGCCGCACAGGCGGTGGACTGGCTGGCGTCAGGCCCGCCAGGCAAGCGGGGCTGCGGAGCAAGTTGTTGGCCCTGTGCTACAATGAGGGGGTGCGCGGAGTGCGTGGCCATGAAGACGCAGGGCGGGATTATCGAAGGGACGGCACAGGAAGTCACGGCGAAGCTGGCACATGCGCCAGCCGGTGCGCGCGTCCGCGTCATGGTTGGCCGCCCCAGCCTCAGCGTGATCGCCCGCCGGCTGCAAGCGACCGCTGCGGCAAACGGCATGACCGAGGCAATTCGCAACGACCTGTTGGGGTCATTGAAGAATGAGTGCTGATGCGGGTTGTCATCAACACCAATATTCCGGTCAGCTTTGCCAGCCAGCCGAATCCGGACTTCGAGACCATTTTTGACCACAGAGCGGCGCAGGGCGCCTTCCCATTTCCGAGGATACCCTTGCTGAGTTGTCCGAGGTGCTGAGCCGCGATAGATCCGGCACGGGGCGATTGACGGACGGCGCCCCCCAATCGTGGTCCGTCGCTGTCTTCGGCGGCCGAACCTACGCTCGACCGCCGAATTTGCGTCAGTAGGCTGCGACGCTCTGCTTCGTCTTCGATGGCGCGGGTGCAACTGCCTCGGTTTCACCGGACGCTGCCTTGGCCAACATTGCCCGCATACCCCCGCCGTTGGCGCGCCACCAGTCGTGCAGGATGCGAACATCCCAGCCAATGCAGAAGTGCTTCACGCCCATTTCGAGGTACGGCCCTGCCTGCGTGATGTCGCCGAGTTCCACCCGCGGGTGCAGGCCCTTTGCCAGCGCGGTCTCGATTGTCTTGCGCTCTGCACGCTTCACGTCGGGGTGGCTGCGCTGGCCGGTGACGCCAATGCTCATGGAGTAGTCGGAGCCTCCGAACTGGACCATGTCGATGCCTTTCACCGACAGGATCGCGTCAAGGTCCTCGACGCATTCACGCTTCTCAACCATCAGGGCAATGACCACTTCGTCGAGCGCAGCGACATAGGCCGGTGACCCGCCGTCCCGGACGGTTCCAACGTCGCGCCGCATGCCGACGCCGAGCCGGCCGCCGGACCCCGGAGTCTCGGCCCGAACCGCCGCCACGCAGGCCTGCGCATCGGCGACCGTGCGCACGTCAGCAAACAGTATGCTCTGAAAGCCAGAGCCGATGGCTCGCATGGCTTGATGGGTCCATTGGGTTTGCTCGACCTTGATCATCCCGCACAGGTCCTTCAACTCCAGCGCACGGCCGAGATTGTCCAGGTCGTGCATATCGAAAGGAGAATATTCTGCGGTAAATTCAACATAGTCATAGTTGCCAGCCTGCCCCACCAATTCCACGAGCGTCGGCCAGGTCGATAGGAGGTGCGTGCCAAGAGAAGGCTCACCGGCGGTGAGCAACGCGCGTAGACGGTTATGGCGCATGATGGCGCTTACTCCTTGCATGAGAAATCGAATGGCAACGCCATCGTCATCTCTTAACGGTGTATCCGCAAGGGCTATCGGTCGGCGGCCGCGACTCGGACTGGGCCGCCGGACACGAACTGCCTTACGGGGTTGCTGGCTCGCATGAGTTGGGTCGTATGATGCGGCCACGACAGCGAAGGAAAATCAGCGATGAAATACGGCATCCATTTGCCTCACGCGGGTGAGCAAGCAACACCGGCGCTGATCCGCCACCACGCCGAACGCGCCGAGGCTCTGGGCATCGAGGATGTCTGGGTCAGCGAGCATATCATCGTGCCCCGCGATAAATTCCCCCGCTCCCCCTTGTTCTTCGATCCCGTGCTGTCCCTCACCTGGGCTGCGGCAGTAACGAAACGGGTGAAGCTGGGAACCACCGTGACTGGTACTGCCGATGCGCCATCCGCTGCCCTTGGCCAAGGAACTCGCCACGCTGCACAATTTCTCCGAGGGACGGCTGATCCTGGGCGCCGGCTCCGGCTGGTTGAAGGAAGAGTTCGCTGCGCTGGGCGTGCCGTTCGAGGAACGCGGCCGGCGGCTGGACGAAGGGATTGCGATGATGCGTGCTGTCTGGTCGGAAGACCCGGTGACGTTCAGGAGCCGTTATATCCCGTCGGTTATCGAGGGGATGACGATGACCCCGATGCCGGTCAGCCCGATCCCACTTTGGTTCGGCGGCCGCGCCGAACCCGCGTTGAAGCGGACGATCCGGATCGGAGACGGGTGGCATGGCAGCGGGCTTACCGCGGACCAGGCGGCGCCGATCGTGAAACGGCTGCGTGAGGCGCGGCCGGGGGCGGATTTCACGATTTCGATGAGGGTGCAGTGGGATGGAACCGATCGCGGCGTGTTGCGGGCGCTGGTCGACGGCTATGCGGCGATCGGGGTGGAGCACCTGCTGGTCGCGCCCCAGGATCGGAATGTCGACGATTGGGAGATGGTGACGGAAGGGGTTGGGGCTCTGGTGGCGTAGCGACGTTCTCTCCGTTGCCTGGGCGGGCCCAGTGAGCGGGCCGATTGCGCCGAGCCGGCTCGTGACAGGCATTCTCGGCAAACCGGATTGTCAGGCGCTAATTCGGGTTAGGGACCGTCCGGGAACAAACGCATCTGCTGCTGGCGGGCGCGATCACTTGGAGGACTTCTTCTCGGACCGACAACAAGGCGACGCGCAACAATGAACGAGTTGATTGGTGGCGAGCTGATCCGTTCCCCCGTCATGGCCGGCACAAGCCCCTGGACAAGCGCCCGGGGCTTGTGCCGGCCATGACGGGGACGCGCGGTCCGTGCGGCAACTGGTGCGTCTATTGTTGCGCGTCGCCTAAGTCGAACTCAGTCAGCGACGAACTTCTGATACACTTCCACCATGTCCTCCACCGCCGCATGGTAAATCTGCTCGCCATGCTCCGGCGACGACAGCGACGGGTCGGAGCCGATGCGGCCGTCCGGGAAGCGGCGGCGATAGTCGGCGCTGTCGTAGAACACCGGGCTGCGCGGCGCCACTTTGGGCGACATCTGCGCGTGCTTGATGTGCTGCGGCTGGTAGAACTGCGACAGCGACACTTCCGAGGCCGTAGCGTGGCTGCCCTCGGAGTCTCCATACAGGTCCTTGGTCAGCTTGCGTACGCGCGGGCCGTCCGCCCACATCACCATCTTGCAGCGCACCGGCCAGGTGTCGGTCTGCCCACGGATCGACACGTCGGCGTAGATTTCGGAGAACGCGGTGCTGACCGGGGCGATGTTGCCACCGTGGCCGTTGATGAACAGGAAGCGCTCGAACCCGTGGCGGATCAGCGAATTGACAACATCGTTCACCACCGCGATCAGCGTGGTGGGGCGCAGCGTAATCGAGCCGGTGAACGCCATGTGGTGTTGCGACATGCCGATGGTCAGGGTCGGCGCCACCAGGCAGCCGGCGCTGTCGCCCACGCCCTTGGACACGAACTCCGCGTCGAGGTGATCGGTGCCGATCAGTCCGTTCGGCCCGTGCTGTTCCGTCGAACCGATGGGGATGATGATGCCGCGCGAGGTGCGCAGGTAGTCCTCGACTTCATGCCAGGTGGCGAGGGCGAGCTGCATGCGGGTTGGCTCCTGGGTTCGGGCGGTTGGCGGGGAGCAGCAGGAGGCGCTGCGTCTTTCCGCGCACCGTTCCAGCGGTGTAGCGCCGGCACCGGACCTGGACAATCGCAGTGGCACTCGCCGCTGGCAATTGCCGCTCGGTAGCAGGAAAGCTTTTATCACGGAGATAGAACGAGGGCCACGGCGTGCCACGGAGGCAGTGTGCCGCTTCGGCATCGGGGCAGCACAAGGGCTCCCTGGCCCACCGTGGCCTTCGTGCTATCTCCGTGATAAAGACTTCCCGGTGTCCCGCACGCGCATGCGATCCAGGGTTTCCCAGAGCACTCGCGAACGTTTCCATGCACGATGCAAACGCCCTACTCGCCCGCTTCTTGCGCACCTCCTAACCGCTCGTCTTCCCCGTCCCGGTCGCCCTCCGGCTCCCCCTGTAGCGTGGCCGCGAGGGGGGCGTGGTTCAGCAGCGCCACCAGCGCGATGCCGCCGATCGCATTCCCGATCAGCGTCGGCGCCAGGAAACCCCACAGGAATTCCCCGACAGTGCCGTGGCCGGAGAATACCAGGAACGCGGCATCCACTGTGCCGGCAACCGTGTGAGAGAAGCGGCCGACCGCTACGATGTAAGTCAGGATCAAGATCACGAACAACCGCGCAGATCGTGTGCTGGGCAAGATCCAAACGATCAACGCGATCAGCCAGCCGGCGAAGACCGCGCGCAACATGGTGGGGCCGAAGGCACCGCTGACCGCCTCGCGCCCGGTATCGACCAGCGCCCGATAGACCGGATCCGGGAACACTCCGGCCGGCGAGATCAATGCCGCGAAAGCCAACGCACCGGCAAGATTGGCGGTCAACACCACCGTCCAGAACCGCAGCACCGCGCGGAACGTGGCCCAACTGCGTTTCACCAGCAGCGGCAGCACGGCGGTCACCGTCGTCTCGGTGAACAACTGCTGGCGTCCCAGGATCACGATCAGGAAACCCACCGTATAGCCCGCACTATCGACCAGCCGCCCCCAAGGCGCCTCCGGCAAACTGCTCTTGATCAGCGCCAGCGAGAGGAACGAAAACCCCATCGACAAGCCGGCGGCCAGACCTGACCAGGCCAGTGCGCCGGAGGGTCGTTTCAGTCCTGCCTCGCCTTCCGCGCGCACCAGTTCGTGAATGATGAGAGCGTGCGGCGCCGTGTGCGCGGCAGCAAGCTTCTGGTCGCCCTCGTCGAGATGCGGGGAATCAGCGCCGGCCTGTTTTGTCGGCTTGGCGTCGGTATCGTGCTGTCGCTGGCTCATCCGCGTGCTGCGCCTGTCGTCGTTGGTGCAGCCGCGTAAGTAGGCCGCGGCATGGCCGACGGCAGTCACGATCACGTAGTCGCCTCAACCGTCATGGCCGGCCCATGACACAGGGAGCCGTGCGCGGTCAGCGGCTGATTCGATTATTCCCCCGCGAATCCTGACCATTTTGTGGGTTGATATAAGATTGTACGCTAACCTGACACAACGACCGAACGACCATCCGGGAGAGGAACCGAAATGCATTGCTGCTGCGGCATGCCGCACGCCTTTGGACGCCGGGCTCTCCTGGCCATGGCGATCGCCGCGGCGGCCATCCCGGAACATGGTAGCGCTGCGCCGGCCTCCGCCGGCGCGCCCGACCCCGCGCTGATCGACGACCTCGTGGTCGCCAATCACATCCTGTTCGACCAGGGCGTCGTTGACGGTTTCGGTCATGTCAGCGTGCGCCACGACAAGGACCCGAACCGCTACTTGCTCGCCCGCAGCATGGCGCCGGCGCTGGTGGCGGCGGACGACATCATGGAGTTCGACCTGGACAGCACTCCGGTCGATCCGCGCGGCCGGACGCCCTATCTCGAACGCTTCATCCACGGCGAGATCTACAAGGTGCGGCCCGATGTGGTGGCGATCGTGCATAGCCACTCGCCATCGGTGATCCCGTTCGCGGACACCAAAATCGTGCTGAGGCCGATGAACCACATCGCCGGGTTCCTCGGCGCCGGTGCGCCGGTATTCGAAATCCGTACCACCGGCGGATCGGCGACCGACATGCTGATTCGCAACAATGCGCTGGGCAAGGCGCTGGCGACGGCGCTCGGGCCGCATCCTGTGGCGCTGATGCGCGGCCACGGCTCGGTCGCCGTAGCGCAGTCGATCAAGCACGTGGTGTTTCGCGCCGTCTATACCGAAGTGAACGCCCGCGTCGAAGCCGAGGCGTTGGCTATGGGCGGCAAGCCCGAATTCCTCAACCCGCAGGAAGCCGCGGCGGCGATGCAGACCAACGATGGGCTGGTAGGACGGCCATGGGAACTGTGGAAGCGCCATGCGGAGGGCAAGTCATGAGGGCAATTCGACGACTTTGCCTTGCCGCCGCATTCGCGGCGCTGGCGATCGCTGCCGCCCATGCCGAGCAAAACATGGTGCGGATCGCCCAGCCTTACGGATTGGGATATCTGCCGAGCTATGTCGCGGTGGATCAGCACCTGATTGAACAGCACGCCAAGGCGGCCGGACTTGGCGACATCGAGGTGACGCTGACACGCATGGCCAGCGGCCCGGCAGCCAACGACTTGCTGCTTGCCGGCGACGCCGACATCGCGATGGGCGGCTTCGGCCCGGCCTTCACCGTCTGGGACAAGACACGCGGCGCGCAGCAGGTGCGCGGCGTGATGCCGCTGTGCTCATCGCCGGTGTTCCTGGTGTCGAACGATCCGCGCATCCAGTCGCTGCGGGATTTCCGGGACGGCGACAAGATCTCGGTCAGCGCCATCAAGGTCACCGACCAGGCCATCGTGTTGCAAATGGCCGCCGCGAAGGAATGGGGCTGGGATCAGCGTTTTCGGCTCGATCCGCTGACCATATCGATGTCCAATCCGGATGCGCTGATTGCGATCATGAGCGGACAGAGCGAGGTGCGGACGCACGCCTCCATCATCCCCTTCAGCGTCACCGAACTTGAGTCCGGCAAGGCGCATCTGGTGATGACGTCGGATCAGTACCCTCGAACCGGGCTCGAGCTCGGTCGTGATGTGGGCCAGTGCGCGGTTCCACGATCCGAACCCGAAGCTCTACAACGCGGTAGTGGCGGCGTTCGAGGACGCCATCGCGCTGATCAATCGCGACCCACATCTCGCGGCGCAGATCTACGTGGCGCGCGAGCCGCAGAAGCACGACCTGGAGTGGATCGAGACGATGATCCGCGATCCGAAGCTGATCACCTACAGTTCGACCCCGCGCGGCACTCTGGCGCACGAGCAATTCATGTACAAAGTCGGGACGCTGAAGCACGAGGCGACGTCGTGGCAGGAACTGTTCTGGGAGAACGAGGCCACCAAGCCGGGCAGTTGACGAGGTGTGCTACAGCGCCCGCGTCGAACCCCCATCGATATCGATCAGCGCGCCTTGGATGAAATCCGCCTTATCGGACGCAAGATAGGCGACCAGCGCACCAACCTCCTCCGGCCGGCCAACCCGCGTCGTGCGATGCGTCGCCAGCCGTGCCGCAATCGCCTGTTCGCGCGTCAGCGATCGCTCGCGCATAATGCGTTCGACGTTATGCCTATAACGCTCGGTCTCGATCAGTCCCGGATTGACCGCATTGATGCGAACTCCCTGCTGGATGCCGATATCCGCCATCGCCTTGGTGAAATTCAGCAATGCGACGTTGACGGAACCGCCAATGGTGAAATCAGCGGAACCTTGATGCGCACCAACGCCCGCAATGTTCACGATGCAACCCTTGCTGGCACGCAAATGCGGCCAGGCCGCGCGGGTCATGCGCACCGCGCCGTGAAACTTCAGCGCGAAGCCGTCCAGGAAGTCCTCGTCTGTCAGGGTAAAGAAATCGGCACGCTTGGTGGCGCCGGCGTTGTTCACCAGAATGTCGAGCCGGCCGAACGCCGCGATGGCAGTGCCAACAGCGAGCGCGGCGGCAGTCGGTTCGCGCAGATCGGCGGCATGCACGGCGGTGCGGACGCAATTGCTCGCCAGGCCGGCGGCCACGTCATTCAGCTTCGCGAGATCGCGCGCGACGAGGCAGACATGCACACCCTCGCGGGCCAGTTCCGCCGCGATCGCGGCGCCGATGCCGCGGCTGCCACCGGTGACCAACGCGACCTTGCCGCCGAGCCCGAGTTCCACGCCCGCCTCCCCGCTTCGCTGGCGGCGGATCATGGCGGCGGTGGTGGAACCCGGCAAACCGGCCGCGTGGGAGCAGCGGCGTTGCCGCCGGGCGCTGGCGCTGCTAGATGCTTGGGCGTCAGTCGGAGCGTAGCGCAGCCTGGTAGCGCATCAGTCTGGGGGACTGGGGGTCGTGGGTTCGAATCCCGCCGCTCCGACCAACGATTTCACTGGCCTGCTGGTCGTTTCATGTAGTTTTGGTTGTGTCGCGATGGCGGTCATTGGACCAGCCAGCGTCCCGCTTGGCAGATCTTGAACCGTCATTGACCGCTGATGGCTCGGTTCAGGTGCTTTTCAATGGCCTTCCGAGGCCGTTGGTGCTGGCCGTGTCGCGTCCACCACGAGATCGACCGCGGTTTCGAGCGAGGAGAACGTCACGTCATAACAGGCAACTCCGGCGATCCAGCGAACCAGGTCGCTCACGTTCTGTCGATCCAGGCGTTGGCGCATGGCGAGGCACTCGCCCATGAGTTGCCCTAACGCATCGTAGCGCTCCACGGGCACGAGCCGCGTCGGCGCATCTGCCGCGTAGCGCGGGAAAATGATGTGGCTCACCGGCAGTGCGGTCTGCTCCGCGGCACCTGCCGGCGGAGGGATATAATGCACCACCTTGCCGTCGCCACGCCGATGGACGGGCAGCGATGCAATGGCGGGATAGTAGCGTTCCATCAGGTCCCAGCCGGTGTCTTTGACGCACATGGCCAAAGGCATCGGGGGCACCAGGAACGTGGCAGGCTCGATCAATGCCACTTCGTCGGAGAAGTAGCGGAAGCCGCGGTGGACCATCGCGACGGTGAGCGATGACTTGCCGCTGCCGGCCGCAGCCGGCAGCAGGATGCAGCCCTCGCCGGTGCCGACCACGCCGGCATGAATGTAGAACAGGAAATCGTGCGCGTTGATCGCCGCCTGCCAAAATGTGGCCTTGACGATCGGACCCAGCATCGAAAGCTTGGGCGCCTGATCGACCGGCATACCGTCGCGGTAGACATCGCTGCGGAGATGCCCGTTCTCCAGTTTCGTGGCACTGATATCGATCACGGTGACAGGGCCGGCGGGGCTGTCCTGGGCCAGATGGCCTATGACCGAATCAACCAGGCGAACCTGCGCTCTGTGACCGAAGCGGATCAGCGCTCGGGTCCCAAGCAACCGGTAGGATCGCTCGGCCACCGGCTCGAACGCGGCATATGGCAGACACTGCGCGGCGCGGCGGGCTGCCGCGGCGTCCTCATCTGCGATTGCCGATGGAGCAAGCTGGTGCGGCGAGCCATTCGCGAGAATGCCATGCGATGCCAAGGCGGCCAGCGTGGCTGCCAACCACTGCTCGGATTTCGCTCGGCGCAACCAGGTCTTCGGCGACGAGCCACTGCGTCAGTTCGGCAATGCTTGGGCGGTCCTGAAGCTTACGGACCACCAATTCCGCGGCCGGATTGAGGTGGAGAAGGCGTTGAGTTTTCTCCGAGAATGCGAGAAATCTCATCATCAAGAGCAATCAGCATCAGGTCCGGCTGTAGCCGCGGATGCTCTTCCTGGGTCAGCCAGGTGGGTGCTGCTTCGCTCATGCGAGCCCTTCTCGTCGATTGCTGGCCGCTGCATGCTGTGGCCGCGGCCACCACCGGCGTTCGGTGCAAGCGATACACCGCTGAGGCACATCATCTCAACGACGCGATGCGAAGTATTTTGTGAGCGAGGGGCAGGAGCCGGCCGAAAGGAGCATGCATGGATCAGGCGCTGGCCATCTCGCGATAGGGGGCTCGAGAGGCGGAATGAATCCCTCACGCCCTTTGGCCTTCGAGCCCACAGCGAACAAGGTTGGCCGAGCGGCCGGCAACCCGGGATCTTGTGCCGGGCGCGATGCCCGGGTGCGCGAGGAGCCTGGCCAGGAGCAACCTCCTCCAACGGTGGATGCCAGGGCGGCTTGGCGGAAATATTTACACCTGGCATAGCAGCCCGTGCTGCCGACCCGGCATAACCCACTGGTAGATCGCCAATATATTTTTTTTGGCACGCAGATTGCTCTCCTCGAGGACGTCAGATTTTGCTTGAATGGCGGGTAGCGGCGAGAGCGGCTGGAAACGTGACATCGGACGAGGGGTCAAATGCAAGAGGACGTTAACAATAACACGGCTGAACCGGCGCTGAAGGCGCGTCGGGAATTCTTCAGGACTTCCGGGCGAGTGGCGCTTACTGCTCCGGCAGTGGCGCTCTTGCTTCAGGCCTCGGTGAAACGGGCTTACGCCGCATATGGCTCGAACAATGATCAATCTAACGACGAAGGCCCCGGGCCGGACGACGCTCAGGAAAGGAACGGCAGCAACAACGCCAACAACCTCCTGTGATTTCCCTTTCAGTCGATTGACTCTACGTTCCGGCCCCCGAGGAACAACCCCGGATGTCGCGCCGGACCGCTACGCCTGAGCGCGCAAGGAGTTGGGGCGGGAGCAGGGTCTGGCACCTTGGGTGCCGCGGCGGTCTTGTCGGAATTTTTTACACTTAGCACCAAGCCCGGGTTTCGACCCGGCATAACCCATTGGCAGATTGGTGATATTGTCCTTGGCACGCAGCTTGCACTCCCGAAAAAGTGAGCTTCTGCTCGACTGTTGGGTGGCGGCGCGAGCGTCTAGAAACGTGAGATCGGACGAGGGGAACATGCAGACTGACGTCAACGACAACGAGGCTACACCGGCGCTGAGGTCGCGCCGCGAGTTCTTTATGACCTCCGGCCGGGTGGCGCTCACTGCTCCGGCAGTCGCTCTCTTGCTCCAGGCCTCGGCGAAGAAGGCTCATGCCAAGCTGGCATACGCTGCGGATGGTCGCGACTACGTAAATGACGACGCCGGAAGTGACGACGCAATTATCGAGGGGGATGGCCCGTGACTTCGGTTCGCGTCGATTGAGTTTAGGTCCCTGCCCCGATATGGGCAGGGACGATCGAATTCGATTTAAGTGTTGGAAGGTGAAGCGCATCACGTTGCAAGTGCGGCTCGCTTTCATCGTTACGAACATGGCGGGTACCGCGGGCGCAAGGAAGCCGTCCCAATGACAGCGGCGGGCGGGTGGTTGCGGTCGACGCACTGCAACGCTAAGTTCACTTATGACATTTGGGCTATCCTGGGGCAATCTCGCATAGTGAAGGCCGCCTGGAGTTGATCACAGCGATCCCTCGTCTCGGCCGACGCATCGCAACCGGAAGGGTCCTTCGTCGTGGCGTGTGACTTCCTCCAGGCCCTGTCGCTACGCTCGCTGATAGATCCGATCTCGGTCGTGCAATTTCAGGCGCAATACTGGGAGCGGCGTCCGATGGTCGTTGCTCGCCAGCGACCCGACTATTATGGCGATCTGTTCACGCTTCAGAATTTCGACGAAGCGGTCAGCCGCAGCCCGAGCTACGTCAAGATCGCCAACGCAGCGGCCAACAAGACCGTGGCGCTAACCGTTCAGACCGCGAAAGATTTGGAGGCAATTCTCGAAGACGCGCGGGCCGGCGGAACGCTCGTCCTTGACAAGATGCACGAGCGGGAACCGAAGCTCGGTCTGCTGTGCCGGGTGCTTGCGGCCGAATTGGGTCACCTGTTCCAGACCAATCTTTATCTGACACCGCCCCAAGGCAGGGGCTTCGGTCCGCACTGGGACGACCATGACGTTTTCATATTGCAGGTGTTGGGCTGCAAGCATTGGAAGATCGAAAAACAGCGCCGCGCGTTTCCGAGCCGGGACGAAAATATGGGCCCGGAAGGCCGCGAACTGCTCGGCGAGATCGACTCATTCGTGCTGGAGCAAGGCGATCTCGTCTATATACCGCGCGGCTTCGTTCACGCGGCCGAGAGCGGCGCAGAATTGTCACTGCACATTACCCTTGGCGTCCGTGCCAGGTTTTGGGAGGATCTTTTGCACGCAGTCGTGAAGGCTGCGGGCCTGCGAGACGAACGGATTCGTCACGCGTTGCCGCTCGGGTACAACAAGGCGCAGCGTGACGGTCTGATTTTCCGTCTGGCAAATACTGTCCGTGGCTTGAACGACGAATCCTTTCTGGCCGGCGTGGTCGACCAATACCTGGACGACCTGGTAACGCTTCATCCGCTCGATGTATCAAACCAGGTCGCGTTCTTCTTTTCACCGAAGGATAAGCTGTGCCTCGCCAGTGCTGTCGGGGCGCGGCGCGCCATCGCCTATCAGTCGCATGTCGCCGACGAGACCGTCCGCGTCAACTACGGTGCCCGCACCATCGTGTTTCCTTCGATCTTCCGGGAGGCGCTGGAGTTCGCCCTGCAACGTCCGATCTTCGTGGTCCGCGACATTCCCGGTGACCTGGAGGACGAGGAACGGATCGCTTTCGCCGAGCGATTGTTGGAGGAAGGCCTCCTGGTTCGCAATCCGGAGAACGCGTCTCCGTGATCCGCCGGCTCCACGACGTGCCAGCCGTGAGCGAGGCCGAATTCGCCGCGTCGGCGGAAGATCGCTCGTGATGCGGCGGCATCGTGGCCTCCCCACCAACTCGTAGGACATTGCCGGCGAAGCCGGTGTCACGGCGGGGACGAACCGCGACAATTCTGCTGATCGCCGCACTGGCGATCGTGACCCTTGTCGTGGTGCGGCCACGACATGTGCAGCAGGCGCCGGACCCGATCAGGCAGCGCGCTGAAGAGCGTCATCAGCGCGCAACCGCGTTGCGGAAAGACCTGGCCGCCAACCCGAACGATGCTCGCGCCCATCTTCAACTTGGACGCATCTACATTGAAGAACGCCGCTTCGATACCGCGGAGCAGGAGGCGCGCGCGGCTTATCGGGATGAAAAACAGACCGATCAAGCGGACGCCCTGCTCGCCTGGGCATTGGTGTTGAACGGCGAGACCCGTCTGCTTTTCGCACAGGTCAAGCCGGGTGAACGTGAAGCCCACGCCGAGTCGGAAGTGCGTATGAGCCTGGGCTTCGCCCATTTTTCAGCCTTGGAGTTCGACACCGCTGAGCCTCTGCTGCGAGATGCGGTCCGGCTGGATCCCAGCTTCGGGCTGGCGCATATCGTGCTGGCCCGCTTCCTGATTGTGCAACGACACCTCGACGAGGCACGCCAACAGGTCGAGGCGGCGAATGCGCTGGCCCCGGATGACCTGATCGTCAAGCGCATCACCGCGGAGTTGCTGCGTGCCGAGGGAGACACGGATGGGGCAATCGATCAGTTCGGCAAGGCCATCCAATCGGATCCTCGCAGCGTGCAGGCGCTGGACGGCCGCGCCGATGCGCTGATCAGTCTGAACAAGCTGACGGAGGCCCAGCAGGACGTCAACGCAGCGCTCAAGGTCTCCTCTCATCCGGCAAACTTCTTTCTCGCCGCACTGATTGCCGCCCGTCAGGGTGACATGGGCTTGGCTGACCAACAGATTCTCAAAGCCAACTCCCGTCTGAAGACGATGCGCATAGGCTATTATCTGGAAGGCGTGGTGAAGTTCCGGTTGGGCGAACTGGAAACGGCCGAATACAACCTCGCAAGATTCGACGGACAACAGCCGAAATCTGTCTGCTGTCGCGCGATTGCGAGCAGAAATAGCATTGCGCCGCAACGACACCGATACCGCGATCAAGCTTCTGCAGCCCGTCGTCACGGCCAACCCCGCCGATGCCGCAGCGGTGACATCGCTCGCACGGGCCTATCTTGTCGAGGGCGAGCCAGACAAGGTCCTACAGCTTTTCCAGACAGTGGATGCGGCCCCGCCCCGGAAGGTGACGGAGCAATTGGATATCGGCGGGCTGATCATGAGCTATGGCGACGCGGCCGGCGACGTTATCGAGATCGAAAAGGTTGCCACGTCGATGCCGCCCGATGCGACGATGGCGATGATCAGCTTACGACAAGGCGATGTGGAAAAGGCTGCGGCTTTGGCCGAGGAATTGGCCGCGCACGCCCCGAACGATGCGGCGATCCGGAATTTCCTGGGCTTGGTGCGTCTGGCACAAAAGCGATTGCCGGAGGCCGAGGCGATATTCTCGGGTATCGTACATCAGGACGCGAGCTTCACGGATGCCGCGATAAACCTCGCCCGCGTGCGCGCGGCGGAAGGCCGGTTGAGCGAAGCCGAAGCATTGCTGCAAGACGCGGCAAAGCACAGTTGAACCGTTGCATGGCGTGGGCTCCTTTGGCGTCTGCCGTCCTGCCGTCGTCTCGCGGCGCTGAGACTGTGGTTGCTGATCTCGACCTGCCTGCCGATCTGCCTCTGACACCGGAGTTTCGATTGCTATTGACGTGCGGCCGCATCGGGACAGGGCAGGAGAAGCAAGCGGCTATCGGAGCGTTGTTGACCGCTGAATTCGATTGGACGGTCTTCAGTCAGAACGCCGTCGAGCACGGAGTGGTAAGTTTGGCCGCGCAGACGCTCTTGCGGCTCGCGCCAGATCTGGTTCCCTCCGAGATGCTGGATGCCTTTCAGGCGATCAAAGACGCGACGACGAAGGCCGGCGCGGTCATGTTCCATGAGCTTGTTCGCCTGATCGCTGGTCTGACAGGCCGCGGAATCGAAGCGATTTGCTTCAAGGGTCCGGTTCTTGCTGTACAAGCTTATGGAGATCTCGGATCTCGCGAGTTCAGTGACCTGGATTTTCTGGTCCGCGACGAGGACCTTGCCGAGACGATTGCTGCTCTGTGCGAGCTTGGGTACAGGCGCTTGGGACAGCTTACCGCATCGCAGTTCCATCTGATCCACCGCCTTCAGGGACAGGAA
Organism: uncultured Alphaproteobacteria bacterium; assembly: GCA_963762885.1. Taxonomy (GTDB): domain Bacteria; phylum Pseudomonadota; class Alphaproteobacteria; order Acetobacterales; family Acetobacteraceae; genus JASHVB01. Next base: position 25,981 of record CAVXNH010000066.1, read on the forward strand.
ATTATAATCAGCGATGGAACCGGCATTACGATCGAGCCTCACACTCGCCTGACTTCGCTGAAATTTGCTCTCAATATAGACTATGCGGCGCTATGGGGCCGGTCAGTCCGGAACGACATCAGGGGCTGCACGTTCCAGACATTCGCGCCCGAAGACGATCTGCTTGTTCTCGCGATACATGGGGCCAAGGAAACCTGGCGCAAGTTGAAATGGGCATATGACATTGCCGCATTCATCGCATCGCACCCACAGCTAGACTGGGGCGCTGCCGTGGAGCGGGCGGGTGCACAAGGCTGCGTGCGCATGCTGCTGTTGGCCACATCCCTGGCGCGCAGGTGCCTTGGGGCGACCGTTCCAACCGAAATCATTGCCGCCGAGCAAGCAGACCCGCTTGTCGATCAGATGGTACGGCGGATCGTACAACGCTGGCAGTCCGAAGGGCCGACAGAGTCGGTCAGCAACAGGTCCATCTCCATGGACCGGCTGCGCTTGCACGATGGCGTCGTAAGGCAAGCGCGCTATGTAGCGCGAACCTTGTTGCTGCCGGGGCCGCACCATGTCGCTGCGGTGCCGCTGCCGCGCCATCTGGCATTCGGGTACATCCCCTTTAAGTTCGTCCACGACCTCGTGGCACTGCCATTGTGGCAAAGCGCGCAGATACTGTACGCTGCGTTGGCGCGTCTGCCCTATACATTTGCTGGCTCTAAGCTCGCTCTCGCCGTCATTCCGGCGCCCGCCGCTACGAAACAAAACGTGCGGCGCTACCAGCAGGCCCGGGCCACCGCTAAACGTGCATTGGAACGGAACCGGGCCGACCCTGGTGCATGGCGGGACCTTGGCAACGCCCTTTATGGGCTCGGTCGGATCAGAAGGGCGGTGGCCTGTTATGACAGAGCGTTGTCCCTGGCGCCGGGCGATATGGCGACCTGGCGACGGCGCGCGGCGGCACTCCGGGCGACCGGGGCTCCGACCAGCCCCCCGGACGATCCGCTCGATCCGCAGGATGCCGGTCAATGGTCCATTCGTGCACGACGGCTGTTCAGCTCCGGACATTATCTGGAGGCGATCGAGGCGAGCGAACGCGCCCTTGTGCTCGACCCCGGCGATTCCGACGCGCTGCGCATCGGTATCCAGGCACGGCTGCAAACGTGCGATTGGCGCCAACGTGACGCCGACAAGATTCAGGTCGCCGAGGCGCTGGAGGCGAACCAGCAACTGGTCGCACGACTTTATCATCGTTCCTTGTCCGATTCGGAAGCAGCGAACCTGAGGCTGGCACAGATCTCGTATCCGGGGTCCATCCGGACGCTTGCGGCACTATGGCGGGGGGAGCAATACCATCACGACAAGATCCGTGTAGCGTATGTTCTGCCGGAGCTACGTGTCAGCATGGTATCGACTGCGTTGGCGACCTGCCTTGCGCATCACGACCGGTCTCGTATCGAGGTAACCGCAGTCGCACTAGCGCCTGAAGACGCAGCCCTCCTGCGCGGCCGGCTGACGTCCGCATCAGATCGCCTGGTGGTGGTCGGCGACGGCATGGCTGATTATGAAGTAGCGCAACGTCTGCACGAACTTGAAACCGACATCCTGATCGCCGTCACCAGCGATATGGCAAACTGTCGCTTATGGATACCGGGCCATAGGCCAGCGCCCGTGCAGGTCAACTTTCCAGACCATGGCGGCACAAGTGGACTGCCCTTTCTGGACTACATCATCGCGGATCACATCGTTATTCCTGAATCGAACCGGGACCACTATGTGGAGCAGATCGCGTACATGCCTCACTTCTGTGTTCCGCCAGACAGCGCACGTCCGATTGGGGATACGAACCTTAGCCGGCTCGAGGTCGGATTGCCTGCCACCGGATTTGTTTTCGTGTGCCGCGAGCCTGGACACAAGATAAGTCCAGCGATGTTCGAAGTATGGATGCGCGTGCTAAAGGCGGTGGACGACAGTGTCTTGTGGTTTGGCTCGGTTTTGCCAGTAGCAATGAACAATTTGCGCCGCGAGGCTGCGTCCCGCGGGGTCGCCCCAGAACGGCTTGTAACCGGAAAACCTGGGGCTCAGGCAAATGACCGGCTTGCGAGATTTCGGCTGGCCGATCTTGTCCTTGACACACGTCCCCAAAATGGAAATCTCGCGGTATGCGATGCGTTGTCGTCGGGTATACCCGTGCTTACCTGCCCGGGAAGCACCTCCTGTGGCCGCATCGCGGCAAGTCTACTCCGAGCCATGAATATGCCGGAACTTGTGGCTTCGTCTCTTGCGGATTATGAAACAATCGCGATCGAGTTGGCGTCCGACCAGCATCGCCTGGCGGCCGTCCGAGCGAAGCTCATGCGCAACCGGGAAGGGGGACTTCCATTCGGAATAGGGCAATTCACCAGAGATCTCGAGTCGGCATACACAACGATGTGGAGGCGCCAGCAGGATGGCAGCCAGCCGACCACCTTCAGTGTTGAATGATCCCTATCCTGGGGTGGAACGATTTCGTCTATGTGCTCATCCTCGGCGGCGAGGCGGCCAAGAGGATGCCAGCCGCCTTGGCCGGCCGCGTAGCCCGAGCACCGGCCCTTATTGGCCGGCTTATAAAAATACCTGCCTGCACTGTGCCTCGGCCGCTCGTTGCTGAGTCTACTCGACTGGACTGCACGGTCGATGCAACGGGATACGCAACGTTCTAGACCAACGCCGTCCGGACGCGATCGGCATCATCGCCGCGTTGCATAGCCTCCTGCAGCGAGGCGATGCCGAGCACTGTGCCCAGCGTCGCACTGATCGGATGGCGATTGGCGCCAAGTACTGCGAGCGTGGCGCGTTTCCATTCCGCCAGCTTTTGCGCCGCGGGCATCCGCACCGCCGGCACTGTCTCGCCCAGCGCGAGCTTCGCGTCCAGTTCATCCATCTCGCGCTGAACCTCCGGCAAGCAACCGGGATCGTACAGCCCCTTGGCGACGCTTATGCCGAAGAAGCGGCGAAGATGTTCTTTGAGCACCTTGGGATCGACACCTCGCGCCTGCATATCGGGTGCGGGATCGCTCAGTTCCTCGCGGAACAACACCCGCAGGAACAAGGTCGTGTCGGGAAGTCCGCCTGGCGTGAGCGGCGGTTGGACATAGCGGAACAGCAGCATCCGCGCCCCGAGCTGACCCCACATCGCCAGCCGATCGAAGGCATCGACGCCATCTGCTTCAGCCGCCGCACGGAACCCCTCCAGCGTCATACTGAACGGGTCCTTTTGCTCACCCACAAATAGCATTTCCATAGCGTCCGGCAGGCCGCATTGGCGGCCGTAGGCCCGAGCGACATCCTCGATCGTCCGATAGACGCGGCGAAGCAGCCCCCGTCCCCGCCAGGACGGCGTCACGAACACGTATGTCGTGTGAACGGTCATCGAACCGCGCACGTCGTTCATTGGGAAACAGATGAAGTTCATGCCGCCGGCCACCGTTCCATCGGAATCCAGAAGCACCGCGACGTATTCGCGGCTCGGCCCGAACCGTTTATGCACCGCGTCGCCTGCCGCGCCGTTGAGCGAAAGACAGAGACGCAGCCCGGATCGGGTCTCGCGGTCCTTGGGAAAGAGGAAAGCGGTCTTGTATTCCCGGCAGAATGTATCGACGACGCGGGAATAGGGCTTGGTCGTCAGGCCGACGTGCAACGCACCGGCTGATTCCTGCTTACGCATCCGGTATCTCAAAAAGCTGTCATTCCAGGTGGCACCCGGGACGACTGCCAGTCAAGGCGCCGGGCAAGGCGAGATATTGCTTACGCCGCGCGATGCCTGATCCCACTCATGCAGGTCACTCAGACAACCCGAAAATTGCCGAACTGCCACGGATCGCTGGTGTCCAGTGTCTCCTTGAACAGGCCGCCGCGGTTCTGTAGCGGGGTCCAATCCGAGTAGGCGCCGACCACCGTTCCCAGATAGGGCCGTACGATCTGCATGACGCGCTCATGGTCGATCTCGTCTGGTTCCACGATCCCGCGGCGCGGGTTCTCCATCGTCCAGATGATCCCGCCCAGCACCGCCGCGGTGACCTGCAGGCTGGTCGCGTTGTTGTGCGGAGCCAGGCTCCTTGCTTCCTCGATCGTCAGGCGCGACCCGTACCAGTATGCGCCACGCTCATGGCCCATCAACAGGACGCCGAGTTCGTCGGTGCCGCGCACGATATCGTCCATCAACAAACGCTGTCTTGCCTGCTTTATCCAGTTTTTGCCTGCAAGTTCGTGCAGTGACAGGATCGCGTCGTCGCACGGATGATACGCATAATGCACCGTCGGTCGATAGGAGACGGCGCCGTCCTCTTTCACGGTGTAATAATCGGATATCGAGATTGCCTCGTTGTGCGTCACCAGAAAGCCGTGAAACGGCCCTTCCAGTGGGGTCCAGGTTCGCACCCGCGTCGCCGCACCCGGACGGTCCAGATAGATGGCGCTGTCGCGTCCGAAGGCATGATGATGCGCATCGGCCGGCAAGGTCTTCTCATGCGTACCCCAGCCGAGTTCCGCCGGCTGGCAACCTTCACTCACGAAGCCGTCGATCGACCACGTGTTGACGAACTCGCCCGGCGCCTTGGCGATATCGGCGGACTGCGTGTCACGTTCGGCGATGTGGATGACCTTAACACCGAGCGACGAGGCGAACCTTGCCCATTCCTCCTGGGTCGTCGGCGCGGCGATGGCCTGGCCGGTGTCGGTGGCCAGATAGAGCAAGGCTTCCTTGACCAGGTGAGACACCAGGCCCGGGTTTGCACCGTGCGCCAGGAGCGCGGTCGGGCCGTTCATGCAATCTGGCGCAAGGGCGAGCGCCAACTCGCGGAGTGCGTAATTCGATCGCTGCGAGGGCGTCAGCGAGGGATCGGTATAGCCGCCCACCCAGGGTTCGATACACGTGTCGAGATACAACGCCCCCACTGCATTGCAGAGTGAAATCAGCGCCACCGAGGACACGTCCACCGACAGGTTCAGCAGAAAATCGCCAGCGTTGAGAAGGGGCCGAAGCCGGTCCTGATAATTGTCGCGGGTCAGCGGATCGGCGACGAATTCGACACCATACTCACGCGCCACGTCGTGGCCGCGCTGGTCGCCGGCCACGATGGTGATCTGCCGAGGCTCCATCTCGATATGCCGCAGTATCAGCGGCAGCACACCCTGGCCGATGCTGCCGCAGCCGATCATGACCAGCCGGCCGGGAAACGCGATGTGTTTCATGACAGTTTTGCTCCAGCGCCTGATCAGCTTGTGCGACAAGGGCGTCGTTGTCGCCTGAGGTCCCCGGACGGGGCCGTTTGCGATCCTGGATGGATCGCGCCTTGTCGAGGCAGTCGGATGCTGTACTGACAGGCGCCGTACGCTCCGAACTGCCCAATCCCGCTTCCATAGCTCTCGCGGACATCGTTGGATAGAAAGCACGGGACGCGCACGTGGTCCACACTGTCGCACGTCCGACGCGAAAACTTCAAAAACCGCCGTTCCGGTGGCTCGCTAGGCCGGTTCAGCCTGGCGGGAAGGCGAAACGGCGGCGTCCCACTGCGCTGGCCAAGCCTGCCGATCAGTGAAAGCGGAGCAATGCACTGATGACGGCGGTCATCAGGCTCAGGCCGCCTGCCATCATAATGCCTAGCCGAACGGTCAGTCGTAGCCCGAGAGTGTCCATCGCGGCCTTCAACTCTCGCCCTGTCATGGCGTCACTGGCGAGCAGATCCCGCTTTGTCGCCGCCGCCTCCTCGCGCACGGCAACCAGATCTGGTTTGGTGACCAATTCGGCCATGACGAACTCCCGGGCGGCTTCGGCGTGAGCCTCCGCCTGCTGCGGTGGGATGCCACTATCCCGCAAACGCTTGGCGTAAGCCAGCGTGTTGAAGGCGAAGGCCATCTGTCCCCCTAAATCGGCTGCTGCAACCACCATCTCACCACGGGAACGGTAAACCGGCCGTAAATGTCGCCGTTGCGGTTTCCGCCCGGCGTGACCCCGTCCGCCCCGCGTGTTAACACCGCCGCCGCAATCAACAGAACGGCGGGAGGTCGCATGACCACGGACGGGCACACGCCACTGACTCTCGATCGTCCGCTGCGCGGGCGCATCTATGACAGCATCATCGAGACCATCGGCAACACGCCGCTGGTGCGCATCCCGCGCATCACGGCCGAGGAAGGCATCACCGTCGACATCTGCCTGAAGCTGGAATTCTTCAACCCGATTTCCAGCGTGAAGGACCGCATCGGCGTGAACATGATCCTGGCGCTGGAGGCAGACGGCCGCCTGAAGCCCGGTGGCACCGTGATCGAGCCGACCTCCGGCAACACCGGCATCGCGCTGGCCTTCATGTGCGCCGCGCGCGGCTACAAGCTGATCCTGACCATGCCCGAATCGATGTCGATCGAGCGCCGCAAGATGCTGGCCTATCTCGGCGCGCAGCTGGAATTGACGCCGCGCGAGAAGGGTATGAACGGCGCCATCGCCCGCGCCAAGGAGTTGCAGGCGGAGACGCCAGGTTCGGTGCTCGCCGGGCAGTTCGACAATCCGGCCAATCCGGCAATCCATGTGCGCACCACGGCGGAAGAAATCTGGTACGACACCGCGGGCGAGGTGGACGCGATCGTCTCCGGCGTCGGCACTGGCGGGACGCTGACCGGCGTAGCCCAGGCGCTGAAGCCGCGGCGTCCCGGATTGCGCATGATCGCGGTCGAACCGGAAGCCAGCCCCGTGCTGTCTGGCGGCAGCCCCGGTCCGCACCCGATCCAGGGCATCGGCGCCGGCTTCGTGCCGCAGGTGCTGGATACGCACCTGATCGACGAGGTGGTGAAAGTTTCGAACGACCAGGCCTTCGCCAACGCGCGCCGCCTGGCGCGGACCGAGGGCATCCCCTGCGGCATCTCATCCGGCGCCGCGCTGGCCGCCACCCTGGTCGTTGCGCACCGCCCGGAGATGGCCGGCAAGCGCATCGTCACGATCATCCCCTCGTTCGCCGAACGCTACATCACGACTGCATTGTTCGAGGGGCTGTGAGCAATGATAAACCTCTCCCGCGGGAGCGGGAGAGGTCGATGGCGCGAAGCGCCGAGGGTGAGGGTGATCGCGTCGCACGTGAGCAGGTAGAGTGTGCCGGCCCGATCACCCTCACCCTCGCCGCTGACGCGTCTCGACCTCTCCCGCATAGCGGGAGAGGTGTACTGGCATGAGCGACTCCCACCTGGCCGAACGCCTGCGCCGCAACATCGCCGGCGAGGTTCTGTTCGACCGCGCCGATCGCGGCCGTTACGCAACCGACGCGTCCATCTACCAGATCGAACCGCTCGGCGTGATCGTGCCGCGGACCATCGACGACGTCGCCGCGGCGTTGGCGATCGCCCGCGAGGAGGAGATACCCGTGCTGCCACGCGGCGGCGGCACCAGCCAGTGCGGCCAGACCGTCAACCGCGCCCTGGTCATCGACTGTTCGAAGCATTTGAACCGCGTCCTGAATGTCGATGCCGCAACACTCACCGCAACGGTCGAGCCAGGCGTCGTGCTCGGCCAACTGAACACCGCGTTGCGGGCTGAGAAACTTGTCTTCCCGGTCGATCCGTCCACCCACGCGCGCTGCACCATCGGCGGCATGGCCGGCAACAACTCCTGCGGTTCCAAGTCCATCCGCTATGGCCTGATGGCCGACAACGTGCGCGCGATCGACGCCATCCTGGCCGACGGCACCCGTCACCGTTTCGGCGCCGTCCCGGACAATCTCGGTGCCGACATGCCGGCCAACATCGCCGAACTGATCCAGCGCCTGCGGGCACTCGGCGCCAGCGAGGCGGAAGAAATCGCCGCCCGCTTCCCCAGGCAACTTCGCCGCGTCGGCGGCTACAACATCGACGTGCTGACCCCGGCCTCACGCGCGGCAGGCCGGGAAAACCTGGCGCGATTGCTGGTGGGTTCCGAAGGCACGCTTGCCTTCTCTGCCGCGCTGGAACTGACGCTGCATCCGCTGAAGCCACGCAAGGTGCTGGGCATCTGCCAGTTCCCGACCTTCCGCCGCGCCATGGAGGCCTCGCAGCACATCGTCAAGCTCGATCCGGAAGCGGTGGAACTCGTTGACCGCACGATGATCGATCTGGGCCGCGGCATCCCGATCTATCGCGCCACGATCGATGCCATGCTGAAAGGCGAACCGGATTTCCATCCTGATCGTCGAATTCCACGGCCACGAGGACGCGCCGCTGCACGCGAAGCTCGCCGAGTTGGATACGCTGATGGCCGACCTCGGGCTAACCAACCAGGTAGTGCGTGCCACCGACCCGGCGTTCCAGGCCGATATCGCCAGCGTGCGGGAAGCCGGCCTGAACATCATGATGTCGATGAAGGGCGACGGCAAACCCGTCTCGTTCATCGAGGACTGCGCGGTCAACCTGGAAGACCTCGCCGACTACACCGAGAAACTGAACGACGTCTTCGCCCGCCACAACACCAAGGGCACCTGGTACGCGCACGCCTCGGTCGGCTGCCTGCATGTCCGCCCGGTGCTGAGCATGAAAGACCCGGCCGACGTGCGTACCATGCGCGCCGTGGCCGAAGAAGCCTTCGCCCTGGTCCGCGAATACAAAGGCTCGCACAGCGGCGAACATGGCGATGGGATCGTGCGCAGCGAATTCAACGAGACGATGTTCGGCGCCCGCATCGCCCGCGCGTTCGAAACCGTGAAGGACGCCTTCGACCCGGCCAACATGCTGAACCCCGGCCGCGTCGTGCGCCCGCCGCGCATGGACGACCGCACGCTGTTCCGCTACCCGCCCGGCTACGCTCCGATCGCCGGGTTCACCCCGAAACTCGACTGGTCCGACCACCCCGGCGCGCTGGGCGGCATGCTGGGTGCGGTAGAGATGTGCAACAACAACGGCACCTGCCGTGCGTTCGACGCCGGCGTGATGTGCCCCTCCTTCCGCGTCACCCACGACGAAGTTCACCTGACCCGAGGCCGCGCCAACACGCTGCGGCTGGCTCTCACCGGGCAGCTTGGCGCCGACGCGATGGCCTCCGATATGCTCTCCGAGGCGATGCATCTGTGCGTGTCCTGCAAGGCGTGCCGCCGGGAATGCCCGACCGGCGTTGACATGGCCAAGATGAAACTGGAAGTGCTGGCAGCGCGTGCCGAACGTCACGGCGTGCGGCGCCGGGAATCGCTGGTCGCCGAGCTGCCGCGCTATGCGCCGGTGCTGCACCGCATCGCTCCGCTGATGAACCTGCGCAACCGGTTGCCACCGCTGCGGCAATTGACGCAGCGCATGTTAGGAATTGCCGCGTCGCGCCCACTGCCCACCTGGCGGCGCGACGCTTTCCATGACGCCGAAGCCGACTCAATCGCGCCGGCGCACCCGCGTGGCGACGTTCTACTGCTCGCGGACACCTTCAACCGCTATTTCGAACCGGAGAACCTCCGCGCCGCGTTGCGCGTGCTCTCTGCCGCCGGCTATCGCGCCGTGCTGCCGCCGCATCGCGGCCGTCCGCTGTGTTGTGGCCGCACCTTCCTCGCCGCCGGCATGTTGGATCAGGCACGCGCCGAGGCTCGCCGCACCTTGGGCCGCCTGGAAGGCGACCTGCCGGTGATCGGCCTCGAACCGTCCTGCCTGTTCACACTGCGCGACGAGTTTCGCTCGCTGCTGCCGGGTGCCCCGGCCGATGCACTGGCCAGCCGCGCGATGCTGTTGTCGGAGTTCCTGGCACGCGAAAAACCCGACCTCGCGTTGCGGCCGATTGCCGCCACCGCACATGTGCACGGCCACTGCCATCAAAAAGCGTTCGGCGCCTTCCCCGCGGCGATCACCACGTTGCAACGCGTGCCGGACCTCGCGGTAAAGCCGATCGTATCGTCATGCTGCGGCATGGCCGGCAGTTTCGGCTACCAGGCGGAAACCCAGGACGTCTCGCGCGCCATGGCGGAAGCGTCGTTGTTGCCGGCAGTACGCAGCGCGTCGTCCGAGGACCTGATCGTCGCTGACGGAACCTCCTGCCGGCATCAGATCCGCGATCTCGCGGGACGCGAGGCGCTCCATTCAGTGCGTGTGCTGGACCGCGCTTTGGCATGATCGCGCCGGACGACGTGCTGGACTTCTGGTTTGCCGGCGATGGCACGCGTTATCGCGCCGCGTGGTTCAGGCAGGACCCGGCGTTCGACGCCGAGTGCGAAAGCTTCGCTGACGCACTGCAAGCGGCGCGACGCGGCGCATTCGACCACTGGGCAAACTCGCCACGCGGCATGCTGGCGTTGATCGTGCTGCTGGACCAGTTCTCCCGCAATCTGCATCGCGGTTCGCCCAAAGCGTTCGCGGCAGACGCGCAGGCCCGAGCGTTGGCCCGCGACGCCGTGGCACGTGGCTTCGACCGTGCGCTGCACCCGGTGGAACGCTGCTTCGTCTATCTGCCGTTCGAACATTCCGAAGACCTCGCCGACCAGCACGAGTCGGTGCGGCTGTTCGAAACGCTGCGCCTGGCGCTGGGTGATTCCACGGTCGAATATGCGTATCGCCATCGCGACGTCATCCGCCGCTTCGGCCGCTATCCGCATCGCAACGCCGTGCTGGGACGCGATAGCACGCCGGAAGAACTGCGTTATCTTGAATAACTCTCCCCCTCCCGCGCTTGGCGGGAGGGGCCAGGGGAGGGTGGTACGTGCCGCACGCATGACCCTCCCCTAACCCCTCCCGCCAAGCGCGGGAGGGGGAAATTGGAGTCACCCCAGCCCCACCACCTCGGCCAACGCCTGCACCTGCTCCTCATATCGCGACACCGGATTGAGCAGCACGTGGTTGGCGCCCATCGCCACCACCTCCTCCAACCGTTCGCGCACTTGCTCCGGCGTGCCGTGCAGGCCCGAGGCATCGGTGCCCGCCGGGTTGTGGTACACCTCCGTGAACCATCGATGCAGCTCGGCCCGCGCCACCTCCGGACGCTCGTCTACCGCAACGAAGATCCGTTTCGATATCGGAAATCTGTCCGCCTCGCGGCCCGCCGCCGCCAACGCCTCGCGCAGCAACGGCACCGACCGGGCGAATTCCGCGATGCTCGATCCGCCCGACCCCATCCACCCATCCGCCAACGCTGCCGCGCGCCGGATGGCATTCGGATGCCCGACGCCCATCCAGATCGGCAGATGTGGCTGTTGCACCGGCTTTGGCGCCATCGTCGAGCCCTCCAACTGGTAGAACCGGCCGCGATAGGTGACGGCAGGCTGCGTCCATAGTGCCCTGATCACCTCCACTTCTTCGCGGAACCGCGTCACCCGCCCCGCCTCCGGCACCGAGAATTCCCGATAGTGGTGTTCCCGTCCCAGCCCGACACCCAAAATCGCCCGTCCACCACTGAGGTGATCGAGCGTCGCCCATTGGTGCGCCACCAGCATCGGGCTGTGGATCGCCAGCACCACCACCGACGCGCCCAACCGGATGCGGCTGGTCACCGCGGCCGCATAGGTCAGCACGACGACCGGATCGAAGCAGGTCACGTGGTCCAGCGTATTCTCGGTCACCCACAGGTCGCTGAACCCCAGCGCCTCGGCACGCTGCGCCACCGCGCGCACCGCCGCCACGTCGATCGGGTCGGGCGAGCGGTGCGGCAGCGACATGCCGAACGAGATCCGATCCTTCAAGGCCATCGCACTGCGCCCCTATAGCTTCTCGATCACTTCCATCTGCGCGCCGTCGGGACATTCGACAAAGCATACGCGCCGTCCATTGTTGGGCGGCAGCTCTTCAAGGATGCGCACACCGTTCTTCCGCAACTGCGCCAGCGTCCCCGGATAATCGGTCGTTTCCACCGCCATATGCTCGATCCCATAGTGCTGCGCGTGCTTTTGCTCTTCGATGATCGTGGTGATGTTGAGCTGCAACCCGTGCAGATCGACCTGGAAGCCGCGCCCGGGAATATCGCCCTTCAGGGTCGCGCCGAAATTGTCCACGTAGAACTGCACGGTCTGCTTGGGGTCGGGGGTCTTCAGATGCACATGCTGTACGGTAATGGCCATGGTCGTTCCTCCTTGAAGCTCCTGGTTGCGGCGTGCTGCCGGGCAACATCTCGTTCGTGGCGGCGCCGATGTCTTGCCGAATGGAACCTGCTATCGCCGGCCCACGAACTCAACCCCATGCTTCACGCGTGCCGTGATGTGGCCCTGTCATTGCGAGCGAAGCGAAGCAATCTCCCGCGTGAGATCGCGCTAATCCGGGCGGGGGATTGCTTCGCTTCGCTCGCAATGACAGGCTTGTTGTGCCTTCGCTCGCGATGACAGCCTCGATCGACCTGCGCGCGCAATGACTGCGTCGGCCGCACGACCCCTGATCCGGGAACCCGCACGCCATGACCGTTGCCGGCCAACTGGCTGAGTTTGTCACCGCCACGCGCACGGCCGACCTGCCGCCGCAAGCGCTCGACCATGCAGCGATGCTGATCGCCAGCACCATCGCGAGCGCCGCCTGCGGCATCGGGCTGGACTCCGCCCGCATCATCCGCGACCTCGCTCAGGACCGCAGCGGATGCCCCGACGCCTCGCTGTGGTTTGGCGCCGGCAGCAAACTCCCGGCCGCCGATGCCGCGCAGGCGAATGCGGTGGCAAGCGACGCCGCGGCCTCCGACGACAGCGACCTGCGCAACATCGTGCATTGCGGCACGCCGCTGACCGCCACATCGCTGGCGCTCGCGGAACGCAGCGGTGCCGACGGCGCGGCGGTCCTGACCGCGATGGTGCTCGGCTACGAAGCGGCGGGACGCATTAGCGAGGCGATCACCCCCGGCTTTCGCAACCGTGGTTTCCACGGCTGCCTGGGCGCGATCTTCGCCGCCACGGTCGCGGCCGGCCATCTGCTGCGGCTCGAGGCGGAGCCAATGGCGCAGGCGATCGCGCTGTCGGCGACCTCGATCGGCGGCCTGGCCACGGCGGCGGACACCAGCGTGGCGCGCGAATACCACGCCGGCCTGGCCACCATGCTCGGCATCAATGCGGCTCTGGCGGCGCAGCGCGGCTACCGGGCGGAACCGCGGATCCTCGAAACGCCGAAAGGGTTCTTCGAAGCGTTCGGCGGCGTCGATGGCGCCGCCGCCGGTGCGATCGCGACCAGGGACCTCGGCGCAAGCTGGGACATCATGACCGACATGGCGGTCAAGCTCGTCCCCGGCGGCCATCCGCATCACGCCACCGCCGAGGCCGCCGCCAACGCCGCCCGCGACGCCGACATCAGAGCCGAAGACGTTGCGAGCATCACCATCTCCCGTCCCGGCCTGACCGCGCTGCATGGCCCGCTGCATCCGGCCGACCTGATCGACATGGCGCATAGCGTGGCTTACTTCGCTGCCGCCGGAGTCGCCGACCATGAATTCTCCTGGGTCCATGCCAGCGCGGCGAAGATCGCCGATCCGGTCATCCACCGGCTGATCGACCTCGTCCGCGTCGGCGCGCCACCCAAGGCCGACGCCGCATGTTACCGCCAGGGCGCCACCGTCACCATCCGCACCCGTGACGGGCGTGTCTCGGCCAGCACGGTGTATGTGCCGAAAGGTGCCGCCGCGCTGGGAATCGCCTGGAGCGACGTGGACGCCAAGTACCGCACCCTGATGCCCACCTCGGGCCTCCCGGCAAACGCAATCGAGGCGAGCCTCGCGGTGGTACACGACTTCCGCCACGTCACGGACGTAGCGTCGCTAACCCGCCTGCTCGATGGCGCTGCCGGTTAGGCGACGCCAGACAATGAACGAGTTGACTGGCGGCACGCTGATCCGTTCCCGCCGTCATGGCCGGCCCATGGCCAGGAGCGCTTGTGCCGGCCATGACGGGGACGCGCGGTCGGTGCGGCAACTGATGCGTCTATCGTTGGGCGTCGGTTAGGGTCGACAACGGGCATGGCGTGGCGGACCATTCTGGCGTTCGGCTGACTTTCGTGGCAATAGATCATTTCGTGAAATTCAATCGATCAGTCCGATGGTTCCGCTTCCCAGCCCGCAGCAACTCCGCTACCTGGTCACTATCGCCGAGACCCGGCATTTTGGCCGTGCCGCCCTGGCCTGTGCCGTCACCCAATCCACGCTGTCGGCCGGCATCCTGACGCTGGAACACCAACTCGACGCGCCGATCCTGGATCGCTCGGCCGGCAAGCACGTGGTGTTCACCCCGCTCGGGCTGGAACTGGTAGAGCGTGCCCGCTTCGCGCTGACGGCGCTGACATCGGTGGTGGAGGCGGTGGACGCGGCGCGCACGCCGATGAGCGGGCCGTTGCGGATCGGGGTGATCCCGACCATCGGGCCGTTCCTGCTGCCGCGGCTGATGCCGGCGCTGCGGGATGCTTTTCCTCGCCTGAAGCCATGGCTGCGCGAGGACACCACGGCACGCCTGGTGGACCGGCTGGTGGGCAGCAGGCTGGATGTGGTCCTGCTGGCCTTGCCGTGCGATTGCGGTGGGGCCGACACGCTGACGCTGGCGCGCGACGAGTTCCTGGTCGCGCTGCCACCGGACCATCGGCTGGCGGGGCTGGATGCGGTGCCTCCGAACGCGCTGGCAACCGAGCGCCTGCTGCTGCTGGAGGAGGGCCATTGCCTGCGGGAGCAAGCCCTCTTGATATGCGGATTGCTCGCCGGCGAGCGCGGCGAGGCGTTGGACAGCTTCGCGGCCACCTCGCTGCACACGCTGGTACAGATGGTGGCGTCCGGGCTGGGCGTGACCCTGCTGCCGCGCCTGGCGATCCGCGCCGGCGTCGTCGCCGGCACCGGGCTGGTGCTGCGCCCGTTGGCGGGGCCTGGCGCATGGCGAACCCTGGGGCTGGCGTGGCGGCCGAACGCGCCGCGCGCCTCAGAGTATCGGGCGCTTGGCGGCAAGCTGGCGCAGGTTTGCAGCGCGGTGCTGGACGAAACCTGATGGGGCGGGCGGGTCCAGGCAAGAAAAAAGGCGTGCCCCTTTCCGGAAGGACACGCCCGACAGTCTGTTCTCAGTAACAATTAACCGCTTGTATCACAGGCTTGTATGCAACGGAAGGGGCGCGATAGCGCCTTTTGGGCACGCCAAAACGCCCGCCCGCGCCGCCGAACGTCATTACGTCAACGCTTCCTCAATGCTTTGCGGCCAATCTGCCTACGGAGGTGTGGGCGATGAAGCTGCCCCATATGCGGCATTGGTTTGGCTTGGCGCCCCCGTCGACGGTGCCGGCGTCCGGGCGGAGAGCGCCTGCGGCGGTGGTTGAGGGTCCGTCGGCCGTTCCCCTGGAGGATGTCGAAGACTGCCCCTGGCCTGCGCTGCGGCTGGAAGTGGCGGACGCACTATGGGGCGACGGCTTTCAGTTTCCCGGTGGCGAGGCCGAGACGATGCGACTGGTCAAGCCGCTGGGCCTGTCGGCCGCCACCAGCCTTCTGGTCGTAGGCGCTGGCAGCGGTGGTCCGCCGTGCTGCATTGCCGCCGACATGGGCGTCTGGGTCACTGGCTACGAAGCGGACCGCGAATTGCTGAATGCCGCGACCGAGCGCAGCCTGCGCGCCGGCCTGTCGCGGCGCGCCCAGATCGAGTCCTGGGATCCCGAGGCCCCGAGTTTCGAGCGCGGCTATTTCCATCATGGCCTGGCGCTGGAGCCGCTGCGCGACGCACTGGTGGAACCCACCCTGGCCGCGCTGGCCGAGGCGTTGAAACCGGGCGGGCACCTGGTGTTGCTCGAGACGGTGGCCGACAAGCCGTTGGACCCCGAGGATCCGCTGGTCGCGGCGTGGCAGCGGCTGGACGGCCGCCGGCTGGATCGGTTGCCGGCCGAGATCACGATCACCCGGGCGCTGGGCCGGTTGGGGTTCGACGTGCGCATTGTCGAGGACATCTCGCGTCGGCACATGCAGCAGTCGGTGGAGGGCTGGCGCGAGGCGGTGCGCGGGATGGAGCAGACGAAACCGAACCCTCGGGAGGCGGCGCAGTTGATCAAGGAGGCGGAGCTTTGGTTGCTGCGCATCCGGCTGTTCCGCAGCCACGCGTTGCGCATGGTGCGGTGGCACGCCATCGGCACGCTGTAGGCTTGCAGTTACGGGACGTCGCACCGCCAGCCCCCATCGTCATGGCCGCGCCACTCCGTCATGACCGCTCACCCCTCCGTCATGACCGCTCACCCCATCGTCCCATCGTCATGGCCGCCGCCCCTCCGTCATGGCCGGCCCTGTGCCGGCCATCCACGCCTTTGCTGCTCGTGCAAAGGTAAGGCGTGGATGGCCGGCACAAGGCCGGCCATGACGGAGGGGCGGCGGACATGACGATGGGGTGAGTGGCTTGACGAAGGGGCTGCGACCGTGACGAAGGGGGCGCCGGCCGCGTCGCGCCAGGATCGTAACGCTAGAAGGCCGGTGCGTCGGGCGGTGTCGTCTGCCGCTTCTCCAAATCGTCCAGCAGCGTCCAGATCCGCTGCATGTGGGTGTCGCGATCGTAAAAGCTGATAGAGCAATCCCGCGAGCCGGACCGGATCGCCCGAGTAATACTTTTCATACAATTGCTGTCGGCCCGAGAACGACGACACTGCCGCGTCGAACGCCAGCCGGAACAGCTTGATCCGCTCCCGCGAATTGGTGTTGGCTGATTGGAAATAGGTCTCCACGTCCGGCCAGACGGGGCTGGTCGTTTCGGCATAGGACGGCACCGCAACCAGGCCGCTGGCGCCCAGCGTCTGGATGATCTCGCAGGAGCGGTGGAACATCTTCGCGTACATCAACCGCACCGTCCAAAGCGGCATCGCCGCCGGCGTCATCACGCCCTGCGCATTCGGCGCGGCATCAACTTCCGACGCGCGCAGACAGGCGCGATTGAATTCGGTGAACTGGATCAGTTCCGCCAGCATACCCTGCACATGCAGATGCTGGTCGATGTTGGTAGCCTTCGCGACGGCGAAGCCGAGGCCCATCATGAACTCCGACTTCGCCAGGTTCTTGGTGGTGAACTGGTGCATCACGTGCCCGTAGACGCCGGTGCGGTTGTACAGGCCGTTGCACAGCTCCGGGTCGCGGTGGATGAACACCCGTTCCCACGGCACCAGCACGTCGTCGAACACCACCATCGCGTCGGTCTCGTCGAGCCGCGATGACAGGGGAAAATCCATCGGCGACGCCGCCTCGCGATGCGTCACCGGGGGACGGCAAATGAAGCGCATCCCCGGCGTCGCCACCGGAATACAGAAGCCAAAAGCGTAGGGCTCGCCGTCCTTGTTGTTGGTAACGAAGGTCGATGGCATGACCATGATGTCGTGCGAGAAGGCGCACAGCGTGGCCACCATCCGCGCGCCGTTGATGATGATGCCCGCATCGGTTTCTTTGACGATGCGTGCCGCGAGGTCTTTTTCCTGGCGCTCGACGGGACGCGAGCGGTCGACCTGCGGATTGACCAGGGTGTGGGTCATGCAGATGTCGTTCTCGCGGGCGTAGTCGTAGTAGTTGCGAACGTTGTCGCCGAATCGTTTGTCGCGGTGCCCGAAAGCGTCGCTGGCGGAGGCGTAGCCGGTGGTCATGATGTTCATGTAGTCCGGGCTGCGGCCGAACATGCCGCAGGTGGCGTCCGCCCAGACCTTCACCATGGCGCGACGGCGCACGAGGTCGTCCACTGTGCGTGGCTGGATGAATGACAGTCCCGCGGGTTCGCCGGTGGTCGGTGACGCGTAGGTCATGGTCGAGGTCAAAGCGGGATCGTGCTGCATGTCGTACAGCTCGGCAACGGTCTGCGCCGCCGCGGCGAAGCGAGGGTCTTGCGTGACGTCCGCCACGCGTTCGCCCTCGATCCAGATCTGCCGATCGTCGCGGAGGGATTCAAGGAAGTCTCGGCCTGTTCGAATGGCCATGCGGTGGTCCCCAATGTTTCCCTCTCCCGCGAAGCGGGAGAGGGATGCCTTATGCCGGCTCGAGCGCCAGCAACCCTAACCCGGTGGTCGTCGGCACCGCGTAATTGCGATGCACGCGCCGCACCGGACCGCCGAGCGCGCCGCGCATCGCCAGCCAGATGATCATCTCCACGCCCTCAGTGCCGCCACGTTCCATCCAGTCCTGGTGTGGCAAGGCCGCGAGCACCTCCGGTTCGGTCTCCAGCAGATCCATGAAGCGGTTGTCCCAGTCCGGATCGAAGAACCCGTAGCGCTCGCCGTGCAACTGGTGCGACAGGCCGCCGGTGCCCATGACCAGCACGCGCCGATCCTGCGGATACGCTTCGATCGCGCGCCGCACCGCTGCGCCCAGCCTGAACAGGCGGCGCGCGGTCGGCAACGGATGCTGGATCACGTTGATCGCGATCGGCACCACCGGCAGAGCCATCGCCGCGTCGCCGAACAGCGGCAACACCGACAGGATGCCATGATCCACCGACATCTCCTGGCAGATCGTCGGATCGAACTCGTCCTCCACCAGCGACCGCGCCAGATGCCAGGCGAAATCGGGATCGCCGCGCAGGTCGGGCAGGGGGCGCTTGCCCCAACCTTCGTCAGCCTGCTTGTGAACGTCCCCGACACCCAGCGCGATGGTCGGATAGGAATCGAAGAAGAAACGATTCAAATGGTCGTTGTAGAAGATCACCAGCAGATCCGGGCGTTGCTCTTCGACCCAATGCTTCGCCGGCAGGTAGCCGTCAAACACTGGCGCCCAGCGGTCCTCGCGCTGCGACCCTTTGTCCCAGGCCGTACCGATCGAGGGAGCGTGCGAACTGCCAATACCGCCGATGATGCGTGCCATGGTCAGTGTTCCTCTGTTCGGGCGCCGGTATGCCGGCCGACTTCTTGAATGCTGACGCCCAGCGCGCCGGCGATCTTGATCAACAGGTAGATGCTGCCGCCATGGGCCAGCATGCCGCGCCAGTCGCGCTGCGCCACCATGGCGATCTCCTCGTCCGGCAGGCCCATGCCGCGCATATAGCCCGCCTCGTCGGCAACGAAGCGGGCCCGGTTGGCGGCGTCGGTCAGCGACATCGCCATGCGATTGAGCAAATAGCCCCGGCGTGATTGTTCGCCGGTAAACACGATCGTGCCGGGGATCTGCATCGTTGGCCGCCTATTTCAAATGCCGGTCCCACAAGGCGAACGACTTCGCCCACGTGGTCTCCGCGGCGAACGTGTCGTACACCGCGCGTTCCGCGAAGCAGAACCCGTGATGCGTGCCGGGAAACACTTCGACGTCCGCCCTGACGTGGGTCTTCTGCAACGCCGCCTTCAGGTCGGGAATCACGTTCTCCGGCACCGACTGGTCATGCTCTGCGAATGCGTAATACAGCTCGGCCTTGATCTTGTTCAGCGACAGATGTGGGGAGTCCTCCTTGTCGGTGACGATGCCGACGCCATACAGCGAGACGGCCGCCGCCATGCGATGGGGGAACGCCTCCGCCACCGACGTGATGTAGCGGCCGCTCATGCAATGGCCGACGCATCCCAGCAGCCCGCTCTCGGCTTTGTCGTTCGCATCCAGCCAGGCGATCATCGCCGCGGTGTCGTCGTTCACATACGCAATGCTCAGGCTGTTCATCGATGCGCGGATCACGCCCGACATCCCATCGTCGCGCCGCGGCAGGTCGAAGCGCACCGTGCCAAGCCGATAGTACATGTCGGGCAGGATGCAGAAATAGCCTTGCTTCGCGATCCGCCGCGCCATGTTGCGCAGCTCTTCCCGCGTGCCGGGCGCGTCCATGTAG
Organism: uncultured Alphaproteobacteria bacterium; assembly: GCA_963762885.1. Taxonomy (GTDB): domain Bacteria; phylum Pseudomonadota; class Alphaproteobacteria; order Acetobacterales; family Acetobacteraceae; genus JASHVB01. The sequence continues at coordinate 45,618 of CAVXNH010000066.1, forward strand.
AAGATGATCGGCGGGAACGGTCCGGGCCCATCCGGACATGCCACAAAGCACGGCATCCGGCCGTGCTTGGTCGTCACCTCCACCTGTTGTTCGAACATCCGGCTTCTCCCCACTGCTTGCACGTTCCGTGCGGTCGGGCGCATCTTCGCGCGACGCCAAGGCGATTGGCAACGGGGGAGAACAGGACGATGGCGAACACGGTGTCGATCGATCGGGTGTTGCAAGATTCTGTCGCCAGCGGCGAGGTGCCGGGTGTTGTCGCCGCCGCCGCCGATGAGGGCGGGGTAATCTACCAGGGCGCGTTCGGCCGCCGCAGCCTGGCAAGCGACGATGCGATGCGCCTGGATACGGTGTTCCGCATTGCGTCGATGACCAAGGCGATCACCGCCGCCGCGGCGATGCAGATGGTGGAGCAGGGGAAGCTCGCGCTGGACCAGCCGGCGGGCGAGGTGATGCCCGAACTGGCCGATCCGCAGGTGCTGGAGGGATTTGATGCCGCCGGAAAGCCGGTACTGCGGCCGGCGCGAGAGAAAATCACGCTGCGCCGTTTGCTGACCCACACAGCGGGTTTTGTGTATGACACCTGGAACGGCAACCAGAAGCGGTACGCCGAGGTGACCGGATTGCCGGCGGCGCGGACCGGCAGGCTGGAGGCCTTGAACGCGCCGCTCGGCTTCGAGCCCGGCGAACGTTGGGAGTATGGCATCAACATCGACTGGGCCGGCCGGATGGTGGAAGCGGTCAGCGGCCAGAACCTCGAAGTCTACATGCAGCAGCACATCTTGGGCCCGCTGGGCATGCGCGACACCAGCTTCGAGCCGCGCGCCGATTGGACCCCGCGCACAGTGCAGGTGCACGCACGCCAGGCGGACGGGTCGCTGACGCCGCTCGATACGGCGCCGCCGCCGGCGAACCGCGAATTTTATGCCGGGAGGCGGCGGCCTGTTCTCCACCGCGCCCGACTACATCAAGTTCCTCCAGATGTTGCTTGGCGGCGGCACTACAACGATGCGCGCGTGCTGCGGCCGGAGACGGTGGCGCTGATGGCGGAGAACCACATGGGCGATCTGGACGTGCTGCCGCTACAGACGTTCAACTCGACCTTCTCCAACGACGCCGAGTTCTTTCCGGGCATGTCGAAGAAGTGGGGACTGAGCTTCCTGATCAACACGCAGGACGCCGCGACCGGACGCAGCGCCGGCAGCCTGGCCTGGGCCGGGATCAACAACACGTATTTCTGGCTGGATCCGAACAAGCACGTCGCCGGCGTGCTGATGACGCAGATCCTGCCGTTCGCCGATCCGACGGTCCTGGGATTGCTGGATCGGTTCGAAGCCGCGGTCTACGCGTCAAGATAACCTCTCCCGCGGGAGCGGGAGAGGTCGATGGTGCGAAGCACCGAGGGTGAGGGTGATCGGGCCGCACGTAAGCAGGTAGAGCGTAGTGTGCCGACCCGATCACCCTCACCCTCGTCGCTTCGCGACTTCGACCTCTCCCGCTCTCGCGGGAGAGGTTATACCGCGCGCAAGCGCGGGCGAGGTTAACCCTGCGTCTTCTTCCACTCCGCGAAGTCGTGCTTCGCCTCATCCCCCGCCGCCGGGAACAGCCCAGGCAACGGACGTCCTTTCGCGACTTCCATTTCCGCCCACTCCTCGTATTCCGTCGTCGCCAGACACTCCGCCGCGATCTCATCGACGATGTCCGGCGGGATCACCACCACGCCGTCGCAATCGCCGACCATGATATCGCCTGGATACACCGCGACTCCCCCGCACGCGATCGGCAAATTCAAATCGCACGGATGATGCGCGACCGGGCTCGGCGGCGAGGACGGACGCTTGTGGTACGCCGGGCAATCCGGTCTTGAACACACCCTCGGAATCCCGCAGCCCACCATCGGTCACGATACCGGCACAGCCGCGCGCCGCCAGCCGCCCGACATACAGATCGCCGGCGGACGCCGCCCGCGCATCGCCACGCGAATCAACCACCAGCACGTGGCCCGGCGGACACGTCTCCATCGCCTGCGGCTGGACGTTGCTGCGCGGTCCCTTCGCGCCCGGCCCATCCTTGTCCTCGCGCGACGGGATGAACCGCATGGTGAACGCCGGCCCGACCATGCGCTTCATGTTCGGCCGCACCGGCCACACATCCTGCAAGAATATGCTCCGCAGCCCTCGGCGTTGCAGCGCGCCGGTCAGCGTCGAGGTGCCGATGCGCAGCAGCGCGTCGCGGGTTTTCTCCGAAAGCTCGGCCATGGTCGTTCTCCCTCCTAAATGACGTTCTATCGGTTGGTTGGTGGCGCCTCGACCACCCGCCGCGGCGCCAGCGGCGCGTTGCGGATGTGGCTGAGGTCGATCTCCGGCATCGCCACGCTAAGCTGGCGCAGCACCGCATTGGCGAGCTCGTTATAGTCGGCGAAGCCGCGCCGCAGCCGGCCGCGCCAGGCGGGGATGCCGCCATTGGCATGCAGTTCGAACGCGGACTCCCGCGCATCCAGCGCCGACGACACGTGATCCCACGCCATCTGCAACAGCGCGGAGCGCTGCACCGCGCTATAGCCGCCGCCGCTGAACGATTCCTCCAGCCCGGTGCCAATCTCCGGCGCGAGGAGATCGGTATCGCCGGGCGCGACCACCAGCGACGAGCCGGGGATGATGCGCAGCATCTCGCTCATGGTGGGGCGCGCCTTCAGCATCGCGATGCTGCCTGCGGCGAGATGGCAGGGATTGGGAAAACAGTAACCCTCCGCTGTGAACTGCGGATCGCGTTCCGCAGCGGTTTGGCAGCTTCGCACCGTCTGCACGTCGGTGATCAGATCGAGCAGATAATTGGTCGTGGGATCGTGCTGGGTGAGGCCGATGGCGTGGGAACAGGCCAGCGCCAGGCCGAGTGTGAACTCCGCCTTCGACAGCCAGCAATAGAGTTGGTGCCAGAACAGCCAGCGGGCGATTAGTTCCGGTGACGGATCGACCAGGAAGACGCGTTCCCATGGTATGTGCACGTCTTCCAGCCACATCTGCCCGTCGAGTTCGTCGTAGCGGCTGGACAACGGCGCCAGGAACGGATTTTCATGGCGCACCGAGATGCGGCGGCAGATCACGGTGACGCCGGGCGCGTTCACCGGTACCACGAAGCTGGCGCGGTGGCCCTGGAAATCGGCGCCGTTACAGCGCGCCGACATAGACGTCCTCGGCATAGGCCGGACTGGTGTGCATGCCGACCTTGCCGCGAAATCACCAGGCCGGAGTCGGTCTCGCGCACGATGCGCAGCGCGGTGCGGTCCTTCGGATCGGGACGCATGCGTGCTCCGATTGTCGCCGCTCCGGAGGAGAACGTCAGGAATCGACCCGTGCGCGCGATATGGTCGCGATAGGCCATCGCGTTGTCGATCTGCTGCGGCGACGCGTTGTGTTCCTGCACCTCGTTGAGGATACCGAGCGCGATCAGGCAGCCATAGGTTGGCGTGTGGGTGATGTTGCCGGCACTGAGAAACGTCGTCGCGGCAAAGCTCCTGCCCATGGCGACAAGATCGGCGGAGGTCTTCGGCAGCACATAACCCCACGGGGTGCTGTGGCCATTTGCATCCGGCGGCGTCAGTAAGCGGTCCTGCCATGCCGGATCGAAATGGCGGTCGTACCAGGCGACGTATTCATCGACCATCGCCCGCGTGGCGGGATGCGTGGTGACATCCTCGACCTGGCCCTCGCCGACCACCCATACCTTGCGCCCGTCTCGTAACGAGTCACGGTAGTCGGCGCCGGTTCGCATGGTGTGTGTTCCCTCTCCAAGGCGTAACTACCGTGGTATTCTGTCTATCATAGCGCGAAGTGCTGCAATCCCGCCCCACTGTCATGGCCGGGCTTGACCCGGCCATCTATACCAGCACCCTGCCGCGATAGATGGCCGGGTCAAGCCCGGCCATGACGGTGGGGCGGGATCGCGGCACTTCGCGCCAGGACACTTGCCGCCTTATCCCGCAGCCTGTGCCGCTTGAATCGCCCGCCACACCCGATCCGGCGTCGCCGGCATGTCGAATTCGCGCACCCCAAGCGGTTCCAGAGCGTTCATAATCGCCAGCATCACCGATGGCATCGCGCCGACGGTTCCCGCCTCGCCCGCGCCCTTCGCCCCCAGCGGATTGCCCGCCGTTGGCACCGGATTGCTGACGATCTTGATATTGCACATGTTGTCCGCGCGCGGCATGCAGTAATCCATGAAACTCGCTGACAGCAACTGCCCCGATTACGGGTTCGTAGACCACCTGTTCCATCAGGACTGGCCGACGCCCTGGGCCACGCCGCCATGGATCTGCCCCGCCAGCGTCAACGGATTGATCACCGTGCCGACATCGTCCACCACCAGATAGATGGAATTCGACGACGCCGGTGTCCGGATCGACTTCCACCTCGCAAACATGGCAGCCGTTCGGGAACGTGTCGCGCTTCGGCGCATAGGTCGCATGTCTCGTATAGCCCCGGCTCCATTCCCGGCGGCAGCAGCCGGGCGGAACGAAGCCGCCACCACCTGCTTCAGCGTCATGCCGCGATCCGTGCCGGCAACGGAGAATCGCCCCGCGTATTCGATATCCGCCTCCGCCGCTTCCAGCAGATGCGCCGCCAGCTTCTTGCCCTTGTCGATCACCTTCTGCGCCGCCAGCGTCAGCGCGGACCCGCCGGTCACCATCGACCTCGATCCGTTTGAGCCCATGCCGAACGCCACCCGGTCGGTGTCGCCATCGATGAAATGGATCTCCTTCGGATCCATCTCCAGCTTCTCGCACATGATCTGCTTGAACACCGTTTCATGGCCCTGGCCAATGCGTCTTGGTGCCCATCAGCAGCAGCGCGCTGCCGCTCGGATTGAACCGTATCTCGGCATATTCCGGCGTCGGTCCCGCCGCCTGCTCTATCGAATTCGCCAGCCCGATCCCGCGCAGTTTTCCGCGCGCGCGGACTCCTCGCACCGTGCCGCAAACCCCGCGTAGTCCGACGCTTCAAGCGCAATCTCCAGGTTGCGTCCGAACTGGCCGCAATCGTAGAACGGCCCCAGCGCTGTCTTGTACGGCATTTTCGCCTTCGGGAATGACATTGCGACGGCGCAGCTCGATCGGGTCGATCTGCAATTCCGCGCCGCCTCCTGCATCGCACGCTCGATGATGTAGATCGCCTCCGGCCGGCCGGCGCCGCGATAGGGCGCGGTGGGACTGGTGTTGGACAGCACCGCATCGATCGTCACATACGCCGCCGGAATATCGTAGACGCCCACCACCGTGCCGATCTGCCCGAACGGGGTCGAGCAACTGCCGGTCCGACGCGATATAGGCGCCGATGCTCGCCAGCATGTGAAGCCGCAGGCCAATCACTTTCGCGTTCTCGTCGAAGGCGAGTTCGATCTCCCCGACATTGTCGCGGCCATGCTCGTCCGCCATCAGCACTTCCGAACGTTCGCACTTCCACTTCACCGGCCGGCCGATCTTGCGCGCCGCCCACAACACCAGCCGGTGATCGACATACTGCCAGCCCTTGGCGCCGAACCCGCCGCCCACATCGCGGCACACCACGCGCACCTGGCTTTCCGGCACCTTGAACACCATGTTGGCGAGCATGTTGCGCACCCGGTGCGGGTAGTTCACGTCGGCATACAGCGTGTAGCGATCCTCTGCCGGTTCATACAACACCGATCGAGCCGCGCGGTTCCATGTATTGCGCGTGCACGCGGGTGATCACGTAGCGGCGTTTCACAACATGCGCGGCGCGCGCAAACGCCGCCTCGGTCGCCGCACGGTCGCCGCGTTCCGTGGTGTGGGAGATATTGTCCGGGTTTTCGTCCCACAACCGCGGCGCGTCGGGCTTCCGCCGCTTCCGCGACGTTCGTCACCGCCGGGAGAGGGTCGTAATCCACCAGCACCAGTTCGGCGGCGTCCTTCGCCTGCGCCAAGCGTTTCGGCAATCACCATCGCAACCGTGTCGCCGACATAGCGCGCGCGGTCGATCACCATGGCGGGTCGCTGCGGCGCGAACATCGGCGAGCCGTCGCGCTTCTTGCGCGGCATCGCCGCCTTCGGCGTCGCGATCCCTTCATTGGCGAAGTCGGTGCCGGTAAAGACCGCGACCACGCCCGGCGCAGCGGCGGCCGCCTGCGTATCGACCGAACGGATCAGCGCATGCGCGTGCGGCGAGCGGACGAACACGCACCAGGTCTGCCGGTCGAAGGTCTGGTCGTCCTGGTAGCGCCCCTTGCCGGTGAGCAAGCGAAGGTCTTCGAAACGGCGGATCGGCTGGCCGATGCCGAATTTCATGTTGGCGGAAGATTCAAATACGTCGTTCATGCGCTTGGCCTCTATTGCGGGTTCGGCGTGCCGGTCATCGGCTCGCCGAACAGCACCAGTGATTTGCCGTCGAAACGTTCAAGCTGCAACGACTTCATCGGATAGAAATCGGTGGGGCTGGTCTGGATGCGGATGCCTGGCAGCAGCATCGGCACCTGCAGGTCCAGATGGGCGACCTGCCGCATCACGTTCTCCCGCGTCAGGTCGTCGCCGCATTGCTCCAGCAACTGCACCAGGCTGGCCGCCATCATATAGCCGACCAGGTTGAAGATGTCGGACTTGTCCGAGCCCGGCAGATATTTGTCGAGGAACGCCGACCACTCCAGGTATTCCTTGTCGTTCGTCCATTGCGGGTCCGTCGGGTCCTTGAAATATGTGCTGGAGATGATGCCACTGGCCTTCTCCACGCCGGCCGGCTTCATCACTGCCGAAACCGAGGCCGACGCGTAGGACAGCAGTTGCATCGGATGCCAGCCCAGGTCGTAGGCCTTGCGGATCGACTGCGCCGCGAATTTCGGCGTGGAGATGTTGATGAACGTGTCGGCGCCGGTGGCCTGCAAGGCAATCACCTGCGGGTCCACGGTCGGGATCGGTGATCTCGTAGCTCTGCATGCCGAGGATCATCGTCCTGGCCCGGTCGCCCAGTTCGCGCTGGATGCCGCGCACGTAGTCCTTCCCGAGATCGTCGTTCTGGTAGAGGATCGCGATCTTGGCGTTCGGCCGTTCTTTCAGGATATACTTGACGAAGATCTGCCCTTCGATTTCGTAGGTCGGCTGCCAGCCGATGGTCCACGGGTAGTGCTGGTAGTCGCCGAAAGTGGCAATGCCGCTGGTGGCGAAGATGTGCGGCACGTGGTGGTCATTGAGGTATTTGCGGATCACCACGTTGGACGCGGTGCCCAGCGGCGCGAAGATGAAGAACACCTTCTCCTGTTCCACCAGCCGCCGGGTTTGCTCGAAAGTCTTCGGCGGCAGGTAGCCGTCGTCAAGGGAGAGCAATTTGATCTGGCGACCGTGCACGCCGCCACGCTCGTTGACCATTTGCAGATAGGCTTGTTCCACCCGGCCGAAGCCGCCATAGGCCGACGCCGGACCACTATAGGCCATGGTCTGGCCCAGCAGGATCTCGTGCTGGGCGACGCCGGTCTCCGCGGCGGCCGGGCCTGCCGCCGCAACGACCAGGGTGCCCAGCAGCGCCAGGCAAGATCGCAACATCATACGCGGTTCCATCTAGACGAAGCGGCAGGAAATCGAACCCAGCGGGCCGTAGTCGATGTGGAACTGGTCGCCAGCATGGCCCTCCACGGTGCTGGTGAACGCAGCCGCCCAGCACGAACTGCCCGGGTTCCAGCGCGATGTCGTATGGAGTTTAAGCGTCATTGTGAAAACAAGTTTGATTTTATTTGTTCGCGAGATGCTTCCTTAACAACTGTGGAGAAGGAGAAAACTATATTTTGGTTTTAAAATAATGTGAAGGAATATGGGGGAATTTTCTTTAATTCAAATTAAAGAAAAAGTGAATACGCCAATAGAATGTCAATAATGTTGTCTAAATATTGGAAGGAGGTACTGTGTCTACAATTTAATTTCTTAGCAATAAGTATGGTGCGAATAATATCCCATTTTAGTAGTCGTCACTCAAAAATGGGCGGGAATATATTCCAAAAGAAGTGCTTGAGAGCACTTAAAGGGAAATGAAAAACTAGAAAAAACAGAATAAAAATGTGGGGTCTAAAAAAATGTCTGACGAAGCTCGATGATAACATACAATTTCTTATGGAGCAGGAGGACTGAATACAACTTTAGGTTTGCGATGTCTGCCATACGGACTTCCAGGCACGGAAGCTTCTTTCTGTTCTTCAGCAGAAACCTCTTCTTCAGCAGAAACCTCTTCTTCATGAATTTATTCCAGCTGGACAAAGAAAAAGAACAGAGTAAAGAATGTCGAGAAGAAGAACAAACCTGGGGACGAAATTCACGAATGGCAAAATTCTTCAAACCCAAAACAGCTGGGACATACGCAATACGAAGAAAATCCGAAGAAGGATGAAGTGGAGCATCACGCAGACTATCCCACACTGGAATCACCTGCTTAGCTCGGTAATTGAGACATTGAACACAAATGACACGAAATCGTCGTGAATACAGAAACGAAAAAAACTCGAAAAAAAGCAGAAAGAAGGGCAAAATAGAAAGAGACGAAACGAACCTAGACTTTAGGTTGATGAGCAACACATCCACACGTTCGATACAGCACCAAACATATCGGAAAGGAAAAAGAGCCAAGAAAAAAACAACGAAAAACGAACCTCTGTGTGGATGATTATTCACAAGAGAATGAATCCCAAGATCGAGACAAGACAAACATTCTCCTTACGATTAAAATACGCGTCCTTGATCGTAAAATCTTCAAAAAAACATCGTGCATTGCGAGCTTGCCTTAGCTAGATGGGGCTTTGACATTGTGAAGACATAAGTTGCTGTTCTTCAAATTGAGACGGGGGTGTGTCGCGATCGAGGAAAATATATCCTTTTTTGCGAAATTCCTCTCTAATCATGACTTTTGTTCCAATTTCCTTTCCTGA
>CAVXNH010000067.1:0-34750 GCA_963762885.1 uncultured Alphaproteobacteria bacterium
TTCAGCCTCGACAACCTGTCGCTGATGGGACTGACGATCGCGGTGGGCTTTGTGGTCGACGATGCGATCGTCATGATCGAGAACATCGTTCGGCACATCGAAGGCGGCGCGACTGTGATGGAAGCCGCCGTAACGGGGGCGGGTGAGATCGGTTTCACGGTCCTCTCGATCTCGGTATCGCTGGTTGCGGTGTTCATACCGCTGTTTCTCATGAGCGGCGTGGTAGGCCTGCTGTTCCGGGAGTTTGCCGTGACGGTCGCGGTTTCCATCGCCGTGTCGGCCGTGGTCTCGCTGACGCTGACGCCGATGCTGTGTGGCCGCCTGCTGAAGCCGGAAAGCGCCGACAATCCAGGGCGCGTGTCGCGGGCGCTGGAGGGCTTTTTCGACTGGCTGGTCAACGTCTACGACCGGGCGCTGATCGTAGCGCTGCGGTATCGCCGGATCACGCTGACAATCATGCTCCTGACAATCTGTGCGACGGTTGCCCTGTTCATAGTGATACCGAAGGGGTTCTTCCCACAGCAGGACACAGGAATGATCGTGGGCATCAGTGAGGGAGCCCAGGATATTTCGCCGCAGGCGATGCGGGAACGGCAGCTCGCGGTCCTGGCTGTGGTGACCAAGGACCCGGCGGTTGCCTCGGCGACCGCCTATATCGGACCGGGCGGCTCAACCGTCACCGAGAACGACGGACGGATGTTCATAACCCTCAAGCCAGAGGGCGAGAGAACCGCCACCGCAGATCACGTGATTGCCCGATTGAACCGAGCGTTGTAGCTGGTCCAGGGCATTACGCTCTACATGCAAGCCGCACAGGACATCAACGTTGGCGCGCGTCTGTCCAAGACCCATGTACCAGTACACGCTGGTCGACGTGGACAGCGACGAACTCGATCACTGGGCGCCCATTCTGCTGGAACAAAAGCTGCGGGGACTGCCGCAACTGGCCGACGTCGCCAGCGATCAGCAGAGCAATGGCCGGACGCTGATTGTCGACGTCGATCGGGAGGTCGCTTCCAGACTTGGCGTCGATCCCGCCATCGTCGATTTGCTGCTCTACGACGCGTTCGGCCAGCGCCACGTGGCCCGGATCTATACGACGCTCAACCAGTACCTACGTGATCCTCGAGGTCCATCCCAGCTACCAGCTTGGCCCGAACGCACTCAGCCGCGTATTCGACCCGCGAAGCTTGCGGAGCCAACTGATGGTGCCGCTCAGCCAGTTCGCCCGTATCAGACCCTCGGCTGCGCCACTCGCGGTCAATCACCAGGGCCAGTTCCCTTCGGTCACGCTGAGTTTCAATCTCGCTCCCGGCAGCACGATCGGCGCTGCGGTGGCAGCCATTCGCAAGACGACCGCGGAGCTTCACATGCCGCCAGCAATCGCCTCCGCTTTCCAAGGCAGCGCGCAAGCATTTCAGAGTTCGCTCAGCAGTACGCCGATCCTGATCGTCGCAGCGCTGGTCGCGGTCTACCTCATCCTGGGCATGTTGTACGAGAGCACGATCCATCCGATCACGATGCTACGATCTCCACATTGCCGTCGGCTGGGCTCGGCGCACTGCTGACCCTGATGCCGTTCGGGATGCCGCTCGATGTCATCGGCATCATCGGCATCATCCTGCTGATTGGCATCGTCAAGAAGAACGGCATCATGCGATCGATTCGCGCTGCACGCCCAACGCGAACGCGGCCTTGGCAGCGAAGACGCCATCCACGAGGCGTGCCGCCAGCGTTTCCGCCCATTGTGATGACGACGCTTTGTGCATTGCTCGGGGGCGTGCCGCTGATGCTCGGAACGGGAACCGGGTCGGATATTCGTTAGCCGCTCGGCTATGCGATCGTCGGCGGGTTGCTGGTCTCGCAGATGCTGACGCTGTCCACGACGCCGGATCGTCTACATCTACATGGATCGCGTCAGGGAGTGGCTTGGTAGCGGATCGCGATCTCCGCATGCTGGAGCGGCGAGTAAGGCAGAGCAGGAAAGCGAGCGTGCACCCGCCTTCTATACTGCAATGTGTCAGTCCGCAAGCAGATAAAACACAAAGGCACGAAGGAACGAAGGACCGAATTTTCGTGCATTTGTGTCTCTGTGGTGAATCTGCTTGCGGACCGACAGGTCCGGGGCCGAAGCGCGAGGTTCAGTACCCCGCGCCCGCCTTCCCTTCAGTCTCGTGCGCCGCGAAGTTGCACTCCACCGCAATGCCGTCCGGATCGAAGTAGAACAACTGCGTCATGTTCAGCCGCGGCAGCACCCGCTCATCGAACTTGATGCCATGCCGTTCCAGGTTCGCCTTCATGTCCTTCAGCCCCTCGCAGGCGAAGGCGATATGATCCAGCCGCCCGGTCTTCGCCGGATCGGTCGGCGCATCGTTGATCGGCTCGTCGTCGGCGCGATAGCCGATCAGATGCACGGTCGGCACGTCGCCGCAATACAGCCAATAGCCCGGGAAATTCAACGGCGGGCGCTCGCCGACCTTCAACCCGACCACGTCGGTATAGAAATCCTTCGTCGCCTCCAGGTCGCGCACCCGGATCGTGTAGTGGTTCAGCGATTGCGCAGGCATCCTCTTTTCTCCTTCGTTCAGAACTGGTTTTCCGGCGCCATGCCGAGCAGGATCTGGCTGACGGTTTCGTAGTGTAGTTGGCGTCCTTGCGATTGCTGGGCGACGGTATGGATGTCGCGCAGCCGGCGCTCGAACGGATGATCCTCGAAGATCGCGATCGACCCGGCAGCATGATACAGCGTGTTCACCACCTCGCGCGACGACTGGATCGCCCAGGTGGATGCTAGACGGATCATTGTCACATCCTCCATCGTCTGTTCCCCGTCGCCTCCACATGCTCCGACGCCTGCGCCCACGTATCGTGCAGGAACGCGCGCGCCGAGCGCCAGCGCGCCTCGCACTGCGCCACCTGCGACTGGACGACGTTATTCTCCCGCATCGGCTTCGATGGCGCCACGCGAGGTCTTGGTGGCGGGCAGGTTGTAGGAACGCGTCCATCGTTGACGCGGGCAATCCCCAGCCCGACACCGCCGAACCCGCAGGAATACAACTGGCTGCTGGTGAAACGATACAGCAACCCATCCTCGCGCCGCTCCGCCGGGCCATCGCGCGACATGGAGTGGTTCTCGGGGACGAACAGATTTTCCACCACGTATTCGTCGCTGCCGGTGCCGCGCAACCCGACCACGTGCCAGATGTCGTGCATGGTCACGCTGGACTTCGGGAACAGCATCGTGCGCACCTTGCCGCCGGTGCCGGCCACCGGCATGTGCGCGCCCAGCCAGGTCGCGTGGTGGCTGCCGCTGGCAAACCGCCATTTACCGCTGATGCGATAGCCGCCTTTGACCGGCTGCGCCTCGAACGGAGCGCCCGGCGGCCCCCAGGCCAGGATGCCGGTGGACGGCCCGAAGATTTCGCGCGCCACCTCCGGCGCCAGGTACGCTGCCGACATGGAGCACCCGTTGTTCTGGCACACGACCCAGGCGGTAGAGGCGTCCGCCGCGGCGATCGCCTCGGTCACCGTTGCGAACGACACCGGCCGCAGTTCCGCCCCGCCGATCGAGCGCGGCTGCAACATGCGAAAGAACCGTCCGCCACGCAGCTTGTCCAGCAGCCACGGCGGCAACTCGCGGCGTTGCTCGATGTCGTCCGACGCGCCGGCGATCTCCGGCGCCAAGGCACGGATGCGGGCAATGAAGTCGGTGTCTTCGCTGACCTGCGCATCCATCACTGCCGCACTCCTGACGTCACCCGGACTTCGACCGGGATCGCCGCTTCCGTATAGCCCTCATCCAGTGCCGTGATCGAGCGCCGCCGCGTCTCGAAGCCGAACAGCATGAACCCGAGGCCGCACAGGACCAGCCAGGCGGACAGGAACAGGAACGAGGCCGGGATGGCGGCGACCGTCACTTCCGGCTTCACCACGTTGGACGAGCCGACGATCAGTGCCAAGCCCAAGGGACCGATGATCTTACCCAGGCCGCCGAAGCCATACGCCGAGCCCATGCCGGTGGTGCGCAGCCGCGTCGGCCAGACCTCCGCCATGTAGGGGCCGATGATCGCGAAGCCGCCGTCGTAGAAGAAGTCGCCGATCACCATGAACAGCCAGAACAGCGAAACGCCGCCGAGGATGACGTTATGGAGCAGCCCGGCCGCGGCCACGCACACCGCGCCGCCGAAGCCGCACAGCATGCCGCCGGCGCGCCGGCCGATCCATTCCGACATTAGGGAGAACGCGACGCGGCCAAGGATGCCGGCGGCGGTGATGTAGATGAACAGATACGCCGCGTAGGCCGGCGTCACGCCGAGTTGCAGCACGAACAGCGTCGGCCCCCACAATGTGACTCCATAGGACGCGGTCTGCGCGCCGATGCTGGCCATCCAGGACACCGCCATGCTGCGCGGATACTTGAACAGATCGGTCCATTTGGTCGGCGGCTGGCGCTCGGCCTCCGAGGGTTCCGGCAGCGACTCAGTCGGCACTTGCAGGGCCCAGGCAAGCGAGTGCCGCGCCTCCTGCGGCCGGCCCTGGCTCAGCAGCCAGTGCGGCGATTCCGGCACCCAGGCGCGGATCACCAGGGTGAACAGCGCCGGCGCCAGGCCGACCACGAACAGGCCGCGCCAGCCGATCTCGGGCGCCAGGAACGCCCCCAGCACCGAGGCGATCATCACGCCAAGTGGAATGAACACGGTGACGATCCCGCCGATGAAACCGCGCATGCGGGTCGGCACGAACTCCTGCACCAGCGGCAGGTCAACGCAGTACAGTCCGCCCACGCCGAAGCCGACGAAGAAGCGGAACACCGACAGATAGATCCAGCCATGGTCTGGGGTGAATGCCAGGATGCCGGTGGCGATGGAGAAGTTGATGACGGTGCCGACGAACACGCGGCGGCGGCCGATCACGTCGGCGATGCGGCCCCAGATGAACGCGCCGAGGATGGCGCCGACCCCGGACGACAGCAGGATGATCGCCGACTGCCCGAAGGTCAGGCCCCAGGGCTTGATGATGAAGGCCAGCACGAAGCCGATCAGGAAGTAGTCGAAGAACTCCAGCATGTCGCCGATGATTGCGGCGGCAACGATCTTGAGCTGGTTGCCGGTCAGCGACCTGGCGGTGTCGAGGCGTTCGAACATCAGGCTTCCTCCGTCGGGGGAAGGTTCTGCCGCCTTCCGGCCCGGGTGATGCGTTGTCTTGGCGTTGGAGCGTGCGATGATAACCTGTTCCGCCCGCGAGGGAAGTGCGGCGGGCCGGGAGGTTGCGACATGCTGGAACTGCGTCCGAACTGCGAATGCTGCGACCGCGACCTGCCGCCGGACAGTGCGGCGGCGCGCATCTGTTCGTTCGAGTGCACATTCTGTGCGGACTGTGCCGATGGCGTGCTGCACGGCCGATGCCCGAATTGCGGCGGCGAACTGGTGCGCCGGCCGGTGCGCCCGGCGGACAAGCTGGCGCGGTTTCCGGCGTCGTTGGTCCGCAAGGTGAAGGCGGGCGGCTGCGTGGCAGCATAGTTGGATTGAGTTCTGTTGGATTCGACTCTCGGCGGCTTCGCACGGGCCGCCCCCAACCGTCATGGCCGGCCTTGACCCGGCCATCCATGCAGCCGCGGTGCCGCGATAGATGGCCGGGTCAAGCCCGGCCATGACGGTTGGGGGGCGGAACGTGCCGTACGTCAATCGCTTGGCGGTTTGGTATAAGATTCGAAACCGGCAAGATCGGCTGTAGCGGGCTTCGTCCACCATCCAACACGAATTGGCGAAGCGGCGAACGCCACCTACCCTTCGGAGCACTCCGTACACGCGCACGTATTCAAACACGCATTCGTATTCAGGGAGGTGGGCCAGCCCACGAATGAGCTGGCCCTCCCTCCTACCGAGGCTTCATAATGATCTTGACGCTGACGCCAATGATCACCATGATCCAAGGCAGGAGATGACAATGGTTCTGCATTGCTTCTCTCCGTCTGATCGCCGGTCGGGACCATCCCGACCGGCGTTCGCGTTCTGGAGCCTGAAGCCTGAACAAATCGTTGCCGCGCCCCTCCCGATCGGCCCGCAAGTCGCGGTGATTATGCCACGCGGCACAAGTTTGACTTGCAGCCAGTTTTTTCGAACGTAAGGACTCGCGGGTAATTAATCGAAATCAGCCGCCGGCGGATCGCGGCTCCCCGTGTCATGGCCGGCGAAGGCCGGCTATGACACGAGACGTTACGGCGCGACTGATTGAAACACTTACTTCCCCGCAGTGCCTAAGACACAGCAGCGGCGTATTCTGCTCTTGGTTCGAGCGACGGTGACTGTATCCTAGCGCATGGTCGGCGCCGGCCGCCTACCCGCGAACGATCTTATACCAGCATCCGTTCAAGCATCGAAGACCCCGAACGCTTCAATCCGGTTGTGCGAACCAATCCGTCGGGCAGGCATACCATTTGAGATCAGGTGGACAAGACGTGCCCGTTCAGCGCGGAGACATTACCGATACTTTCGAACGTGATCTGCGTCTGGTCGGACAGCGTGATGGTGGTGGATCCATTCGCAACCGTCGCATTGCTCAACGCCGTTGTCGCAGCGCCCGCGCCGTATCCCGCCAGCCAAACCGTATCCAGGATATTGAAGTCCACAACCGTATCGTGCGCTGCCATGCCGCCATTCGCACTCAGGAAGATGAACATGTCGTGCGCGCCGGTTCCGCTGGCCAGCGTGTCGCTGCCGGCGCCCGCCACCATCGTATCGCTGCCCAACCCGCCCAGCATCAGATCGTGGCCGCTCGTGTCGCCGCCGCCGAACATCACGTTGGCGGTTAATCCGCCGCTGGCGTCCAGCGTCTCGTTGCCGCTGCCGGCGGTGTAGAGCAATCCGCCGCTGATGCCGGAATAGTCCACCATCCCGCCGCTGCCGCCGAACACTGTGGTGACCGCGCTGCCCCCGGCGATCGAGGCGGTGCCCGAACCGCCGAGGATGGTGGCCCCCGCGGATCCGCCGACAAAGTTCAACACTGCCGCCCCGGCGAACACCATCAGGCCACTGCCGCCCGAGGTGACAGTGGTGGTCGCAGCGCCGGCCACGATGGTGTCGCCGGCGCCCTGGTCGAGCACGTCGGCGCCGCCCGAACTCGGTAAAGAACGTCGCGTCGGACCCGGAAAGCGTGACCGCGGTCGCGTCGGCCGCGCCAGCCAGCGTGTCGTGACCGCCGGCGTCGGTGAAGGAGGCTCTGCCGCCGCCGCCGAACGCCAACCCGTCCTCGGCAAGCGAGGTGAACTGGAACGTCGATTGGTTGGAACCACCGACCAATTCGTCGCCATGGCCGCTCGCGGTGACGGTGTCGTTGCCCGTCTCGCTGAACACCAGCGCGTCCAGACCGGACGTCGTGACGGACATGGCGCCACTGCCGCCGGCCAGAGTGTCGTGGGTGCCGGCGTCGGTGATGGCAACACCACCGCTGCCGCCGAACACCAGCCCGCCCGTGGCCAGGGAGGTGAACTGGAACGTGGACCCGTTGGAGCCACCGATCAGCACGTCGCCCGTGCCGCTCGCGATCACGCTGTCGATGCCGGTTTCGCTGAAGAACAGCGCGTCGGAGCCGGATATCGTCGCCGCTGCCGCGCCGCTGCCGCCGACGATCGTGTCGTGGCTGCCGGCGTCGGTCATGCTGACACCGCTGGCCTCGCCGAACACAACACCGTCGCTGGCGCCCGAGGTGAACGCGAAGGTGGAGCCGTTGGAGCCGCCGACCAGCACGTCCCCCTGGCCGCTGGCGACCACACTGTCGTTGCCCGTCTGGCTGAAGAACAACCCGTCCGCGCCCGAAATCGTGGCGGCCAATGTTCCGGTGCTGCCGACCACCGTGTCATGGTTGCCCGCGTCGCTGATGTCGATGCCGCCGACACCCCCGAACACCACCCCGCCGGTGGCGCCGGAGGTGAACTGGAAGTTCGATTGGCTGGAACCGCCAACCAGCGTCTCGGCATTGCCGCTGGCACTGACGCTGGCGTTGCCCGCCTCGCTGAAGAACAATCCGTGCGCACCGGATAGCGTGACAACAGCCGTGCCGGTGCCTCCGATCATCGTGTCGTAGCTGCCGGCATCGGTCATCGCGACGGTGCCGGCGCCCACGCCGACCACAACCCCATGGCTGGCGCCGGCGGTGAACGCGAACGACGACACGCCGCCGCCGCCGAGCAAGGTGTCGTTGGACGCCCCGGAGGTCAGTGTGTCGTTGCCACTGTTGCCGATGAGCACCGCGCCGCCGACCAGAAGGTCGGTCAGCGAGGCGTCCACCGTCCCGCCGAGGAATTCGGCCGCGTAACCGGTCGGCAGGGTGTAGCTGCCATCGGCCGTGGGATCGAGGATCACCGCCTCGTTGGTCATATCGCTGGTGAAGGCGGCCAAGCCGCTGCCGTCCGGACTGACAGAGACCACGATGTCGGCCGCGGCGATCGCGCCCAAACCAAGCACCTGCTTGACCGTCGTGACGCTGGTGCTGCCGCCGACACTCCCGCCCGGACCGGTGACGGCGATTTGCAGGTCGGTCGTGCCCAGCCGGCCGCTGGATAGCGCCGCCGGAACGAAGACCAGCTCGGCAAGGTCGGCGTTAACCTCGGCCGGCGTGCCGCTGACCGCGTAGACGCCGGTGGTCGGATCGAAGCTGCCCCCGCCGACGTCCGACAGCGTGCCGGCGGCCGGACTGGCAAGGCTTACCGTCACCGTGTCGGTTGCGCTGGGGCTGGTGTCGGTGACGACGATCGTCGAGGACGGCTGGTCCGATCCTCCGGTGGCGACGCCCACATACGCCGGCGGCGTGCTGATCGTGGGTGGCGTGTTCGGCGGCGGCGCGCTGTTCAGCAGCGTAACCGCGGTCCCGTTGCTGCCATCGTTGTTCGCCAGCCAGGAAAGTCCGGCATAGCTTCCGCTCGGGTCGAGCTGGAACGTGACCGACGCCCCCTCGTCGGCGGTAATCGTCAGCATGTTCGTCAACGTGTCGAAGTTGGTGACAGCGTCGTTGCCGGCGTCGCTCAGCCCGGTCAGGTCGATCGTGTCGCCGGTGTTAATGAACCCGGCAATCGTCCCCGGAAGCGCCACGTCGTCGGTGATTTTCAGCGTGGCGTAGGCACCCGCGCCGGGTGCGAATTCCACCGTCTGGAATCCGCTCAGCCCCAGGCTGTTATAATTCGCGGTGACCGCCGCCGAGGCGCTCCCCAGCAGTTCCAACGTATTGCCGCTGTCCGGGGCCGAAATGGCGCCTTTGATCGCATAGCCATGCTCCAGCACCACGAGGTCGCCGCCAAAACCGCCGAATTCGATCGCGGTGTTGCCGCTGATGGTACCGGCATCGATGACGGTGCCGCCGGCGGCAAGCTCCACGCCGAAGCCGCCGGCCGTAGCCGATGCGATCGTGCCGTAGTTGGTGATGGTGGAGCTGACGTATTTGCCGAAGATCGCCACGTCGCCATACACCAGCGACGACGCGACGTTGGTGGCGCCGTTGATGACGCTGCCGCCATCGGCCATCTCGAGGCCGAAGGTCAGCGAAGACGGAGCGATCTGGCTCAATTCGATCGTGCCGATGTTGGCGACGACCACCGCCTGCCCGACATAGGCGCCACCGCTATAGCCGGAGATCAGGCCCGCGGCGTCGGCGTTGGTGACGGTTCCCGCGCCGTGGATGTCGACGCCGAAATACGTTCCGGACAAAGCCTTGGCCTCGATCGTGCCGGCGTTACCGACGCTGCCTGCGCTGCCGATCGAAACGCCCCCCTCGCCCTCGATCAGCGACGCCGTGCCGAGGTTGTCGACGGTTCCGGCGCCGTGGATGTCGATGGCAAAATACCCGCCGGCCCCGGCGGTGGCGTTGATGGTCCCGGCATTATCGACGCTGCCGTTCCCGGCGATCGTAATGCCGCCGAAGACCCTCGATCAGCGACGCCGTGCCGACATTGCTGATGTATCCCGCGCTCTGGATGAGGATCGGGTTATAGCCGCCACCCAGAATGGTGCCGGCGTTGCTGACAGTGCCGGCCAACGTGATCGAGATGCCGCCGTTGCCCACGATCAGGGAGGCCGTGCCGACATTGCTGACGGTGCCGGTACCGCCGATCGCGAGGCCGTAACTGCCGCGCGGGCCGCCCGGCGTGTCGATGGTGCCTGCGTTGGTAACGCTGCCGTTCGCGCCGATCGTGACGCCCACGAAACCCTGAATCAGCGAACCGGTGCCGAGATTGCTGACGTAGCCCGCATCCTGGATGCGAACACCGAAATGACCGGCTGACGGAGACGTGGAGAGGATGGTGCCGGCATTGCTGACCGTGCCGTTCTGCCCGATCGTGACGCCGCCATAGCCGTGGATGGTGGACCCCGCGCCGATGTTGCTGACGCTGCCGGCGCCGCCGATGGCGACGCCGTACGTGTAGCCGGACGACGCGACGATCCCGGCATTGTCCACCGTGCCAGCCAGCGCGATCGAGATGGCGGTGTAACCTTCGATCAGCGACGCCGTGCCGATGTTGCTGACGTCGCCCGCACCATCGATGGTGACGCCGTAATTGCCCAGCGCCGCCTGCGTCGAGTCGATCGTGCCGGCATTGACCACGGTGCCGGCGCCACCGATGAAAACGCCGCTGTCGCCTTGGATCAGCGACGCCGGCCCGGCATCACCGACATAGCCCACGCCCTTGATATCGACTGCGAAAAAGCCGCCGGTCGTGCCCGTGGCCATGATCGTGCCGGCGTTGCTGACGCTACCGTTCCCGGTGATCGAAACGCCCTGGAAGCCTTGGATCAGCGAACCTGTGCCGATGTTGCTGACGTATCCCGCCCCCTGGATGGAGACCGAGGAGTAGCCGAAGGGTGCGGTCGCGATGGTGCCGGCGTTGCTGACGGTGCCGGTCAGCGCGATCAGCACGCCGCCCTCGCCCTGGATCAGCGAAGCGGTACCGAGATTGCTGACGTTCCCGGCGCCCTGGATCAGGACACCATAGGAGCCGCGCGTGCCGGCCATCCCTTCGATGGTGCCGAAGTTGCTGACCTGCGCGTTGTAGGTGCCGGTGCTTTCGACGCCGGCCTGGTAGCCCTGGATCAACGCCGAGGTCACGCCATAGGTGCCGTTGACGACAAACCCGCCGGCGCGCAACTCGACGCCGGCGACGACGCCGGTCGGCGCCGCGATAGTCCCTTGGTTGACCACGGTGCCGTAGCCGCCCGCCAGGATAGACTCCCTCGAACGCTCCGTCGATCGTTCCACCAATGGCATTGGTAACGCTCGCCTGGGAGAGCAGGTAGATGCCGACATAACCGCCGGCTATCGTGCCAAGGTTGACGATGGTGTCGATGCCTCCGCCTGCCGCAGCGTAGACGCCGTATCCACTGCCATAGATCGAGCCGGTCGCGAGGTTGGTCAGTTGTGCGCCAGCCAGCTCGAGCTGGGCTCCGGTGAGATGTCCGGCGTTCACCAGCGTGCCGTCGAGACGGAGGTTGCCGGAGTTGGTCAGCGATACGCTGGATGCGAAGGTGCTGTTGCCTGCCAGCGTCCAGGTGGCGCTGGAAGCGACCTCGGCGTTGGTGAAGTTGAGAAAATACGCCCCGGCGCCGGTCAGCGTTCCGGCGCTCGCCTGGGAGGCGAAGTCCAGCGTGTTGTCGCCGCTGCCGCCGCCGTCAACGGTTCCTTGGATCAGCAGGTTGCCAGGCTGGAGTTGCAACAGATTGTCGCCGGCGCCGAACGAGATCGCGGTGCCGCCGGCGCCGATGATGGTGCCGCTGTCTATCACCATCTGGTTGGCGGCGCCGGCATAGAAAGCGACGCCGATGCCTCCGTCGATCGTCGCGCTGTTGATGACCGTTCCCGCGCCGCCGCCAATGAAGACCCCGGCGAACGTGCCCGCCGCGGCGATCAGCCCGGTTCCGCTGTTGGTCACGCTGCCGCCGGCGCCCAGGTAGACGCCGTCGCGAGCGCTTGAGATCACGCCGGTGTTGGTGACGTAGGCCGGGCCGAAAATCGCCGCGCCGACGCCATCGGATACGACCGTTCCGCTATTGGCGACGCTGCCGGCGCCGGTGATGGAAACGCCGAAATCGTTCGAGGCACTGCCGCCGCTGGCGGTAACGCCGCCATCGTTCACCAGCGTCCCGCCAGTACCATAAATCGCACCGCCGGCTGACGGGTCGATCACCTGTCCGGTCGCTGCGACGGTCAGCGGCGATGGGTACGCAGCCGAACCCAGCGAGATACCCGTATGATAAACAGACGTAATGATATTGCTCACGTGCTACCCTCCGTCCTTCCGGCGCAGAGCCAGGGACGGGTCGTGCCGGACTTCGGGCACAGCACGTGTCATGGCCGCCGCGTCGGAAAATTCCCTCGCTGGAGGGCAGGGGTATCGCGGTCGGCTTAAGGAATGGTGAAGACGCGCGCGTGTTCCGCGCGGCCCCTCCGTCAGGTGTTCATGACCCCCCTATCATGGGCGGGGTGGTCTCGCGGTTGTCCGGCACGGTTTTGGGGTCCTGCCAGGCCAATCCCCCGTGTCATGGATCGAATCAGCAGCCGCTGAATTACTGCTCCCCGTGTCATGGCCGGCGAAGGCCGGCCACCCACGTCTTTGCTGCTGGCAACAAGAAAAGTCTTGGGTGGCCGGCCTTCGCCGGCCATGACACGGGGTTCGTGATCCGGCGACGATATGATTGGGTTATTCCCGCTCGGACACTTAGTTCCCAGCAACTCCTAACCCGACAACGCGAGATCGATGCACTGCATGGCCCGCGCCTTGTCACCGCCGCCGAGTGCGTGACGCGCATCGCGGATGCGGGACACCAATTGGCTGTCGCTTGCCATACCGGTCTGGCCTTGGGGGACCGAGCGATCGAGCGCGCGCGTCTCCGCCATCTCCAGGGATTGTTGCGCCTGACCGGTGCGTCCGGCGACCAGCGAAGCACGCGCCTCCGTCAGGTAGCCACGCGGTCCGGCATCCTCGCCGATCGTGGAATTTGGCAGCGTCGGCGCGATGTTGGAGTGTGTGTCGGCCGGCACGATGTTGCTCGCGTTGTTCGATCGAGGCAGCGAGTCGCCAACGCCCGCCACATGACCGGGTCGCGCGCCGGTGGCAGGGGCGGCGCCGGATGGCGCCTGCGCCATGGCCGATGCCGCAGTCACGCAGAACAAGGCAGCGGTCGCAAGTTGTACATAACGCATGATAATGGTGTCCTTCAAATTGGGCAGCAGCCGAACGCGAAGACGGCAGATCGGCGTTGCCGCCGGTCCGCCATTACGGGGCGTGTTTCTCGGCGCTGTTGGTGATCGCGTGGCCGGCCGAACTGATATCCTCGCCGGCGCCGGCCGTCGTCTGGCATGCGCCCAGCAGGGGCATGGTGGCAATCAGTGCAAGCAGCGTCAGGGCGATCGAGACTGTGTTGCGCATCGTCATGGTCATGATCCTTGTGTGTGGGGAGGGTAGGTAAAGTCGATTGCGATCCGGGCTGGTTGGAAAGTTGGGCCGGACGACTTAGGTTGCCATCGGCAATTTTGTTTGCCGCACCGCCGGCGGCTTAGGACTCGCGAGGAAGTACTAACTTTCCTATAATCATTGCCTTCAAAGTGTTGCGAGAGTTGCACATTGACTCGGGGCACTTTCGCATTGTTCTCGTTGGCAGCGGCTGACGAAGGCAAGGTTCTGAAACGCAGATTTCACAGAGTGAGGCACGGAACGTATTAACCTGATCCGTGCCTTAATCTGTGAAATCTGTGAAATCTGTGTTTCAAACCCTTGCTTTATTGCCAACATCTCCGGTCGTGCATGGACGGGTCATTGCGACGATATCTAAGTGCGATAGGTCCGATGGCCATTATTCCAGGAACTTCAATAACTGCTTCAATCAGTCGCGCCGCAATCCCCTGTGTCATGGCCCGCCCTCGGGTCAAGCGCCCGAGGGCAGGCTCCGGCCATGACACGGGGAGCCGTGATCCACGGGCAGCTGATTCGGTAATTTCTCCGAAGAGCCTTATCTCTTCTCCTCCGACTTTTCCTCATGGGCCGGCGCCGCATGCGGCGCGGCGGCGCGTTCCACCGCCGGATGCACGGCCTCTGCCGGGTGCTGTGCCGGGCGCGCGGCGGCAGGATGGACGGCAGCCGGTTCCGCCGGGCGCTCCGCGGGGTGAGCAACGGCCGGATGCACCGCCTCCGGTTGGGCCGCATGTTCAGCCGAATGCGCGACGGCCGCAGGCTCGCTCGCATGTTCGGCTGGGTGCGCAACCAGCGCCGGCTCACTCGCATGTTCGGCAGGGTGCGCGGCGATGGCCGGCCCGGGGGCGTGTTCGGCCGCATGCTCATTGGCCGCGGGTTGCTCGGCATGCTCTGCGCCGGCCGGCAACGGGCGAGCGTCAACCGCGTTCTTGAATTCGCCAGGCCGTGACGTGGCGGCCATTGCCGGATGCCCGTTGTTGTGGCTCACCGCAAGCGCAGGATCGCTGGCGGCGATTGTCATATGCCTGGTTTGCTCTGCGGTCGCCGGCGTGTGACGGTCGCTGTCGGCCAGGCGTTCGTCGGCGGTCGGTTCGGCCTTCAGCCCGTTCTCGCCACCAACATAGCTGACGTTGGTCCGGTTGTTGACGGCCAGCGTCTTCTCGTAGGTGTTCTGGACGCTGACCGTGCCGAAATTGTTGGCGGAACGGTTGTAGTCGAAGTTGCCGCCATTCCAGCGCCCGCCATCGTAGCCGCTGCCACCGTACCCATAGCCGTAATTCACGCCGCCATAGAAGCCGACATGGGGTCCCCAATAGCCCTGGTTGAAGGCATAGGCGCCGTTGCTCCAACCCCAATACGGCGGTGTCCACAACACGCCGACCGTCGGCGGCCGGACCCAGGTGCCGGCACCCAGTAGTAGCCAGTCTGTGCATAACCCCAGTAGCCAGGCGTCCACATGAACCCGACCTCGGGGATCGGCGGTTGAGCGTAGACCGGCAGCAGCGGCGGCGCGGTCTGCGCCGATATGCCGCACGCGACCTGCGCTGCCGCCGGGGCGGACGTCATCGCAGTCAACGGACTTGCCAGAATGGTTGCGGCAAGCAACAAAGTACGGAAACTGATGCGGCTGGAGATGGCCATCATACCCTCGCTGTGACGGGAAAGGTTGGAGAAACCATCCGTCCGCGTCACCGGCGCTGCATCTCTTGGAATAGGGGGCGATCGGCCATCGTCGCGCTGTGCGTTCATGCGACAGCGATCGGCTGGCAGGTTGTCGAATTTCGAACGTGTCCGAAAGTGCGCGGCCCGGAACCGGCCCGGCAAAGTCTAGGAATGTCCGAACTGCACGCCGCCGAGTAACCGAGACAATAAGCAGCACGGTCAGCACCACGCCGAGGATACCGCCGACGCCACGTCCGCCGTACCGGCTATAGCCATAGTAGCCGCCTCCGCCGCCGAAGATCAGCAGCAACACGACAACGATGAGAACCAGCCCCATAACTTGCGCCTCTTTCTGTAGGTCCAGGCCGTAATTTGTCGAGCCGGTTACCTGCCTCAGTAGCCACGTTCCACGTGTGCGTCGCCATGGCCGCCGTCCCAGTAGCCATGTTCGTGGTAGCCGCCGCCGGGCTCGACGATGAGCCCGTAAGGCCAAGTGACAGCAGCAGAAGCATAATCATGGTAAGTCTCATCGTGGTGTTCCTTGAGAAGCGATGCCGATTGGCAGGGCGTCGCACGCACACCCGCGTCGTTGGAAACGACGCGACGCATGCATCGATACAATGATGTCTTGAAGTGTTATCGTTGGTCGCATCTCGGGCTGATCCTCTCCTGACGCGCCGGGCATGCACCCGGAAACGACAGATGGTGGAATTCAGCGGGAGGGCGGCGTCCTATCGAGTTGGACTGTCACCCAACGTGGCCACGATTATTGCCGATGCAAGATATGAAATCTTGATCATCCGAAACAAATTAAAGTGTCCCGCGCTATCACGAAACATTTACAAATGACAACCTGAATTCATACCCAGCTCCGCCTCGCCGCCTCATCCTTCCAGCGCCGCCGCCAGCCGGCGCGCCAGGGCCGGGGCCTCGGCCTCCGCCACGTTGGTGAAGCCCAGCAGCAGACCCTGGCCGCAGTCGTGCGCCATCGCCAGCGACGACAAGGCAACCGGCGCCAGGCCAGCCTCGGCGGCGCGGCGGGCCAGGGTGGCATCGTCCGCCCCGCCGGGGAAGCGGGCGAGCAAGTGCATGCCGCCGGCCTCCAGTTCTATGGTCACGCGGTCGCCGAACACAGTCGTCAGCGCCGCGGCCAGGGCGCGGCGGCGCGCGGCGTAGAGGGCGCGCATGCGCCGCAGGTGGCGGGCGAAGTGGCCCTCCCCCATGAATGCCGCCACCACAAACTGCTCCAGTGACGGCAGGCCGAAGGACCCCAGCCGGCTGGCGCGGGCGAAGGCGTCGGCCAGCTCGTCGGGGACGACCAGGTAGCCGAGCCGCAGTGCGGGGAACAGCACCTTGCTGAAGCTGCCGGCGTAGAGCACGCGGCCGCCGCGATCCAGGCTCTTGAGGGCGGGCAGCGGATGGCCGGTGTAGCGGAACTCGCTGTCGTAGTCGTCCTCCAGCACCCAGGCGCCGGCGTCGGCCGCCCAGCCCAGCAGGGCCAAGCGGCGGGCCAGGGTCAGGGCGACGCCGAGCGGGCTCTGATGCGTGGGGGTCACCACCGCGAGCCGCGCGCGCGGGGCGGCGACGATGCCGGCAGCGACGCGCAGGCCCTCGCGATCCACCCGCACGGGGACGAGGGTGGCGCCAGCGGCCTCCAGCGCCTGGCGGGCGACGTGGTAGCCGGGGTCCTCCACCCAGACAGGGTCGCCAGGACGCAACAGGACGCGCGCAGCGAGGGCGAGGGCGCCCTGGAAGCCGGCGGTCACCAGCACCTGCGCGGGGGTGCAGAGGATGCCGCGGGACACGCCGAGATAGGCGGCGATGGCCTCGCGCAGGGCGGGCAGGCCGGAGGGGTCGGGATAGGCCAGCGCGTCTGCTCCGAGGCCACGGGCCGCGCGCACCGTCAGCGTGGTCCATAGCTTGCGGGGGAACGCATCGAGCGCGGGTAGGCCCATGCGGAACGGCAGGGGCGAGGTCGCGTGGCCCGGGCGCCGCACCGCCAACGGCATACGGCGCTGGGCGGGCGGCGCGGCGCGGGCGGCGAGTTCGGGCGAGACGATGGTGCCGGCCGAACCGCGGGCGACGGCGACGCCCTCGCCGATCAGCACGGCGTAGCCGGCATCCACCGTGCCGCGGGCAACGCCGAGCTGGTCCGCGAGCGACCGGGCCGAGGGCAGGCGGGCGCCGGGCGCCAGCACACCGGCGGCGATAGCGGCGCGCAGGCGCGTGGCGATCTGGAGGTGGAGCGGACCGGATACGGCGCGATCCAGGGTGATGGGTGTTGCGGTCATGGCCTAGTCCGTATGCCGGTTCTTGGCCCTCGCGGGTAGGCCAGTGGTGGATCAGACTAGGGAGCGTCGCTGCAGAAACGGAGGAATTCGCATGACAAGCGCTCGGCTGAACCCGAAGCAGGTCGCACCGGATGGCTATGCCACGCTGGCGGGGGTGGAGCGTTACCTGGGAAGTTGCGGGCTGGAGGCGTCGCTGGTCGAGTTGGTGAAGATGCAGGCGTCGCAGATCAATGGCTGCGCGTTCTGCCTGGACATGCACAGCCGGGATGCCCGCCGGCATGGCGAGACGGAGCAACGGCTGTATCTGCTGAATGCGTGGCGGGAGGCGCCGGGGTATAGCGAGCGCGAGCAAGCGGCGCTGGGTTGGACGGATTGTCTGACACTGGTGGCGTCGCGAGCCGCGCCGGACGCGGCGTACGAGACGCTGACGCGGCATTTCACGCCGGAGGAGATCGTCAACCTGACCACGCTGATCGGGATGATCAACCTGTGGAACCGCCTGGCGATCGGCATGCGGATGCAGCCAGCGGGGGATCGAGCGAAGCCGGCCCCGGCTGGTCAGGCCCGGGCCGCGTGACGGCGGATACAATGCGCTCGGTCCTGCTGCTGACCTGTAGTCCGAAGGGAGCCGCCGCCTATAGCGGGGTGGTGGCGCGGGAGGTTGCCACCCGGCTGGCCGCAGCCAATCGGGGTGCGGTGGTGGTGCATCGGGACCTCGCCGCGCAGCCGCCGCCGCTGCCCGACGCCGCGTTCAGCGCCGCGGTGCTGGGCGGCGCGCCGGCGGACGATCCGGCCTTCGCCGCCTCGGAGGTGCTGATCCGGGAGCTGGAGGGGTGCGACGCGCTGGTGATCGGCACGCCGATGCACAACTACGCGGTGCCCGCGGTGCTGAAGGCGTGGATCGACCAGATCGTCCGCATCCATCGCACCTTCCGCAGCACGCCGGCGGGGAAGGTCGGCGTGCTGCACGATCGCCCAGTCTTCCTGGTTGCCGCGTCGGGCGGCTGGTTCACTGGCCCGTCCCCGACGGGAACGCCGGCGCAACCCGACTTCCTCACGCCCTACTTGCGAGCAGCGCTCGGCACGATTGGCCTGACCGACCTGACGATGGTCACGCTGGAGGGGCTGACGCGGGGTGCGGCGCAGGTCGCGCTCGCTCTCGATGCCGCCCGGGCAAGGCTGGACGAGCTGGTGTTGCCGGCGACAATGACGTGATGGGGATTCCAATGCCACCGGGCCCATCCCGTCATACCGACGAAGGCCGATACCCACGCTCCTTTACGCGAGCCGCATAGTCGTGGATGCCGACCTTCGTCGGCATGACAGGGTGGGCGCGGTCCGTGCGTCGGTCTCAAGCGCGCTCGATGTTACTTCCCGTCGCTCACGCCAGCACCTGCAGCTCTGGCGTGATCCGCTGCCGGAACCGGCCCTTGGACGAGGCAAACGGCGTGATGTCCGGATGCAGTTGGCGCTCCCAGGAGGCGCGTTCCGCGAAACCCCAGGCATCATCCAGGGCGTCGGGAGGAAAATCCACCGGGATGTTCACGTCGCTGTCGTCGCGCATGGTACCGCGGGCGGCGGATCGAAGAGCAGGAAGCGGCCGCCATGCGTCCGGGCATAGCCGGTCAGCACCGCCCGCAGGTTCTCCACGGCCATCCGGCGGCGCTTCGCCTCGGCTGCCTTGCGCTCGGGAAGGGTGACGATCCGGTCTACGCCCGGTTTTATGCGGCACCCACGCCCCGAATTCAAACCAGCAGCGCGCCGCCGCCGCGTTGACCCTGCCTCACCGCAAGCGTAAGGAGCCGACACGGCCCGGCGCCGTTTTGGCCTCGGAGGCATCTGGAGCGATCCGTGAGAGACGTGCGCGACGCGCTCATGGTAGCGCGCAACACAGACGGCAAACTGGTCAACCGTCCGCTTTCCCCCCACCTGCAGGTCTGGCGTTGGCCGGTCGCCATGGCGACCTCGATCTCCCATCGCGTCACCGGCGTCGGCCTCGGCTTCGGCACGGTGCTGCTGACCTGGTGGCTGGTCGCCGCGGCCACCTCGGACAGCGCGTTCGCCTGGGTGCAGTGGTTCCTCGGCACGCCGATCGGCATTCTGTGCCTGCTTGGATGGTCGCTGTCGCTGCTGCTGCATCTGTGCAGCGGCATCCGCCACCTGTTCTGGGACGCCGGGCTTGGCTTCGAACCGAAGGTCTACCGCCTCAATTCCTGGATCATATTCATTGCGGCCGGTTCGGCCGCCGTATTGATCTGGATCGTCGGCTTCGCGATCTGGTGGTGAGGTAATCCCATGGCTGACGCAAATCGCGGCCCGCGCGTCGACATCCTGCGCTCGCAGCTCGGTCGCGCGCGCGGCCTTGGCTCGGCGCATGAAGGCACCGGCACCTGGTGGAGCCATACCCTGAGTTCCATCGCCCTGGTGCCGCTGTCGCTGTGGTTCATCTGCGGCATGATCCGCATGATCGGCGCCACACGCCAGGATGTCGCCGACTGGCTCGGCAATCCGCTGGTGCTGGCCCTGATGCTGTGCCTGCTGGTGATGACCTTCTCGCACATGCGGCTCGGGCTTTCGACGGTGGTCGAGGATTACGTCCACCAACCCGTCATTCGGATGGTCACGCTGCTGACCATCAAGGCCGCGACCTTCTTCCTGGGACTGGCCTGCATCGTCTCGGTCCTGCGGCTCGGATTGTAGCGTGAGGAAACACGTATGAACGCGATCACCCTGCCCTCCTCGCGCGCCTACAACATCGTCGATCACACCTACGACGTGGTGGTGGTCGGCGCCGGCGGTTCGGGCCTGCGCGCCACATTGGGGATGGGCACCGCGGGCCTGAAGACCGCCTGCATCACCAAGGTGTTCCCAACGCGCAGCCACACCGTCGCTGCCCAGGGCGGCGTCGGCGCCGCACTCGGCAACATGGGGGAGGACGACTGGCGCTGGCACATGTACGACACCGTGAAGGGGTCGGACTGGCTGGGCGACCAGAACGCCATCGAATACATGTGCCGCGAGGCGGCCACCGCCGTGTACGAACTGGAACACTTCGGGGTGCCGTTCAGCCGCACCGAGGCGGGCAAGATCTATCAACGCCCGTTCGGCGGCCACATGACGAAGTTCGGCGACGGCCCGCCGGCCGACCGGGCCTGCGCTGCCGCCGACCGTACTGGCCACGCCATCCTGCAGACGCTCTACCAGCAGAGCCTGAAGCACGATGTGGAATTCTTCGTCGAATACTTCGCGCTCGACCTGATCATGGACGAACAGGGGATCTGCCGCGGGGTGACGGCGTGGAATTTGGAGGATGGCAGCATCCACCGGTTCCGCGCACAACTCGTGGTGCTGGCGACCGGCGGCTACGGCCGCACCTACCTGTCCTGCACCTCCGCCCACACCTGCACCGGCGACGGCAACGGCATGGCGCTGCGCGCCGGCCTGCCCTGCCAGGATATGGAGTTCGTGCAGTTCCATCCCACCGGCATCTTCCCCGCCGGCTGCCTGATCACCGAGGGCGCCCGCGGCGAGGGCGGCTACCTGACCAATTCCGAAGGCGAGCGCTTCATGGAGCGCTATGCCCCCAGCGCCAAGGACCTCGCCAGCCGCGACGTGGTGTCGCGCTCGATGACGGTGGAGATCAATGAGGGTCGCGGCTGCGGCCCAAACAAGGACTACATCATGCTGCACCTGGAGCACCTCGGTGCGGCGCTGCTACATGAACGCCTGCCGGGCATCTCGGAGACGGCCAAGGTGTTCGCCGGCGTGGACGTGACCAAGGACCCGATCCCGGTGCTGCCGACCGTGCACTACAACATGGGCGGCGTGCCGACGAACTATCGCGGCGAGGTGCTGCGCCCGACCGCGGAGAACCCGGACGCCATTGCGCCCGGCCTGATGGCGGTGGGCGAAGGTGCCTGCGTCTCGGTGCACGGCGCCAACCGGCTGGGCACCAACTCGTTGCTCGACATCGTGGTGTTCGGTCGCGCCGCCGCCTTGCGCGCCGCCGAGCTGATCAAGCCCGCCGCGGCGCAGCCGGAGCTGCCGCCCAAGGCGGGCGAGGCCTCACTGGACCGCTTCGACCGGGCGCGCCACGCGAAGGGCGGCACTCGGGTCGCGGATTTGCGGCTGGACATGCAGACGACCATGCAGAAGCACGCCGCGGTGTTCCGCAACAGCAAGACGCTGGCGGAGGGCGTGAAGGAGATGCAGCGGGTGTGGCGCGGGCTGGAGGACATGTCGGTGTCCGACCACAGCCTGATCTGGAACAGCGACCTGATGGAAGCGCTGGAGCTGCACAACCTGATGGGCAACGCGATGACCACCATGGTCGGCGCCGAGGCCCGCCACGAAAGCCGTGGCGCGCAAGCGCACGACGACTATCCCGAGCGCGACGACGTGAACTGGTTGAAGCACACGCTGGCCTGGTGCGACGACCGCGGCGACGTGGCGCTGGCGTATCGACCCGTGAATCTACAACCGCTGACCAACGACGTGCAGTCGTTCCCGCCGAAGAAGCGGGTGTACTAGACACCATGTCACCCGCCCCCCTACTGTCATTGCGAGGCGCGAAGCGACGCTCGGATCGTCATCCCCGCGAAAGCGGGGACCCAAGCAACATGGGTCCCCGCTTTCGCGGGGATGACGATCCGAGCGTCGCTTCGCGCCTCGCAATGACGCGAAAATCCAGGACGCAATTTCCATGACCGAGTTCGCCCTTCCCCGCAACAGCAAGATCGGCCAGGGCAAGACCTGGAAGGCCCCGGCCGGCGCGAAGCGGGTACGCGCGTTCCGCATCTATCGCTGGAACCCGGACGACGGACAGAACCCGCGTACCGACACTTATGAAGTGGACCTTGACGCCTGCGGCCCGATGGTCCTGGACGCGCTGATCAAGATCAAGAACGAGGTCGATCCGACGCTGACCTTCCGCCGCTCCTGCCGCGAGGGCATCTGCGGCTCCTGCGCCATGAACATCGACGGGCGCAACACGTTGGCCTGCCTGAAGCCGATCGAGGAGGTGAAGGGCGCGGTGCGCATCACCCCGCTGCCGCACATGGCTGTGGTCAAGGACCTGGTGCCAGACCTGTCGCTGGCCTACGCGCAGTTGCGCAGCATGGAGCCGTGGCTGCAAACCGACTACCCTCCCCGCCCGACGGCGAACGCCTGCAAAGCCGCGAGGAACGCGCCAAGCTGGATGGGCTGTGGGAATGCATCCTCTGCTTCTGTTGCTCTACGAGTTGCCCAGCTACTGGTGGAACGGCGACCGCTACCTCGGCCCCGCGGTGCTGTTGCAGGCGTATCGCTGGATCGCGGACTCGCGCGACGAGCACACCGGCGAGCGGCTGGATGCGCTGGAAGATCCGTTCAAGCTGTATCGCTGCCACACGATCATGAACTGCACCGAGACCTGCCCGAAGAGCCTCAACCCGGCCAAGGCGATCGCCGAGATCAAGAAGCTGATGCTCGATCGGGTGATGTAGTTTGCGATGGTGTCAATTCTCTTGAAGCCGCGGACAGAATAACGACTGATCGAGTTGGAGCGAAGCGAGGCGTCTCGCAGGCTGATCTTGCCGAAGAACTGATCGAGGCCAGCATTGAAGACCTGGAAGATATCCAGATGGCGGTCGAACGCCTGAGCGATCCGCAGCCGACGCTGACAAGTGCCCAAGCGCGAAGAGCTCTTGAGTTGGACGATTGAATATGACCCGCAAGCGATCAAGGATCTGAACGGACTGGGCAAACCCGCGCGGGCTGACATTGTCCATAACCTGGAAATGCGGATCGGGGCAGCGGATGATTCCCGCAATTTCGGCAAGTCATTACGGCATGACAAGTACCGGCTTTGGCGAGACCGGATGCCGCATCGTCTGCACGTTGCGGAACGCCGAGCTTGTCGTGCTGGTGGTCGGCGTAGGCCATCGACCGGAGATATTCGGCTAGGGCGGCGATGCCGTTGCCACGTTGTGCATCGCCGGCAGCACTTCAGTCTCGAGCAATCGCTTCGACGCCGCGGCATCGACCTCCGAAACGCCGCGCATCCCCCCGGCCAGCGCCACCTTGTCCAGCCCGAGCGCCGCCAGTTCGCACATCCGCGTGACGCATACGTCAGGTGGACCGACAATCGCGAAGCGGTCGATGAACGCCTCAGTCAGCGTGCCGGCCTGCGGTGAATCGCCGCGCGTGTGGGCGCGCATGTCGTAGGCGTTGCGGAGGTCCTGCAACACCTCGCGATCCGTGCCGGACAGCGGCCCGCTCGCCCTGCCGTGCATCACGGAAAACCGCGCGAACGTTGTCAGCCCGCCGCGGACCAGGTTACGCGCGACGCCGACATCCGCGTTGCAAGCGCAGTTCACGTAAGCGCCGAACGCGATGCCGTCGGGGTCCAGCCCGGCCGTCTCGCGCGCCTTGCGAGCCACACCGATCCCCCACGCAATACGCTCCACGTCGGCGCCGAGTGCGAACATCACCCGGTCGGCATGCAGCGCCGCCAGCGCTATGACCCGCGGCCCGCTCGCCGCCACCTCGATCGGCACTCTCGGTCCGCTGGCGATCCAGTCGATCCGGCTGGCCGGCGGCGCGTCGGCAAGTTCCAGTTCCGATAGCGGAGGCGCGATCTCGGCGGGAATGTCGATGTCGCCAAACGCCACCGCCTCGCCCGCAAGGTACGCGCGCAACTGCCGCAGATAGCGGGCGAAGGCAGGCAACCGTGCCGGCGCCCGGCCAAGATGCGCCAGCGCCGAATTGCCGCGACCAATGCCAAGCGCCGCGCGTCCACCGGCGATACGCTGCACGCTGGCGATCGAAGCGGCGGTCACCGACGCATGCCGAGTGACGCAGTTGGTAACGCCGGTCCCGAGGCCGAGTCGCGTCGTGGCACTCGCTGCCATCGCCAGCGCGACATAGGGGTCGCCGGACAGGTTCTGCGAGTCGACGACCAGCATGCCGTCCCACCCGGCCATCTCCAATTCCCGCGCCGTTCGCGCACTGCCACGCGGGGCAGCAGCGGTCGTTGTCCAGATCTGCAAGCGCTGTGCAGGTGTCACCGATTTTCTCCCGTCGTCTGTTGTCGCATCCGTCGCTGTCATTGCGACGATCGAAGCGACGAAGCAATCTCCTGCCTGACGAACCAAGGAACGCTCGTCAGGCAGGAGATTGCTTCCTCGGGTCAAGCCCGAGGACCGCTGCGCTCCTCGCAATGACAGG
This sequence comes from uncultured Alphaproteobacteria bacterium, assembly GCA_963762885.1. GTDB lineage: Bacteria > Pseudomonadota > Alphaproteobacteria > Acetobacterales > Acetobacteraceae > JASHVB01. Next base: position 24,613 of record CAVXNH010000067.1, read on the forward strand.
AGGCGTGGGAAGGAAACGGTGATGAAGCGACGACATCTGCTGCTTGGGGCGGCTGCGGCCGCGGTTGCCCGACTGGCACGCCCGGCCATCGCCTCCGACGCACGGACGCTGGTGTTCGTGCCGCAGGCGCCGCTGACCAGTATCGATCCGGTGTGGACCAGCGCCATGGTCACCCGCAATTTCGGCATGCTGGTGTTCGAAACATTGTACGGCCGCGACGCCGCGATGAACCCGCAGCCGCAGATGCTGACGGGAGAGCGCGTCGAGGATGACGGCCGCCGCCGCACCATGACTCTGCGCGACAACCTGCGCTTCCACGACGGCGAACCGGTGCTGGCAGGCGACTGCGTCGCCTCGTTGCGCCGATGGATGCAACGCGATCCGGTCGGTGCAACTATCGCCGCACGGGTGGATGCGCTGGAGGCGACGGACGATCGCACCATCCTGTGGCGGCTGAACAAGCCGTTTCCGCATCTGCCGAAGGCGCTGTCGAAGTTCCAGACCGCGGCGGTGATGATGCCCGCGCGGCTCGCCGCTACCGATCCGTTCAAGCAGATTCCAGAAGCGATCGGCAGCGGCCCATTTCGTTTCCTGGCGAAGGAACAGGTGATCGGCAGTTTCGCGTCGTTCGAAAGGGTGGAGGGATATGTGCCGCGCAACGAACCTCCCAGCTTCACCGCGGGCGGCCACCACGCCCTGCTCGAGCGCATCGAATGGCACACGATCCCCGACGCCGGAACCGCAACGAACGCGCTGCTGACCGGCGAGGTGGACTGGATCGAGATGCCGGTGCCCGACCTGATGCCCACCCTGCGCCGCGCGCCGAACGTGGGAACCGAACGGCTCGACGACTTCGGGTTCATCAGCCAGTTGCGGCCCAACCATTTGAATCCGCCCACCGGCAATGTGCTGTTCCGCCGTGCGATGATGGCTGCCATCGACCAGCGCGAGGTGATGCAGGCGGTGGCCGGCGGAGATCCTGGCAGTTGGATGGCGCCGGTCGGCTTCCTGGTGACCGGCAAACCGGACGTCGATCAGGCAGGTTTGGACTTCGTTTCGCGCCCACACAGTGTCGCCGAGGTGAAGGCGATGCTGGCGCAGGCAGGATACAACGGCGAGCGCGTGGTGCTGTTGCACACCACCGACCAACCGTTCCATGCCGCGTCATCCGCTGTGGTGGCGGACTCGTTGTCTCGGGTTGGTATTGCGATCGACGACCAGTCGATGGATTGGGGCACCACGTTGCAGCGCCGCGGCAGCAAGCAGCCGTTGGACAAGGGCGGGTGGTCGATTTTCACGTCCGTGACTCCGGTGCCGGAATCGCGCGATCCTCTGCTGGCGTCCCTGATCCGCTCGAACGGCAAGGACGCGTGGTATGGCTGGCCGGACGATCCTCGGATTGAAACGATCTACAGTGCGTGGCTGGATGCCGCCGACCCGGCGGAACAGACGCGGCTTGAACGGGAGTACCAGTTGGCAGCGTTCGCCTCGGTGCCGTTCATTCCGATGGGTCGTTACACACTGCGTGGAGCGTGGAGCACGCGGTTAACTGGGTTGCTGAAAGGCCCGGCGCCGGTGTTCTGGAACGTGTCGAAGGCGTGACGGCACGTGTCGCCCCAACCGTCATGGCCGGGCTTGACCCGGCCATCTATGCAGCACGGTGCCGCGACAGATGGCCAGGTCAAGCCCGGCCATGACGGTTGGGGCGACGCGTGCGATACAGTAGAGAGTCAATCGTTTGGAGGGTTGGTATGAGTACCCTCGGCGTTGGCGTGCGGCCACCAGGCCCCCGTGAGTAAAAGTACCCACTTGCGTATCTGTCATTGCGGCCCGAGCCTGCGAGTCCGCATAAGCAGGGTCTGCCTCGATGAGTCTAATCGATGACAGTGCCTATTGGAGCGCCCGCGCCAACGAGGCCAGGATTACCGCCGACTGCATGACCGATGCCGGTTGCAGATATATTCTGCTAAGCATCGCGAAGGATTATGACCGAATCAGGCAATGGATCGAGGGGCAGGACTCCGTGGCAATGAACGTGGACAAAATGTCGACCTGACAGCAGCACCCGTGATGCAGCGAACCGTTCATGCGTAAATTCCGAGTCTGCTGCAACCGTTCCGCCGGCACTACATCGCACAAATGTCCAAATACACTGTGCGCCCGGGAAATGGCGGAGTTGGCTTCGACATCGCCGTAATAAGCGGCAATGGCGCCCGCAATACGCTTCTCGGCTTCGGCACGGAAATGGAAGCGCAGGCGTGGATCACACGCGACAGGCGGCTGAATGATCACACAGACCCCTTCATGCCGCAGCTCCAGATGCTACGCAGAGACAGCGCCGTCGAGTACCCCGAAATGCTGGTAAGCCAACTGCTGACGGCGGGTGGCGATGCCCAGCGTCCCGACCGGATGGTGTGGCGACGCTTACCCAGCGGCTAGCGCGCGGCACCTCTCAAATTCTTAGACCGTCAGGCCAACGACCTTGTGCACGCCTGTCCATATTTCGACGGCGCAGTCACGAACGATCCCGGCCGCGACGGCAACCGCCATAGTGTCGCCGTCGCCTATGTCAGCGTGACAGGCAACGATGCGGTCATCGGCATTGAGCAGATAAACGCGGGAGTAGGACATTTTGCCCCCGGAAGGTTGTATCCGCCATCCGGCAACGGCAGCAGATTAGGGGCATGTGCGGGCAGGATCGAATTTGCTCAATTTGGCGTGACCAACTCCCCGCCGCGCTCCGTTCTCACCCGAAGCGAGGCGCTTACTGCAAAAAAGGGGGGCGGGACGGCGTCACCCACCCCGCACCTTGCGCCACGGATGCGGCAGGCCCGGTGTTTTCACACGCAGCGTATAAACCGACGTGCTCGCGGTGAGCAGTAGCGTGCGCAAGTCGGGGCCGCCAAACGCAACATTGGCACAGACCTCCGGCGTCTCGATGATTCCAATCTTCGTGCCATCCGGGGCGAACACCCACACGCCGCCGGTGCCGGTGCAGAACACCCGCCCAGCCGCATCGACCTTCATCCCGTCGGGCACGCCGTTCGTTCCATCGGACGACATGTCGGCGAAGATGCGCCGCCGCACCATCGTCCCCGCCGCATCAACTTCAACCGCATGGATGTATTTGCGTCCAGCGCGTGTTGGCGACGTAAAGCGTGCGCTCGTCTGGCGACAACGCCAATCCGTTCGGATATTCGAACGGCGCGACGGCCACCACCGCGCCATCCGGCGCGATACGATACACTCGCGGCAGTCGCCAGTTCCCGCTCGGCCAGCGGCACGCGTAGCGACGGGTCGGTGAAGCACAGCGCTCCATCCGAATGCGCAGATCACGTCGTTCGGGCGGTTCTGCCGCTTGCCCTCGAACCGGTCGAGCAGTGTCGTCACGGTGCCGTCCGGGTTGTGCGCGTGACGACGTCGGCCGTCGCCTTCGCAGTTGATCAGGCGGCCTTGCAGGTCGAAGGTCGTGCCATTGCCGCCGTTCGTCTTGCGCACCACCTGCGGCTTTCGCCCGAGCATCAGCCGATACAGCAGGTTCGCCCGAAGATCGACGAAATAGAAGAAGCCGTCGGGATGCCACAGCGGTCCCTCGGTGAAGACGAATCCGGTTGCCACCTGCTGCAACGCGGTCGTTTCCAGGATGTCCGACAAGGTCGCCATGGTTGTTTCCCCCGTTCTGTATCTGACGCACGCTATGCGTCATTGCGGCATTATCTAGCAAACACCACAACGGATCGTCATCCCCGCGAAAGCGGGGGCCAAAGCGGCATGGGTCCCCGCTTTCGCGGGGATGACGGAGTAGTTCGCGGTGAATGGCGACCAAGTGGCGATTTTCCGCCTTGAACGCATCCGTAACCCTGGAGTAATGTCCCGGCAGGCACCATGAACCTTGCGTGCCGGGAACCTCCCATGGAACTGATCGACCTCAGCCGCGACCTGTTCCACCGCAGCCAGGTGCATCCATCGCACCCGCCGGCGATCGTATCTCCGTCTGGGGCGACCACAACGAGAAAAAGATTGCCGGCGACACCGTGTTCACCTCGAAGGCGCTGTCGATCGCGTTCTCCGACCACGCCGGCACCCATGTCGATGCGCCGGTGCATTTCGATCCCCGTCCCGGCGCGGCGTCGATTGACGAAGTGCCACTGGAGAACTTCTACACCGAGGCGATCTGCCTCGACCTGTCGCACGTTCCGCTGAAGCACGCCATCTCGGTTGCCGAAATGGAGGCGGCGCTGGACCGATCGGGCCAGGACATCCGCCCGCGCGACACCGTCCTGCTCTACATGGCGACCAACGACCGATTGCTCGGCAAGCCGGGCTACCTGCACGATTTCCCTGGTCTGGCGCTGGAATCCGTCCACTGGCTCGCCGACCGCGGCATCCTGATGTTCGGCGTCGAGGCCATCAGCCCGGCGCCGGAAGGCGAATTGAACTACCTGGCCCACATGGCCTGCGCGGAGCGCGGCATCACCCACATGGAATGCCTTGCGAACCTGGACAAACTGGTTGGCCGCGGCGTTCCGGTTCATCGGCTTTCCGTTGAAGATCCGCGGCGGAACGGCCAGCCCGATCCGCGCTGTGGCAGTGTTCGAGTACGACGATGATCGACGTCGAAGTCGCCGTCACGATCCGCCGGCCGCGCTCGGACGTGGCTGCGGTAATGTTCAACCCCACGTCATCGACTGCATGGATCGGCGGCGTTTTGCAGGTCCGTCCGACACCGCCCGGCCCGTTGCGGCCCGGCACCAAGATTGCGCTCGTGTCGCGTTTCCTCGGGCGCCGCGTCGCCGACATTCGCGAGGTGGTGGACCACGTGCCCGACCGCCGCATCGAGATGGTCACGCGATTTCCGTTAGGCCTGCGGGTGCGTTACGAGCTGGAAGGGATTCCCGAGGGCACCATCGCCCGCATTCGCGCCCGGGGCCGCCCGACCGGCCGCCTGCGCTTCATCATGCCCGCGATCAACCCGTGGCTCAGGCGGGCCGTCATCCGTGACCTGGATCGGCTGAAATCACTGCTGGAATTGGGAGCCTGGCGAAGGTTGGCAGCGTGATTTCCAACTTTCCTCTCCCGCAAAGCGGGAGAGGGAATAAAAGCATGGAATTTCCTTCTTCACTCGGCAGGAGATTTGGCGGTAGAGAGAAATTTCTGCTACACTGCCAGCGTCACCCGAAGGACGACCCTGCATGGCTGCCGACAAGGAGATCGACCGGCTGGATCGCGAGATCCTGCGCCTGATTTCGGCCGACGCGTCACTGTCCCTTGCCGAGATCGCGGCGCAGGTCGGCCTGACCCCCACCCCGTGCTGGAAGCGCATCCGCCGCATGGAGGAAGCCGGCATCATCCTGCGCCGCGTCGCGGTGATCGATCCGGCGAAGATCGGCCTGCCGGTATCCGTGTTCGTCGAAGTGGAAACCGCCGACCATTCCGGCGAATGGCTGGAGCGCTTCGCCAACGTGATCGGCAGCATGCCGGAGATCGTCGACGCCTGGCGCATGAGCGGCGACGTGGACTACCTGCTGCACGTCGTCGTGCCGGACATCGCCGCCTACGACGATTTCTATCGCCGCCTGATCGGTCAGGTAAAGCTGCGCAACGTCAGCAGCCGGTTCAGCATGGAACGGCTAAAGGCAGCGCCGCTACCGGTGTAGGAGGGTCCCGGCGGCATTGTGCGGCGCAGCGGAACCCCATAGCATCGCTGGATGCAGATGACCCTGACACCCGCATCCATGATCCCCGTCGTCGACCTGGGACCGTTCCTGGCCGGGGCGCCCGGCGCATGCGAAGCGACCGCCGCCGAACTGCGCATCGTCTGCGAGACGATCGGCTTCTTCACCATCGTCAACCACGGTGTGCCGGCCGAACTGATCGAAGCCACCTTCGCCGAGGCGGCACGCTTCCACGCCCAGCCGATCGAAGCGAAGCTGCGGGTGAAGGCCAACGCGGTGATGCAGGGCTACCTGCCGCTGCGCGGCAGCACCAGCCGCGCCTCCAACCTCATCACGGCGACGAAGCCGAACGAGAACGAGGCGTTCTTCATCAAGCGCAGCGGCGACGATTGCGGCGCGGCGGACCGCTGGCCCTCGGATCTGCCCGGGTTCCGCGAGGCAACGCTGCGCTACTACGACGCGATGGACGCGCTGGCACAGAGTCTGATGCCGCTTTATGCGCGGGCGCTCGATCTGCCAGCGGACTATTTCGCAACGCTATGCGATCGGCCGCTGAGCAGCCTGCGCCTGACGCATTATCCGCCGGCGCGGTATGGCGCGGACGAATATGGTCTCGCGCCGCACACCGACTCGACTTTCCTGACGCTGCTGGCGCGGACAAGGTGCCGGGGCTGCAGATCCGTGCTTCCGATGGCACATGGCTCGATGCCAACATTGTGCCGAACGGCTTCGTGGTCAATACGGGGACGTGCTGCATCGCTCGAGCAACGGCCGGTTCCTCTCCACGCCGCATCGGGCGTTCGACCTGTCGTCGGGGCCGCGTTACGCCATCCCGTATTTCTTCCGTCCCGACCCGGATACGATGATCGACTGCCTGCCCGCCTGCCGCATCGCAGGTGAGGCGCCACGCTTCCAGGCAATGCCGCCGGGGACTACCTCGCATGCTCCGCGGCCGCAACTACGACCATATCCGCGACGCCGCCGCCTGAGAGCAACGAAAAGACCGAACGGGTCGGACCGTCCATCCACTACGCGGCGCCGCGCAACGGCGTGCCGCGCGACCAATGGAGACGGTGCATGAAACTGTCGGCTCTTGTCGGCTGGTTCGGCCTTTTCCTTCTGTTATCTGTGCCGGACATCGCCCGCGCGGATGACAGCGTGTTGCGGGTTCCGCTGAACACGGAACTCCAGGTGCTCGACCCGGTCGTTACCACCATCAACGCGACGCGTGTCTTCGCCTATGTGGTGTTCGGCCTACAGCTCGTCGGCATCGACAACGACGGCCGCTACCACCCGCAGATGCTGCGGCGGGGACGGACATGAGCGAAGACCGGCTCGGCTGCACGTTCCATCTCCGGGAGGGACCACGATCTGGAGCGACGGCACGCCGGTCACCGCCGGTGATTGCGTCGCCTCGATCCGGCGCTCGGCGGGACGCGAGGGATTCGGCGGACAGGGGCTTATAGCGGAGCGACACAGGACTTTCGCATCATGGACGCGAGAGGCTTTCGGAACTGCATTTGAACCGCCCGTTCGGTTTCGTCATAGAGGCGCTGGGCAGCCGGGCGGACCTGGTGCCGGTGATGATGCCGGCGCGTCTGTGGCCAGCCTGGACGCCGACGAGGCGGTGCCGGAGGTCGTCTCAGGGCTGGGGCCGGTTCCTGTTCCATCGGAACGGGTCGGCGGCCGGAAGAGGGCGCGGTGTTCTCTGGCGACCCGAACTACCAGCCCGCGTGAGGAACCGGCGGATCAGCTTGTCCGGCGGGACGCTGGTCTGCATCTCGATCGCATCGAGCTCGATCAGCGTGCCCGACCAGGCGACGCACGTAGCCGCGCTGCAACGCGGCGAAGTCGATCTGCTGGAGGTCGTCCCGTCTTCGACTTCATCAACCTACGCACGATGCCAACATCACCATCCCGTCGCAGCACGGGGTGCAGCCAATGATGTCGATTATCACGATGGATCACATGCAGCCGCCGTTGACGACCTGCTGATAAGGCAGGGCTGAGAGCCGCAATGGAACAGCAGGACATCATGGCGTCGCTGGGTCTGCCGGCCGACATGTGCTCTACGGCGCTCCAGTTCGAATACTATATGTGCGACTCGGCCGATGCCTCCGATGCTGGCACCGAAGTGTACCGTGACGCCGGATCGACCATGCCATTGTTCACGAGGCGGGTTCTGACGACGAGCGGTCGTACTGCTCCACTCCGCCAGTTCAGCATTGCTGAATCCGACGAGTCGTTGATCGCCGACCAGATGCGCAAAGGGTTCGACGTCGATGCAGATCCTCGGACTTTGCCACGGTGGCGCAGCGGCGCAACAGCCGGGCTCCGGTCGCGGAAGGCGGATGGAGCATCACGCCAATCGTGTGGAACGGCATCGATCTGGTAAATCCGCTGTCGGACCCGGCGGTCTCCAATAACTGCAACGAGCACAATCCGGGTTGGTATTGCGACACGGCGTTGACCGACCTGCTGCGCCGCTATTCGGAGGCAGTGACGCCGGAACAGCGGCGTGACCTGGCGGCGCAAATCCAGGCGGCGTTCCATCGCAACGTCAACTACGTACTCGGCGGACAGTTCTCCGCACCGATGGCTTACCGGTCCGATCTGCGCGGTATGATTCCGTTCGCGTTCCCGGTGTTCTGGAATGTACAGCGGCAGCTGTAGGCTTGGCCCGCTTTGTCATCGCGAGGCGCGCGCTACCTGTGCTTGCGAGGCGCGCAGCGCCGAACCAATCCCCCGCCTGACGAACCATCTGTAGCTCGTCAGGCGGGAATTGCTTCGGCGCCGCGCACCTCGCAATGACAGGTGGTACCAGCAGTCAACTCGCAACGACCGGCTGTCGGCCGAACGCGCCGACACCGTGTCGCTGCCATTCGCGGCATGCTGTCGAGCCGACACGCATTGGTGTCGTGACCCTGACGCCTCGATACTGTTTCCGCCACGCTTGCAACACCATCGTGATACGTCAGTCCGCAAGCAGATGCACCACAAAGACACGAAGGCACGAAGTTCTTAATCTTCGTGCCTTTGTGTCTTTGTGGTGAAACTGCTTGCGGACTGACAGCGGCCACGGTCGAAGCGGGAGCGACGCCGGGAATTCGCGTCGCGTTCAACTCTGGCCTTCCCGCGCCGAACGCGTTAGCCGTTGCGCAACAACGAGGAATTCCTGCCATGAACGGCGCCGAAAGCTGGTCCACAGCCGCCTGCGCAGCGGGGCGTGACGCGCTTCTCCGCAACCCGGGCATACATCGGAGACGCACTACGTCGCGGGCGCTCGACCGGGCGCCCCGGACGCGCCGCGCGCTCGGCCTGTGTCGAGGCGCGGGCGTCCCCGTGGGCGTCGCCGAGAGGACCGTGGCGATGACCTCATGGCCGGGGAGTCGGCGGCGAGCGATGCGTGGATTGGCGGACCGGGCGCCCTGCCAGCAGATCGGCGGCTGGATGAAGAGCCTGCACAACGCCCGCGGCGGCCACCTCTTCTATCGTCAACATCCCCGGCCTACGAGGCGCACGCTCCCACCGGGCCGCTCTACGCCCCGCTCACCGCGGACAACCGCAGGGCTGGCGCGCGCGGCGTCTCTGGCCGGGCGCGGACCCGCGAACGCTGGTCTCGCACTGTCGGCGGGGACGCGGCGGTGGCGGCGGAGGCGGCGCGCACCGTGCGGGGGAATATCGCCGCACGCTCGATCCTCGGCCGTCCGACCCCTCGTGGGACGAGGGCGGCATCGTCGGCCTGCAACCTCGGCCGGCGCCCGCCGCACCCGCCAGCGCGCCGAGCCAGATCGACGAGGCCGCCGGCATCTTGGCCGTGGCGGGCGCCGGGCGTATTGCTGTTGCTCTCCTCGGTCCGGGGGCTATCTGGAAGATGAAATGACCTATGTATACCTAATCGCCGCGCAGACCGCTGACTGCTGATCGCATGCTGTTCCAGCGACCCGCAGCACCGCGCGCGGCCAAAGGCGCAGGACCCTGTGGATCGGTGCCCATGCCGTGGATGTCGCGGCGGAAGGCTGTGGCCGGAACCAGGTACCTGAGCCTGGCCTGGGTGAGAAGCCCTGTTTACGTTCTTCGCCTGCACCCCGGCAAGGTGCGGACAGGTCGGCGTGGCCCTGGACGCCGACCTGGATGTCCTGGCGCGGCCTCAGCAGAAGACATCGTCGACGCGCTGGGTCGGCTGGCTGAGGCGGTGGTCTGCGCACCGAACGTGGCCAAGCCCTGAGAACGGCCCTGACGAGAACCGGGGCCGTGCGCGGGGCTGCTGACTTGCTAAAAGCCCGTGGCCTCCACGGTCGGCGCCCTGACGCCGAAAACGCGGCGTGGACCGCCGACCAGTTCGTCAGCCTCGGCCGCGGTTACTTCTCGCTCACCAAGGCGGCGCCACCGCACGACTGGCTGAAACGTGACCGGCGGCGCGATCGTGGCGGCCCGCCTGCTGGCCACTGGCGCCGCGATCG
>CAVXNH010000068.1:0-55748 GCA_963762885.1 uncultured Alphaproteobacteria bacterium
CTGTCCGGCGGCAGGTCGCGGTCGCAGCATTCGCAGTTCGGACGCAGTTCCAGCATGTCGCAACCTCCCGGCCCGCCGCACTTCCCTCGCGGGCGGAACAGGTTATCATCGCACGCTCCAACGCCAAGACAACGCATCACCCGGGCCGGAAGGCGGCAGAACCTTCCCCCGACGGAGGAAGCCTGATGTTCGAACGCCTCGACACCGCCAGGTCGCTGACCGGCAACCAGCTCAAGATCGTTGCCGCCGCAATCATCGGCGACATGCTGGAGTTCTTCGACTACTTCCTGATCGGCTTCGTGCTGGCCTTCATCATCAAGCCCTGGGGCCTGACCTTCGGGCAGTCGGCGATCATCCTGCTGTCGTCCGGGGTCGGCGCCATCCTCGGCGCGTTCATCTGGGGCCGCATCGCCGACGTGATCGGCCGCCGCCGCGTGTTCGTCGGCACCGTCATCAACTTCTCCATCGCCACCGGCATCCTGGCATTCACCCCAGACCATGGCTGGATCTATCTGTCGGTGTTCCGCTTCTTCGTCGGCTTCGGCGTGGGCGGACTGTACTGCGTCGACCTGCCGCTGGTGCAGGAGTTCGTGCCGACCCGCATGCGCGGTTTCATCGGCGGGATCGTCACCGTGTTCATTCCACTTGGCGTGATGATCGCCTCGGTGCTGGGGGCGTTCCTGGCGCCCGAGATCGGCTGGCGCGGCCTGTTCGTGGTCGGCCTGGCGCCGGCGCTGTTCACCCTGGTGATCCGCGCCTGGGTGCCGGAATCGCCGCACTGGCTGCTGAGCCAGGGCCGGCCGCAGGAGGCGCGGCGCTCGCTTGCCTGGGCCCTGCAAGTGCCGACTGAGTCGCTGCCGGAACCCTCGGAGGCCGAGCGCCAGCCGCCGACCAAATGGACCGATCTGTTCAAGTATCCGCGCAGCATGGCGGTGTCCTGGATGGCCAGCATCGGCGCGCAGACCGCGTCCTATGGAGTCACACTGTGGGGGCCGACGCTGTTCGTGCTGCAACTCGGCGTGACGCCGGCCTACGCGGCGTATCTGTTCATCTACGTCACCGCCGCCGGCATCCTTGGCCGCGTCGCGTTCTCCTAATGTCGGAATGGATCGGCCGGCGCGCCGGCGGCATGCTGTGCGGCTTCGGCGGCGCGGTGTGCGTGGCCGCGGCCGGGCTGCTCCATAACGTCATCCTCGGCGGCGTTTCGCTGTTCTGGCTGTTCATGGTGATCGGCGACTTCTTCTACGACGGCGGCTTCGCGATCATCGGCCCCTACATGGCGGAGGTCTGGCCGACGCGGCTGCGCACCACCGGCATGGGCTCGGCGTATGGCTTCGGCGGCCTGGGTAAGATCATCGGTCCCTTGGGCTTGGCACTGATCGTCGGCTCGTCCAACGTGGTGAAGCCGGAAGTGACGGTCGCCGCCATCCCGGCCTCGTTCCTGTTCCTGTCCGCCTGGCTGGTCCTGTGCGGCCTCGGGTTCATGCTGTTCGGCTTCGAGACGCGGCGGCGCTCGATCACGGCACTGGATGAGGGCTATACGGAAGCGGCGATCCCGGTCGGAGTCCGGGTGACGTCAGGAGTGCGGCAGTGATGGATGCGCAGGTCAGCGAAGACACCGACTTCATTGCCCGCATCCGTGCCTTGGCGCCGGAGATCGCCGGCGCGTCGGACGACATCGAGCAACGCCGCGAGTTGCCGCCGTGGCTGCTGGACAAGCTGCGTGGCGGACGGTTCTTTCGCATGTTGCAGCCGCGCTCGATCGGCGGGGCGGAACTGCGGCCGGTGTCGTTCGCAACGGTGACCGAGGCGATCGCCGCGGCGGACGCCTCTACCGCCTGGGTCGTGTGCCAGAACAACGGGTGCTCCATGTCGGCAGCGTACCTGGCGCCGGAGGTGGCGCGCGAAATCTTCGGGCCGTCCACCGGCATCCTGGCCTGGGGGCCGCCGGGCGCTCCGTTCGAGGCGCAGCCGGTCAAAGGCGGCTATCGCATCAGCGGTAAATGGCGGTTTGCCAGCGGCAGCCACCACGCGACCTGGCTGGGCGCGCATATGCCGGTGGCCGGCACCGGCGGCAAGGTGCGCACGATGCTGTTCCCGAAGTCCAGCGTGACCATGCACGACATCTGGCACGTGGTTGGGTTGCGCGGCACCGGCAGCGACGAATACGTGGTGGAAAATCTGTTCGTCCCCGAGAACCACTCCATGTCGCGCGATGGCCCGGCGGAGCGGCGCGAGGATGGGTTGCTGTATCGATTTACCAGCAGCCAGTTGTATTCCTGCGGGTTCGGCGGTGTCGGGCTGGGGATTGCGCGCGCAACGATGGACGCGTTCTACAACCTGCCCGCCACCAAGACCTCGCGTGGCGCATCGAAGCCGATGCGGGAGAATAACGTGGTGCAGTCGCAGGTGGCGCAGTGCGAGGCGCGCTGGCGCTCGGCGCGCGCGTTCCTGCACGATACGTGGGCGCAGGCGTGGGAGCATGTGGAGGCGACGGGGGAACAGACGATGGAGGATGTGACAATGATCCGTCTAGCATCCACCTGGGCGATCCAGTCGTCGCGCGAGGTGGTGAACACGCTGTATCATGCTGCCGGGTCGATCGCGATCTTCGAGGATCATCCGTTCGAGCGCCGGCTGCGCGACATCCATACCGTCGCCCAGCAATCGCAAGGACGCCAGCTACACTACGAAACCGTCGGCCAGATCCTGCTCGGAATGGCACCGGAAAACCAGTTCTGAACGAAGGAGATAAGCGGATGCCTGCGCAATCGTTGAACCACTACACGATCCGGGTGCGCGACCTTGAGGCGACGAAGGATTTCTATACCGACGTGGTCGGGTTGAAGGTCGGCGAGCGCCCGCCGTTGAATTTCCCGGGCTATTGGCTGTATTGCGGCGACGTGCCGACAGTGCATCTGATCGGCTATCGCGCCGACGACGAGCCGATCAACGATGCGCCGACCGATCCGGCGAAGACCGGGCGGCTGGATCATATCGCCTTCGCCTGCGAGGGGCTGAAGGACATGAAGGCGAACCTGGAACAGCATGGCATCAAGTTCGATGAGCGGGTGTTGCCGCGGCTGAACATGACGCAGTTGTTCTACTTCGATCCGGACGGCATTGCGGTGGAGTGCAACTTCGCGGCGCACGAGACTGAAGGGAAGGCGGGCGCGGGGTACTAAACCTCGCGCTTCGGCCCCGGACCCTGTCGGTCCGCAAGCAGATTCACCACAGAGACACAAATGCACGAAGATTCGGTCCTTTGTACCTTCGTGCCTTTGTGTTTTATCTGCTTGCGGACTGACACATTGCAGTACTAGAAGGCGGGTGCACGCTCGCTTTCCTGCTCTGCCTTACTCGCCGCTCCAGCATGCGGAGATCGCGATCCGCTACCGAGCCACTCCCTGACGCGATCCATGTAGATGTAGACGACCGGCGTGGTGAACAGCGTCAGCATCTGCGAGACCAGCAACCCGCCGACGATCGCATAGCCGAGCGGCTGACGGATCTCCGACCCGGTTCCCGTTCCGAGCATCAGCGGCACGCCCCCGAGCAATGCACAAAGCGTCGTCATGACAATCGGGCGGAAACGCTGGCGGCACGCCTCGTGGATGGCGTCTTCGCTGCCAAGGCCGCGTTCGCGTTGGGCGTGCAGCGCGAAATCAATCAGCATGATGCCGTTCTTCTTGACGATGCCAATCAGCAGGATGATGCCGATGATGCCGATGACATCGAGCGGCATGCCGAACAGCATCAGGGTCAGCAGTGCGCCGAGCCCAGCCGACGGCAATGTGGAGATGATCGTGATCGGATGGATCGTGCTCTCGTACAACATGCCCAGGATGAGGTAGACCGCGACCAGCGCTGCGACGATCAGGATCGGCGTACTGCTGAGCGAACTCTGAAATGCTTGCGCGCTGCCTTGGAAAGCGGAGGCGATTGACGGCGGCATGTGAAGCTCCGCGGTCGTCTTGCGAATGGCTGCCACCGCAGCGCCGATCGTGCTGCCGGGAGCGAGATTGAAACTCAGCGTGACCGAAGGGAACTGGCCCTGGTGATTGACCGCGAGTGGCGCAGCCGAGGGTCTGATACGGGCGAACTGGCTGAGCGGCACCATCGTTCCACTGGCAGACTTCGCATAGATGCGGCTGAGTGCGTTCGGGCCAAGCTGGTAGCTGGGATGGACCTCGAGGATCACGTAGTACTGGTTGAGCGTCGTATAGATCCGGGCCACGTGGCGCTGGCCGAACGCGTCGTAGAGCAGCGAATTGACGATGGCGGGATCGACGCCAAGTCTGGAAGCGACCTCCCGATCGACGTCGACAATCAGCGTCCGGCCATTGCTCTGCTGATCGCTGGCGACGTCGGCCAGTTGCGGCAGTCCCCGCAGCTTGTCCAGCAGAATGGGCGCCCAGTGATCGAGTTCGTCGCTGTCCACGTCGACCAGCGTGTACTGGTACTGGGTCTTGGACAGACGCGCGCCAACGTTGATGTCCTGTGCGGCTTGCATGTAGAGCGTAATGCCCTGGACCGGCTGCAACGCTCGGTTCAATCGGGCAATCACGTGATCTGCGGTGGCGGTTCTCTCGCCCTCTGGCTTGAGGGTTATGAACATCCGTCCGTCGTTCTCGGTGACGGTTGAGCCGCCCGGTCCGATATAGGCGGTCGCCGAGGCAACCGCCGGGTCCTTGGTCACCACAGCCAGGACCGCGAGCTGCCGTTCCCGCATCGCCTGCGGCGAAATATCCTGGGCTCCCTCACTGATGCCCACGATCATTCCTGTGTCCTGCTGTGGGAAGAACCCCTTCGGTATCACTATGAACAGGGCAACCGTCGCACAGATTGTCAGGAGCATGATTGTCAGCGTGATCCGGCGATACCGCAGCGCTACGATCAGCGCCCGGTCGTAGACGTTGACCAGCCAGTCGAAAAAGCCCTCCAGCGCCCGCGACACGCGCCCTGGATTGTCGGCGCTTTCCGGCTTCAGCAGGCGGCCACACAGCATCGGCGTCAGCGTCAGCGAGACCACGGCCGACACGGCGATGGAAACCGCGACCGTCACGGCAAACTCCCGGAACAGCAGGCCTACCACGCCGCTCATGAGAAACAGCGGTATGAACACCGCAACCAGCGATACCGAGATCGAGAGGACCGTGAAACCGATCTCACCCGCCCCCGTTACGGCGGCTTCCATCACAGTCGCGCCGCCTTCGATGTGCCGAACGATGTTCTCGATCATGACGATCGCATCGTCGACCACAAAGCCCACCGCGATCGTCAGTCCCATCAGCGACAGGTTGTCGAGGCTGAAACCCAGCACGTACATCACGGCGAAAGTGCCGACCAGCGACAGGGGCACCGCGATTGCCGGGATCACCGTGGCCCAGAGCTTACGCAGGAACAGGAAGATGACGCCAACCACCAGGGCGATGGTCAGCAGCAAGGTGAATTGGTACGTCGGCGACGCTGGCGCGAATGGTCTGCGTGCGGTCGGACGCGATATAGACGTTGATCGAAGGCGGCATTGACGCCTCGAGTTGCGGTAGCGCCTTTCTGATCTGGGCCACCGTCTCGATCACATTCGCTCCCGGCTGACGTTGCACTTGAATCAGCACCGCCCGGTGCGTGTTCAGCCAGCCCGCGAGTGTGGTGTCCTCCGCTGCGTTCACGGCGCGGCCGACATCGCGCACCCGAATCGGCGCGCCATTTCGGTAAGCCAGGATGTAGTTGTTGAACCCGCTGGCCGTCAGCAACTGGTCGTTGGTTTGCAATGAGTAGGCTTGCTGACCGCCGTAGAGCGTACCCTTCGGTTGGTTGACGGTGCTGTTGGCAAGCGCCGCGCGCACCGCCTCAAGATCGAGCCCTTCCGCGGCGAGCTGCGCGGGGTTCACCTGGATACGGATCGACGGATTCTGTTCGCCACCGACACCGACAAGACCGACGCCGGGAATCTGCGAGAGCTTCTGCACCAGGATGCTGTTCGCGTAGTCGCTGACCTTGGTTAGTGGAAGAACGTCCGAGGTGAGCGCGATGAGCAGAATCGGCGTGTCGGCCGGATTGGTCTTGCGGTAGATCGGAGGATTGAGCAGCGAGGCGGGTAGCTCGCCGGCTGTTGCATTGATCGCCGCCTGCACATCTCCGGCAGCCGAACCCACGGTGCGGTCGCGGCTGAACTGCAGCGTGATCTCGGTATAACCCAAGGCACTGCTCGAGGTCATGTGCGCCAGGCCAGGAATTTGGCCGAACTGACGTTCGAGCGGCGTCGCCACGGATGAAGCCATCGTCTTGGCATCCGCGCCCGGCAGTTCGGCGGTCACCTGGATCGTTGGCGAGTCGACGTCCGGCAGAGCGGCCACCGGCAAGAGCTCGTAGCCGATGATGCCCAGCAATACGATCGCCACCATCAGCAATGTGGTCGCTATGGGTTTGCGGATGAATCCTGCGGAGAGGTTCATGGCAGCATTCCCGCACTCGCCGTGGTGGGATTTGGTACGGCGTCGGGGTTGTGTGGGTCGGCAAGCGTCACCAATGTGCCAGGCGACAGCCGGTATTGGCCGCGAACGACAACTGTCTCGCCGACGCTCAGCCCCTTGTCGATCAGTGCCTCGCCATTGAGCGACTGGCGCATCGAGACGGCGCGCATGCTGACCTTGCTGTCGTGGCTGACTACAAAAACGAACTGGCCCTGCGGCCCCTGCTGGACGGCGTCCAGCGAAACCGTGATTCCATCGTGCTCGGTTCCCGTCGTCAGGTGCACATTGACGAAAGTGCCGGGCCATAGCTGGCGTCGCTGATTGGGGAACTCCGCTTTGAGACGGACCGTTCCCGACTCGGGATCGGCCTGATTGTTCACAACGAGAAGCCTGCCGGTGTCGAGCTGGGTCTTGCCGTCCTGGCTGAATACGACGGTTTCCACCGGGCCTTTCGCCAGTGCGTCCTGAACCTCGGGGATGTCCGAGGTGGGGAGAGTGAAGATCACGCTGATTGGCTGAACCTGCGTGACGACGACCAGGCCGTTGGGATCGGTGGGGTGGATGATGTTGCCGACATCTAACAGTCGGATGCCGGTGACCCCATCGAACGGAGCGCGCAGCGACGTGTAGCTGAGCTCTGTCTTTGCATTGTCGACGGCGGCCTGGTCGGCCTTGACGACACTCTGTTGCTCGGCCACCGCTGACTGTTGGCCGGCCAACTCCTGCGCGCTGGTGAAACCCTTGTTTGCCAGGGGTTCATAACGGTCCAGATTGAGCTGTGCATTCTGGAGATGGGCCTGATCGCGGCCCAGGGTCGCCTCCGCCTGCTCAAGTTGCGCCTGAAAGGTCCGCGGATCGATTTGGGCGAGCAAGTCGCCCTGCTTGACGGACTGGCCTTCCCGGAAGTCGACGCCTGTCAGCAATCCCGTGACCTGACTGCGGATCGTCGCCGTATTCAGCGCGGTTACGGTTCCGAGGCCGGTCAGTATGATCGGTACGTCACTGCGCTGGACCGTCGCCGCGATGACCGGAACCGGTTGTGGCGCCACTGCCAAAGGCAGTTCATCGCCCTCGGATTTGCCATAGACCAGGGTTGCCAGCGCCAGACACGCGATGATGCCGCCGCCAAGTCCGAGTTTCGTCCATGTGCGCATGACAGTTCGAACCTTCCCGCCGATTGGTGCAATAGATTTCAGGCGCGTCGATCCATATGGTATTTAACAGCTCCAGTCCTACGGCGGGAATCAAATCATCAATTTGTGGTATCGCCGCGGTGGATTCGTGCAAACCTGCGTGCTTTCAAACAAGAGCACAGTGCGCCGGCGGGGTATGCGTAGCTAGCGGTACTATGGGATAAAGCAATGCCTGACACTACGAACCCCCCATCAGACGACAAGGCCGACCCGCGTGTGATTGAGCCGGAAGGCGGCGCCGTTTTTGAACCGTACGACAGTCCCGCAGGCGGATGGGGCGCGCTCCATGCGACGGCACGGGCCTTGCGCGAGCAAAGCATCGTGCTGAAAGGCTCAAGGGCGCTGCTGTCGATGAACCAGCCTGACGGTTTCGACTGTCCGGGATGTGCCTGGCCCGATCCAAAGCATACCAGCTCATTTGAATTTTGCGAGAACGGCGCCAAGGCCGTCTCGTTTGAGCTGACCAAGCGACAGATCACCCGTGAGTTCTTCGCCGGGCACACGGTGACGGAGCTGGCAGCCCACAGCGACTACTGGCTGGAGGAGCAGGGGCGTCTGACGGAACCGATGCGCTATGACCGGGCGACGGACCGCTATGTCCCGATCACCTGGGATGACGCATTCGCGATGATTGCCGGTCATCTCAAAGCACTGGAAAGTCCGGATCGCGCCGAGTTCTATACGTCGGGCCGCGCCTCCAACGAAGCCGCCTTTGTCTATCAGCTTTTCGTCCGCCGCTTCGGCACCAACAATTTCCCGGATTGCTCGAATATGTGCCACGAGGCGACCAGCGTCGGGCTGCCCATGAGCATCGGCATCGGCAAAGGCACCGTCCTGCTCGAAGATTTTGACGCGACGGATGCGATCTTTGTCATTGGCCAGAATCCAGGGACGAACAGCCCCAGGATGATGACCTCCCTACGCAATGCTTCGCGCCGCGGCGTGCCGATCGTGGCCATAAACCCATTGCGGGAGCGGGCCCTCGAGCGGTTTGCGGCACCCCAGGCCCCCGTCGAGATGGTCACTCTCAGTTCGACCCGCATTGCCAGCGAGTACTGCCAGGTCAAAGTCGGGGGCGATCTTGCGGTCCTGAAGGGCATGATGAAACTGGTGCTTGAGGCCCACGAAGAAGCGATCGCTGCCGGCCAGCCGGCCGTGTTGGACGAGCCGTTCATCAAGCAGCACACCACCGGCTTCGAACTGCTCGCCGAGGACATTCGCAACACGTCATGGGACGATATCGTCCGCGTGTCCGGTTTGGAACGTGCCCAGATCGAGCGCATCGCCCGAGCCTATATCGTTGCGAAGTCGTGCATCATCGTCTACGGCATGGGGATCACACAGCATCGCCAGGGAACTCAAAACGTCCAGCAGATTGCCAATCTGCTCTTGATGCGGGGCAATTTTGGCAGACCAGGAGCAGGGATTTGTCCGGTACGGGGCCATTCCAATGTGCAGGGCGATCGGACGGTTGGCATAACGGAGATACCGAGCGCCGAACTGCTGGGGCAAATCCAGCAGGTCTTCGGGTTTCAACCGCCACAGCATCATGGCCATGCTGTCGTCGATGCATTGCAAGCCATGATGACTGGCCGCGCGGAGGTGTTCGTCGGTCTTGGCGGCAATTTCGTCGCCGCGACTCCCGACACCGAGAAGGTCCGGGCTGCCATGGGACGACTCAAACTGACCGTCGGCATCAACACCAAGCTCAACCGTGGGCACGTTGTGCATGGACAGGAGGCGTTGATACTGCCTTGTCTGGCGCGCAGTGACATCGACGTTCAGGCCAGCGGTCGGCAGAGCGTCACGGTGGAAGACAGCATGTCGATGGTTCATGCGTCCGGCGGGCTTGTCACGCCGCCGTCACCGCATCTCAAATCGGAAGTCTCGATCATTTGCGGGATAGCACGGGCCACGGTGCCCGATAGTGGCATCGACTGGGATGCACTCGAGGGTAACTACGACCTGATCCGCGACAAGATCGAGGCGGTTTTTCCAAAGCTGTTCCGGGACTTCAACGCCCGCATCAGGCAGCCCGGAGGATTTCATCTCTACAACGGCCCCCGCGAGTTGGAGTGGAATACGGCAAACGGCCGCGCGAATTTCCTCGTCGCGCAAGGAATTGCAGAGGATCCGGCGGCATCTGGCTCCCAGGCGCTTACCCTGACGACGATCCGTAGTCACGATCAGTATAACACGACGATCTACAGCCTCGACGATCGGTATCGGGGTGTGTTTGGCGGCCGAATGGTCGTATTCATGAACCAGGATGACATGGCCAATCGGAGCATCGCAGAGGACTCGCTTGTTGAACTGGAGTCCCTCGCGGATCCGGAAGAACGTCGTGCTGTCGGAGGCTTCAAGGTGCGCGCGTACAAGATCCCCCTGGGTTCCATCGCCGCTTACTACCCCGAGACAAATGAGCTCATGCCGATCAGCCACTACGACCCGGTTTCCAAGACCCCGTCCGCGAAATCGATTCCGGTCATGGTCAGACCGATGGCGCAACCGCAGTAGCCTTGCTCTGCCGAGCGCTTGACTATCCGCGGCATCACATGGGCCGCCCCAATCGTCATGGCCGGCGCAAACAACCCGTAAGCCGATCGATAGGACGCTTAGTATAATGTCGCTTCGTTAAGAAGGCGTTGACGATCATCCGCCAAATTAGAACGCCGGCCGGGATGGTCCCGACCGGCGTTGAGAAGGAACCAACGATGGCCAAACGTCGCTGGCTCCGATGGCGGATAGTGGTGACCTGGGCCGTTAAGTTCAAGGTCTTCATTTACCGTCAGTGGGAGTCGGGCCAGTCTCGGCAACGGGGCTGGCCTGCTCCAGCTTCTACAACATTTTCCTATAGGGGCCAAGCTCGCTCTTCATACATGCAATCGCATGGCTGCGGGCGTTCCTTTACGAAAGCCTGCGCGCCGTTACGGCAACTTTAACCCGTCCGCCCAAATGGAAAACGCCGGTCGGGATGGGCTCGACCGGCGTTTCGATGGGAGCAGAAGATGAAGGATACTCATCGCTCTCTCGGGTGGCGATCAGTGGTGACTTGGGCCATCACGGTCAAGGTCTTCATTTATAGCAAATAGGAGTTTGGCCAGTCTCGGAAACAAGGCTGGCCTGCTCCCTGCGCGATTGAACAGCGCTATGCGGCACAGGCGTTCGCTCTATACATGCCGCCGCATGCGCGCACACGCAATCGTATGCACGAACGACAATTTATATTTCCGCGCGCCGTTACGAGAACCTTAACGATCCTGCGGCCAAATTAAAAAGCCGGCCGGGAATGGTCCCGACCGGCTTACCAGAGGGAGCATACGATGCGCTATCATCGCAAGCCCTTGCTGCGGATTATGGTGACTCTGGCCGTCAAGGTCAAGGTCTTCATACACCGTAAGTGAGAGTGGGGCCGGTCTCGGAAACGAGGCCGGCCTGCTCCCCGCGGACGACGCCGACAAGAAGCACTATTCCGCTGCCAGCCGACCCTCCGCGGCAAAATCCTTGATCGACACACGCCAATGTATGCGATCCTCGTGCGGCGGATAATCGCCCGCGGCCTTATGATACGAACAGCGGTTGTCCCAGATGACGATGTCGCCGACGCGCCACTTGTGGCGGTACTCGGCGTCGGGCTGGATCATGTAATCCTTCAGCTCGTCGATCAGAGCGTCGCCTTCTGCCGGATCGACGTCCTCGATCGCGACGATCTTGCCCGGATCGTAATATAGCGACTTGCGGCCCGTTTCCGGATGGGTGCGGATGATCGGGTGCCACACCGGCGTCCAGTCGCGATCCTCGGGGTTCAGCAGTGCGGTATGCTTCCTGCGGCCGCCATAGGTGAACGCGCCACGCCGTCCCTCCAGCCGCTGCTGCAACGCCGCCGGCAGCGCCTGGTACACCGCGTAGCCGCTGGCGAACAGCGTGTCGCCGCCGGTGCTGGGGATGGCCAGCGCATAGAGCTGCGTCGCCTTGAACGGCACCTCGTCGTAGGCGCCGTCGGTGTGCCAGCCTTCCGCGCCGCGCCGATAGATCGCCTGGTTCAGCGTGCCGTCGGGCGTGAACTTGTTGATGCCGAGCAGGGTGATCTCGGGGATGTCCGGGTGGCGCGTGCTCTTGGAGGGATGTGGCACGACGGTACCGAAGCGGCGGCTGTAGCGCAGGAAATCCTCGATTTCCAAGTGCTGGTCGCGCACCACCAGCACGTTATGGTCAAGCCATGCCTGGTAGATCGGCGCGAACCCGGCATCGTCGAGTTGCCTGACGTCGACGCCGGTGACCTCGACGCCGACCTGCGGCCCCATGCGGCGAATTTGCACCATGGCTGCGCCCTCCCGTTTCTTGCGGGCGGGAGCATCGGGCTTTCGGCGCTGGGCTGCAAGACGATCGCGGGACGGTGTGGCTAGCTCGTGGTTTGTCCGGGTTTTGTAGCTCGTGAAGTGTCCGGTCCTTTGTCCCCCAAGAATGGGGGTATTGCATGGACCGGGCACGCATTCACGAGGGGATACGCCGGATGCGTTTCACGGACGTTCTTGGCCGCACGGAGCGGTCCGAACTGAGCCAACTGGAGGCAGCGGAGCTATTGGGCATCAGCGAACGGACATTCCGCCGCTGGCGTGACCGCCAGGCGGAGATGGGAGAGGCGGGTCTGGCTGACCGCCGTTTCGGAGCGTCGCTGCGGCGAGCGCCAGTGGCCGAGATCGAGCGGATGCTTGGGCTTTACCGCGACCTCTATCGCGGCTTCACGGTGAAGCATTTCCATGAGCAGCTGGGCAAGCGGCACAATTACACACTGGGCTACACGGTGACCAAGTTGCATCTGCATCGCGCGGGGCTGGTGCAGGCGGCGACCAAGCGCTCGGCGCATCGCAAGAAGCGGCCGCGGCGTCCGATGGTGGGCATGATGCTGCATCAGGACGCCTCGACGCACGCCTGGCTGCCGGGGCCGCCGGCAAGCACGATCTTGTTGTCACTATGGAGGACGCAACGAGTGCGATCTACTCGGCGTTCCTGGTGGATCAGGAGGGTACCGCGTCGAGCCTTCGCGGCGTTCGCGACGTGGTGGCGAAGCACGGCCTGTTCTGCTCACTCTATACTGACAGGGGCAGCCACTACTTCTACACCCCCGAAGGCGGCGGGCCGGTATCGAAGACCGTGCTGACGCAGTTCGGCCGCGCGCTGAAGCAGCTGGGCATCGAGCACATCGCCGCCTATTCGCCGCAGGCACGCGGACGATCGGAGCGCGCGTTCGAGACGTTGCAGGATCGCCTGCCGAAGGAACTGAAGCTGGCTGGGATCGACACGGTCGAGGCGGCCAATCGGTGGCTCAACGATTTCTACATCGCGGAGCACAACGAGCGGTTCGCGATCGCCGCGGAGCAGGAGGGTTCGGCATTCGTGCCGGATGCAATGGAGGCATGGCGCGAGATCCTGTGCATCCAGGAGGATCGGACGGTGGGCAACGACAACACGGTGAAGTGGGAGCGGCGCAGCCTGCAATTGCCGCCGAGCCGGCTGCGGCCACACTTCGTCAAGGCGACGGTGCGGGTACATGAATATCCGGATGGCGCGTTGGCGGTATATTGGGGGCCGCATCGACTGGCCGACTACACGCCGGACGGCACGCTGATCCAGCCGACAGCCGAGACCGCGGCGAGGATCGCGACCAGCCATGCGGATTGAGCCTGCGGCGCAGCCATCGCATCGGCGGCGGCCTGCGCCCAGGCCGATCGCCCATTGCATTCCGTTACGTAACGCTATACCGGGCAGGGTTGGGGCGCCAGGCCGATCAGCGCGGTTGGCCGCCGAGGGGCCACTGTCGCAGAGCCCGCCTGTGGATTTGTGGACAACGCGAAGAGCGTTGCCCACAACTCCACAGGCGCAGCATCAGCCAAAGCGTTCAGACTCTTGCTGGCTCAGGGCAGTGACACCAGGCCGTGACGGCAGCTGCCACGCATTGCGGTGTCGCGCACGCCGGCGGCCCCGCAGGCGGCGAAACCAAGCCGGATGACACGCTTCCATCACGGCGTTCCGTGTCGCCATTGGCCAGGCACAGAACATGAACGAAGCGGACAGATCACGAGCTACAAAAACCGGACACATTGACTAGCTAGCAACAGACGATCGCGGGACGGCCGGTGGATGGGAAGACGCGGTGGCGCCCCGAAATTATCTCACACGCGGGCCGTGCCGGTGGCATAACCTGCCGCTTTCCGGGACGGTGAGGACAGCACGGACGCCATGATCGGTGACGAAGACGAGGACGAAGACGCGTTATTCGACCGGCTGGCGAAGAACCTGGAGGCGGTCCGCCTGGATGCCGCGCTGGCTCGCAGCCGCGGTCCCGAGGGGTCGCCCGAAGGCCTGGCGCATGCCGAGGCCGAGCTGAAAAAACTGGCTGCCGGCCTGGAGGAATTACGTCAGCGCAGTGCGGAACGGGACGCGGTCACCGAGCGCCTCCAAGCGGCGGTGGCACGCGGTGAGGCCGATCTTCAGTTGTTGGCGCGAACCGTTGAGGCGTTGTCGCAGCGAATACGCAAGCAGGCCGAGGTGATCGCGGACACGCTCGCCCGGGGGCCGTCGCGGCTTGTCACGGTGCTGACCTGGTTTGCGCTTGTCATTGCAGTTCTGGGGGGCGGCGTGGCGGTCTGGACCGCCACCGGCCGCGAACCCACGATGGCGGTGCTGGCGCACCAGTTGGCGACGCGGTTCCCGGTGCTTCACAGGATCGGGCTGGGCCAGGGAGACGAGCCGGTGGCAGCGGATCGGATGCCTGCGCCGGCGGCGGCAAGTCCGGTTGCGGCCGGGCAGACGGCGGCTTCGGCCGCACCTGCCGCCTCGGTCGATCCCGGTGAGACGGCGGCGACGGCTGCCGCAATCGTGCCGGCCGGTGACAAGCCGGCGCCCGCATTTCCGCCTGACCAAAAGAGCACGACTGCGACCACGCCGACCGAGACGCCATCCACGGCGACGCCGATCCAGACCGCGAGTTCCCCGGCGCCATCGCCGATCCAAACGACCACCCCTGCGACGCTGCCAGCGGCGCAGCCGGCGCCGGCGGTATCCCCGGCGGCGACCGCCGGTACGCTGCAATCGACCGACCTGCCCGGCGCGGCGATGCCGCAACCGATCCAAACAACCGCGTCATCGCCGACCCAGCCGCCGGCAGCGCCGCTGCCCGCCGAGACGGCAGTGGTGCCGCCGACGACCCCAGTCGCGGCCGCCCCTCCGCCGCAGATCCAATCCGACACCCAGCCGCGGGATGCCACGGCGCTTCCGGCATCAGCCCAGTTGCCGCAACGGGCGCACCAGATCGTGCTGCGGGCGACCGGGAATACGTGGGTCAGGGTGCGGCGCAGCGATGGCCCC
Organism: uncultured Alphaproteobacteria bacterium; assembly: GCA_963762885.1. Classification (GTDB taxonomy): domain Bacteria; phylum Pseudomonadota; class Alphaproteobacteria; order Acetobacterales; family Acetobacteraceae; genus JASHVB01. Next base: position 15,038 of record CAVXNH010000068.1, read on the forward strand.
GCATTGCTCTCCCGGAATCTGAAATCGGGCGATACCTGGGTGGTGCCGGCCGAGTCCGACCTGTTCCTGGACACCGGCAACGCCTCTGTCCTCGAGCTGGATGTGGATGGCGTGGCCACGCGGTTGACGGCCGGCAAGGGGGTCGTGGTCCGCAACCTGCCGCTCGATGCCGATCTTGTTGGGTCAGGTTTCGTGCAGCCGGTGGAGCATTAGAAATTTGTGCGATCCGGGCACAAAAAATCGTCATCCCCGCGAAAGCGGGGACCCATGCCGCATATTTCCCCGCCGGTAGCCGCAGCGCCCAGCTACTCCAGTGTGAAGCCGACCTTCAGCGTCACTTGGTAGTGGTGCACCTTGCCATCTGCGATGTTGCCGCGGATCTGCGCCACCTCGAACCAGCCGAGACGCCGCAACGTGCCCGCGGCCTTGGCAACCGCGTTGTCGATGGCCTTGGAGATGCTTTGCTCGGACGTGCCGACGATCTCGACGATCTTGTAGACGGGTTCGGACATCATGGCCTCCCTTTTGCTCTGTTTCTCGATCCGGGCGAGACCTTTTTGGTCTGCCCGATCCACCAGTCACGAGGCTTCCCCGTCAGGCCGAGACGGCCAGGCGGCGGTCAAGTATGGCTGCCGAAATATCGCTGCTGTCCAGTCCAATCTCGGAGAGCGAACGTCACGGGGCGGCGTTCGCCTCGGTGCCACCGGGGCAAAGCTCGCTGGAGCGGAGTCCAGGGGCGGAGGCCCTGGCTTTTCTCATCCTGTGGCGCGGCGCGGCGCCAAGGCGTAATATCGCCGGCGAAGGAGGGCTTGCCATGAATGCAGCCGAAGTTGCCGCTATGGGTCGGCCGAAGGGCCTGCCGTTTCGCCTGAACAAGATCGGTCACCTGGCACTTTATGTGCAGGACCTCCAGCGCTCGGCCAAATTCTATACCGAGGTGCTCGGTTTCCAGGTCTCCGACGTCTACGCCGAGGATGCCGGGATGCTGGCCGGCGGCGCGGTGTTCGTCCGGCTGAACGCCGACCATCACGGCATCGCGCTGTTCAAGGCGAGCAAGGAAAACCGCCACGGCGCGGGCCTGCACCACATCGCGTTCGAGGTCTCCTCGCTGGATGAGGTGCTGCGGGTGCGCGACCACCTGCGCAAGCACGACGTTCGCATCCATTTCGAGGGCCGCCGCCGTGCCGGCGTGCAGCTCGCCGTCGAGTTCCAGGACCCGGACGGGCACAACCTGGAGATCTACTGGGGCATCGACCAGATCGGCTCGGACGGCAAGGTGCGTCCGGCCGACCAATGGAAGGGCGCGACCAGTCTGGAAGCGGCGATCGCCGATCCGGTGGTCGGGCAGGACACGACGGTGCAGGACAAGTCGCTGCTGGGTGGGTAAGCGGCGTTCGCGGCATCCTCGGCCGGCGTCTCCCGCTGACGCGGGCGAGGAATGCTAGGCATGGGCTATTGGGGCAAGATCATCGGCGGCATGGCTGGTTTTGCCATGGGAGGCCCGTTCGGCGCGGTGGTCGGAGCAGCGCTGGGGCATGCCGCGGATAATGGCGGCATGCCGAACATGGGATTTTCGTTCGGCAACCAGACCATGCTCAACCCGGCCCGGGTCGCCGCCATGCTGGGACGGCGCGACCAGGTGTTCTCGATCTGCGTCGTGGTGCTGGCCGCCAAGCTGGCGAAATGCGACGGCGCGGTGAAGCGGGCGGAGATCGACTCGTTCAAGCGGCACTTCCGCATCCCGCCAGAGGCGGTGCGCGACATCGGCCGGCTGTTCGACCAGGCGCGGGAGGACGAGGCGGGGTTCGAATCCTACGCGACGCAACTGGGTGAGGCGTTCGACGACAATCGTGGCGTGCTGGAGGACGTGCTGTCGGCGCTGTTCGTGATTGCCCGCGCCGACGGGCCGGTGAACGCGCGCGAACACGATTTTCTGGCGCGGGTGCACCGCCGGTTCGGGCTTGACCAGACGGCATGGGAGCGGGCGAGGGGCTCGATACCGCGGCCGGCGGCGGATGCTCCGGACCCCTATGCGGTGATTGGCGTCGCGGCGTCGGCGACCGACGAGGAAATCCGCGCCACCTGGAAGAAGCTGATGCGGGAGAACCACCCGGACAGCCTGGCCTCGCGCGGCGTGCCGGCGGAGTTCATCGCCCGGGCCACCGATAAGGTGGCGCAGATCAACGCCGCGTGGGACCGCATCAAGCGGGAGCGGGGGTTGTGACCGGCGGCGAGCCGGAGGGAAACAGGGACTCCCTCCCCCCTTTAGGGGGAGGGTTGGGGGAGGGGGGGCTTCGCGTTATCGATGGTCGTGGCTCGGACCCCTCTTCCCCAACCCTCCCCCTCCGCCCTGGTCCACATCCGCGACCTGCCCAGCCCGAACCACGACGCCCGGCCGGACGGCGTGGCGATCGACACGCTGATCCTGCACTACACCGGGATGCAGACAGCGCAGGCGGCGATCGACCGGCTGCGCGACCCGGCGGCGCATGTGTCGTCGCATTACGTGGTGGACGAGGACGGCTCGGTGCTGCGGCTGGTGCCGGAGGCACGCCGCGCCTATCACGCTGGTGTGTCGTATTGGCGCGGCAAGTCCGAGCTGAACGCGTGTTCCATCGGCATCGAGATCGTCAATCCCGGGCATGAATGGGGTTATCGCGATTTCCCGGTGCTGCAACTCGCTTCGGTGTGCGATCTGTGCCTGGAGATCCTGTCGCGGTACCGCATCCCGCGCGCAACATCGTCGCGCACAGCGACGTGGCGCCGGACCGCAAGGAGGATCCGGGGGAGAAATTCGACTGGGAGGGGTTGGCGCGCAATGGCGTCGGGCTGTGGCCTGACGGGGTGCCCGACCTGGGCACGGACGGGCCGGTGCGCGACCCCGGCCGGCTGCGCGACATCAGGCGCGTGCTGGGGGAGATCGGCTATCGCGTAGCGCCGGAGGGTCCGCTGGACCCCGCGTTGGCGACGGTGCTGCGGGCGTTCCAGCGGCACTGGCGGCCCGAGGCGGTCACGGGGCAGGCGGATGCCGGCACGCTGGCTCGATTGCTCGGCGTGGCGCGGCTGGTGGGCGCCGCCTAGGCGCGGTGCGGCGCGCGGACCAGCAGGCAAGGAACCCTCTGCACTGCTTCTGCACTGCTAGGGTGACGCCCAACAATAGACGCATCATTTGCCGCCCGGGCTACGCCTCCCCGTCATGGCCGGCCTTGTGCCAGCCATCCACGCCTTTGCAACGCGAACAAAGGCAAGGCGTGGATGGCCGGCACAAGGCCGGCCATGACGGACGAACGGATCAGCGTGCCACCAGCCAACTCGTTCATTGTGGCGCGTCGCCCAAGCATCCACGGAGAAATATGTGCTTCAATCAGTCGCACGGCCTTGTCCCGTGTCATGGCCGGCAGTTGATTCGATTAGCTCCCCGCGGAGCCTTAGCCGGTCCATCGAGCTCGAGCCTCTCCCGCTCACGGCGTAGCCTCGTTCAGTAACAAATCGCACCGAGGAAACTCATGTCGGACCAGTTCACCGAAGTCACCACCGAGGGATGGGGCCAGCGGCTGGGCGGCAGCCTGATCGCCGCCCTGATCGGCCTCGTGCTGGTGATCGTCAGCATCGGGTTGCTTTACTGGAACGAAGGCCGCGCGGTGACGGCGAGCAGGGCGCTGGGGCGCGGCGCGTCGGCGATCGTCGAGGTCGGTGCCTCGCCGGTGGATGCGGCGGCGAACGGCAAGCTGGTGCATGTGTCCGGAATGATGCAGCCGGCCACGCCGGCGCGCGATCCGGTGTTCGGTGTCACCGGCGATGGGCTGCTGCGGCTGTCGCGCGAGGCCGAGATGTATCAGTGGAAGGAGGAGACGCACGCGCAATCGCAGCAGTCGGTGGGTGGATCGAAGACGACCGAGACCACCTATACCTACCAGCGTGTCTGGTCGGCGCAGCCGATCAATTCCGGGCAGTTCAAGGTGCGCGACGGGCATCAGAACCCGTCCATGGAGGTGCGGCCGGCGATTTTCGATGGCGGCGACGTCAGGCTGGGAGCGTATAGGGTCGATCCTCCGCTACTGAACAAGCTGGCGACGTTTACGCCGTTGCCGGTGCAGTCTGCGCCACCGGCCGGCTACCAGGCGTCGGGGGATGGATTCTATCGCGGCCAGGATGCCAATCAGCCGGCGGTCGGCGACGTGCGGGTGACCTTTGCCGCCATTCCGGCGCAGACGATCTCGGTTGCCGCAGCGCAGTCGGGCGGGGTGCTGGCGGCGTACCGCGATGCCAACGGCTACACCATCGCCCTGGCGGAGCCGGGGGTCGTTACTGCGGCAGGGTTATTCCATGACGAGATGAAATCGGAGGGCCGGCTGACGTGGATCCTGCGCGGCGTCGGATTCGTCATGATGCTGATCGGGTTCGTCTGCGTCTCGCGGCCGCTGACGATGCTGTTCGCGTTCCTGCCGTTCCTGGAATCGATGGTCGGGGCGGGCGCGTTCATGGTTGCGCTGACGCTTTCGGTGCCGATCACCCTGCTGACGATCGCGGTTGCGTGGATTGCGCATCGCCCGCTGATTGGCGGCGGCCTGCTGGTTGCCGCAGTGGCCGCGCTGTTGCTGCTGCGCCGGATGCAGCCGCGGCGCGGGGTGGTGAGAGTTTGACGCCAACGCATCAGCCGGGCGGCTCTCCCACCGACCGGTGCAACCGTTCCAGCGAACGGTCGCGCAGTCCGACCGCATGCAACGCGCCCAGCGTCTCCGCCAGATAGGTCGCGCAACTGCCGAGCGAGCCGCTCGCAGTGGCCAGCCGTGCGGCGACGACCGCCTCGTCCAGCTTCCCGGCGTAGCGCGGGTGGGTGCGGTTGGCGACGAAGGTGGCGGCGCGCACCGGGCCTGTGTCAGTCATGGCGGTCACCCAGCGGGAGCGATAGGCGCCGGTGAACATCTCGCGCCGCCACACGAGCAAAAGCTCGGCCCTTGCCTGCGCTGCGGGGATGCGGAACAGCAGGGCGGCGCAGCTCCCGCCTCGGTTGAGTGCCAGCATCAGCCCGGGATTGGTGGGCGAGCCGCGGCCCATGTGCAGCCACAGGCAGAAGCTGCGGTGCCAGCCATGCACCGCGCCGGGGCGGCGTTCGGCGTATTCGATCGCCGGGTTCCACATCAGGGAGCCGTAGGCGAACAGCCAGACGTCCTCGCCTGGCGGGTGCTGGGCGAGCAAGGCGTCGAGATCGGCCTCGATCGCGGCATCCGACACCAGCGTCGTGCCGGGTGGCACGCGTTGGCGGACGGCAGCGAGCAAGGAGCCGTCGCGCAGGGCCTCTCGGGTGACGGTGACGAGCTGCCCGGGCGGTGGTTCATCCGGCAGCGGCAATGCGGGGTCGAAGGCTGCGTGTGCAGGCCGGGCAGGGCTATCCACGTCGTGTCTCCGTAGGCGAGGTCCGCAGCGGCAGAGTGGATAGCCCCGACAGGACGCGGGCGGCAAATGGGTTCGCAACGACCTGCCGCGTGCCGCCGCTGCCTACGTCCACGGTGGTCTCGATGATCTACGTCCAACGTGCCTGATGAAGTCGGAGCGTCCATCTGGGATCACAATGGGCTATATTTAGCGCAAAAAAGGCCCGCCAGCCAGTGGATCAATTTCGACGCCTGGCACCCGCTGAGCCATCGTGGCTCTCGACCCTAAGCGGACATTGATGGTCTGGGACCCCGCCCTACTAGGGCCGGGGATGCCAGTGGGAGGACGCAATCAAAGGCTTGCTGGAGTTTTTACCGCGGAAACCCACCCGTAACCCAGATTACAGACACGATATTCATTGCTACATCGACGATCTACAGCCAGTGACCTCGCATGAGATATCGACCGCTGGTTGCAAAACTGCAACCTCCGGTCGCTAGCCAGGAACAGGGAATTGAACGTACCCTGTAACGATGGGAAATGGGTTGGCAACGTGACCATACACGTGCTGGGGCTTTGATAGTAATAGGAGCAAGTGCCCGTCGTAGCTCCAGCCTACACATTCACCACGATCGACGTGCCGAATGCATCGTACCCTCTCAGTCCAAGGTCTCAAAAGGACGGCCATGTCGAAGTATATTCCCGCAGGCGTGATGGCCTTTTTGCTCATCGCCGCATCATTTGGCATAGCGCGAGCCGATCTGGTCACCAACGGAGGGTTCGAGAATGCTGTCCCGGTTGGACCAGGTGTCCTTGAGCCGGTAGGATGGACCGTGTATTCGCCATCGACCGACACATCCGATGACTGCGGAGCTTTTTCTGATATTGTACCGCATACAGGCACCTGCGCGATGAACATCGGCAGCGACACGGGAGATGAGTGGCTTTCGCAAACGTTATCCACAGTCCCGGGAACCACCTACGCGATCTCATTTTGGCTCTACTCAGATCTCCCTTATGGCGGTACGGTCGGAAACAATCTAACCGCGACCTTCGGAAATACGACGATCTACTCAGTAACAAATATGCCTGTTGGATCGTACCAGCAGTTCGTCGAGTATGCCACGGCGACTAGCACTTCGACTGCGTTGACCTTCACAGGTGGTGACAACGACTACTCTGATTTTGGACTGGATGACGTGTCCGTCAACGCAGTGCCTGAACCGGTGTCTATCGTCCTCGTTGTTAACGGAATACTCGGGCTTGCGGTCATGCGTCGGAGCAACGCGGCACGATCGTGACGACGATCCTTAATCATCACTGCGGGTCATGCCCGATTATATCGGCGGCACACGCAAAGGAAAAGTTCCTCGTTTGCAGGGACCTAACTCTCTTGAAAAGGTCTTGACCCAGGCACCGGACACCAGCGGGCGATAGTGCACTGGTGGCGCGCAGGACCTGAATGACCGCGTACCACTCACCCAATGCGGACCTATCGCACGACCACCAGGCGTCAGGATTTATCCATTAGCGTCGCGCGCCGCTCATGGTGCGGAGATCGCTGCGCGGAGACGGTTGGCGGCGACATACCGGGGGACGCGCGAATCTCTTCTGTAACTGCGGAGCGGTGATGTGCGATGATGCCGTGCGGACCTTGCAAACCGTTCTGCTGAAAGCATTTAGCGGATCAAATTCGACGCTTGGCACCCGCTAAGCCATCGCTGCCGTCGACCCGGAGCGGACATTCAATGCCGTCAGCACTGCGCCCGGTGCTGGCCCGGAATGGCGGCTTCGAAGTGTCCAACGGCGACAAGCAGACGTTGGTCCTTGGAAACCGCCTCGGCACGCAGCAGACTTCAAGCGGAGGTATGAGCGCCCGGTTCGGCAGGCCAGCAGGTGACCCTAGGCGGCCCTTTCGTCTCGCATATGAGTTCGCAGGGAGCTGGGCGAAAGGTGCACATTGCTGCCGTAGGAACGAGTGCGCCTGAGCGCCATCATGCGGACATTCCGGAGCGGTACACATTTCTCACGTCGGCGCTTTGCCGCTTCGTATCATTGCCCACTCGCCCCATCGATCGCGGGCGACGGCTTGGGCCAACACAGTCAAATCCGCTAAACATCTGCAATGCGGACCCCAGGAGGAGGCAGATCACGCATCAGGTTTGTCAGCCCGGCAATCCGCGCTGCCCGGTGTCTGATGGCAGCGCCCAGCCATCGCCTGGCTTCAGGTTGGCCCGGGTTGGCTGCTCTCGGGCTGTTGCTGGCGGGCTGGTCGTTGTCGCCCGACGTGGTGCGCAGCGGCCTGCGCGAGCGGGCGCTCGATTTGCTGTCGCCTGGGCTTGCCGCCAGCAACGCTGGCGTGGCGATTGTCGATATTGATCGTGCCGCGCTGGCGCGCTTCGGCCCTTGGCCGTGGCCACGCGCGCGCCTGGCGGACGTAGCCCGGGCGGCCGCGGCTGCGAAGCCGGCCGCGCTGGGCATCGACATCCTCCTCGCCGGGCCCGACCGGTTCTCGCCTGCTGCTCTGCTTAACGCACTACCAGAAGCCCCCGTGGACGCGGAACTGTCGTCCGCGCTGGCAAAATTGCCGGATGGGGACGCCACGCTCGCCGATGCCCTGGCGGCTGTACCCGACCGCCCTGGGCTACGTTCTCGAGAGTGGTGGGCCCAGTCAGGACCTACCGGCCGTTCCCGTCCTGCTGCGTGCGGCACTCCGGTTACCGGCGCTATGGCGCGTCGATGGCGTGCTTGGACCTGAGGCCCCGTTGGCGGGCGCAGCGCAGGGTCTGGGCGCCCTGGCAGTGGCGGCCGATGCCGATGGGCCGATCCGCCGCGTGCCCCTGCTGGTGCTGACCGGGGACACGCTGCGGCCGGGCCTGGCAGTCGAGTTGGTGCGGATCGCGCAAGGTGCGGGAACGCTGATGATCGATGGCGATGGGCGGCTGCACATCGGCGACGTCACGGTGCCGCTGGGAGCGGACGCGCAGCTTCGCCTGTTTCAGCGTCCGCCGGCGTCGTGGGCGGCGCGGACGGTGCCGGTGACGAAACTGTTCGATGATCCCGCGGCGCGCGCCATGCTGGCGGGACGGATCGTGCTGATCGGCGGCAGCGCGCCGGAACTGGGCGGGCTGCGGGAGACCCCGACTTTTCCCGCGACACCTTCGGTGCAGATCCAGGCCGAGGCGGTCGCCTCCCTGTTGCATGGTGACGTCGCGTATCGTCCTGCATGGCTCGATGCTGCCGAGGTGGCCTGTGCCGCCGTGCTCGGTCTGATTGGCGTGCTGCTGGCGACGCGCTTGCGGCCGGTCCCGGCGGTGGCACTGACGTTGTTGATGTGCGTGGGTTGGACCTGTGCCGCGTTCGCAGCGGTTCCCGGCCTGTCCTGGCTGGTGGATCCGGCGGGGCCTGTAGTGATCGCCATCGCCAGCTTCGCCGCGGCGGCTCTGGCGCGGTTCGCCGGCGACGAGTGGCGCGCCCGGATGCTGCGGGCAAGTTTCGAGCAACGTCTCGCGCCCGCGGTGGTGCGGCGCATCGCGGCCGACCCAACCGCGCTGCGGCTGCGTGGCGAAATGCGCGAAATCACCGCGCTGATCACCGACATCGAAGGCTTCACCGGCATGACCGAGCGCGCCGAACCCGCCGATCTCGTCGCCTTGCTCGATGACTATTTCGATGCGACCTCAAGGATTGTGATCGACCATGGCGGCATGATCGAGAAGTTTGTCGGCGACTCGATCCACGCGATTTTCAACGCACCGTTCGCACTCGAGGACCATCCGGAACGTGCCGTGGCGTGCGCGCTCGCCTTGCTCGAGGCGTCGGAACGGCTCCGGGCGTCGCCGCCGGGCCGGGTGTTGCAACTCGGCCGCACGCGCATCGGCATCGAGACCGGCCCGGCGATCGTCGGCGACGTCGGCGGCCGCCGCAAACTCGACTACACGGCGTACGGCAACGCGATAAACCGCGCCGCCCGCCTGGAAGCCGCGAACAAGGACCTCGGCTCCTCGATCTGCATCGGGCCGGGCACGGCCGGCCGGCTTGCCCCCGGCTCGTTACGCACGCTCGGGACGATCAGCGTGCGCGGCCAAACCCAGCCGGTCGAGGTGTTTACGCCGGTCGCGCTTGGCGGCGGCCCGCTACATCACTGAGGCCATGGCGGCGGCGATACGTGCGGCCCCCCATGGCGCCGCGCCGGTCGGTTCCGCGCCCGGCCGCGCAAGGTTCGTGCCCATGCCGCTCTCGACGAGCACCGCCTGGTTCACGCCCACCACCATAACCGCGCCGCGCTCCACGAATACGCCGAATACGCCGTTGCTGGGACCGGCGAAGAAACGCGTGCCGCGCACCGCGATCAGTCCGAATGGGGAGCGGACGGCGATATTCGCCGCGCCCGCTTTCTCGGTGTCATGATCGAGCAGCATGCCACCCTGCGCCAAAACCAACGTTCCGCCGGCGTTGATCACGAAACGGTCGATGCGCAGTTGCGCCTGCTGACCGAGCCGCACCTCGGTGGCAATTCCAAGGTGCAACCCCAGCGCGGACTGGACACCGGTGGCGACGGTATCGCCGATGAACACTGCGTCGGTCGGCGTCAGAGCGCGGCGGGAGGATGTGGAAAGCGCGAAGCACTCGCCGCGCGACGACTGCACTTCGCCGGCGCGATCGGCAGCACTCGCGGCCTGGGCTCCCAGCGCTGAGATCAGGCCCGCCAACAGGGCGCGGCGTTCCGTTTGCACTGTCATTGCGCCGGAATGCTAGCAGAACCGACCCCGAAGTGGAACGTCGGATCTTGCGTCGGCGTCGCCGTTCGGACCGCGACAACCGAACGGAAGCTATCCACTCGCGCGGGCATCTGCGTAGCTACTGCCATAATTTGAGGAATTACATACTTTACTCCCGGACATCTAATTTGTCCACAAACTAAGTGATACCCATCTTGCGGCGGGTTATCGCCAAGTTCACGATAAGCTTGTGGCCGCTGAAGGAGCGTAGCTATGGGCAAGACCCCGACGAAGAAGAAGGTCGATCCCGAGAAGATTGCCAACGAAATCATGGATCAGTATATTCTACGGGGCGAGGCCGATCCATCCCGAGAGTTGGAGGATTGGCTTAGCGCCCATCTTGATTGGACGAAGACCAAACTCTCGCAACATTACAAGGCTCGATACCAAGAGCTTACGGGACGGGATGATGATCCGCACGATCTTCCTCCTGGTAGTCGTGAATAGGCGGCTCGAACGGGACAAAGTAATCTTCCTTGGGTTCAATGCCACTCTCAATGAAAATGGCTTTGATGAAAGGGTTTACACGCTCGTTCTGGTTGCCTTCGCTGGTTGCTTTCCTTAGCTCGTAACAGAGACGCTCTCGCTTGGTCATGCTACAGACTCCAAAGTATGAGGCTATTTGGTAAACGGAGGGAAAATATGAATGACGGAGGCATACTTGAGTTGGCAGTCGAAAACTATCTCGGCGCTGATCGTGGCATATTTCTGCAACCAGAGTATCTTATCAGGACAAAAGATGTATGGGCCGCCCGCTGCGATTTTTTGGCCCTTGATTTTTCTAAACGGATGGTTTGGATGGTCGAAGTTTCAAAAGACCCAAAAGGACTTTCCGACAAGATTGCCCAATTCGATAATCTATATGCACTACGAATCAAAGAGCAGCTTGAACAATTTCAGGGGATAACAGTTGGTGACCAACGTGATGAGTGGCAGATTGGTTTCTGGATATTCGGCCCCAAATGGGCGGTGCCGACATTGACGACACAGATGGAATCAAGTGTGCGAGTTTGGCAGTTGAAACCCTCGTTAGAAGAGGTCTTTGAAGACCTTCTAAAAACGGAAAAGAACAAAGCCCGTTTCCAATAGGGTTTGCAACCAATGCTGCCCAGCCTGTTCAAACCGGCTAGGGGATTGCCAACTCTATTTCTGCGGCCTGATAGCGTTTTCGACTTTCTTCTTCGCTGTTTTCTCATTTCGTTTTTTAGAACCCGCCGACTTCGGCTCTGGCCGGGTCACGCCCGGCCATGACGGTTGGGGGCGGTTCGTGCAAAACGGCCGAGTGTCGATCGTTCGGCGGGCTGGTATCACGCGTCAGGTTTCATCCATTGGTGCCGCGCGCCGCTCATAGTGCGGATCGCTGTGCAGAGGCGGTTGGTGGCGGCACACCGGAGGGTGCGAACCTCATCTGTAACTGCGGAGCAGGTCATGCACGATGATGCCGTGCGGACCTAGCAAACCGTTCTGCTGCAAACACTCGGCACGGACACCACGAAGAACCGCAGAGCAATTCAGAGGACAAATCGCTGCTCGGTCAATTCGCCCGCAAGCTGCATTTTTGGGATCGAACCGGGGCCAATCAACGTCCTCGGTTACGCCACGGCTTGCGGCGCGGCGGGCTTCCACGCGATGCCGGGCAAACTCAAGGCGTGATATCGGCGCGACCGGTCACGACGCGGCCTCTGCCACCACACGGGTTGCCAGCCACGCCCGGGCACAGGTCCGCGTCGGGCCGCCGCAACCCGGGCGCGGACCGATCCCGCCAGAGGCGTCGACCCCGGCGAGCAGCATCGCGGTCAATCGTGAGACGGTTTCCGGCAGCGGCATCGCCTCCGCCGGGTCGAACCACAGCAGCGCATCGCCCATCGAGGTCACCGCGGCCAGAACGCATGGCCAGCAGACGCCTATCTGGCTCCCCGGCGGGCGCCAATTCCCGCAGCGGGTCGGCCATCACGTCCAATACCATGCGGTAGCGTCGCCGTACGTGGTTTCGCCCGGCCTTGGAAAGGCCGACCAGGGCGTGGTGCAGCAGATAGTGCGCATGCGGTTCCCTGGCGGCGCCGGTGAGGTAGCCCAGCAGGATGGTCTCCAACCGCACCACCGGACGGGCGCCGGGCGACGCATCGGCGGCATCGCACACATGCTGGTACAGCCTGACCAGGTGGTTGGCCAGGATCTCCGTCAATAAGTCGCCCTGCCGGCGCAGGTAGTAGGCGGCGCTTTTGACGGGGATGCCCGTGGCGAGGGCGACATCCTCGGCGGTCGTGGCCACCGTGCCATGCTCTGCCCACATCGGCGTCACCGCCTGAACGAGGCGGCGGCGCCATTGCTTGAAGCAATTGGTCGGAGCGAATGGCTCGGATTTGGAGGTGGCGTGGCCTTTGAGCGGGGCTTCGTTCACCTCGTCCCACAGTGCCTCCAGCTCGGTGTCGGGCAGCGGGATGGGTTCCGGGGCGGGGAGAGGTGCCAGGTCTTCGGCGGCGGGTTTGGTTTCGGCGGCGGAGAGGGGTGCTTTCATTCGGGTAGTTTAGCATAGATAACTAACAAAGGCAAGCGCCGATTTTGGCGAGTGGGCTGCGGGGGGAGGCGGGAAAGGGGCACCGGGCGACCCGATCGGCCTCGCCCTCGTGCGCTGCGCCACCGGAGGTGAAAACGGTGACGCCAGTCGTCATCCCCGCGCAAGCGCTAGGGCATGCGCACAAGTAATCTGGGAATCGGAATGTGATTGGCCCGACGCGGGGCGGATCGGCTTAGGTGTATCGCGGCAACGGACACACAGGAGCCGCCATGGACTTGTCACTTGGGACATTCGGGGATGCGCGTCGCGACCAAAGGGGGGCGCGATCCTCGAACAGATGGTCGCGCGCAAGACGGTCTGCCTCAAACGGCTTGGCGGCGACCGTGGTGGCGAACTCGGAGCCGGGCGGTTCTTCGCCAACGAGCAGGTAACCACGGCAAAGATCATCGCCTCCTGGAGCACGCAGACCGGCCCCGCCTGTGCCGGTCTGCATGTGTTGGCGATTGATGACAGCTGTGAAGTGAAGTTCCCGACCGCGGCGCAGCGCCGCCGCGGCCTCGGCCCGGTGAAGAAAGGCAATTCGTACGGCCTGCTGGTGCATTCGACGATCGCCGTCGACGCCAACAGCGGCGCCTGCCTCGGTCTGGTGGGCGGACAGATCTGGACCCGCCCTGGGGTAAACCCGATCCCGCATCGCGAGCGTCCGCTGGAGGAGCGCGAATCGATGCGCTGGCTGGATGCCGCCGCGCAGGCGAAGCAGGTGCTGCAACTGGCGGCGACGGTGACGATGGTGGACGATCGGGAGTCGGACATCTACGCCAAATGGGCCTCGGTGCCGACGGACGGCTTCGATATGCTGACCCGGGTGATGAAGGACCGCCGGCTGGCCACCGGCGGCATGCTGTACGCCGCAGCGGCCGGTTTTCCAGTGGTGGGACAGCGCCAGATCAATCTGCCGGCGCGCGATCCCGGCAAGCCGAAGCGAACCGCGGTGGTGGAGATGCGCTATGGCGAGGTGGAGATCCGCCGCCCGGACCAGGAACCCGACCGCTCGCTGCCGAAGCGCGTGCGGCTGCGGGTGGTCGAGGCGAAGGAGGTCGATCCGCCGGCGGACGTGGAACCGCTGCATTGGCGGCTGCTGACGACGCACGAGATCGCCGACGCGGGCGGCGCATGGCAGATCGTCGGCTGGTACCAGCGTCGCTGGGTTATCGAGCAATTGCACCGGGTGCTGAAATCCCAGGGACTGCAACTGGAAGACAGCCAGGTCACCAAGGCCGAACGCTTGGAGAAGCTGACAGCGGCGGCGGTGAAGGCGGCCTGTATCGATATCCAACTGACGCAGGAGCGGGATGGCAAACATCAGCTGCCGGGCGCCACAGTGTTTACCGAGCCGGAGATGGACACCATCGAGGCGCTCGTCCCGACGCTCGAAGGCAAGACGGATCGGCAAAAGAACCCTCACCCGGCCCACAGCCTGGCATGGGCAAGCTGGGTCGTCGCCCGTCTCGGCGGTTGGAACTGCTACTATAAGCCGCCAGGGCCGATCACCTTCCGGCGGGGAATGGAAGCTTTCTACCAGATCCACCGCGGCAGGATGCTCGGGTTCGGACTGACGCCAGATGTGAGAATCCCCTAGCGCTTTCGCGGGGATGACGAGTCTACCATGGAAATAGCCCGAACCGAGCGGCCTGTCTCCCGCGCGAGCGATTTCGAGCCATGGGGATGCGGCCGCGGCCGCTGGCTAACTTTGTGGCGTTTGCTACACAATGCCGGATCTCTCGCGGGGAATTGCTTCGCTTCGCTCGCAATGACAGTGGAAATCCGGCCGCTACAAGCCGCGGCGCAGCCGCAGCAGTGCAACGCCATCCGGCCCGGTTTCCATCGACAGCACCTGGTGGCCCTGCTCGGTCGCCGTGCGCGGCACGTTGCGCAAGGGTTCCTCGCCGCGCAGCTTCACCAGCAGCACGCTGCCGGGCGCCATCCGGTCCAGCGCCAGACGGGTCCGCACGAATGTCATCGGGCAGACTTCGTTGGTTATGTCCAGTACCTGATCGGCATCTTGCATTTTTGTCATGATACTGTCTGGCTCCTGAATGCAGCAAATATCCATTGCGAAACGGCCGGGTGCAACCGTATATTCCGGCAGTCCTCCTCCGGGAAAGGGATTGCAATGGCCGAGCATATGGCAAATACGACTGTACTTGGACTGACAGCGCAAATCGTCTCGGCACACGTGTCAAACAATTCCGTGTCGCCGGACAGCCTCTCGCCACTAATTCAGGAAGTGTATAAGACACTCGCCGGCATCGGCAAGGAACCCGTCCAGTCGGAGCGGCCGCAACCCGCTGTTTCGCCCAAGAAGTCCGTATTCGCCGGCTACATCATCTGTCTGGAGGACGGCAAGAAGCTGAAGATGCTGAAACGGCATCTCAAGACCGCCTACAATATGACACCCGAACAATATCGCGAGCGCTGGGACCTGCCGCCGGATTACCCGATGGTAGCCCCTGATTACGCTAAGCACCGCTCTGCACTCGCCAAGAAAATCGGCCTCGGAACCAAGCCGCGCGGCATCGGATAGGCCCGGTCCCACTCCGCCCCGGCCGCGGAGCCACTGCTCACAACGACCAGGTCGCGGCACCGCTCCATCCGGCGCCCCGAGCACGCTTCGGTCGCGATTTCCCGCGGCGGGACAGTCGCAGCCACGATACTGTCATCGGAGCGGCATTGGACAGGCTCGACCCGGATCGGCTACGCGAAGGCACGACGGGCGGGTCGTCCCCGGCGGGGACTTGCGTAACGCAGTACAGGCTGGCACAGGCCGGTCCAGCAGGATCGGCTGGCGGGTTTGATCGCAAGGGATCGAATGGAATCGCGCATCGAGCGCCTGTGCATCGAACGGGGCCTGAAGATGACCGGGCAGCGGCGGGTCATCGCCCGCGTGCTGTCGGACGCAACCGATCATCCCGACGTCGAGGAACTGTACCGCCGGGCAGCCGCCCTCGATTCCCACATCTCGATCGCCACCGTGTACCGCACCGTTCGATTGCTCGAGGAGAACGGCATCCTCGAGCGGCGGGACTTCGGCGGCGGCCGTGCCCGTTACGAACCGACCGAACACGGCAATCACTACCATCTGATCGATATCGAATCCGGGAAGGTCATCGAATTCCAGGATGCCGAGCATGAACGCCTGATGGCGACCATCGCAGCGCGGCTGGGCTTCGACCTGGTCTCCCTGCGGCTGGAGCTGTTCGGCCGGCGCCCCCAGAGCAAGGTCCGTGGCCAGGCCGCGCCTGCGGCGCCACCGCCGGTAGCAGAGCACCCGCACGATCCGCAAGAGCATGTCGTGGCGCGCGCCAGCGGCGGTGCTGGCGACCAGGCCGAGCGTGGGGCTTCGCGGTGACGGCAGATCAGCGCATCGGCGGCGTGATGGCCACGGCCGGGCCATTCGCCGAATTGCGCGCTGGCAATCTTGGGGTGCGCGTTGCTGCCACGCGGGCCGAGATCGACGCGGTGCAGGCGCTACGCTACCGCGTGTTCTACGGCGAACTGGGAGCCCGTGCCGACGCGGAAGCCGCACGCTCTCGTCGCGACCGCGACCGCTTCGACACGATTGCCGACCACCTGCTGGTGATCGACCACGCGATCGGGCCGGGCGCCGAAGGGGTCGTCGGCACCTACCGGCTGATCACGCGCGAAGCGGTGGCGCAACTGGGGCGGTTCTATTCGGCCGACGAATACGACATCGACCCCATCCTCGCCTTTCCGGGCCGGATCATGGAACTCGGCCGCTCCTGCGTTGAAGCCGGTTATCGCAATCGTGCCGCGATGCAATTGCTGTGGCGCGGCATCGCCGCCTACGTGTTCCATTATCGGATTGACCTGATGTTCGGCTGCGCCAGCCTGCCGGGCACCCGGCCGGACGACGTCGCGATCGAACTCACCTACCTGTATCACAACCATCTGGCGCCCCCGGCGCTGCGCCCCGCGCTCTGCCCGATCGGTTTGTCGAGATGCAGCGCGTGCCGCCCGAGTCGATCGATCCCGGGCGGGCGCTGGCGCAACTGCCGCCGCTGGTCAAAGGCTATCTGCGGCTCGGCGGCTTCGTCGGCGACGGTGCGGTGATCGACCCCCAGTTCAACACCACGGATGTCGCGGTCGTGGTGAAGACCGACCTCGTCACCGACAAATACTACCGGCATTACGAACGGCAATTGCGCGAGGCGCTGGATTAGCGGCGGCGTGGAGCAGGAAAAGAACGACAGAACTCCCCCTCCCTTGAGGGCTTGGGCCGCGAAGCGGACCAAGGTTGGGGGGAGGGGGCCGAGCGGCACGCGCCCCTCCCTCCAACCCTCTTCGTCAAGAGGAGGGGGAACTTCCATATCGCGACGCGCTTCCTGCAGCGCGTCGCGGCATTGCGCGGCCTGCGCGCCGACGGCGCTGCGCTGGGCCTGGGTGCGTTCGCCGCCCTGGCGTTGCCGCCAATCTTTGCGCTGCCCGTCCTGCTGGTGGCGTTCCCCGCCCTGATGATGCTGATCGACGCCGCGCCCGGACCGGCGGTGGCGGCGCGGCGCGGCTGGTGGTTCGGCTTCGGCCTGCATCTGGTCGGACTCTACTGGATCACCGAAGCGATCCTGATCGAGGCCGCGCGCTTCTGGTGGTTCGTACCGATTGCGGTGCCCGCCCTGGCGGCCGCGCTGGCGGCATTCATCGCCGCCGCGGCCTGTGCGGCGCGCTTCGCCCGAGCCGGCTGGCCGCGCGCGCTCACACTTGCTGGCGCCTGGGTGCTCGCCGACGTCGCCCGCCAATTCGTCGGCACCGGCTTCCCCTGGAACCTGCTCGGCAGCGTCTGGGAATTTCCCGGCTGGCCCGGTGACGTGTTCATCCAGGCCGCCGCCCTGGTCAGTGTTCACGGCCTGACGCTCCTGACCGTGTTGCTGGCGCTGACCCCCGTGCTGAGTTGGCGCTGGCGCGGCGCCGGAGCGCTGTTGCTGGTTGCCTGGGCAGCCTTCGGCATCGCCCGTCTGCAACAGACGCTGCCGTTGGCGCCGGCCCTGAACGTGGTGCTGGTGCAGGGCAACGTCGCCGAGGGCCAGAAATGGGACCGCTCGCTGCTGAACTCGATCTTCGAGCGCTACCTGCGCCTGACCGCCGAAGGCCTGGCGCGCAGCGGCGACAAGCCGGCGGTGGTGGTGTGGCCGGAAACCGCCTCGCCGTTCCTGCTGCAACAGGACGCGCTGGCGCGGGATTATATCAGCAAGGCGTCGAACGGCGCCCCGGCGGTGGTCGGCACGTTGCGCTATGATGCTGACGGCCGGCTGCGTAACAGCCTTTACGCGTTGACCGATTCCGGCACGATCTCAGGTGTCTATGACAAGTGGCATCTGGTGCCGTTCGGCGAGTACCAGCCGTCCTGGTTTCCGGCGGGTATCCAGATCGTTCCCGGCGGGGGCCTGTCGCCCGGACCGGGGCCGCTCACGCTGCATATCCCCGGGTTGCCCGCCGTCGGTCCGTTTATCTGTTACGAGGCGATCTTCCCTGGCCAGGTCATCGACTCCCGTGACCGGCCGGCCTGGATGGTCAACATCACCAACGACGCCTGGTTCGGCGATTCCAGCGGCCCCCGCCAGCACCTGGCCGCGGCGCGGATGCGGGCGGTGGAGGAGGGCCTGCCGCTGCTGCGCGCGGCCAATACCGGCATCACCGCGGCGTTCGATGCGCGAGGGCACGAATTGGCGCGACTCGAACGGGCTACGGCCGGGACTCTGGTTGTTCCGCTGCCGCCAGCGCTGCCGGTGACGCCTTTCGCGCGATTCGGCCTGGTGGTACCGGTTCTGTTCGCCACGGGTGTTTTCACCTTCGGGTTGTTGTGGCGGCGCGGCAAGCCCGGGGCCAGGGCCTGAGCGCGACTGTATGTACCTAAAAATAATACTTTCAGCCGTATTATAATCCGGTTCCTCAAAATAACCCAGATGCTTGACAATTTCCGGTTGTTTGGTTTACACCTCCCCGGAAATCCACGGGAAAGCGAACCCGGTTGCAGGTGGTGGTCCATGAGTGTACCGATGTGGGAAGAACTGAAGGGGGACGCGCGCATGGCTCGCGCCGAGCAAATGGGCGGAACGGATCGTGAAGGCCGGCCCAGCCCAATCGACGTGCATGTCGGGTCGCGCATCCGTCTGCGCCGAACATTGCTTGGCATGTCGCAGGAGCGGCTTGGCGAGGCGCTGGGCCTGACTTTTCAGCAGGTGCAGAAGTACGAGCGCGGGGTGAATCGCGTGGGTGCATCGAGGCTGTTCGATCTGTCGCGCGTGCTCGATGTTCCGATCAGTTTCTTTTTCGACGACATGCCCGACTCTTTGGCCAACAGCCTGGGCACGCCGCTGAATCGCCGGCCCACCGGTTTCACCGAAACGCCGGATGGTTTCGGCGATGACACGCTGAGCCGGCGGGAGACGCTGGAACTGGTGCGAGCCTATTACCGCATCACGGATCCGGCGGTGCGCAAGCGTGTGTTCGACCTGATCAAGTCGATGGGGCCGGCGGAAGCGTGATTCAGCGCTTGGCGTAACTATTCCCGCTGCTCACGCAAATGTGAATTCTCGAAGGTTGGGTTGCGCCGTCGGTGCAGCGCGGCGGTGAGAGCGGCGGCGAGATCACGTTTCTCGGCCTCACCCAGCACGGCGGCGATCTCCTCCCGGACATTGCGCGCCGCGAGGACCAGCTTCGGCACCTTTCCCGGCGCTTCCTCGACCACGACGTTCAGCCAGGCGGAACTCAGGCAACGGTCCTGCCGCCGCCCGCGCGCGTCGATCCGCACGATTCGCAGGTCGTTCTCGCTGAGCAAGACCAACTCGGTGGCGCGCGCGCTGCGCGCGTTCGACTGGATCAGGAACAGCGCGAGCCCGACCTCCAGCACGGAAAAGCCGATGACCGGCCAGGCGCCGATCAGCCAGAAGCGCAGCGCCGTCAGGCCGCATAGCGCGGTGATGACGCCGAGCAATATGGCGAGGCCGCGCGGGGACAGGCTGCGGTGCGGCACGATCGTCGCTTCGAACAGTAGCGCTCCCGCCGCCGATTGCTCTGGTGCTGGCTCCGACATCGTTCCGATGTAGTGTGCCGGTAGCCGGTGCGACAGGCCGAAAAGCTGCGTCGAAAGCTCAGGCTCGGCGAGCGTCTTTTTGTGGCATGGCCGGCGCAGGCCATGACACAATCTGACTCCGGCCAGCCGCTTATCCTGATGTGTATGGGGCTTTCACCTCGATGCTTGCCAGCCGGGCAGCGGCCGGGCGACAATCGTTCGCATGCCGACAGGACCGCGCCCCGCCAAGCCGCAGCGCCGCAAGTCGCGGACCTTGACCCTGGCCGAGGTGCGGGCGTTTCTCGATGCGCTGGCCAAGGCCAATCCCAATCCGCGCAGCGAGCTGGAGTTTTCCGATCCCTACACACTACTGGTCTCGGTCGTGCTCTCGGCCCAGGCGACCGATGTGTCGGTCAACCGCGCTACCGCGACACTGTTCCAGGAGGCGTCTACGCCGGAAACCATGGTGCGACTCGGCGTAGAAGGGGTCGCCAGGCACATCCGGTCGATCGGATTGTGGCAGGGCAAGGCGCGCAATGTTGTGGAGCTGTCGCGCCAGCTTCTCGATCAGCATGGCGGCCAGGTGCCAACGGTTCGCGAGGCGCTGGAGACCCTGCCGGGCGTCGGCCGTAAGACCGCCAATGTGGTGCTGAACGTGGCGTTCGGCGAAAGCACCATGGCGGTGGACACGCACATCTTCCGCCTCGGCAACCGCACCGGCATCGCCCCCGGCGCGACCCCGCGCGCGGTGGAGGACGCCCTGCTGCGCCGCGTGCCGCCGGAGATGCTGCGCGACGCGCATCACTGGCTGATCCTGCACGGCCGCTACGTGTGCAAGGCCCGGGCGCCGGAGTGCTGGCGCTGCGTCGCCGCGCCGTGGTGCGGGTTCAAGGAAAAGTCCCCTCCGCCAGCGGTGAAGCCACCCAAATCCAAACCTCTCCCGCGGGAGCGGGAGAGGTCAAGGGCGCGAAGCGCACGAGGGTGAGGGTGATCGGGTCGGCATGTAGCGCGCCGCCGCAAGTCGACCGCAGGCCGACGCGTTGGTCCCGATGACCACGGCGTTCGGCCCACGTTGTCACTGAGAGCGCAGCGAAGAGCAATCTCCCCCGATGGTTCGCGCCAACCCAGGCAGGAGATTGGTTCGCTGCACTCGCAATGACCCCGCACATCACACCTGAACGAAGCTGCTGGCGTTGAACGTCCAGGCCGCCACGCCGTTGCTGCTGATATCGCCGATCAGCGTGCCGCCGCCAGCGAACGACCCGTTGCTGCTGTAGTACAGCCCGCCGGTATCCTGTTCGTAAACGAAAGCCCCCTTGCCGCCATTGTGCAGTGTTGTGGCGAGGCGCGCGGTGGCGTTGGTGACGTCGGCCAGATCGACGCCCAAACTCAGCGCGGCGCCCCCAAGGTTGTAGGTGTTGCCCAACAGCGTCGAACTGCCGGTGGTGTCGAGCGCGATCTTGTCGCCCTTCGCCGAGCTGAAGTTCTCGATCGTGCTGGTGTTGCCCGTGCTGTCCTGGTCGAACACGAAGGTGTCGCCCGCCGCGTTGCCGGTGATGAAGTTCAGGCCGCCGCCACCGATTACCATGCTCGCCAAGGTGCCGCTCAGCACGATGGTATCGGCCCCGCTGCCACCTATCACGCTCCCGGTGGCGGCCACCGACACATGGTTGGTGCCATTCGCCAGCCTCAGCGTGTCCGCGGCGGCCCCGAGACTGACCGAGCCATCGGATTCGGTCGTGCCCAGGGTTATGCTGTCGGTGCCGGTCCCACCGATCAGCGTTGCGACATTGTTGACCGTGCCGGCATTGGTGCCGTTGGCCAGGGTCAGCTTGTTCGAGCCGCCGCCCAGATCGACATGCATCCCGGTGGTGAGGACGCTGGTCAGCATGATGGTGTCGGCGCCGCCGGAGCCGATGATCGATTGCGTATTGGCCACCGTGGCGGTGTTGGTGCCGCTGATGAAGGTCAGCAGCTCGTTGCCGGACCCCAGGCTGATGCTGGCACTCTGTGCCACCGTGCCGACGGTAATGGTGTCGGTGCCGGTGCCGCCCAGCAACGTGCCAATATTCTTCACGGTGCCGGTGTTGCTGCTGGCGGTCAGCGCAAGCGCGTTCGCCCCGCCGCCGAGATCGATCGACATCCCCTTGGTCAGCGCACTACCCAGCGTGATGCTGTCGTTGCCCCCCGTCCCGCTCAGGGTCATCACGTTGGCCACTGTGGCCGACATGTTCGATTTGCTCAGGGTCAGCGAGTCGGTGCCGGATCCCAGATTGATACTGGCGTCGGTGGCGCCGGTGCCGAGGGTGATGCTGTCGTTGCCACTGCCGCCGACGACGGTCTGCACGTTCGAGACGGTGGCGGTGTCGGCGAAGTTGCCCAGCGTCAGCGTATCGGTGCCGGAGCCAAGGCTGACGCTGCCGTTGACCAGCGCCGTGGCAAAGGTGATCGCATCCGCGCCGGTGCCGCCGATCAGCGTGTCGATATTCTTCACGGTCCCGGTGTTCGCCCCGTTGGCCAGGGTCAGCGAGCTCTTGCCGCCGCCGAGATCGACACTCATCGCGCCGGTGAGCGCTGTGCCGAGCGTGATGGTGTCGGCGCCACTGCCGCCGGTGATCGTCTCGGCGTTCGAAACGGTGGCGATGTTGCTGAAATTGCCCAGCGCAAGCGTGCTCTTGCCGCCGACCAGGTTGATGCTGCCGTTCACCACGGCGGTCCCAAATGTAACGGCGTCGCCACCGCCGCCGCCGACGATCGACTCCACGTTCGCAACCGTCAGCGCATTGGCCCCGGCGGCGAGGGTCAGCTTATCCGCCCCGGTCCCCAGACTGACGCTGGCGTTGGTCACTGCGGTGCCCAGCGTCACGGCGTCGGCGCCGGTGCCGCCGATCAGCGTGCCGACGTTGCTGACCGTGCCGGTATTGGCGCCATTGGCTAGGGTCAGCTTGTTGGCGCCGGCGCCAAGGTCCACCCGCATGCTGTCAGTCAGCAGCGTGCTGAGCGTGATATTGTCGATGCCCGACCCGCCGAGCAGGGTCATGACATTGCCGACGGTGCCGGAGTTGGTGGCATTCGCCAGCGTCAGCGAGTCCGCGCCGGAGCCGAGGTTGATGCTGCCGTTGGTGATCGCCGTGGCCAGGGTGATCGTATCCGACCCGGTACCGCCGGTCAGCGTCTCGACATTGCTGAGGGTGCCGGTGTTGGCGACATTGCCGAGCGTCAGCTTGTTCTCGCCGGCGGCGAAATCGATCGACATGCCGGTGGTCAGCGCGGCGGCCAGGGTAATGTTGTCGGTGCCGGTCCCGCCGGCGATGGTCTCGGTGCCGGCGACGGTTGCCGCATAGGCAAAGGTGCCGAGTTTCAGCGTATCGTTACCGGTCCCCAGGTTGACCGAGGCGGCGGCCGTCGCGGCGCCCAGCGTGACGGTGTCGTTGCCTGACGTGCCGATAATGGTCTCGGTGTTGGCGACAGTCGCGGAGTTGTTGCCGGCGTCCAGGGTCAGCACGTCGTTGCCGGCGCCAAGGTCCACCGAGCCGTTGGTGAGGTCGTAGGTCAGGGTGACCGTGTCGTTGCCGGAGGTGCCGGTAATGGTCTGGTTGTTGACGAATTGGCCGATATCGACTTCGGCGATGTTCGCGGACAGGCTCGCCAGCGGGATCGGGGCGGGCTCGTCGAACCCCCACGGATTGAGCAATTGCACCGCGGGCGCGCCGTTGACCGTAGTCAGGTCTTCAAACATGTAGGCGTGGTCGTTGTACAGGCCGTACGACAAAGCGCCCGATGCCGGGGTGTCCATCACGATCAGGTCGCCGGCCGCCATGAAGCTCTGCACGTCCTGCACCGTGAGCGCGCTGGGATACATGTCGGTGGTGGCCTGACCGGTCAGCTCCTCCATGGCGATCATCGGGTTGCCGCCGTTGGCGATCGAAGCGTAGCCGCCACCCAGTGTTGCCACCGCCTTTTCCAGCACCTGGACCCAGATTCTTTTTCCCCGTTGAGCACATCCTGGGTGGCGCCGTTGTTGACGGCATCGCTGGGGAACGTGTTGTCCACGGTGATCGACACCGTTTCGAAGCTGGTCGTGCCGTAGGTCGGCAGGGAGCCGTTGGCGGCGAGGTGCAGCGTGACCGTCTCGGTGCCGTTGGCGTTCGCCTGGATCATGTTCATGATCGCGCTGGGGTGCCACAGCGCGATCTCGCCGATCGACGAAAGCAGGAAGCAGTCGCCCATCTGGCCCTGGTTGATGTCGTAGACGCTGATCAGCGCGGAGGTGCCGGTCTCCTGCAGGTAGAGAACATCGACCAGTGCGGCACCCGCGGAAACACCTGAGGTTGCGTCGGCCGCGTCGTAGGTGGCGGGCAGGAGATAGGCTGGCGTGTGGCTGCCCCACGTCGGGCGGATCGTAGACGAATAGCCTGCCATCGTACCCTCGCGATCTCAGGCGGAAGGAGCTTGCGCACCTTTCGCAGGGCTTTTGGTCTCGCGAGTTTTTCGCCAGGCTTCGATCTTGCGGAGCATTGATCCCCTGGGGGATCGCCATTTTTCGTCGGCAAAACCAAGCTACACGGTATTGGTGAACGAAGAGTGAACATCTGGTCGCTCAGCCACACCAAAGATGATTTTTCCGAACGATTGCTGGCCGCCGCTCCGACCGCGCCCAGCCAATCGCCGGGTCGCCGTGCCAGCCGCAATGACGTTCTAGCTACCCGATGTCAGTATACCTGCCCCTCGGGCATCGCCCCGAAGAGTAACGCTTTGACATGCTCTTAAGGTTGACCCTGACCGCTACGGAGGGCCATAGAGAGGCGCTGCGTTGCAACACTTCGGGGGATTATGTCGCCGATGACCGCTGCTGTTGCCGTCGCCGCGTCTCCTGACTGTGCGGATCTCGATGTCGCACGCTCGGTGCTCGCCACCGAGGCGGCCGGGCTGCGCGCCCTCGCCGCCGCCCTGGACGACAATTCGCGCGCGCGGTGGACTTGCTCGACGGGGTTACCGGCCGAGTCGTCGTGTCCGGCATGGGCAAATCCGGCCACGTCGCGCCGCAAGATCGCCGCCACGCTGGCCTCGACCGGCACACCTGCGCTGTTCGTCCACCCGGCGGAAGCCTCGCATGGCGATCTCGGCATGATCGTGGCGGGCGATGCGGTGCTGGCGCTGTCCAACTCCGGCGAAACCGCGGAACTGGCCGACCTGGTCGCCCACACCCGCCGCTTCGCGCCTGCCGCTGGTGGCGATCACCGCCCGTGCTGATTCGGCGCTCGCCGCCGCGGCCGACGTCGCCCTGTTGCTGCCCCGGCGGCCGAGGCCTGTCCGATGGGCCTCGCGCCAACCACGTCCACCACCATGCAGATGGCGCTCGGCGACGCCCTCGCCGTCGCGCTGCTGACTCGCCGCGGCTTCACCGCCGCCGATTTCCGCCGGTTCCACCCCGGCGGCAAGCTCGGCGCGCGGCTGCGCCGCGTGCGCGAACTGATGCACGCCGGCGACGCCATGCCGCTGGCGCCGCCCGACATGCCGATGCACCGCGCCCTGCTGCTGATGACCGAGAAGCGGTTCGGCTGCCTCGGCGTGGTCGAGGCCGGAGGGCGCGCTGGTCGGCATCGTGACCGACGGCGACCTGCGCCGCGCCATGGGCCCGGACCTGCTGTGCCGCCGCGTCGGCGAGATCATGACCCGTCGCCCCGCACCATCGGCCCCGACGCGCTCGCCGCCGAGGCGCTGCACGCGATGAACGCCGGCGAGCGCCCGATCACCGCGCTTGTTCGTCGTCGACGCCGGCCGGCGTGCCGGTCGGCATCCTGCATATCCATGACCTGCTGCGCGCGGGGCTGGCATGACGCGCTGCCACCTGCCAACGACCGTCACCACGCAGCGCCGCTCCGGGCGCCAAGCTGGTGGCCGCGGCGGCGCTCGCATCCGGCGGCCGCCGACGCCGCGCAAGCTGGCGCGCCGGCGCATGTGCTGATCACGCTGACCAAGTGCTGCTGCCGGTCGCTTGCGCTGCGCTGCTGGCCAGCCATCGCGCTGTGGCCGGAGTTGGACCGCGCAAACGAACGAGGCCGCGTCAGGCGTTCCGGCATGACTGGCAGCGAGATCGAGCGGCGCGCAGGTGATCGACGCCGCGCTATCACGGCGTGGACGAGCAGGGCCGGCCCTACACGCTGACCGCGGCCACCGCCCGGCAGGACGGCCGGAGCGGATCAACCTGACCATGCCGAAGGGCGACATCTCGCTGCAGAACGGCACCTGGCTGATGTTGCAGGCGAAGCAGGGCGTGTTCATCCAGCAGCAACCAGCTCGACCTGTCGCAGGACGTGACCCTGTACGCGACGACGGCACGACGCTGGTGACCGCAGCGCCACCGTCGACATCAAGAACGGCGCGGCCGCCGGCGCCGAGCCAGTGCATGCCGAGGGCCCGTTCGGCACGCTGGACGCGCAGGGCGGTTTCACCTTGCTGGACAAAGGGCGCCGACCATCCAGTTCGCCGGGCCGGCGCATCTGGTGCTGAATGCCGGACGGCGCCCGACGCGACGCCGGCGGCGCCAGCAAGCCGGAGGCGCCGCGGGAGATTTCATCAGCGGGACGGCGACGGCGCGGATGCGCGCGCACGGGGGCCCAGCGACCCCAGCCCTCCAGGTCGTCCCAGCATGGCCGGCCGACGGGAGACGCTCACGTGCGCCACGCTGTTGGTCTCGATCGCCCACTCGGCTGCGCGCGGCCGCGCCAGCAGCTCGACCTGTCGCATGGCGGGCCGATCGGCGATCACCGCCGCGACGGGCATCGAGTGGCATCAGGCGGACAGCAGGTCGTCGCGGTCGGCAACGCCAGGGCGGTGCGCGACAACGTCACGGTCACGGCGGACCGGCTGATCGCCTGGTATCGCAAGAAGGGCGCCGCGGCGCGGCACGCGGCAACCGTCGCAGGCCGGCGGCCTGACACGGCGACAACGGACGCCGGCGGCAACGAGATGTATCGCGTGCAGCGCCGAGGGCAACGTCCACATCTACACCCCGACCGACCAGGCGCAGGGCGACCCGGCGACCTACGACATGGACCAGGCGGTGATGGTGATGACCGGGCACGACCTGAAACTGACCACGCCCACGAGGTGCTCACCGCGCGCGACGACATGGAATACTGGTCGCAGAGGCACATGGCGGTGGCACGCGGCGATGCCGTGGTGGTGACAAATGACGGCCGCGGCGATCGCAGGCGGACACGCTGGTAGCCTACACGCACGGGAGCGCCGAACCGCGCCACGCCGGCGCAGGCGCGCCGGCCGCGACCAGGTCGCCGACGAAGCCCGGCGCGCCCGCCGGCAAGCGCAAGACCCGCTCGATGACCTCCGGCAAGCTGGAGAAGGTCGAGGCCTATGGTCATGTCGTGGTGCGCACGGTCACCGATACGGTGACCGGCGACCGGGCGGTGTATGTGCCGGAAACCGGCATCGCCCGTGTCGCCGGCAAGGTGCGGATCACCCGCGGCCAGAACCAGCTCAACGGCTCGGAGGCGGAGGTCGACCTGAAAACAGGCATTTCGCGTTTGCTCGCCGGCAACACCGGCCGGGTCGCAGGGCCTGGTGGTGCCGACCGACCAGAGCAACCAGTCGCTCGACGCCCACCGACCGCGCCCGGCGCAAAAGCAGCCATGAGCCGCCGTCCGGGGCAGGACCGCGGCTGTCGGGATGACCTGACCGAATTGCCCGGCAGACCGGCCGGCTGCCGAGCGGCCGGTCGCCGAACGCGCTGCGCCGACAAGCCCAATACCCCGGGTTCCGCGCTGCTCGGTGGCGGCGGGCTGGTCGCACGCGGGGTCGGCAAGACCTACCGCAAGCGTCCGGTGGTACGGAATGTCTCGATCGAGCTGCGGCGCGGCGAGGCGGTCGGGCTGCTGGGACCGAACGGCGCCGGCAAAACCACGACCTTCTATATGATTGTCGGCCTGGTGAAGCCGGACACTGGCTCGATCAGCCTGGACGGCGCCGACATCACCTCGCTGCCGATGTATCGCCGCGCCCGGCTTGGCATTGGCTACCTGCCGCAGGAAGCCAGCGTGTTTCGCGGCCTGAATGTGGAGCAAAACATCAAGGCGGCGCTGGAGGTGGTCGAGCCGGACCCCGACACCCGCGACATGATGTGCGACGAACTGCTGGCGGAGTTCGGCATCGGCCATCTGCGCCGCACCCCGTCTCTGGCGCTGTCCGGCGGCGAACGGCGCCGGGTCGAGATCGCCCGCGCGCTGGCCACCCAGCCGTCCTACATTCTTCTGGATGAGCCGCTGGCCGGCATCGATCCGATCGCGGTGGACGAAATCCGCGACCTGGTCGGCGCATCTGAAGGACCGCGGCATCGGCGTGCTGATCACCGACCACAACGTGCGGGAAACGCTGGAGATCATCGACCGCGCCTACATCATGCACGACGGCAAGGTGCTGATGGAGGGCCGGCCAGAGGAGGTCGTGGCGCACGCAGGACGTGCGCCGCGTTTACCTGGGGGAAAGATTCAGTCTGTAGGGTGTCGGAACGCAGTTGCACGCTTCTTGCATCTGCATCCCCCAGTAGGCGCCGAAACCCTTTGACCTCCTTCGTTCGCCGCCCGATGACTGCTGACCATGGCGATCGGCCCGCGCCTCGACCTGCGCCAAAGTCCAGACCTTGGTCATGACGCCGCAACTGCGTCAGGCGATCAAGCTGCTGCAATACTCCAATGTCGAGGTCACCGCCTTCGTCGAGGAGGAACTGGAGCGCAACCCGTTGCTGGAGCGCGACGAGGCGGGCGAGGCGCCGCGCTGGAGCAAGCCGCGCCCGACCAGATCGCGTTGCCAATGCCGGCCCGGCGGACGCGGCCGAGGCGGCCAACGCCGGCACGCTGCCCTCCGACGGGGCCGCGCCGCTGGATACCGACCATGCGGAAACCTACGATGCCGGCGGCGTCGCCGACGGCGCCGGCATGCTCGGCCGGATCGATGGCCGCGGCGGCGATCCGGGTTTCGAAAACGACGAGCGCGGCATCGACGACCTGGCCGAGGGCGCGCGCGCCGTTGCGCGAGCACCTCGGCGAACAGCTCCGGCTGTCGTTCGCCGACCCGGTGGACCGGATGATCGGCGCCTATCTGATCGCCTTGCTGTGTCCCGCCGGAAGGCTGACGGCGGAGCCCGCGGCGATCGCCGAGGCCATGGGTATCGCGCTGGAACGCGTCGAGGCGGTGCGCCGGATCATGATGCGCTTCGATCCGCCGGGCCTGTTCGCGCGCGACCTGAAGGAATGCCTCGCCGCCCAGCTTGCCGACCTCAACCGGCTCGATCCGGCGATGCAGGTATTGCTCGACAACCTGGAGCTTTTGGCGCGGCGCGAAACCCGCAAGCTGATGGCGTTGTGCGGCGTCGATTCCGAGGACCTCGCCGACATGATCGGCGAGATCCGCGCGCTCGATCCGAAGCCCGCCGCCACATGGGAAATCACGCCGGCGCAGCCGTCGTCCCCGATATCCTGATGCGGGCCGGCCCCGACGGCTCCTGGCTGATCGAGCTGAACCCGCTGACGATGCCACGCGTTCTGGTGAACGAGCGCTTCTATGCCCGGGTCGCGCCGCGCGCGAAGAAAGACGAGCGGGTGTTCCTGACCGAACGGCTGGCCAATGCCAACTGGCTGGTGCGCTCGCTGCAACAGCGCGCGCAGACCATCCTGCGGGTGGCTGCCGAGATCGTGCGCCAGCAGGATGGCTTCCTGCGGCACGGCGTGGCGCACTTGCGGCCGCTGATCCTGCGCGATATCGCCGAAGCCGTGGAGATGCACGAAAGCACCGTCAGCCGCGTCACCTCGAACAAATATATCGCGACGCCACGCGGCACCTACGAACTTAAGTATTTTTTCACCACCGCGCTGCATGGTACCGACGGCGAGGAACACAGCGCCGAGGCGGTGCGTCACCGGATCCGCGGCATGATCGATGCGGAAGGTCCGAAGACATGTTGTCGGATGACGCGATCGTCGCCGTGCTGCGGCGGGAAGGCGTGGACATCGCCCGCCGGACCGTGGCCAAATACCGGGAGGCGTTGCACATCCCCAATTCGGTGCAGCGCCGGCGGGAGAAAGCCGTGCCGGCCTGATCGCTGGATCAAGCCGGCGGACATCCCCTTGGGCCGAGCCCGGCGGGATCCCGCGGCGGTCTCTCGCGTTCGTCTCCAGCCAAGGGAGAGAGACCTATGCAGATTACGGTTTCCGGCAAGCAACTCGACCTGTCCGATGCGCTGTGCGGCCGGGTGTCGGCGCACCTGGAAAACATCGCCACGAAGTATTTCGGCCATGCGCAGGAGGCGAATGTCACCTTCAGCCGCGCGCGCAGCTTCTTCACCTGCGACATCAACATGCACGCGGGACGCGGCCTGCTGTTGCGCGGCGAAGGCGAGGCGCTGGACGCCAACACCGCGTTCGATGACGCGGCGGAACATATCGCCAAGCGCCTGCGCCGCTATCGCCGCCGTGTGAACGAGCACGCGCGCGACATCGCGAACCGCGAGCGCCCGGAGGTTGCGCGGCAATTCGTGCTGGAACGGGCAGAGACCGACAGTGATGCAGAGGAAGCGAACGGCGCGGCGGCGGGTGGGCCGGTCGCGACGGTGATTGCCGAGCAATCTGCCGAGATAAACTTGCTGTCGGTGGACGAGGCGGTGATGCAGATGGATCTTGCCGACCAGCCTGTGCTGATGTTCCGCAACCGCAAAAGTGGCGCGTTGAACGTGGTGTATCGCCGCAGCGACGGCAACATCGGTTGGATCGAGAGTTCATAAGACCTCTCCTTGGAACTTTACCTCTCCCGCGGGAGCGGGAGAGGTCGAGACGCGAAGCGGCGAGGGTGAGGGTGATCGGGTCGCCGCGCTATTTGCTTTGCTGCGTGAGGCAAGAAGGCCGGCAGCGTGCCGACCCGATCACCCTCACCCTCGGTGCTCCGCACCTTGACCTCTCCCGCTCTCGCGGGAGAGGTTGATGGAAATCGCAGGAGAACACCCATGCCGCCAATCGTCGCCGTGATCGCACCGGGCATGATGGGAAGCGGGGTCGGGGGCCGCCTCGCCCAGAACGGCGTCGAAGTGCGCACGTCCCTGGCCGGCCGCAGCGAGGCCACTGTCGCCCGCGCCAAGGCCGCCGGCATGATCGGCGTGTCGGACGACCAGATCGCCGCCGCCGAGATCATCCTGTCGATCGTGCCGCCCGGCAAGGCGCTCGGTCTCGCCGAACACCTTGCCCCTGCGCTGCGTGCGGCACACAGCAAACCGGTCTACGTCGATTGCAACGCGCTGCATCCCGGCACCGTGCTGCGTATCGCCCGGGTCATCGAGGAAACCGGCGCGACCTTCGTCGACGGCGGCATCATCGGCGGCCCGCCCACGCCGGGGAGCAAGGGCACCCGCATCTACCTGTCCGGCGAGGCTGCGTCCCGGGTCGCGGTGCTGCAGCAATATGGGCTGGAGATGCCGGTGCAGCCCGGACCGATCGGCGCCGCCTCGGCGATGAAGATGTCATACGCCGGCATCACCAAGGGCTTCACCGCGCTCGGTGCGGCGATGATGCTGGCCGCCACCCGCGCCGGCACCGCCGACGACCTGAAGCAGGAGCTGCTGACCAGCCAGCCCGCACTGGTCGGCTGGCTCACAAGACAAATGCCACGGATGTACTCGAAAGCGTATCGCTGGGTTGCCGAGATGGAGGAAATCGCCGAATTCGTCGGCGAAGACCCCGCCGCGCGCCAGTTCTACGAAGCCGCCGCGCGGCTGTACGAACGCATCGCCGCCGACTACGAAGGCGATCGCGCGGAATGCACCGCGCTCGACGCGTTCTGCAAGACGCCCGGCACGGCGTCGTGATGCAGGGCACCCACCGCTTCCCGCCCATGGAGCGGGTAATCTACGGCGTTCCCTTCGCCGAGGCGCTGGCGCAGGAGATGGAGGCCACCGGCGTCCATGCGGTCTACGTCCTGGCCAGCGGCACCCTGTCGCGCGAAACCGATATGGTGGAGACCGTGAAGCGGGTGCTGGGCAACCGGCTTGCCGGCATCTGCACAAAAATCGCCGCGCACACCCCGCGTCCCGACGTGGTCGCCGCGGCCAACGCCGCGCGGGATGCGAAGGCCGACGCCTTGCTCACCGTCGGCGGCGGCTCGGTCACCGATGCCGCGAAGATGGTCGGGTTATGCCTCGGCAACGACGTCACGGAACCGGCGCAGCTAGAGCACTTGCGGGCGCGCATCGGCGCCGACGGCACGACGATCCGTCCGCGGGTCAACCCGCCGCCGATCCGCTCGACCGCCATCCCCACCACGCTGTCGGCCGGCGAGTTCACTGCCATGGCCGGCTGCACCGATCCGCTGGCTCAGGCGAAGCAGAGCTACGCTCATCCGCTTATGATGCCGCGCACGGTCATTCTCGACCCCGCCGCCAGCGTGCACACGCCGGAATGGCTCTTCCTCTCTACCGGCATCCGTGCCGTCGATCACGCGGTGGAGGACATTTGCTCGATCAACAGCCAGCCGTTCTCCGACGGCACCTCGCTGCATGCCTTGCGGC
Organism: uncultured Alphaproteobacteria bacterium; assembly: GCA_963762885.1. GTDB lineage: Bacteria > Pseudomonadota > Alphaproteobacteria > Acetobacterales > Acetobacteraceae > JASHVB01. The sequence continues at coordinate 47,368 of CAVXNH010000068.1, forward strand.
TGCTGACGCGCGGGCTGCTGGCGACGAAGGCCGATCCGGGCAGCCTGGAGGCCCGGCTGGACTGCCAGCTTGGCGCCTGGATGTCGATCACCGGCTCGCAGAACGACGTGCAGAAGGGTGCGAGCCACGGCATCGGCCACGTGCTGGGCGGCACTGCGCATGTGCCGCATGGCTATACCTCCTGCATCATGCTGCCGCACGTGCTGCGCTTCAACGAGCCGGTGAACGCCGCGCGGCAGGCGTGGGTCAGCGAAGCGCTTGGCCATCCCGGCGCGCAGGCGGGGGATGCGGTGGCGGCCCTGATCGCCGCGCTCGGTCTGCCCGGCCGCTTGCGGGATGTCGGCGTGCCGCCGGACCAGCTCGATCGGATCGCCGAAGAATCCATGCACGACCGCTGGATTCATACCAATCCGCGAAAAATCGACGGTCCCGCGACGATCCGTCCCCTGCTCGACGCCGCCTGGTAGGCTGCCGGGCGGCGTCACCCAGGCGGGGCGTCACCTGGGCGCTTTGGCCTGCCGGTCGCTGCCGTGCTTGCCTGGCCTTCGGCTACCAGCGTGATTGCATCATCCCGGCCAAGGGCGGCATTGCCTCGCCCCAACCCGTCATTGCGAGCGCACCGAAGCAATCTCCCGCGAGAGTTCGCACCGACCCAGGCGGGAGATTGCTTCGCTGCGCGAGCAAGAAACAGCCCCCGTGTCATGGCCGGCCTGCGCCGGTGATGACACGGGCGATGGCGGTTTCATTCAGGGCGGGTCGGCCGCCACCGGACGGTGGCCAACTTCGCCATGACCGGTTGAGGCGAGGCAATGACGGGCAGCGGCGAGGTAAGCCGCTCAGTCTTCCTGACTGAGCTCGCTCAGCAGGTTCATCAGGTCGCTCCTGCGGAACGGCTTCCGCAATATCGAAACCTGACCGCTTTCGTGGAATTTCGCCACACCCTCCCCCAATCGCAGGTAGGCGTCGCTGTAGCCCGAGGTCAGCACAATCCTGGCAGGAATTCCGGTCAGCAGGATCTCGTTCAGCACGTCGATCCCGTCCTTCTCTGGCATGATCATGTCCAGGATCAGAATGTCGGGCCGGAACTCGATGAATGTCTCCGTGGCGGTCGCGGAGCTGTTCAGCGCCTTGAATTCCAGACCGAGCTGCCTGGCGATAAGTCCGACGACCTTGGTGATGCCGGTCTGGTCATCGATGATCAGCAGCTTCTTCGTCATCTTTTCGCAGTCCCTTCGGCACTTATTATAAGTCTTGCCGGAACGGTTTCCGGTTCGATCACTATCGCTTCACATTTAGTTTATCAAAGAGCCAGCCGTTCGCAACCCTGCAACCAAAGGTTTCTGGTCCGTGACGTCGATTTGTACTTATTCGCTGGCTGCATTTATTATGAAAATTCTACGGACGCGTTCCACTCGTTCGGGAAGTTCATTCGTAAAACACGGAATGACTTGCCTTGATGATGCACGCGCGCCTACGAGGCGTGCCATGCACTGCCACAATTCGCCGCTTTTTTTGATGTGTCGGACCTGGAAGGCAACATGCCCCTCCGCCGCTTGCCCGTGTCGTAAGAAATTCGGTAATGCAGCGTTAATTCTGCCGCTCCCTTGCGTCGATGCCTGACCAAGCGGCATACCCAATGCGCCTTGGCTCGCCGCCATCATGGCCGCAAAAACAAGGCCCGATGTGCAAGTCCCGCCTGGTTTGGCCTTGTTGCGCGCGGGGACAGGTCTGATCTTAGGGTGATCAACAGGCCGGAGGTCCTCGCCATGACCGGAAGCGACACGATACGCATTCTTGGCATCGCCGGCAGCCTGCGGCATGGCTCGTTCAATCGGGCCACGCTGCGGGCGGCACAGGAGCTCGCGCCGGAAGGTATGCACATCGAGGTCTTCGATATCGCGCCGATCCCGCTGTACAACGAGGACATCCGCCAGCAGGGTCTTCCCCCTCCGGTCGAGGATCTTCAGGGCTCGCATCAAGGCTGCGGACGGACTGCTGATCGTCACCCCGGAATACAACTATTCGATTCCCGGCGTGCTGAAGAACGCCATCGACTGGGCGTCCCGGCCGCCAGAGCAATCGTTCGATGGCAAGCCGATCGGTATCATGGGGGCATGGGCGGAGCCCTGGGCACGGCGCGCGCGCAATATCACCTGCGCCAGTGCTTCGTGTTCCTCAACGGCCTGGTCATGAACCGGCCTGAAGTCATGATCCCGGCAGCTCAGAACAAGTTCGACGCTCAGGGTACGCTGACCGACGACGCCACCCGCGACTTCATGACCGCACACCTGGCCGCCTTCAAGGCCTGGGTGTTGCGTCTGAGGTGACGGCGGCGCAAACCCGCATGATCCATGTCAAGGCGCTGCGGGCGCCGCCGGGTGCAGAATAACGACAACGCGAAATGCAGGAGGGGGCAATGGCCTTCAAGGATATCCTGGTTCACCTCGACAATGGCCCGCGCTCGGAGATCCGGCTGGAGATCGCCGCCGGGCTGGCACGGCGCTCCGGTGCGCAGCTTACCGGTCTCTATGTTGTGGACATCCCATCCGCCGAGTTCTTCTACGGCGCCGCCATGCCGCTGGCGGCCGGTGGCGCCGAGCGCGTGGTTGACCAGATTCGCGCCGAGGCGATCGGAGCCGCCGACCCGATCGAGGCGGCTTTCCGAGAGCTGCTGCGGCGCGAAGGCCTGGAAGGCGGCTGGCGTCTGGTCGAGGGCAACCTTCCCGCCACGGTCGCGCTACACGCGCGCTATGCCGATCTGGCCGTGCTCGGCCAGGCCAACCCCTACGAGCACCGCGACGGCCTCGGACTGGACGCGGTCGCGGTGGCGACGGTCATGGGCTCGGGCCGGCCGGTGCTTGCCGTGCCGTTCGCCGGCGACTTCCCCACCCTGGGAGAGCATGTCCTGGTCGCCTGGAATGCCAGCCGGGAGGCCGCGCGGGCGGTGAACGACGCATTGCCGCTGTTGCAGGAGGCCAGGCCGTCACCGTCCTGGCGGTCAACCCGCGGCGCGGCATCAACGGGCATGGCGACGTGCCGGCCGCGGACATCTCCCTGCACCTGGCGCGGCATGGCGTGCGCGCTGAGGCGGCGCACACCGTGGCCAACGATATCCCGGATGGCGAGGCGCTGCTGTCCTATGCCGCCGATATCGGCGCCGACCTGATTGTGTCAGGCGCCTATGGCCATTCGCGAGCACGTGAGCTGGTGTTCGGTGGTGTCACGCGCACGCTGCTGGCGGAGATGACCGCCCCGGTCTTCCTGTCGCATTAAGAAAACCTCTCCCGCGCGAGCGGGAGAGGTCGAGGTGCGAAGCACCGCGGGTGAGGGTGATCGGGTCGGCACGTAACAGGTAGAGCCTGCCGACCCGATCACCCTCACCCTCGACGCTAACGCGTCTCGACCTCTCCCGCTCCCGCGGGAGAGGTTCCCTTTACCGCCGCCACCAACCGCGCTTCTTCTCCGCGGGCTCGGCGCCGCTGCCGATGACGATCGGTTTGATCGCCGGCTCGAGGGCGCCCTCGTTCGCCACTTCCCCTTCAGGCGCTGCCTCTACCGCGATCGGACCCGCGTCGGCTTCGGCCGTCACCGGCGCCGCGGCCGGTTCGTCCACGGCTTCGGTCGGCACGGGCTCGGGCGCCGACGCGTTCATAATCTCCTGCGCTGCCGGTTCAGCCGGCGCCTCCGGCTCAGCCAACGCAGCAGGCTCAACCGGCTCCGCAATCCCCTCCGGCTCGGTCACCGACGCCCGAGCCGCCGGCTCGGCCAGTTCCTGCCGCACCGAGGCGCTGGCCTCCACCTGGTCCAGCACGTCGAAAATATCGAAAGCGTGCCCCCCGAACGGATTGGCTGGAGTCGGACCGATATAGACCGGCGGCAGGTCCGGTTGCTCGGCACCAGGCGCAGCGAACGGCGATCCGTCGCCGGATCCCGGTTCGCGCCGCCGCCGGCGGCCGCCGCGGCGCCCGCGCCGGCGACGCGCTTCGTCGTCCCAAGCGGCTCGGCGGTTCCGGCACGCCCTCGATATGCATCTCCGTCGCGGCCAAATCGGCTTCCTCGGCCGCTTCCGCCGGCTCCGCCCGCAACTGCGCCGGTCCGGCCGCCGGCTCGGCCAACCCCGCGTCCGCCGCGGCCTCGGCCGGTGGTGCCTGCGGCCCGTCTTCACGGCGTCCGCCGCGCCGCCGCCGCCGCCGCCGCCGGCGACGCTCGGCCTGTTCGGCCGTCTCGCCGCCCTCAACTCGCGCCGCGTCGCTGCGCGCTTCCTCCGCGCCGTTCTCCTCGCTGCCCGCCTCGTCCGAGCCGGCCTCATCGACGTCCGGCTCCTCCTCCTCGACGACGACGTCCTCCACTTCCTCGATTTCCCACCGAGGCGCCGGCAAGGCGGCCACTGGGGGCGCGTCGGGCGTGATCGCCGCAGCCGCATCGTCGCGTGCAACCTGCGGCCGCACCCGGTCGATGCGGAACTGCGACGCTACCTGCGTGTCGTCGCCAAGCACCGTCACGCGCATCGCGTAGCGGCGCTCGATCTCGCCCAGCCGGTCGCGCTTGTGGTTGAGGATGTACAGCGCGATCGGCGTCGCCGCGTGCACCACAATCTCCGCCGCGCGCCGCTTGGAGCCTTCGTCTTCGATGCCGCGCAGCACGTGGATCGCGGCATTTTCGGTGCTGCGCACATGGCCGGTGCCGCCACAATGCGGGCACAGGATAAAGCTCGCTTCCGCCAACGACGGACGCAGCCGCTGACGGCTCATTTCCAGCAGGCCGAAATGGCTGATATGGCCGACCTGGATGCGCGCCCGGTCGTTCTTCAGCGCTTCCTTGATGCGCCGCTCGACCATGGAATTATGTTTCTTCTGCTCCATGTCGATGAGGTCGATGACGATCAGCCCGGCGAGGTCGCGCAGCCGCAACTGCCGCGCCACCTCGTCCACCGCTTCCAGGTTGGTGCGCAGCGCGGTCTCCTCGACGTTGCGCTCGCGGGTCGAGCGCCCGGAGTTCACGTCGATCGCCACCAGCGCCTCGGTCTGGTTGATCACCAGGTAGCCGCCGGAGCGAAGCTGCACCGTCGGCTGCAGCATGCCGTCGAGCTGCGCCTCGACCTGGTATTTCGCGAACAGCGGTTGGCTGGGGTCGCGCCAGTGCAGGACCTTCTTGGCGTGGCTCGGCATCAGCATGCGCATGAACTCGTGCGCCGCGCGCCAGCCTTCCTCGCCGTCCACCTGGATCTCGTCGATGTCGCGCGAATACACGTCGCGGATGGCGCGCTTGATCAGGCTGGCTTCTTCGTAGATCAGCGCCGGCGCGACGGACTTCATGGTGTGTTCGCGGATGTCGTCCCAGAGCCGGAGCAGGTATTCGCAGTCGCGTTTGATCTCGGGCTTGGGGCGGTTTGCGCCGGCGGTGCGGACGATCAGGCCCATGCCCTTGGGCATCTCCAGTTCGGCGATGACCTCCTTCAGCCGGCGCCGGTCGGTGGCCGAGGTGATCTTGCGCGAGATGCCGCCGCCACGTGGCGAGTTCGGCATCAGCACGCAGAACCGCCCGGCGAGCGACATGTAGGTGGTCAGCGCCGCGCCTTTGGTACCGCGCTCCTCCTTCACCACCTGCACCAGCAGGATCTGACGGCGGCGGATGACCTCCTGGATCTTGTAGTTGCGCAGGTAGCGCGACGGCGGCGGCGCTCGCGTTGCTCGTCGGCGTTGTCGGGTTCGCCGCCGACGGTCTCGGGCGGCGGCGATCGGGGATCGAGTCGGAAAAGTCGCCGGTGTCGGGGTCGTTCTCCGTATCGGCCTCGGATGCGGCATCGGCTGGCTCTGGCAGCGTCAGGGCGTCCGGGTCGCCGCTGGCTGATCCGGTTTCGACCGGACCGCTGCGGGTTTCCTGGTCGATGACCATCGGCTGGGCGCGGCGGCCGGGCGGATCCGCCTGTCCGTCGGGTTCGGCCGCGTCCGGCTCCCCCTTGCCGTCCGGACCATGGTCAGTCGCACCTGTCGCGGCCGCCTCGGTGTCGCCGCCACCCGCTGGGGTTCGTCCGCCGGTCCAGGCATCGCAACATCAGCCGGAGCCTCCGCGGAGGCCATGTCGGAGGGGGTGCGGGGCCCCGATCGGCAAACTCCGGAGCGGCGTCGACCGGGGTCAGCGCTGCGGCGCCGGTGACGCCATGGCCGAGGTCGCCGGCCGCTTCAGTTTCCGCGGCATCGCCGGCCGGGGCACCCCCCGAGACGCTGTCGCCCAATCCAGGCTCGCCTGCTTCCGGCGTCATCGGGGGGGCGTCCGGCTGCAGACCCTGTGGTTCCGTCTCTGACGGGCTGCCGCGCAGCATCTCGGCGGTGGCGCCCAATTCATCGTCTGTTTCGACCGGCCCCATCGGTGGCGGAGGCTCGGACCACGACGCCGGCCCGCCCTCAAGTTCCCGATCGACTTCCTCCTCCTCGCGCGCCGCCTCTTCGGCCTCCTGCTCGATCAGGCGCTGCCGGTCTGCGACGGGAATCTGGTAGTAGTCGGGGTGGATCTCGCTGAAGGCGAGGAAGCCGTGGCGGTTGCCGCCATACTCCACGAAGGCCGCCTGGAGGCTGGGCTCTACGCGGACCACCTTGGCGAGGTAGATGTTGCCTTTGAGTTGCCGCTTCGTCGATGTCTCGACGTCGAAATCCTCGAGACGGTTACCGTCCAGCACCACCACGCGGGTTTCTTCCGCGTGGGTGGCGTCGATCAGCATGCGCTTGGTCATTCAGAACTAAACTCCGGTGTGCCGCCGGAAATCGTGGCGCGGCCCCTGATTGGGCGCGCGGCGTCGGGCGGCTGGAAAGGCTTGCGGGAAAGGGCCCGGCCCGCCGGAGATAGGATGCAGCAACGCGCGTGCCAGCCGCGCCACCGATGGCGATGCGCGGGACTTCCGTTGCGGGAAGGGCTGGCACGATGATCTGTCTCCGGCGTCGGCGCGGTGCGTTCGTGGGAACGCCGCCCCGTGTGAATGGATCTGCCTGCCGGTCCTCGAGCCTGAATCAAGTCCGGCTAGGCCCGAAGATTGGCCCCGGCGCGCCAAATGCGGCGCGCGACGGGCGATGACGCGGCTTCGGCGGGCGCGGATCGTTCCCCCAATCGGCAAATACCGGATTATGCCCGGCCGGCCGATGGATCGCGGCGCCCACCGGTTCGGCCCCCGCTTAGATGGGGGTGACAAGGAACAGCGAAGCGTCCGCCGTTCCCCGATCGCGTCACCGGAGCGAGTGGACCATGCAGCAAACGGGCCGGCGGCGCAAGCAGAACGCGCAAGGCGGGAGAGGCCAGGGTCTCGGAGGGCGTCTCAGAGGCGTCTCGGTTTGCGGTGCATGAGACGGCGCCTCGTCTGTTGAGAGCGCGCTGGAGCATGCGCCGGGCGGGCGACCGGGATTCCCGGTTGGAGCTGAGTGCCGGCAATCGAATGTTAACCGCCTTCTGCTGGACTGGCGGAACACCACGACGGTAAGGCCTGACATGAACGCGGTCCCGTTCGACACTCTCAAGATGGCGCAGCGGCTGGAATCTGCTGGGTCTCCGGCCCGCAGGCTGCCGGCGCCGCCGAGGCCCTGGCGGAGGCGTTGGTGGGCGCCGACCTCGCGACGAAGGGCGATGTGAATAGCCTCGGAACTGGCCTCCGTGGCGATATGAACAGCCTCGGAAGCGGCCTCCGCGGCGACATGGGTAACCTCGGAAGCGTCCTTCGTGGCGGGATGGGTAACCTCGGAAGCGTCCTTCGTGGCGAGATGAGTAACCTCGGAAGCGGCCTCCGCGCCGAGATGGCGGCGCTGGAGGCCCGGACGCTCGGGGCAATCGAACTGCTGCGCCGCGACATGACGATCAAGTTTGGCAGCATGCTGATTGTCGCTGTTGGGGTATTGCTTGCCGCCATCCGCTACCTTCCGCCGCACCCGTAGCAGCGTCCCACACGCTGTGGGCAGGGAGACGTGCTCCTGTTGCGTTGTCAGAACGTGTGCCGCCCCGCGATTTCGCGGCCGGCCAAACCGTGATCGGCCAGATGGAACCCGGCCGGACGAGGCCGGGCGGTAGCTTCGATACTGTCGGCATAAACTGCCATCCGTATGGCGTTGCCCCGGACACAAGTCCTCAACTTTCCCTGGCCGTATTCGCCTGGCCTGGTCCGGACATTCGTCCGGTTCCAGGTCGGGTACCTCCGGTGGTCGTCTACGGTCGGATGCCGAGTGTGCTGACGCGGAAGTTGTCAAATCATATCTGGCAAATCGTGCCCGTCAGCGCGCCCGACTGGTGTGAAGGACTGAATAGCTTGCTCGGGGCCGCGAACTTCCCGACCGGCTCGGACGGGCTGCCGACCTTCACGCCATTGATGGACCGGCTGCCAGGCAAGTAGCCTCGTCGCCTCG
>CAVXNH010000069.1:0-50601 GCA_963762885.1 uncultured Alphaproteobacteria bacterium
TCATGAGCAAACCACCGACTGAACCGCAACCGCCTCGCAGCGTTTTCAGCCAGATCGGTACTTACTCGCCGATCGTCGAACGGCCGTGGGTCCACTGGCCGGACAACGCGCGTCTCGCACTGTGGATCGTTCCGAACATCGAGTACTACCAAATGCAGCCGCCGGTGGGAAAATTCGATGCCTGGCCGCGCTGTCCGCACCCCGACATCATGAGCTACGGCGTGCGCGATTTCGGCAATCGGATCGGCTTTTGGCGCCTGATGGATGTCCTGGACCGTCACAAGGTCCGCGCGACGTTGTCCCTCAACATCGCGTGCTATGAGAACTTCCCGGAAATCATGGAGCTGTGCGAGGGGCGCGGCTACGACGTGATGTGCCACGGGTTGTACAACACTGATTTCTTGTTCGACCGTAGCGAAGATGAAGAACACGCCTACATCTCCGAATGTGTGACCACGTTTCGCCGGCTGACCGGACGGGACTTCACCGGTTGGTTCTCGCCGGTCGCAAGTGCGACCGTCACGACGAGCGACCTCGTCGCCGAGGCCGGCATTCGCTACACCGCCGACTTCTTCCACGACGACCAGCCGTTCCCGATCCAGGTTCGCTCCGGGCGTCTGTTGAGCCTGCCCTACTCGATGGACGTCAACGAAGGTTGGAACCTGCGGCTCAATATCGAAGCCGAGGAATTCGTATTGTCTGCCCGCGACCAGTTCGACCGGCTTTATGCCGAGAGCGCCGACATCCCTCGAGTCATGTCCCTGGCCCTGCACCCCTATGTGTTTGGCCAACCGCACCGTATCGCGCATCTCGACGGCTTGCTCGGCTACATGCTGTCCCATTCCGGCGTGTGGCAAGCCACCGGCGTGGAGATCGCCGATTGGTTCAATGCGAACTGCCTGCCGGCGCTGGAGGCGCGGCTTGCATCGCCGGCCGCCCTGGCGTCGGTCGAAGGGAGGTAGGCGCATGGTCAGTTACCCGTCCGGCATGGACCATTCGCTCTATGCCTACTCGCCGCTACCGAAGCGCGAGCGCCTCATCTGGCCAGAGGGCGCGAACCTTGCCGTCTGCATCAATCTGTTCTTCGAAACCATGTGTTACGCACCGCGCCCGGGCGCATTGCGGGACGCGCGTTGGAAGGAACGCTTCGAGCATGACTGCAGGCTGTATACGTGGTACAGTACGGCAATCGTGTCGGCATCTTCCGAATTCTGCCATTGCTCGACAAATATGGACTGAAGGCCACGGTCGCTGCCAATGCGGAAGCGTGCGAGCGGTTCCCGTATCTCGTCAACGAGTTCGTGCGCCGCGGCTATGAGATCGTTCCACACGGGCTGGCGGCCAACGAAATCATCAGCAGCCGGATGCCAGAGCAGGCAGAGCGATCCGCTGTCGCCGAGGCAATAGACCGAGTCAGAACGGTGACAGGCACGGAATCACAAGGCTGGATCAGCCAGGATTATGTGGCGTCGCTTGGACTGCCGGATCTGCTGGCGGAGCATGGCGTGCGCTACGTGGTGGACTGGCCGAACGATGAGCAACCGTATTTGATGTCCGGCAGTGGCCTGGTCTCGATTCCCAACTACGCCGAATGGGATGACATGCGGCTGCTATGGGATCGTCGCCTGCAAATGCCGCGCTATCCGCAGATCGTCGGCGACGCGTTCGCGCAGCTCTACCGAGACGGAGCAGGGAATGGGCGTCTGTTCAGCGTCAACATCCATCCGTGGTTGTTGGGCGCGGCGCACAGGATACGCTATCTCGAGTCCGCCATTGAGAAAATTGCGGCGACGCCGAACCTGTGGCATGCGACCGCCGGGCAGGTCGCCAACCATATGCTTGCTCGGATCGCCAGCAATTCGGCTCATTGAGAGTGGCTTCGCGCATCCCCTTATACCAGCCCGCCAAGCGATTGACGTACAGGCACGAACCGCCCCAACCGTCATGGCCGGGTCAAGCCCGGCCATGACGGTTGGGGTGGCCGTGCGTAGTGGCCGAGAGTCAATCGTTCGGCGGGCTGGTATTCCTTGAGCCGCAGCCTGTCGTTCCGCCCTCAGATTGGCGGCCACCGGTCACGCCAAGGACACGAAACCTCATATTGTGCCGCCATAGAAACCAGAAGATTGTCGGCGCCGAACGGCCCGACGAGTTGGAATCCGATGGGTACCCCGTCAGGTGACGGCGTCGCGGGGATGGCGATCGCCGGCACGCCGGCGGTATTCGCGAAGCTGGTGTACGCCGAGTAGTCGGCGGGCGCAGGCTGATCGGCTGGACCGGGCAGACCTCCGGTGACGGGCGACAAAATGAGGTCCCAGCGCTCGAATGCCCAGCCAATCTGCGCCTGAACCTCGCGCAGCGCCTCGACAGCATCGATATAGTCGGCCGCGGTCAGATTGGCGCCGGCTTCCGCCACGCGTGCGTAGTAGTCGTCCACGCGGCCTTTCCAATCCTTGCCACGCAACAGCCACGCCATGCCGCCCTGGGTGATCACGCTGCTGCGCATCTGCGTGGCCGAGTCAAAGGGCGGCTCACCCACTTCGACATGGTGGCCGAGACCGATAAGAATTGCCGCGACCTGGTCGCATGCCGCGGCCACTTCGGCAGCAACCGGATGCGCGCCGATCTGCTTGATATAAAGAATGCGTTGCTTCGGCGGCTGCGGAATTGGGATTTCCACGGCAGCATCCGGGAAGCCCCAGGAGGCGCCGTCGGACGGATGGCGTTTCGCAATGACCTGTAGCAGCAGAGCAAGGTCGGTGGCACTCCGGGCGAGTGGACCGATAACTTCGCGGCCACCGAGAATTACCGGCAAGCCGTAAGCACGCGCGACGCGTCCGGCGCTCGGCTTGAGACCCACAAGCCCGCAGTGCGAGGCAGGGAGCCGGATCGAGCCGCCGCCGTCGGTCCCGAGCGCAGCGGCGCCAAATCCGCAAGCAACCGACGCAGCGGACCCGGCGCTCGAAGAACCAGTGGTCAGCGAGGTTCGCCACGGATTTCGCGTTGTACCGAAGCGCGGCGTGCTGACGATGCCACGCCCATTGGAAAACTCGGAGACCGTGGTCTTGCCGAGGATGATCGCGCCGGCCTCGCGCAGCCGGGCAACCGGCACCTCGTCACGATCGGGAACGAAGTCACGAAACACCTCGGTGCCCCAACTGCATGGCAAGCCCGCGACGGTGATATTGTCCTTGATGGTCAGTACAACGCCGTCGAGCGGACCGAGGGTTGCGTGCGTGCGCCATCGCTGAGCGCTTTGCTTCGCTGCGGCGCGCGCGCCCTCCGTATCGAGGAAGGCAAACGCGTTGATGTGTGGGTTGACGTCTTCGACCCGTTGCAGCACCGCATCCAGCATATCGAGCGGGGTTGCTTCCCCACTACGATAGAGCGCGTTTGTCTCGGCGACACCGTAGCGCCACAGTGCGTTATCGTTTGAATGCTGGTCACTCATCGGCGCCTCACATCTTTCAAACTTCGGGGCAACCTGTCGCACCTATTCCGATCCACCGAATCCACGTCCCGCCCGTGCGCCGGTCGGGATGCTCCAAAGAACCACGATCCCTCCGGCGAAAATCAAGGCGACAAGCAAGAACGGGGCCCCCGGGAAACTGCGGCCCGGCACGGAACATAGCCCCAGCAGGGCGCCGGCGGCCGACGGAGTCACAATTGCGGTCAGGCCGCGCAGTGAGCCAAGCGCGCCCTGTATTTCGCCCTGGCGGTCCGGGCCGAGCCGTGCCGATGCCATCGCCTGGACCGTCGGCGTACTCATCGTGCCAAGCGCCTGAAGAACGATGCCGGCAAAGACGACCCAGTCTGCGTAGGCGAACGCCAGGCACAGGTTTGCGATGCCTGTCACCAAGAAGCTGAACTGGGCTGTCGCCCAGTCACCAATGCGGCGAACGATCCGCCGCAGCAACATCATTTGAACGACGGCGGCGGTTGCCCCAAGGACTACCAGCGCCAATCCGTTCCGCCTTATGTCCCAACTCAGACGCATCTCGTTCGCCAGCACGAAACTGCTCTCGAGGGTGCCGAACGCAATGCCGATACAGCACCATGCGACCGCAAGGCGCGCAAGCACGCTGTCGGATGACAGGCGACGCCAGACACCGACCGGATTGACCTCCTTCATTTCAAAGCGCCGGCGCCGCTCCGGCGGCAGGCTCTCCGGCAACACGAGCAATCCGTACAGCGCGTTGCTCCCGGCCAACGCCGCCGCCACTATGAGCGGGAGGCGAAGCCAATACTGGCCCAGCAATCCGCCGAGTGCCGGCCCCAGCACAAAGCCAAGCGCAAACGCTGCCCCGATGAATCCGAAACGCTGTGCGCGCAGGGCTGGCGGCGTCACGTCCGCGATGTAGGCGGTGGCTGTCGTGATGCTCGCAGCCGTGGCGCCGGCAGCGGCCTGACCCAGGAACAACCACGGCAAAGCCGGTGCCCAGGCCAGCAGCAGGTTGTTGAAGCAAGTGCCGGCCAACGACAGCAGCAGCACCGGGCGGCGTCCGAAACGATCGCTCAGGCCGCCCTGCACGGGTGAGCATATGAACTGCATGGCGGCAAAGGTCGCCAGCAGTCCACCCATCCAAAACGACGCAACCGACCCGGGGACGTGCCCCACCTGCATCACAAGATTAGGCAGCAAAGGTGCCACGATGCCGAAGCCCAACGCGTCGATGGCCAGCGTCGCCAGCACGAATCCGATCGCAACAGACGGGTGCGCAGGCGCGACAACAGGCGGTTCAGCCATCATGCGGCACGGTATATGCGACGCGGCTTGCTGCGGTCAGGACGTCTATCCTCGGATCGCGGCGAGAATCTGCGAACGGTGGATCTGTGCATACTTGTGGCCGGTTTCCAGGATAAGGGGCAGGCTGGCAATCTCGTCGAAATCGATCGCCCGGGGAAATTCCATGTCCACCACGACCATGTCGCCATGGTGCATCACCGTCCCCAGTAACGCCAGCGACCGGCCGATCTCACGCCGCATCGCCGTTTGGAATGTGCTGTACCGCGCGATGAAGTTGTTCTGAAGTTGTGGCAGGGCCTCGCGGTTCTCGACGGTGATGATGACGTCGATGTTGCGCCGCCACGCCTCGATGATGGGAACCGCCACACTGTAACCACCGTCACTCAGCCACAATCCGTCGAACCGGCCGGGTGGCAGCATCGGCCATAATGCGATCGATCCATAAACGGCGTGTGCCAGCGGCCCCTGCGTCAAGGTCAAGGGCTCTCCGGTCATATGGTCGGTCGCACAGATCGCCAGGGTCGTTTCGGTATCCTCAATCCGGCTATCGCCGTAGACGGCATCGATCGCCGCTTGAACGCGCGATGGATCGATCAGCCCTTCCCTGTGTCCCAGCTTGTGGCCGCCCGGCAGCCCGAGCAATCCCAGCGCCTTGCGCAAGCGTAGTGGCTTGAAGAGCTTCGGATGCAGCACCGCCTCGCAAATCGCCGGCATTTCGTCGGACGACCGGCCGAGTGCTGCAAGCGCAGCGACCATCGCACCACCGCTCGATCCGGCAAAGAAGTCGATCTTGACACCCTCATCGCGCAACATTTGTAAAATTGGAATTGCAGCGATCGGCTTGATGCCGCCGGCGCTGATCACCATGGCGACCGACCGCGGCATCACACCGGTGCGTCATGCAGCAGCAGTGCCGCCTGTTCGCCCAGGCCGGCGAATTCCCGTTCCGCCGCGGCAAGCACGTCGGGCACGATGGCTATGTCGAATGGGTCCACCGGCCGTTGCAGACGTGGTGCGAGCACCATGAGTTCGCCGTCCAGCAGATGCAGTGCCAGCAACGAGCCGGTTCGCAATCCCGATCTTTGCAGTGTCATTTGCAAGGTCAATTGCTGCTCGGTCAGGGACCCATAGAATTCGGGAGGCGGAAAACTGCAGGCCACCGCAGCGACATGCCTGACCATGGGCTGATGCAGCACATCCGTCAGCGGCGCGGCGTGATAGACCGAAGCATCGCCGAGCCAGCGTCCGTCGATCGCGAGCGGCGGCAGCGCGGGCAGCAGTGCGGTGCTTGCGTACGCCAGCTCTGCAAGGTCGCCTTTGGCCGCGCTGAAGAACGAACCGGTCGCGCAATCGACCAGGAGTACGTGCAACGGCACGGAGCTTGTCTCCAGCAGGGCATCGCCGAACAATTTCCGGCATGCTGCCTTCAATGGGCCGGAGCGCCACAGCCCATGTCCAATGCCGCGATTCGGCAGCGGACATCCCAGCAGCGTCAGGAACGGCAAGAAATTGCGCCGCCGGAACACATGGTTTGGCAAGTGACTTTGGAGAATCCCGACTATGTCCCGTGCGGGCGTTCCAGACGCCCACAATGCAGCCGGAAGGGTGGCGAACCCGGTGGTGACAATCAAACCTGGCCGTGCATGGTTCGCCTCGAGCCAGGATAGCAGCGGCAGACAGGCAAGGGCCGTCCATCCCACGCCGCCCAGAGCCAGGGCCAGAGAAGGATGTGTAACGCTTCCGCGGCCGCCAGCGGTCATGCCGCCGCGCTTTGAGCCAGATCGCGCACACTTGCCTCGATCGTCAGGATCAAGTGCGAGGACCTGGCGTGCCATTGTCCGGCATCCGGTCGTGTTCCTGGCTGGATCGCAGGCCCAAGTGTCAACGTGACCGAACCTGGGACTGGAATACGGCGGCCTTTAGGAAGCAACCGTTCAGTGCCATCGATGAACACGGGCAGCACGGGTCTTCCCAACGCCAGCGCAAGGGTTGCAGCGCCACGCTTGAACGGCGCGATGGTGCCATTGCTCTGCCGCGTGCCTTCGGGATAGGCGATCAGGACTTGCCCACCCTGTCGGAAGAACGCAGCGGCTGCGGCGATCGTGCCGAGCATTGCCATGCCTGGGCGACGCCGCTCCACCGGGATCATGGTGAAGGGCAACGCCAACAAGCGGCGT
Organism: uncultured Alphaproteobacteria bacterium; assembly: GCA_963762885.1. Lineage (GTDB taxonomy): Bacteria > Pseudomonadota > Alphaproteobacteria > Acetobacterales > Acetobacteraceae > JASHVB01. The sequence continues at coordinate 6,922 of CAVXNH010000069.1, forward strand.
CCCAGCCCGCCCTCCTCGAAATAGTCGCGCGCGGCCAGCAACGCGCATTTATCCTCCAGCCGCAATCCGCATATTAGCGCCAGACTGTCGAGATGACTGCGATGATTGGCGCACAACACGAATGGGCCGGCAGGAATGTGCTCGCGCCCGACCACGTGCGGAACGCAGAGATACCGGCGAAAGATCGCCAACAGGCTTGCTCTCAACAGCAGCGGACCGGCGCCGGGTCGCACGGCTGCGTCCGCTTGCCGGGACATTGCCCGTGAAGTCGAACTCGCACTCATGGCCCAACCGCAGGCAGACAGACACGCGCGAGTTCCGGCAGGTCCAATTTCGGCGGCGGCAAACCCGCCGATTGCAGAACTTGCAACGACAGTGTCGAGTCAAATACCGGCGATCGGCCTGCCAGATAAGGCAGGCCGATCGGCGGACGCGATGCGGTGCCCACGAAGATGTGCCGAAACATCATCAGTTCGAGCGAACGCGCCTGCTGCAAGAGCAAGGACACGCGGGCGAGAAAATCCGGTAGCGGCAACCGCTCCATCGTCCGCCCTGTCGAGGCGACGGCGGCAGCGAAGCCCGCGGCAGTGACCGGCTCCAGTGCGCCAAGATGAAATACGTGAAGATTCGCGGGCAACGTGCCGGCAAGGCTGGTTCCCAACAGCGCGCTTGCCTTCGCTACGAAATCCACCGGCACCAGATTGAGCGCACCCGGCGTATCGGGTGTCGCTCCCGTCGCTGCGAAGACCCGAACCACGCTGGCGATGAAGTCCGTTTCGATGCCGTGTCTGGCTTCGCCGACAATCCAACTGGGCCGCAGGCATATCACTTCGAAGCCGCGCTCGCGTGCCGCCGCCAGCAATACCTCCGCGGTCCATTTGGTCTGTGCGTAACCCAACGGCAGCCATTCCGGGTCGATCAGCGGCGTCGCTTCCGTGACGGTCTGACCATAGTAGGTCGGAACATCCAGCACGCTCAGGCTCGATATATAGACAATGCGCTTGGCCAGGCCGACTGAAGCCAGCGACAGGATCTGCTGCACCAAGTCCACGTTGTTGACGCGCAAGGCATCGAAGGAACTGCGAAAATCAAGCCGTGCGGCGAGATGGAAAACGAGGCCAACGCTGCCGGCCAAGCGTTTGAAAGCGGCCGGCGACAGTCCAAGCTGCGGCTGTGTCACGTCCCCCGCAACAACGCGCAGCCGTCCTGTCGGGCAAGCCATGCCGACTGCCGCCAACCGTGCCAGGATTCGCGATCGTCCTGTCGCCCTGTCGCCGCGCACCAGGCAGATGATCGGGACCGCGGTCCGCTCCAGTAGGGCACGCAGAAGATGTCCGCCCAGAAAACCCGCGCCGCCCGTGAGGAGTATGGCGGCATCGGACGCTGACCCCGACGCCGGAGTCAAAGATGCCGGCAGCTTCGCGGCACGCAGAAAGCGCTCGCTCGCCGCCGACGGCCAGGACTGATCGGCCGGCAGATGTGAAGAAACCGGCGTCATTCGACTTCATCCAGGACCAGCTTGCCTGGATTCATTACGGCATCCGGATCGATAGCCGACTTCAGCGCGGCAATCGGCATGACGTTGCCGATCGCAGTTTCGGCGCGCAGCCAGGGCAGGTGGTCGATCCCGACGGCATGGTGATGCGACAATGTAGCTCCGCATTCGGCGAAACTATCGAGCAATACTGTTTTGACACGGCGGTAATGGGCGAATTCAGCGGCACGGTCGATGCGTCCGTCTACATCCGAACGGCAGCTGAAGGCGAAGGTGAAATAAAGCGATGCCCCGCTGCTGTAGCAGTGGCTGACGTGGCAACCCAGCCAGGCCCGGCGATCGCCTTCCGTGAGCACCTTGTATGCTCTCGCGGCCACGGTTTCATAGGTGGCTTGCATGTCTTTCCATCGCAGGCAGGTCTCCGCCACATCGACAACCACATTATAATCCATCAGAAAATCCCGAACATAAGGCAAATCGAATTTACTGCTCTCCATGGAGCGTCCCGGGCCTTCCCCCAGACCCACCGCGCCGTATCGCCGCCAGACCCGTTCTGCCGCCACGCGTTGCGCGCGTGCTTGCGCGGCATCGCCTTCGAAACAGCCAACCATCAGTGCGGCCTGCGCAAGATCGATCCGTCGCAGGCGCGACAGTGCGAGTTTCACCAGGCGCTCTGCCCTCGCTGCGAACCTGCCGGAACTCCGTTGGCGGAACGCCGCCGACAGTTGGGTCTTCGCCGGGTCGTTCAGCCTGCTCATCACCGGCGAGACGCCGCGGCGCGCAGCTTCGCTCAGGGCCTCGATCCCAGCCGCGAAATTCGGAAACAGGTAGCCGCGATACTGACGCAGCGCCGGCCGCGGACGAACCCGCATCGTCAGCGCCGTAATAATGCCGAGCGTCCCCTCGCTGCCAATGATAATTCGCTTCACATCCGGTCCGTTCGAAGCATGCGGAATGGGCCGCGTGTCCAGCACGCCGGCCGGCGTGACGACGCGCACGCCTGTCACCATGTCCTCGATGTTGCCGTAGCCGTCGCTGAGCATGCCGGACGACCGGGTGGCCACCCAACCGCCCAATGTGGAGAACAGGAAGCTGTCGGGGAAATGTCCCAGTGTCAGACCGGCCGGTTCCAGCGCCGCTTCCAACGCAGGTCCGAGAATGCCGGGTTCGACACGCGCCAGGCCGGATACGGCATCGATTTCCAACACACGATTCATCCGGCGGAGATCGACACTGACGATCATGCGGCATCGCCGGTCGGTCGGGTTCAGGCAGCCGGCGACGTTGGACCCTCCACCAAACGGGATCAGGACAACGCCGAACCGTTGTGCGGCTGCGATCAGGCCTTGTATGTCGGCTTCATTGTCGGGGAACACGACGCAATCGGGTGCAGCATCGATCAATCCAAGGCGCAGGCGCCAAATGTCGGCGGTGCTGCGGCCAGTGGCATGGCGCAGCCTGTCTTCATCCGACAGCGACCATGCGTGGGCACTGAACGTCGCCTGCAACCAGCTAACAAAGCCAGGGTTCGTGCGTACTTCTGGGAGAACGACCTGCGTTGGATCGACCGGCCGCCAACGCGGCAGCGATGCGTCGATGCCAAGTTGTGCTGCTGCATAGGGCCAAAGCCCGGGGCGATCGACCGGATCGAATGCCATGGCTTCGGTCCCCCAGCCATACCAGCGCATCGCACCCGGCACGCCATCGCTGAGACAGCGGCCCTCAACGGCCATAGATATCCCCCTTGTCACTCCCCTGACACACTATGCGACGGGACAGGGTACGGGTGGCAAGCGAAAATTCTTCCCTCGAAAGGACACCGCACGTTGTCGCGTTGGGCACGAGGCCACCGGTCGAAGTTTGCGCGGCCACATGATTGTCGAATGGGCCGCGGATCGGCTATCCCTCAGCGCGAAATTGGTCATCAGCCATATCCTGCATGGACGGTACGGCAAAATTACAGGCATGGTTCGCCCCGGAGCGTCAGGCCGAGTTGATGCGGCGGGAAACCGCGCGTCCGCTGCTGATCCTCGCGCGGGACTTTCTGTTGTATCTTGCCTCGTTGGTCGTGGCGATCGCGCCGCTGCCGCATGCGATCAGCCTTGTCGCGTCTGTGTGGGCTGGCATCATGATCGGCGGAATTTTCGTCGCGGGACATGATGCGTGCCACCAGGCACTGACGCCGCATCGCAAACTGAACGACTGGATCGCGTGGCTCGCTTTGGCTCCGGGCTGGACGACCCGCAGTCTGTGGCGGTATTTCCACAATCAGAACCATCATGGATATACCAACGTCATCGGCGTCGATTATGCGTGGAGCCCGATGACGTTGACGGCATGGCGGCAGGCGGGGCGATCGAGGCGGGCGATGTACCGGCTGTATCGCAGTCCGGTGGGTTTTCTGCCCTATTATCTGATCGAAATGTGGTGGAAGAGCCATTTCCTGCCCTGGGCGGCGCCTGTGCGACCACGCTGGCGGGATCACCTGGCGGACGCCGGCATCGCCGCTGCATGGCAGGTTGTTGCGATCGGCTGCATTCTCGCCGCAGGTCGCATGCTGAATCCCGAAGCGTCGGCGTTTTACCTGATCGGTTTGGGGTGGTTGCTGCCGTTCGTGGTTTGGAACGCGCTCATTGGCGTGGTGATCTACGCGCATCACACCCACCCGGATGTTGCCTGGTATTCTAGCCCGTCTGAATCCAGGGCGGCGATGGTGCAGGTGACCGGCGTTGTCCACGCGGTGTTGCCGCAGCCGCTCAAATTATTGTCGAGCAACATCATGGAGCATAATGCGCATCACGTGATCCCGACGCTGCCGCACTATCATCTTGCGGAGGCACAGCGCGAACTAGAGCGAAAGTTTCCGTCGATCGCGCAAATGGTGGTCCTTTCGCGCCAGATGCTGGCGGCTATCCGAGCGTGCAAGCTGTATGACACCGATCGTCATTGTTGGATCGACTTTGCCGGCCGCCAGACCGGGCCATCGCACGGCGGATCGGGCTAGTCGGTCCGGTGTCCGATCATGCGGTTGACCGGCCCGGGTCTGTCCTAATCACCGGGGCATCTAGTGGATTGGGGCGTGCCCTTGCAATTGGGTTGGCAGCACGCGCGCAAGCAACAGGCTCACCGCTGCGGCTGTGGTTGACCGGCAGAAACGCAGCGCGTCTGGCGGAAACCGCAGAACGCAGTGCGGCGCTGGGAGCGAGGGTCGAGACTGCCATTATAGAGCTCACCGAAGCCGCGTCTGTCAGGGATTGGATCCTCGCCTGCGACGCCGCGGCGCCGATCGACATGGTGATTGCCAACGCTGGGCGTTCCGCCGGAACGGGTGATGGTCCCGAAAGTTTGGCGCAGGTGGACATCCTGGTGCAGACCAATATCGGCGGGACGGTCAATACGGTATTGCCAGCCGCCGCCCGTATGCGAATGCGACGGCGTGGCCATATCGTTATCGTGTCCTCGCTGGCAGCGCGGGTCCCATTTCCCTCAACCCCGACCTACTCTGCGACGAAAGCCTTTGTTCGCACCTGGGGATTGGCGCTTCGCCCCGACCTGCTGCGGGACGGAGTCGGTCTGACGGTCGTCTCCCCCGGGTATATCGCCACGCCGATGACGGCTGCCAACGAGTTTGCCATGCCGTTCCTGTTGAGCGCCGATCAGGCCGCCACGCATATACTGCGCCGGCTCGATCGTGCCCCGGCCGAGATCGCGTTCCCGCGCGGGGCGGTCATCGCGCTTCGTATCCTGTCGCTGTTGCCGGTCGGATTTTTCGGACGATCGATGTCGCGTCGGCCGCGCAAGCATGCGCTCGTGGCGGACCAGTGACGACACTCACGCGCCCGCGTCGGTCCGGCGGCGGCGCAGGGCACTGGGGCTGATCGCGAGCATCAGCAAGGCAAAAGGCGTCAGCGCCATCAGCGCGAGCCATGGCTGCACCGTCAGCAGGATCAGGGAACTCACAAGCACGGCCAACTTGGTAGTCACAGAAATACGAACGTGCACGAAATCGAGCAGTGGGAAGGGAGCAATCATCAGCAGCGCGGAAATAATCAAAGACACGCTGGCAGCGGTCCCTGTACGGGCGAGATCCGACAGGTATTGCCATCCCAGGGTATCGGCCTCCAGCGACGTCAGCAGGGGAAATACCGCGACCGCGGCACCCGCCGGCGACGTCAGCCCTGTGTAGAAATGCCGGGCGTAGCCGGGCTTTGACTCTGAACTGGCGGTCAAATTGAACCTGGTCAATCGCAGCGCGGTGCAGCCGATGTATGCCACACTGGGGAGATAGCCCCACGCGCCGAGCGGCCACGACGCCCAAACATACATGATCAGCGCCGGAGCAACTCCAAAAGACACGATGTCGGCGAAGCTATCGAATTCCGCGCCGAACCGCGATGTCGCGCGCAGCAGACGGGCGACAGCGCCGTCGCAACGGTCGGCCAGCCCCGCAATTGCAAGCGCTATCGCCGCCTCCCGAAAGGATCCCTCGATCGCGTAGCGGATCGCAGTCAAGCCTGCGTACATAGCGGTGAAGGTGACAACGTTCGGCACGGCCAGCCGCAGCGTTACCCCGACTGACCGCCTCGTCCACATCCCGCCGTTTGCCTGCGACGTCGCCTGACGACTGGCGGTCATCGAACTTTGCTTTGCGACACCGCCGCGAGCGCCTGATCGCGGTCGTTACAGACTGTCATCAGTTGAGCCATGCCAGTCACGTCCAGAACCTGCTTGACGTCCGGACCCGGATTCAGCAGCACCAGCCTGCCACCTCGGCGCTGCACGATCTTTGAGGCCTGCAACAGGCATCGCAATCCCATCGAAGCCATGAAGCTGACTTTGGCAAGGTCGACCACCACGCCAGGATTGACCGCGGCGGCGGCATCCATGGCAGCCCCGGCCTCCGCAGCACCTGCCGCATCGAACCGTCCATCCAATTCAATAACAATCACGGATGGCTCGAACTGCTCTATTTGAATTCTCATTTCGCCACTCCAAGGCCGCCAGCGATCTTCGCCGGGCACTGTATGCCGTGAGCTACTCTCAGTGACAACGATCGGCTGGGGGCCGCGGTCCGATTGCTGAATTCCGGCGCGTCGCGCTCGCCATCGCTGCCGTGACTCACGATGGCGCGTGATCCAGCGATGCTATGGCGTCCGCGAGCGCCACCGTCTGGCGGGCACTCTGGACATGCAAATTCTCGATCAGCTTGCCGTCAACGAGCACGATGCCTTTGCCGGCTGCGACCGCTTCGGCATGCGCAGCGATGATCCGGCGCGAAGCGGCGACCTCTTCTGGCGATGGCGCAAAGACGGCGTTTGCGGCGGCGATCGTCTTTGGATAAATCAGCGTCTTGCCGTCGAACCCAAGTTCGCGCGCCTGGCAGCAGGCAGTGAGAAAGCCTTCGTCGTCGGCAAGGTCGAGGTGGACGCCGTCCAGGATGGGGAGGTCGTACGCGCGCGCAGAGAGCAAGCAAAGCCCGAATGCTGTCAGCAATGGCTGGCGGTCGCGCGTGTGTTGCGCTCGCAGATCCTTGGTCAGATCGGAGGTTCCCATGACCAGTCCGCCAACGCGCGGGCTTGCGGAGGCGATCTCCTCGACACGCAGTACGCCGCGCGGTGTCTCAATCATGCACCAGATCGAGAGTTGGTCCGGTGCGCCCAATTCAACCAGGACGGCCTGCGCCTGGCGAACAGCATCGGCGCTCTCGACTTTCGGCAGCAGCACGGCATCGATCGGCATACCGGCCGCCGCGACCAGATCCGCGTGACCCCACTCGGTCGTGAGTGCGTTGACGCGCAGCAGAAGCTCTCGCTTGTTGTAGCTGCCCATTGCCAGCGCCCGGGCGACGCTGACGCGGGCGGACGACTTCGCGTCGGGCGCCACAGCATCTTCCAGGTCGAAGATCAGGCCGTCCGCGGGAAGGGTTCGCGCTTTCTCGAGAGCACGCGTATTGGAGGCCGGCATGAACAGGACGGAGCGACGCGGGCGAAGAGCAGCCGGCATGTTTGCGGGTTCCTGCTTGCAGTGATGGCCATGGCATCATACGGATTTGGGCGTTGGAACACGTCCATGACTTACGATCGCAACGGGGAACGACCGCTATGACACCAAACGAAGAATGGGGCCTGATCGGCAAGGTGGCAATCGTCACCGGCGGCGGCGCGCAAGGAGACGGTATCGGCAACGGCCGTGCGGCGTCCATTCTGCTGGCGCGCGCCGGCGCCCACGTGCTGGTGGTGGACTGCGACCTGGGGCTCGCCGAACGCACTGTGGCGATGATCGCTGCCGAAGGGGGTAGTGCGGCCGCTGCGTCGTACGACGTCACGGTCTCGGCGCAATGCGCCGCGATGGTCGAAGACGCGGTGTCGCGGTGGGGCCGGCTCGACTGCCTCGATAACAACGTGGGCATTGGCAGCAAGGGCAGCGTCGTCGAGGAAACCGAAGAAAACTGGTCGCACGTGATGCACGTGAACGTGGACACCATGTTCCTGGCTTGCAAGCACGCCATCCCGGCGATGATCCGCACCAGTGGGGGCGGATCGATCGTCACAATATCGTCCATCTCCGCGCTGCGTCCGCGCGGCCTCACGGCCTATAGCGTCTCCAAAGGTGCGGTGATCGCACTGACCAAGGCGATGGCGGTCGATCACGGCCCCGACGGCATCCGGGTCAATTGCGTCTTCCCGGGGCCGGTCTACACGCCGATGGTCTATACGCGCGGGATGACAGAGCAAGCACGCGAGACACGCCGCAAGGCGTCTGTGCTCGGGCGTGAAGGGACCGGATGGGACATCGGTGCCGCGGTGCGTTTTCTGCTGTCCGATCAGGCGCGTTATATCACCGGCCAGATACTGGGGGTGGATGGCGGCGCCACTCTTGTTGGCCCCAGCCGGGCGTCATAGCGACACTTCGAATAAGAAGGCGACCGACGGTCCTTCAGGCGGCCGCCCGCGCGACGCCAACCGGTTCCCATGACTTCAGCACCGGCAGCACTTCCTTGGCGAACAGCCGCAGGCCGCGCTCCGAGACTGCATACGGCGTACCGCCGAAGCGGAACGCGACGTTCAGTTCGAAATCGCCGATCAGTGCGCGGCGCGCCTCGAGTCCGCGCAGGATTCTGTCGGGGGTGCCCCAGCTCGCCGCCTGCATGAACCCATTGACCGCACCTTCAAGACCACCTTTCCGAGCGATCTCGGCCTTCTGCTGATAGGCATCGTATCCCTTCACGGTGCGAAAGTGCTCACCAAGAAATTCATAATGGTAAAAATTGCTCTCGACGAACTTCCCCTGGTACAACCTCGCCTCCTGCTCCGTGTCGTCGAGGTTGGTGCCACAGACGCAGAACTCCGTCAGCATGACGTGCGGCGGTTCGGTGCCATGGAGCTGGCGATGCAGATCCTGCCCGTGCTTGATCACGGGTGCCCGCATCTCCCAGGGCCGGTCGGCGAACATCACCATGTGGGCGCCAAGTTTGGCTGCGGACAGAACGAAATCCTCGCTGGAGGCCACGGCGTAAATACGCCCGTCGAATTGGTATTGCGGGCGGGGTCGAATTTCGGTGCGCGGTTGCTTATCGTACTGCCCGTCGCCCTCGATAAATCCGGTCTTCAGCGCCTCGACGATCATCGGCGCCGCCTCGTCGAAGCGCCCGCGCAATTCGTCCATGCTGAGGCGGAAGGCGGCGAATTCGCGGCGCGCCAGACCACGGCCCATGCCAAACCGAAACCGGCCCTTGGACAAATTGTCGAGCACTGCCGCTTGTTCCGCAACGCGCAGCGGATCGTGCCACGGCAGGATCACAGCGGCCGTGCCCAGATCGATATTCGGGCAGAGGGCTGCCATGTAGGTCATGAGCTGGATGTTATCCGGCACGAACGAGTAGTCGTTGAAATGGTGTTCGGCGGACCAAAGACAGTCGAAGCCCAGATCGGCGGCCAGACGGGCCAGCCGGATTTCTTCATCCCACACCCGGGCGTCAGAACAGTCCTCCCAGCCGTAGCTCGCGAAAACCATCATCATGCCAACGTCCATGGATTCTCTCCCGTTTCTGTTCGCATTTCTCTGCGATCGGAAAGGCTTTCACGGTCCCGCGGCAGGCGCAAGCGGTGCGGCCGGGTCGGATCGTGGCGGCACCGGAGACCTTAACTCAGGCGCGCGCGGCCAGCAGTACCGCGTTCAGTCCGCCAAAGGCGAACGAGTTCGACATCGCGAGATCGACCTTCGCCTGCCGCGCGACGTTCGGCACGACATCAAGATCGCACTCGGGATCGGCTTCCTCGAAATTGGCCGTGGGTGGAATCGTCTGTGTGGAAATGGCCAACGCGGTAGCCGCCATCTCCAGCGCGCCGGCGACGCCCAATCCGTGACCCAGGACGGCCTTGCTGGACGACACGGCGATATTCCCGGCGTGCGGCCCGAATACCATGTGCAGGGCCGTGGCCTCCGAACGGTCGTTCAGCGTCGTTGCGGTGCCGTGCGCGTTGACGTAGTCCACGTCGGCCGCATTGCATCGCGCATCCTTCAGCGCAGCGCGCATGGCGCGTGCGGCGCCGTCGGGGTCACAGGAGGTGATGTCCGCCGCGTCGGCACTCATCCCGAACCCCACCATTTCCGCATAGGCGCGGGCGCCGCGGGCGAGCGCATGCTCGCGTTCCTCCAGCACCAGGACGGCAGCGCCCTCGCCCAGCACCAGCCCCGATCGCGTCCGCGAGAACGGGCGGCAGGTGTCCTGGCTGAGCACGCGAAGCGCTTCCCACGCCTTGATCGTGCCCATGGTCAGGCAGGCTTCCGCGCCGCCGGTGATGGCGAGCGGCGCCTGGCCGGAGCGCAGCATGTGGAACGCCATGCCGATCGCATGCGTGCTCGCCGCGCAGGCGGTACCGACGCAAAATGTCGGGCCCTTCAGGCCAAGATCCATCGATACCTGGCTTGCCGCGGCGCTGGTCATCAATCGCGGGATGGTGAGCGGATGCGCGCGCGATGCGTTCTCCCCGTATAACCTATAGAAGGAGTCATCCAGGGTCGTCATGCCGGAGGACGCGTTGGCGATGACGGTGGCCGTCTCGAGGGCCATTTGTTCGGATATGGCGATGCCCGAATCGCGTACAGCGGACCGCGCCGCCGCGACGGCGAATTGTGAAAAACGGTCCATCGGGCTGAGCTGTTTGGAGTCAAAAAGCGCGGCGGGGTCGAAGTCGCGAACCTGTGCTGCGATGCGGGTGCTCAGGCGTTCGATCCGCGGGATCGAGTAAGGTCCGATCCCGGAATGACCTTCGACCAGCGCAGGCCAGAATTCGTCGAGAGTGGAGCCCACGGGGGACACGACGCCAATCCCCGTGATGACGACGCGGTTCATGCAGCGGTCTTCGAGTCGATAAGACCTTTCACGGCCGTGGCGATTTGGCCGATCGTTTCAACATTTCCCAATCCGCCCTCGACCGGATCCTTGCCACCGGCGGCGGCCTGCTCATTCGCATTATAGGGAATATTGATGTCGAATTTCTCCTCAAGCGCGAAAATGATCTCGATCAGGTCGAGAGATTCGACCCCCAGCTCCTGCAGCTTGGTATCGGGAGTCACGCGCTCGATCGGGATCTTGAGTTCCTTGGCGATGATCTCCCTTACGTCGTCTGTAATCGCGTTCACCGAAACACCGCCCTGATGTGACTCAAGCAGGTGCGGGGGAAGCACGCTTGTGGCATCATCGCAAATGTCGGCTTTCCCTGCTTCGGTAACTTATAACCACCCGGTGGGCTCCCCGCAACCAGCCTCGCGGCCAGGTGGGCGCTGCGGGAACCACAAGTGCGGCGGCGCGGTTGCGTCCGGCCGCAGCGCCGACTATTCCAGCGGCCTGTCATAAGGATCGATCCGTGAGCACCACCATCGCCAAACCGCGCGGGCGGCATTTCTTCGCAAATCCTGGGCCGACCAACATCCCGGACAGCGTCCTGCGGGCGATGGACCGCCCGAGCATCGATTTCAACGATCCGGAATTCGTGGAAGTCTACGACGCCGCTTTCTCCGGTGTGAAGCGCGTGCTGCAAACCAACCAGCAATTGTTCATGTATAACGCCTCTGGCCACGGCGCCTGGGAAGCCAGCCTGACCAATCTGCTGTCGCCCAGCGACCGGATCATCGTGCTGGAATCGGGGTATTTCTCCGAGGAATGGGGCAACATGGCCCGCAGCCACGGGCTGGATGTGCGGGTGTTGCAGGCCGACTGGCGGCGTGGGGTCGATATCGCGGCATTGCGCGCTGTCTTGGCGGATGACCGCGAGCATGCGATCAAGGCGGTATGCGTGGTGCATAACGAGACCGCGACTGGGATGATGCTGCCGCTGGACGAAATCCGCGCGGCGATCGACGGAACCGCGCATCCGGCGCTGTTCCTGGTGGACACGATCTCGTCGCTTGGTTCGCTGGATTTCCGCATGGACGAGTGGAAGATCGACTGCGTGGTCGGCGGCGGCCAGAAGGGGTTGATGCTGCCCACCGGCATGAGCTTCACCGGCGTGTCCGACAAGGGCATGGCGGCGCATGCCAAGGCGCAGTTGAAGCGGTTTTATTTCGACTGGGGGCTGATGGCGAAGCGGGCGCAGAAGAGCTTCATCGGCACGCTGCCGGTGAACATGTTCTACGGCCTGCGGGAATCGGTCCGGCTGATCGAGGAGGAGGGCCTGCCGAACGTGATCGCCCGCCACACCCGCCTGGCCGAGGCGACGCGGCGCTGCGTGCAGGTGTGGGCCGGCAATGACGGGCCGCAGCTCTATTGCCTCAATCCAGGGCGGTATTCGAACTCGGTGACGGCGGTGCTGATGCCGGAGGGCTACGATTTCGAGATAGTGCGCCGGACGGCGCGGCAGCGGTTCAACGTGTCTCTGGGCGGCGGGCTGGGGCGGCTGGGGGGCAAGATCTTCCGCATCGGCCACCTGGGCGACCTGAACGAGCCGATGCTGCTCGGGGCGCTGACGGCCATCGAGATGGCGCTGCGCATCGAACACATCCCGCACGGGCGGGGCGGGGTCGAGGCGGCGATGGCGTATCTGGCCGGCGAGACCGGCTGAGCCTGCTTTCGCCCCTACGCAGGCAGGCCGGAGGACTTGCGTCCCCCGGCCCCCCGCGCCGATCGCCAGAGTTGGGTGAAGGCGCCCTTACGGGTGGGTCACCACCGTGGTGGTCGTGTCAGGCGCCGCGTAAACCGGGGCCGGCGCGGGGGCGGGCGTGACGACGGTGGTCTCGCGCGCCGGGGGATTTGAGTGCACGTCGATGCAGCCGGCCAGGCCGAGCGCTACGAGCGGCAGAAGAAGCAAGGAAACGCGCATGGGATGGTTTTCCTCGTGTGGTTTCTCGCGCCGTGGAATTTGAGGCGCCAACGGGGAAGAAAATCGTATCGGTTCGTGGCGCAGACCGGTCCGCTTCGTGGCCGGTTCTGGGCGGCCGATCACGAGCAGGTGCAAGGCGGTTGCCAGAACCCGCGAGTTCTGGAACATGAAGGGAACATTGGGGCTGCGCTTGGGCGCGGGGCGGCTCAGGCGTGGGATAACGTGGCCTTAATGTGGCAATGCCGCAACGTCATTCGGCTATCTTGTGGGTGCCAGCCGAGGAGCCTGCCATATGTTGTTGACCTCGAATTGTGGCGCAGCCGATGCTTCCTCCCCGACGACGCCAGGGGAGGCAGACGTGCTCGACGCAGTCCAGATGACGGGGCGACACCAGGTTCATGTTGACCGCTCGCGGGACGCTTTGCTGACCGATTTCGGGCGGGCGACGCTGTCCGACCGGTATCTGATGCCGGGCGAGGGTTTTCAGGACCTGTTTGCCCGGGTGGCATCGTATTACGGCGACGATGCCGCGCATGCGCAGCGGCTGTACGACTATATCAGCAAGCTCTGGTTCATGCCGGCCACGCCGGTGTTGTCGAATGGCGGCACCAATCGCGGCCTGCCGATCTCCTGCTTCCTGAACGAGGCGTCGGACAGCCTGGATGGCATCGTCGGGCTGTGGAACGAGAATGTGTGGCTGGCGTCGAAGGGCGGCGGGATCGGGTCGTACTGGGGCAATTTGCGGTCGATCGGCGAGAAGGTGGGCGCGGTCGGCAAGACCTCGGGCGTGATCCCGTTCATCCGGGTGATGGACTCGCTGACCCTGGCGATCTCGCAGGGCTCGCTGCGGCGCGGGTCGGCGGCGGTGTATCTGCCGGTGTGGCATCCGGAGATCGAGGAGTTCGTCGAAATCCGCCGGCCGACCGGCGGCGATCCGAACCGCAAGGCGCTGAACCTGCATCACGGCATCCTGGTGTCCGACGCGTTCATGCGTGCGGTGGAAGCGGACGAGGCGTGGGCCTTGCTGTCGCCGAAGGACGGTGCGGTGGTGCGGTCGATCTCGGCGCGCGGGTTGTGGATTCGAATTTTGACGGCGCGGATCGAAACCGGCGAGCCGTACTTGATTTTCTCCGATCATGTGAGCAGGGCGCAGCCGGATCATCATAAGCTGGCGGGGTTGGAGGTGAAGACGTCCAATTTGTGCAGCGAGATCACGCTGCCGACCGGGCGCGACCAGCATGGCAAGGAGCGCACCGCGGTGTGCTGCCTATGCTCTTTGAATTTGGAGACGTGGTTCGAGTGGGAGAAGCATCCGACGTTCATCGAGGACGTGATGCGGTTCCTGGATAACGTGTTGCAGGACTTTATCGACCGGGCGCCGTCCGAGATGGCGAAGGCGAAGTATTCCGCGATGCGGGAGCGATCGGTGGGGCTTGGCGTGATGGGCTTCCACTCGTTCCTGCAGGCTTTGAATGTGCCGTGGGAGAGCGTGGTCGCGAAGGTGTGGAACAAGCGGATTTTCAGGCACATCCGGGCGGGCGCGGATGCCGCGTCGTATGTGCTGGCGGAGGAGCGCGGCGCGTGCCCGGATGCGGCGGAATACGGGGTGATGGAGCGGTTCTCGCATAAGATGTCGCTGGCGCCGACGGCCTCGATTTCGATCATCGCGGGGAATGCTTCGCCGGGGATCGAACCGATCGCAGCGAATGTGTTTTTGCAGAAGACGCTGTCGGGCAGCTTTACGGTGCGGAACCGGCATTTGCAGAAGCTGCTTGAGGCCAAGGGGATGGATAACGACGAGGTGTGGTCGTCGATTACGCTTTCGCAGGGCAGCGTGCAGCATCTGGATTTCCTGACGGCGGATGAGAAGGCGGTTTACAAGACGGCGTTCGAGTTGGATCAGCGGTGGATCATAGAGCATGCGGCGGATCGGGCGCCGTTCATCTGCCAGAGCCAGTCGGTCAATGTTTTTCTCCCCGCCAATGTGCATAAGCGGGATCTGCACCAGATCCACTTCATGGCTTGGAAGAAGGGGGTCAAGTCGCTGTACCATTGCCGGAGTTTGTCGATCGCACGGGCGGATAACGTCAGCGAGAAGGCGGTGGCGCCGGTGGCGTTTACCGGGGTGATGGGTGGGGTTCCGGCGAATGACGGGCAGGCGCCATTGCCTTTGGTGGCGGCTGCGGCGGCGGGCAGTGCAACAAATTACGAGGAGTGCTTGGCTTGCCAGTGAGTTCGGGCCCATCCGAGTGCCACATGGTCTAGAATCGCATGGATCTGTACCTTGGTATGGCTGTTGTCTTCGCGACACTGGCGGGACCTGTCTTAGCCGTCTATGTTACTCGACGAGGCGACGACAAGCGCCAGCGTCGTGCACGCCAGTTGGACGTCTTCCGTTCCCTGATGGCCTCGAGGAAGATTCCTTTGTCACCGGAACGTAATAGGGGCAAAACCCCGGGCAGCCCACCGTTCAGGCGGGCTGCCCGCGGCAGCGGACTAGTCCCGGCAGTTGCGCAACGACAAGGTGACCGGGAACGCGAAGCCGGCTGCCGAGATAGTCCCAGAACGCGACGCCGAGCTTTGCGCATGTCTTGCCTAAACCGAGAAAGGCGTCACGGCAGTCGCGACCGAGGTCGCTGCGGGTTCCGGCGCTGACCTTGCGACGGGTAACCTGACAGCGGATGTCGTTCTCGGAGCCATTAGTATTCAGCGGTGTCTCGGGTCGGTCGAGCACCGCCAGCAGTTCGTCCTTGTTGGCGAGCAGGCGTGCCAACAGACGATCCAACGTGATGAAGCCGGTGCGGCGGCGGAAGATGCGATTGAACCGTGCCCGCAGTGCAAGACGGCGGTGTTTCTCGGGATCGGCGCGGTACGCCTTGAGAGCGGCGTAGAAGTCCCAGATCAGCTTGCGCACCTTCTGCTGAGCGGCACGGTTGTGGTCGGTGAAGGCATCCAGCTTGTGCACCAGCCGTTCAGCATGCACCCAGCACAGCGCATGCCGGCCGACGGCAAACTGCCCGGCATCATCGCTTAACACGACGCCATCGCGCAGGAATTCGTGCGCGTGGATGCTGCCCCAGATCGCTCCTTCGGTGGCGATCTGCACCGGATTTGGTGCCATGGTCAGGGCAGCGAAGCCAAGCCGGTCGAGATGCGCCTGCCATGCGGCTTGGTCAGCAAAGGCTGCTTCCGGCTGCTCGGCCAGTTGGGCGATCAGGGGAGCGGATAAAGCGCGGCTGCGCATATAATCGAACGCTGCGGCGTTGAGCACGAAGTCGGTATGGCCGGCACGCAGTAGGTCGAGGAAGTTCAGCCGGCTCTTCGATGGCCGCGTGCCGAACCAGGTGAACCGGTCATTGCCGATTTGAGTGCAGAAGCTGTTCGCCATTTTGTGTCGTGCGCCAGTGTCGTCGACCGATATCCAAGGCGATGTTTGCAATCCCGCGCGCAGCACGTCGCGGGCTTCGGCGAGAAAGCCATCATGCTTCTCGGTCAGCAGGCGCTGGACCTCACGCTTGGAGATCGACAGGCCAACCGACTGCAGCAGGGCAGTCAGCCGCGGCAACGTGGATTGACCTTGATGGTACTGCATCAACACGAAGCGGCGCAGGTCAGGTCCGAAATGTCCCTCGGTCCCCTCTGGCAGCGGCGCGACGATGGTCTGACCGTCCGGTGTGGCCCAACGCTCGCGGCGGTAGCGGATCGCATGCACCGACAGCACAAGCTCCTGGACCAGATAGGTCTCGTAGCCCTTGAAGCGCGACCCTGCCGGTGCCGCGGCTTTCAGCACACGGTCCTCGACGTTCGCGCGAGGCTGCACCTTGCCGCGACGACGACGCCTCTCCCGGCTGCCTGGCTTGGATGGTGCGGTAGCCTTCTCCATGCCGCTTGGCTTGATGTCAGGACGGCCCTTCAGGCCTTTCAGCCGGGCGATCTCCTCACGCTGCGCCGCTACTGTTCGCTCCAGTTCGGTCAACTTCGCCAATAGATTGCCCACCAACTCCCGGAGCTGGGCAGACGACAGGCCATCAAAGTTATCCGGCTGGCTCACACATAGCTTGAATCCGAGTTGCCCGCGTCGGGGCAAGCACCAAATGCACTCATGCCCGGGGTTTTGCCCCTATTACACCGGAACGTGTTAGGGCTTTGAATTCTCGTCGAAATTGAGTTTCATGGCGTACGTAAAGTTGAGGAATCTTACCGCGATGTTATGCGGCACATCAATGTGCCTCAGCCGGTGCCCTCGAATTGGAACGAGAGACAGCGCAGTCTGACAACGAAGCTGCTCTCGGAGATGGCAAAGGTTCTCGGCTACAATCTTCAGCAAATCGACGTTCTTGAGGGTGGGTACTGGCCGCAGGGTCTTAATGACATTGAGGCTGAACAGCAGCAAGTCCGCCAGTCAATTCTCGAAGTTCTGTCGGGAAGGCGACCACTGATAGTAAGCCCAGCAGCTCCTACTCCGCCAGCACCTTTTCCGCCTCCCCCGCCTCCTTAACGTGTTGTGTTTTCAGTAGCACCAATCGATGTGGCTCAGCATGAGGCGTAAAGATGATTGATGGCTTTTACAGGGTTGCATTTACCGGATCGCACGGCAGTGGTCTCGGGTTAATGGTGACTGCACGAAGGGGCCGTTGCGGGAGCCGACGTTGCGGGAGCTCTATACGACGGGCTCTACACAATCGACAAATCAGGTGATCATCTATTCATAAATGTTACGATGCGGGCACCAGCGGGGATCGTTCCAGTGCAAACAGGAGTCCCTCTGTTGGTTCCTGCAGACCTGCCCATGAGCATAACAATACCGACGAATTTAGCGGGAGGCGCGCCAATTCTGATCAACACACCTCTGGGTAAAGTTAATGCTATCTTCAACAAGATACGTGACTATTAATCATCAGATTAGGTGAATTGCGAAGCGGCCATTTAATTCTGCAAGTCGAGTGTTGATGGTCGAAAGATACACCGACATACGAGAGAATCCATATGATCCTCGATGCATCACCGGTTATTTTACAACAGGTCATGAAACTCTTCCACTGTCATCCGGGCCTGTCGAATGATATTTCGGAGCGTCCCGGGCTTCAGGCTCCGTGCACCGTGGAACGGCACCGTCACTGCGCGTCGGGCATCACGCGTGTTAACCAGCACATGATGACTACCTGTTACCCTATCCAATACAAAGCCCGCTCGTCGCAGGGCCGCCAGCACCTGCCGCGCATTCACGGCAGGCAGTGACGGGCTCATGCGGCGACAGTGATCTTCCGCACTGTCGGTTGTGCATCACCGGGTATCGGAATGCCGTGATCACGACGGTAGGCCAGAACTGCGCGAATGGCATCTTCCGCCATCTCCAACGCCTCTGCCTCACTATCGCCCTCAGTCACCACCTCAGGCAGCGCCGGCACGCTCACCGTGAAGCCACCCTCCGGTTGGGGCTCCAGCACCACGGTGAAGTCGAACTGATCGGACATGGTCTACCTCCGTATTCGACGACTGAGTTACCACACTGCGCAGCGGAATTCGCTCCCAATCAATGATGCGAGCCCCTCGATCGCGAAGGTCACCATGCGACCCTCGGCTACGCTGCCTCCAATCGCATCGCCGCCTGAAGCTCGCGACACGCCGCCGCGACCTGAGCGATCTCGGTTCGGCTCGGGCTCTCCGCATCCGCGGGCCCATGCACGATCGCGTGCCGCCGCTTCCATGCCCAATCCAGCACATCAGCGGTCTCTCCGTCGATGATCCCCTGGAACGTTAACTCATGGATGACGGCAGAAGCCGAGCGATCCCGGCCCCCCACACGGTGGCGCATCGCCGCGTCCCGCACCAGCTCGTCCAGCACCGACACCAGATAGATCAACGCGAGGTCCCGTTGCCCCGAGTCATACGCACTCAGGCCGGCGGCGAGCAGGCGTTCGAGGTCGTCCGGCGACAGCTCCTGCACGATCTCCTTGCGCCGCCCCAGCGAGATCAACTCCAGGCGCCACCCCGGATGGGCGTCGATCGTCTTCGCCAACTCCACGAATTCGTTTGAACCGATGATGCTCTCCCGGGTCTTGATCTCCACCACCGCGTGGTCGTCATCCTTCATCACCACCAGATCAGGCGCGAACGCACGCAGGAACGATGGCAACGCCTCGCCCCGCGGTTGCTCCAAGACTTCATAGCCGAGCCGGCGGTACCTCCCGCACCGTCCGGCGCTGCGCCCGCAAATGCTCATCTTTCCGATCGTCGCTCATTCAGCCCAGATCCTCCTCCTCCGGCGAAACCCAGAGGCGAATATGCACGAACGGGCGCCCATCGCCCAACGCATCGGCCAGCGGCTGCGACATATGGATCAGTCCAGGGCAATCGCATTTCAAAACGGTGCCAAAAGGCGCGAGAGGTAGGCGTCGTCCCATCCCGCACGCTTGAGCTTACCTCGGAACGACCCTTTGGAAGCGTCCTTTTGCATGACATTCATCGCCATGTGTCGCAGCACGGCGAGGTTGTGCGCACCGTTGCCCAGCCGGTTCCTGGCCTGGTCTTCGTTCATCACGACGTCCAGCCGCCAATGCAGGCAGTTTTCGACGCCCCAATGGAAGCGGACGACCTCATTGAAGCGTTCGCTGGAGAGCACTGTGCTGATCAGGTAATAGGCCGCCTCGGTCGTGGTCTTGCCCGATATTTCCCGGACCCGGACCACCTTGCCGATGGCGGCCAGGCCGGGCCAACGGTGATCCTCTTGCAACCAGCCGATATCGGTTGAGACCGTGGCCGTGCGGGTCTCGATGCGGCCGTGATCCGCATCGACCACCGGCTTGGCTGTGCTGGTCTCGCTCTCCGGATCGTCGAGGAACCGGACCACATCGTCATGCAGCGTAGCCTGGTTGCCCTTCAGTGCCAGGACGTAGTCGCCACCCTGTTCGACGATCTGCTGGGCGATGTCACGCTGACAGTTGAGCGCGTCAACCGTCACGATCGCACCCTTGAGCGAGAGCATCTCCAGCAGTTTCGGCACCGCGGTGATCTCATTGGACTTGGCGTCGGTGGCGATCTGCGCCAGCACCAGGCGTTGCTCGCAACCCCAGGCGCTGACCATATGCAAGGGCGACTTGCCGCTGGCGCGGTCGAACGAGCGCCGCAGCACCTTGCCGTCGATTGCCACAACACCCTGACATCGCTCGGAAAAGTTTGCCATGAACCGCTGGAACGCGGCGCGGAACTGGGTCGGATCCAGAAACCGGAACAGGCGGCTGAAGGTATCGTGGCTGGGCACGCCATGCTTGAGCTTGAGGAAGCCGCGCAGGAACGGTTCTTTCGCCGCGGCGAACAGTGCCATGTCCACCGCGCCTTGGCCGCCACACAGGACCGTGCACAGGGCGATCATCAGGAGGTCATGGAAGTCATGCAGACCGGCGTTGCCGGTCCGCGGATCCTCCAGTTCTTCCCAGCAGGCAATAAACTGCTCCAAGCCGGCCTCCCCAGGCATGTTTCACATGCCAAGGGGTAGAATTGATCATATCCGAGCCGGGCAAGCGCCACGGCCGGAGTCGAAGCGGTTTCAAGTGCGATTCCCCTGTGGATCAGTCGGAAGGGGGTATCGATGTTCCGCCAATTGCCGGTAACGTCCTTCACCACCCGGTCATTCACGTAGAGGATGCCTTGGAGCGCATCCTGGATAGGCTTGATCAGGTTGTCCATGTCGGCGATCGGCTTTGGGGCGTAGTGGGTAATCCGGAGCTCGACCGCGACCGCATGCGGTGCCAGACCGGCGTGCCAGACCGCTGTAGCGGTAGCTCGAACCTCCTGTTTCCACGCCGCGAGGCGACGACGCGACCTGGTTCGGCCCGACATGGGCCGACCATGCACACAGAAGTCCAGGTCCGGCGTCCGGCGATCATCGGGGCGGTCTCGTTCGCGAGCCATGACGAGCCCGCATAGGCTCGCCGAATGAATAGCGCCTTAACGAGTGGCACTGCATCGGGTCACGTGGGTCCCGCCCACGCCGCGGATGCCCTAAGTGCGATTACTCAGCGGTCGGCAAGTAAGGCGACACTGCCCACCGTGTCATGACCGGGCTTAGCCCGGTCACCCAGGGCTTTCCTTCGCACCACACAGCAAAGTCGTGGGTGGCCGGCCCACCGGGTCAAGCCCGGTGGCATACTTCGCCGGCCATGACACATTACTAAATGTCGCCTTACTTGCCGACCGCTGAGTAACTGCCCGTGCCGGTCATCCGACAGCGCGTCGAACCGACTTTCCCCCGCCCGTGGTCCGGCGGCGCCCTACCACCCCGCCACGTCCGCCGCGCCGCGTCGGTATCCGCGACAACCCATCGCCGATCTCCTGCTCCGCCCGCCGCAGGTCATACATCTGCTGCAGGTTCAGCCAGAACGCCGGGCTGAGGTCGAAGTAGCGGGCCAGCCGCAGGGCAGTATCGGCGGTGATGCCCCGCGTGCCATGCAGAATGGCGGTGATCCTATTGGGCGGCACCTCAATGTCGCGCGCCAATTGGGCGGCCGTGATGCCGGATGCCTCGATTGCCTCGGCCAGGTGTTCGCCCGGATGGATTGCCGTGCGTGCCATGATTCCCCTCAATGGTAGTCCTCGATCGTTACATCTTCCGGACCGGGCGAGGCGGCTGGCCACTTGAAGCAAAGCTGCCACTGATCGTTGATCCGGATGCTATAGATGTCGTCCCGGTCACCTTTCGGCTTCTCGAAATGGTGCCCGGGAAACTTGGCGATATCGCCAAGCATAGTTGCAGCATCCAACCTGTCCAGTCGCGTTTCTGCCTGGCGACGGAATGGCTCGAACTGCTTCACACGCTCGCCACGAGCGAAGCGCGCCGTGCGGGTTTCGCCATAGCTGCGTATCATAGTAGTGTTTAGCCGAATTTACGCGATACGTCAATCGTAAATCGCGATGCCGTGTTCGCTGCGGTACGCAAGGACCATGCGAATGGCATCCTCCTCCATCGCCATGGCCTCGGCTTCGGTGTCGCCTTCAGCTACCACTTCCGGCAGGGCCGGCACGCTGACTGTAAAGCCGCCCTCCGGTTGCGGCTTCAGCACCACCATGAAATCAAACTCGTCGAACATGATTGGCCGCCGCATCGGGGCCTTGGGTTGGGCATTTCTAGCCTATCGAGATCAGTCGACAGTTTGTCGGACCGCGCTACCTTCCGTTAATCCCGGCCGCGGCACCAGATTCTCCATCGGAATCGCCAGCACCCCCGACAGCTTTCGCAACGCCGCAGCACTCCCCGGCTGCTTGCCCGTCTCGATCTCCGCCAGGTAGCTAGGGCTGACCTCGGCCTGCACTGCCAGTTCCCGCTGCGTCAGCCCGCGCTTCTCACGCCAAACCTTCATTGGGCTCTCATCGTCCAGGATGCGCCGCAGTTCGTCACCGGTCAGGTAATCGCGCCGAGCCACCTCCTTGCCGACCTTCGCCTCATACGCGAGACGTTCCGCGACAGCGGCGAGATCCTCGATCCGTGCAACCAGCGCCTTCCAGTAACGTTTGCGCAGCGTCACCGTGCTCCTGGTTTCCGCCACCGGCCGAGGACACGGCGCATTCATCAGTACACCTCCTTCGGGTTCCCAACGCGATCAACGATAACGTCGCCACGTTCGCGGTCCGGAGGCTCAGGATGTGACACAGCCCAGCACCTACAAGCTGCGACTGCCGCGCTCGATCAGGGCCGAGGTCGAGCGGCCGGCCAAGCTGGATGGGACCAGTTCCAATCGATTCATTGCCACTGCCGTTGCGGACAAGCTCACGGCAACGTTCCTCCCTGACCGGCGCGCCCTCGCCGGCTTCGCGGCATTCGACAGGTTGATGGCCATTTGGGCGGCCGTGATGCCGGCAGCCTCGATTGCCTTGGTCAGGTGTTCGCCGGGATGGATTGCCGTGTGTGCCATGATCCGTCTCAACGGTAGTCCTCGATCGTCACATCTTCCCGGCCCGACGGCAGAATGCCGTAGTCGCGACGGCGCCTGCTCACTGCACGAGCAACCGTACCAGGCGCGACCGTTCTGGCCGCAACGGCAGGCCGATCTGAAACCGATGCTCGCCAACACGCATCGGCCACGTGACCGGCTGATCCGGGTCAGCCAGCGCGAAGGGGGTGCCATCGACGTACCAGACGACCTGCGGCACGTGCGGCAGCGTCTTCGCCCGTAGCACAATGCGGCTGGTGGCGGCAGGACTTTCCGGGTTCAGCCAGACGCGGCTGCCCGCCTCCGGCGTCACCACCGATAGCTGAATGACGGGGTCGGCAGGCGGTTGTGGCTGCGCCGTCGGCTCGCCGGCCGAGGCAGGCCGCGGCAGCCACCCGAGCAGACTGTGGCTGCACGCATCACGTGGCGTTTCGGCCGGCCCGGCGCAGATCGGTGCCGGCGCATAGCCGGCCGGCGCGGCAAAGTTGGTGTCGTCCAGGTCGCCTGGCAGCGCATGGTGCAGCGCCAGCAAGACGGTGTGGACCAGGTCCGCGGCGCTGTTGGCGCCTCCGAGCCCGGCCATCGTCCCGGCATTGTCGCGCCCCACCCAGGCTCCCACCAGGAAGCGCGGCGACCACGCGAGGGTCCAGGCGTCGCGAAATCCCTGTGACGTGCCGGTCTTCACCGCCACCGGAAACGGATACTCGGTGCTGCCGTAGCGCGCGAAGCTCGGCAGCCGCGCCAGCGGATCGGACAGGAACAGTGCAACCTCGCGTGCCGCCGTGGCGGAGAAGACGCGCCGCGCCGGCGCTCGCGGCTGGCCGCGATACCACAGCAGATCGTGCTGCACGCCGTCATCGGCCAACGTCATGTAGGCGTCCGCCAGCCGGTCCAGGCTGGTCGGCATGGCGCCGATCGCCATCGCCAGGCCCAGGCTGTCCGGCGTGTCCCCCAGCATCTGCAAACCGAGCGCCCGGAACAGGTCGAAGCCGGCGCCGAGGCCGAGGCGGCGCAACACCTCCGCGGCCGGCACATTGCGCGAGTTGGCCAACGCTTGGCTGGGCGGCAGCGGACCAAGATAACGTGCATCGGCGTTATGGATCGCCCCGACCTGACCCGGCCCGTCGTCGAGCATGTCGGCCGGATGCAGCAGTCCGTGTTGTAGCGCCGCCGCATAGAGGAACGGCTTCAGCGTGCTGCCGGGGGACCGCGCGGCGCGGCTAAAATCGATCGCCCCGCCGCGCGGGTCGCCGTAACTGGCAGAACCGACCGCCGCCAGCACGTCGTCGTCGTCGCGCTGTACCACGATCACCGCCGCCTGCTGCGCGCCCGCCTTGCGCCAACCCACCAGCGCGTCGCGCAACTGCGCCGTCACCATGCGCTGCACGCCAAGATCGAGCGAGGCCATGACCCGATCATCGGCCGGGTCCGGCGGGGCGGGCGCCGCTGCCAACAAGTCGCGCAGACGCAGGATCGGGTGCAGCGCGTCAGCCGGCCGGTGCGGTGCCGGGCCTGGCTGCAACGCGGCGAGTTGCGCCATGGCGGCGTCATACTCCGCGTCGGTCACCACCGCTTGCCGGTGCAGTTCGCCAAGGATGCGGCCGGCGCGCGCGCGGGCGCGGCGCAAGGCGTCCGGGCGCAATGGGTTGTACAACGCCGGCGCGCGCGGGACGGCGCAGAGCAAGGCGATCTCGGCCCAGCTCAAATCAGCGGCGGGTTTGTCGAAGTACCAGCGAGCAGCGTGGCCGATGCCGTGGCTGCCGTTGCCGTAGGGCACCAGCCGCAAATACTGCGCCAGCACCGCGGCGCGCCCATAGCGCGCGGTGAGTGCCAGCGCCGTGCCCGCCTCAACAGCTTTCGCCCAGAGCGTGCGGGGTTCGGGATGCTGCATGCGCGCCACCTGCATGGCGATGGTGGATGCGCCCGACCGCCGCCGCAGACCCATCGAGTCCTGCCAGGCGGCGCGCAGGTACTGCTCCCGGATCGATGCCGGGATGCGACCAGAAGCGCCGGTCCTCCAGCGCGAGCGTGGCGGCGACGATGCGCGGCGGCGGTTGATCGACCCGCCAGTAGCCGTATTCGACGCGTTGCACCCCATTGGGGGATTTTGCCGCGTCGCCGAACTGGGCGAGGAACAGGCCATGCCGGTCGTAAACGATCGGGGTCGGCGGGGGGAATCGAAATGGGCGCGGGAGAGGACAGTGGCGACGTAGGGGAGGAGGAGGAGAACAAGCAGGATAACCCCTCTCCCGCGGAGCGGGAGAGGTTGGGTGAGGGCGATGCGTGCGGCACGCGTCACCCTCACCCTAACCTCTCCCGCGAAGCGGGAGAGGGGATCTTTGCTCATGGCCCGATCACCAGCCGCGCTCCGGCGCTCGCCCCGTTCACGCCTCCCTGGTACATCATCTCCGCGGTCCCCGGCGGCTCGGTGAAACTGCCGACCGTGCCGGCGCTCGCCCGGAAGCGGAACTGATACGTGCCCGCGGGCAGCGCTTCGTAAACATACAGCACCGAGTCATCGCCGAACGCGGTGTAGGTCGGCGCCAGCGTCGGACCGGCCGAGGGTGCCGCCTCGGCCGGCGCAGTCGCCAGGTTCGGGTTCAGCGGCTCCAGGCCGGCGGCAATCGGCAACACCACCGCCACCATTGTGCGGGCCTCCGGATTCACCAGTTCCGCGGTCTCCTCCACCACGTCGCCGTTCGCCAGATGCAGCGCGCCGTCGGACGCCGCCGCCAGAGCCACCATCGGTGCGCCGCCGCCCGGCACCCGCAGCAGCGCGCGGCTCAGTACGAAGCCATGCTGCACCGGGCTCGCCTGCCAGCCGGGCGCCGCCGGGACGTAGCGCGCCTGCTGCAACGCCAGCACCGCGCGCGTCCCGCCATCGGCCACGTGCATCGGCCCCGGCTGCGTCGTGGTCCATCGCGCCATCGGCACCGCGTGCCCGAGCGCCACCTGGTGCGCTCCATCCGCCAGTGACGCCGTCACCGCCACGTCCGCCGCGGCGACATCCCAACTCGTTGCCAGAGCGCGCAACGCCGCAGCATCGGCATTGGTGCTGCCCCAGCCATCCGGCCCGCCCAGCGACACCAGCCCGGAACGCAGCAGCGGCAGCCGCGGCTCCTCCGGCGTCGCCAGCGCCACCGCGCGCGTCACCTCGGCGAGACTGCGGGTCTCCGACGGCAGGACCAGAGGATTGGCCGCGTAATCCACCAGCCCGGCAAAGGCCGGCTGACCGTCGCGGGCCAGCACGTGCACGCGCGTCCACAGCGTCTCCAGCAAGCCCGCCACCAGCGCCCGATCGGCGTTCGGAGTGGCCGCGATGGCCGACACCACCATCGCCAGCCCGCTGGTGTTCAGCGCACCGGCCGTGCGCGCCAGTTCGCTGGCATAGGCGGCATCCAGTTTTCCCCCTGCCGCGAGCGCATACAGCGCCGTGGCCCGCTCCAGCAGCGCCGCGTCGGTCAGGAAATGCGGATAGTCGGACCGCAGCGACTGGGTCAGAACCGTCGCCAGCCGGTCGCGTAGCGCGGTATCGACCGGCAGGTGCGCCGCCTCGGCACGGATCATCAGCTCGTACCGACCACGCGGTCAGCGTCACCAGGCCGCGCGTATGCGGCCAGTAGCCGACGAGGCCGTTCTCATCCACCGCCTGGGCGATCCCCTGCAACGCGGCGGCGACGTCGGCGCCGACCCGCGGCTGCAACCCCTCCGCCCCCGCGATCGGCGCGAACGGCAGCAGCGCCAACTCCGACGAGGCCAGCGCGATGCGTTGCTCGGTGCACCCGAACGGGTAGGCCAGCAGATAGTCGAGTGCACCCAGAGCGCGCGCCAGCGCCGGATCGGTCGCCACCGCCAGCGATCCCGCATACGAGCCAGCCCGCACGTCATCCGGCGGCGCCGGCAAATCGGCGGCCGCGCCCGGCGCCACCTCCACCAGCCGCTGTTCGCGCACCGCGGGCCGGTCCGGCCGGATCGGCAGCGCGATCTCCACCCCATCGCCGACCTGGTCGGAGTCGCGGCGCACCAGGAAGCGGATTTTCGCGACGTCCGTGCCCGGCGCCGGTTGCGGCACGCTCACTGGAAACGTCTCCCGTGCCGGCGCCGTCCCCTCCCAGGCGAACTTCTGCTCCTTCTCGCCCGTGACGGTCAGCCCATCGACGCTGATGATCACCGTGCCCGCACCGCCCGGTCCCTCGACGACCCGGCCGAGCACCGCCGCCTCGAACTGATCGCCCGGACGCAGGAAGCGCGGCAGCACCGGCTGCGCCACGATCGGCTGGCGGATGTGCATCTCGCCGGTGGCGAAGCCGAAGCGGTCCGGACCGCTGGTCACCTCGGCGCGCAGCATGAACACCGTCAGCGTGTCCGGCAGCTTCACCTGGATATGCGCGATGCCGTCCGGCCCGACCTTCACGTGCGGCAGATAGATCGGCACGGGCGTAAAATTGCGCCGCACCGAGATATTGGCGATGCCCGGATTTTCCTCGCCCTCGCCGCCGCCTGGGTATTCCTGCAACGGGATGATGCCGAACGCCATGTTCCGCGTGTCGCGCGCCACCATGCGCGACGGCCGCTCGACGATGAATTTCGGCAGCGGATCGAGCGGCGCCTCTTTCGCCAGCGCAAGCACCGCCTGGTCCACCATCCAGAACGTCGCCTCACCCGCCAACGGCTTTCCGCCCTCATCCGACAGCCGCAGCGTCACCTCGACAGTCTGCGCCGGTCGCGCCGTGGCCGGAGCGTCGAACGCGACGGTCACCCGGTTCTGCACTGGCCGCACCTTGACCCAGGTGGTCGCCGCCAGCGTGGTCGGCTTGCCCTGGTCGAACGGCGCGGTCGCCGAGGGCGGCGGTCCCGCCAGCCGTCCTCGCATCAGCAGCACATGCACCGGCAGGCGCGGCATCTGCTGCTTCGTCACCGCCAGGGTGTAGCGGCCGACGCCGTCCGCCACGTCCACCCAGCCATAGTCGAACACGCCGTCAGGTTGTTCCGTCACTACCAGGGCCCGTGCCGCCTGGAACGGGCTTTCGATCAGCAGCGTCGCGTTCTCGCCCGGAGCGTAATCGTCCTTGTCGGCCTTCACCGTCACCGTCTTCGCCGGCGGACGCGACCACGTCACCGGCGTATCGCCGGCCATGAAACAGTCCACGCGCAAGGTCTGTCGCCGGCCCAGCCGGTCCGCCGCGGTGACCTCCACCACGTAAACGCCGGCTTCCGCGGCGGCGAAATTAAGCGTCTGCGCCGCCGCGGTGCTGCTGACATGGCGCTCCTCGATGGTGCGGTCGATCTCCTGGGTGACGTATTTCGCGGTGCCCTGGGTGAAGTCGCTCGCCTGCAGGACGGAGTTCCAGTCGCGCTTGATCAGCCGCACGGTCATGTCGATGCCGGCGCTCGGTTTTCCTCCCGCATCCAGCGCCAGTAGGTCGGCGGCGATGTTTCCCGGGTGCGGCAGGTAGCGCGGCATCTTCACGCCCAGCACGAAGGGCGGCAGCGCCGGGATGTTGGCCACGTTGCGGATCTGCTGCCCGTCATCGCCGGTGACCGTCGCCTCCACCATATAGGTGCGCGGCTGCGCTGTCGGCTCCAGCGTGGGATCCAGCGTCAGTTGCGCCGAACCGCCGGCATCGGTCTTGCCATTGCTCTGCATGACCGGCGTGGACCGGAACGTCTGGTCGCCGGAGAACCGCGCATCGCTGGAGAACAGGAAACCGGGCCGGCCCGGCGGGCTCCAGGTGTAGGGGAACTGCGTCACCCGCCAGGTGATCGGCCGGTCGGTGACCACGCCCCCGGCGTAGTAGCGCGCCAGCAGCCCCACCTGAAACGGCGCATCGAGCGGCTCCGTTTGCGCGTGGTTCAGCAGCACCTCGAAGGTCGGCAGGCGATAGGCTTCCTTCTTGAAATCCGCACTGTCGCACTCATCCGCATGCTCGGGCTGGAAGGAGACGGTGTAGTCGCCGGTCGCCACCGTCTTGGCGTCGAAATGCCAGTAGAAGCCGCTGGTGTCGTCCAGCGTTACCGGATAGCGCCATTCCTGCTTGTCCGGCCCCTGCACCAGCACCGTCCCCTTGCCGGAGGCAAAACTCAGTGCGCCGTGCAGGTAGCGGCGGACGAAGCCACGGATTTCGACCGCCTCCTCCGGACGGTAGATCGGCCGTTCGGTGAACACGTGGCACAGGATGCGCGGCTTTTCCGCCCGCGCGCTGATCGCGGTCTTGGTGAATGGCCAAGCCAGCCAGGTGCCGCGCGGCTGCGTCCAGTTGCCGTCGGCATAGGCTTCGGGTCCCGGCGCGGTACGCAACACCAGCGTGTCGGTCGCCTTCTGCACCACGATGCGCTGCGGCGCCGCCTGGGCGCCATCATGCGGCACATAGGTGAACGCGCCCTGGGCATCCGTGGTGCCCTCGGCCAGGACGCGGTAGTCCTTGTCCTCCAGCCCCTCGATGCGGAGTTGTGCCCCGGCCACCGGCTGCGCCGTCGCCAGCGACGTCACCGCGAACCGCACCCTCCCCTGCTCTTCCACCGTGGTCAACGACAGGTCGGTCACTTCCAGGCGGATCCAGTGACGCTCCGGGCTATGCAGGGCGCGCAGCCC
Source organism: uncultured Alphaproteobacteria bacterium (assembly GCA_963762885.1). Taxonomy (GTDB): domain Bacteria; phylum Pseudomonadota; class Alphaproteobacteria; order Acetobacterales; family Acetobacteraceae; genus JASHVB01. The sequence goes on from CAVXNH010000069.1 coordinate 36,256, forward strand.
GACCAGATAGGTGCCCGGCTGGCGCGCCCCCGCGATCCGCGCCAGCAGCGGCTGCAGATCGAGGCCAAACTTGGCGTCGCCGCCGCTGGTGTCCGGCAGGTCCATCAGCTCCGATACCGACGGCGATCCGAGCGCCTTGATGCGTGCCACGATGTCCACCGCTTTGACGGCAGCCGGCTTGCTCCAGGCGCCTGGTTCGTTGCCCGGCAACGGCGGCGCCTCGGCATCGCGCGTCTCCACCCCGTCCGCCGGGAACGGCCAGAAATCGCGGTCCAGCGGGTCGATCCGATGGATGCGAACATCGGCATGCGCGTAGCCGTGGCCGCGCACCGGCACCATCTGCGGCCCGTCCCGCTCCACGATCCCCTGCGACGCGTCCCACACCAGTCGCGGCGGCACCGGCCGGAACGCAAAGCGCAGGTGCTGTGCCGGCCCACCGAGCGCTCGGCCGCGCTGGTCGGTCAGGCTGCCCGGCGCGACATCCAGCGTGTACATCGGTTTCCGCAGCGAAGCTGCCGCCCAGATGCAGCGTCTGTGGCGACGAGGAGTCGGCGCTCACCTTCAGATCGTCCACCGGCGGCGAGATGCGGAACGCGTTGCGCGCCTGCATGATGTCCAGCGTCTGCGGCGGCGCGGAAAAATCCAGCGTCACGGAGCGCCGCTGCGAGGCGTTCCCGGAATCGCCGTCGGGGTTGCAGGTGGTCAGCCCATCGGCGGTCGCGGCGCGATAGCCGTCGCCGCAGTCGAGGCTCGACAGGGTGAACGGCGTCGCCGTGCGCAGCCGGAGTTCGAACAGCGGATCGTCCAGGCCGGCCGCATCGGACAGACGCAGCCGCAGGATCGCCAGCCTTTGGTCGGGCAACGGCTGGTGCAGCATCACCAGGTAGGTCTGGCGGTCGGCGCGGCTGGCGCGTTCCAGCGGCTTGATGTCGAAATCCGCCCGGGTCAGCGTCTGGCTGCCTGAGCTGTCGATCCCGGGCAGCGGGCGCAACTCGATCGTCAGCAGGCGAGCCAGGTCGGCCGGATCGACCGGGTCCTGGAAGGTCAGGCTGATCGTGTCGAGGTTGGCGATGCCTTCCGGCTGGTCCTGCGGCGCGGTCTGCACCGGCGCCGGCAGCAGCGGCACCAGGCTGGCGCTGCGATTGCCGGCGGTGATCTGCACCCGGCGCAGTGGGGTCCAGGGCTCGGCCGGCCGGAATTGCAGCACGCGCGGGCCGAGCCAGCGCCATGCGCCAGGCTGCGCCGGCAGCAGACTGACGAAACGCTCGGGATGGTCCTCCGGGCCGGCCTTGGCGGGTCCGGCATCCGCGGCGAAAAACACCGACACTGGGTCCCAACCGCGCAGGAAGTGGTCCGGCACCACCAGCGCGCCGTCGGCGCGCTGCACCTGATCCAACGGGGGCGGCACGGCCTCGGCGTGCGTCAGGCAGGGCAGCAGCAGGGTCAGGCAACAGAGCAGCAGCGGAATGGTGGGGCGCCATGCCCAGCGCAGGGCAAGGCTTGTGCTGAACCGAGCGCAGCCCCGGTGCAACGGCATGGACGTCTCCTTTGCCCTCGTGGATCAAATCTTACACTGGGTGCCCGCCGAGCCATAGCCGCTCTCTCGACCCCAAGCGGTCCTACGGCCGAAGCGACCGGAACGAGTGCGTGGCAAAGAGTCTCGCGTCATTGAGTGCCCAGGGCTTCTGCTGGCATCGTTCTTGCCAGGACTTATGGAAACCCCAACTGCGGAAGGACAGGACATGAACGGACTGGGCGGCCTGAACAAATCCCCGAACGGCGTCGTCATCGGCCTGGTGCAACTCAAGCTACCGGACATTGCCACCCGCGCGGACATCGGGCGTCAGACCGACAGGATTGTCGCGATGGTTGGCAAGGCGAAGCGCGGCATGTCCACGCTCGATCTGGTGGTGTTTCCCGAATATGCGTTGCACGGGCTGTCGATGGACGTCCGCGATGAAGTCCTGTGCGATCTGGACGGGCCTGAAGTCGCCGCTTTCAAGGGAGCCTGTGTCGAACACAAGGTCTGGGGATGCTTTTCCATTATGGAGCGCAATCCGGGCGGCATGCCGTACAATTCCGGACTGATCATCGACGATGCGGGTGACCTGAAGCTGTATTATCGCAAACTGCACCCCTGGGTGCCGGTCGAACCCTGGGAGCCCGGCGACCTCGGTATTCCCGTGATCACTGGGCCGAACGGTTGCAAGCTGTCGCTGATCATTTGTCATGACGGTATGTTCCCCGAGATGGCGCGGGAAGCTGCCTACAAGGGCGCCGAGGTCATGTTGCGCACCGCCGGCTACACACCTCCGGTCCGCGAGGCTTGGCGGTTCACCAATCAGTCGAATGCGTTCTGCAACCTGATGGTTACAGCCAGCGTTTGCATGTCAGGGTCGGACGGTACATTCAATTCGATGGGCGAGGCGATGGTCTGCGACTTCGACGGCACCATCATCGCGCACGGCGCCTCCGGCCGGGCCGACGAAATCATCACCGCCGAAGTCCGCCCCGACCTGGTGCGGGAGGCGCGTTCCGTCTGGGCGGTGGAGAATAATATCTACCAGTTCGGGCATCGCGGCTATGCCGCAGTGAGAGGCGGAGCCGGGGATTGTCCTTACACCTACATGCATGACCTCATGGCGGGCCGCTATCGCCTGCCGTGGGAGGAGACGGTGCAGGTGACCGACGGCACTGGTTGTGGGATCGCCGCCCCGACGCGGGTCTATCGCAAGCCGGTGCCAAAGGCAGCGGAATAGCTGTCTGCCGCCGGTGCTGCACCGCCGGTGCCGACCCAAAGCTGACATATGCCGACCTGGGATATGGTTTCTGTTCCCCGGCACGACAAAAGAGTGTCTTCGGCGACGGCGCGCACCGAGATGGCTCCGGTCACATCGCCGCAAATATTTCGATCACGGAACATTGTGATCATACCAGCCCGCAAAACGATTGACGTACAACAACGGCCGTCCCTAACCGTCATGGCTGGCCCTGTGCCGGCCATCCACGCCTTTGTCGCGTGCACGAAGGCAAGGCGTGGATGGCCGGCACAAGGCCGGCCATGACGGTTGGGGCGGTCGGCGTCGTTCCGTAGGTCAGTCTCCATTGCGCTGGGTATGACCCAGAATATTCACTACCGGGCGCCATCGGGCGGGGCGAACCCGGCGGCCAGCAGCAGGCCGCGGATCACCTCCGCCGGGGGCGGATTGGGATGCGGGACCGTGCCGAGCACGGCGGGCCGCACCAAGGTGGTCGGCGCATCCGGCGGCACGCTCGCCTCCAGCAGGTAATGGCCGGGTGCAAGCTGCCGCAGCATCGACACGCCTTGCGCCAGCGTCACGCCATGCTCGTCCAGCAGGCGCGCCTGCACCCGGTCCGGATCGGCGCGGACGCCAAGCCCGACGGGGCCGGCCGCGGCGACGCTGAAACCGAATACCGCAGCGCCGCCGGGAGCGATGGCCACCGGCGTCCCAACGCCCTCGGTTGCCTGCACCACCGGTGTGCCGGACAGCTCCAGCGAGCCGGACAGCGGCCCGTCCTGCGGTGCCAGGATGTGCAGCAGCGTGTCGCCGGCCGGCAGGTAGCGCGCCGTCGCAATACCGCGCGCGAACAGCACCGGCGGGTCGTTGCCGATCGCCACGATGGCCGGGGCGGTGCCGGAGAGCCGCAGCAGGACGGGAGCGCCGGGCGACAGGTGCAACGCCATCGCCTCGCCGGTCAGCGTTACCCGCGCGGGCAGCGCCACGTCGCGCGGCGGCGTGGCCGGCCAGGGCGAAACGCCGGCGCCCTCGATCCACAACGCCAGCGGTCCGGCGCCATGCGTCACGACCGCCTGCGCCGGGCCGTCCAGGTCGACCTCGCGCCCCTGCCGCACCTGTCCGTCCGGCCGCACCACCGTTGCCGTCGCGTCGCCCGCCAGGGTCAGATGCTGTCCCGTCTGCGCGGTCAGGGGCAGCACGAAGGACCCGCCCGCCCCGAAGAAGCGGCGGAACACGGCGCCGGGCGCCAGGCCTGGCGCCGCCGCCGCTGCGGTTACGCTCAGCGCTGCCGGCACCGGCGCATCGCCGGTATTGACCAGCAACGCATCGGCCCAGTCGCCGGTCAGGCTGCGGCTGAGCGCCTCATCACCCGACCAGGCGGTGACGGCGGTCGCCTGCTGCCACCCGGCCACCAATGCGGCCCCGGCCGCGAGGCTGACGTCCAGCCGTTTAAGCCCGGCCGGCAGCGCCAGCTTCAGCGCGGCATGCGGCGGCAGCAGGCCGGCAAACGACTGATCCACCGCCACGTCGGGCTGCGGCGCGAGGTCGGCCCGCCGCAACCGCAGCCGCAGCGCCGCGTCGCTCCCGGCGTTCCAGGCGCGCAACGCCGGACCGCCGCACAATGCGAAGGCGCTCCCCGGCGCAACACCCATCCCCCGGCCAGCGTCCAACCCGGGCTGCCCAAGTCCTGCACTCGGCGACATAGCCGCACATCGCCGAGCCCGACGACGCCGCCAACGGCACAGTCGCGTGCCCGTTTGCCGGCACGGCCACTTCCAGCGAACCATGCGCGGCCTGCACCACCACAAGGCTCGGTGCGGTCTGCTGCGGCGACAGCAGCCAGACCAATTCCGATTGCGCCACGATCGTGCCGTTCGCCAGCGGTTCCGCTGTCTGGTCCGGCACCGAGGCGGCCAGCAGGCCCGGATCCGCCGCTTCCAGCCGCAGCATGAGACCTCCCGGGTCGGCCACCGGCGCGGCAAACCAAGGCCGCGTGATGCCGCCAAGCGAGACCGGGGCCAGCGCCACCGAGCCGATAGGCCGCGGGGCTGCGGTGATTGCTCGCGCTGCCACCCGGATCGGCACCGCGCCGCCGTCCACCGCCCATACCGCCAGCCGCCGCGGCGCCTTGGCATCCCCAACCGGCACCGCGACGATCGGCGCCAGCCCCTGATCCTGCCCCACCGTCCGCCACACCCCATCGGCGTCCGCTTGTTCCAGCGCCAGGATCTGCTCCACGGGCGCTTCCGCCGCCGCCACAAGCAGGCTGCCGGGGCTCGCAAGCGGCAGCGTCACGTGTTGCACACCGCCGGCGGTCAGCGTCACGGCGCCGTCTGCGGGCAAGGCAACATCCGGCTGGGCTTGTGGCAGGAGCAAAGTGATCTCGGTGCGCACCGGGGATCGGCGGGGAGCAGACTGGTCGTCGGAGGCTTGCCCGGAATTGTCCTGGCTGTTTTCGCTGTCGTTGTTGGCCTGGCCTTTGTCGTTATCGTTGTTGTTGCCCTGGCCCGCATCGTTGTCGCTGCTATTGGTTTGGCCATTGTCGTTGTTGCTGTTGGCCTCGGCGCTATCGTTGTCATTGGCCTGGCCCTTGCCATTGCTGTCGCTGGTGGCCTGTTCGTTGTTGTCCTGGCCTGTGCTGTCCTTGTTTTGACCTGCGTCCGCATCCTGGCCAGCGCCCATCGCGCTGTCACTGCTCTGATCGGTGGACTCGTTGCTCGCGCTGTCGTCGTTCCCCGCGGCGGCCGAGGCAGCGGGCGGCGCCAGCGGCGCCAACACCAGGCGGTAGCTCCCGGCTGGCAGCGCCCGCGATACCGCGATGTTCCAGTCGTCCGTGCGTCCCGCCGCGCGGGCCAGGACATGGCCGGCCGCGTCGCGCAACTCCGCCCGCAGGGGTACCCGGCCGAAACTGGTCAACGCCACCACCCGAGGCGCTGCGATCGCGAACGGCAACTCGGCCGGCAGGGTCACTTGGCGCGCCACGTCCGGCTGCAACTCCTCGCTGTGCAGGCCGATCGTGTAGGCCAGCCGATCGTTGCGCCCGAGGCTGCGTGCCTCGACGCGATACTCGCCCGCCGGCAGGGTGATCTTGAAAGGAGTCTTCCCGGCGATCAGGCGGCCGAGCAGTGGCTTGGTGGGATCGGCGATGGCCGATTGGAGCGTGGCAGCCATGCCGTCGCCGGCGAGGCTCAGTGACACGTTCGCCGGCCCTGCGAGGCCAAAGGTCCAGGTATCGGGTGTGCGTGCATCGTCCCGGCCGGGCGGCTCCCGCCACTCCAGGGATTGCGGGGCATCGAATGGCAGCGGGTGCGGACCATGGCCGGTCAACGCCACCGGTGGCACGATCTGCCGCAGGCGCGCCACCGCGCGGGCCTCGACGCTTTGTGGCTGGACGATCAGCCGATACCGGCCGGGAGCAAGATCCTGGTCGATCGACGACAGGTCGCCAGCGGCACGGAGCGGCCAGCCATCCGCGTCCTCCAGTCGTGCGGTGAAGCTGCGTCCGTCACCGAGTAAATTCAGATGGTAGTGGCCGGCGGCGGCTATCCGGATTGGGAACGCGACGCCATGCCCCGGCGTCAGGGTCGCCCGCGCGGTGCCCTCGGGCAGCAGGTCGGCCCCCTCGGCCAGCGGCGTCTCAGTTGCGCTGACCCCCAGGTGCCCGGCCGAGTCCTGCACCGTCACGTCCAGCCGATAGCTTCCGGCACGCAGATAGCGTTGCAGCAACATGTTCTGGCCGACGCCGTTGGCGGCAGCCTCGCCCAGCACCGGGATGAAGCCTGTGCCGATGCGGCCGGCCGTCTTCAGGCGGCCGGTGGTCTGCACCCGATAGAGGCCGCCCTGCCCCACGGTCAGCGCGAAGCTCGCCTGCGCTCCGCGGTCCAGGTCGAGGAATTCCGGCTGCCCGTCCCGCAGCGCCGTCAGGGTTGCGGCCGGCGCCGGCTCGGGCGTGGCCGAGGGCGCGTTGGGGAGCAGCGCCACCGCGACTGTCCGGGCGTGGTCCGCCGCGGGAAGCGTGACCGTCGTGCCTTCGCCAGCCGCGATGCTGCGGTTCAGGAGCACACGGCCGGCGGAGGCAATGTCGCGCACCGCCAAAGTGCCGGCGGTGCGGGCGTGCACCGCCAGGGCAAGCGGATCGCCGGCCGGCACGGTCTCGACCACCGGACCATCGGCCAGTTCGACCGGGGCGCGCCGCATCACCAGGGCGGCGGAGCCATCGGGCTCGCGGTTCACCAGCAGCGCCAGCCGGTGCTGCGCGTCGATCGCTTGCTCGCCCAGCGGCAGCACCGGCGCGTCCGGCCCCGGCGGCGCCGGCGCGGGCGGGATCAGGCCGGGCGGCCCGAGCGTCAGGTCGAGAATGCCGATCGCGTTCGGTTTGGGAGTCAGCACCAGCGTGTACCAGCCGGGGGACAGCGCCCAACTGGTGGCGGCGGTGCCGTTCCCCGTCGCGTTCAGCACCGCCCCTTCCGGCGTGGTGATGCGGGCGGTCAATGCCGGCCCCTCGGCATGGACCGCGACGGTGACGGCGCCGGTCGCATGGAACAGCAGAGCGCTGGGGCCGCGCAGGTTGAAACGCGTCCGCCAGGCCTGGCCCGGGCCGATCGCTGGCACGCCGGGCGAGGCAAGCACCTCGGCGGAACCCGACCGCTCGCCCGTCGTCGCATCGACGGCAAACCTGACCAGCATGGCGGCGGCCGGCAATTCATCGCCGCCATTCGCCGGTTCCTGCACGGCGAGCCAATAACGTCCCGGCCGATCGGTGGAGACATTGCCCAGCGGACCATGCGAGGCGGGTTGGCCGGCGGCCAAGGGACGCAAGGTGAAGGCCTGGCCGGGCGCCGCCCGGAGTGTGACGGAGCGCTGCGTGGCCGGTTTGCCCGGCAGGTCCAGCAGCGTGGCGCGTGCACGGTCGGTCTTGGTCATGTCGGCGGTCAGTGCGTCCGCGCCCGGTGCCGCCGCGGCGAGATGCGCCTCCGCCGGCTGCGGCAGGATCAGCAGCGCACGCGCGGCGTTGGGTGGGACATCGAATAGTTCGGAGCCGAACACGCCGACCTGTCGCGATACGCCGCCCGCCAGCAGGTCGGCGGACCGGCCGGTGCGGAGGTAGAATGGCTCGTCGGGGATGCCATCGGCCCAGGGCAGTTTCGGGCCGCCATAGGCGGTGACCAGGTAGGTGCCGGGCGGCAGACTGCCGGACAGCACGATGTCGGTCATCGGGTGCGCCGGGGTCGCGGCGATGGTGTCGGTGGTCTGCGGCACTGCCGACCAGATCACGCCCGTCGCGCCATACGGTCAGTGCGGCGAGGCTGCGACCGGCCGCCTCGATGCGGGTCGGCGCCGGATCGTCGCCGACCACCAGCCAGAAGGACTGCGATTGCAGGTCGCGCAGGGTCATGGCGACCGGCTGATAGCCCGGCGCCAGCAGTGCGGGACCGGCCGCGGCGAACGGGGTGAGCGAGAGGTTGGTGTCGCCGGTGGCCGCCGGATCGCCGAACGCGCGGACCTTGTAGGTCCCGGTGTCGAGCAAGGCGTCGATGCGGCCATCCTGCTTGCCCGGCCAGCCCTCGCGTTCACCGGGACCGGTCAGCATATCGACGAGATGCAGCGCCGTGCCGGTGGGGCTGGCGGCGCGCAAGGCGAAGCGGCCGGGCGTGGTGACGTGCAGCAGGACATCGGTTTCGCCGGCGGTGGGGAATCGCTCGCGGTCCAGGGTTCCGGCACTGTCGGCGATGGCGGGCAGGCCGGTCGCCGGCTGCGCGGCGGCAAATTCCGGAGCGGCAATGGTTTGCGCGGCCGGCGCGCTGGCCGCGGGCTGCTTCGCCGCAGCGGGAGGCGGCGCGACATTCGGTGCGGCTGCCTCGCTATGTGGCGCGTTTGCCGCTGATCCCGGCGTAGCCGCCGCGGCAGGAGCCTGGGCTGGTGGGCCGGCCAACGCGGCGAGCCGGTCGACGTAAGCCGCAGCAAGGCACGCTTCCGGACTGGTCGCCCCTGCCTGGGGCGCTTTGGCAACGCAGGCCGCCCGGTTATGCGCCCAATTCCGCTGGCCCCCCCGGATTGTCTCGGCGTTTGCGGCATCGCGCTTCAATGCCGCCGCGTAGGCGGCTGCCACGTCACTATCGAGCTGGCGCAGCTTTGACGAGGCGCAGATCGCCCGATCGACGGGATCCTGCGCCTTGGCGCAGTCGAAGCTCTGGGCCATGGCGGGTGACGGCAGCAGCCACCAGCCGAGGACACAAGCGAGGGCGATGCGGTGCGCAGCGCGATAACCGGGCCAGAAGCGGCGATGGGGAGCCGGAACCGTTGAACCTGCGGTCATCGGGAGGTGGCCTCCGGCCGGATCAGTCGGTTGGCATCGAAGTAGAGCACCAGGCCGATTGACGCGTGCGGCCTGGAACGGGATTTCGCCACAGCATAGCGCGATTCCGCAAAGGCTGGACATGTCCGGCTATTCGTTGCGCGAACGCCTCTGTCGCCGGGCGAATGCGCGGAAGCCTGCCCACTCCGGTCATTCGATTTGCGTTGCGAGGAGGGTTGCGGTGAAGACGAGCGCTACATCAACCCGCAAGTCGATTGGGTGTACGGCCATGACGGTTGGGGCGGTCCGTGCGAAGCGGTCGAGCGTCAATCGATTCGCGGGTTCGTATCATTCCGCCGGCCGTTGTTGCCACACGCGTTCCTCCTTTGCGGTCAACCGCGCGCGCAGGCGCTACTTCATGGTGATGGTGTCGTCATCGCTGTCGCGCGGTTCCAATACCGCGATATCCGCGGCGGCGCGGTGTATGACGTCGTCGAGCGGCATTTTTGGCCGTTGTGCGGGTTGCCAGGTCCGGCTGAAGAATAACTGCGATTTCAATCTCTTATGCGGGACAGTGGTGGAGCTAGGGGATTCGACCCCTGGCCTCCTCATTGCGAACGAGGCGCTCTCCCAACTGAGCTACAGCCCCGTCCCGCTGTGCGCGGCTCCCGATGTATCCGGGGTGGGCCGTCGCAGGGCGCGGAACATGCGCAGCGGTCCTGGTGAAGTCAAGCGGCGGCAGGTGCAGGGATCGAGGAAAGGCGGCGGCAAAACCCTATGCGCCAGAATACGGTGACCCTCGGCGGCCTCGCCATCCGGGGAGGTCGCGGACCGCCGCCTTATAGCAGCCCGGCCCCGACAGCCCGCCGAACACGCCCAGCGCGCAGGTCAGTGCGGACACCGCGAGCACCAGCCACAAATACCAGCCTCGCAGCCGGTGCGCCTTCGGCAGTGCCCGCACCGCCAGCGCGATCAGGAAGCCCAGCACGACCGGCAGCATCAGCGCGTTCATCACCTGCACGCCGACATTCAGCGACACCAGGTCAGGCCACACCGCCACCGCTATCGCCCCGCCACCACGCAGACGGTGTAGACGCCGTAGAACCAGCGTGCTTCCAGCGGACGGTATTCCAGCGAGCGGCGGTATCCGGCCACCTCGCCCAATCCCCAGGCGAAGGCCAAGGAACACGACGATCGCCGCCACCATGCCGGCGCCGAGCACGCCGACGCCGAACACCAAATTGCCGACAGCGGTGCCCAGGAAGGGCGTCAGCGCCTGGCTCATGTCACCGACGGAGGACAGCGAGGCGTCCGGGTTGCCGCGGCCGATGGTCGCGGCGCAGGCGATCAGCACCGCCGCCATGACGAGCTGGGTGATCACCGCGCCACCGCGGTATCCCAGCGCGCCGCGGCGAAATGCTCCGGGCGCAGGCGTTTGTCGGCGATTGCCGACTGCTGGTAGAAGATCATCCAAGGCATCATCACGGCGCCAATGTTCGCCGCTGCGAGGTAGAGGTAGTCCTTGTTGGCATAAGGGATATCCAGCGAACCGCGGAGCATTGCAGCGGGATCTGGATGTGCTGCCAAGGCGACGAAGAAGAACGCCAGTTCGAACAACCCCACCGCGATCGCGACCCGTTCGACGCGCCGATACGAGCCGGTGATCACCACCGCGAGAAACGCCGTGCGGCGATCGGCAGGGTGGCAGTGCGCGGCAGGCCGTACAGTTCGCCGACGCCGGCAACGCCGGAGAACTCGGTCAGCAGGGCACCGACGGTGGCGATGCCGAGGCCGATGGCGGAAACCCAGCCCCAGAAGAGGCCGAACGTATCGCGGATCAGCTCGCCGTGGCCGCGGCCAGTGAAGATCGCCCAGCCGGACGGTCAGTTCCTGCACCATGTAAAGGATCGGGATCAGCACGATCTGGAGCAACAGCAGGCGATAGCCCCATTGCACGCCGCTCTGGCCGGCGGTGATGACGCTGCCGACGTCGGTGTCGGCGAGCATGACCACAAGGCCCGGGCCGAACACCGCGAGGAATCGCGTCATCCGCGCCTTCCGCCCAGCGCTGCCGCCCGACGCCTGCACCTGTCCTCCCGCCATCACGGCCGACATCCTTCAGCCGGCCGGGCCGGCGGGTATTGCGAGTGATTCTCACTTCGGGCGTAACCCGCGCCGGCGCGGCCTGTCAATCGCCGCGCATTGATTTGCCGCCGGGATTGGCCGAGAAAGCGGCCCCTTCGCCGAGGACCCAGCGCCATGCCCGAGCTCTTCCTGCACAACAGCCTGACCCGCCGGAAAGAGCGGTTCGAGCCGCTCGATCCGCGCATGTGCGGATGTACGTGTGCGGCCCGACGGTCTACGACCTCGCGCATTCGGCAACGCGCGGCCGGTGGTGGTCTACGACGTGTTGGCGCGGCTGCTGCGGCGGCTGTATCCGCGCGCTTACCTACGTGCGCAACATCACCGACGTTGAGGACAAGATCAACGCGCGGGCGTTCGAACTGGGCGAACCGATCGGTGCTGACCGCGCGCACCATTGCGGATTTCCACGCCGACATGGCGCAACTTGGCTCGTTTCCGCCGGATATCGAGCCGCGGGCGACGGAACACATCGGCGAGATGATCGCCATGATCGAGAAGCTGATCGCGTCGGGACATGCCTATGCGGCGGAAGGCCACGTGCTGTTCGCGGTGAAGACCTATCCGGCCTATGGCCATCTATCGGGTCGCAGCCCGGACGAGCTGCTGGCCGGTGCGCGGGTGGACGTGGCGCCGTACAAGCGCGACCCCGGGGATTTCGTGCTGTGGAAGCCGTCGGGGCCGCGATCTGCCGGGTTGGGACAGCCCGTGGGGCCGTGGCCGGCCCGGTTGGCACATCGAGTGCAGCGCGATGTCGTGGCGCTATCTGGGCGAGACGTTCGACATCCACGGCGGCGGCACGGATTTGCTGTTTCCCCACCACGAGAACGAGGCGGCACAGAGCTGCTGCGCGTTCCCCGGCAGCCATTTTGCGCGCTACTGGGTGCATAACGGCATGCTGCTGGTGAACGGCGAGAAGATGTCGAAGAGCCTCGGCAACTTCACCACCCTGCGCGATGCCCTGGCGCGGGCGCCGGGCGAGGCGATCCGGCTGCTGCTGCTGCGCACGCATTACCGCTCCACCCCGGACTTCAACGACGCCGCGCTGGCCGAGGCTCGCCACGAGCTGGACCGGTTCTATCGTGCGCTGGAACGCTATCCGGCGCTGGACGACGCCGAGGTGCCCGCGGCGGTGACCGAGGCGCTGTGCGACGACCTCAACACCCCGCTGGCGCTGTCGGAGATGCATGCTCTCGCTGACCGCGCGTTGGCCGGCGATTTCGACGCCGCCCGCGGGCTGCGGGCCGCCGGCGGCGCGCTGGGGCTGTTGGCTGCGGATCCGGCGGTATGGTTCCGTGGCGGCACGGACGATGTGGCGGAGATCGAGGCGGCGATTGCCGCGCGGGTGGCGGCGCGGAAGTCGCGCGACTTCGCGCGGGCGGATGCGATCCGGGCTGAGCTGGCCGCGAAGGGGATTGTGCTGGAAGACGGCCCCGGCGGCACGACGTGGCGGCGGTCCGCGTGATACCGCTGGACGCCGAACTAGATGACGCGCCGGCGGATACCGTCGGTCAGCGAGACGGTGTTGAAGTTGATCAGCAGTCCGACGCGGCAACCGGTCAGGCGCAGATAGGTCAGCAGTTGCACTTCGTGGATCGGCAGCAGGTGCTCGACCGCCTTGAGTTCAAGCACTACCTGCTCCCTCACGATGATGTCCGCGACATAGCCGCAGTCGAGCAGGGCGTTGCCATAGTGGACCGGAACCCGAGCCTGGCGCTGGAACGGCATCTCCGCCTCGGTCAGTTCATAGCACAGGCAATGTTCATACACGCCTTCCAGCAGGCCGGGTCCGAGCCGGCGGTGAACGCGCATCGCGAGGCCGATGATGCGGTAGGTCAGTTCGTTTTCCTGCGCGGTTTGGTTCTGCACGGGACACAGGTTGGCGGTGTTACAGTTGACAAAGCGTTAAATCCCCCGCTGAAGCGGCTGGCACGGATCAAGAATTTTGAAACACGAGATTTCACAGATTTCACAGATTAAGGCACAGAAACTTCCCGTCTCTGCCCGAAGCTCCAGGATATCGCTCGGTTCATTATGTTTTCTGATCCGTGCCTTAATCTGTGAAATCTGTGAAATCTGTGTTTCAAACCTTGCTTGCTGCTGCTGCCCGCGGCACCACCCGCATGACCGGCCGCGAACACGGGGCCGCGCTCAAACCGCTCGGCAACACGCCGGTCGTCATCCTGGTGCGCCCGCAACTTGCGGATAACATCGGCGCCTGCGCACGGGCCATGGCGAATGGCGGACTGTTCCACCTCCGGCTGGTAGCGCCACGCGAGGGCTGGCCGCAGCAGAAGGCTTGGCGCAACTCCTCTGGCGCCCATCGTATCCTCGACGAGGTGAAACTGTTCGCCAACGTGGCCGACGCAGTGGCCGACTTGCAGCACGTCTTCGCGACCTGTCCGCGGCCGCGCCACATCATCAAGCCAGTGCTCACCGCGCGCGGTGCCGCGGCCGAGCTACGGGAGATCTGCGGCCGCGACTTGCGTGCCGGCCTGCTGTTCGGGCCGGAGCGCGCCGGGCTGGATAACGACGACATGGCGCAGGCCGACGCACTGGTGCGCTATCCGCTGAACCCGGCCTTCATGTCGTTGAACCTGGCGCAGGCGGTGATGGTGATGGTGTACGAGTGGTGGATGGCCGACGAAGCGACGCCGCCGCGCGACCTGATGACCAACGATACTCAGTTGCCACCAAGGCGGAGATGGAGAACTTCCTGACGCACCTGGTCGATCAGTTGGATGCGTGCGGGTTCCTGCGCAATGTAGAGAAGCGGCCGGGCATGGTGCGCAACCTCCGGCATTACTTCCAGCGCGGCGAGGCGACAGAGCAAGAGTTGCGCACGCTGCACGGGGTGGTGACGGAACTGGCGTTGGGGCGGCGGCAACGCGGGCGGCTGGAGCCGGATATGGAAGAGCCGACCGGGTAGCGTTCTGAAACTGCTGATGCTACTAACCCTGCATTGACCTGTCATTGCGAGCGCAGCGAAGCACGATCTCTCGCGTGGGTTGGTGCGATCTCTCCGGCATTATGGCGCAAACGCCACTTGGACTCCGCATTCACCGCAAACCACATCGTCTTCCCCGCGCAAGTCGGGGACCCGAAGCGGCTTTGGTCAGCAATACGAAACTGAAAGTTGAAAGGCGGAGG
>CAVXNH010000070.1:0-186290 GCA_963762885.1 uncultured Alphaproteobacteria bacterium
CAAGCATCTCCCGTATTTGCTCGAGGGCGTTGTACCAGCGGTCCGGCGCGACCGCGGCCTCATAGATGGCGGCGACAGTGCGAGCGAGAGAGTCCTCGATAGGGCGTGTCGAATGTCCCGCCATTCGCAACCATCTCCAAGTCGAGCCCTCGCGACGGCCACTGTTGTGTCCCGCTTCGGGAGCACGGAGCCAAGTGACAGGGCCCGGGCGGTTGCCGCGAAAACCCCAGCCGACAACCTATCATTAAATTGCTCGATCATCGTGTCTAAGTCAAGATAATTGTCCCAATATCCTGACGGCGTTCGCCCGCCCACGCGGCATTACGTTCCGTTACGGTAACTTATATGACGGTCCTTAGCCGCGCACGCGGCGGTTCCACCGCTTGCCGTTAGGCTCTGCCCGGAAGTAAGTGATTCTATCAGTCGTGCCGAAATATCTCGTGTCATGGCCGGCGGAGGCTGGCCACCCACGACTTTCTTCTGCCCTGCACAGCAAAGTCGCGGGTGGCCAGCCTCCGCCGGCCATGACACAGGGAGGCGTGATCCATCGTCGGCCGATTCGATTATTTCACCGCGAGTTCTTACGGTCACGCGGGATAATGACTGGCGGCCCGGCAGCCGCAGCGGTCCCGCCACACGATCAATTTGATGGGCCCTTCCAAGGCAACACGACGACCTCGGGCCAGAGGAGCTTCGACCGCTCCGCCTTGCTGGTGTGGGACGCGGCATTGTCCAACGTGCGATTGGGCCGGATCACCATGGCGAACAGATCGTCGAGGCCGAACGGGGCGACGATGTCGAGACGGTCGTCGGCCTCCAGCCGCACCCCGACGGCATGCACGATCGAGGCGTAATAGCGCAGTGCGTCGTCAGCGCAGGCGAGTTGCGGGTAGGCGCAGCCGAAGCGCGCCTCGAACCACAGATGCACGCGGGCCTGGTTGCGCACTTCCACCGGCCCGAGGCAGTCATGGGTTGCGGCGGCGACGCGGCGGATGACCGCGTCCTCCGCTTCCCAGGACAGGTCGGCGGCATCGAAGTAGATCAGGTCGTAGTCCTTGATGCCGGTCCGGCGCGGCTGGCCGGTCAGCACGTTCCCACGGTCTGGTACAGGCAGCCGGCGACGAGCCGCCATTGCGGCAGACCGATCGATCGCAGCCGCCGAAGCAACTGCATGAGGTCCGCATCGTCGCGGATGATGGCTTCGAGGCGGGCATGCTGCGCCGTCAAGCTGCTGTCGCCGCGTGGGAGATCACGCGTCCGGCATCAACCGCTGGATGGTCCTGCTACGGTTGTAACGGATCGTCGCCCAGTCGTGCAGTTCATAGGTAGCG
Source organism: uncultured Alphaproteobacteria bacterium (assembly GCA_963762885.1). GTDB lineage: Bacteria > Pseudomonadota > Alphaproteobacteria > Acetobacterales > Acetobacteraceae > JASHVB01. The sequence goes on from CAVXNH010000070.1 coordinate 1,332, forward strand.
GCGTAGGTTTCATCTTCCAGGTCCCAGGTGTCGTCGGACTCGTCGTCGAACTCGTCGGTAGTCGCAATCTCGTCGGTCGCTTCGTCGGGCGCATCGGCGGGACTGTCGGACGCGTCCGCCGGGCCCGCATCGACCGCCGACACCTCTTCGGCGGAGATCGACTCATCGGGCGTGTCGTCGCTATCCACCGGCGCAGGTGCGTCGGTTGCAACGGCCTCGGCGGCATCATCGGCCGGGCCGGCGGGTTCGACGATCCCGGCCTCGATCGCTCCAGGATTGGACGCGATCAGATCGGGCAAGCCGGGCAGCTTGGCTTCGAACGCCTGGCACGCAGCGACGAACGTGGCGATCGGCTCGCGCAGGGGATCGGCGGGGAGTTTGGCGCGAATCCATTGTTCCAGCGTCTGGCCGGCCTTGGCCGCGCGTCGCTCTTCATAGGCGCGCTGCCCCGGCTTCATTTGGGCGACGCGTGCGGCGACCGGTTCGGTGAGGTCCGGCCCGGTGTGCAAGACCTTGTATCGGGTCGGCGGCCGCTGATCGAAGTCGAAGGTCTCCGGGACGGTTGGATCCGGCACGAACAGCGAAGGCGCGACGCCGGTCGCGGCTGGCGAGATATCGACCAGGTTTCCCTCGGGATCGACCCAGACGGCATGGAACTCCGCCGTCAACAGGACGGCGGGCCACTCGCGAAGCCGCCAGCCGAACCGGATGGAGCCGCCGTGCTTGCCGATCTTCTCGCGGACACCGTCGGCCGGCCACCCGTACACGCCATCCTCGTCTTCCCGTATCGGCACAAGAACCGGCGGCACCGGACCCATTTCGGCGGCGAACGCCCGCACGGCGTCGCTTTCCATCGACGGAACGACGTCGAGGAGGAAATCCCTCCTGTCCAGGGCGAGGCGTTCCGTCCCCAGTCGTTGCTTGTGCCGGTGCAATAGCTCAGTCATCTGCTCTCCCCGATCGGTCCACGCGCGACTCGCCGCGCGCTGCCATCCGGCATCCCTTGTCAGCCTGCGGCGGCGGGTTCAAAGGTGCAAGCCGACAGACGAGGATTGCTATGCCATCACCGGCCGATAGCGTGATCGAGGCCGCCCGCGCTTTTCTGGGCGAGCAAATCACCACCAACGCGACGCTGCGCGACCACCACTCGCACGGCCAGGACACCCAGCCGCCGGTGCTGCCGGATGCGGTGGCGTTCGTGGAAACCTCCGAGGAGGTGGCGCGCATGCTGGCGCTGTGCCACGCCGGGCATGTGCCGGTGGTGGCGTGGGGTGCGGGCACGTCGCTGGAGGGCCACGTGACGCCGGTGCGCGGCGGCATCACGCTGGACCTGTCGCGCATGACGCGCATCCTCGACGTCAGCCAGCCGGACATGGATTGCCGCATCGAGGCTGGCGTCACCCGCGACCAGTTGAACACGCATCTGCGCGATGCGGGGCTGTTCTTTCCGGTCGATCCGGGCACGTCGCTGTGCACGCTGGGCGGGATGTGCGCGACCCGCGCCTCCGGCACCAACGCCGTGCGCTACGGCACGATGCGGGAGAATGTGCTGGGGCTGACCGTGGCGGTGGCCGACGGGCGGCTGATCCGCACCGGTGGGCGGGTGCGCAAGTCCTCCACCGGATACGACCTGACGCGGCTGTTCATCGGGTCGGAGGGCACGTTGGGGGTGATCACGGAAATCGCCCTACGCCTGCATGGCATTCCCGAGGCGATGTCGTCCGCCACCTGCCAGTTCCCGACGCTGCGCGACGCGGTGGAGACGGTGATCGCGATCATGCAGACGGGCATTCCGGTGGCTCGGATGGAGCTGCTGGACGAGGTGCAGGTGGGCGCCTGCATCGCCTACTCGAAGCTGGAGGGGTTGGAACCGCTGCCCTCGCTGTTCTTCGAATTCCACGGCACGACGGCGGCGGTGGCGGAACAGGCGCAGCAGGCGGAGGAGATCGCGTCCGGCTTCGACGGGCGCGGGTTCCGCTGGGCGACCGACGCGGCCGAGCGCAACAAGCTGTGGCAGGCGCGGCATGATGCGTTGTGGGCCTGCCTGGCGTTGAAGCCGGGTCACAAGGGCATCGCCACCGATGCGATCGTGCCGATCTCGCGGCTGGACGAGGCGATCCTGGGGGCGAAAGAGGATATCGCGGCGTCGGGGCTGACGGCGCCGATCGTCGGGCATGTGGGCGACGGCAATTTCCACACGGTGATCCTGGTGCCGCCGGAGCCGGACGGGTTGGCTCGGGCGTGGGAGCTGGACAAGAAGATCGTCGCGCGGGCGCTGGCTCTGGGTGGGTCGTGCAGCGGCGAACATGGCGTGGGGATCGGCAAGCGGGAGTTTCTCGAGCAAGAGCATGGGGCGGAGGCGCTGGCGGTGATGCGCTCGGTGAAGCAGGCGCTGGATCCGCGGGGGATTTTGAATCCGGGGAAGATATTTTTGAATTGATCCGGCGCGTTAACTGACGTCTCTTTCGTAAGTGGAACATCTACCGGGTGACGCGAATAATACGAAACCGCCGGACAATTGACTTTCGACCGCTTCGCACGAACCGCGCCAATCGTCATGGACGGGCTCGACCCGGCCATCTATCGCGGCACCGTGCTGCTTTGATGGCCGGGTCAAGCCCGGCCACGACGATTTGGGCGGTCCGTGCCATATGCCGGTTTGCAATCGCGGCGGCAGCGGATCACGGGATGCGATCCGCTGCCGCCCGCGCGTTATTAAACCTCGGCTGAACGCACTTTCGATGCGGCACGTGCCCGCCGGCGGGCGACGATGCCGCCCGTCAGTCCCGTCAGAAGCAGCGCGAACGAGGTCGGCTCCGGCACGTCGGCGATGAGCAATCCGCCACCGGTCAGGTCGTAGGTTTTGCCCTGCAGATGGGCGTCCGCCGCGAGATACGGGTTGTAATAGATGTCGAGCCCGGTGCTGCCGAAGATGTTGGTCACAGTGTCGCCGGAGATGACCGCTCCGATGATGTTGTTGACATACATCGCGAAGCTGCCGCCGCCATTCTGACCCTCCAGCGTGATTTCATTGCTCGGGTCGATCGTCAGCGTGTTCCAGGCGAACGTGCTCCACTGGATCGGCAGCGTCGCGCCGCCGTTCGCGGCCACGAGTTGCAACGTATGGTCCATCGTGCTGCCGCTGATGAATTCCAGCGTGGCGCCGGTGGTGTTCCAGCTCTGGCTCTGCGTGCTGGTGTTCAGGAAACTGCCGCCGACCTTGTAGGTGTCGCCGGGCGACGCCTGGATCCAGCCGTTCGCGGTCACCGTCAGGTTGTTGAAGGTCTGGGTGGACGGATCGCTGAAATACATCCCGCTGTTGGTGAACGTGCCGCCGTAGGTGGCCGTCGCATGGCTGACCGAAATCGAGCCGTTGTTGGTGACGTTGCCGCCGACGGACAGGCTGCCTCCGGTCTGGCTGAGCGTACCGCCGGAGCCGAGCGATACCGTGCCGCCGACGTTGTCGGTGCCGCTCAGCGCCAGGTTGACGGCGCCGGTCGTGGTCACGCTGCCGGCGCCGGTGTCGGTGATGGTGCCGGCGAAGTTGGAGGTTCCGCCAGATGCCTGCTGCACGGTCAGCGCGTTGCCATTGAGCAATACGCCGGTCGTGTTGCCGGTCACGCTGTTAAGTGACTTCACATGGTTGGTGGCCCCGAGCGCCAGTTTCGCCGTCGCTCCCCCACCCACGGTGCCCAGCGTGACGCCACTGCTCGTCGCCACGGTATCTGTGGCGCCCAGCATCAATGTGCCGGCCTCGACCGTCGTCGCACCGGAATAGCTCTGTGCGTTCGCCATCGTAATGTTGCCGGTGGTGTTCCCGCTGTTGGTCTCCACGAAGCTGCCCGACAAGGTGGGACCCGTGCCCGCTTCCTTGCCGTCGGTCATGGTCGCGGTGAAGTCGCCGGTGCCGGCGGTTTGATCCAGCACCAGCGTGCCACCCGCATTGGTGATGGTCTGGCCGGCAGCCGAGGTGAGGTTGGCGACGGTGGCCTGCAGAGCAGTGCCGATCTCCAGCGTGGTGCCGCCAGTGTAGGTGTTACCGGTCCCGACCAGTTGCACGTCGCCCGACAGGACATGCAGCAGACCGCCGCCGGTGACATTGCTGCCGAAACCTATGGTCTTGCCCTCCACGAGCTGCACCTCGGTGCCGCTTGCAGTCGTGATCGCGTTGTTGCTGGCAAGGGTGTCGGTGGCCAGGCGGAGCTGACCGCCAGTCACCGCGATCGAGCTGCTCGAGTTCAGCTTGACGCTGCCGGTACCACCAGGTGAGAAGTCCAGCAGGCCAGTGCCCGCCTTGGTGATCGCGCCGGCAGTGCCGATCGTCGCACCGTTGTCGCTGACAGGACTGTTGATCGAGGAAGAGAGATTTGGCGTTGGCGCCGGACGTCTCACCGATCGTCAGCACGATCCCGTTGCCGTTGGAGCCGCCCGTCGTCACGCTCGACCCGCCGCCGCCGAGAAAGATCTGGCTGTTGCTGTTGACGTCGTTGATCGCGGCGACTGTGTTCGACTGGAACAGCGTGAGGATGGCGTTACCCGGCTTGGCACTTGAATTGGTGCCCATCAGCGTCACGCCGCTGGCGGCGGAGATCGCATTGCCATCGGTGGCGTCCAACACCAACTGACCCGAATTGATGACGATCGCGCCGGTATTTTGTGAATCCTTAGTCAGATTCAACTGACCTGAACCCGACAGCGTGATACCGCCGGTGCCGGTAATGGTCGAAGCGATCGTGTTGGGGGTGGTGGTGCCCTTGGCGTAGATCACCGCCTCACTGCCGCCGAACGCCAGGGTGCCGCCGGTAATTGTCGCGTTGTTGTTCAGGATCAGGCCGGCCGGATCGCTGCCGTCGCCCAGGGTCAGCGTATTGGTTCCGAGGGTGATCGTGTTGCCGGACTGAAGCTGCAGCGCATATGCCTGGGCGGCGCCGCCGAGTGTCGCGCTGGTGCTTTGGATCACCAGTTGTTTGGCGGTCGACGACGTGATGTCGGTGCTGCCGGCGGTGGCCGCTACGTAACCGGTGGTGCTGCCGTATGTCAGGAAGTTGTACGGGCTTGATGAGGCACTGCCGCCGGTGTCCTCGATGATCCAGGGCGCGACCATACCGTTGGTAAGCTGCACCGATGTGCCAGACGAAAACACCTTGTCCTTGCCGCCCAGAGACCCTGCAACGGGTTCCAGGAACAGGGTCGCATTGGCTTCGCGCGTGATGCCATTTGTCAGCGTCACGGACGTATCGCCACTGCTGCCGCTTCCGCTTCCGTCGGAAAGTTCCAACGCCGCACTGGCGCCAATCGTCATGGAACTAAAGGTCACGCTGCCGGCCGTGCTGCCGTTGTTGATGACCTTCAGCGTGCGTTGCACGTCGGTCAGGCCGCCTGCCCAGGTCGTCGAGTATCCGTTGGTGTCAAAAGTGCCTACGCTACCGTGCATCAACACGCCCTGCGCGGCGGTGAACGACCCACCCGCCTTGAACGTCCCGTCATCGATCTCGAGCTGGTTGATGAACGAACCGGACTGAACGCCGAGAGACTGGGCGCTCGCGACCTGCACCGTCGTGTTCTTGCCGATCTCGATGTTGCCGTAGAACGCGGTATTGTTGCCGGTGAGGCTCAGCGTGGCGTTGCCGGAGCCGGTGACGTTGCTGGTCACCAGCGGCGCCGCGCCCCCGGTGTTCAGGTTCGGCGTGACGATGTTGCCGCTCAACGTGACGCTACTGCCGCTGGTGAGGGCAATGTTGGCGATTTCCTGGCCGATCGAGATATTGCGGTTCGTGCTGACGGTCTGATTCGTTGTGGTTCCGAACTGCAGCGTGCCGTTGCCCTCGGTCAGGCTCTCGAACACGATGCCGTTGGTCGCGCGCACCGCGTTGTCGACGCAGCCGCTGTAATTGTTGCCGCCCGCGCAGGCGGTGACCAGGCCGTTGGAAACCGGAAGCGCGCCGGTCGATGCCGCGCCCAGGGATCCGCCCGTGTTGCTGTCACCGGCGATGATCAACGTGCCGGCGGTGATCGTGGTGCCGCCGGAATAGGTGTTGTTGGTGTTGGACAGCGTCACCGTGCCGCCGTTGTCGGCGCCGAGCTGCATCAGCAGGCCGGTGACGTGCGGTTGGACCACGATGCCATTGGTGGTGTAGCCGTTGATGCCGGTCATCGATGGCGTGGTGACGCTGCCGCTGTTGCTGCCGTCGATCGCGCCGGTCCCAAGATTCCCGTTGGTGATCTGCCCGGTCACGTTGATGCTGCCGGTGGAGGGCAGGATGAAGCCCGCCATCTGATTGACACTGACCGTGCCGAGGCCCGGCAGTGTGCCGGTGTTGGTGCCGACCAGCGACCATTGCGCGGCCTTGCTGGCGTCGGCCGGTGTCAGGTACGGCAGTCCGCTGCCGCCGGCGGTGCCGGGCGCGGTCCGATACAAATCGGCCCACATGAAGTCGGTGTAGCCGGGGGTCTTGTCGTGCCCGACCCCGCCCGCCTCCTTGTTCTTCAGCACGCTGTATTCCAGGCCGCGATACGGATCGTTGGTCAGGCCCGCCAGCGACGTGGGAATCGGCGAGATCAGGTTCGACCCGACCTGGGTGACCGGCTTCTGCACACCGTTGTCGAATGGATAGAGCTGCGTGGCCTGCGCCATGGCGTTGGCGAACTGGGCGGGCGTGAGGTTGCTGTAGTTGGCAATCACCTGGACGTAGACAGTCGGATTGGAAGCGCCGTAGATCGATTGCTCCAGACCGACGAATGTGTGATGGCCGTCGGTCTGGTAGAGTTGGCCATTCGGCCCGATCACCACCGGTTCGACCTCACCCATCAGGTCGGCATTCAACGCGGCGGCGTTCGGGTCCAGGTTGAAGCCGTTTGCCTTCGAAAATGTCTCGGCGTCGCCGACATTGATCTGCGTCGGAATCAGGCTGTCCACCGGGATCGAGTAAAGCGCGGTCAGCCCGGGCACGATGCTGCTGGCGTTCGCTGGATTGTACGGTGTGAACGCCGATGCTGAAAATTGCGCCTGTGCGGCGCCCGAAAACGACAGCACGACAGCCGTTGCCACCGCCGCGAGGCGTGACCTGCTAATCCGACCCGACATAGTGTTCCCCCAACCCCACACGGGCCGTTTCGTGCTCAGACGTTTGGCACGCGACGTTGCCCTTGGCTACAAATTACCTTCGGGTACAGTTTTTGGAAGGAAATCTTGATGAAGCAATAATGACCGTGCGGCCAACGGCGCCACGAGCGACACAACGAGACGCCAATTCGGAGTGGCCAAAATCGTCACAACATTCGCGTATCGATCGAAGGGCCTATCATCCCTTCGCCACAGGCGCCCATCCGGTTATTACCGCTATCCGTAGTGTAATCGTGACGCGCCCATCCTCAACCGGCAGTCCCACCAGTGCGGCGGGGAACAACTCCCGCGACGGAGTGCGGCGATCGCGCAACCGTACGGCGTTCGTCTCGCCGGCAGCCCGCAGGTCCCGAAGCAGGGCCAGGGGCTCGGCGTAGCGCAGGCGGATCAGCTCGACGTCGGCGACCGGCAGGGCATAGCCGGCGCGTTGCAGCAGCCCGGCGCAATCGCGCAGGTCCGGAAATGGCGACACACGCGGCGCCGCGCCACCGGTCAGCGCGGCTTCCGCCTCGGTCAGCGCGCGGCGGGGTTCATCGAGCGTGCCCAGCGCCGGCAGGCTCGCCAGCAGCAGCCCGTTCGGCCGACGATGTTCTTGAGTTGAATGTGCAAGCTCACGTGGCAATGGACCGCTGAACCGACAGGGGGAAAGATTCAAACTGTCCGGTCAACCCGGGCACCTCTTGTCAGCGCCGTCCGCAGCGCCGCTGCGACCTCGCGCAAGAAAGCGGCGCTCAGTGAACCAAGCGGCGGCGCATCCGGCTCGTACGTACCACGACGGTTCAGCGATATCGTAGTTGGACTCGCTGACAACGATCCAGGCACGCGGATAGCGCATCAGGCCGGCGCGACGGCGCTCGGTATCCGGAATTTCCAGTGCGCGCTGGCCGGTGCGCGGTGGCTGGCTGGTAATCGCCAGCAATACCAGATGGTGAATATCCTTCGTCGGGTCCGGTAGACGCAATACTACGCAAACCGGTCGTGGCTTATGGCCTTCGGTTTCGCCCGCGTCGCGTTGCGCTGCCCAAACGTAGGGATACTGGATGATCGCTCCGTGCGGCGGCAGCCTACGCGCCACCCGCTCCATCCCCTCCGTCGATCATTTTGTCCAGGCCGGCGCTCAGCAGCGCCGCAAGCTCAGGTGGAGTCTCCTCGACGCGATATACCCTGTGCGGGTCGGCGCCGGCAGACGTCAGGCGTCTGTAATCCTCGAGTGCCATGAGGACAAAGCGCGGTTTGCGATGCTGCGTGATCGCCACCGGGGCGCGGGAGGCCGCGTGCGTCACGGTCTTAAGGTCGCGGAGCAGTTCGACCGTTGAAAACTCTTTCATCAGCCACCTCGAAAATACAAATAATACGTATTATTTGACTATTTGCAAGATTTCACCACGTGCCTTGACCGATCATACCGTGCTGGGTGGGTTGCTCCGGGTTGGGGCGCCGCCTCTGGGCCAAAATTGCCAGCGGCCTTCCCGCTTGCAGACAGGCACGGTTCATCGGCCCTTTCCTTGTCCGGGTACCTCAGATCATCACTTTGCCGCCGGCGCCCACCCGGTCATCACTGCCATCCGCAGTGTCATCGTGACGCGGCCGTCCTCGACCGGCAGCATCGCCAGTGCGGCGGGGAACAACTCCCGCGGCGGGATGCGGCGATCGCGCAACCGTACGGCGTTCGTCTCGCCGGCAGCGCGCAGCCCGGAGCAGGGCCAGGGGGTCGGCGTAGCGCAGGCGGATCAGCCTCGACGTCGGCGACCGGCAGGGCATAGCCGGCGCGTTGCAGCAACCCGGCGCAATCGCGCAGGTCCGGAAATGGCGACACCCGCGGCGCCGCGCCGCCGGTCAGCGCGGCTTCCGCCTCGGTCAGCCCGCGGCGGAGTTCGTCGAGCGTGCCCAGCGCCGGCAGGCTCGCCAGCAGCAACCCGTTCGGCCGCAGCGCGTGACGCAACTGGATCAGCGCGCCGGGCAGGTCGTTGACCCAGTGCAGCGACAGGTTCGCCACCACCAGGTCGAAACTGCCCGGCCGCGAACGGCAGGAATTCTTCGTCCGCCGCGACGCACACCCCGCCGTTCCGCGCCGCCATGGCGGGGAAAGATCGCTGCTCACCACCTCGATGCCGCGGGCGCGCAGCAACGGTGCTACGACACCGCGACCGCCCACATCCAGCGCCTGCGAGAAGCGCATGGTGGTGTCGTCCAGCCGGTCCAGCAAGCGCTCTGCCGCGTCGCGCAGCACGTCGGCGACGCTATCCACGACCGGGGCCGCACGGTCGCGGTGCCGGCGGACCGCGGCACGGTCGAATACCTCCATCGCGTCCATGTGCCCGATGTGCCCCCGCATCCGTGCGTTGCCAAGCGGCAACACCCGAGCCTAGGCTTCGCGCGAACCTCAACGCGGCGAACACCATGCAACGCATCGACGCAAAAACCCTGCACGCTTGGCTATCCGACGGCCAGGAACTCGCCCTGCTCGATGCGCGCGAGGACGGCGAGTTCGGCGCGTCGCACCTGTTCTGGGCGGTGCCATGCGGGCTGGCGCGCAAGGAGATCCGGGCGCGCGCGCTGTTGCCTCGGCTGGGCACGCGCATCTGCTGCGTGGATGACGGGCGCGGTCTGGCGGAACAACTGGGCGCGTGGCTGGAGGGCATCGGGTGCTCTGACGTGACGGTGCTGGACGGCGGCACGCCGAACTGGGCGGCAGCTGGCTACGAGTTGTTCTCCGGCGTCAACGTACCGTCGAAGGCGTTCGGCGAGTGGGTGGAACACCATTACGGTACCGAAAGCGTCGATCCTCCCGAGCTGAAGCAGTGGATCGATTCCGGCCGCAAGATGGTGGTGCTGGACAGCCGCACGCATGAGGAGTTCGTGCGCATGTCGATCCCCACCGGCGTCAGCGTGCCGGGCGGCGAGCTGGCGTATCGCATCGGCGACATGGTGCCCGATCCGCAGACCCTGGTGGTGGTGAACTGCGCTGGGCGCACGCGCAGCATCCTGGGCGCGGAAAGCCTGCGGCGGGCCGGGATTCCCAACAAGGTGGTGGCGCTGCGCAACGGCACGATGGGCTGGGAGCTGGCGGGCTTCCGCTGCGACCGCGGCCGAACCGAGAAGTTCGATCCGGGCACGCCGAAGACGCTGAAGCTGGCGCTGGAACGCGCGTCGCGCTTCGCCGAAGAGTCTGGGGTGGGCGTGATCGGTCCGCTCGACCTGGCGCGGTTCGAGGAGGACCCGGACCGCACGCTGTACGTGCTGGACGTGCGCGATCCGGCGGAGTTCCGCGCTGGGCACCGGCCAGGCAGCCGCAACGCTCCGGGCGGGCAATTGGTGCAGGCGACCGACACCTGGGTCGGCGTGCGGAATGCGCGGATCGTGCTGGTGGACGATACCGGCGTGCGGGCGCGGATGAGTGCCGCGTGGCTGCGTCAGATGGGTCATTGCGACGTGTTCGTGGTGGAGGGCGGGCTGGAGGCGGCGGCGTCCAGCGGACGCGCGCTGGCACGGGTGCCGGAGCTGGAACGTGCGGTGGCCAGCATCGACGTGACCGGTCTGGTGGCGCTGTTCGACCGTGGCGAGGGCACGGTGGTCATCGACCTCGCCCGCAGCATCGATTTCCGCGACGGGCATATCCCGGGCGCGCTGTGGGGCGTGCGAACTCGGTTGGGCGGGCTGCGGTCCGCAGTCGCGGGCGCGAGCTACGTGGTGCTGACCTCGCCCGACGGCGTGATGGCGCGGCTGGCAGTGAACGAGGTGAAGGGGCTTACAGGGGCGGAGGTGCTGGTGCTGGAAGGCGGCACCGAGGCCTGGCACGCGTTCGGTCGGCCGCTGGTCAAGGATCGGACGAGCCCGCCGGACGAGGCGTGCATCGATGCGTATCTGCGGCCGTACGATCGCAACTCCGGCGTGGAGGAGGCGATGAACGGCTACCTGACGTGGGAGATCGAGCTGGTGCACCAGATCGAGCGCGACGATACCGTCAGGTTCGGAAACCTCGCCCACGAAGTGGGAGGGGTCGAGGGCGCGTAGCGCACGAGGGCGAGGGCGATCGGGTCGGCACACCACGTTCTACCTGCACCGTGCCGACCCGATCACCCTCACCCTCGTGCGCTACGCGCCCTCGACCTCTCCCGCTCCCGCGGGAGAGGTTTAATGAGGCCGTTGGTCAGCTCTTCACAAGCTCGACCCGGCGGTTCTTGGCGCGGCCGGCTTCGGTGTCGTTGGGGGCGATCGGCTTGTCCGGGCCAAATCCGGCCGAGGTCAGGCGCGCACCGTTGATCCCTTGCGTCTTCAGCGTTTCGACCACCGCGGCCGCCCGCTCCCCCGACAGCTTTATGTTGTAGTCGTGCGTGCCGATACTGTCGGTGTTGCCCTCGATCGACAGCTTCAGGTCGGGGTTCGCCTTCAACAGCGCCACCACCTGCGCGATGATCGGTTGCGCATCCGGCTTCAGCGTGGCCTTGTTGAAGTCGAAGTTGATATAAAGTGCGATATGACCGTCCTTGACGAGCGCCGCCTTCATCTCATCCGCTTCTGGCGGCTTGATCGAAAGTTGGAACGGCTTTTCCTCGATAACGTCGATGTTGACGCCGGCATACACGCTGGTGACCTTAATCCACACCGTCTTGCCATGGTCGTCCAGCCGTGCGTCCACTTCCCCGGGATCGGGCAAGGGGTCTTCATACAGAATTTCGGCTCCGAGATTTTTCAGGGCCGCACGATAATTCAGTTGACTTTCAAGGCCACTCATCAGCGGGCGGGTATATTCATAGAAGATGTGAAAGCGGAAGCCGCGAACCTTGATCTGCTGCTTTTGGTTGCCGTCCTGCATAGTAAAAGCAAACTCATCGAAGTTGGTCTTGGTTGGCTTGCCGACCGTGGTACGCGGCAAATGGCCCAGCAGATGATAGTCGTCGCCGCTGGGCGCCGTCAGCGTCGATTGGAACGGCACCACCTGCAACACCCTGGTCGTAACGGTGTCGCCGTTGCTTTCAGTCACCATCAGCCAATATTCTGCGCCGTCCTTGGTCACCGTCGCATAGATGTCGCCGTCGTCGTCCCGCTTCGTGTTGGTGATTTTCGCATCGATACCGCCGAGTGCGTCCTCGTAGTTGGTCATGATCTCAAGGCCGCTCAGCTTCGCGACGCCGGGCTTGAGGCGGTAGATCTGGTGGCAGAGCTTGCCGATCTTGGTGACGTGGACGTTCTGATTGTCTTGCGTGACCGCGAAGTCATACGCCACGTAGGAGTTCCAATCCGGCGCGTCAGGCGCGGAAAAGTTGTCCAGCTTGCCGAGCAAGGGACAGTCCTTGCCGTCGGCCCAGGCCGGCGACCACGCAAGTGGCGCAAGCAGCAGCACCAATCCAATGAGGCGATATCCAATGCGGCGCATCCTGACCCCCGGTCTCATCCTGCCCCCTGCCGTATCGTGACCCCGTGTCGCAACGTAACCGGCGGCGCCCTGTCGTTAACAGTGCCGGTTCACCAGGGAAATAAATTTTTTGTTACCGGCGGGAAACAGCACAACGTGGCGTTCACAAACCTCTCCCGCGGGAGCGGGAGTGGTCGAGACGCGTAAGCGGCGAGGGTGAGGGCGATCGGCTCGGCATGCTCTACCTGCTTACGTGCCGACCCGATCACCCTCACCCTTGATGCTGCGCATCTCGACCTCTCCCGCTCCCGCGGGAGAGGTTTACTACCGGCCGGTCAGGATGCGTTCGACCAACTGCTTCACTGTCGGAATGAAGCCGTTCGAGTAGAACGGGTCCTTGCGCGAAACGGAACGCGTTGTGGCCGCTGAACATCAGGTTGTCGTCCAGCGTACCGGGTTCATTCGCGTCGTGCGCGATGTTCTGCAACGTCTTCTGGATGCAGAAGCTGCGCGGATCGGGACGCTTGCCGGTGGAGTGGTCGGCCTCGTGCTGCGACCAGTTGGAAAACCGGCATTGCGACAGGCAACCCATGCAGGCGACCTGGTCGGCAAGGATCTCCTTGGCCTTTTCCGGCGTGGCGAAGACCAACGTCGAATCGGGCGTGCGCAGCGCTTCGATGAAGCCCTGCGCTTCCCATGAGCGGGCGCGGTCCAGATCGGCCGGGGTCAGGTACACCGGGCGCTTGCGCGGGCCGACGCCGTACTCGGCGACATGCTCGCCGATCGGCTCGGCGGTATAGGCGACCTGGCGGTCGCTGCGCTCGCGCAATTCCTGGATGAAGCCGTTGTTCACCGCGCTGGAGTAGAAGCCGGTCGGGCTGAAGCGGTTGAGGAAGACATCGCCCTCCTTCAGCGTGCGCAGGCGCTCCTTCCAGGCGTCGCCGATCGGGCTTTCCTGGGTCAGCAGCGGGCGGGTGCCGAACTGGAAGGCGATCGGGCCGAGTTCCGGGTTGTCGATCCAGTTCTCCCATTCCTCCAGGCACCACACGCCGCCGGCCATGATGATCGGGGTTTCGTGCAGGCCGAACTCGCGCAGCAGCTTGCGCAGTGCGAGGACGCGGGGATACGGGTCTTCCGGGCGGTTCGGGTCCTCGCTGTTGGACAAGCCGTTATGGCCGCCGGCCAGCCAGGGGTCTTCGTAGACCACGCCGCCGAGCAGGGAGGCCGCCTTCGAATAGGCGCGTTTCCAGAGGGCGTTGAAGGCGCGGGCCGAGGAGACGATCGGATAGTAGTAGATGTTGAAACGAGCCGCGATGTCGGACAGGCGATAGGGCATGCCGGCACCGCAGGTGACACCGCTGATGATGCCCTTGGCCTGTTCCAGCACCTCGGTGATGATGCGTTCGGCGGCGCCCATCTCCCACAGGATGTTGGCGTGGATGCGGCCCTTGCCGGAGGCGAGTTCGTAGGCGCGGCGCGCCTGGGTCAGGGCGCCCTTGATGGCATAGGCGACCAGTTCCTCGTGCCGATCCCGCCTGGTGCGGCCGTGATAGAGCTGCGGGATGCGGCGGCCGTGCTCGTCGAAACTGTCGGCGTTCACCGCGCTGAAGGTGCCGACACCGCCGGAAGCGGCCCAGTTGCCGGAGGAGATGCCATTGGAAATCGAGACGCCCTTGCCGCCTTCCACCAGCGGCAGGACATCGATTCCCCCCATCCGAATCGCGTTGATCGCTCTCATGGCATCCCGCCTTTCGTCAGGCAGCAATGGTGTTGTGCCGGGACGCCGGAGCGGCGCCCAGCGTTATCATACCAGTTGAGGGCATGATTGACACGGGTTCGTGAGGTCGTTCCGCCCCAGGAGTCGCGAGGGAAGTTCCCGGGGCGTGATGGCGCTGGACCTCGAAAGGCGTGGATGGCCGGCACAAGGCCGGCCATGACGGGAGCACCAGGACCGGCCATGACGAAGACCAGGGCCGGCCATGACGAGATTACCAGGGCCGGCCATGACGGGAGTACCAGGGCCGGTCATGACGAGATTACCGGGACCGGCCATGACGGAGTACCCGGGCCGGCCATGACGAGAGTGACACCAGCACCACCCGAACCGTTCGGCGGCTACTCGCCGACGACGGGTTGTTCGGAGTCCTGCGGCATCGGGCTGGGCTCGTAGCGGTCCCGCGGCGGGCCGCGATCCCCACGATCGCCGCGGTCGCCCCGATCTCCGCGGTGACCCCGATCGCCGCGATCGCCGCGGTCACGGTCGCCACCGCCTTCGCGGTCGCTGCGGCCCGGCTTGGCGCCGACCTGTTCGGTGATGTCGGCGCCGGTGGCCTGGTCCACCACTCGCATCGACAGCTTCACCTTGCCGCGCTCGTCGAAGCCCAGCACTTTCACCTTCACCGCGTCGCCGACATTGACCACGTCGGTGGTCTTGCCGACGCGGCCCTGCTGCAACTCGCTGATATGCACCAGGCCGTCACGCGAACCGAGGAAGTTCACGAACGCGCCGAAATCGGCGGTCTTCACCACCTTGCCGGTGTAGATCACGCCGATCTCCGGTTCCGCCACGATGCCGCGAATCCAGTCGATCGCCTGCTGCGCCTGAGCGATATCGGTCGCGGCGATCTTGATCGTGCCGTCGTCCTCGATGTCGATCTTGCACTTGGTGTTCTCGACGATCTCGCGGATCACCTTGCCGCCCGTGCCGATGACCTCGCGGATCTTCTCCTTCGGCACGTTGATGATGGTGATGCGCGGCGCGGTCATGGCGACCTCGTCGCGATGGCCTGTGATCGCCTTGGACATCTCGCCCAGGATGTGCAGCCGGCCGTCCCGTGCCTGCGCTAGCGCAATGCGCATGATCTCCGGCGTGATCGAGGTGATCTTGATGTCCATCTGCAGGCTGGTGACGCCAGCTTCGGTGCCGGCGACCTTGAAGTCCATGTCGCCGAGGTGATCCTCGTCGCCGAGGATGTCGGACAGCACGGCGAAGCCCTTGTCCTCCTTGATCAGGCCCATGGCGATGCCGGCCACCGGGCGCTTCAGCGGCACGCCGGCATCCATCAGCGCCAGCGAACCGCCGCAGACGGTCGCCATCGACGACGAACCGTTCGATTCGGTGATCTCGGAGACCACCCGCAGCGTGTAGGGGAACTTCTCCTTTTCCGGCAGCAAGGGATGGATCGCCCGCCAGGCCAGCTTGCCGTGGCCGATCTCGCGCCGGCCCGGGCTGCCCATGCGGCCAGCCTCGCCCACCGAGTACGGGCGGGAAATTGTAGTGCAGCATGAAATGCTCGCGGTATCGCCCGCCAGCGCGTCGATGATTTGCTCGTCCTGGCCGGTGCCGAGGGTGGCGACGCAGAACGCCTGGGTCTCGCCGCGGGTGAACAGGGCGGAGCCGTGCGCGCGGGGGAGAATACCGACCTCGGCGATGATGGGCCGCACGGTCTTGGTGTCGCGGCCGTCGATGCGCATGCCGGTGTCGAGGATGGCGTTGCGGACGATGTCGGCTTCCAGGTCGTGGAACGGCGTTCCGCGCCTTTTCGGCGTCGATGCCCTCGGCGGTCAGCGCCTCCTTCATCTGCTTGCGGACGGCGTCCACCTTGTCGTGCCGGGCGGCCTTGTCGGGCTCGCGATAGGCTTCGGCCAGGCCGGCGCGGGCCAGGGCGTCCACCCGGGCGATCAGCGCCTTGGCCTCTTCGGATTGCTCTGGCAGCGCCCAGGGCTCTTTCGCGGCGTGTTCGGCCAGTTCGATGATCGCCTGGATCACCGGTTGGAAGCTCTCATGGCCGAAGCTGACGGCGCCGAGCATGACGTCTTCCGACAGTTCCTGCGCCTCCGACTTCCACCATCAGCACGCCTTCAGTCGTCCCGGCGACGACCAGCTCCAGCTTGCTGTCCTTCATCTGGTCGGCAGTGGGGTTGAGGATGTACTGGGTGCCGGTGTAGCCGACGCGGGCGGCGGCGATCGGGCCGAAGAACGGGATGCCGGACAGGGTCAGCGCGGCGGAACAGCCGATCATCGAGACGATGTCGGGGTCGTTCTCCAGGTCGTGGCTGAGCACGGTAGCGACGACCTGGACCTCGTTGCGGAAGCCCTCGGGGAACAGCGGGCGGATCGGGCGGTCGATCAGGCGGCTTTTAAGCACCTCGGCCTCGCTCGGGCCGGCCCTCACGCTTGAAGAAGCCACCGGGGATTTTGCCGGCGGCGAAGGCCTTCTCCTGGTAGTTCACCGTGAGCGGGAAGAAGTCCTGGCCGGGTTTGGAGGTTTTCACCCCGACGACGGTGCACAGCACGATCGTGTCGCCGTAGCTGGCGAGCACGGCGCCGTCGGCCTGGCGGGCGATCTTGCCGGTTTCCAGGACCAGCTTGCGGCCGCCCCAGTCGAGTTCCTTGCGAAAGTAGTTGAACATACATGCGTCCTTCGGATGCGCGCGGCATCGGCGGACGGCATTCCGGACGGTCCTGGCGGCCTGTTTCGGGGCGGGAGGCGGCGTCTCGGGTCGCATGGAGGGGGCTGCGCCGGCCGATAAGGCAAGGTTTGGCGCAGCCTGGGCCATGTGGCCGGAAACGCCGTCGCGGTTCCCACACCTTTCGGGGCGTGCCGGATCGGCGGTTTGTCGCTCCGCCGCGTGTCGCGGCGTTGGGAGGCGTTTGCCCGCCTCCATGGCGTTGCCCCGCCCCACCATGGGGAGGGGGTGGGCGCCATTCCCTGCCCATATGGGGGTAGGCAGCGGCTAAGTCACGTTGTCTTCGTCATGGCCGGGCTTGACCCGGCCATCCACGCCTTTGCATTGCGTCGACCAGAAAGGCGTGGATGGCCGGCACAGGGCCGGCCATGACGATGGATGCCTCACCGCCGCAGGCTCAGGCGGCCGATCAGGGTCTCGTAGCGGCGGGTGTTCTTGGCCTTCAGGTAGTCGAGCAAGCGCCGGCGGCGGCCGACCAGCATCAGCAGACCCCGGCGGGAATGGAAATCCTTCGCGTGGGTCTTCAAGTGCTCTGTCAGGTTGCCGATGCGCTCGGAGAGCAGGGCGACCTGGACCTCCGGGCTGCCGGTGTCCGTGGGGGCGTTGGCGTATTCGCCAATGAGCGTCGTGCGACGCTCCGCGGTAATCGACATCGTGCTGGTCTCCGGTTCTGTGTCCTCGGGCGAGGCCCGAGGCGCTGGGTTGCAGACAGCGCGCGAGGCGGGGCTTGCGGCAGCAGGTGCTACAGAACCCGTTCGGGCTTCATCCAGCCGTCTTCCAGCCGGGCCAGCCCGATCACGCGGCCCCCCGCCATGGCGCGCACCAATCCCCCATCGGGATCGGCGTTGCCAGGAATGCGGCCCATGAGCACGACGAGGCTGATAGCCTGGCCATGCCTGAGGTCGCTGGCCTCCGTTTCGGTCAGGGCCAGCGCCGGGATGTCGGCCAGCGCGGTCGCGACCGGAAGCAGGAGGTCCGGGGAGGCGGGGGCGGTATCGTCCGCCGGACGCAGTTTGTCCAGGGGTATTGCGTTCGCCTCGGAGAACGGGCCGACGCGGAGGCGGCGCAGGGCGGCGACGTGGCCGAGCGTGCCGCAGGCCTGGGCGAGGTCGCGGGCGAGGCTGCGCATGTAGACG
The DNA here is from genome assembly GCA_963762885.1 of uncultured Alphaproteobacteria bacterium. GTDB lineage: Bacteria > Pseudomonadota > Alphaproteobacteria > Acetobacterales > Acetobacteraceae > JASHVB01. Next base: position 19,417 of record CAVXNH010000070.1, read on the forward strand.
CCCTTGCCGGAGGCGACCTCGAACACCGCGTGGTCGGGCTCGGGGCGTTCCACCAGGTCGAAGCGGTCGACGCGGGCGGGGCGGGGTTCCAGGACGGGGGCGCGGCCTTCGCGGGCCATGTCGTAGGCGCGCTCCCCGGCGACCTTCACGGCGGAGAAGATCGGCGGGATTTGCATGATGTCGCCGCGGAAGGCTGGGAGGGCGGCGTTGATTTGCTCATCCGTGGGGCGGGCGTCCGTGGTGGCGGTGACGGCGCCGTCGGCGTCGTCGGTGTCGCGGGCTTCGCCGAAGCGGAGGGTGAAGCGGTAGAGTTTCGTGCCGTCCATGACGTAGGGCACGGTCTTGGTGGCGGCGCCGAAGGCGATCGGCAGGACGCCGGTGGCGAGCGGGTCGAGCGTGCCGCCGTGACCGGCCTTCTGGGCGTCGAAGGCGCGGCGGACGCGGTTGACCACGTCGGTGCTGGTGAGGCCCGGCGGCTTGTCGATGATCAGCCAGCCGTCGAGCGGACGGCCGCGGGGCTTGCGGCGGGGCATGGGTGTTGGGGTGTTCCCGGAAAGGGCGCGGGGGTAGGCGGGGCCGGCGGGGGTGTCAACCGGCTTGTGGCAAGGCCGATCGGGCTTTCACGCGACCGCCGGGGGCGGAGTGACAGCCGGGCCGGCGAGTCCAAGAAACACAACGACCGCGCGATTGAGCCGCACCATGTCGTTGTCCGCCAACCGCCCAATGCGGGTGCCGAACCTGGACCGCCGCACCGTGGTGATCTTGTCCACCATCAGCCGACATTCCGCCCGCAGGCCGTTGCTGTCACTGGGCGAGACCGGCAACCGGAATAACAGTGCCTCCGCGGTATTGGCGGTAAGGCCGCAGACTGTGACCGACTTTGTTATATCGAAGCGGTCATCTTGCAGGATCACTACCGGTCGAGGTTTACCCGCGTAATCCCCATTCCCGGCCACTGTCCAAATATCCCCGCGCTTCAACCGTCGTGCCAATTGCTGCGGTGCGGCCGATAGCAGTCAGCCGATGTTCCAAATGAGGGTGGTCGAGGTCAGGTGCGACAGGCGGGTTGCCGCTCAGCAATGCTTCGATCCCTGCCACCGAAACTCCGTGTGCCTGGCATTGCTCGCGGTTGGCGATCTCCCAGTCGGACCCGGCAACCAACTCGAGCAACAGACGATGCCACACGATTGTGTATACAATGAAAACGCAACCAGATTTTTGCACGCGCGACGCTGGGAAGGCTACCCAGCTTAGCTTTCCAGTTCGGTATCCCAGTACAGGTAGTCCCGCCAACTCTGGTGCAGGTAGTTCGGCGGGAACGCGCGCCCCTGGTCCTGCAACTCCCATGTCGTTGGCTGGCGCGGATCGCTGCGCGGAAACATCGCGCACTCCCGCGGCAGCCGCGACCCCTTGCGCAAGTTGCAGTCAGCGCAGGCGGTGACGACGTTCTGCCACGTCGTGCGGCCGCCTCGGCTGCGCGGGATCACGTGGTCGAACGTCAGGTCCTGCGCCGGGCGCCGGTCGCCGCAATACTGGCAGCCGAAGCCGTCGCGCAGGAACACGTTGAACCGGGTGAACGCCGGCCGCCGCGCCGACGGGATATAGTCCTTCAGCGCGATCACGCTCGGCAGGCGCATGCTCATGCTGGGCGAGCGTACCCGCGTGTCGTATTCGCTCAGTACGGACACGCGGTCGAGGAACACCGCCTTCACCGCGTCCTGCCAGGACCATAGCGACAAGGGAAAATACGACAGCGGACGGAAATCCGCGTTCAGCACCAGCGCCGGAAAAGTTTGGCCACCGTCAGGCAAACGCCGCTCCCTTGCGTCCGGAGCGCAATCGCTGGTGGGGTTCTTGCAAACAGCCCGCCAGATATTGTGCGCCGCCGAGAACTCGTCTGGGTTATCGCAGACCGCCCCGGGCGCCGCAAGCTATCCCGTCGCCCGGCATGCGTTCCCAGCGGCGGTTTCATGCCGCTGTCATGGCTCGGCAAATGCCCGCTGCAACGTCAGAGCGCCCAGCGAAATGCCGGTATCGTCGATGCCGTGGCCCAGCCGAGGCACATAGGTCGCTTCCACCGGCACACCGGCCGCGCGCAATGCGGCTTCGGCATCGTGAGAGCGGGACACCGGCACCGCCTCGTCGCTGTCGCCATGCACCAGCAGCACCTGGGGCCGCCCGGTCATCTCCGCCGCGAGGACTGGGTGCGATCAGCGCGCCGGAATAGGCCAGGATGGCGCGCGGCGGCGGGGCGTGGCGCAGGCCGGTAAACAGCACGGTCATCGCGCCCTGGCTGAAGCCCATCAACGCGTAGGCGTCCGCCGGCAGACCCAGCCGCGCCAGTTCCGCATCGATGAACGGGTCCAGGAAACTGGCGGCGCGGCGCACGCCCGCCTCCAGCACGGGGGGCGAGCGGTCGGCGACGCTCCACCACTGCCGGCCGATCCAAGTCGTGGATGAAAGGCGCATCGACCGAAACGAACAACGCGTCCGGCACCGCATGCCCCCAGGACGGCGCCAGGTCGATCAGGTCGTGGCCATCCGCGCCCAGCCCGTGGCATAGCACAACAAGTTGGCGTGGCGTGCCCTTCGACGCCGGTCCCCAGCGCGGTCCATCCAATTCCGGCATTTCGCCTCTCCCTTTCCACACCCGCTGTCCTAATCTGGCCCCGGTCCGCATGTCCATTGTCACCCGCTTCGCCCCGAGCCCGACCGGATATCTGCATCTCGGCCACGCCCTGTCGGCGTTGAACGCGTGGCGACGGGCGCGGGTGGCGGGCGGACGCTTTCTTTTGCGGATCGAGGACATCGATCCCGGCCGCTGCCGCCCCGAGTTCGCCGCGGCGATCGAACAGGACCTGGCCTGGCTGGGCCTCGACTGGGACGGTCCGGTGCGGGTGCAGTCGCAGCACCTGCCGGAGTATCGTGCCGCGCTCGATACACTGGCCCGGCGCGGATTGCTCTATCCGTGCTTCTGCACCCGGGCGGAAATCGTCGCCGAGGTCGCGGCGTCCGCCAGTGCGCCGCACGCCCCGGATGACAGCCCGCTGTATCCCGGTACCTGCCGGCGGTTGACCACGGTGCAACGGCAGGTCCGGATCGACGCCGGGGAACGCTTCGCGCTGCGGCTGGACATGGCGCAGGCCTTGGCGGCGGTGCCGGCCAATCTGACATTCGAGGAGGAAGGTGAGGGCGTCATAGCCTGCGATCCGGCGCAATTCGGCGACGTTGTGCTGGCACGCAAGGATGCTCCGGCCAGCTACCACCTCTGTGTCACCCACGACGACGCGTTGCAAGGCGTCACCCTGGTCACTCGCGCCGAGGACCTGAAACCCGCCACCCACCTGCACCGATTGCTCCAGGCGCTGATGGATTGGCCGGAGCCGTGCTACGCCCACCACCGGCTGTTCACCGATGCCTCCGGCCGCCGTCTGGCCAAGCGCGACAAGGCGGCGACCCTGCGGGACCTGCGCGCCGCCGGTTGGTCCCCAGAAGCGGTGCGGGCATTGGCGGAGGCATAACGCTGGTGCAGATTCGAAGGGGTATCATTCGTGGCGCGCAGGATGGCTCATTCGGAATGAGATTCGAGCCTGACCCGCAGCGACAGGTTGCATGCTGACAGCCCCCACTTCACGCCATAGGCCGCGCGGCCTAGCTTTGGTGGTTGCATCATCACGAGTACGCCGCCGCTATGCATGGATTCGCGTCTGAGAGCTTATCGGATGCCTGGGAGGAAGGGCTGCACCGCGTTGGCGTCCTCGTCCACGCCCCGGCGTTCCTGCGCGACCTCGGCGCCGATCCCGACAGGGTGCTGGCGCAGGCGGGCGTTGCGGCTGAGGTATTGCAGGATCCGGAGAACCACATCCCCTTTCCGCTGCTCGGCAGGCTGTTCGCTGCCTGCGTTGCGGCCACGGGCAGGGAAGAGTTCGGGGCCCTGATAGGACTGCGATCGTCCACGCAGAACCTTGGCACGATCGGCGCCCTGATGCGCACCGCGCCGACGCTGCGCGAGGCAATCATGGATTTGTGTATCAACCAGCGCCGCTTTCTGCGAGGAGCCGTTACTTTTCTGCTGGTCCGCGACGACATGGCGTTCTGGGCCTATGCCGTCTATCGCTCGCGCATGCCCTGTCGAGGAGCAGCTTTGCGACGGAGCCATTGGAGCGGGTTGCCGTTTCTTGCAAGAACTCATGGGCAGACCGCCGGAAGAAGTTCTGCTGTCGCGTCCCCGGCCCGGCGACCCTGCCGCGTTTCGTAGAGCCTACGGTGTGCCGGTGCGCTTCGACGCCGAGTTCCATGCGGCCGCCTTCCCGGCCAAATGGCTGGATCTTCCGGTGCCGACAGCCGACGCGGCCCGGCGACGCGAGTTGCAAAGCGGTGTGGCGAACTTCCGGACGACGATGCAACCGACCATTGCGGAGCAGGTCACCCGCATACTGTATGCACAACTCGCAGCCTCGGAAGCATCTCAGGAACTGGTCGCCAGAGACCTCGCTATGCATCCGCGGACCCTGAAATCGTCTGCTGGCGGCGGAGGGCACCTCGTTCCGGACACTTCGCAATGAGGCACGGGTCGGGGTGGCGTGCCAGTTGCTGGCGAGCACCAAGCTCGCGGTCACGGAGGTTGGCCTGGCGCTGGGCTACGCCGAGACGTCGGCCTTTACCCATGCCTTCCGGCGCGTTGCGCGCCTGACGCCGAGCGAATGGCGTGAAGAGATGCGGAGCCGCCAGGAGGCAGCCTGATCGGGCGGCGGTTGTGTGCGGCGGGCTGGCCGAACCGGCCATCGCGAACGCCGACGGGTTGGCGGCCGACCGGCGGCCGGTTCGCCGGAACAAACGCGTAGCCGGCAAGCCGGCGTCCCCGACAACGTTTGAGACAGGTATCGTCCAAATCCTCAACACGAAAGCCCCGTTGCGGCTACGGAAAGGCGATCCGCCGGTGCCCAGCGGACCGCAGCTTCCCCAACGCGTGTAATGTCGGGCACGCCGGCTCCGCCGGATTGTTATTTTGCGACAACGTGGCGTTGCGGCACGAATGTCGTGCGGTGCGAAGCTTCGCGCGGCGAAACTTCGCCGTGCCGATGATGCGGCAAATCCATTCGGCTCGCGACGTGTCGTAAATTCGCAAGCGGCCCGTTCGGTTTCCGCGACATGTTCGCGGCCTCTGTGCATGTCTGTGCGGCTTGTCCGGGCGCCTTGCGGGTCGCAGGCCATACCGGCCGGACAAAGGCGTGCCAAGGAACGATACCGGACCGGAAGGGAATACATGATGACGGCAGGCCGCGAGCGTTCGCTCGATCTCGACAATTCGGGTCCATTGGACGCTGCCGCCAGCGCGCTGCGTGCCTGGGAGCCGGGCTGGGCCGGCGCGTACCTGCGCGTGGCGACGGATCCCTGGCACGCAAACGTGTTGCCGCGGAAGCTGATGGAACTGATCTGCATTGGCCTGAATGCGGCCTGCACCAATCTGAATCGAGACGGGACGCGGCGCCATATTCGCCGGGCGCTGGAGGCGGGTGCGACGCGCGAGGAGATACTTCTGGTACTCAAATGCGCTACTGTGATGGCGATCCATTCGTGCAGTTTGGCTGCGCCGATGTTGCTGGAGGAAGCAAAGTCGCTGGGTGTGGCGCCGAAGCCGAAACAGGATGTCGAGACCCCCGCGTGCGACCGGATGAAGGCCATCGGTCAGTGGAACGTCGCATGGGATCCGTTCCGCGACCTGGATCCCGGATGGACGGACGCTTTTATCACGGCAGGTTCGGACGTCTATACGTCCGGCGTGCTGCCGGCGAAGGACATCGAATTGCTCAGCGTCGCGTTCGATGCATCATTTACGCACATGTACGCGCCGGGGACGCGGCGGCATATCCGTGCGGCGCTGCAAGCCGGGGCCTCCATCGAGGAGGTGATGGAAGGGACCTGAAGCTGTGCGTCGGACAGGGCGCGCAGGCGCTGAATTTGGCAGTGCCGATCCTCGCCGAAGAACTCGCGGCGAGCGCGGGAACGCCGGCTTGAGCAATCGGCGACGGATCTTCGCAAATTCACCAGCGTCGTTCGCAGTAGTCTGACAAATATGATGCAGCACCGGCGACAACGCTGATCCTGCGCAGGGAACCGGGAACCATGGCAGCCACTCAGACCGACAGCGCGCGTGCCGGCAAGGACGCGAAAGTGCCGGCCGGCACTTACAGCGACGGCAGCCCGCACGACCAGGTGCAATACCTGGAATGCAAGCTCATTCTGAAGCCGGACCCGTTCACGTCGGCCAAGGTTTTCCTGGACTACGGCAAGCTGGTCAAGAAGACGGCGGCTGAGTTCGGGATCGGATTCTCGGACAAAGGCATCGTCCTGAAGCCGGATCTGCGCGAGGTGCTGTTCCTGGATTCGGCCGATTTCGGTCTCTACAACAACGCCTTCATCCTGCGCCGCCGCATCCGTTATGAGGACGGATTTCCGGCCGGCGATCCGGAGATCGTCTTCAAGTTCCGTCATGCCGATGAACAACTGGCCGCGCAACTGGACGTGCGGCCGAAAATCGCCGGCCAGTACCCGCATCAAGTTCAAGGCCGAGGCGCTGCCCCTGAAAGCCGAAGTCGGGGGGTTATCGCTTGCTGTATTCCCATAATGGCGTGTTCGGGCTGAGCCAGGCGCCTGAAGGCGATCGAACCGCGATGACAACCCTGGCGACCATCTTTCCTGCGTTGGAGTTGCTGAAGCAGAAGGGCATCGAGCGCGTGGACCTGGTGAACCAGACCATTGTCGAGGAAGTGTTGCAGGACATCGGCGTTCTGGACTTCGGCAAAGGCATCACCGCCAAAGCGAACGTTGCGATCTGGCGCGAGCGGGGTACGCATCGACCCATGTGCGGCGAATTCGCCTACCAGGTGAAATTCAAGCGCCGGGACGACCTGCACGACAAGGCAATGGAACGGTGCAAGCAGTTCTTTATCGCCCTGCAACAGGCCGGCCACGACTGGCTGATGCTTGGCACCACAAAGACGGGTCTGGTGTATCGCCTGAAGGGAAATCCGCCGCAGTCGCATGAGTGACCGGCGTTGCGCCCCGGAAAACAACTACTGGATCGCATGCGCGGGGACCGCTTCCTGGGTCTCCACCTCGCGGTCAATATATTTGTCGGGAGCACGCTGCTCTGGCTCCTGCTGCACCTGGTCGCCGGCCTGAATCCGATCTGGGCGATTGCCTCGCTTGTTGCGTCAAGCGATCCACAGGTGAGGCAGGCGCTGGCGAATTTTCGGGCGCGGCTGGTGAATGCGGCGGCCGGTTGCAGCGTTGGCCTGCTGTTCCTTGCATTTGGCGGCACAAGCGAGTGGAGGCTGCCGTTCGCCATGGCACTAAGTGCCTTGATTTCAAGCTACATCGTCCGCATCCCGACCATGTGGCGGCAATGTCCGATCACTGCTGCACTGGTGATTGCGTCGTCGCTGTCCAGCCATTCCAATCTGACCGGGATGGAGATTGGACTTCGCCGGGTCGGCGAGATCATTCTGGGCAGCCTCTTCGGCGCGATTGTGTCGTGGCTGATGTCGCTCGCCTGGCATGTCCCGCCGGTTCCCAAGGCAACCAAGGCTTGATTCGCAGTTGCGCTGTGCAAGACGATTTCCCGCCGATCACCAATGGCGGCGGGATAGCCCCGAGTAATACCAACCCGCGCAACGATCGACGAACGGCACGGACCGCCCGAACCGTCATGGCCGGGCTCGACCCGGCCATGACGGTCGGGGTGGTCCGTGCGAAGCGGTCGAAATGTTCATGTCATATTATGAGTTCGCAAATTCGCAAGCGTAACCCGGCCATTTTAGAAATAACTTGATCGTCGCTTCCGGATTCGGTGGCAACGGCTGCGGTGTGTATTGCCCCGACCTTGGCAAGATATCCCTTCCGTTTGGGCCGGCTGCTGGCGGTGGGCAACATATCTTATGGAAGAGGACAAGTCGACCGATGTACTACACAGATGACTCCATCCTACCCGAAAATATGGCTCCCCTGATCATCACCGCGGCGCCATACGGACCGGAATGGCTGCCCGGCGATGCCGACATCCCGGTGTCCTGGGATGATCAGGTGCAGGCCGCGGTGGACTGCTACAACGCCGGCGCAACGATGTTGCATGTGCATGTCCGCGATCCCGAAACCGGCCACGGTTCGCTGGATTTCAGCCAGTTCAACGACTTCATCGGCCGCCTGAAGCACGCCGTGCCGAAGATGATCCTACAGGTTGGAGGCTCGATTTCCTTCGCGCCGAAGACGGCGGATGCCAAGGCAAAGTGGCTCGACTACGACACCCGGCACATGCTTACAGAGCTGGATCCGAAGCCCGAGTTCGTGACGGTCGCGACCGGAACGACCCAATGGGACACTATGTCGATGATGTCCGCCGACGACATCATCGGCACGCATCTCGAGAACAACCCAAAAGCGCTGGCGGCCTGGGGCGGCATGTGGGTCGATGCCGGTCCGGCGTTCTACCTCGAGCACCTGAAGCGGCTTCGCGCGCACCGGATCCAGCCCTATTTCGTTCCGGGCCACGTCCACCAGCTTGAAATCATCGAGCGCCTGATCCGGGCCGGCGTCTACATGGGCCCGCTGAACCTCGCCATCGCCGGTTATGGCGGCGGCACGCTGGGCCGCAACCCGTTCGACTGGATGGAGATGATTCGGCGCACCCCGCAGGGGGCCGTGGCGACCTTCTGGTCGAGCATGCGTGGCCTGATCACGCTGTCCGCGATGGCTATCGTCCTTGGGCAGCATGTGCGCGTCGGCAACGAAGACAACCTATGGGGCCCGGACAAGAAGCGCCGCAGCACCGTGCAGCAGATCGAAGGGGCGGTGCGCACCTGCAAGGAGTTCGGGCGCAAAATCGCGACCGCCGAGGAAGCGCGGCAGATCATGAAGGTTGGCGTTTGGTACGACAGTGTCGAGCAGACGTTACAGGCGCTCGGCCTGCCGCCGAACCGGAACGATGGACAGCCCGGCTTCCTGCTGTGGGACACCGACGGCAAGAAGACCACGGCGATGACCGGGAGTGACTCGCATCCCATCGCCTACGCGACGCCGTCCGCGGCGTAGCGCGGTCCGTCCGGAAACCGCCGCCGGCACATGTCTGCACGCTCTGCCTCGCCCGGGGCGAAACGGCAGATGCCGGCGGCGAAAGGACCCTGATCCGACCACCCGCGAAGCACGGTGGGATGTTCCCATCCCGCCGGGCATCGGGGCATTGCCGCGAGGGACATTCTGGTCATGAATCAAAGCGACACGGGTCTGAGTCAGGGCGCTGTGTCTGGCGCGCAGGCCACCGCTGGCCATCGCGGCAGCGGCCTGAAAGCCCGCGCGCTCGAGGAGGTCGAACGGTTCGTCGTGCTGTTCGTGTATCTGTGGATTCTCTTCGGCCTGTTCGCTTTGCATGAGCGAGTGATTCTCCACGAGAACGGGCTGAACTTCACCCGGCAGGGCGTAGCGTTGGTCAACGCGCTGGTGCTGGCGAAAGTCATGCTGGTGGCCGAAGACCTGCACCTCGGCCGCTGGAAGCGGCGCGGGCCGCTGATAGTGCCCATTCTTTTCCAATCCTTTCTGTTCGCCCTCCTGTTCCTGGTTTTTCATATCCTGGAGCACATGGTCATCGGCATGATCGCTGGCGCCGCGTTCGCAGCCAGCGTGCCGGCAATCGGTGGCGGCGGCATGGCCGGTCTCGCCTGTGTCTCGGCGATCCTGTTCTTCGCACTGATGCCGTATTTTGCCTATGTAAATATCGAGCAGGCACTCGGCCGGCACCGGTTGCGGGCGCTCCTGCTGGGGACCGGCGCCAACGAGACCCATGAGACGACGAATGACGCTGGATAAATCCGACGCCGCCAGCGGGTGCAGTACACGCTGAAGCGGTGTGATTGCATGCCCGTCCGGATTCGAAGCTGCCAGAAGCATTGGGCTACCGGAGATATGGCGGAATGACTTCTCAATCGCTATCGAGCGAAGTCCGTTCATTCGGCGACCCCGACGAGTACACGGCAGCCATGCGCGGTGCAAAGGTGGAGCTGAGCGTCCTGGCTGCCGCACCATTTACCGCAGACATCACGTATATCGCGTTTAATTCAGTCAGGGTCCAACGGTTTGCCGGGTCTGTCCCACGCATCATGCATTCGCAGATCACCAACGACCGGGCAGTGATCTGCCTTCACACCGAGCCCGGACCTGGTCTGATTCGTGGTGGAACAGAGCTCACGTCAGATAGCGTTGCGCGGCTTGCACTGAATCAATCGTCCTTTCAACGCGTCACCGGCTCAGTTCGCTGGGGCACGATATCGCTGCCGGTGGAAACCATCGTTTCGGAGGGAGTAGGGGCGGGGTGCGATCTGACTCCCCCACGATCGGATCTGATTGTCACGCCTGACGCAAGCGCGATGGCCGAGCTCCGTCGGCTGCATGCGTCAGTTGGGCGAGTGGCCGAAACGGCCCCGGAGGTGATCGAGATACCTGAAGTAGCGCGGGGCATGGAGCAAGCATTCATCGAAGCATTGGCAGTCTGTCTCGGCACGGACCAGAGCCGCGAGGACACAGCAGGTCAACGCCGCCACAAAACCATCATGCAGCGTTTCCACCAAATGCTGGACGCTGAAGCCAGCCGCCCGATTTACGTCCTGGAAATGGCGGAAGCCGTCGGCGTGTCTATACGATGTCTGTCAGCGTGCTGTCTGGAACATCTGGGAATGGGGGCGAAGAAATACCTGCAACTACGGCGTATGCATCTGGCCAGGAAGGCTTTGCATTTTGCCGACCCGAATGAGACGGCCGTCAGCGATGTGGCCACGCAATATGGTTTCTGGGAGTTCGGACGGTTCGCGGCCAATTACAAACTCCTGTTCGGAATGTCGCCATCCACCACGTTGCGCAACAAGCAGCCGGGTTCGTCCGCACGCCACTGATCGGCCCATCGCGCGCCGCCGCAGAGGCCAGATAAGGCGACGCCCAGCAATAGACGCATCATTTGCCGCCCGGACTACGCGTCCCCGTCATGGCCGGCACACGGCTGGCCATGACGGGAGAACGGATCAGCGTGCCACCAGCCAACTCGTTCATTGTTGGGCATCGCCTAAGAATCCGTTGCCCTCAAGCACCAATTCCGCCCCCCTCCCTGCACCGGCAAAGAAAGTCTAGGCTGGCGCCACGGCAGACCGTGACGGCCGTCCTTCCGGTCGGCCTCGCGATGAATCGCGCCAAAAAAGGAAATTACCGGGATGAAACGATCACTGCTGCTGGTTGGCATCGCAGCCATCATTGCCATCGCGACGGCGCCCACGCTCCACGCCCAACCCACCTGGAAAATGGCGGCACCGCTGCCCGCGGCGATCGGCGAGATCGAGGCCGCCACGGTGCAGGGCAAGATCTACGTGATGTCCGGCCTGGACAACGCACCCGGACCGGCCACCCACACGCCGACCGGCTACAACTGGCTATACGACCCCGCCACCGACGCCTGGACCGCGAAAAAGCCCATGCCGGTGCCGGCGCACCACGTCATGGTCGAGGCTCTGGGCGATAAGATCTACCTGTTCGGCGGCTTTACTCGGCCCGCAACCATCGCCGCCTGGCAGCCCACCAGCAACGCCTGGGAATACGACCCCGGCCACCGACACCTGGAAGTTGCTGGCGCCGATGCCGACCCCGCGCGGCGCCGGTGAGGCGGTGGAAGTCGGCGGCAAAATCTATGTCATCGGCGGCGTCCGCTCCACCAAGCCGGGCGATCCGGGGGCGCCGATCCCGCTGGGTTCCACCGACCAGATCGTCGTCGGCACCGTGGAGGCGTACGATCCCGCCACCAACACCTGGCAGACGCGGTCACCGATGCCGACCGCCCGCAACCACTTCTTCGCCGGCGCCGCCAACGGCAAGATCTATGCGATCGACGGCCGCATCGGCGCGGTGTTCGTGACGATGTCTGATGTCATCGATCTGGTGGAGGAATACGATCCCGCCACCGATCACTGGGCCTACAAGAGCCGCGCGCCGACTCCGCGCGGCGATGTCACCGGCGGCGAGCATGACGGATTGCTCTACGTGGTGGGCGGCGAGTTCCAGGATTCCGCGCGCAAGATGACGTTCTGGGCGGCAGAGGTGTTCAACCCGGCAACCAACGCCTGGACCACGCTGCCGCACATGCTGGTGGCCCGGCATGGCTTTGCCGCCGCGTTCGTCGGTAGCCAACTGCACGTCATGGGCGGCGGCTTCCAGTCGGACGGAATGCCCGGCGTGACCGTTACCACAGCGACGCACGAGGTGATCGACGTCGGGGCGAAGTGAAGCGTTCGGGCGCGTCACCGTCCTTCGCCCGCCGCCCTTGGCCCACCATCTGCCGCCCCTGTCCACTGCCCACTGTCCACCGCCCGCCGCCCACCGCCATCCGCCCGCCGCCCACCGCCCGCCGTCATGACCGGCCTTGTGCCGGTCATCCACGCCTTTGCCACGGGGAATGAAGGACAGGCGTGGATGACCGGCACAAGGCCGGTCATGACGGCGGGCGGTGGGCGGCGGGCGGGTGGCGGCTGGGCGGCGGGCGGTCGCCGTGCTGGCCAAGGTCGGTGTCACGCCGCGGCGGCGCCGCACAGCGCAGGGACGCCGCCGCTACGCGGGGTTGGTCACCAATAACGCCAGCCGCCGTGATACCAGTGGCGGTGATACCAGTGGCGATGATGCCAATACCAATAGGCCTGGACGACGTTTTGCTGCGGCACGGCGTATTGACCGGCAGCCCCAACGAAGGGAGCCGCCGTGGCGCCGAAAGAGCAGAGGGCGGTGAGACCGCCGATGGCGACGGCGGAGAGCAAGAGTTTACGCACGGTCGGGTTCCTCCTTCCCAATTCTCCCGGCAGCGTGAGCGCCGAATTCGGCCACCATCGCGTCCGGATCGTGGCTGAATGGCGATTATCAATGACGTGCGCCGCGTCGCGTCAGGCGACGACGTTCACATCTTCGTTGCGGCTCATCAGGTACAGATCGAAATCGTGCCGCAGCTCCGGCTTGTTGGTGGCGAACTCCAGCACGCCGGAGCTGTTGCGCTTCAGGTCCTCATGCGGATCGAAGGCGTGGCGCACGAACATCTCCCAGCGAGACTGGTAGCCGCGCTCATTCTTGCGGCCATGGAACAGGTGCTCCACGGTGCCCGGCACATAACCGATATTGCCGTTGATGTGGCGCAACGCGCGGTCCTGCCAGCGCATCACCTCGCTGCGGTAGGCCTCGGTCGTGCCGCCCGGCATCGAGGCCTCGGCGTGGCCAACCAGTGCCAGCGCCATGTGGTGGTCGCCCGAGCCCATGCCGCCCAGTTCGAACAGGCCGCCCACCCGGTCGTAGGCGTCGCGCGTGATCGCCCAGGCGTAGCCGCTATGCGGATAGGTGTAGGGCCCGCCGTCGCTCTGCCAGTAGCCGGAATGCGTCGCGAGGACCGGCTGGCGGTGGAACCACTGCCGGCAAAACGAACGATGATGCGCCAGATGCTCGCCGTTCGGCCCCAGGTCGTAGGCGTCCGACCAGGGCTGCACGACGTCGTAGTGCTGCAACGCGCGCACGCGTGGCTTCCGCCCAGTCGGGGCGGCGGAAGATCACGTCGGCATCGATCCAGGCGATGTACTGCGCCTCCGGCGTGCGCTGGATGCCGAGGTTCAGCAGGTTTTCCTTGTTCCAGCCGCGGGTCTTGGCGCGGGCGCCGATATGGCGGGCGCCGTCGGTGTCGCAGCGGAAGGGTTCCTCGCCATAGGCGCACTCGACGACGGTCAGGTTGACGCCGGCGTCCAGCATGGACCGGGCGAAGCGTTGCCAGTTGCGATGCGGGACCGCCCAGTTCAGCGGATTGGCGCGGGCGGTGAAGACGTGCAGGCGGGAGGCGTCGAGCATTCGGGTGTGTCCTTCGATACGGGTTCGGCGGCCCGTGCCGCCGGCGGCTCAGTCAATATTTCTAACGGCGGTGGGTCATGGCGAGTCGCTCAGCACGACGCCGGACGAGGTCGCCATCGGCACGTGCACCGGCATGTTCAGGCTCCAGGTGCCGCCGAGGTCGCCGGCGATGTTCCAGTTCGCAGGCGGGGTGACGGTGGACAGGTTGTCGGTCACCGCATTGCCGCGTCCGATCATGGTAGTGCCGTAGGGATAGAACAGCCGGCAGTCGGCGCTCGGGTTCACCAGGGCCCGCGCCAGGGTGATCTGAAGCTGCGTCGCGTTCAGCCGCACGCAGGCGGTGGCCTGCACGACCGAGCCGGGCGATGCCACGGACCCGCCATCCATTACGGCCCAGCCGGAACCGAGCGCGGCCTGCGTCGCCGGCACGATCAGGTCGGTGCCGCAATCATGCTGCACGGTGACGACGAGCGTGGCGTTGGACTGCCGGTAGACTTGGGTGACCACCGGACCGCCGGCCGCCGGGATGCCCGCCGGGATGGTGGAGATCGTGTCGCCGCCGGTCGCGGCCAGCACGGCGCGCGCCACCAGCGGCGCCGCCAGTTGGCCGAACCTCTGGTTGTCCGGGATGTCGCGGTGCATCGGATCGCCGCCGCTCCAAATTCCGGTCGTGGGGTTGTAGATCAGCGCCGCGCCGCCGATGCTGCGCGGCAGGCTGTCGGCAGTCTGCGGCAGCACCACTGTGACGTTCTGCGTCGGGTCCGCCGCCATGTCGGCCACGACCTCCCGCTGCATCTGGGTGCCGGGGTCGTTGCTATTGTAGTCGAACGGAATCGCCGACCACCAGACCTGCGGCAGGCTGGCGGGCGTGCGGGAGATCATGCCGCGCTCCAGCGCCAGGAACCGGCGCGCCGCCGCCTCGTAGGTGGCCTTCTCGGAATACTGCCGGGTGCTGTCGTTTTCCGACCACGGCCAGATGAGGGCGACGATGTCGGCGGCATCCTCGGGCGCGGTGTAGTTGGCCGTGGTCAGCCAGGTCTGCACCGCGTCGCCGTCGCTGCCGAGGCCCCAGCCGGACGGACTGCTGCCGTCATTGGGGTCGTTCAGGAACGAGCCGCTGAAGCCCAGGGCGGGCACCGGATAGATGCCCTCGCCGTGGATGCAGGTGGCGGCCGGCGGGCTGCCGTAATTGCCGACCACGCCGTAGGCCAGCGCGCCGAGGTGCCAGGCGACGCCCTGTGCCAGCAGGTGCCAGGCGCCGTCGTTCAGGCCGTTGCCGGAGTTCGACTGGCCGGTGACCAGGATCTGCACGCCCTTGCGCGCGCCGAGGGTCCAGCGCGTCTCGCAGTTCAACAGGTTGCCGATATCGCCGGCGGACAGCGCGTGTGCCCAGGTGGCTGCCTCGTGGAACCAGCACTCCGCGCCGCCATTGGCCCCGCCATTGTGCAGAAACAGCACCGGCGCGCTGAGCGACGCCGCCAGCGGGTTGGGCGCCAGCGTGGCGACCTGCGTCCCGTCCAGCCACACATCGATGCCGGTGCCGGCGTTGTTGCGCAGGATCACCGCATGGGTGTGGCGGCGGGTCAGCGCGGTGGTCAGCACGGTCTGCTGCGCGCCGGGGAACAGCACCAGGCGGTTGCTGCCGGCGGTGTTGTCGGCAGCCAGCACGATCGTGCTGCCGATGGTCAGCAACGGGCTGGCGGCCGTGGAATTCTGCCGCCAGTTCGGCCGTGACCAGACCAGATAGAGCGTCCAGGCCACCCCCGATCCCATCGGTAGAGCCGCACTGACCAGCCCCTGGTCCGGGTCCATGACCGGCAGTTGCCGGCCGGACGCGGGCAGCGTCGGCGGGATCACCGTGCTGCGCCGAGTCCCCCCAACACTCCATTCAACCGCGGTGTCGCAATCGGCGCCGTCGTGCCAGTGCTCGCCCCGTGGTAAACGGTGAGCGCGGCGCCGGCGCCCGATTTGTCGGCCAGGCTGCCGACCGAGGCGCCAAATGCCGCGATCGCCGCGCCGGTCGGAGCGAGCATGCTGGCGATCGCGCCGGCGTCCCACCAGCCGGACAACCCGGCGATGCCGGACGGGGCAGTGGCGAGGGTGCTGCCGCTGCCCGAGCCGCCGCTGCCGGAGCCGCTGCTGCCGGACCCGCTGCCGCCCGATGAGGTGCCGCCGGCCACCGTACCCTGGAGGGCTATCTTGCCAGGCGCGAGCAACAGGGGATGGCCCGGACTGATCATCACGATGCTCATGGTGCAGCCCCTGCCGTGGCGGCAAAGCGCGGTGGGATCGGCAGCGTGGCCGCGCGACGAGGCGCGGTGCGGGCGGTGAGGCTGTGCGACTGGTGGGTGTCGGCCATGAGAGGTTCCCTGGGTTCGTGGGCGCTCGATCGCGGGCGCCCGGGGTCGCCCCGCGCTCTAACACATTCTAACCATAATGGCAAGAAATACTAACTAGAATCGGCGCGCAGCACAAAGAAACCTCTCCCGCTGTGCGGTAGAGGTCGAGAAGTGTCAGCGGCGAGGGTGAGGGTAATCGGGTCGGCACACTCGACCTGCAACCTGCCAACGCGATCGCCCTTATCCCACCCCCTCCCGCTTTACGGGACAGAAGTGCTACGATACCCAACTCCGGCGCGCCTGTAGCTCAATTGGTTAGAGCTGACGGCTCATAACCGTCTGGTTGCAGGTTCGAGTCCTGCCGGGCGCACCAGATAATTCAATGAGTTAGGTTCTATATTTGCCCGCCTCATGATAGATGCCATCGGTTCGGGGGGCAACAAGCCGCATAGTTGGAACGCGCCCACTCACTAACCAAAAAGTGCCTCGCACGAGCCGGCAGACCTGGGCGCTCCCGTCTCCCGCTATGCCGCGTGCGGCCTCGACCGCCCATCATGTTCCCATTACGTTCTGTCTGCATGGCAGCCGCCAACCTCACGCCGCGTCGTCGTCGGACGATCATTCTAGCCACGCCGCTCGCCGATTTGGACGGCTTGGCGCTCGCGGTTGACTTCCTCACTGCCGGCTGTGCCGGGGAGCGTCGCTTATCAGTCCGCGATTTGGGCCAGCGAGCCCAGTTGGGCATGCCCTTGCAGCGCGGGGCCAACAACCTGGCGGCCGGCGACGGGACGCCCAACATGCGAATGCGGAGGTGAACGTTCTCCGGGTGCAGCGGTTAAACCGCTTTCATGCTAATGAAATCGCCGCCATATAAAGGTAGGGCACACGGGCAGTGGATGAGTGCGCCGCGCGTCGCCGGCGCTGTGCCGGTGGCCACGGTCGGCGCCCAGGGTTTGCCCACGGGCGCGCGCGGCGGAAATCCATATTGCTGAGTTAACCGGCGGGTTCTTCCTTGACCTCGGCGATCAAAACGTCGCCCACGATGATCTCCGGCATGCCGCGGGCAAATTCCAGCACGTTGTGCCGTACCCAGTCGGCCGCCTTCGCGTTGGATATCAGCGCGGCATCCGCACTGTCGAACACGCTGACGGTGATCACGACATCCGGGCCGCCATCAAGCAGATAATACTCCCTGAAATCCTTCCAGCTCGCGCATAAGCGGCACAAAGCCGGTCTGCACGCGGCGCGCCCATTCCGCTGCCGAGCCCCGTCGCACCTGGTAACTTTCTGACGGCGATGAACATCGACCTGTTCCCTGGGCGATGTCAGCTTGTCGGATGCGCTCATCATTGTCGAGTGGTGGTCTAACTGGCGACGCCTGGCCGTCGCGCGCGCGATGCGCAAATATGCCACCCGTGCCTTTTTGAGCCGTGCGGAAACCTGGGCGCCATCGTGCGCGCGCATAACCGCGTTGCGGTCGCTGTTCAGTTTCCATGGTGCGGTGAGACTACCCGGCACGCAGGTCGGCGTGTGCGTCGGAAAAAACGCCCAGAAGCGTCCAGCCTCCTCACGTCTATCTCTCGCACTATACCCGCCGGGTCGCCATCTCCAACCGGCGCCTGATCGCGTTCGACGACACCAGCGTCACCTTCCGCTACAAGGACTGCCGCCGCGATGGTCCCGAGCGGCAGCCCGTCATGACGCTCCCGACGCACGAGTTCATCCGCCGCTTCCTGCTCCATGTCCTGCCACGTGGCTTCCACCGCATTCGCCACTACGGCTTGCTCGCCGGTTCCGCACGCAAGGCCAGTATTGTGCGTGCCCGTGAAATGGTTGCCGTGGTGCCGCCGCCGGAGGCCGTCGAAGCGCCAGGACCACTCGATTGGCTGCCACTCAGGATCGAGCGCGGCGGCCAGAACAGCAGGCGGCCACAGCGATGTCGGCCAGGGGACGAGCGCCGCCTCACGCAGCACCGGAAGGCCTGCAACGTGCCACGCGATCATGTAGCCACCAGCGGCGCGCACATCGACCCCCGAAGCAATTGCACTCACGCTGCATCGCACTCCTGGCGCGTCGCGATACCACAGATGCAACCCTCCGGATCGCGTGCGCACGGTCCGCGTCCGTGGCAGTTGGCCGCGATGGCTAACCTGACGACGGTTGGAGAACCTCGTGGGCCAGCGGGCGCCTGCTGGTCTTGCGTCATGGCAACGTTGACGCCCGCTTTACGAAATAATGTCTATGGTGACAGCCTTTTGCGATGGGCCTATCGTCTGGGCAGGTGGGCATGTGCGAGGTGCACCATGGGAAGGATGGGAAGGGTTGCGGTTGCCATGGTCAAGCGTTGTCAAATTTGATGGCGTAATCAGCATCATGCCGGCGTAGCGACGCCTCGCGTGCTGGATCGTCTGTCAATCGCGGCGCGACTTCAGGTTCTGGCCGCCATCCTCATCATGGTTATCGCTGGCAGCAACCTGTATCTCACCCAGGTGCTGCAAGAAGCAGCGGAGAAAGCTCGCGACGCCGATCGCGCGGTTACCCGGATCGAAACCGTACAAAGCGTCCACGCCGCCTTCGACTCGCTGCGTTACTGGCGCGCCGACCTGGCGGTGTCGCTGCTGACGCTATCCGAGCGGAATGCCATCAGGGCGCGCGAGCATCTGGCGCAAGAACTCGCCAGGCTGGCGGCTTTCGATCCGACCGCCGCCGCCGCCCTGGGGACCGAGACCGCCGCGTTCGACCAGTATGCCGCCCAGGCGGTGGATGCCTACGCGGCTGATCATCGTCCGGCCGGGAACGCGCTGTTCGGGCAGGCGCGAACGCACGCCTTCCATGCGACAGAGCAACTGGATCAGGCGGAGGCCGTGCTCGCCACGCAGGAACGCGCCGCCCGTGATGCCGTGGTGCAGAGCGAGGCCACGGCGCGGCGGATATCGTGGCTTGTGATCGCATCGTCGGTCCTGTTCGGTGTCATGCTGACCGTGCTGATCCTGCGATCCATTTTGCGGCCGCTGGGCGCCCTGGTGGCCGCCGTGCGCCGGATCAGCTCCGGCGATGTCGAATTTGAACCACCGGTGCCCGTGCACGCCGAGTTGGGAGAAATGGGCAATGCCGTGCTGATGCTTCGGGAAGGACTGCTGACACGCGCGCAACTGGAGAGAGAGGCAGAGCACCAGCGGCAGACGCTGCAGCACGCGATCGAATTGATCAACGAGGGATTCTCGCTGTATGATCAGAACCATTGCCTGGTCCTGTGCAACTGGTACTACCGCGAGCTGTACTCAGGCATCGCGGAGCTTTTGACTCCCGGCACACCATTTCGCGCTATCCTGAGTGCCGCGCTGGATCGCGGTGTGATCGCGCCCGCGGACGCGCGCGCTGAGGCCTGGATCGCGCGTGTCCTGCACAATGATGCCGCAACACCGGGCGAGGGCGGTTCCGTGATGCTTGATCGCAACGACAATCAGCCGCAAGCGATCGACTGCCGGTTCGGCGACCGATGGGTGCGTATCAGCGAGCGGACCTACGGCGGCGGCACCGTCTCGGTCTACAGCGACCTCACCGAACTGCGCCGGCACTTGCATCGGGTGGACAGTGAGTTGGCCGACGCACGGCGGCAGCAACTTAGCATGGTGCCCGACACGTTTCCGTCTCCAACCTGCGTCGTGCCGGTCGAGCTTCACGCGTCGATGCATCCGGCCCGCGAAGTTGGCGGCGATTTCTATGACAGCTTCGAGGTGGATAGCCAGACGATCTGCATCGCAGTAGGCGATGTGTCGGGAAAAGGCATGCCGGCGGCGCTGTTCATGGCGCGTGCACGCAGTCTGTTGCGCGCCGCAACGCTGCTGCTGGTTCACCTGCTGGGCCGGGTCCCGGCACCCGATGAGATCGCCACGGTCGTCAACGAGGAGCTGTGCAAGAACAATCCCGACTGCAATTTCGTAACGTTGTTCACCGGCTTGTTGGACACCGCGACCGGAGACCTGCGATATGTAAACGCCGGTCATGTGCGTCCCTACGTTCTGCCCGTCGGGGCTTCGCCGTTCCAACTCGCGTGTGCGGTAGACGTGCCACTGGGTTTCGAAGCCGATTCCAAATTCCGCGTCGGCACTCTGAAGCTCGCGGCCGGCGACGCGCTGGTCGTCGTCACCGATGGCGTGGCCGATATGACGCACGTCGATGGCCGGATGTTTGGTGGCGCCTCGACGCTGGCCTGTTTGAGCGCGCTGGCAGACCGGCACGCGACCTCGCTCGTTGCCGGCCTGACGGATACCGTGTTCGCCTTTGGGCAGGGCGCGGAACAGGCCGACGACGTGACGATCCTGGCCCTGCGGCGCGGTTGAAGGCGAGTACGCGGCGCGCCGGTCAGACCCCGGTTCAGGGCGCCAGCAGCAGCACGACCGTTTGGCTCGGCACCACCCGGGCGCCCGGCGCATTGGTGGAGTTCTGTAACGTCATCGAGGTCAACCGCGTCGCCGGCATCCCGCCATACAAGACGGTGAAGCAAGCGGTGACGTGGCGGGACGGACCCATCACCGTTCCGGAGGCGACGCCCGTCCCCACGCCGGCATTGTCGCCGTTGGTCATCGGCGTGATCGTGGCGAGGTTATGGGCCGGCATCGCCATGATCATGACGATCTCCTGGCTCGGGATCGCCGTCGGGCTCATGGCGATATTCGGATAGGGAACCGGCACCATGACCGGTCCCGCGGGGGTCAGACAGACGTCGGGAGACGCCATGTCCATGCCCATCATTTGCGTGTTTGCGAACATCGCGGTGCTCCTCTGCCTGCGTCAGCCCATGTGGATCTGGTCGGCATCGACGCGGACCACGGTATCGGCGGTTATGAAGGCAGTCTTGGCCCGCAGTTGCAGCGTGCCCTCGGCGCGGTGATCGACGCTGCCGGCCCGAAGCTGGTCGCTCTCCTCGATGAACCGCGTGCCGCGTTTGGCGCGCGTCAGAATATGTTCGGCGAAGGTCTCCACCATCTCGCCGACGCTGCGGATCTTTGCCACGTACAGGTTCGCGCGGCGGCCGATCTGTTGCAGTTCGTCGATGACGAATCGGGCGACGCCGGCGTGCAGGTCGATCTCCTGCGCCGTTACGCGGGCCCGGATACCGGCATCGATCGTGACCTCCTGTGCCGAAAGCAGGGAGATGCTTCCGCGCGCAGAGGTGATCGCGATATCGCCCTCGACAACCATGCGGGCCGGCGCGTCGGTGGGACGGTCCAACACGGCGAGGATCCAGACCGTGTCCGCTTCCCTGCTGGTCAGCACACGATCGCCGGGCTCGGGCCGCACCAGGCAACTGAACGCGACCCTGGCGGCGATGGAGCCGCCGTTACACGCGACCTGCGCATCCCGGCCGTCGCAAGCGATAACAATCCCGGCGGCCGCAACCGGCGGTGCAAGAACCGATGCGAGGTTTTCCGGACGCGACAGTGCCTCGGTCGAGGCATTGCACGGCGCGACGATCGGCATGGCTGTCATAGCGGTGGCCTCTGGATGTGTGATCGGTTTGGCGTTGTCATCCGGTCTTCAGGCACGTGGATTGTCCCCCCAGGTTTCCGCCGTCCTGCGGTCCTTGTTGGTTTCGAATGCGCCTGCGCGTGACGGGATGCGCGCATCCTTGTCGGAGATCGCATGGAAGTTCGTACGGCCGAGCTTGACCTGTTGCAGACTGGCGCGGTCCAGCACGGCGTGGCTGAGATCCGCGTAGGTCAGGTCGGCGCCGTCGAAGTTCGCCTCGGTGGCGATCAGCTTTGTCGCGATGCATTGGTAAAGCCGGGCATTCGCGAACACCGCGCCGGTGGCATCGGCCTGCACGAGGATCGCCTGGGTCAGATCGGCGCCGGACAGATCGGCGCGTGTCAGGTCGGCGCCGCGCATGACCGCGCGCGGCAGTTTCGCACCCGCGAGGCGCGCGCCCGACAATTTGGTATTGCTCAGCATGCACTGCGTGAAATCGGCGCCCGTCAGGTCGCAGCCGGTCAAATCGGCGCCATTCAGCAGGCAGGTGGCGAAGCTGAAGCCCGGCAGTGACCGCCCGGCAAGGTTCGCCCCGATCAACGTGCTGCGAAAGAATGTGGCGCCTTGCAGTGTGGCGTTGCGCAGGTCCGCGTCCAGCATTGCCGCACGGTTCCAGGCGGAACCCGACAGATCAATTCCGTCGGTCGTGCAGCCGAGGATAGACGTCCGCTCGAACACGACGCCGGCGAACACTGCGCCGGTGAGATCGCTGTCCACGATGTTTGCCCAGGCGAGATCGGCTTTCGAAAATTGCGAACCCGTCAGGTCGCTCTTGACGAATTTGGCCTTGCCCGCCTGGGCGCCGGCGAAATTCGCTTGCTCCAGCTTGCAGGTGACGAACGAGGCGCTATCCAGCATGGCACGGTCCAGCCGCGCTCCGGTCAGGTCGCATTCCATGAATGATGCGGCCGTCAGCGTGGCGCCGCGCAGATCGGCGCCGCGGAAATCGACCTTTTCAAATATAGCGCCCAGATACGCGCCGCCCGCGAGATCGGCGCCCGCGAACGAGGTCTCGCGGACCGCCTCGCCGTCATCGATCAGTTTGGCGAGTTCGTCGGCGGTCAAGTCTGCGCCTCCTGGGGCGGTTCATAGAGGGGCAGATAACGCATCCGAACCCGAAACATGCCGCCGCGCCTGGTGGCGTCGTCCAACTTCACGCGCGCCAGGTTCGCCTCGTATACCGAAATTCCCGTGATCTTGGCGCCACGCAAATCGGCACGAGCCATATCCGCATTCGCAAAATTGGCCAGGCGCAGATCGGCGTATTGCAAGTTGGTGGCGATCAGGCGGCTTTCGTCGGCACGGGCATAGGGCAGATACGCGCCCGTCATATCCGCCCCGGACAGATCGGCTCTGGTGAGGATCGCACCATCGAGATTCACGCCGCGCAGTTCGGTTTCGCGCAAGTTCGCTTCGGTCAGGTCGGCGCCGGACAGGTTGGCGCTGGCGAGCGAGCATTGCTGCACGAAGACTGCCTTGACCAGCTTCGCCCCGGCGAAGCGAACGCGGGCCAGGTTCGATTGCAGGAACACCGCCCGCACCAGCGACGCGCCGGTCAGGTCCGCGCCTTCCAGATCGCACTCGATAAATTTTGCCTTGTCGAGCAGAATGCCGGGCGCGCGTAACTCGCGCAGCGAGAGCTTCATCGCCAGGATGGCGCTGGCTCGCACGTTGCTGAAATCGGCGCCTGTGACGATCACGTCGGTCAGATCGGCGGCTTCCAGATCCGCACCCGCAAGCGTCGCACTCGTCAAATCGGCGCCGGCCAGCACAGCGTTCTTCAGCGTCGCCTGACGCAAACTGGCTCCGGCCAGGTGCGCCTTGCCCAGTGAGGCGCCGGTAAGATCGGCGTTGTCCAGCACACAACCTGCCATGTTCGCGTGCGCCAGCACCGCATTGACAAGCTTCGCACCCGCGAACGACGTGCCGGCGAGCCTGGCGCCATCGAGGCAGACGCCGGACAGGTCGATGCCGGACAGATCGAGACCGGACAGATCGGCGCCATGCAGATCATACAGCGCCCTCGCCTGGGCCGTGTCAGATGTCACCAGATTACGAATTGCCGCACTGCGTTCCGCCGGCGCCGCGTCGGCGGGATCCTGATGATGGGCGGTGAGACGGTAGCTGTCGCGAACCGCCGCCTCGGCCTTGTCCAGTTGCGCGGCGACCTCCGGCGAGGCTAGCTGTGCTTCGAGTTCCAGCGTCGGTTGGCCGAATAGCCGCATCGCGTTGATCTGCTGCTGCATGTCCGCGCGCATGGCCGCAGCGCTGAAAGCCGGCGGACCCTTGGGCTTGGCGTTGAGCCGCTGCTGAATTTCCTCTTCCGGCATGCCGGCGGCGGCGAGCTGTTTGGCGACCTCGGCCTTTTTCTCGGTAATCTGCGCCTCGGCGGCGGCTTTTTGCGCCTCCGCTTCGGCCTGCTTGCGCGCGGCATAAGCGGGAAGCTCTTCCATCGTCGGGCTGGCTTCCATCGGCGGCAGCGGCGGCGGGCCATGCTTTTCGGGATCGATGCCCTGGGTTTTCAAACTCTCGATCGCTGCGGCGCGCTCGCGTTCGGCGCGCCTGCGGGCGCGGGCCGCGATTTGCGCCATCGGCGACGTCTCCGGGTCGGGCATCGCCAGCGCGGGATCCGGGCGCAGCCATTCGGCGGGCGCGAGTTGTTCGTCGCGCAACGCATACATCGCGCCGTCCTTGGTGTCGGCGCGCTGCACCATCACCGCGTGAAAATCTGCGGCCGGACGCAGCGCACCCAGGCGGTCGGCGCCCAGCACAGCGCGGGCGATGTCGGAGCCGTCCTCCTCTGCCAGATGCGCGACGCCGTGATAGACCAGCACGAGGCGCTCGCGATGCGGGAAGAACCACGTGGTGGTCAAGGCGAGTGGCACTTCCTCGAACAAATCCGCCTGGTTTTTACGAACCAGGAAGACGCGCGGCACCAGCCCCGGGAGCCGGCCCTTCAGCAGCGTCTGCGTTGGGTGCAGGTGTTTGAACGCATAGGTCTCATCACCCTTGAGCGGTTCCGGCAACCACTGATCGCGCTGCGCCGTGTTGAAGAAGGACCAGTCGATATCACGGGCAAAGCCGGGAAAGTCCTGTTTCAACCAGGCGTCGTCATAAGTGCCGCCCAGCCTGGCGCGGACGGGCCAGGTCTGGTCTACCGGCCCATAGGCGGAGGGGGTACGCGCACCCTCACGGCTGAGCTTCGGATTGATGATGTTCTGCGCTGGGATCATCCGATCTTCCGGCCTGCCCTCCGGCAACAGCCCCTTGCCGAGCGGATTATCCGCGAAGCCAGGGCCGCCGTAGGTGCGGGTCCAGTCGATCGGCATCCGGGTGAACGGCACCGGCTGGGTGATGTGGCCGAGCCGCTGATTGACCTCGCGCTCGCCGTGGACGTCGAGCATCTTGATCAGCGGTCCGAGTTGAATGCCGGTGCGCACCAGCGGCGCAGCGATCCCATTAGGGGCAAAGCAATGCGCCACGGCCAGGAACTCCGGCCGCGCCTTGGGAATGACTGCGTCCAACGGCTGGTCGGACGGAAGTTCCTCGGCCAGGAACGGCCAAAGGGCGGTTTCGGGGAGCAGGGCAGCGGTTTCACCAATCGGCAGGAAAGCGATCGCGGCCACGCCGAGCCGGAATTCGCGTTTGAATTCGAACGGCCTTGTCAGCAGACCCAACGCCATCGGTTTGATGATTTTCACGATCGATATCCGATGCTCGCGATCCTCAGGGGAAAGCCGATGGTGTGGACGCCGATGACCGGATATGCGCGAACCACCGCATCCTACAAGACGATTTTGATGTTGTGGTTGCCAAGCTCGGTGGCGATCGTCCTGATGTGTGTCGTTGCCGCGGTCAGTTCCGCATCGGCATTGACCAATTTGATGGTTTCCCGCGTCCACGATGGACCGATATTGACGGTGAGCTGCGGTCCTATGTTGAACGTCGCATAAGCACCCAGGTTGAAGGCTAATGAACCGGCCAGGTTGACGGTCAGCATCAGGGCGCCGTTTAGCGTCACCAAACCACCGACATTGATTGCAGTATTCAGCCCCACGACAAGGGCTGTCGATGCGCCCAGGGTGCCGCTGGTATTCGCGCCCATGACCATCGCTTCGGCGAAGCCCCATACCGTCGAGAAGCTGTTGCCATAGACGATGGATTCGCTTTTCTGGAATTTCTCGATCTGGCCAACGATGGCGGTGCTGTCGCCGAGCGTAACGGCATATGAATTGCCGGCCGCCCATGACGACATGTCGCTGTTGCTCCATGAATTCATGTTGCCAAGGCTGAGGGTATTCACCCGGCCGGTACTGAAAGCGTTCGCATCGGAGGTATTGCCGATGTTGGTCAGCGTATCGGTATCGCCTGATGGCGCTATTTTCTGTGCCGGGTTGGTGTTGACCACGTTGTACCAGGTACGCCCAGAGATCGTATAGCCCGGTCGAATCCCCACCCGGGGAATTCAGGGCATTTCCCATGTTGGTGCCGTTGAACGAGTATTGCGTGCCGTCGGTATTGGTGGCCGTACTGCTGGTGGTGCCGGAGCCACCGCTGGACCCGCCGGAGCCGGCCGGCGTGTTGGTGCTGGCGCCGGAGGATAGCGCTCGCGCTGTGTTGCCGGCCGCGAAATGATTGATCGCGCGCGGCGACATCACATTCAGATATTCATGGCCCGACCTGCCATGCATCACGATCCGGTTGTTGCCGTGATCGCGCTGCACCAGCTTGTGCTTTTCCCGCGGCAACTCCACCGGCGGCATGGTCAGCTCGTTGGGGACGGAGCCGATGATCAGCGGCCGGTCGGGATCGCCTTCCAGAAACGCCACCACCACCTCGTGCCCGACATGGGGGATCACCAGGCTGCCGTAATGCGAGCCCGCGCGGGTCTGCGACACCCGCATCCAGCAGGAGCTATGTTCGTTGCGTTGCCCGCGGCGATCCCAATGGAACTGAACGCGGACGCGGCCATACTCATCGCAATAGATGTTTTCGCCAGCCGGTCCGACGACGGCCGCCGTTTGTGTGCTGTTGACGACGGGCTTCGGCGTAAGCCGTTCAGGGCGGAAGGGCAGGTCGGCCGGTATGGCAACAAAGTCGTTGCTGTACTGGGCCTCGGTGCCGCCGCTTTCGGCCACCGGTGCGGTGGCATGGTGACGCACCTCGGTCAGCAGGTAGGTGGTGCGGTGCCCGCCGCGCATGTCATCGATGGTGCAGCGGCGCCCGGGGTCGAAACCGACGCACCGGCCGGTGCCGAACACGCGGCGTTGCTGCGCTTCCTCCAGTTCGATGCGCAGACGGCTGAGCCGCCTGCCGAGATCCTGATCAAGGAACTTCCCGGGATATTCATACATCTCGTGGTTGATCATGCCGGCCACGGTCAGCGTCGTCGGCGCATCCACCCGCAATATCTTGGTGGGGGATTGGAAGTCGTAATCATTCAGTGCCCATCGCCCAGGGCGGAACGTGCAATCGATGTCCAGGTTCTGAATCTCGTCCTCGCCAGATAGGGCCGAGATTCGTAGCTGCGCGGGTTGGCACATCGGGGCTGCGGTGTTGCGATCGGCGATCACCAGAAGATGGCGGCCGGCAGCATGCTCATGCCAGAAGAACAGGCCCAAATGCTCCATCAGGCGCGATACGAAATCGAGCGCGGTCTCCTGGAACTGCACGCAGTATTCCACCAACGGATAATCCGCACGCGCGATGCGGAACTCGACATCGGCCAGCCCCTGGTCGGTGAATACCGTCTGCAGGATGTCGGGAATGCTCTGGTTCTGGAAGATGCGGCAATCGGACGTGCAGCTCAGGAGCCACAGGCGCGGCACCACCTCCAATTGAAACAACCGGGCGCCTTGCGGGGTATAGCCTTGCCCGATCAGCCGGCGGACCAGGCCATGGATCGGGCGCCGCCGCTCGGGATCGTTGTTCATCAGCCACAGCGTCACCGGCATGCCAAGCAGCGACTGGACCGCATTGTCGGATTGTTGGGTCTGGATGGTGACGCGATAATGGAAACAGCGCGAGAGAACGTCCTCGCCCTCCAGGCTGATCAGCAAAGCCTGGTCCGGGCCGAGCGGCGTGTCGATGCCGAGCATCCGCCGGTCCTGCGAGTAATCCATCGTACCCGATGCGTGGACCTGGTCGCTCATGGTTTCCCCGTTGGTTCGGCGCGGTTTGTGCGCCGGTGGTTGGGTCAGACTTCAGGGCGCCGGCTGCGGTTCAATTGCCGCCAGGGCCGATGCGCGATCGGGATAGATGCGAAAGACGCCCATCAATCCGCTGGCCTCGAACAGGTCCTTCAGCAGGTCGTTCAACCCGCATATGACCATCGCAACACCGGCGGGTTCCGCACGCTTCCTGATCGCGATGAACGAGCGAAACGCGGCGCTGGTAAGATATGGCACCTCCGCCAGGTCGATCAGGATCGCACGATCGCCGCTGTCGCATAGACCGATGGCCTGCACCGACAGGGCCGGCGCACTCGCGGCATCCAGCGCGCCGGCGAGTGCGAGGACGCTGGTCTGGCCGGCGCGGGATTCGATGATCTCCATCCATTCCTCCAGTACAGGGCGCTAGGGCGAGCCAAATTTGCGAACTGTCAGGTGATTGTGGTCGTCAACGCGCTGATACTCCATCTCGTCCACCAGGCGCCGGACGAATACCAGGCCAAGCCCGCCCGGCCGAATGTCCGCGTCGTCCTGTCGGGGAACCGGCGTGTGCTGGGTCGGATCGAAGGGAATGCCGTCATCGACGAATTCCAGCGTGACAGCAACGTGATCGGTCGTCGCCCGAAGTTCGATCTTGTGTGATTCCAGATCGGCGTAGGCGTGCAGCAGGATGTTGTTGAGCACTTCGCCAAGTACAACCTGCAACTCGGCGATCAGCCGCGGTGGCAGGTCCGCATTGCCCAAGAGGTCGTCGAGCCATGTCGCAGCACGGCTGACCTCGAATGGCTCGTTGTCCAAGATCAGCGATTCGGCTACGTCCATCCGAGCACCTGACTGTCGTGCGGCCACCATGCTGCCAAACTTATTCACAATAGGGAATAGACAAAACTTCGGGGCAATTCGTCTGGGTGCGCCCCTTGCAACGTGACGCTGGCCTGTCGGCGGATATGGCAATTGCGTTGCGATCGGCACGCGCATAGCATTCATCCGCTTCCTGGCCGGGCGCGAAAGGCTCGGTCCGCGTATCCGCGGACTCCGGCGGCAGCAACGGTGCCAATGGTGATTGCAGACCGAAAACCGCGACGAGGCGGCGGAGGGAGTCGGCGATGCTGCGTCTCAGACGCTTCGGATTGACGTTGCTGGCTGCAACTTTGGCCGCCTGGATCGGCTGCGCGCCGCGCGCCGCGGAGACCGGCAGTGGCGGGAAGCCGCAATATGGCGGCACGCTGAACCTCGGCATGATCCGCAGCCCGATGTCGACGTTGTCCTGGGCTGGGGGCGATCTGGACTGGAACGTCAACCATGACACCAGCGCCGTCTATGAGCAATTATTCGCTGCCGATCCGTCCAAATTCCAGCCCGACGCCGGCGAAGAGGCGGCCTCGTTTCCGGGGTATCTCTCCGAGGATCTGTTGCACGGCGAACTGGCGGAGAGCTGGGAGTGGCGGCAAAACCCCTTGCGCATCGAGATCAAACTGCGCGAGGGCGTGATGTTCCCCGACAAGCCCGGCATCATGCACGCCCGTGAGCTGGTGGCCGCCGATGTGGTTGCTGCGTTCCAGCCTTCGGGCAAAGCTGCGAAAAAGAACGCCAAGTATCGCGACCACATCGAAAAGATCGAGGCACTTGATCCGCACACCGTGGCCATTACGTTCAAATCGTTCGATGCGCAGTGGGCCCGTGGGTTGCTCTGGGGCGATTCATCGGCGATCTACCCGAAGGAAGTGTTCGATGCCGGCATGACGAATTGGCAGCACGCCAACGGCAGCGGCCCCTTCATGCTGGCCGATCTCGTGCCGGACACCGACACCTTCACCAAGAACCCGGTGTACTGGGACAAGCAGGCGATCGGCGGAACGGTCTACAAGCTGCCGTTCGTTGACGAGATCGTCTATCACACGATCAAGGTTGAAGCACCGTGGGATGCCGCGCTGCGCACCGGCAAACTCGATATTCTCGAGGGCATCAGTTGGCAGAACGCCGATGAGCTGCGGAAAAGCGCACCGCAATTGCAATGGCGCCACTGGCTGGCCACCGATGGCACATTCCTCGCCCTGCGGGTCGACGTCGATGGCCCGCTGAAGGATATCCGGGTCCGCCGCGCGCTTAACCTGGCGGTGAACAAGCAGGACATCATCGCTACATATTACAAAGGCAATGCCGCGCTGTTCGCTTATCCAGAGCACCCGAATTTTGCTGGATATTACAGAGCCGCTCGAGACGATGCCGGATTCGGTGAAGGCGCTGTTCACCTACAATCCTGACCAGGCCAGGAAGCTGCTGGCCGAGGCCGGCTATCCGAACGGTTTCAGCTTCAAGGTGATGGTTTGCTCCTGCAATGCGGACCATATGGGTCTGCTGCCGCTGGTGGCAGCCTGGCTCAAGCAGGTCGGGGTCAAAGTCGAAATCCAGCCGATGGAATACGCTGCGTTCGTCAGTGCCATGACAGCGCGGACGACGACGGCCAGTTATTTGCTGAACAGCTCCCACACGAACCCGGTGACGAGCATCCGCGACGGCTTCACGACCGGTCAGCAGCGGAATGCGTCGGGCTGGTCGGATCCGGAATTCGACCAGCGGGTGGAGGACGCGTACGACGAGCCGGACCTGAACAAGCGCCAGGCGATCGTGCGCGAACTCACCCGCGATATTCTCGACAAGGCGCCGTATATCTGGCTGCCGACACCGTACGCTTATACCGCCTGGTGGCCCTGGGTGCGGAACTATGGCGCTGGACTGGCCGGCAGCGCGGTCCGGCCGGGTCCGGTTTATGCCCGAATCTGGATCGATCAGGACATGAAGAAGGCTATGGGTCACTGAGTTACGATTGGACGTCTCTCCGGAACATCCCAGATTGTTCGCTGCACCTGCGTGAATCTACGAAAACGGTCCAGCTTTTCCATCACCAGACCAAGCACCAAGATCATGCGGAGACGCTGTTCCGCCAGCAGTTCCGCCGCGAGGTGCGACAGGGGTTGTACGTCCTCGATTTCGCACGGTCGGGCAAGGCGGCACTTGAAACGCTCGAAGGGCATGCCGGAGAGCAAATCATCCTGCTGGTGTCGGACATCAACATTACGGCGGTGATTGCGCAGGCCCAAGGCACCCCGTGACCTGACCGACCGTGCCAATCAGCCGTTCAGATAGCGTCGGCTGTAGGTCCGCTATGGGTCGATTCCGACGGTTCACGGCAAGCGATTTGGCTGCCGTGGTGAGGCTGGCTACATCTCGTTCACCATCCGCCGCGCAACTCGCTGAAGCCACCGAACCGCACGCATGAGTTGGACGGTTTCGGCCGTGTGCAAGGCATGCTTGGTCTTCGCCCCGCGCATTCGTTCCAGGCCCTCCGCCGTCCGTGGCCCCGTGCTCTTACCGCCGTGCATCCGGCATCGGCTGTTCGGCATGGCGGGTGCCCGACACGCATGTGCTCCCCATCCAGTGTCGCAACCGCAGGATAGCGAGAGAGGAAACGGCGTCATATCGTTCCCCCGACTGTCTTAGCATCGTCCGCCCTGGATTGTGGCCAAGCGCGCCCGCTGTGCCTTGGCTCCGGGCAGGGTTATCGCTACCTGCCTTGGGCGGCCATTTGGCCGGGTGGCACGGTCAGATGGCGCTGACGGGCAGCATAATTGACAGGATCCGCGGGCGGGGCATTGCAGCGCGCCTATGGTTGGCGCCGCAACAGAACAACCTCTGCCGGCGGACTCGGCGCCACAATGCCGCGCAGCCGCGCAGCCGCGCCTCCTACAACGTCAGGCACTCCCGCTTCTCATCCTGGAACGAGTGCCGATCATAGACCTTGTGCAGCCCCGGCTTGACGTGTGCGATCACCAACTCCCGCACCAGGTTCTGCACCGGCAGGGCGCTCAAATGCGTCCGCACCGTGCTACGAATGTCGTGCAGCACGTAACCGGCCACACCGGACAGCTTGTCCAGGCGTTGCTTCGCCTGGCTGAAAGAATTGACGGGTTTTGCCCCGTCCGTCGTGGTGTACACGTAATCGCCTGCCGTGAACCGCGGCAGCGATTGCAGCAGCGCCAGAGCATCGGGGGCCAACGGCACCTCATGGGCGCGGGCGCCCTTCACGCGACTTGCCGGAATGGTCCATAATGCACGGTTAAAGTCGATCTCTGACCACGCCATGTCCGCGACTTCGCGCTCCCGCTGGCCGGTTAGGATCAGCAGGCGGAACAGGGGGCCGTATGGATATCCAATCGGCTGCGTCTCGACAGCTTTGAGCCAATTCGGGTCACGGCTCCGAGCTTCGGCGATGCCACCAGCGTCCACCCTGCCGCCTGTGGCCTCCCAGATCGCGACGAGTTCCTTGTCGAACAAGATCCGCTCTCGGGCCTCGCGCTTGCCGATAAGGTCCTTGGGGCTCAGCCGCTCAACCGGTGATTCCGTGATGCCGAAATCGCGCGTTCCGATCGCCCAATTGAACAGCCGGCGCAGGTGGCCCAACCGGTTATGAGCCTCATAGGGCGCCCCCCGCCGGACGATCGTGCGGATCGCTGCAGCGACCTCCTCCGCCAGTATATCCTTGATCGGCCGGTTGCCCCATCGGTTCATAAAGTGGGCCTGGATGGCCCGGATCGCCTCGTCCTTTTTGACGATGCCCTCGCCTTTCATGCGCTGCACCAGAGTCTTGTTGACCGGGTCGGCGCAGGCCATGGCGAAAGCTGCCTTGGGGGTGAGCCGCCGGTCGGTCGTGCACCGCTCCTTGGCCTGTCGTTCCAGTTCCACGTAGGCTGGCCCCTTGACCGCTCTCTCAAGAAACTGGGTCGCCACCGCCCCGAAGGTATTGGTCTGCCGCCGCAGCGCCTCCGCTCGCTCGCGGGCCTCAGCGATCTTGGGGCCCCCGGACGTCACACGCAGTGCCAGGCCGGGCACATTCGCGTCCTGGTAGTCCTTGCGACCTATCGCCGGTACCCGCGCAGGTGACGCGATGAACCGATCGGTCAGATTCGTTTTCGCCATGACAAGCCGCTCCGCGCCGGGGCAACGTTGGGGCAACACAATTTAGCGTCTCGCCATGTTGCTCAGTGCCGCGCCGTGTCGGATCAAATCCGCAGAAATACAAGGATTTCTGCCCCGCCCCGCGACGTCTTGTCGCCCCGTGTCGTCTCATGTCTTGCCGTAGGGAGCGCCTCATAACCGTCTGGTTGCAGGTTTAAGTCCTGCCGGGCGCACCAGTCTTCATCATTTGGCAAGGATCGCGCGCTAAGTCTTTCCGGATGGCCGATGCGGTCCACCTGGGACAGGCAGCGGACGGCGTTTCGGCGGACACCGCTGGGCACCGGACGCATCGCCATGCCCACACCCACACGCAAGTGCCTGCCAGCTTCCAGCAGGCGCTGCTGCGGGCTTTGCAGGGCGAGGTCGCCACCGGCCGGTTCCAGGGCGCCGTGCACCACGCCACGGCACGTGTCCCGATGACCGCGCCGGCAAGGCCCTCCGCCACCGCGCCCGCCGCATCGATCGACGCCCTGGGCAAGGCCATGACGCTGGAGGGTGTGCCAGCGTCCTGGCAACCTGGCCTGACTTTCATCATGAGCCAGGAATCCGGCGGCAAGGTCGATGCGCAAAGCCCGGTGCACTCGGCCCGCGGCCTGTACCAGTTCACCGCGGCGAACTACCATTACAACCCGCAGGGCACCGCCTCATTCGGGAATGCGGTCGAGGAAGCGCAGGGCGGCATCCGCTACATCCGTGCCCGCTACGGCACCGCCGACAACGCGGTGGCATTCTGGCAGCAGCATCATTGGTATTGAGCGACCGCCGGTCTGCTACACGGCGGTCAGGGCATTCTGTTGCAGATTGGCTGGGGAATTTGAGCAGAGTCGTAACTGGGTCGTAAGTTGCCGCCAGTTACTCCTGGCTACACGATCGGACCAAACAAACTCAGACCCAATGCATTGCGCAATTCAGCCGACCGCCAGAAAATATGTGCTGCGTTGAACCGACGCTTGTCCCACTGCGGAGGATCTGGTATTTTCTGCTTCGAATCAATTCGGACAATGCAACCATAACGCGAGTGATGCTGATGAATTTCGCCCGAATCGCGCGCTTGTTGTCCGTTGCTGCTATTGTCAGCGCCCTCGTCGCGCCTACGGCGCGGGCAGTGACTTGTACGACAATCACGACCACCTGCAATGCCAGCACGCTCGGGTCGAGCCCGATCACGTTTAATGGTGGCACGCTGGTCATGGACACCAACAATCAGTCATTCTTGCAGAACTTCACGCTGAAGGGGGCGAGTGCCGCCAATACGATCAATCAAAACGGCAACAAAAACACCTTTGAGGGTAATTTCACAAATGCTGCAACGGGTAATGGTGCCCTCACCATAGAGAACCCAAGCAGTACCGCTGGTTGGGTAACTTTCACCGGCAACAACACCTACACCGCAGGCACCACGATCGACACCGGCGCATCTCTCCTGCTTTCTGGGTCGGGTAGCATCGTCGATTCGAACGGTGTTACCAACAATGGTACGTTCGACATTTCCGGAACCACCCTTGGTGCCAGCATCACCAGTCTGTCCGGCTCGGGCACGGTGACGCTGGGCGGCCAGACGCTGACACTGACCAAGGTGTCTGACACATTCTCCGGCGTCATCCAAAACGGCAGCAGCGGCACCGGTGGTCTGACACTGAACTCAACCTCTGGCACCGAAACCCTGACAGGCGTGAACACCTATACCGGTATCACAACAATCACCAGCGGTACGCTGAAGCTCTCCGGGTCGGGAAGCATCGCCAAATCGTCAGGTGTGGTCGTTAACGACACGTTGGACCTCGCGGCGGACACCGGCGGCACTATCATTACGACCTTGTCGGGCAATAGCAACGGCATTGTCAGCCTGGGCTCGACCGGTTCGCTGACCTTGTCAGCCGCGTCGGGCACGTTCGCAGGAAATATCACCGGAAGTACAACCGGCAGCGCTCTGACGATTTAGAGTGGCAAGGAGATTCTGTCGGGGACAGATAGCTACAATGGTGTCACGACTATCGACAGCGGGGCGACGTTGACGCTGGATGGCTCGGTGACGTCGTCGATCACCGTCAATGCTGGTGGGACGCTCGAGGGAACCGGGACCGTGAAGGGTACCAGCCACGACGTCACGAATTCCGGGACGGTCCAGCCGGGCGACTCAGGAGGCAGCCTGATGCTTGACCACGATTACACACAGATGTCAGGCGCCGCTTTGAACATCCAGATCGGCAGCATCGTAGCGGGAGGGATCTTCGGCAACCTGAAGGTCCCCAACCTGGCGACGCTCGACGCTGGCAGCGTCCTGGACGTGAGCCTTATCAATAACTTTACGTTCGGACTCGGCACCAGCGGAATGTACGATATCCTCGATTTCAAGACGTTGGCCGCCGGTGCCGGCTTCACATCGCTGGAGTTCGAAGGAATACCCTGCAGTACAGGATGGCGTGAAAAAATGGTCGTGCGACGATGGCAGTCTGATTGTCTCCGAGATCATCAATAGCACTAACATTGAACTGCAGTTCGACAGCCTGCCCGAGCCGGGCACTCTCGCCGTCCTGGCGGCTGGGCTGGGTGGCCTCGCGTGGACGCGGCGGCGTTCCCGCCGCGCCTGACCCAAACCGCCAGCGCCGGTTGCCGTGAGAGCAATCGGCCTCAGCGCCGAACCCTACCCGGTCCAGCCCGCCGAAGCCGCTTCGCTCGCGGCCACTGGCGCCCCGCTGGTTGTTTTCCATGCGCCCCCACATGATCTAGAACCCGCACGCATTCGGAGCTCAGGGGATCATGGCAAGCTATCAGTACGTCTATGTGATGAAGGATTTGACCAAGGCCTTCCCAGGCGGGCGGGAGGTGTTCAAGGGCATCACCCTCTCCTTCCTCCCCGGCGTGAAGATCGGCGTGCTGGGCGTCAACGGCGCCGGCAAGTCCACGCTGCTGAAGATCATGGCCGGGATCGAGACGGAGTTCGGCGGCGAGGCCTGGGCGGCGCCCGGCGCAACCGTCGGCTACCTGTCGCAGGAGCCGCAGCTCGACCCCACCAAGACCGTCGGCCAGAACGTCGAGGCGGCGTTCGCCAGCCTGAAGGCCGCGCTCGACCGGTTCAACGAAATCTCCATGAAATTCGCCGAACCGATGAGCGACGACGAAATGAACACCCTGCTGGCGGAACAGGCCGACCTGCAGGAGAAGATCGACGCCGAGGACGGCTGGGAACTCGACCGCCGCGTCGATATCGCGCTGGACGCGCTGCGCTGCCCGCCGGCCGACGCGTCCGTCGCCACACTGTCAGGTGGCGAGCGCCGCCGCGTCGCGCTCTGCAAGCTTCTGCTGGAAAAGCCCGACCTGCTGCTGCTGGACGAGCCGACCAACCACCTGGATGCCGAGAGCGTCGCCTGGCTGGAGCATACGCTGCACGACTACGCCGGCACGGTGATGGTGGTCACCCACGATCGCTACTTCCTGGAGAACGTCACCAACTGGATCCTCGAGATTGAGCGCGGCCGCGGCTATCCGTTCGAGGGCAACTACACCTCCTGGCTGACCCAGAAGCGCAAGCGGCTGCAGCAGGAGGAGAAGGAGGAAAGCGCCCGCCAGCGCGCCTTGGCCATGGAGCAGGAGTGGATCGGGGCGTCGCCGCGGGCGAGGCAGGCAAAGAATCAGGCGCGTATCAAGCGGTATGAGGAGCTGCTGGCGAAGTCGCAGGAACAGGCGACCGGCGTGGCGGAGATCGTCATTCCGCCGGGGCCGCGGCTGGGCAATATCGTGATCGAGGCCGAGGGCCTGTGCAAAGGCTACGGCGATACCGAACTGATCGAGGGCCTGAACTTCAAGCTGCCGCCCGGCGGCATCGTCGGCGTGATCGGTCCGAATGGCGCCGGCAAGACGACGCTGTTCCGCATGATCATCGGCCAGGACAAGCCGGACAGCGGCGCGTTGCGGGTCGGCGAGACGGTGCAGTTGGGTTACGTCGATCAGTCGCGCGACAGCCTGAACCCGGACAACACGGTCTGGCAGGAGATCAGCGGCGGCGAGGACGTGATCTATCTCGGCAAGCGCGGGGTGCAGTCGCGCGCCTATGTCGGAGCGTTCAACTTCAAAGGCTCGGACCAGCAGAAGAAGGTCGGCATCCTGTCGGGTGGCGAGCGTAACCGCGTCCACCTCGCGAAAATGCTGAAGCGCGAACACAACGTCATCCTGCTCGACGAGCCGACCAACGACCTGGACGTCGATACGCTGCGGGCACTGGAGGACGCGCTGACCGAGTTCGCCGGCTGCGCGGTGATCATAAGCCACGACCGGTGGTTCCTGGACCGGTTGGCGACGCACATCCTGGCGTTCGAAGGCGACAGCCACGTGGAGTGGTTCGAGGGCAACTTCGAGGCGTATGAGGAGGATAAACGGCGCCGGCTGGGTGCGCAGGCGACCGAGCCGCACCGGATCAAGTACCGGCCGCTGATGCGGTGAAACGCCGAACGAGAGTTAGCCGACAACCTCAATGTCATGCCGACGAAGGTTGGCATCCACGACTTTTTCCTGCAGCGTGCTACGAAGTCGTGGATTGCAGGCCTTCGCCCACCATGACGGAACGTTGGCCGATTTGGCTCATATTAGGATCTCGCATATGCTGGGCGTTGCACCTAATCCTCGCCCGTGGCAATGACTGGACGGCCATGATGCCAAGTTCGGCGCCACTCACCGCTCCGCTCGGTTACTAAATTCCATGACGGGGTTGGTCACGGAACGCGCTGGCTGACGCTCAAAAGCGCAGCACGCCTGGGAGACGGTTCATGCTACGGTGAAGATCTGCCCCACGGGCTGGGCGGCTGCATCGACTCGATTGTCTGACGCCAAGTTTCGTCAATCACCGGCTTTGCATCCAATTGCGGACCGATGAGAAAGTCGTCGTGCCGCTCGAGGATCTTCTGCTGTTCCCAATCGAGCGCACCCTTCACGGCACCGACAGCAAGGCAACCCAGAGCGATGTGGACCAGTTGTGCACCCGAGGCCGTCGGGGAATTGCCTGATACGGTTTGTGCGCAGGACAGCGCCGATTGTATGCCACTAACGGCTCCTACGCCTACGGCGACGGAGGTGCTGAGCGTCTCCAAGTCGAACACAACCAGCTGGCCGGCCTTCACGTCCAAACTGATATCCTTATGAAGGCTTATCGCCAGGCTTCCGAGCAGCCTCAGAGTGGTCGGACCGGGCCGAAGCGGTATGACGAGGAATTGGCCGGGCCCGAGTCTTCCAAAGACCCTAATACCGATTCGGACGTGACCAGCCGGCCATTTGCGCTACCGAGCCACTGCCCGCTGCGGAGCAAAACCACAACACCAAACCCTTGGGGCACATCGAACGCATTGGCGCGATTGGACCTGTCGGCAACAAAAGTCTGCGCGCGCCTTACCCGTTCATCGTCGGAGTTCAGCGCCTCGCCGAGGAAGGAGTAGTACCAGGTGACCGCCGTCGTCGTCCGGCCGGATAATCGCTCAACCTCCGCGCGATAGTAGCTGGCGGCGAACACGTGCAACCCAAGTTGCTCTGCCATGCCAAGATTACGGGCGAGCGCGACGGCGTCGCCGCGCTGGTCGGCGCACTCGAGTGCAAGATAAATGATGTTGAAGTTGACCAATTGCGGGACGGTGTCCCGGGTGACCGAGCATGCCTTGGCAGTTTGTCCGATTTTGTTCAACGCCATCGCCCATATCAAGCCAAAGCCGCTGGGAGGATCCGGAACGGTTACGGCCGCCGCGTCGGTTACATCTCTGTCGGCGGAAGTTGCCACAGCGGTCAGCAACGCAACCAAACTCCGGGTGTCGTTCCGGCCGCGTACCGCCGGGGGACTGTCGTTGAGGAGCCGCACGGCGTCGGATTCGCGGTCGTCAAAAATAGCGGTCAGCGCAACCGCACTTTCCGCCTCCTGGATGGCGGAATCTTGTGGCGTCGTGCGGAATATCCGGTCAGCCAGCCCCATCACGGTCTCATCCAAGCCGCTCGCGACGGCTGCTCGAAGTCTCTGCAATTCGGCTGAGACATCGGAAATCCCTATCAGATCACCGATGTTCTTCGCGTTGGCTTTGGCAATGTCCTTGCCATCATAGGTCCACGAAATCGTCGTACTTTCAGGTCTCGATTGCAAGATGGCGGACCGCACGCTCAACCCGTCTTGCCGAAGTGCCGAAGCAACGCCGTAGCCGTCTAGGGTGACGCCTCCGCCGTGGAGTATCGTAAGAAAATTGGCAGGGATTTGCGTCATCCATGCAAGCGATTTCATGAGTTCGTTGTGCTTGCTAACCTGCACCAGCGAGCGCGCAACCATGATCTCGGAAATCTGCGAAGCGGTCCGGACCCGTGCGGGCGTGCGGCGGTTGAGCAGCGGTACTACGTAGGACACCGCGTTCGCCGCATCGAGCCCAACGGCCATCGCGTAGAGTTGGCTATAGATGTAAACGCTGCCAATGGTCGACTGATAAATCGCAAGTTCCCTGGTATGTGCCGACAACTCTCCAGCGAACCTGCGTTCGGCCCACGCAAGCTCGGCTGCTCCTCGCTCTCGCTCGGTCTTTACGGCGAGCAAGCCGCCGCCGGCAAGAACAACAAAGAGTCGATCGACATAGAATTCCGTTTGCATCAGGATAGAACTCAAACCGGTCCTGCAACTCAAGCTGTAGCACGACACTGCTCGTAATGCTCAGGTCGCTGGCGGCAGCATCGACCTCTGGCACCCCCGACTGCAATAGGCCCAGCATGATAAGCTTCATGCGGAAGTCCGCGTCTATCATGTTGGCACCGACTTGGGTGTCAACTACACCTCCGTCCGTCCGGACGGTCTGGAAAGCCGGAATGGTTGGATCTCGCCGGGCGGGGCCGATCGTCTGGACAACTGTGGAGCCGTCGTCGAGCAACGCCTTCTGTTGAGGAGGGTCGATGCTGATGAATGGTGCTCTATGGACAATGAAGGCTGCGCGCAGAACCGTAATAAGTTCATCCAGTGTCAGGGCTGGCAGCTTCGGATCTTGGCGGCCAACGATGATTACG
This sequence comes from uncultured Alphaproteobacteria bacterium, assembly GCA_963762885.1. Taxonomy (GTDB): domain Bacteria; phylum Pseudomonadota; class Alphaproteobacteria; order Acetobacterales; family Acetobacteraceae; genus JASHVB01. The sequence goes on from CAVXNH010000070.1 coordinate 59,393, forward strand.
TCCTCCGTAGCAGGATCGATGATTGCCCCTAAAATCGCGTTGATTCCGCCCACCTGCCACAACTCGGCCTGAGAACGGGCTCCGCGGTTCACCTCGGCGTCGTTCGATAAGGCGGTTGTCGCTGCTTTCAGCGAATAGGCGATGAGTTCTTCCCGCGGTCCAGGCCGCGCGTAGCGATCAGTTGGCGACACGGCCGGGGGAGTCCTGAGTTGGACCACACTGCCTTGGGTTTCGACGCTCTGCGCGCCAACGCCTGTGACGGCACCGCCCCCGGACAGCACGGCAGGGCTCACGGTGCATGCCGAAAGCGCAATCGGCAACAGAAGCGCGGCAAGTTTGATCAGTCGCGGAACCGCGCGGCGGGAACAGCCTGTCATTACTGTGCTCTCGTTGCTCTCAGCGTTACTACTTCTCGCGCCCCCTCAGTAGAAGAAGCCGACTGGCAAAGCATCACCGGGGCGGTTAAGTTTGTCCTTGTCGATATTGAAATTGACCCCGCGCGCGCTGATGAACGGCAGGCTGAGTTGCGACATGGTCTGAGTAGTGATACTGTTAGGGGTAGCAATCATTGTATCGCTCATGCGCCCGTTGGACGATTGAGCTGCAGTGCTGCTTTCGGCACCGTTTCGATGTGCGACACGGTAGCGCGCCACCTCCAGCGACTTTGCGCCATCCTGCGAAGCTTTGATCGGCACCGCCTCGAGCACGTGCTGCGCGGCGGCGGCGGATCCTCGGATCAGATCGATCTCTGCTTCACAGATTGCCCGCAGCGACTGGTCATCGAACGGACCAGGTGCGGTATCGTTCCACCACGCCAATAGCTCGTTCCATCGCTCATCTTCGACGTAAATCTCAAACAGCTCCGCTTTCAGTATGTCGGACCGACCAAACAGAGGATGCTGTCTGATCAGGCTAATAGCATGGTCGGCGTCTCCGTCGCCGTTCGTAGCTTGGGCCAATATTGCTGTTCGGAACGCTTCGAAGCGCAATACCGTGTCGGCGTCGCTAACCAGCGGCTGCGTTATCTCCAGCGATCGCCGGCTATCCGCAAAACTTCCAACCTTGGCTGTGCAATATGCTGCCATCAGCCTTAGCATCGGCGACGCGTTCGCTGCAGCGCCGGCTGGGTCTCCGATACAAGCGCGCGCATCCGCGTCAGTGACAAGCAGGAAGCGGTCGCGCGCCAAGGCTGTGCGTCCTGCCAGCACAGCGGTGATTGCACAGCCGACGCGGTCAACGCCGGCGGCCGTTGTCGGCAGGTACTGCGCACAACTTCAGGGTTCCAGGCAGGTCCAGTTTGGGCCCCGGACCGCCGCGCCACCACCGGACGTCGGCATGTGCCGATGTCACCGTTCCAAGAAACGCGGCGCCAGCAATCATGGCGGCCGCCGCCAGTATGCGGGGCATTATCATATCATCCTCCATTCGCCCGGTCGCTTGACGCTTGGCTGCGCGAATGGGCCTCAGGCGGCAAGTCGTTTACAAACTCCTGCAGGACCTGCGTAAGAAGTCCTCGCGGGCATGGCGGACCCGCATGACACCGGCAAAGGCGATACTGCTTCCCTTTCTGGTAATGACCTTCCACCAAAACGGGTCATCGACGTGGCTTAGTGACGACAGCTTGAACAGTACGGTCAGTTCAGTGCGGGAAGGAAAAGTCTCGGGCCGATCTACTATTGCAAGAATGCGGCTGCTCAATATAGGACAGTCAGAGCAACTCCCGGCGGAATCGGCAGCCAAGGCCTTCAGGGCCGTAAAGAGTGCATCCTGGTACATCTGCATATCGATTTTCTGAGCCTCCAGCGTTGGTCCGCCGATCAGGACATTACCGGGATCGACGATGGGCTCCTCGACCTTGCTGACGCGGAGATGCGCTTTTGTGATGCCAACCTGTTCGGCCACATCTGCGCCATCTGGAGCAACCGAACAGGCACCAAGCAACGCACATGCCAGAACGAGGAGGAACTGGCCGAGTGGGGAGAAATCGCGGCCGCTGCGCGAATCATTGGAAAACACCCTCATTTCCACCACTCCTTTGCGCACTGCGCGACCAGCATTCCGATCTCGTTCGGCTTGACTTCAATATTGTCGTCGAGGGCGGCGCGGGCACCAAGGTCCATCGCAACCATCTCGGCCGCAGCACGAAGGCCTTTCGAGTAGGCGGTTCGCAGCCGCTGGCCTCCGTCCGCGGTCCACCAGGCCACCCAATCCTGGCTGGGGGTTCCGGGGCAGATGAACAGGGAATCGCGCCGATAAATCACGACGCCATCATCTTTCGACATGAGTTGGGTACGCGTGGCAAGCGCGTAATTGTTCTGGACCCTCTGCACGAAGGAAGTTGTCAGGTAGAAGCGCTCAGGGCGGTCAGTGGGAAGCATCGATGCCAGGAAGACCGGATAGTTGGCGAACTTGCTCAGATCGCTCTTCTCCTTCTCCCCGATCGTCTTCCGGGAGATAGCGACGGGGGTGGTAAGCCTCATCCACTGCACGCCTTTCAATTCGGACGTCAAGGTATGCGCCATGTCGAGCTTCAGATCATATTGAGATACCTGTTGTATGACGGGCAGTGCAGCCTGATACGCCGCGCTTTTCCTTTCTTCGGCGACTGACGCGTTTATAGCGTTGATCCCGAGGTTGAAGACGGCAGAGACGACCATGTCCGCGAGGCCTCCGCCCGTCGGAACATTTTGTAACGCCGGACTCTGATCATAGACGGCCTCAATAGGGTCGTCGGGAAAAACAGTACGGGCAGCAGGTCGGTCCGACTGACGTCTTTCCTGAACACAGGATCGAATGGGACGTTGGTCGACGGCTTTAGTCCCGGCGAGCACGCGGCACAAAGAATGACCGCGAGCCAAACCAACGGCCCACAACGGCCAGGTCTTATTATTTGGAACACGCAAGTCCCCTCCCTCCAAAGTCAAGTTCTATGAGACGCTATCATTTCTTGTACGTGCGGCTCATTACGATAACAACGATCAGTGATCCAATCAATAGTCCATTTGCGGCATAGTCCATTCACGGCAGGCCAGGGAAACCGGGTGACAAATCGGGTGCTGACATGTTAGCTAAGAAGAAACCAAAACCCTCCGACTTCGCGGGAGGGGACCCTCTATCCGGGTGCCGTCGCGACCCCGATACGCCGCGCCAATTCGTCCGGCGCAGGCGCCGCTTCTGGCATTTCGCCGCGGAGCAGCGCCGATACCTCGTCCGCCTTCGCGACGCCGGAACGGAACGCCTCGCGCAGCCACGCCTGATCCTTCCCGCGCCAAGCGCAGAGTTTGGCGATGGCGATGTCCTCGGCACTGGGACACAGGGCGGTGGCGAGGCCGTCCAGAGTGGCATACTCCACGGCGCGGCTGCGCCAGTCCAATGGCATGACCGCCGTGCGCGAACTGACTCCGTCGCCGTAGTAGCCGAATGTCTTGTGGAACTGCGAGTATCGACCAATCGAGGCATCGATCAGGTCGGAGATCAAGTCGGGGTCGGACGCTTCCTCGACGTAGATGTCGATCTCTTCGGTCAGCATCATGGCGACCGGAATGTGCCTGGCAGTGGCGATAACCGCGCCGGTACCAACCATGACGAACCGCGCGTGGCCTGACAGCGAGGCGGCAGCACGCAGGATATGGTCGATCTCAGAGCGCCGGAGCATGCGCGTGCGCTATCAACTCAGCGACGTCACGCGAAGTCAGCCCCTTGCCGAATACCGGTGCGGTTTCCCGTAGCAACTGGCCCCGCGGACTGTCCTCGATCAACGCCGCAGCGATTTCCGCCGGCGGCCTCGACAGCAAATCCTGCCACATCAAGGCGTAGTCGCGCTGGTGCGGATCGGGCAGCATTCGCGTTGCGACAAACCGTTGAGCATCGACGACCATCGATGGGGCGGCCACGATCCGCCGGGCCATCTCGCAGGCCTTCAAGTAGTCGATCCACTCGTGCCGATCGTGAAAGCGCATTGCCATGGTGGCAGTTTATCGGTTGTCGGGGCGATGGCGCAACGGCGTGAACGTGGGGGACGAAGGAGCGGCAGTGTGTGCCGGCCCGATCACCCTCACCCTCGCCGCTTCGCGTCTCGACCCTCGGGTCAAGCGCCCGGGGGCATGCCTCTTCTGCCGACGGCGGCAGAGGTTTTCACCTTCCCTGGTTCCCGCTACACCATCCTCCAATCGCCAACGGGAGGGCCCCAGCCGATGGATATCGAGACAGCCACGACGACCGCCACCGACGCTGACTGGCAGGCGCGCGTCGATCTCGCCGCGGTCTATCGCCTGCTGGCAAGTCACGGCTGGGGCGACGTGATCTTCAACCATGCCGCCATGCGCGCGCCCTCCAACCCGCGCCACTTCTTCATCAAGCGCCACGAATTGCTCTACACCGAGGTGACCGCGTCCAATCTGGTCGAGGTCAGCATGGACGCCGACCTCGACGAGCGCTCCGGCGTCAACCGCCCCGGCTTCACCCTGCACAGCGGCGTGCTGCGCGCCCGGCCGGACGTGCAATGCTCTGTGCATGTGCATCCGGACGAAGGTGTCGCGCTGTCCGGCCTGAAGCACGGGCTGCGGCCGCTGTCGCAGGACGCCATGCGCTTCTACAATCGCGTCGGCTACCACGAATACGAAGGCATCACCGACAACTTCGACGAACGCGAGCGCATCACCGCCGCGCTGGGCAAGAACCGCGCGCTGGTCATGCGGCATCACGGCATCACCACGGTCGGGGTCACCGCGCGCGAGGCGTTCAGCCTGATGAAGCAATTCGTCCGCGCCGCGCGCATTCAGCTCATGATGGAGGCCACCGGCGCCGAACTGTCGGAAGTGCCGCCACATATCTGCGAGCATGTCGCGGCCCAGTACGAACAGCATGACAGGGGGCGGGCATCGGCTGAATGGCCCGCGTATCTTCGCCAACTCGACAGCAGCGACGCCAGCTACCGCACCTGATCCGTACTGCGCCGGCGCTGCGCCGGCGCTCGTGCCATGAACCCGCGCTGGAGCCTGCGTACGGCGCGGCTGGTGCTGACGCCGGTCAGTGGGGCGGATCTGCCGGACCTGATCGGCATCAAGGCCGATCCGCGCGTGTTCGCGGTCATGCTGGGCGGCGTGCGCACACCCTCGCAAACCCAGGAAGAACTGGCGCGCGACGTCATTGCCTGGGGTGCCGAAGGCTTTGGTATCTGGACCATCCGGGAGGCCGGCAGCGAGTTGCCACGCACCGGCCGCCGGGTGACAGGTTTCGCCGGAATTGCCGGACTGGAGCGGCGTCCCGATGGCCGCGGCGTCGCCTTGCGCTTTGCGTTATGGCCGGAGGCGCAAGGCAGGGGCCTCGCGCGGGAAGCGGCCGGCGCCGTGCTGCGCTTCGGTCATGATGACGCTGGGCTCCCGCGCATTATCGCGGTGGCGCGCGCCAACAATTTTGCCTCGCGCATGGTGCTGGGCGGCATCGGCATGACCGCGTGCGACAGCTTTATCCAAAACGGCTGGGAGATGGTCGTCTACGAAAGCTGCGCCCGTATTTCCAATCTCCCGCAAGACGGGAGAGAGTAGGGCGAGGCTCTCGCCCACGCCGGGCTTGTCCATGTCGTTGCGAGCGCAGCAAAGAATCTCCCGCCCGGGTCGGTGCATGCTCTCGGGGGGAGACTGCTTCGCTGCGCTCGCAAGAAACAACTCGTGTTGCCCGGCTCCCACGTCATGGCGGGCGAAGGCCCGCCATCCACGACTTTGCTGCGTGCCGCGAGAAAAGTCGTGGATGCCGACCTACGTCGGCATGACGTGGGGGGCGGGCATCACCGCAGTTTCATTCAGGGCGGGTCGGCCACCGCCGGACGGTGGCCAACTCGCAAGAAACAGTCCCCCGTGTCATGGCCGCCGCGGGCCGGTGGCGAACTCGCAATGACAGCGTTGGACGACGGGCAGCCGGGCTCCGCCGCTACCCGCTCGCGTGGCTCTGCGCCACCTGCTGCTGCATCGCGGTTATCAGGGCGTCGATGTTGTTGTTGTTGTGGCTGAGGTAGGATGCGTAGTCGCTGCGTTGGGTCAGCCGCAGCGACGTTCCCTCGGCCACCACGTCGACAATCTTCGGATTGCTGCCCGGATTGCTGATGATCCACTGCACGTTGGTCGGCGGACTGTTCGGCCGGTCCACCACGGTGTCCACCTTGGCGTTGTCGCCGTCCGGCTCGGCGCGTCCCAGCGTGAATTTCACGCCCTGGTACTCGCCGAGCTTCGAGGTGATATTCGTCACCAGCACCTGGTGAAAGATGTCCATGTAGCGCTTCTGCTGGTCGGGAGATGCCACCTTCCAGAATCGCCCGAGACAGAACTGCGCCACCCCATCCACGTCCACCGCGCCGTCGATGATCTGGGTGAGCGTCTGCCGCTTCTGCTGCGCCGAGCCGGGGCCATTGACCACCGCAACCAGCTTGTCGCCGGTTGCCTTGACAAACGTGCTGGCGCCACCAGTGGCAGACTGGGCGCGGGCACCTCCTCCAAGGGCGAGCCATGTGGCAGAGACGGTCAGCAGAAATCGACGAGAAGGCATAGGTGGCCTCGTTATCTGTTTAGTTGGCGGGCGCGGGCTGCGGGAACCAGACCGGCACCGTTGCCCGGTTGTCATTCTCCATCTCCTCGATGGCCGATTCCCGGTGCTGGCGGTACAGACTGCGGAACGTCGCATAGGGATCCAACGCGGTCTTCTTGATGCTGTCGATGTCAGGACCAAGGCGCGAGCGGGCATCAACCGCGCCCACCGCCCACTTGCCATAGGCCAAGCCCTTCACGATGGCGCCCTGGCCGACCCAGGTGAACGGATTGGCCGCGATGTCCACGCCGAAGCCGGCGAAGTCGCGCGGGTCGCTTGGGCCCAACACGGGCAAATACAGGTACGGGCCGGGGCCGACGCCCCAACCCGCCATCGTCATGCCGAAATCGGCGTCATGGTCCGGGTAACCCCACTTCTTCGCGACGTCGAAGAAGCCCAACACGCCAACCGTGGTGTTGATCAGGAATTGCATCGTGGTGTCACCGGCGCGCCGCGGCTTGCCCTCCAGCATGTCGTTGGAGAGCTGTACCGGGGTGGCGAGGTTACCCAGTATGTTGTGGATGCCGTCGCGCACCGGCTCCGGCACCACGAACACGTAGGCCTGAGACGCTGGCTTCAGGATCGCCGCGTCGAGGCCGTTATTGATCGCGTAGAACACCCGGTTGGTCGGCTCCAGCGGATCGTTGGTCTGCTTGAAGTCCGCAAGCTCGTCCGGGTCGGTCGGCGGCGTGGCGCAGCCGGCGAGACCGAGCAACAGTGGTGGCAGCAGGAGCAGGGAGCGGAAAAGCGCGTGCATCAGTGTCCTCGGGTGGGTGGTCGGACCTCGGTCGCTCCCCGGAAAAGGCCGTGAAGGCAAGAGATGGCAACCCTGGGGTTGGGTTGGAACACGGGCCGGTTAAGGATTGCGTGATACCTTTTACCATGTGGCCCGGGCGACGCAACGAACCGAAGCAACGAAACGGAGAGACAACGGAGGGTGAGATGGTCACGGGTTCGTGCTAGAGGGGATTGTATGAACATCCCAACTCCACCTGACCGGTTGCCGCGCACGCTGGAGCGCTGGCTCACCGGCCCGCGCTTCGCCGCCCTGCCGGCGCACGACGCGGACCACCCGCCGCCATTGCTGTCGTTCGAGTTTTTCCCGCCGCGGACCGAAGCGCTGGAGCAGCAGCTCTGGAGCTGCATCCGGCGGCTGGAGTTGCTACGGCCGCGCTTCGTCTCGGTCACCTACGGCGCCGGCGGCAGCACCCAGGCGCGGACCCACGCCACGGTGGCGCGCATCGTCCGCGAGACCACGCTGGTCCCGGCGGCGCACCTGACCTGCGTCGGGGCGTCGCGCGATGAGGTTGATGCGGTGGCCCGACAGTATTGGGAGGCTGGGGTGCGCCACATCGTGGCCCTCCGCGGCGACGCGCCGCCCGGCACTGTCTATGAGCCGCATCCGGAGGGCTATATGTTCGCCGCGGACCTGGTTGCCGGGCTGCGGCGCGTGGCCGATTTCGAGATCTCGGTTGCAGCCTATCCCGAGACGCATCCGGCTGCGCTGAGCGCGGACGCCGACCTGGACAACCTCAAGCGCAAGCTGGATGCCGGGGCGACTCGGGCGATCACCAATTTCTTCTTCGACACCGAGACCTATCTGCGGTTCCTGGATCGCTGCCTGGCGGCCGGGATCGCCGCGTCGGTGGTGCCGGGCATCATGCCGGTGACCAACCTGGCCGGGCTGCAACGTATGGCGGCCCTGTCCGGCGTCGGCGTGCCGGCCTGGCTGGCGCGCATGTTCGAGGGCACCGACGACGATCCGGAACTCCGCCGCATGATCGCGGCGGTGGTGACCGCGGAGCAAGTGCGGCTGCTGCAGGCGAATGGCGTGGACGAGTTCCACTTCTACACGTTGAACCGCCCGGAACTGACCCATGCGATCGCCCACATCCTTGGCGTGCGGGCGCAGTAGGGTGGTGGGTCACCCGTGTCATGGCCGGCCCACGGGTCAAGCGCCCGAGGGCAGGCTCCGGCCGGCCACCTACGCCTTTGCAATTTAGGAGCGCGAGAAGTCGTGGGTGGCCGGCCTGCGCCGGCCATGACGCGGTGCAGCAATGAGCCGCTTCCTCGCCGTTCTGTCGCGCGAGCTTCGGCTTTCGGTGCGGCATGGGACCGACACGCTGGCGGCCCTGCTGTTCTTCGTGCTGACCGCCTCGCTGTTTCCGCTGGCGATCGGTCCCGCGCCGGAGACGCTCGGCCGGATGGCGCCCGGCATCATCTGGGTCTGCGCCTTGCTTGCGGCGCTGCTGCCGCTGGATCGGCTGTTCGGCGCGGACTACGAGGACGGCTCGCTCGATCTGCTGATGCTGTGCGGGTTGCCCAGCGCCGGGATTGCCGCTGCCAAGGCTGCCGCCCACTGGCTGGTCACCGGCCTTCCCCTGCTGCTGGCCGCGGCCCCGCTCGCGGTGATGCTGCGCCTGCCGGATGAGGCGCTGCCGGTGTTGCTGGCCGCGTTGGTTCCCGGAAGCCTGCTGCTGTCCTTGCTTGGGACCATGGGTGCGGCGGTGGTGCTGGGCGCCCGCCGGGGCGGCGTGCTGCTGCCACTGCTTGTGCTGCCGCTGGTTACGCCGGTGCTGATTTTTGGCGTCGCCGCCGCGGATGCCGCTTCGGGCGGCCTGAGTCCGCGCCCGCATCTGCTGTTTCTTTGCGCAATGCTGGCGGCCGCCCTGCCATTGTGCCCGCTCGCGGCCGGCGCCGCGCTGCGAGCCGCGGTAGAGTGAGGCGAAGCAAGGCCAGGGCTCTGCCCTGGACCCGCCAAGGGGCGCTGCCCCTTGGATCCCCGCCAAGGGCGGAGCCCTTGGAACCCTTCACTTGGAGTGGTCTGATGGGACGGGGTCTAATCCGGCGTTACAGCCAGACCGATCGGTCTGGCTGTAACGCCGGGTTAGACCCCGTCCCATCAGACCACTCCAAACGGATGGATTGCAAAGGCCCTGCCTTTGCTGGGGGGGCCAGGGGGGCAAAGCCCCCTTGGCGGGTCCAGGGCAGAGCCCTGGCCTTCCCTCGCCTCACGCGTGCGAAATCGCCTCCAGCGCCAGATTACGGGTGCGCGGTCCGAACGTGCCGATCGATACCACCACGATGACCATCGCCGCCGCGATGAAGCCGAACACCGCCTCCACCCCGCCGATGGTCAGGAAGAACCCCACCGCCAACCCCGAGAACGCCGCCGACAGCCTGCTCCATGAATACACGAAACCCACCGCGCGCGAGCGGATGCGCGTGGGGAACAGCTCTGCCTGGTAGCCATGGAAGGCGTAGGACAGCCAGTTGTTGCACAGCGTCACCAGCACCCCGAACAGGATCAGCAACCCCGCATCAGCCTGCCGAGCGAACAGCATGCCGAACACACCGATGCCGACGGCGGCACAGCAGATCTGCCACTTCCGCTCCATCCGGTCAGCAAACGCCGCGCAAACCAGAGGCCCGATCGGATTGGCGATCGCGATGATGAAGGCATATTGCAGGCTGGTGGTGATGTTGATGCCCTTGGCGATCAGCAGCGTCGGAACCCAGGCGGCGAAGCCGTAATAGCCGAACGTCTGGAAGAAGTTGAACACCGACAACAGGATGGCCCGGCCGCCGTAAGGCGACTGCCAGATTTCCGCGAACCCACCCTCGCCCTCCTCCGAGGCGCCCACCACGCCGACCGGGGGCAGCGAGCCTTGCTCGGCCTGCACCTGGGCCTCGATGTGCGCGATGACCGCCTCGGCTTCGGCAAGCCGGCCGTGGCGCGCCAGCCAGCGGGGGACTCCGGCACGCCAAGGCGCACCCACCACACGAAGATCGCGCCGACCGCGCCGATCACCACCACCCAGCGCCAACGGTCCGGTCCCAGGATCCAGGCCAGGAAGGCCACCACCGGCACCGCGAGGAAGGCGATGAACTGGTTGATGGCGAAGGCGCGGCCGCGGGCGTGGCGGGGGATCAGTTCCGAGACGAAGGTGTCGATCGTCACCAGCTCCACGCCAATACCGATGCCGGCAATGAAGCGCCACAGGTCGATGCCGAAGCCGGTGGTCTGGAACGCCATGATCAGCGTGCTGGCGCAATACCACAGCAGCGAGAACGTGAAGATGAAGCGGCGGCCGTAAGCGTCGGCGACCCAGCCGAAGGCCATGGTGCCAACCCACAGACCGGCGAACAACGCGAATACGAACGTGCCAGGTCCGGCGACCTTGAGCGGCGCCAGGATGCCGAAGATGCCAAGGGACTCCGGGGCGAACAGGCCCGCCTTGTTCATGCCGGGAACGACGTACGCGGTCAGGAACAGGTCGTAGAACTCGAAACACGCACCCAGCGAGATCAGAACAACCAGCTTCCAAACGTGGCGACTGCTCGGCAGGCGATCGAGCCGGGCGGCGAGTTCCGCCGCGGTTGGGGTGGGCATCCTTGGTATCCTCCTGAGGAGTTGCGGGCGGATAGGCCGGCCGCGGCGGAATGCGGCGATGACGGATGTGCGTCAAGGGGCGGGCGGTCGGCACGGCGGTGCTGGTGGCGTGGTGGCGGGCGGAGATCGGGTCTGGGCATCGGGGGGAAGACGGGGCGAGCGGTCTGTTTCCGAGGAGAAACCGCAAGCCCGACGATGCCAACCCGTTCTGGTATTGCGATATTTTCGCCATTTAGCCAATCTTCGACGCGGGCAACCGGCGAAGCCGGCACTGTCGAAACAAAACAAGCCGAGGGAGTCTTTCGTAATGTCCTACGCCGCAAGTGCGTCATCGTCAGGCCCGTGGTGGCGGGAGCCGACCAAAGACCAATGGTACGCCTTCATCGCCGCCTGGCTTGGCTGGACGCTGGATGCGTTCGATTTCACCGTTTTCCTGTTCCTGCTGGTGCCGATCGCCAAGCAATTCAATGCCGACCTGACGCTGGTCGTGCTGGTCGGATCGCTGACGATGTGGATGCGGTTCGTTGGCGCGGTCGCCGCCGGATGGATGGCCGACCGGATGGGGCGGCGCGCCCCGCTGATGATCTCCATCCTATGGTACTCGATCTGCAACTTCATCGCCGGCTTCTCGCCGACCTTCCTGTTCCTGCTGGTGTTCCGCACCCTGCTGGGCATCGGCATGGGCGCGGAATGGCCGTGCGGCGCCGCACTGGCCACTGAAAAGCTGGCCGTCCCGCTCGCGCGGCCTGATGGCCAGCGTGCTGCAAGGCTCCTGGGCGCTTGGCTACCTGGTTGCCGCCGTGATCTACGCCACCCTGTTCGACACGATCGGCTGGCGCGGCATGCTGTGGATGGGGGTGCTGCCGGCGCTCGCGGTCGTATGGATTTGCGTCTATGTGAAAGAGCCGGAGGTATGGATCGAGAATCAGCGGCAGCAAAAGGTCAAGCAAGCCCACATGCACGTGCCGGTGATAGCGTTGTTCCGCCGCAATATCATATTGACCACGCTGTCCACCTCCTGGTGGCTGATGAGCGCGTTCACCGTGTACTACTCGATCTTCGGCCTGTTCGCGACCTACATGACGCGCGAACTGCATCTGTCCGCCGCCGCCGTCGGCTGGCCGCTGGCGTTCTCCAACGGGTTGACCTTCCTGGCGAGCTTCCTGTGGGGCAGCCTGGCGGACAGCATCGGCCGGCGTTGGGCAATGATCATCCCCGCCTGCATCGGCGCGATCGTCGCACCGATCTATCTGCTGACGACGGACTACACGATCCTTGCGGTTGCCTTCTCGATTCAGGGTGCCTTCGCCGGGGCGATCTACGGCATCAACCCGAGCTATGCGAACGAGCGCTTCCCGACCGAGATCAGGGCGACCGCGGCGGCGTTCTGCTACCACATGGGCGCCGTCGCCGGAGGGTTCGTGCCGCCGATCCTGACCTATTTCGCGATCGAACGGCATATGGGCTTCGCGATACCGATGCTGATCGGCACCGTGGGCGGGCTGATCAGTTTCATCATCACGCTGATCCTCAGCCCGGAGACGAAGGGCAAGGTACTGGTGGGCGATCTCGAAATCGTGCCGAGCGGCGCTGATTGATTACGCAGCAATCGGTAAGTAGATCGACACTGTCTACGGTGTCATGAACGGGCTTGGCCCGGTCATCCACGTCTTTTCTTCGTGCCATGCAGCGAAGTCGTGGGTGGCCGGCCGGAGCCTGTCCTCGGGCGGGCTCTTGGCCCGACCTGTGGGCCGGGCATGACCCATTAGTTCCGGTGGGGCCGGCCATGCGCCCGCCGCCCGCCACCCTTGCGGGCCCGTTACGCCCCCCATCTTGTGCTCACGATTGCGGCGGCCCATCTACGCCCATCATGCAAAACACACAGTTCGCCGCCGCTGACCCGATCGGGTGGCACGGCACCACCATCCTGTGCGTCAGGCGGGATGGACACGTGGCCATGGCCGGGGACGGCCAGGTCAGCCTTGGACAGACCATCGTCAAGGGCAACGCAAGCAAGGTTCGCCGCATCGGCGCGGGCGGCGCCGTGCTCGCCGGTTTCGCCGGCGCCACGGCCGACGCCTTCACCCTGCTCGAGCGCCTGGAATCGAAGCTCGAGCGATTCCCAACCAGCTTGAACGCGCCTGCGTCGAGTTGGCGAAGGACTGGCGCACCGACCGCTACCTCCGCCGGCTGGAGGCGATGATGGCGGTGGCGGACCGGGACCGCAGCTTCACCCTGACCGGTAACGGCGATGTGCTGGAACCGGAGGACGGGGTGATCGCCATCGGCTCGGGCGGCAACTATGCGCTCGCCGCGGCCCGTGCGCTGATGTCGGTGGACGGGCTCTCCGCCGAGGAGATCGCCCGCCGCGCGATGAAGATCGCCGCCGACATCTGCGTCTATACCAACAACAGCGTGATCGTTGAGACCATCTGATATGGAAGTTCCAACCTACTCGCCGCGCGAGATCGTCTCTGAGCTCGACCGCTTCATTGTCGGCCAGAACGATGCAAAGCGCGCGGTGGCCATCGCAATGCGCAACCGTTGGCGCCGCCAGAACCTGCCCGAGGCCATGCGGGAGGAAGTGGTGCCGAAGAACATCCTGATGATCGGCCCGACCGGCTGCGGCAAGACGGAGATCGCGCGCCGGCTGGCCAAGCTCGCCCAGGCACCGTTCCTCAAGGTCGAGGCGACCAAGTTCACCGAAGTCGGCTATGTCGGCCGCGACGTGGAAAGCATCGCGCGCGACCTGGTGGAAGCCAGCCTGGTCATGCTGCGCGAGGCGTCGCGCAAAGACGTCCAGGCGAAGGCCGAACTGGCGGGGGAGGAGCGGCTGATTACCGCCCTGGTCGGTGAAGGCGCCGCCGCCGACACGCGCTCGAAATTCCGCCGCATGCTGCGCAACGGAGAATTCGAGCAGAAGGAGATCGAGATCTCGGTGTCCGAGCCGCAGGGGATGCCGATCGGCCAACTGGATATGCCCGGCATGCCACCCGGCCAGGTGATCAACCTGGGCGAGATGATGAAGGGCATGTTCGGCGACCGGAGCGCAGAAGCGGCGCGTGACCGTCGAGGCCGCGCGCAAGATGCTGGAGGCCGAGGAAGCCGACCGCTTGCTCGACAACGACGCGCTGGCGAAGGACGCGGTGGCGCATGCCGAGAACAACGGCATCGTGTTCATCGACGAGATCGACAAGGTGTGCGCCCGGACGATGGAGGGCGGCTTCCGCGGCGGCGACGTGTCGCGTGAGGGTGTGCAGCGCGACCTGCTGCCGCTGATCGAGGGCACCACGGTCAGCACGAAATACGGGCCGGTGAAGACCGACCACGTGCTGTTCATCGCCTCGGGGGCGTTCCATCTCGCGAAGCCCTCCGACCTGCTGCCTGAACTGCAGGGCCGGCTGCCGATCCGGGTGGAACTGTCGGGGCTGTCGCGTGACGACCTGCGGCGCATCCTGACCGAGCCAGAGCACTCGCTGATCAAGCAGACGGCGCGCTGATGGGCACCGAGGGGGTGACGCTGACCTTCACCGACGACGCGGTGGACGCGCTGGCGGAACTGGCGGCGGACATCAACGACCGAGTGGAGAACATCGGGGCCCGGCGCCTGCACACGGTGTTGGAGCGGCTGCTGGAGGAGATCAGCTTCACAGCCACGGAGCGGCCGGCGAAACGATCACGGTTGACGGGCCTATGTGAATGAGAAGGTGGCGCCGCTGGCGCAGAAGGGCGACCTGAGCAGGTTCATCCTGTAAGCCGCGGTTGGTTCGTCCGCTGCTGTCATCGGAGTTGGCCACCGGCCGGCGGCGGCCGACCCGCCCTGGATGAAACTGGCGGACGATGCCGACAGCAAGGAACTCCCCGTCCTCGGGCGAGGGCCCGCCATCCACGACTTGCCTGGCCAGGCGCGCAGTCGTGATAGCGCCGAAGCAATCGCCGGCGGCGCATAGCATCCTGGCACCTCGTTCCAACTCATGTTATAACTCGCCCTCCGCCAAGGAGGGCGAGCCATGAGCGCGTTGAAACTGACCCAGATCGGCAATTCGGTGGGCGTGATCCTGCCGAAGGAGCTGTTGGCCAAGCTTGGCGTCGGCAAGGGCGATACACTCTATGCGATCGACCAGCCCGACGGGGTGAAGCTGACCGTCGCCAATCCGGAGTTCGATTCCCCAACTTGAAGTGGCACGGGAGGTCATGAAGCGGCGCTATAACGTGCTACGCGAATTGGCGAAGTGACCGTCTGGCTCACGCATGAACTGGTGCTGGCGATCCATGACGAGCAACTGGCCGTGCATGGTGGCTCCCAGGGCATTCGCGATAAGGGATTACTGCAAAGCGCGCTGGCACGGCCACTCAATCGCGCCGGCTACGGCGAGCCGGACATCGCTGAGTTGGCGGCGCCTTATGCGATCGCGATTGCGCGGAACCATCCATTTGTCGATGGCAACAAGCGAACCGCCTATGTAGCGTTGGAAAGCTTTCTGATTTTGAATGGCTGTCGGTTTCCGGCCAGCGATGCCGAAGCGGTCGTGGCGATGCTCGCGATGGCCGCTGGCGAAATGTCCGATGACGAATTCACCCAATGGGTGCGCGACAACAGTCACGTATCCCGTTAAGTCGGCTGCTCTTGTCCGCAACCCATTTCGCACTTCCGAACGTTCGTCAAACCGCGAACTCCGCGCGGATCGCGGCTGAATGCTCACCCACGGCCGGCACCGGCCCGAGTGCCCGAGCGCCGTCAGCGAACAGCACCGGAGGGGCAGCGAGCGACACCGGACCGTTCGGCGTATCCACCACCGCGCGGCGCAACGCCGGATGGTGCGAGAACGCCGCCACGTCGTTAACAAAGCCGTACGCCGTGTTGGCAGCGCGCAATTTCGCTGCGGCAGCGTCGCGCGTCAGGCGCACGAACATGCCGGCGACATGGGCGTCCACCATGGGGCGGTTGGCAACGCGGACGGTGTTGGTTTGGAAGCCCTCGCGTTGCGGCAGGTCCGGCTCGTCGAGGAACTTCGCGCAGAACTCCACCCATTCGCGTTCGTTCTGGATCGAGATCAGCACCAGTGCGCCGTCGGCAGTCGGGAACGCGCCATACGGGCAGATGGACGGATGCGCCAGGCCGAGCCGTTCCGGGGCTCGGCCAGTGCCTTCGTAGAATAGTAGCGGCACGTTCATCCAGTCGGCCATGCCATCGAACAGGCTGACCTTCAGGCCCTTTCCCTGCCCGGTGATGCCGCGCTCGATCAGCGCTTCCAGCACGCCGGCATGTGCCGCCATGCCGCAGGCGATATCGCACGCCGAGACCCCAACGCGGCCGGGGCCGGCGGGATGGCCGGTGATCATCGCCAGCCCGGATTCCGCCTGCACCAGCAGGTCGTAGGCCTTCATCGACGCGTATTCGCCGCTGTCGCCGTAGCCGGAGATGTCGACGGTGATCAACCTTGGATAGTGTTCACGCAGCGTGTCAGAACCGAAGCCGGAACGCGCTGCTGCGCCTGGGGCGAGGTTCTGGATGAACACGTCCGCCTTGGCGAGGACGCGATGCAGCAGCGCAGCGTCGTCCGGGTTCTTGATGTCGGCGACCAGGCTTTGTTTGCCGCGGTTCAGCCAGACGAAATAGCTGGACAGGCCGTTCGCCGCCTTGTCGTAGCCGCGGGCGAAGTCGCCTTCCGGGCGCTCGATCTTGATCACCCGAGCGCCGGCATCTGCGAGGCGGGAACTGCAGTACGGCGCGGCGACCGCCTGTTCGAGCGAGACGACGAGCAGGTTGAAGAGGGGTTTGTGCATTGTCTGGCTGTAAACCTGTCGCGCTTGTGGCGGGAGAGCTTGACCTAATAACTCCGCGGCAGCCCCAGCACATGCTCTGCGATATACGAGAGGATCAGGTTGGTGCTGATCGGCGCCACCTGGTACAGATGCGTCTCGCGGAATTTGCGTTCCACGTCGTATTCCTCGGCGAAGCCGAAGCCGCCGTGCGTTTGGATGC
Organism: uncultured Alphaproteobacteria bacterium; assembly: GCA_963762885.1. GTDB lineage: Bacteria > Pseudomonadota > Alphaproteobacteria > Acetobacterales > Acetobacteraceae > JASHVB01. The sequence goes on from CAVXNH010000070.1 coordinate 76,351, forward strand.
ATGCCTCGCCGGCCGCCCACGATGCTTCCGCGGCGAGCAACTTTGCAATGTTGGCATCCTCGCCCGGCGTCAGCCCTGCTTCGAATTTCGCGCAGCCCTCGCGGACCATCAGTTCCGCAGCCCGCATCTGGGCGTAGGCCTTTGCGAGCGGGAACTGGATGCCCTGGTTCTGCCCGATCGGCCGCCCAAACACCTTCCGCTCTCGCGCGTAGTCGGTGGCTTTGCGAGGAACCACTTGGCGTCGCCGATGCTCTCGGCCGCAATCAACAGGCGTTCCGCGTTCATTCCGTCGAGGATGTAGCGAAAGCCGCTCCCCTCTTCACCCACCAGGTTCTCGGCCGGAACGATCAGGTTGTCGAAGAACACCTCGGTGGAGTTGTGGTTCATCATGGTGCGGATCGGCCGGATGGTCAGGCCTTTCCCGAGGCTGGCCTGCATGTCCACGATCAGCGTGGACAGTCCCTCGGTGCGCTTCTTGATTTGTTCGCGCGGCGTGGTGCGCGCCAGCAACAGCATCAGGTCGGAGTGTTCCGCGCGGCTCGTCCACACCTTCTGGCCGTTGACCACATAGTGATCGCCTTCGCGCTTGGCGAAGGTGCGCAGCGACGTGGTGTCGGTGCCGCTGGTCGGCTCAGTGACGCCGAACGCCTGAAGCCGCAGTTCGCCGGTGGCGATCTTCGGAAGGTATTGTTGCTTCTGCCGGTCCGAGCCGTGCCGCAGGATGGTGCCCATGATATACATCTGCGCGTGGCAGGCGGCGCCGTTGCAGCCCTCGGCGTGGACCGTCTCCAGGATCGCCGCGGCAGCCGAAAGCGGAAGGCCAGCGCCGCCATATTCCTCCGGGATCAGCGCGCCGAGGTAGCCGGCCTCGGTCAACGCACGCACGAACTCGGTGGGGTAGGCGCGCTGCTGATCCAGCTTGCGCCAGTATTCGCCGGGGAAGTGGGCGCAGAGTTTCGCGACCTCCTGGCGGATTTCGGCGTGCGGGTCGGTAGAGATTTGCTGGTCCATTGGTGTCTCCGCAGGCTGGAGCCCCAGGCTTAAGCCGCGCTGGCGACGGCTGCAACCAGACGCGCTGCCGTCGTGGCGGTATGGGACAGTCGGGCGGCCAGGTGCTATGCTGGTGTTATGGTGCCCTTCGCAAACACGCACCCACCCGCATGACCCTGGACGAGTTCCTGTCGTGGGATCCGCACGATCGGTCCGGCCGAACGTGGCAGTTGATCGACGGTGAGCCCATTGCGATGGCGCCAGGGAACGATACTCATGGTTCGCTGCAGGCCGAGATCTGCGCATTGCTGCGCAACCACCTGCTCGAGCAGCGCAGCGCTTGCCGCGTGGTGACCGAGCCTGGGATCGTTCCCTACGTACGGGCCAACCGCAATTATCGCGTGCCGGACCTCTGGGTCACGTGTGCCGGTCCCACACGCGATCCGATGATGCCGGAGCCCGGTACTGCTGATCGAAATTCTATCCCCCAGCAATGAGGCTGAGACCTGGGCCAATATCTGGGCCTACACCACAATCCCGAGCGTGACGGAGATACTCGCAGTTCACAGCACGCGGATCGAGGCGGAGCTGCTGTGTCGCGACGCCAATGGTAGCTGGCCGAAAGAGCCGAAGCTCATCGGTCCTGACGGAACTCTGGCACTGCGCAGCATCGGATATTCGGTGCCGCTCGCCACACTGTATCGGACGACCGCACTCACGTAGCGTTTGACTCCGACAATTTGGAGCAGCCTCAGGCCGCCGCTCCGCTCACCCCGACCGCAGCCACTTCCGCGCGTTGAGCCGCTTCAACGCCGCGTAATAGCGCGCGTTCGGATCGCCCGGCGGCGCTCTGCCTTGCGCAGCATCATAGAGGTGGTTGATCAGCACCGAGGCGATGGCGTGGATCGCGTCGTGCCGACTGAGCCCTTGCGCCATGAGCTGCTGCACTTTCCGCCGAACCGGCGTTTCGTCGCCGAGCGCGACCTGGTTCTCGACAATCGCGTGCATCGTCGCATGCACACGCACATTCGGCAGTTCGACGCGCGCGCGTGTATGATAGTCGATCACGAGCTGTAACCGCTCGCTTTCGCCCAGCGCCAGCCATTGCTTTGCATCCGGTGCCTGGAGAGGATCGTAGCGATCGATTGCCATGCCTGCACACCCCGAACCGTAATTTCGTTGCCGGTGAGACGGACCAGGTCGCCCGCCGTATAGCCGCGCCGCCCGATCCGCGCCACGCTGCCGCGCAGCATCGGCAAGCGGGAGGGAAACGATGGACGCAGGCTATCTCGGGGTCGGCAATATGGGCCAGCCTATGGCGGAAAAACTGTTGGATGGCGGCCACCGCCTGGTCGTCTACGATATCAACGAAGCGGCGATGCGCCCGCTGCTGCAACGCCAGGCCCGGCCGGCGAACTCACCGAAGGCGCTCGCCGAGGAATGCGGCATCGTGTTGGTTTCGCTGCCCACCCTTGCAGCCTTCCGCGCCGTGGTGTTCGGCGAGGCCGGGTTGCTGCAAGGCCGCATGATGAAAATCCTTGTCAACACCTGCACGGTTGGGGTGCCGTTCCTGCGCGAGATCGAAACCGCGCTGGCGGCGAACGGTGTCACCGTGGTGGACTGCCCGATCTCCGGCGGTCCGCCCGGCGCGCGTGCCGGCACCCTGTCGGTGATGGTCTCCGGCGATCCGGCGGCGATCGAAACCGTGCGGCCGATGATCTCGCTATGGGGCCGCACGCTGACCGTGGCCGGCGACAAGCCGGGCGCCGCACAGGTGTTGAAACTCACCAACAATATCCTGGCGGCCGTGGCGTTGGCGGCGACGTCGGAGGCGTTCGTGATGGGCGCCAAAGGCGGCCTCGATCCCGAGGTGATGGTTGCGGCAATCAACGCGGGCAGCGGCCACAACACGGCGACCGAGGGCATGTTCCCGCGCGAGGTGTTGAACCGCCGTTTCAGCTACGGCGCGGCGATGCACATCCTGATGAAGGACATCGATCTCGCGATCGCACAGGGCAAGGAACTCGGCGTGCCGATGTGGGTGTGCCAGGCGGCGCGGCTGGTCTTCAAGCATGCGATCTTCGCGGGATCGGCCGACGATGACCTGACCAACGTCGTGCGTTACGTCGAACACGGCGCCGGGTTCGAATTCCGCAGACCCGACCTTAACCTCTCCCGCGCAACGCACGGAATAACCTCTCCCGCGGGAGCGGGAGAGGTCGAAGTCGCGTCAGCGACGAGGGTGAGGGTGATCGGGCTGCACGCTGCTGCTTCCGCTTCAGCCCACAGCGTGCCGCTTGATAAGCTGCCGCGCGATGATGATACGCTGCATCTCGTTCGTCCCTTCCCCGATGCAAGTCAGCGGCGCGTCGCGGAACAGCCGCTCGATGTCGAACTCCGTCGAGTAGCCATAGGCGCCGTGGATACGCATCAATTCCGTCGCATTCTCCAGCGCTGCCTCGGACGCGAAGTATTTCGCCATGCCCGCCTCCATGTCGCAGCGCTCGCCGCGGTCGAACGCGGCGGCGGCGTCCAGTGTCAGCAACCGTGCCGCGCGCGCCCGCGTCGCCATTTCCCCAAGCTTCAACTGGATCGCCTGGTGTTCGCAGATCGGCTTGCCGAACGTCTTGCGAATTTGGGAGTATTCGGTCGCCAACAGCAGCGCGCCTTCGGCGATGCCGACGCCGCGCGCCGCAACGTTGATGCGCCCAAGTTCCAGTCCGCCCGTCGCCTGGTAAAAACCCTGGCCCTCGATGCCGCCAATCAGATAGTCGGCGGGAACGCGATAATCTTCGAACACCAACTCGCCCGAAATCGATACAATGGTAGCCGAGCTTCTCCAGCTTGCGCCCTACGCGAAAGCCGGCCTGTTTCGGGGCGATGAACAGGCTCATGCCCTTGTGCCGAGGCTGCGCGTGCGGATCGGTCTTCACCAGCAGCGCGACGCAGTTTCCTTCGATGCCGTTGGAAATCCAGGTCTTCACGCCGTTGATCACATAATGGTCGCCGTCGCGTCGCGCCATCGTACGGATATCTTGCAGGTCGGTGCCGGCATCGGCCTCGGTCAATGCCAGCCCGCCGCGCACTTCGCCGCTTGCCAGCAGCGGCAGCCAGTGCCGCTTCTGCGCCGGGGTGCCGAATTTTTCCACCGCCAACGCCAGCATCAAATGCGAATTGAAGATGCCGGTGATCGCCATCCACACCGCGGCGATGCGCATGACGATCTTCGCGTAGGTCTGCGCGGGCAGCGCAAGGCCACCATACTCGGCACCGATCGTCGCACCGAACAGTCCGAGTTCCTTCATCTGCTCGACAATATGCGTCGGATAGCGGTCGGCGTGATCGTATTCCTTGACGATCGGCTTCAGCTCGCGTTCTACCCAGCGGTCGATCGATTGCAGCAGTTGTGCTTCATCGGCCTCATCCAGCGTGCGCATCTCGACTGCCCTTCTTCCGATTCCAATTCACAAGCAATAGACCGTCGCGGCCGTGCCGCCCAGCACCGCATCGAGCGCATCGTCGCGCAGGTGCCGCAGCAGTTCCAGTGTGGCGTCGCGCCAGCGCAGATAGCCGCCGGCCAGGTTCACCACCGGCCAGTCGCTACCCCACATCAAACGCTGCGGACCGAACACCTCGAGCAGATGCGCGACGTAGGGTTGCAGGTCGGCGACGTTCCAATCGGGCGCTGCCTCTGTGATCAGGCCCGATAGCTTGCACACTGCCTGCGTTTCGCGTGCCACTCGAGCGATGTCTGTAGCCCAGGGCTGGAACGAACCGGCGGCAATGTCCGGTTTCGCTGCATGATCGATCACGATCCGCAAAGCGGGATGACGCTGCGCCAATTCCAGCACGGCCGGCAAATGCTGCGGTCGGATCAGCGCATCGAATACCAGTCCGCGCGCGGCGATCTCGGTCAGGGCAGGCTGCACCTCGGAACGCAGGATCCATTCCTTGTCCGGGATGTCGTGCAGCATTGGCCGCAGGCCCTTGAGCAATCCATCGGCCGCCAACGAAGCGATGCGTGCGGGTGCGTCGGCCACAGTCATCTCCACCCAGCCGACGACACCGCGCACCAAACCGCCGGACTCGCGGGCCGCTTGCAGCAGGAAGCGCGTTTCAGCTTCGGTCGGTGCTGCCTGCACCAGCACCGTCGTGGTGATTCCTCTCAGCAGCGGACGCAAATCCTGCAAGCCGTAGTCGCGATAAATCGGGAGGTCGGGAGTCAGCCAGCCATAATCGCCACGCTCCAACCGCCAGACGTGGTGATGCGCATCGACGCGCATCATCGCACGACGCCCTTGGTCAACAGGATGTTTCCGTACAGGCGGCGTTCCCCGGTCAGTACCACGGCATACGCCTCCCTGACCACGCGATAGAAGTCGTGCCGCGGCAGCCTGGCCGGCGGTGCGATGCCGGCGCCGGCCAGCACTCGCGTGAACTCCGCCACCGCTTCCGGGGTTTGTCCCGCGGCGCCTACCACTTCCATGACCACGACAGGGTCGGGTTCGAAATCGTCGACTGGCAGCACCGACAGTATGGCAACCAGGGCAGCGGTGGCGTTGGCGCCGTGCAGTGGGATCAGCCGTCGGGCTGTGCTGGCAGCAGGAAAGTTGGCGTCGACGATGGCGATGCGGTCGCCATGACCGGCACTCGCCAAGGCGTGCAACAGGTCAGGCGACAGCAGCGGGTCCAGTCCGAGCAGCATGGTTTCCTCCGGATCGACCGCATCATGCGCCTGATGCGGCGGTTCGTCAGCAAGTGGGGCTTGTATGGGATACCCCCCTTACCTATCCTCCATCGCAAATGACCCACACCATCCAGCACAAGCGCAAACTGCTCGCTCGCGTCCGCCGCATCCGCGGCCAGGTCGAGGCGGTGGAGCGCGCATTGGAAAACGAAGCCGGCTGCGAGCAAGTGATGCACTTGATCGCCGGAGCGCGCGGCGCGATGGCCGGGCTGATGGCCGAGGTCGTCGAAGAACATGTGCGCACGCATCTGGTAGACGGCGAAAAGCATCCGGATGCGCTGAACCGCGACGCCGCGGAGCAATTGCTCGACCTGGTGCGCAGCTACCTGAAGTGAGGCGATCGATGGAAGCAGCCCATAGCCACATCTTCCTCGGCAGCGCGCACGAAACCAACGAACGGCGCAGTTGGGCGGTGATCGTGTTGTGCGGCGTCATGATGGTGGCGGAGATCGTTGGCGGGTTGCTGTTCGGGTCGATCGCGCTGGTCGCCGACGGGATGCACATGTCCACCCACGCCGGCGCGCTACTGCTCGCGGCGCTGGCCTATAGTTACGCGCGCCGCCACAGCGACGATCCGCGCTTCACCTTCGGCACCGGCAAGCTGGGCGACCTGGCAGGATTTAGCAGCGCCATCGTTCTACTGATGATCGCGGTGCTGATCGGTTACGAGGCGATCAGTCGATTGATCGAGCCGGTACCGATCCATTTCCGCGAAGCGATTCCGATCGCGTGCCTGGGCCTGGTGGTGAACCTGGTCAGTGCCTGGCTACTTGGCGCCGGCCATGATCATGCACACGGTCATCCGCATTACGACCACGATCATCACGACCATGACCATCACCACGTGCACGCCGCGGCGCATCGCGACAACAACATGCGGGCCGCTATCGTGCACGTGTTGGCGGACGCCACCGTGTCGCTGCTGGTGATCGTCGGGCTAAGCTTGGCGTGGCTGTTCGGCTGGCTGTGGATGGATCCGCTGGCCGGCATGATCGGTGCGGCCGTTATTGTGAGCTGGTCGTGGACTCTTATCCGCGACACCGGCGCAGTATTGCTCGACATGGCACCGGACCGGCACACGGTGCAAAGCATTCGCCGCGCGATCGAAACCGCCGGTGACCGATTGACCGATCTGCACGTATGGCGATTGGGGCCGGGCCATCTGGGTGTCATCGTTGCGGTGGCAACCGACGCTCCGCACGACGCAGCGTTCTATCGCGCGCGGCTGGCGGACATGCCGGCGCTGTCGCATGTCACCATCGAGGTGCAGCGCGGAGCCTGACCAGCGGTCTCCCCCGGTTGCCGCCGCTTGGCAGTGCGGGCAAGCTTGCGCGCCACAAGCCGCGTTCAACTGGAGGAAACCGAGATGATTCACGTCCTTGCCATGATCACCGCCAAGCCCGGCAAGCGCGACGAAATTCTGGCCGCGTTCCGTGCCAACATGCCGGCGGTGCACGCCGAGGCCGGCTGCATCGAGTACGGCCCGGCGACCGATGCCGAAGGAGCCGGCGGCATTCAGACCAAGCTGGGCCCCGACAGTTTCGTGGTGATCGAGAAGTGGGAAAGCATGGACCACCTGAAGGCCCACGGCGCGTCGCCGCACATGGCTGCTTATGCCGCGAAAACGCGAGAGCATATCGCCAGCCGCATCATCCACGTGCTGTCCCCCGCGGGGTGATTGTTGCGGAACCCTCTCCCGCTTCGGCGGGAGAGGGCGGATGATTGTGCTGGGAGGAAACCATGGACCTGACGCTGTCCGACGAGCATCGTGCGTTGCAATCGCAAGTCCGGGACTTCATCCGACAGCACGGCATCAAATCGCCGAAGGTTGGCGGTGGGCGCAAGCGTCCAGACCAGAAGACGCTGGATTGGCAGAAGCTGCTGGTGGAGCATGGCTATGTCGGCCGCACCATTCCGCGCGACTACGGTGGCTTCGGTGCGCAGCCAGATGTGATGGAGCAGGCGGTGATCGCCGCCGAGTTCGCCCATGCCAATGTCTATGCGGGTCTGACCAACCAGGGCATTTCCATGCTGGTGCCGACGTTGTTAGAGGTCGGCACCGAGGAACAAAAGCGGCAATGGATCGGCCCGACCATTCGCGGTGAAGTCATCTGGTGCCAGGGTTATTCGGAGCCCGGCTCAGGCAGCGATCTTGCCAATGCGCAGACCAAGGCGGTGTTGCAGGACGGCCATTGGATCGTCAACGGCCAGAAGATCTGGACCAGTTCGGCGCACTATGCCGACTGGATGTTCTTGCTCTGCCGCACCGAACCCGACAAGCCAAAGCACGAGGGCCTGTCTTATCTGTTGCTGTCGATGCAGTCTCCCGGCCTGGAGGTGCGGCCGTTGAAAACGATGACCGGACGCAGCGAATTCAACGAGACGTTCTTCACCGACGTGAAGGTACCGGCGGACCAGATCGTCGTCGGCCGCGGCAAGGGCTGGTACGTCGCTAACGTCACGCTGAAGCACGAGCGGCTGATGATCGGCGACGCCGGCAAGATGACACATCGGCTAGAACAATTGATCCACCTGTTGCGGAATACCGAGATCGACGGCCGCAAAGTCATCGCCATCGCCGAATACCGCGATCGGCTGCTGAAGCTGCAAGGCGAGGTGCTGGCGTGGAAGGCACATAATCTGCGCTTGCTGACCGAGGCTGCGCAGGGAGTCGATTCCGGGGTCAAGCGGATGATCGTGAAATACGGCGGCACGATGCTGGGATTCCGGCTCGCCTCGCTGGCGGTGGATGCGCTGGGTGCGGCCGGACTGCCGTATGAGCCGCAGGGCGAAGATGCGGAGGACGATGACGCCACGACCTGGAACATCGATTACATCTACGATGTCGGCCTGATGATCGGGGGCGGTTCGAATAATATCCAAAAGAACATCATCGGCGAGCGGGGTCTCGATCTGCCGCGCGAACCAAAGGTGCAGACTGCGACGGCGATTGGGAGGGGTTGATGGAATTCGGCCTCAGCCAGGAACAGCGATTGTTCGATGATTCGTTGCGTGGGTATTTGGCGGACCGATTGCCGATGGAACGGCTGCGCGCGTTGGCAGAAACCGGGGACGGGTTTGACGCGGCGCTGTGGCAGGGGTTGAACGAACTCGGTCTGCACGGATTGTTGGTGCCGGAACGATTTGGCGGTGCCGGACTGGGCGTGCTGGATGCCGCGGTGGCAGGCGAGGCGCTGGGAAACGCCGCGGCGCCGCTGCCGTTTGCCGGTACGGTGATGGCGACGCTGGCGTTTATGCTGTGTGCGACTGAAGCGCAGCAGGACGAGCATTTGCCGTCCATCGCAGCGGGTGAAGCACGGTTCGCCGTTGGCTTCGCCGGTCTCGCCGGCCAGACCGGCGCCGCGACTGTGAGCTTGACCGGCGACCGTCTCTCCGGCCGCCTGACCGCGGTGATGGATGCCGGCGCTCCGACCCATCTGCTGGTGTTTCTGCGCGATGGCACCGCTGCGGTGGTCAATGCGGCCGCCGCCACGCTGACCATGCATCGCAGTGTCGATCGCACGCGCCCGCTGACCGACATCGTGTTCGAAAACACGCCAGCCCAACGCCTGGACGCGGCGAACGACAAGCTTGCGGCGGTGCGGCGGGTGCTGGATGCCGGACGGATCGTGCTGGCCGCCGACACGCTTGGCGCGGCGCAACACATGCTCGATCGTGCTGTGGCCTTCGCCAAGGAGCGTGTGCAGTTCGGCCGCATCATCGGCAGCTTCCAGGGCGTGAAATACATGCTGGCGGATTGCGTAACGATGTTGGAGCCGTGCCGCGGGATGGTCTGGTACGCCGCGCATGCGCAGGACGCGATGCCCGACGAGGCTCGGCTGACCGCGTTGCACGCCAAGGCCCATCTCGGCGATGTCGGACGCGACGTCGCCCGCATCACCACGGAAGCGCATGGCGGCATGGGATTCACCGATCTTCTCGGTCTGCACTATTGGTTCAAGCGCATCAGCTTCAACCGTCAGGTGCTCGGCGGACCGGAAATGTGCCGCGAGGAAGCGGCGGAACTTCAAGGTTGGACATTGCATGCCTGACATCGATATCGCCGCGCTGCGAGCGCAACTCGGCCGCAAGATCGTTGACGAAGACGTGGCGACCGCAGCGCCCTTGCGCGGCATGACCGTAACGTTCGACCGCGAGGAACCGCCGCCGCGGCCGGGCGAACCGGTGCCACCCGGCTGGCACCTGGCGTATTTTCCCGAAGCCACAAGGCGCCGCGAACTCGGTGAGGACGGGTTGCCGCTGGAACGAGGCGCGCTGCCGAAGATGCCCTTGCCGCGGCGCATGTATGCCGGCGCGACGCTCACCTTCCATGCGCCGATCCTGGTCGGCGATCCGTTGCGGCGCGAGACGGAGTTTTCCGACGTGCAGTTGCGCCAGGGCAGCACCGGCACGCTGATCCTCGCCACGCAAACGCGGCGCATCTATACGCCGCGCGGTCTGGCAATCACCGAAGACGGGCACAGCGTGTTTCGCGAGGCGGTGCCCGCCGGCGCACAATCCGGCATTCCGAAGCGGGAGACGCCACCTGATGATACGCTGTGGCGGCGCACGCTGGCGCCCGACGCCGTGACGCTGTTCCGCTATTCCGCGCTGACCTTCAATCCGCATCGCATCCATTATGATCGGCCGTACGCGATGGGCGTCGAGGGCTATCCTGGCCTGGTCGTGCACGGACCGTTCTCGCAACAATGCTTGCTGGATCTGCTGCGTGATTCCGCACGGCGGCCGATCCTGCGGTTCGACATGCGTGCCCGGGCGCCGTTGTTCGACACTGCGCCTTTCGTGGTGGTGGGCCGGCCGGTCGGCGACGACGGCGCGGAACTCTGGGCGATGACGCCGGAGGGCACCATCGCGATGCAGGCGACCGCGACGCTGGGCCGGGCGGGCGAAAGCTTTGCGGGGAAGTAAGTGCTTCAATCAGTCGCGCCGCATGTCCTGTGTCATGGCCGGCGGAGGCCGGCCACCCACGTCTTTTCTTGTTGCCAGCAGCGAAGTCGTGGGTGGCCGCCCTCCGCCGGCCATGACACGGGGGTCGTGATCCGCCGGCAGTTGATCTCATTATTTCCCTGGGAATGCTAACGACCCAGTCGCGCCTGCCGTGCGAGACGCGGCCCCCTGGCGACCGACAACATCACGTCGAGATCGGTCAATAACCGCCCCAGCGTTGCGTCGCCGGGCGGTCCGAATTCGGTCAGATGGGTGCGCACGCGTTGCGCCAGGTCTGCTGCCAGGACATGCAGTCCGACCAGCGTGGGTGCCTGTTCGGCCAACCGGTCCGCGTCCAGTGCAGCGACCACCGCCTCGGCCGCTTCGGCATAGACCGCGGTCAGCGCGGCCATCCCGCCCAGCGACAATGCCCCGTCGTCGCTGAACTCACCGTGTGCCGCGAGGCGCGCCCTCAGGAAGCGGAATACGCCAAGCAAGGAAAAGGTGCCGACGGCGTCTTCAATATCGCGGAACGGCAGCGCCATGGTTTCATAGGCCGCGCCTTCCGGCCCCAGCATTGCCGTGCACGGGACGTGGACGTTATCCAGTAGCAGGGCGCAATGGCGGGACGGGTGCAATGCATGGAATGCCGGCATGTCCTTTAGTGTCACGCCCGGTGTTCCGCGCGGCACCAGGAACGCGCTGTAGTGATTGCGGCCGTCCTGTTCGGCGGTGATTGCCAGCACGATGAACACGTCGGCGGAAGGACCATTGCTCACCCATGCTTTCTCGCCGGTGATCCGGAAACCGTCACCGTCACGGTCGGCGCGGGTGGTCAGGTGTTTCGGGTGCGCACCGACGCGCGGTTCAGAAATGGCAACCGACGCTGCGCGTCCCAACCATGCGGCGCGTTGCGCAGCGTTGCCGAACCCGGCGATGAACCAGCGCGCCACCATTTGGCGTCCACCCCACACGCCGGCGACGCCGGGCAGGCCGGTGCGTTCCACCAGCGCCGCTTTGGTGTGGGCGATCGTTGTGTAGTTTTCGGCCGGAGTCAGCAGGCTAGCTTCCTCCATGCCCGGCAACGGATCAAGCGCCGGGTCCGGGCAACGTTCCAGCCAGGCGTCGATCCGGGCAGCGATATCAGGCGACATGGCAGGCTTTCTCCATTTGACGGCATAAGCGGCCACGGCGCACCGTTCGCGTGGCAACGAGGTGTACCGTGCGGCGAGTTTGGCATGTTCTGGCAGCGCTGGTCATCGGCACGTCGATCGCGACGCCGCCGGTGTGGTCGGCGGACCTTGTGCTCGGCGCCGCGGTGGAGCCCGATTCGATCGATCCACACGTGCACAATTTCGGCGGCAACAAGGGCTTCATGCCGAACCTGTTCGAGGCGTTGACCACCACCGATGCCAACGACCATCTGGTGGCGGACCTCGCGGTGTCGTGGCAGGCGATCGATGACACGACGTGGGAATTCCATCTGCGTCCCGGCGTGCATTTCTCCGATGGCACAGCGCTGACCGCGGACGATGTCGCGTTCACCCTGCATCGTGTTCCCAATGTGCCGACCACGGTCGCCGACTTTTCCGAATATGTGAAGCCAATCGCGCAGGTCGAGGTGGTCAATGCCACAACCGTGCGGCTGCACACCAAGGCGCCGTTCCCGCTGGCGCCCGAGTATCTCTCGGCGATCGGCATCGTGTCGCGGGTGCATGGGGACGGCGCCACCACCGCGGATTACAACGACGGCAAGGCGGCCATTGGCACGGGGCCGTTTCGACTGGTCTCTTGGGCACGCGGCGACAAGCTGGTGCTAGATCGGAATGAGAACTGGTGGCGCGGACCTGCCGCGTGGGATCGCGTGACATTCCGCTACATCAAGAATGCGGCGTCGCGACTGGCGGCGCTGCTGGCTGGCGATGTGGGTCTGATCGATCAGGTGTCGGTGCAGGATGTCGCGCGGGTGCAGGGCGATGCGCGCTTCGCGGTGGCGACCGGCGTGTCGGACGACATCGTCGGCTTCGTATTCGACCAGCAGGACCGCAGCTCGCCGAAAATCGAGGGGAACGATGGCGCGCCCTTGCCGGTCAATCCGTTTCGCGACCGGCGCGTACGCGCAGCGGTTAGTCTGGCGATCGATCGCAACGCGATCCGCGACCGCATCATGAACGGCCAATCGTCGCCTGAAAATCAGTACATGCTGCCGGGGCAGTACCGGCTACGACCCCGATCTGCCGCCGCTACGCTTCGATCCGGTCGAGGCCAGGCGGAACCTGGCGGAAGCCGGCTATCCGGCGGGCTTCCGGCTGACGATGGACTGCCAGAACGATCGCTTCGTCAACGACGCAACGATCTGTCAGACCGTGGCGCAGATGCTGACTCGGATCGGCATTGCTACCACGCCGGAGGTGATGCCGCACGCGGTCTGGGTACCTAAGGCCAATCGCCACGAGTTCAGCTTCTTCACGACGTTTTGGACGATCGATACGCCGGAGCCGTCGATCATGTTGATCAGTCAGCTCGCGACGTTCGACGCGACACGAGGCCGCGGCGCGTTCAACCGTAGCATGTACAGCAACGCTGCGTTCGACGCGGCGCTGGACCAGGCGCTGACGACGACGGACGCCAAGGCGCGCGAGGCGTTGCTGATCAAGGCCACCGACATCGCATTCCGCGACCAGGCGCTGGTGCCGCTGCACCGCCAGGTCAACATCGAAGCGATGGACCGGCGTTTCCGCCACACGCCGCGCAATGACGGCCACCTGCTGGCCGCCGACATCCAACCTGCTTTCGACTCGCACAAGGGGAATTAGACGATGGCCGACCAGCATCGCATGCCCACCCATCATCCGCGTATCATCGGCACCCGCCACATGGTGTCATCGGCGAATTACCTCGCTGCGCAGACGGGGTTCGCGATTCTTGAAGCAGGCGGCAACGCCATCGATGCAGGGGTGGCGGCGGGCATCGCGCTGGGCGTCCTGCAATGCGAGTACGTGCATTTCGCCGGCGTGGCGCCGATCATGATCCACCTGGCGAACAGTGGCGAAACCGTGTCGATCAGCGGGCTGGGGCCGTGGCCGAAGCTGGCAAGCGCACAGTGGTTCCGCGAACACCAGGGCGGGCGCATTCTGTCCAACATCAAGCGCACCATCGTGCCTGGCGCGCCGGATGCGTGGATCACCGCGCTCGAACGCTATGGCACGATGAGCTTCGCCGATGTTGCTGCCGCTGCGATCCGCTTCGGGCGCGAGGGGTTCGCGTTGCAGTCGATGTCGGCGGAGATCATCGGCGAGGCCGCTGCCACGCTGCGTCAATGGCCGCAGAATGCTGCGATCTATCTGCCGGGCGGCGAACCGCCCAAGGCCGGCCAGCGGTTTTTCCAGACCGATCTGGCAAATTCGATTCAGTACATGGCGGACCAGGAAGCCTCGGCAGTGCGCAGGGGCGGGCGAGCAGCCGGTCTGGCGGCGGCGCGCCATGCGTTCTATCGCGGCGACATTGCGCAGAAGATCGTCGCATTTCACAAGGCGAATGACGGCTGGCTGCGTGAGGACGACCTGGCGGAGTTCCGCGTCGATGTGGAAACGCCGTTGGCGATCCGTTTCGGCGACATCACGGTGCATGGCTGCCGGCCGTGGTGCCAGGGGCCGGTGCTGTTGCAGACGTTGAAAATTCTGGAAGGGATCGATCTGGCGTCGCTCGGTCACAACTCGCCAGCCTATATTCACACGCTGGTGGAGGCGTTGAAACTCGCGTTTGCCGACCGGCATGCTTACTATGGCGATCCGAAATTCGTCGATGTGCCGATCGATGCGTTGTTGGGCGACGGTTATGCGGCGCGGCGGCGTGCATTGATCAATGCGGAGATTGCGTGGCCGGAGATGCCGCCGGCCGGGTCCGCCGACGAACTCGGGCTGCCATCGCGCGCCGCGCCGCGGACGATGGCGGATGCAGAGTTCGTAGAGCAGGAGCCGGATACTTCGTATGTTTGTGTGGTGGATGGGGCGGGGAATGCGTTTTCAGCGACACCGAGCGACGGGGCGATCAGCACGCCTTTGATCCCGGGCACTGGTCTTGCGCCGTCCGCGCGTGGTGTGCAGTCCTGGACCGATCCGACGCATCCGGCATGCCTGGCTCCTGGCAAGCGGCCACGGTTGACGCCTAATCCGGCAATCGCGCAGCGGGACGGGAAGTGGATCATGCCGTTCGGCTCGCCCGGCAACGACGTGCAGCCACAGGCGATGCTGCAAGTATTTTTGAATCTCACGGCGTTCGGCATGACGCCGCAGGCAGCGATCGAACAGCCTCGATTTGCGTCGGCGAGTTTCCCGGGGTCGTCCGATCCGCACAACTACACGCCGCGAAGGCTGAGCCTGGAGCGGCGGTTTTCCGATGCAACCGCGGCGGCGCTGACACAGATGGGTCACGATGTTAGTGGTGGCGGGAGTGGGAATACAAAGCGGGCTGCGTCTGTGCAATCGTCAAGGACCACACATCCGGCATGATGGAAGGCGGCGCGGATGTGCGTCGCCCGGGCGGCGTGCGTGGATGGTGAACGGGGCCCATTGCCAACCCACACCGTCCCGGGTGTAGCCTGCCCCCCGTCCGCACCCGGACCAAACACCAGGAGGACCGGCCATGCTGCTCGGCTATTTCGCGATGCCCTCGCATCCACCGGAGAGAGGCCTGAAGGAAGGCCACGACTGGGACTTGCAGACGCTGCGCTGGCTCGATGAACTCGGCTATGACGAGGCCTGGATCGGTGAGCATTACACCGCGCCATGGGAGCCGCATCCGTCGCCCGATCTGCTGATCGCCCAGGCGCTGCTGCAAACCAAGCGCCTGCGCATCGGTCCCGGCGGCTTCCTGCTGCCCTATCATCATCCCGCCGAACTCGCGCACCGCGTGGCGATGCTCGATCATCTGTCCGAGGGGCGGCTGAATTTCGGTGTCGCCGCGTCGGGCCTGCCAACCGACTGGGCGATGTTCAACGTTGACGGCAATGCCGGCGTGAACCGCGAGATGACGCGCGAGGCGCTCGACATCATCCTGCGGCTGTGGGGCGACGAACCGACCTTCACCCACACG
The DNA here is from genome assembly GCA_963762885.1 of uncultured Alphaproteobacteria bacterium. Lineage (GTDB taxonomy): Bacteria > Pseudomonadota > Alphaproteobacteria > Acetobacterales > Acetobacteraceae > JASHVB01. The sequence continues at coordinate 92,129 of CAVXNH010000070.1, forward strand.
GGGAAATTCTGGACGGTGACGAAGCCGGAAGCGATGTTCGGCTTTCTGCGGCCGCACATCTATCCGTTGCAGAAGCCGCACCCGCCGATCGGCGTCGCTGGATTTTCGAAAAGTTCGGATACGCTGAAGCTGGCGGGCGAGCGCGGATTCCTGCCGCTGTCGCTGAACCTCAACCCGGCCTATGTCGCCAGCCATTGGGAAGCGGTGGAGATCGGCGCCGCCCGTTCCGGACGCACTGCGAACCGCAACGACTGGCGGCTGGTGCGCGAGGTGTTCGTCGCCGATACCGATGCCGAGGCGTGGAAGCTGTGTGTCGATGGCATGATGGGCCGCATGATGCGCGAATATTTTCTGCCGCTGCTGGGGAACTTCGGGTTCCTCGAATATCTCAAGCATGATCCGAATATCGCGGATTCCGATGTCACGCCGGAGTATTGCGCGAAGCACAACTGGCTGGTCGGGTCGCCGGCGACGGTGGCGGAGAAGCTGGAGCGCATCTACCACGAGGCGGGCGGGTTCGGCGGACTGCTGGTGTTCGGCTTCGACTATCTGGAGAACCCGCAGGCATGGCATCGGTCTTTGAAGTTGTTCAAGGAGGAGGTGGCGCCGCGTGTTGCGCATCTGGTGCCGGGCAGGAAGGCGGCGGCGTGACATGTGCGGTAGAGGACGCGGTGAAGCAGCCGGTGATGATAGTGGTGAGCGTGTGATGTCTGGTGTGTTCGGAGCAGTGGTTCGGTGGGGCGGGCGGCACCCTCACCCGCCGCGCTATCGCGCGGCGACCTCTCCCGCGAAGCGGGAGAGGTTTTAGACGCCATGACTTCTCGTGTGCTGCACCGTTCCGGCGGCCAACCGCCGATCGCGACGAGCGGCGAGGGCATCTATCTCATCCTCGCCGACGGCCGCCGTATCATCGACGCATCGGGCGGTGCGGCGGTTGCGTGCCTCGGCCACGGCAACCCGCGTATCGCTGAAGCGATCGGACGGCAGGCTGCGACGATGGCCTATGCCCACACCGGCACGTTCAGCAGCCAACCGGCCGAGGACCTCGCGCATATTGTGCTCGACGGCGAACCGGGCGGACTGACGCATGCCTACTTCTGTTCGTCCGGTTCGGAAGGCACCGAAGCGTCGCTCAAACTCGCACGGCAATACTTTGTCGAGATCGGCCAGCCGCAACGGACGCACTTCATCGCCCGGCGTCAGGGCTATCACGGCAATACGCTTGGCGCGCTGGCAGCCGGCGGCAACATGATGCGGCGGGCGATCTACGAACCGATCCTGTCGCCGGCGTTCAGCCTTGTGTCTCCGTGCTTCGCGTACCGTTTCCAAGGCGATGACGAATCGGACGCACAGTACGTCGATCGTCTGGCGGACGAAGTGGAAGCGGAGTTCCAGCGGCTCGGACCCGACACGGTTGCCGCGGTGTTAGCGGAAACCGTGGTCGGTGCGACGACCGGCTGCGTGACTGCGCTGCCCAACTATTTCCAATGCGTGCGATCGATATGCGATCGCCACGGCGCGTTGCTGATCCTGGACGAGGTGATGTGCGGCATGGGCCGCACCGGTACGATGCACGCATGGGAGCAGGAGGGGGTCGCGCCGGATTTGCAGGTGGTGGCAAAGGGTTTGGGCGGCGGCTATCAGCCGATCGGTGGGGTGCTGATCGGCCGGAAGATCGTCGATGCGATCAACGCCGGGTCCGGCAGCTTCATGCACGGCCACACCTACCAGGCGCATCCGGTCGCCTGCGCTGCCGCGCTGGAAGTGCAGCGGATCATCCGCGGGGACAACCTGCTGGCTAACATCCGCGCCATGGGCGCCCGGCTGGAAACCGCGCTGATCGAGCGCTTCGGCAACCACCGCCACGTCGGCGACATTCGCGGCCGCGGGCTGTTCTGGGCGCTGGAGTTCGTCACCGATCGAGGGACCAAGCAGGAATTCGACCCGGCGCTGAAGCTGAATGAACGCGTCAAGCGCGAGGCGCTGGCGCGTGGCGTGGCGATCTATCCGATGGGCGGCACCATCGACGGACGGCGCGGCGATCATGTGGTAATCGCTCCGCCCTACATCGCGACGGCCGCCGAAATCGATGCGATCGTAGAGCACCTTGGCGATGCGGTGGACGCGGCGGTGGCCGGCGCTGTCGGCTGATCCTGCGAATAAGTCGCATCATTCCACGGGCCGCTTGAACTTCGCCCAACTGTTGCCAAATTGCGCGGCATGCGCAACTTCTCTGAACTGACAGAACGCGAAGTCCTCGCCCTGGCGATCGCCAACGAGGAAGAGGACAATCGCATCTACACCGACATCGCCGAGGGCCTGCGTGCGGATTATCCCGGCAGCGCAAAGGTGTTCACCGAAATGGCCGAGGAAGAGAGCGAGCACCGGCACCGCTTGCTCTCGCTGTACCGGGCGAAATTCGGCGAGCATATTCCGCTGATCCGGCGCCAGGATGTGCGGGGCTTCATCCAGCACAAGCCGATCTGGCAGATCTTGCCGCTGAATCTCGACGAAGTTCGCAACCTCGCCGAAAGCATGGAAACCGAGACGCAGCAGTTCTATCGCCGCGCCGCCACGCGCAGCGAGGACGTCTCCGTCAGGCAACTTCTTGGCGACCTGGCCGAGGCCGAAGTCGCGCATGAACACCGTGCCGAACAGTTGACCGATGCGAACCTGCCGGAGAACGTGCGGCGCGAGGAAGACACGCACGCTCGCCGCGACTTCGTGCTGCGGTTCATCCAGCCGGGTCTGGCGGGGCTGATGGACGGTTCGGTCTCGACGCTGGCTCCGGTGTTCGCCGCAGCGCTCGCCACGCAGAACACCTGGCAGGCGTTCGTCGTGGGGCTTGCGGCGTCGATCGGTGCCGGCATCTCGATGGCTTTTGCCGAGGCGTTGTCGGACAACGGTAGCCTGACCGGCCGCGGCGCGCCGTATATTCGCGGCGGCATTACCGGGGCGATGACGACGCTGGGTGGTATCGGGCACACGCTGCCGTTCCTGATTCCCTCGTTCTGGACCGCGATGATCGTGGCGGTCGGTGTGGTGGTGGTGGAACTCGCGGTGATCAGTTGGGTGCGGTGGAAATTCATGGACACACCGCCGCTCTACGCGACGTTGCAGGTGGCATTCGGTGGCGCGCTGGTGTTTGCCTGCGGGATTCTGATCGGCAGCAGTTAGGATTCGTGGGGAGATAACCGAATCGGCCGCAGGCGGATCATGGTGCCCTGTGTCATGGCAGGCCCTCGGGTCAAGCGCCCGAGGCCACGCTCTGGCCGGCCATGACACAGGGGGAGCAGGCGCGACTGATTGAGGCACTTTCTGCCTGTTGACCCCTGGTGGCAGCCTGCGTTCACTATCGAGGCATTCGGGAATAATTCATCGTGGCTTTGGGTATCCGCGGGTGAATCCTATTTGCCGTCACCAACAGGGATTGCGCGATGCCTCCGTCCATTCTCGATGCGCCTGCCGCCACGCAGGGCCTGCGCCATGCACCGACCACGATCATGCTGCACTGGACCACGGCCGTGCTGGTGGTGCTGCTGTGGACGATCGGTCAGACCATCGATTTCGTGCCCAGGGGGATCTACGAGTCGACTACCGCTCGGTGCACATGGCGCTCGGAGTTACGCTCGGGGTCGTGCTGATCATCCGGCTGGCGTGGCGTGCCACTCGGGGAGGCATGCTGCCGGCGCTGAACCAAGGGATCTTGCTCGCTGTCGCGCGCGCGACGCATTGGCTGCTGTATGCGCTGTTAGTGCTGACGGTGGCGCTGGGCGTCACCAATGCCTGGGCGAGCGGCGTCTCGGTGTTCAACCTGGTCCAGGTGCCGAAACTGTTTCCCGGCGACCGCGCGCTGACGCACCAGATCGGCGACTGGCACGCCCTGGCCGCCAATGCCGTGCTGATCGTCGCCGGTGTGCACAGCGCCGCCGCACTGTTCCATCACTTCGTGCTGCGCGACGCTACGTTGCGCCGGATGTTGCCCTGGGGGCTGCGCTAACGTCAGCCCGAACTCGCCAATACCCGTACGTGGCCCTCCATGATAACGTGGCCGGCAGTGCCCGACACGCCGGGCCCCAGGGAGGCGCACGATGCAGGCACTGACGCAAGCGCAGGTGGAGTCGTATCGCTATAACGGCTTCCTGTTTCCGGTTCCGGCGCTGACGCCGGATGAGATCGCCACGTGCCTTGCCGGGTTGGAGCGGCTGGAAACCGAACTCGGTGCGCCGGTCGCCGAGGCAGACGTCAAGTGGCGCTCGCACGCCTACGCGCATTCGCCATGGTTCAACGCGCTGATCCGCCATCCGCGCATTCTGGACGCGGTGGAGGACCTGATCGGGCCCGACATCCTGGTGTGGACCAGCACGTTCTTCATCAAGGAACCGCACGCGCCGACGTTTGCCGCGTGGCACCAGGACGGCACGTATTTCGGCCTGGAGCCGCATGAACAGGTTTGCGCCTGGGTGGCGTTGACCGATGCGAGCGCGGAGGCGGGCTGCATGGAGCAATTGTCCAGCCGTGGAGCGCCTCGGCAGTACCGGCACGCGCCGCTGGGCCTGGCGCACAGCATCAACCGCGCCGGCCAGACCATCATGGAGCAATTCGACGACTTCGCACCCTGTGGCGATGGCGCTGCGGGCCGGCGAATTCTCGCTGCATCATGAACTGGCGGTGCACCGGTCGGCGCCAAACAATGCGTCGCATCGGCGCGTGGGGATCGGGCTGAATTATATTCCTCCGCATGTGAAGGTGAACGGTCCGGTGCGGTTGAAAGCGATGCTGGTGCGCGGGGAAGATCGTTACGGGCACTTCGACCTGATCGATCCTCCGGCCGCCGAGCGCGATGCCGCGGCGCTGGCGGTGCACCAGGAGGTCAGCGACCGGTATCGCGAGAATTATCGCATCCAGGTGCAGCGGCACGAGGCGTCGTACGCCGGCGCGTAACCGCCGGTGGGTGTGAAGAACCTGGCGATCTTCACCATCGGCAAAAACAACTACGTGCCGACAGCCAAGGTCCTGTTGCAGAGCGCGCGCCGGTTTCATCCGAAGGCCACGTTCTATCTGTGCGTTGCCGACCGATTGCTGCCCGATGCCGGTTTCTATCAGGAACTGCGCCGAGGTTGCGGCTGTCGTCGACTGGTGGGCGCGCCGGTTGCGCTATCAATGTATTGTCGATCCGGACAGAAGCCTTCGTCGATCAGCGATTCATCGATCTGGTGCCGGGTTTCCTGGACCGCGCGCAGATCCTGCGCGAGCCGCGATACAATGTCGCCTATTGGAACCTGGCACAGCGTGGTCTGGAGCAATACGGGGAGGAAAGGCGGGTCGGAGGTGAACGGCCGGGGTTTTTCCATTTCAGCGGTTTCGATTGCAGCCAGCCCGAACGGCTGACGAGATACACCACCGCCTATCGTGACGACCAAATTGCCGGGCCGTTGCAGGCCTTGATACGGCACCATGTCGAACAACTGGTGCTGAGCGGCTACCGTGAGGCGTCTCAGATTCCCTATGCTATTGGCTACTTTGCTTCGGGCGTCACGATTCCGGCCGATGCACGCAAGGTGTTTCGCACCCAGTATGTCGGCTGGTCCGGCGGCCCCTTCGCATATTTCAAGCATGACGTCCCGGTGCTCCATCAGATGCCGCTGACGTCTGCGCCAGACGAGCTGATGGCGATCATTCAGGCGATCTATGCCTCGACCTCCTGGCGGATCACCGGACCGCTGCGGGCGATAAAACGGTGGCTGGGGGAGTAGCCTGGCGACGGGTCACGCGCGGATGCGGTTTTCCGGGTCCGCGTGGCGAACCGCCTGTGACGCAGTTCATCGACGCCGCTGCGAAACGGGCGATATGATGTCGCGGTTCGGAGGTCGCCGATGAAGTACCTGCCGCTCGTCATGACCCGAGGTGCATTGCTGGCACAGCTTATCCACGAGTCCTCGCAGGATCCGCGGCGCTACAGGGCATGCGGCTGCTGCGGGGCGCGCATGGCGATCGCGCCCGACCGATCCGAACAGACAGTGCGCTGCCCGGCCTGTCTGCGCGTCCAACGCGTAGTGGACCATGGCGAGGTGCCGTGGCGGCTGACTCCTGCCTCGGCGGAGGCGTTGCGCAGGACGCGGTCCTGGGTTCGCCGGGTTTAGCCAGGAGTCGCGCTGGCTGGTTCGCGGTCACACCGAATAGGGTATTCGCACGCCTGGGTCGTCGGGTGGAAACCCCTTTACGTCGCGGGTGACCAATAGCATCCCGTGCGTCTGCGCTGAGGCCCAGACAATCGCATCCGGCAATTTGAGCCGGCGAGTTCGGCGTAATGCGACCGCGCGTTCTGCCACCGCGCGGTCGATCTCGATCAAGCGGAAGCCGTCGAGAAATGCTCGCGTTTCACGCTCGGTGTCAGCGGGGGCACCGACCAACACTTCCACCCAGGTGATCGCGCTGATGGCCCGTTCGTCATAGTGTGCGAGTTCGGCTGCGGCGGCCGGAATGCCGCGAAGGTGGTCGATCAGGATATTGGTGTCGAAGAGTGCCCTCACCACTCGGCGCGCACCTTCGCCTGATAGGCGAGGCCGTCCGCCACGGTGGTGCCCCAAAGACCGAATGCGTCCTGCAAGGCCGGACGGCGATGGGTCGCCAGATACTCGCTGATCGCGGCACGAATCAGCGCCGCGCGTGGCTGACTGAGGCTCGCGGCCAGGGTCGCGAGTTCACCAAGCTGGGCGTCGGGGATGTCCACGATGGTCCGCATGCGGGCAGGTCCAATATCTGACATCGGCATCATATATCAACTGACGGTGTGGACTCCAAATGCGCCATAGAAGCGGTCTCCCTGACCGCATTCCGCCGGCTTGCACCATGCGGCCCGCCCCAACATGATGCGTGCAAACAAGCGAGACCCGGAGCCCATGCCCCAGCCCCTCCCGAACGACCCCACGACGGCCATCCGCGACCTCACCCAGCGGATCGAACAGCGGCTGATCGAGATCCGCAGGGACATCCACGCGCATCCGGAGCTTGGCTTCGAGGAGGTGCGCACCGCCGGCATCGTCGCCGGCGAGTTGACCCGGCTGGGCATTCCGCACCAGACGCAGATCGGCAAGACGGGCGTGGTCGGGTTGATCGAGGGCGGCCGGCCCGGCCCGGTGCTGGCAATCCGGGCGGATATGGACGCGCTGCCGATCCAGGAAACCAGCGGCCTGCCGTTCGCCAGCACCTACCCTGGCCTGATGCACGCCTGCGGCCATGACATCCACACCACCACCTTGCTCGGCGTGGCGGAGGTCCTGCGGGACCTGGCGCCGCAGCTCGCCGGCATGGTGAAACTGGTGTTCCAGCCGGCCGAGGAGGGCATCGGCGGCATGCGCGCCATGATCGCCGAGGGTCTGATGGACAACCCGAAAATCGATATCGCGTTGGCGTTCCACAACCACCCCGACATACCCGTGGGTAATTTCGGCTTCGTCCGAGGCCCGGCGCTGGCGGCGGCGGACCGGTTCGATATCGTGGTGCACGGCAAGTCCGGTCACGCGGCGTTCCCGCACACCACGGTGGACCCGATTGTCGCCGCCTGCCTGCTGGTGGCGCAGTTGCAGACCGTGGTGTCGCGCGAGGTCCCGCCGACCATGCCTGTCGTGGTGACCGTCGGCTGCATCCAAGGCGGCGCGACCTACAACATCATCCCGGATAGCTGCGCCATCAAAGGCACCGTGCGGACGCTGCACCCGGAGGCTCGGGACGCGGCGGAGGGCGCTATCAAGCGGCTGGCGGCCGGTATGCGCGAGGGCATGCGCGTCAATTGCGAGGTCGACTACCGCCGCGGCGTCCCCATGCTGCGCAACGACGACCGGGTGCTGGACCCGGCCGTCGCCGCGGTGCGCAAGCAGTTTGGCGGCGATGCGATCGAGCAAGGCGAGGCCAGTCTGGGCGGCGAGGACTTCGCCCTGATGGCCGACCTGGTGCCTGGCTTCCAGTTGCGCGTCGGCTCGTCGCAGCCGGGCCGCGAGGACAAGCTGCACAACTCCGCCTATCAGCCGGACGAGCGCTGCATCGGCTTCGGCGTCCAGGCGCTGGCTCGGGCCGCGCTGGAGCTGCTGGCGTGATCGGAGTGCACGTGGCGATGGGCGTGGACAAGATACTCTCTCCCCCACAAGCGGGGAGGGAGTAGAAATGATGCGAATTTGCGTGTTCGGGGCCGGCTCGGTCGGCGGCTATCTGGCGGGCTTCCTGTCGCAGGGCGGGGCGGAAGTGTCGGTGGTGGCGCGCGGTGCGCACCTGGCGGCGATCCGCGCCAACGGCCTGCACGTCGAGACACCCGACCAGTCGGTCGTCGCGCATTTGCCGGCGAGCGACGATCCGAACGATCTCGGGCAGCAGGACGCGGTGATTGTTGCGGTGAAGGCGCCGGCGCTGCCGCAGGTCGCCGCCACGATCGCACCGTTGCTGGGCGATCACACGCTGGTGGCGTTCCCCATGAACGGCATCCCCTGGTGGTATTTCCATCGCCATGGCGGGGCGCTGGAAGGGCGGCGCCTGCCGCACCTCGATCCGGACGACACGATGTGGAACGCGCTCGGCCCGGACCGCGCCATCGGCGGCATCTTCTGGCCCGCGTGTTCGACACCCGCCCCAGGGGTGGTGCGGCTGCTGACCGGCGCCGGCCGCGGTACCGTGTTCGGCGAGCCCGACGGCCGCACAACGCCGCGCATCACCGCGCTGGCCGACGCGTTCCGTGCCGCCCAACTGCCGGTGACCGTCGCCGACAACATCCGGACGCTGATCTGGCAGAAGCTGACATTCAACCTGAGTGCCGGCCCGATGTGCGTGCTGACCGAAACGCCCGTCGCCGCGACTTACACCGAAGCGGCGCTGATCGCATGCTCTGGGCGCATGGTAGCGGAGGCCGAGGCTGTGGCGCGCGCGATGGGCATCACGCTCGATCTCAACATGCAGCAGATTGTCGCCATCAACACGCATCTCCAGCACCGGCCGAGCATTCTTCAGGACTTGCAGGCCGGGCGGCCGATGGAGATTGACGCGCTCTATACGGTGCCGCTGGAGATGGCGCGCATGGTGGGCGTGCCCACGCCGACGCTGGACCTGCTGGTGTCGCTGATCAAAGTGAAGGCGCGGGCGAGGGGGCTCTACGCCGCCTGATCGGCTTCCCAGCCTTTGCAGGGCCCGACGTCCAACCGCGCTCCAATCACGGATGCAGGGTTTCGGTGAAAAAGCGTACCACGTCCCGATCGAACGTTCGGTGGAATGCGGTGCGATTAAAACCGCCGTGCTCCTGGCAGATCATCGGGGCAACCTGGGCAAGAGGCTCGCTGCACGGGGCAAGAAAATCGAAATGGTCGGCCCCGGCGACAACGTGATACTCCGGCCGGCGCGGCAACGCGTCGCGCACCGGCTCTGCGTAGTCCGGGGACGGCAGGATGGTGTCATCGCCGGCGCGCCAGAGTTGAATGGGAATCCGCACGTTCTTGAGCCCGGACCGGGTGAAAGTGAAGCCAATCGCTGGGGCCGCGATCACCGCGGCCTTGATGCGCGGATCGGCGATCCAATCCGTGTCGCGGATCTGTTGGCTGGCGGGAACGGGGTGCTCGGCCAGCACCTTGCAGACATAGGTTGCCGGCCGGCGCGCGCAGTACCGGAGCTACGCGGGCCATGTCAGGGATACCGCCGCTGGACACCAGTGCCGTGAATCCACCGATCGAGAATCCGAACGCTCCCACTTTGCCGGGGTCGATCGCCGCGTGCCCCGGCCATGCCGTGAGCATGTAGTCGATCACACTGTGCATCGCTTGCGGGCGCAGCACCAGGTTCGTCGCCTGGCTCTGGTCCTTGTAGTTGTCCCCGGTATGGGTCATCGCGGCGACGACGAATCCGGCGCGCGCCAGAGCAAGTGCCGTGTCGTAGTGGCTTTCAAAAGTTCCACCGTTGCCGTGCGACATCACGATCAGCGGATGCGATTTGCCACTGACAGCCGCGTCTTTTGCAACGACCTGGGTGAACAGGCCGACGTCTTGCTCGGACGCCGTGGCCTTGGTCGGATACCAGATACCGACCTGCAAATCGTCGAAGGGCGGGTTCGCAACGCTGACGACCGAAAATCCAACCCCGTCTGCTCGGGCCATCGGGATCGATAATCCGAGCAAGCAAATGAGCCATCCCAATCGCCACAACATTGGCCTTGTATCCTTAAATGCAGGGATCGGACCCTAATACCAACCTGCTGAACGATTGACTCTCGACCACTTCGCACGAACCGTCCCAGCCGTCATGGCCGGGCTTGACCCTGATCATCCCCCACAACCCCCTCTGGACACAAAGCCTCGCCTGATGTAGCGATTGCGGCATGATCTACCATCTGCCGCAACAGCGCCTGTCCGATCCCGCCACATTGGCCTGGCTTGCCGAGCGTATGCAGGCCGAGCCTGGGCTGTCGCGTTACCGCGTGGCCAAGGAGGTCTGTGCCCGGCTGGACTGGCGCGACCGCACCGGCCGACCGCAGGAGATGGCCTGCCGCAAGCAACTGCTCGGCCTGCAACGGCAGGGCGCCATCGTGCTGCCCGCGCCGCACCGCGGCCCGCCCGCCGCCCGCGCCATGCCGCCCGACGCATCCCGCACCTGGCCACAATTCGCCGGCACGCTTGCCGAACTCGGCGCCGTCAGCCTCCAACCGCTCGCCGGCGGCACAGCCGACAGCCGGACCTGGAACGCCATGATGGCCGAGCACCACCCGCTCGGCCCGGCCAAGCTGTGTGGCGCGCAGCTCCGCTACCTGATCCGCAGCGACCGCCACGGTGTGCTCGGCGGCCTGGCGGTCAGCGCTGCCGCCTGGCGGCTCACCGCGCGCGACACCTGGCTGGGCTGGACCGACGCCGAACGCGCCGCCAACCTGCAAGCCATCGTCTGCAACAGCCGCTTCCTCATTCTGCCCACCATCCAGGTGAAGCATCTCGCCTCGCACGTGCTCGGCCAGTTGGTCCGGCGCATCGGACCCGACTGGCAGCAGCGCTACGGCATCACCCCCTGGCTGATGGAGACCTGTGTCGAGGCCGCCCGTTCCGGCACCGCCTACCGCGCGGCCAACTGGATCGAGGTCGGCATGACCGCCGGCCGCGGCCGGCAGGACCGCGCAGCCAAGGGCGGCCTGCCCCGCAAGCGGGTGTTCCTCTATCCGCTGGCGCCGCGCACCCTGAAGCGGCGGTGCCCCAACCGTGCGCCATCCCGCCCGGGCTGGGTGCATCGCGAGTTCGACGGTGCCAAACTCGGCGATACGCGGTTGCAGGCCCGGTTGCTCGACCTGGGGGCGGCGTTCTTTGCCCAGCCGCAGGCCAACATCCCGCAGGCCTGTGGCTCGCCGGCCGCCGCCAAGGCAGCCTATCGCTTCTTCGACAACGACCGGGTCAGCATGGACAGCTTGCTCGAACCGCACCGCCAGGCCACCGCCGAACGCATGCGCCGCGAAGCGCTGGTGCTGGTGGCGCAGGACACCAGCAGCCTCGCTTATACCACCCGCCCGGGGATGCAGGGCATCGGCCCCATCGCCAACAAGCTGGACGGCCCGCAGGGCCTGTTGCTGCACAGCGCGCTCGCCTTCACCCCACAGGGCCTGCCGCTCGGCATCCTCCACATGGAGTGCTGGGCGCGCGATCCGGCCGAGTTCGGCAAGCGCACGCAGTGCAACGACAAGCCAATCGAGGAGAAGGAGAGCAGCAAGTGGTTGCGTCCGCTGGGACCGATCGGCCAGGCGGCGGCGCAGTGTCCCAACACCCGGGTCGTGGTACTGAGCGACCGCGAGTCCGACATCTACGAATACATGCTGGCGGCGCAGCAGCAGGGGCGCGACGCGGTGCTGCGCGCCAAGGAGAAGAAGCGAGGATTGCACGGCGAACATCACCAGTTGTGGCCGCATCTGCTGTTGTCCCCGATTGCCGGCACGATCGATCTGCAGGTGCCGCGCCAGGGCAAGCAGCCGGCGCGGGTCGCCTCGATGGAGCTGCGCTTCCAGCCGGTGACGCTGCAACCGCCCGCCGGCAAGCCGAACCTGCCTTTGGTGCATGGCTGGGTGGTGCTGGCGCGCGAACCCAACCCGCCGCCGGAGGTCAGCCAGAAGCTGGAGTGGCTGCTGCTGAGCTCGGTGCCGGTGCACGGATTGGCCGACGCCATCGAGCGGGTGCAGTGGTATGCCGTGCGCTGGGGTATCGAGGTATTCCACCGCGTGCTGAAAAGCGGCTGCAACATCGAGGACCGTCAGCTTGGCACCGCCGACCGGCTGGAGGCCTGCCTGGCCATCGATGCCGTGGTCGCCTGGCGCATCCACCATCTCACATACCTGGGCCGCGCCACCCCGGACCTGCCCTGCACGGCAGTCTTCGAGGACGACCAGTGGAAGGCGGTCGTGGCCTTCCAGACCCGCAAGCTGCCCCCCGCAGAGCCGCCGTCGCTGCGCCAGATGATCCGCGCCGTCGCCCGGCTCGGCGGCTTCCTCGGCCGCAAATCCGATGGCGAGCCGGGAACTCAAAGCCTCTGGCGCGGGCTGCAGCGCATGGACGACATCACCGCTGCGTTCCGCAGCTTCCACGCCATCTACAACCGGCCGCACTGAGCACGCCAAATCTCTCGCGACACCCAGCCGGCAGCGAAGGAAAACCGCTTCTCGCAAGAAACTGTCCGACGCGGCGTTATGGGTAAAGGGCAGCGGCCATCTATGCAGCACGGTGCCGCGATAGATGGCCGGGTCAAGCCCGGCCATGACGGCTGGGGCGGTCGGTACCATACAGCAATCCTTTTGGGGACTACGATACCAGGTCAGCATGCCGGAGAGCAGGCGCCAATCGCGCCGATGGATGCGGGTGTTTGCAGACGCACTGGGTTTGGCGGATGTCCTCGCATAGCCTATGACGCGGGTTATCGGGCACTGCGATCCACCAGGACAGCGCCGGCCCGATCCGGAGAAGACACACCATGCCGGAGATCGACGGCTATGAAGTGCTCGGGCTGGGCCTGTATTTCGAGGACCTGCCGGTCGGCCGCAAATTCCGCACCATCGGCCGCACGCTGACCGAGGCCGATCTCGTCGCGTTCATCGGCGTCACCGGTATGACCGAGGTGCTGTTCTCCAACGTGGAGTTCCTGCGCCAGGAGAGTGACATCAAGCAGCGCGTGGTACCCGCGGCGATGGTGTATTCCTTCGCGGAAGGCCTGCTGGTGCACGCCACGATGCAGCACACCGGCTTTGCGTTCCTGCACATGGAACTGAATGTCGAAGGCCCGACCTTCGCCGGCGACACCATCCATGTGGAATGCGAGGTGGTGGAAAGTCGCCGCAGCAACAGCCGTCCGACTCGCGGCCTGGTGCGCACGCGCAACCGCGTGGTGCAGCAGGACGGCCGGCTGGTGCTGACCTACACCCCGCTGCGGATGGTCAAGGCGCGCTCCGAGGCGTAAAATCGTGCCAGAGGGGAAATGCTATGAAACTGGCAACCTACCAGACGGCCGACGGCCCGAGGCTTGGCATCGTGCTGCCGGAACGCGGACAAATCGTCAACGCCACCGCTGCCTGTCACAAGCTGATCGAATCGCACCACCATGCGGTGTTCAGCATGCAGGCGCTGATCGAGAGCGGTGAAGCCGGCATGGCGCTGCTGCGCCGGCTGCCGTTGCAGGATCCCGTCGCCATCGGCCCGTTCACCCACGACCTAGCGACGACGCGTCTGCTGGCGCCGCTGCCGGTGCCGCCGCAACTGCGTGATTGCTCCGTGTTCGCGCAACATGTCAGCCACGCGCCGCTGGGCATGCAGCGACTGAAGGCGGCGCTCGACGGCGCTGGCATGGGCGCCGCGCCGGAGGCCAGCGTGCCCGAGGTGTACCGCACGCAGCCGATCTGGTACATCAGCAACCGCTTCAGCGTGGTCGGCCACGACGCGGTGGTGCGGTGGCCGGCGTACAGCCACGTGATGGATTTCGAGCTGGAAGTGGCGATCGTCATCGGCAAGGGCGGCACCGATATCGCCGCCGCCAAGGCACGCGACCACATCTTCGGCTACACGATCATGAACGATTTCTCAGCGCGCGATCAGCAGCTTCGCGAGATGGCAGGCGGGTTGGGTCCGACCAAGGGCAAGAGCTTCGACACCGGCAATGCGATCGGTCCCTGGATCGTCACCGCGGACGAGATCGCCGATCCGTATGCGCTGGAAGTCGCGGTGCGGGTTGATGGCGAGCAGTGGGTGCGGACCACGACGGCGGGGATGCTGCACAGCTACGAACAGATCGTCGCGTTCATTTCGCGCAACGAGACGCTGCATCCGGGGGAGATCATCGCCGGCGGCACGGTCGGCGGATGCTGCGGCCTGGAGATGGGCCGCTTCCTGGCAGACGGCAGCACGATTGAACTGGACGTCTCCGGCATCGGCGTGCTGCGCAACAGAGTCGTGGCGAACGCGCACGCAGGAGCTCCGCTGACCCGCGTTTAGGTTCTGCGGGGAAGCAACACCAGGCGCCTGAAGTTGAACCTTCCGTCGGTGCCGACGGCCCCCTCGTCATGGCCGCCCTTGTCGTCATGGCCGCTCCCCTCGTCATGGCCGGCACAAGGCCGGCCATGACGAGGGGGGAGCGGTCGGCGTCCTGCCGTAGGTCGGTTTCTATGGCGCTCGCGCCGAGCGTCAGGTGTAGTGGATCAGCGTGCCTCCGTGGCCGTCGGACGCCGCACTGAAGACGCCCCCGGTTGTAAAGCTCGACATTTGGATATCGACGGTGCCCGAGCTGCCGATCACCTGGAGCACGCCGGCGCTGGCGTTGCCGGTGTAGGTCGGCGGCGACGTCACCCCGGCAAAGCCAGTGATGTCGATCGTGTCCAGCTTGGTGAAGTCCGCCAGCGTTTCGTTGTCGAAATTCACCGCGGTATCCTGGAACGTAACACCGTAGTGGCCGGCATCCTCCAGCGTGTCGCCGGTCCCGCCGCCGGTCAGCGTTTGGCCCGCCTTGCCCGCAATGATGACGTCGTTACCGCCGGTGCCCTCGGCGTGGATGAACGCCATGTGGTCGAGCGTCAGCGTGGTGTTCGCTGCGTCAAGTTGGACCGTGAGCTCATTGTCGGTGCTGCTGAGCGCGACCGTGCCGGCGGTGGTGATATTGAGGACGTTGTTGGCTTCGTTGCTGCCGGAGGCACTGCGGATCGCGACGCCCGCGTTGGCCGCGGTCGCCAGCACATCCAGGCTGCCGGTCGATCCGATCACCAACTGACTGCTGCTGCCGACGGTGATCGTGTCGTTGTCGGCACTCGCATGGATCACCATGCCCGCCGTCGCATTCGCGGTGAAATCGTAGCTGGTGCCGGCGTTCAGCAAGAACACGTAGTTGATGCCTGAAATGTTGGCGCCCATCGCCATGGTGCCGCCATTCTGCACGTCCAGGTTATTCGTGCCGCTACCGCCGACGATGGTGCCGCCGATCGTCAGCGCCGTGACGAAATACGTGTCGTCGCCGCTGCCGCCGTCAACGGTCTCGCCGGTGCCGCCGAGATAGACGTTGTCGTTGCCTTCGCCGAGCTTGATGGTGTCGTCGTTGTTGGCGCCATGGATCACGGCTCCGGCCGACCCAGGATTGCTCGCCGCGGACGCCAGGTTCAGCGTCAGGTCGGTGCCATTGCGCAGAATGATCTGCGGTATATCGCCGGATGGTCCTTCCGTCGCGTCCACCACCTGGATGTTGTTCAGAACGGCAGGCGCGGCCAGGTTGAACAGGCCACCGCCCACCAGATCCAGCGTGTTGTCGGACCCGCCGCCGGTGATCTGCTGGCCCGCGCGCAGCACGCCGGCAGAGGCCAGGAAGACGTCGTTGCCGGCGATGCCGTCGATGACTACCGAGGTGTTGGTCGGCAGCGTCAGCGTGCTCGCCGCCTCGAGTTCCACCTTGAGGTTGCTGTCCGCGCTGTTGAGCACGACCGATCCGCCGGTGGTGATCTCCAGCACCTTGCTGCCGCTGCCGCCGCTGATCGCGACGCCCGCCAAGGCGGCGGTTGCCAGTACGTCCAGGCTGCCGCTCGATCCGATGACAGACTGACTGATGTTGCCGACGGTGATCGTATCGTGGTCCGTGCTGGCGTGGATCACCATGTTCGCCGTGGCGTTCGCGGTAAAGTCGTAGCTGGCGCCTGCGTTCAGCAGGTAAACGGCGTTGATGCCGGAAATGTTGGCACCCATCGTCATGGTGCCGCCATTCTGCACGTCCAGGGTATTCGTGCCGCTGCCGCCGACGATGGTGCCGCCAATTGTCAGTGCGGTCGCATAGTACGTATCGGTGCCGCTCCCGCCGTCAACAGTCTCACCAGTGCCGCCGAGATAAACGGTGTCGATGCCTGCGCCGAACTTGATCGTGTCGTCATTGTTGGCGCCATGCACCACCGCGCCAGCCAAGGTCGGATTGGTCGCCGCGGATGCCAGGTTGAGCGTCAGGTCTGTGCCGCCGCGCAGAGTGATGGTCGGCTTCGCGCTCCCTTGCCCTTCCGTTGCGTCCACCACCTGGATGTTGCTCAGCGTCGTGGGTAACGCGAGGTTGAAGCTGCCACCACCTTGCAGCACCAGCGTGTTGTCCGTCCCGCCGCCGGTGATTTGCTCGCCCGCCCGCATCACGTTGGCGGTCGCCATGAAGACGTCGTTGCCCGCGACGCCATCGATGGCGACCGATGCGTTGGTCGTCAGCGCCAGCGTGGTCGCCGCCTCGAGTTCGACGGTGACTTTGCTATCGCCGGTGTTGAGTGCGATCGAGCCGCCGTTGGTGATCTCCAGCAGGTTGCTGCCGGTGCCGCCATGCACCGTGACACCGGCCAAGGCCGCTGTCGCAAGCACCTCGAGGCTGCCGGTCGAGCCGAACACTGTTTGGCTGCTGTTGCCCACGGTGATCGTGGCGTTATCGGCGCCGGCATGGATCACCATGTTCGGCGTGGCATTTGCGGTAAAGTTGTAGGCGGTACCTGAATTCAGCAGGAACACGTAGTTCATGCCTGAAATGTTGGCACCCATCGTCATGGTGCCGCCGCCCTGCACGTCCAGATTATTCGTGCCGCTGCCACCGACGATGGTCCCGCCGATCGTCAGCGCCGTGACGAAATACGTGTCGTCGCCGCTGCCGCCGTTGACCGTTTCACCCGAGCTGCCGAGATAGACGTTGTCGTTGCCTGAGCCGAGGTTGATGACGTCGTCGTCGTTGGCGCCGTGTATCACCGCCCCGTTGGTCCCGGACGGGTCGAGCAGGTTCAGGGTTACGTTCAGACCGCTGCGCAGGACGATGGACGGCATTGCCGCCCCGGAGCCCTCCGTTGCGTTCACCACCTGGATGTTCGTCAATACGCCGGGTGCCGCGAGGTTGAAGACGCCACCGCCCACCAGGTCCAGCGTGTTGGTGCCGCCGCCGCCATTGATCTTGTCGCCGCTCAGCAATTCGTTGGCGGTGGCGACGATCGTGACGTTGCTGGCGCCGTTGACGGTTTCCGCATGCGTCGTCAGGTCGATGACCGGCAGCACCATGCCGGTGACCGTCAGCGTCTCCGGCGTCAGCGTGCCGAGGTAACCGCTGGCGTTGGTGCCTTGTGCGGTCAGGGTGAAGGTCTCGGTGAAGGTTCCGAAATTCCCGGGCCCCAGGGTGACGCTGGGATCGATCGTCGCGGTCTCGCCGGCGCCGACGCCAGAGAAGGCGGCGAACCCGCTGTTGATGAACTCCGCGCTGCCGGCCTCGGTGAAGCTGCCGGACAGCAGGTCGGCCACCCCGGTGGCGCTGTTGCCCACCGCCAGGTCGATCACCACCGGCGAACTCGTCGCCGACAGCGTGTTGAGGTTCAGCGTGTAATGGCTGCCGCTTTGGGTCAGCGTGCCCTGGCCGGAGAGTTCGCTGATCGTCGCAGTGGCATAATTGTCCACCGTGCCGGTCAGCGTGACCGGAGCGACACTCAGACCTGCGTCGGCCAGGTAGGCGTCATGGCTGGCGAGGTCGAGCGTCGCCGACCCGTTGAAAACGCCGGAGTTGGCCGTACTGAGCGTGACGCCGAGATTGACGCTGCTGCCCGCGGCGACGCCTGCTCCGAGGCTGCCGGTGCTGCTGAAGCCGGAGCCCGAGATCGCCTCGATGCTGCCGGTCAGCACGTCGGTCAACGCGCCCGTGGCGGTGTTGGCAACGTTCAGCAACTGGGAGGCGGTCGAATTGACGTGGACAACGCCGAAATTCAGGCTGCTGGCGACCTGCGCCACTGCGGGCGCGAAGACCATGCCTTCCAGGGCGATCTCGTCGCCGGTGAGCGGGGTAAGGCCCAGGCCGCTGGTGCCATCCCCGGTCGAAGTCAGCGACAAAGTGTCGGTGGTGTTGACGTTGCCTGACGTGCTGGTGTCCAGATTCAGGCCGGCCGACGCGGAGCCACCGGACACGATGGTGCCGCTGTCGTTGCTGCCGGCGATGAAGCCCGTCGGCGGGGTGTTCTGTAGCGCGTAGATCAGGCTTTCCTGGTACGGATCCGCCGTGGTGCCGTCGGTGATCGTCAGCGACTGCGCCGCCACCGTGCCGCCCACGCGCGTCGCGCCGAAGTTCAGCGTGTAGGTGGGACTTACCTCGGCCACCGAATTCCCTGGTGCGACAATCAGGTCTCCGGCGGCGTTGAAGAGCGGCGCACCGGAGTTGTAATCGCTCCCGACGGACGACAATACGATCGGCGTGCTGGCGTAGCCGGTGCTGGTGTTGGCAAGCTCGTACAACGCACCGCGGTCTGTCGTGCCGAACAGATCACCGGCGGCGTCCTCGGCCAGAACGGAGTCCGGGGTAGCCAGGGACGGCTCGTTATTGCTAGGGAAGTCGGTTGACAGTGTTTTGTAGGTGTACCCGCCGCCGGTATTGACGAGCTCGTACACCGCGCCACCGCTGGACGCGTTGTCGAGGGTAGCGTTCACTGTCGTGCCGAACAGGTCCCCGGCGGCGTCCTCGAGCAGACCACTTTCAGGGATATAAGGGCCGCCATCGTTAATGCCGCCGTTGAAGACGTGCAGTGTGGTCGGTGTGGTGGCGTAGCCGGTGCCGGTGTTGGCGACCTCGAACACCGTGCCTTCGTCGCCATACACCGGACCACCGCCAGGTGTGGTGCCGAAGAGGTCCCCGGCGGCGTTTATCACCAGAGTAGAAGCCGGGAAGTTCCCGTCCGTGGGGCCGGCTGGTGGGGAATTGGTTATAGAAGCTGACCAAAGTGGTCGGTGTGCTGGCGTAGCCAGTGCTGGTATTGGCGATCTCAAACACCGTGCCATAGCCGAGGGGGCCAGAGCTCACTGCGTTGTACGCGCCGCCCTGCGATGTCGTGCCGAACAGATCCCCGGCGGCGTCCAAAACCAGACCGGCAGTCGGGTATGCCCCGTCAGTGCCGTCAAAGCTGGCCAGAGTGGTCAGCGTGTAGGAGCCGCCCCCGTTGTTAACAAGTTCGAATACCGTGCCTTCGTCATCGCCGTTCGCGCCGCCGGAATACGTTGTGCCGAACAGGTCTCCCGCAGCGTTGGCGACCAGACTGCCGGCGGGATCGGACCCGTTTGTGCCGTTGAAGGTGGCGAGCGGGGTCGGTGTAACTGGCGTAGCCGCTACTGGTGTGGGCGATCTCGAACACCGTGCCATTGCTGCCAGGGTTCTCGCCGGTGCCGCCTTGTGTCGTGCCGAACAGGTCCCCGGCAGAGTCGGCGATAAGGCCGTCTTGCGGGGGAAAACCGTCCGCGCCGTTAAAGGTGGCAAGCGTGGTGGTCGCCCAACCGACCTCCAGCGACTGGCCGGACAGGATCGGTGCGGCATAGCCATAGACCGTGCCGGTCACGTCGATGGTCTGCGACGGCAGCGGCGTGATGCCGTCGCTGTCGATCCCGGTGCCGTCGGAGTTCAGGGTGACGACCGCGGAGCCGCTCTGCACACCTTCGGCGGTGGTGACGAGGCCAACCGACAGGCTGCTGCTGTCGATCGTGCCAGGCTGCAAGCCCGTGAACGATCCGCCGTTGTCGGTCGCCGCGCCCGTGGCGGAGCCGATGCTGCCGTCCAGGTTGTCGTCCCCGCTGGCCGTCGGCGCGCTGTTCTCCACGCTCAGGAACTGGCTGGGCGTGGACCCCTGATGCACGTTGAGGAAATCCACCGGGTTCGGCGTGATCGGGGCGGCCGACGCATAGTTGCCGGTCACCGCGTCGGTGATCTTCAGCGTTATAGGAGTCAGCGACGCAGAGTAGCCGGTGGCGTTCTGGTCTTCCGGCGTGAAGGTGATTGATTCGGAGTAGGCGCCGTTTACGCCGGTATTCACCGCGACATGCAGATCCTGGTAGCTGGCGCCGGGCGCGATCTCCCCCAGCGGTCCCGTGCCGTAAACCGTGTAGCCGGAGACGCTGTCTGCCGTCAGCGATCCGGCAAGGCCATTGGAGCCGATCGTCGCCGCGTTCTCCACCGCGAACGACAGGTTGTCCACCGTCTCGCCCTGGCTGAACGTACCCAGGTTCAGGACGTACGCAGTGCCGTTGTGCGTCAGCGTGCCTTCGCCGCCCAGCAGCGCGAACATCGGATCGGACGGTGTGCCGGGCTCGGTCTGGTTATTGACGATGGTGGTCTGCGCCGTCGGCGCGAACACCGCCTCCGTGCCCGTCGGCGTAATCATTACCTGCAAATCACTGCTCGGCAGGTCGGCCAGCACGCCGGCATTCACCTCGACGCTGAAGCTCGCGCTGGTGCTGCCGGCGGCGATGACGACGGAGCCGCTTGGCAGGATGTCGCCCGCGAAGTCGCTCGCGTTCAGGTAACCGCCGTTCGGCGCTTCGACCGACCAATCGACGGTGCTCGCCTGCGCTTCCGCTTCGGTCAGGTAGACCGTGAAGCCGACGTCCAGGTTGCCGCTGGCCGGCTCGACCAGCGCCGCATTGTTGGCCGACACACCGAGTGCGGGCGTGATCGTCGCGCCGGTTACGTCAGAGTCGGTGGTGGTGACGCCCTGCTGCTGCACATTCGCGCCGCCGGTGACGATGTCCGGATCGCCGGTGACGATGAAGTCGAGCGCGGCGGCCTGTTGCAGTTGCGGATCGGTGATGCCGGCCTGCACGGCCTCCTGCAAGCCTTCCTGCTGCAATGCCGTCGGCAGGTCGGACAGGCTGAATGCGTCGGCCGGGAAGCCGATGTTCGTGTAGTCGTTGGTGTTCGTGCCGTTCGCGTAATATAGCAGCGAGTTCCCCTGGGCGACGCGCCAGTAGTCGGCCAGGCTGTCGGGATCGCCAGGATGTACCGCTGCCGTAATAGAGCTGGTTGGTGGTGATCGTCGTGCCGCTGACGATCGGCGAGAAGTCGTTGTTGACCCCGGTGTCGTAGCCCAGCAGGCCTTCGACGTGGCCGTCCCGGTCCGGCGACGCCAGCGCAACGGTGGTGTTGATGTAGCTGCCGGCCACGTTGACCGTCATGCTCTCGCCGGTGACCCAGTTCACCACGTAGCTGGTGGGCGACTCTTCGGTCACCGTGCTGCCGTCCGTCAGGGTCAGCACGCCGTTGACGAAGTTCGCGGCGCCGCCATTCAACAACACCGTTGCCGGCTGGCTCGCCGATGTCCCGAATGTCACGTGCTGGTTGTCGCCGAACCCGGCGGCAACCTGGTCCATGACGCTGACCGAGGAACCGCCGTATTGAGTCGTGCGGATCTGCACGTTGAAGTTGTCGACCGTGGACTTGGCCAGGGTGAATTCGCCGACCGCCTGGAAGTTGTAGTACAGCCCGTCGAACGTCGTCAGGTGCACGTCGCCCCATGCGGTTGCCGTTGGCAGCGACGGCGGCGGCGGCAGCGGCATTGGCACGATGGTGCCCGTCACCGTCAGGGTGACGTCGTTCTGCGGCGAGGAGTAGCCGCTGTCGTTGGTGTCCGTCGGATCCAGCACGACAGTCTCGGTGTAGACGCCGATCGTGCCGGTGCCTAACTCGATCGCCGGCTCGGTGTCGGCCGCGCCCGGAGCAATGTTGCTGAACGGCACGAAGCCGGTGTTCAGGAAGTTTTCGAAGTTGGTGATGTTGAACTGGCCGGACAGATCGTCGGCTGGCACCGTCGCCCCGTTCTCGATCCCCAGGTTGGCATACAGATCCGGTCCGTTCTGCACCTGGGTGCCCAGGTTCAGCGCATAGTCCGTGCCGCCGCCGCTCAGGTGGCCGTCGCCCGCGAAGTTGCTCGATCAGCGCTTCGGCCGGGTTGCCGGCGGTTGGCGTGGGATTGACGATTTCCGTTTCGGCGCTGCTGCCGAACAGCGTCTCGCCGCCCGTCGCCGTCACACCAACCTGTAGTTCCGCATCAGGCAGCGAGCCGAGCGCGTTGGCCAGCACGTCCACGACGATCTGGGTGCTGGTCTGGCCGGCCGCGATCTGCACCACGCCCGAGCCCGTGCCGCCGACGATATCGGCCGTGCCGAGATCGTTCGGACCCGACCCGGTGACGCTGTAATCGACCGTGCTGGTCTGGGCCGCAGCCGCGGTGAGATAGATCGTGTAATCGACCGCCAGCGTTCCCGTGGCCGGTTCCAGCGCCGTGGTGCTGTCGGCCATGATGCCGACGCTCGGCAGCGGCGTTGGAATGCTGACCGCGGCGCTGTTGAGCAGGACGCCTTCTTCCTGCACGTTCTCGCTGGAGAGCACCGAATTCGGATCGCCGGTGACCAGCAGGTCGATGACCGCGGCGTCGATCAGGTTCGGATCGGTGATGCCTTCGGCCTCGACGATCGCCTTTGCCGCCGCGACAAGGTTCGCGCGGCAACTGGCTGAGCGTCAGAGCGTCCTCCGGGAAGCCCGGTATCGTTGAAGCCGTCGATGGCTCTGGCTCGGTGCCATAATACAGCAGCGAGTTGCGGCGAGCTCTGCACCTGCCAGTCGTTGGCATAGTGGCCGTACAGCTCGCTGGAGGAGATCGTCCCGTTGGACGCGATCGACTGGCCGTCGGGCAGTTGCAGGTCGGTGGACGGGTTGCCGTCGTCCGGACCCAAGCAGGCCCTGCACGTTGCCCGCGTCCGCCGCGGTCAGTTGGATGGTGTCGCTGATGTACGAGCCGTTCTCCGTGACGGTCATCGACTCGCCGGTGTCCCAGTTGACCCGGTAGGTGTTGGCGGAGGTCTCCGTCACCGAGCCGTCGGACAGATTCAGACTTTGGCCGATGCCGAGCGCTTCGGCGGTGCCGTTCAGGTACAGCGGACTGTCGTTGTAGCCGGTGCCGGTCAGCGCGAAGACCACGTCGTCAGTGCCGATCGCGGCGCCGACCTGGGTCTGCACGGTCACCGAGGAATTGGTGCTCCACGGCTCCAAGCGCGCCTGCACCTGGAACGTGTCGCCGGCGACGGTGGACCGGGTCAGGACATACTCGCCCGCCGCCTGGAAGTTGTAATACACGCCATCGAACGTCGTCAGGTGCACGTCGCCCCAGGCGGTCGCCTCGGGCACCGGCGGCGGCGGCGGCGGCGGCGGCGCGACGATCGTGCCGACGACCTCGATCGTCACCTGCGGCATGGCGAGCTATAGCTGGTAAGTGTTCGAATCGGTCGGCGTCAGCGTGACGTTCTCGGTGAAGGTGCCGACCGGGTTGGTCAGCAGCTCGACTTCCGGCGCGGTGTCCGCGTCGCCGGTGGCGATCGGCGTGAACGGCGACAGGCCGCTGTTGAGGAACTGGCTGGAGCCGTAGACTTCGAACGATGCCGGACAGCAGGTCCGCCGGGACGATGCCGTTGTTCTCCACGCCGTAAGCCGGCCACCAGCGGGTCGGAGTATTGCTCGACCGAACCGAGATTCAACTCGTAGCCCGTGCCGCTGCCGCTCAGCACGCCGTCGCCCGACAACAGCTCGACCAGCGGCGTTGCGCGGATTGCCCGGCGTCGGTCCGGTATTGAGGATCTCGGTCTGCGCCTCCGGCGCGAACACCGATTGCTGCCGGTTCACCGGCGCGATGACGACTTGCAGGTTCGCGTCCGGCTCGGCTGCCGAGCACGCCGCCGGGATGGCGACGGTGAACAGCGCGCTGGTCTGGCCGGCGGCGATCGTCACCGTCCCGCTTGGGCAGGATATCGCCGGGAAGTCGCTGGCGTTCAGGAAGCCGGGACCGGCATTGCCGTTCACCGAGTAGTCGATCAGCGTGTCGGTCGCTTCGGGGCTGGTGAGATAGGCGGTGAACCCGATCGCGTCGCCGTCCCGGTCAGATTCGACGACGCGTCGGCACATTCGCCAGCACGCCGACGATCCGCCACGGGCGGCGGCGTCGCGGTGACCGTCTGGCCTGAGGTGATGCTGGTGCCTTCCTGCTGCTGGACGTTCTCGCTGGCTTCCAGCGCGTGCGGATTGCCGGTGAACAGATAGTCCACGATGGCGGCTTGCAACAGGTTCGGGTCGGTGATGCCCGCCGCCTCGGCCGCTGCCAGCGCCTCCTGGTACGCATTCGGCGGCAGGTTGCCGAGCAGGATCTGGTTGTAAGGGAAGTTCGGGTCGTAGAAGGAGCGGCGTCCTGGCCGGTCTGGTAGTCCATCAGCGACGTGCTGTCGGTGACTTCCCAGGCGTCGCATAGGTCGCCGTAAAGTTCGGCGTAGCTGATCGTCCGCGGTCAGCGATCGGCGTGCCGTCCGGCAGCGTCAGGTCATCGGCGGGATTGCCGGCGTCATTGCCCAGCAGGCCCTGCACGTGGCCGGCGTCGCTGTTCGGCAGCGAAACGGTCGCGTTGAGGTAGGAGCCATCATCGGTGACGTCGAGTTCTTCGCCGGTATTCCAGACCAGCCGGTAGCTGTTCGCCGACGTCTGCTCCAGCGTTCCGTCGGCCAGGGTAACGACCGGATTGCCGTCAGCGACACGCCTGGCCGTCGATCCAGACGGTGTCGGTGCGGTCGATGCCGAAGGTGACGCGATCGCTGCCGATCTGCGCCGCGATCATCGTGTTGACGCTGACCGAGGAACTGCCGTTGACCACGGCTGCATCCGTGCCTGGATTTGGAACGTGTCGCCCGGAATGGTCGATTGCGACAGGACGAACTCGCCGGCGGCCTGGAAGTTATAGTACAGCCCGTCGAACGTCGTCAGGTGCACGTCGCCCCAGGCGTCGGACACGCGGGATACCGGCGCGGGCGGCGGCGCGGCCACAACGGTGCCGGTGATCGTTACGGTTTCCGGCGCCAGCGCGTCGCCCGTCGGATCGTTCGGATTATAGCCGGTCGGCGTCGAGCGTCAGCGTTTCGGTGAACACGCCGACCGTCCCGCTGGACAACACGACGACCGGGTCGGTGTCCTCCTGCCTGCCGCGAGCCCGGCACGGTCCCCTGGCCGAACGGACCGAGACCGGAGTTGGTGAATTCCGGCGCGCCCGAGGCGATGAAGCTGCCGGCGAGCAAGTCGGACTGGCCCAGCACGTCGTTCAGCACGGCGATGTTGGCGCCGAGCGGCGTGGCGTATTGCGCCACCGTGCCGAGATCGAGCGAATAGCTGGTCGAAACGCCGGTCGGCACCATCGTGCCGTTGCCGCCGATCTCCTCGCATCGCCGCGACGGCATACTGATCGACGTCGATTGCCGCCTGCACATAGGCCATGCCAAGCGAGGTGGTGCCTTCGCTGTCGATGGTGCTGCCGCTTTGCAGTGCGATCTCGACCTCGCCCGCATAGGTGCCGTAATTCGCATCCGACAGCGTCGCCGCTATCGAGGTGTCGTTGCTGAAGCCGGGCTCAAGATCGGTGACGGAACCGGATGCCGCGGTGACATAGGTGCCGAAGCTGACCACCTGGGCGACGAGGTTCTCGGCTGGAAGCCGTTGTTCGTTCCGATATTGCTGATCGTGATGGGGACGGTGACGCTGCCGCCATCGTCGCCCTTGTGAACATAGATGAGGGGGCCGCAACGGACGCTACGGCCGGACCATAGACCGTGCCGACGACCTCGATCGTTTGGGTCCCGGCGCCGGCGACATTGCCGTTGCCCGCGTCGGAGGCGTAGTCGAGCGTGACATCGCCGGTCTTGACGCCCGGCGATGACGTGTTGATTCCCGCCTGGATCGTCGAGTCGTCGGAGTCGGTCGCCCCGAAGCTGAGCGGATCTCGCCGGTGACGGTCGCCTGGCCCGAGGAGGACGCAGTGACATCCAGGCTGGCCGCTCCGCTGGCTGCCGCGTTCTCGATGTCCAGCGGGGTCTGCGGAATTCGCTCCCTGGTAGAATGTGCCCAGGTTGAGCGGGCCGCCGGTGAGCAAATCGCCAACCGCATCGGACAGCACCGTATCGGTAACGGTGACCGTCTGGGCCGGCATGATGGAGGAGTAGCCGGTGATGTTCTCATCCACCGGCGTGTAGACGATCGTTTCGCTCTGCGGGCCGGTCTGGCTGGTATTCGCTTCCGTTACCAGGCCCTGGTAACTGGTGCCGGCCGCGAGCGGTGACAGTTGGGTCGCGCCAAAGACGTCGAAGTTGCTGCCGCTGGCGCTGATCGAGCCTTCCAGGAAGTCGGACGGCGCAAGCGCGTCGTTGGCGATCTGGAAGCGGCTCTGCGGCGCCGCCTCGCCGGCCACCAAGGTGCCGAGATTGAGCGTGTAGTCGCCATCGCTGCCGGAGAACGTGCCGGCGCCCGACGCCAGGGTGAGCTGCGGGATCGCCGGATTGCCCGCCACCGGCTGGTAGTTGTCGATCTCGGTCTGCGCCGTCTGGCCGAACACCGGATCGCCGTTGGTCGAGCTGATGCTGACCTGGAGATTGGCGGACGGATCGGTCCCCAGGACGCCGGTCGGCAGCGTGACCGTGAACTCTCCGGTGGTCTGGCCCGCCGGGATGGTGACGAAACCGGATGTCGGATTGGACCCGAGCGCCGCGGGCGTCAGGTAGGTCGCGTTCGGAGACGTGACCGCCCAGTCGATGACGGTGTCGGTACCTGACGCATTGGTGAGGTAGGCGTTGAACGTGACATTGGTCGTGCCGCCGGCGTTTTCGACGACGTTGGTCGCGACCGCGCTGACGCCCAGGGCTGGCACCGGTGGCGGCGGTACGCTGATCTCGGCCGCGGTGGTGATCTCGCCGTTCTGGCCGACATCGACGTCGTCGAGCAACGCATTCGGATTGCCGGTGACGAGCAGATCGAGCACCGCCGCCGCCTGCTGGTTCGGATCGGTGATGCCGGCCTGCTGAACCTCCAGCTCTGCCTGCTGCAGGATCGCCGCCGGCAGGTTGTCCACGTTCACCCCATCGGCGGGGAAGTTGATGTCGGTGAAGGTCGCGGTGGCCTGGCCGTCGATAGTCCATCAGCGAGTTGCCGCCGGGGCCACTCGTCACCCGCCAGGCATTGGCGAATGCGCCGTACAGCTCCGCCGAGGTGAGCGGCTGCGCCAGCACGGTGCCGTCGGCAAGCTGGAAGTCGTTGGCCTGGCCGGTGTCGCTGCCCAGCAGGCCCTGGATATTGCCCGGGTCGGTAGCCGACAGTGTCAGGTTCAGGTTGAAGTAGCTGCCGGCGTCGGTGACATCCATCACCTCGCCGGTGCCCCAGGTTAGCTGGTAGCTGGTGGAGGTGAGTGGGTGACGGAGCCGCCGCCCGCCAGGGCGATGGACGAGCCGTTGCCGGCGAAGGTCTGTCCGACGCCGCCGATCGCCACCACGTCGTCGCGGCCCAGTCCGAAGGTGACCTGCTGACCGCCGACGTCGGCGCCGATCATGGTCATGACGCTGACGGTCGAATTCGCCGAATAGGGCGCCATGCGCGCCTGCACCGCGAACGTGTCTCCGGCCACGGTGGACTGTGCCAGGATGAATTCGCCCTCGGCCTGGAAGTTATAGTACAGCCCGTCGAACGTCGTCAGGTGCACGTCGCCCCAAGCGATGGCGGTGGCCAGCGGCGGGGGCGGCGGCGGCGGCACCGGGACGATGGTGCCGACCACGTCGATCGTTTCGGCGGCCAGGGTGCCGGAATAGCCGGATGCGTTGGTGCCGGTCGGGGTCAGCGTGATCTGCTGCGTGAACGTGCCGATGGTGCCGGTGTTCAGCTCGACGGTGTTGCCGCCGAGGGCGTTGCCGTAGTTGATTCCGCTGAAGGCGCCGAAGCCGGTGTCGGCGTATTCGCTGTCGCCGGTGATGGTGTAGCTGCCGTCGAGCTGGTCCGCCGCCGGTCCCGCCGCCGCGTTGATCTCCGCGAGATCGGCGGTGAGCGGGTTGGTGTATTGCTCCGTCGAGCCGAGGTCGAGCGTGTAGGTGTTCGACACCGTGGCGTTCGGTGTCATCGAGCCGTTGCCGCCCGTCTGCTCCATCGCCGCGGTGGCGTAGTTATCGACGGTGACGTAGACCGGCACATCGACCGTGCCGAGCGACGTTGTGCCGAGCGTATCGACGTTGGTGCCGTCGCTGGTCTCGGCAACCGCGACGTTGCCGGTGGTCGCGGCCGTGGCGGTGGAGATGCTGACCGTCAGCGACGTGTCGTCGGTGCCCTGCGCGGCGATATCGCCGGTGGTGCCGGTCGCACCGGAGACCTCACCGCCGGCGCCGCTGAGCGCCGTGGCTTCCAGACCCTCCGAGTAGTTGCCGGCGGCCGCGGTGTTGACGACGGTCAGCGCCTCGGTCTCGGTGTCGGCGGTACCGTCGCCGACATGCACGATGACATTGCTCGGGCCGGTGATCGATGCGGTGGCGTAGTTGTAGACGCTGCCGGTGACAGCGACGGTCTGCGGGTTGAGCGCGACCAACGGCGACGCCCCTTCGGGCGTGACGCTGACGTCGTCGAGGCCGATGTAGTTGTCGCCGGAGGCACCGACGAGCGAAATGGTGGTCGCGGTACCGGCGGCGGTGAAGTCCAGCGTCTCAAGCTGCCAGTTGTTGGTGCCGCTCAGGGTGCTGGTGAAGGTCTGCGACGTTCCGCCCGCGCTGGCGGTGATGCCGTCCGGCAGGCCCCCGTTGGATGAGGAGCCAAGCTCGAAGGAAAGCTGGTATTGGTCGCCAGCGGTCGTGGCGATGGTCTGGCTGACGCCGCTGAACGGGGTACCGCTGTTGTAACCGGTTAGATCCAGGAGGTAGCTGCCATTCTCGGCCGCCAGGCCGAACGGATTGGTTGGCCCGATCCAGTCGAGCGGCTCGCTGCCAACCACCGTCCAGCCCGCCATTGCTGTCGAGCCGACGCTAAGTTCCATCGTGTCGTTGTTGGGCGGAGCAAAGTCGGAGGTATCCTCGAAGCTGCCGTCGGTCAGCAGGTTGTCGCCGCCGGATGAGAAACCGAGCGTGACGTTGCCGCTCAGGGAGCCAGCCGTGGTGTTGTTCAGGCCCACAGCGATGTCGGAGGCATCGGTACCGCCGATCGCCAGATTGTCGATCTCGCCGCTGCCGTAGGCATTGCCCGTCGTCCCGTTTACCACGGCCGACAGCGCCGCCGATCCGGTGTTGCTGATGCTAAGAAGCGTCCGGTCGTTCTCGACGGTCGCCACATGCGCGTCGGCGAGGACGATCGGCGTGCTGGTATTGATGACCGGGTTCGCCAGATCCGATGTGGGCAGCACCGTGCCGGTAACCACCAGTGTCTGACCGGCCAGCGCCTCGGAGTAACCGGAGGCGTTCGCGCCGTTGGCGGCCAGGGTCACGGTCTCGCTGAACACGCCCGAATTGGCAGTGGACAGATCGACCGCGAACGGCGTGCTGTTGCCCGCCGTGATCGGGGCAAAGGCGCCGAGGGTGCCGGCGTTGGTCGGCGTGATGGTCACGCCTGGCGTCAGGACGTTCAACTGGAGATAGGCGCCGGCCTGCTCCCGGTCGTCGTAGAACACTTCGACGGTATGCGTTCCGGCGGCCAGGTCGGACGCCGTGAAGTTTTGCGAGCCTGCGCCGTGGATGCCGGGTTCGCTCCCGATCAGGGTGCCGTCGACGTAGATGAACGAGTCATCGTCCGAGCCGAGCTGGAAGGTGACCGACTGCGCGCTGGAAAGCGAGAAGCCGCCTTGCAGGATCGCGGTCTCGAAATATGCCGAGTTGTTCGATCCGGTGCTGTTCGGCGCATACATGTTGCTGCCGTATGGCAGCGACACGGCGCCGGTGCCGGTCTCGACGACGCCGCTGTTCAGGCTTGGACCCCACCAGGTGAGCTCCTGCGTCAAGGGATCGACATCGGTAACCCCGGCCGGGCTGCTCACCACTGGCAGGCCGTCGGGTCCCAGCGTGCTGCCGATCTGCACGTTCGGAGCGCCGCTGCCGCCGAAGTCGGGGCCGTTCCCGGTGGTGCTGACTTCGAAATACGTCGCTGAGAGCGCCGCCGTCCCGGAGCCAAAGTATGCCGTGAAGGCGGAGTCGCCGCTGCTGGCCAGCGACCCCGTCAGCCAGTCTGCCGGCCCGGCAGCGGTGTTGGCTATGTCGAGTTCGGCGACCGCGTTGCCGACGCCTTGCGCCAGGTCGCCAATGTTGAGGGTATAGACGCTGCCGGTCTGGACAAGCTCGCCGGGACCGCTGGTCTGATGGATCGCGGCGGTCGCATAGTTATCGACCGTGACGCCGACCGGCACATCGACAGTGCCGAGCGACGTGGTTCCAAGCGTATCGATGGTGCTGCCGTCGCTGATCTCCGACACCGCGACGGTCCCGCCGACCACGCCGGCCGCGGCGGTGGAGAAGCTGAAGGTCGCCGACGTGGTGTTGGCGCCGCCGGCGGCGATTTCCGCGGCGGTGCCGCCGGTGGCGGTGAGGTCGCCGCTGACGACCGAAAGCGCGGTCGCGTCGAGGTTCTCCGAGAAACCGTCGTTCGGAGCATTGTTACTGATGACCAGCGCCGCGCTGTCGATGTCGCTGACGCCGTCGCCGACATGCACGACCGCGGCGGCCGGATTGGTAATAGATGGGTCAGCGTAACGATAGACGTCGCCTTCCAGCGTCACGCTCTGCGGCGACAGCGGGACGTCGGCTGTGCCGGAGGTGAAGGACAGGTTGACCGTGCCGCTCAGCGAGCCGGCCTGCGTGTTGTTCAGCCCAGCGACGATGTCGGTCGTATCGCTCTGCCCGATCGGCAGATCGGTAATGATGCCGGAGCCATAGGCATCGCCGGTCGCCGCGATCACCGTGCCGGACAACACGTCCGAACCGGTATTCTTGATGTCCAGCGTGGTCTGATCGTTGGCGACGAGGGACGCGACATGCACGTCCGGCAGCACGATGGGCGATGGCTCGTCGATCGTCGCTGCTGCGAGGACAGCGGTGGACAGCACCGTGCCGGTCACCGTGATCGTTTCGCCGGGCAGCAGGGTGCCGCCATCAGGGTTGATGCTGCTCGCCGCCAGGGTGATGGTCTGGCTGAATGTACCGGCGTTTGCCGTGGACAGGTCGATGACCAGCGGCGTGCTGTCGCCTGCCGAAACGGTGCCGATCGAGCCGAGGCCCTCGTCGCTGAAGGCGGTGTCGCCGATGGCGCTGAGGTTGCCGGACAGCCAGTCGGCCTGACCGGTGGCGATATTGGCGACGTCCAGCGTGCCGGCGACTGCACCCGGCGCCTGGACGATGTTGCCGAAATTCAGCGTGTAGGTGTCGCCGCTCGCCGACAGCGTGCCGGCGCCGCCGGCCTGCTGGATCGCCGCGGTGGCGTAGTTGTCGATGGTGGCGCTGACCGGGACATAGTCTTGACCATCGTCCGTGACGGTCAGGGACAGGCCGGTGCCAAGGTTATTGTAGGTGCTGCCCGAGTAGCTGATAAAATTGACGGTATCGCCGGCGGTCAGCGTTTCGGTGAGATCGATCGGGATGGTTTGCTGAAAGTGGGACAGGGTCGCGCTGGCGACGACGCTGCCATCAACGGTGACGGCGACTTCATGGGATTGCTCGTTGGTGTCGGTGCCCAGAATGCTGCCGGAGAACGTATACACGCCACCGCTCGGCGCGGTGAACTCGACCGACACGTTGCCGGTGGCTTGGGGATCCAGGTCGAGGTAGGTCGGCGGCAGAACGACGGTGCCGGAATAAGTCTGCGTGGTTGTCGTCGGGTTGAGCGCGACGACGGCCGCGTTCGGCTGCGATCCGCCGTTGTTCCAATACTCGATGGTGCTGCTCGACCCGGGATCGGCAAGCAGCGTGCCGTTGTCGAGATAGCTCCAGACGCCGTTGGCGTTGCTGGCCAGAGAGAAGTCGCCCACCGCGGAATAGACGGTCCCGCCATCGAGCGGCGTCAGGCCCAGCGTGTCCACGCCGCTGCCGTCGCTGGTCAACGCCAGGAGGGCGAAGCCGTTGACGGTGCCGGCGGTTGCGGTCGGGATCTCGACCGTGATCGAACTATTGTCGCTGCCGCCGGCGGCGATGTCGGCGGTGGCGCCGTTCGAGCTCAGTATATCGCCGCCTGGCGTATTGATGGCGGCGGCGTCGAGGCCCTCGGAATAGCCGTCGGCCGGGTCGATGTTGGCGACCGTCAGGTTCTCGCCGTAGGTGCCGCCGCCGTCGCCGACATGCAGGTAAACGTTGGTCGGTGCGCTGATCGACGGGTCGGCCAGGCGATAGACGTTGCCGCTCAGGTTGAGCGTCTGGGTGCCGAGATCCGACGAGGCGGTGCCGACCGTCAGGCCGGCGAAGAGCGCGCCATCCGTCGCGTTCTCCTGCGTCATCGTGACCGAAGCGAGCATCCCGAATCCGGCCGGCAGGGTCCAGGCAACCTCCTGAAGCCATTGGTTGCCCGAGGACGTAACGAACCAGTATGCAGCCTGAGGCGTTGTATCCGTGCCGTCCGTATTGGGGTTGTTGTTGTAGTCCTTGGTGTTCTCCCCGCCGACATATTGTTCGGTTATCGGCGTGCCGCTGACGGGCGTGAAGGTGATCGATACTCGTCGGCACCTGACGTGCCTTTGACGTTGTCAGTCAGCGTGTAAACGGTATTGGCTGCGATACCGACCGGAACGGTCACACTGCTCGCACCATTCAAACCGAACCAAAGATTGCCCGGTGAGTTGGCCACCAGAAACGGGATCCCGGTACCCTGGTTGCCGGTCGTGTCACCGATGATCGGGCTGTATTCGCTGCCGTTGAGCAGGTAGCCTACGTCGGCGAGGTCACTTGTGAAGTAGGCGTTGACGTAGGGCGACAGGTCGATTTCGGTAAAGGTCGCGGCCGTCCCGGCGGATCCGGAGATGCCCGATACGCTGCCATCGGTCGCGTAGGCCAGCGAGACGGTGCCGCTTTCGGGGCCGGCGGTCTCGTCGTTGAGACCAACATCGATGCTGGAGTTGTTGATGGCCTGCGGTGCCAGAGAGGTGATCTGGCCTTGGGCATAGGCGCTGCCGGTGGTCTGGACGACCGAGACATCCAGGCCGTCGGCCGGGGCGGTGGCAGCGTTTTCGATCTCCAGGATCGGGTCGGCGATGATGGGCACGTAGACATGCGAATCGGGTAGCACGAGGCCGTTGTTCGGGCCGAGCGTCGTCAGCAGGTCGGGGATCGCGGTGACCGTGGACGGCTGGAGGTAGATCGTGGACCCGCCCGTCGCGTCGGTGCCGAGTTCCAGTTGCAGGCCGGGCTCGACTGCCGGCGCGCTCAGGCTGATCGTGCCGCCCGCTGCCAGGGTGCCGATCAGGTCGCCGCCGACATACGACACCGCGGACAGGGTGACGCCGACGAGGTCGATGGTATCGCCGCCGGCGAAGTTGTTGATCGTGCCGGTGAAGCTGGACGCCGAGTCGAGCTTCAGGGTCGCATCGGTGCCGTCGAACGTGACGGGTCGCGAAGCTGCTGTTGGTCAGCTCCAGCGTCGAGCCGGTTTCGATCTCGTAGTTCGGTGCACCGTTAACCGGGCCGGTGACGGTCAGCAAACCGCCCGACGCGTCGATGGTGATTGCGCTGATGTTCGCGTCACCGAGGGTGCCGTAGCCGACGACATATTCTCCGGAGCCCAGCGTCAGATCGGGCGAATTGATCGTGCCACCCTGCATGAACAGGGTGCCGGAGTTGAAACTGACGTTGCTGGCGGTGACGTCGCCG
This sequence comes from uncultured Alphaproteobacteria bacterium, assembly GCA_963762885.1. Lineage (GTDB taxonomy): Bacteria > Pseudomonadota > Alphaproteobacteria > Acetobacterales > Acetobacteraceae > JASHVB01. Next base: position 126,058 of record CAVXNH010000070.1, read on the forward strand.
GTCGCCGCAAGAGTTACGTTGCCGTAGAAGTTGATCGTCTGGCTGCCGTTGACCGTGCCGGCGATGGTGGCGCCGTCGTCGAAGTCCAGGGTCCCGTTAGAGGCAGTGATCGTGCCGGTGTTGGTCTCGTCAACCGCGACACTGATCGTGTCGGTGCCGCCGCCGGTCATCTCGAGCAAGCCGGACTCGACGAGGGAGTAAGTGCCGGAGTAGGGCGCTTCGAGATCGGCCTCGCCGTTGGTCAGGTCGAGGACGCTGCCGGCCTCCATGACCAGCGTCGCGCTGTCGCCGGACTGGTTGCCGAATTGCAGGCCGGCGTTCACGTAAAGGGCGCCGGAGTTATTCCAGGTGATGCCGCCCATCAGCACCAGGTCGGGATCGTTATAGTAGTAATTGGTGATGCTGGCGGAACCGCTGGTGGCGAGCGTGCCGGGTCCGGACAGGTAGGCGATCGAGGAGGCGCCATTGCCAAAGGTGACGCTGGTGAAACTCGCCGTGTCGGTCACACCTAAGGCGGCGGTGTAGGTGCCCTCCACCCAGATAGCGCCATTCGCCGCGTCCAGCGTGCCGCCGAGCGAACCGCCGCCATCGATCTGAACCGAGCCGCCGGCGGTGACGATCGTGCCGCTGTTGGTCAGCGGGCCGTCGATGTAGATCTCGCCGTTGTCGGAGGAGACGACGCCGGTGTTGTCCAACGGCACTTCGATGTGGACGCTGCCGCCGTCGATCTGTTGCAGCAGGCCGTTATTGACGAAGCTGTAGGTGCCGGATGTGCCGCCCTGCTCGACCCAGGCGTTGCCGCCGTTCAGCGTCCAGGTGGCGCCGGCTTCGTTGACGACGGTCGCGGTGTCGCCGGTGACGTTGCCGAGCTGCACGCCGCCAAGCTGGTTGATCGCCCCGAAATTGTCCCAGGTGGCACCGTTCTCCAGCACCAGGTCGGGGTCGGAATAATAGTACGCGGTGACGGTCGCGGAGCCGTCGGTGGCGAGCGTTCCGGACCCGGACAGATAGGCGATCGAGGAACCGCCGCCATCGCCGAATGTGGCGGAACCCAGCGTCACCGTATCGGTCGTGCCGCCAGCGAGTGCGTAGGTGCCCAATATCCAGATCGCGCCATTGGCGGCATTCAGCGTGCCGCCGAGCGTGCCGCCGTTAATCTGCACCGAGCCGCCGGCGGTCTGGATCGTGCCGCTATTGGTCAGTGGGCCATCGATGTAGATCTCGCCGTTGTCGGACGAGATGACGCCGGTATTGTCCAGCGGCACCGCAATGGACACGCCCCCGCCGCTAATCAATTGCAGCAGGCCGTTGTTGACGAAGCTGTAGTTGCCGGAGGTGCCGCCCTGCTCGATATAGGCATTGCCGCCGTTCAGCGTCCAGGTAGCGCCGGTTTCGTTGATGACGGTTGCCGTGTCGCCGGTGGTGTCGCCGAATTGCAGGCCGCCAAGCTGGTTGATCGCGCCGAAATTGTCCCAGGTGATGCCATTTTCCAGCACCAGGTCGGGGTCGGAGTAATAATAGGCGTAGATGTTGGCGGAGCCGTCGGTATCGAGCGTCCCGGACCCGGAGACGTATGCGATCGCGGCGCCGCCGCCATCGCCGAAGGTGGCCCCGCCCAGCGTCACCGTATCCGTCACCCCTGCGGCAATGGCATAGGTGCCGGTCAGATAGGCGTAGCTGCCGTTGGGGCCGACGCCGATCGTGCCGCCCAGCGTGCCGCCCTCGATATACAGTTCGCCGCCGTTCGCCAGCATCGTGCCGCTGTTGGTGACCGGGCCGGCAAGGATGAGGTTGCCACCGATCGATGTCACCAGGCCGGTATTGGTCAACGGCACCGAGACTGTAACGCCACCGCCGTTGACCAGCTCCAGCGTGCCGGCGTTGACGAAGTTGTAGGTGCCGCCGGCGGTGTCACTGATCTGGGCGTTGCCGCCATTCAATACGTAGGTGGCGCCGGCTTGGTTGACGATTGTCGCGGTATCGATGGTGGACCCGCCAAACACCAGGCCGCCGTACTGGTTCACCGTGCCGGCGTTGTACCAGGTGATGCCGTCGATAAGCTGCAACTGCACCGAAGCGTAATCGTATGCGCTGACAGCGACGTCGCCGTTGCTCACCAGCGTGCCGGGGCCGGCGAACACGGCGTAACCGTCGCCGTACCAACCGAGATTGGCATTGCCGAAAGTCACGGTGTCGATCGTATCGGCCGCCACGTCATAAGTGCCGATCAGGCCGACATTGTTGCTGAGCGCCTCGATGGTTCCACCCAACGTGCCGCCCTGCACTTCTATGAAGCCGCCATCGGCCACCAGAGTCCCGGTATTGGTAACGAGACTCGACACATAGAGATTGCCGTTGGTCGATAGAACGGTGCCACTGTTGCTCAGCGGCACCGTAATCGTGACGCTCCCGCCGGCGATCATCTCCAGCAAGCCGTCGTTGATGAAGTTGTAGGTGCCGCCGGCGACATTGCCGACCTGCGCATTGCCGCCCCACAACTCGTAGGTGGCGCCCTCCTGGTTGACGATGGTCGCGGTATCGGTGGAGGAGCCGCCGAATTCCAGGCCACCATACTGCCGCACCGTGCCGGCGTTTTCCCAGGTGATGCCGTCGGTAAGCTGCAACTGGGTCTGGGCGTAATTGTATTGGTAGACGTAGACGAAGCCGTTGCTGGCAATCGTACCAGGGCCGGCGAACACCGCGTCGCCGTCGTTGCCCCAGCCGAGATAGGCACTTTCGAAGGTCACCGTGTCGACTGTGCCGGAGGCCACGCTATAGGTTCCGACGAGGCCGAGATTGTTGCTGATCGCCTCGATCGTGCCGCCCAGAGTTCCGCCCTGGACTTCGAGGAAGCCGCCATCGGCGACCAAGGTGCCGCTGTTGATGACGGGACCCGACAGATAGAAATTGCCGTTGGTCGATGCGACAGTGCCGCTGTTGTTCAGCGGCACCGATAGCGTGTCGTTGCCGCCGGCATACTGTTGGAGCAAGCCGTCGTTGACGAAGTCGTAGGTGCCGCCGGGATCGTCGGTGATCTGCGCGTTGCCGCCGTCCAACTGGTACGTGGCGCCCGCCTGGTTGACGATCGTCGCGGTATCGATGGTGGATCCGCCGAACTCCAGGCCCCCGATCTGGTTCACCGTGCCGGCGTTGTCCCAGGTGATGCCATCGATAAGCTGCAACCGGGTCTGGGCGTAATTGTATTGGTAGACATTGACGTAGCCGTTGCTGACCAGCGTGCCGGGGCCGGCGAACACCGCATCGCCGTCACCGGCCCAGCCGAGATAGGCGTTATCGAAGGTCACCGTGTCGACCGTGGCGGCCGGCACGGTGTAGGTGCCAATCAGGCCGACATTGTTATTGAGGGCCGCGATCGTGCCGCCCAGCGTGCCACCCTGGATTTCGAGGAAACCGCCATCTGCCACCAGCGTGCCGCTGTTGGTGACCGGACCCGACAAGTAGAAATTGCCGTTGGTCGAAACGACGGTGCCGCTGTTGTCCAGTGGCACCCCGAGCGTGTCGTTGCCTCCGTCATACATTTCCAGCAGGCCGGCATTGACGAAGTCGTAGGTACCGGCGCCGCCAGTGGTGACCTGGGCGTTGCCGCCGTTCAGGTAATAGATGGCACCCGCATCATTCACCAGCGTGGCGCTGTCGCCGGCGGATGCGCCGAACTGGACGCCACCAGTCTGGGTGATTGTCCCGGCGTTGTCCCAGGTAACGCCGTCGGTCAGTGCCAACTGCGTGGTGGCGCCACTGTACTGATTGACCGACGCGTTGCCGCTGCTGTCGAGCGTGCCCGGTCCTTGCAGAACGGCCGCCTGTCCGCCCCCGGCGCCGAAAACGGCGCCAACGTAGACGACCGAGTCGATCGTATCGGCGGCAATCGTCCAGGTGCCGGTGATCGAGCTACCCCAGGTTCCGGTGATCGGGCTATCGTTCGGCATATCGGTCAGCCTCTCGAAGAAATTCGGTTACGCTTCGACACGAAGCCAGCCGTGGAAGGCGCTGGCGACAGTTCGACGACGGGAATTGCTCAAGCCGGAGTCCGGCAGGTCTGGGGGGATGCTGCGTGGCGACACGACGCAATGGCGTCGGTCTTGGCATCGCGCGTTAACCACCGGCCGGTGCGGCTCGACCGTTCTGCGTACGCCATAAGGCACCCCCCGGTCACTGACTCGGCAGCGCGACCTTTACGGATTGGCATAGGGAGGTCAATAAGAAATGGATCAGAAATCGAACATGTGATCAATTTGACATGCATCATCGAGAATCGAGAAAATACTGCCGGCGCTATTGCATCGCGCAAATGAAAATTCTATCCGATAAAGAAACGAACAACAACCGTGCTCAGAAACGAGCACACTCGCCTGGCGGTTCGCCGTATTCGGCGTCACATGCGAGTTTGCGACCGGTCAACGCCGGTCCGCGACACGTTCCCCACCTCCAATCGGTCTGGCGCCAAGGCCCGTTGGTTGAGCGTATGATGCACAGATCGGTCCGGTCCGCATGGTGCAAGTGCACCAGGAATGAATGAGACTTGTTGCGATTTTTGGGATTGATTCTGAAACTGGTTGGCACTACACCAGCGTCGCCGCTGTCTTTGATGCTGAGGGTATGCATGTGATCACCGCAGAGGACGCGGCAGGGCTGACCGGGCTCATCTACGATGCCGCGTTCGACGAGCAGTTGTGGGTGCCGGTGATGAACCGGATGGCCGATGCGGTGGGTGGCGGGGCAACGGCGCTGATCCGCAAGAACCTCTCGACCGGGCAAGGCAGTGGCTTGTTCGGCCGCATCGAGGAAGCGCAGTTCTGCGATTATTTCGGCCGCTTCGCCCGGATCAATCCGCTGGCGGAGGCGATCGCGCCGCTTCAGGCCGGCGCGTTTCTGATCGACTGGCAGGTGATCCAGAAGCCGCGGCTGATGCAGTCGGAGTACTACAACGACTTCCTGCTGCGCCGCGATATCCACGGCGTGCTCGGCCTGATGGTTTGGCGGCAGGGCGCCGAGGCGGCGATCATCAATCTGACCCGCCCGCCGGCCAAGGGCGAGTTCCTGCCGGAACATGCCCATCTGCTCGCGCCCTTCATGCCGCATCTTCGCCGCGCGGTCGGCCTGGCCGAGCAATTGCCGGTCTGGCAGGGGCAGACGGCAGGAATTCGACGCGGCACTCGCCTCCTGGCGGGCCGCGGTCCTGGTGCTCGATGGCAATGGCCGGTTGCTCTACGCCAACGCTGCGGCCGAACGCGTCCTGTCGGCGCAGGATGGGGTGCGGGTCGCCCATGGCGTGGTTGGCGCAGCCGACCCTATTGCGGGCCGCCGGTTCGGCGCGCTGATCGGCCGGGCTGCATCGGGGGATATGCCGACCGGCGGCAGCCTCGCGATTCCCCGGCCGTCGGGGCGCCGTCCCTACGCCGTGCAGATCGCGCCCTGCCATCCCGGGCGCACCGGGCTGTTCCCGTCGCCGGCGCGAGTCGTGCTGACGATCGCGGACCTCGAGGCCGAGCACGGCCCGGACCGCGAGACGCTGCGCAGCTTGTTTGGCCTGACGGCAGCCCAGGCCTCCGTGGCGGCCCTGCTCGCACGCGGCCGCGAGCTGCGCGATATCGCGCTGACGCTGGGGATCAGCCTTTACACCGTCCGGCGCCACCTCGGCGACGTGATGGCGAAGACGGACACCAACAGCCAGGTGGCCTTGGTCTATCTGCTCTCGCACCTGTCCCGTCTGGATGAGCCGCAAGGCATCGCGCCGGCGCGCCACTAACGCCGCGGCCGACTACTGTCATTGCTTCGGCGCTCCGCGCTTCGCAATGACACTGAGTTCCATAACAGGTGCCTCGCAACGCTCTAGCCGAACGTGTCCCGCCAGCGCTCGACCAGCGCCGGCACGCCCTGGCGGATTTCGTCCACGGTGGGGGCCAGAACCGTTTGCCGATCGAGCGGTGGCTCATCCGGGCGGGGCGGCACGCCGGCGTGGATCGGCTCGCTGCCCTGCGCGGCGATCAGGCGCGCGTATGGCTCGCTCAGCAGCCACTCCATGAACAGCTTCGCCGCGTTCGGATGCGGCGCGCCGGCCGGTATGGCGGACGGAAACGTCATCAGCACCACGCCATCCGCCGGCTGATCCAGCGCGATGGGCGCGCCCTTGTCGATCGCCCGGTACGCGGCGGGCGCCCACATCGGCCCGACCAGGCATTCCGCCGCGGTCAACAGCGTTGCCGTGTCGAGCGTGGAGCGGCCGATGCGGGGATCGTTCTTTGCCAGCGCCTCGAAAAATGTCCAGCCGTGCCGCTTCTCCACCGCCAAGGCCCAGACGCCGGCGCCGCCACTGAACGCCGGATGCGCGACGGAGACCCGGCCCTTCCAGCGTGGGTCGAGCAAATCGGTCCAGGTCTTCGGGGCGGCGTCGGGCGTCACCTTGTCCCGGTTGCGCACCAGCGCCCAGCGTCCGGCATTCGTCGGATAGTACCAGCCCGGATCGGACTGCGCTGCGAACTGCGGCCGCAACCCGGCAGCGTTCTCCGGCGTGAACGGCAGCAGCGCGTTGCGCTCGCGCAGGATCGGCATGTGGGCGATGTCGCTGGCGCTGAACACATCGCAATGTGGCGTGCGGTTCTTGAGGTCCAGCAGCAGCCGCTGGAAGGCCACCTGGCCGGTGGTGCGGATCACCTCGACCGTGATGCCGGGGTGTGCGGCGGAGAACGTACGGCCGAACGCTTCGGCGGTCTCGGTGTCCAGTTGGGCGATGTACCAGGTCAGGCTGCCTTCCTGACGGGCGGCTCCCTCCATCGCCGCGGCGTCGCCGCGCGCGCGGCGGGGCAAGGCGGCGGCGGTGCACAGGGCGGCGGCACCGATTGCGGCGCGCCGGCGGGCGATGACACGGGACATGCCTGGAATCCCACGCTGTGCGGCTGGCTATGCGCCGGCCAGGAACCAATCCAGCATCCGCGCATTCTCCTCGCGCGGATAGGTGTGCGACAGGTCGGCGATCTCGCGATACACGACGTGCGCCCCCGCCGCGGTCAGCGCGGCCTGCGCTGTGCGAGCGACCGACACCGGGAACATCCAGTCCAGCGCGCCGTGCACGAGGTAGACCGGCAGTCCGCGTATGCGCTGCGGGTGCGCCATGGTCAGCAGCAGCGGATGGAAGCTCGCCGCAACGGGCGCCAGGTGGGTGAACGGCGAGGTTTCGTCGATACCATGCAGCAAAGTGAATGTACCGCCGTCGCTCATCCCGGTCAGCAGGACCCGCGCCGGGTCCACGCGCCAGGTTTGTGCCACTTGCGCCAGCACGCGTTCGAGATGGGCTCCGTCCAGGTCGGGCTCCATCAGCGACCAGGTGGCCCCGATGGCGGTGGGCGCGATCAGGATCACGCCGCGGCTGCGCGCCTCCCGCACCCAGCTCCACAGGAAGAGCCGGCCGTGACCGGAGCCGCCGTGCAGCGCCATCACCAGCGGGTAGGGGCGGGCAGGGTCGTAATCCTCCGGCACGAACACCGAGAAGCCGCCGCGCTCATCCGTCGCGTTACCGGCGTGCAGCACGCCCACCTTGATGTCGGAGCGCGCGGCGCCGGCTGACAGCCGGTCCAGCAGCGCCTGGTCGTCGCGCCGATCGGGTTCGAGGAAGAAGCGGCTGACGGAAGGCAGTGACGTCGCCAGCGGATACAGCGCCTCCGAGGCCCGGCCGACGTCGCGCAACGCCCGGAATGCCTGGCGCAGGCCGTCGCGGTCCGGTGGACGCGCGAAGCCCGTCGCAGCCGCGCAAGGCCAGCGTGGCGGCGCGGTCGGCCTGGTCGCGGAAGGCCAGCAGATAGTCCGGCCAGGGGGCGGCGGCGAACCGCTGGTGTGCCGTGCGCAGGGCGGCGTCCGGGTCGGCAAGCGTGTCCATGAGCGAGGCTATGGCCGGCGGATGCAGGTGCCGCGCAATGAAACCGAGCGCTTCCAGCGCTTCCATTGTCCGCGCGACCAGGACGACGGTCGCCTCCACCACATCGTCGTCCGGCGCATTCATGCTCTTGGTCCTTCAGGATGCAGGCACGCTGTCATTGCGAGCGAAGCGAAGCAATCTCCACGAAAGATCGCACCAACCCAGGCGGGAGATTGCTTCGCTTCGCTCGCAAGAAACAAACAGCCGAGATCGCCTTTCGCTTCATGCCGGCGAAGGCCGGCATCCACGACTTTGCTGCATGCGGCGGAGCAAAATCGTGGATGCCGACCTTCGTCGGCATGACGCGGGGGCCGTGCACCGTCGCAGTTTCATCCAGGGCGGGTCGGCCGCCGCCGGCCGGTGGTCAACTCGCAATGACAGCGTCCCTCAAAGGGGAGGATTAGTCCCCCGCCTCGCAAAGCCGTTTACCGATTACACACCAATTCCCGTCATGGTGTTCCCGCGGATCGTGGCGTTGCCATTAACGCCCGTCGCCAGGTCAGGAACAATCCCATGGTTCGATGGATACTGCGTTGGCTGTTCGTCCTGCCGCTGCTGCTGGCGCCGGCGGCCTTTGCCCAGGACAGCGGCACCCCGGATGAGGCGAAGGCAATGGCGGTACGCGCCGCCGAGCTGCTCGGTCCCAGGGTGCGGAAGCCGCCTTTCCGGAATTCGATAAGGGTGCCGCGTACCATGACCGGGATCTTTACGTGATGGTGTACGACCAGACCGGCAAATGTGTCGCGCACGGCGCCAATGCCGCGCTGATCGGCAAGTCGCTGATCGATCTCAAGGACATCGACGGGACGCCGATCATTCGGAACCTCGTCGCGGTCGAGGACGCCGCCTGGGTGGACTACAAATGGCCGCATCCGACGACCAAGAAGATCGAGCCGAAAACAACCTACGTCGTTCGCGTCGGTGACTATCGGGTCGGGGTGGGCGCCTACAAATAGCGACCGATGTGCGCGCAGGCGGGAATATGCAAGTGACGCGCATCGGCGCCTGGTTCGGCAACCTGCGGATCGGCGCCAAAAGCGCGCTTGCGCCAGCGTTCGGTATCATCGGGCTGATCGCGATCGCCGCCGGGTCGATCTTGGTGCTCGAACAGCTGACGCAGGATTTCCGCTCGCTCAACGAGACGTCGTTCGTCCGCTTCGCCGAGGCCGCGAAGCTGGATCGTGAGGTCCTGCGGGTGAACGCCGAGCTGTACGCGATCGGCTCGCTCGCCGCCAACGCAAACGACCCCAAATTGCTTGGCACGCGGATCGCGGCGGTGCAGCAGCGCATGGACGATCTGATCCGCGAAGCGGCCGAGGTGACCGGGGCTGCCGGTGGCGCCGGCGACGGCAAGGCGATCGTCGCGACGCTCATAGCCTATCGCCAGAGCGCCCGCGACATGCTCGACATGACGGCTGCGGACGCCGGCATGGCGCTGACGCTGATGAGCGGGGTGCAGGACAATTTCGTCCGGCTCGGAGGCTTGCTCGATGCCTTGGTTGAGGCGGTCGATCGAGGCCGGGCCGAGACCTACCAAGGCGCCCTGGCATCGATCGGTGCGGCGCGTGCCGGGCTGCTGGGAGCCGCCGCGTTGGCGACGCTGCTGGCGATTCTCGCCGCCGTCATGGCGACCAGGGCGATCAGCCGTCCGGTCGCCGCGCTGACCGTGGTGATGACGCGCATGGCGCAGGGGTCGAGCGAGGCCGCCATTGCGGGTTGCGAGGGCCGCAACGAACTTGGCGCGATGGCCCGCGCCCTGCGGGTGTTCAACGACAACGCCATCGAACGGGATCGCTTGTTGCGCGAGCAAGGGGTGGATCGCGAGGCGCGGCTGGTTCACGCACAAGGGCTCGAGGCCGGGGTCAAGGCGTTCGAGCACGACGTTGCGGCGATCCTTGGCACTTTCGTCGAGGCGGCCACGGAGTTGGACGGCGCGGCCCGCTCGATGTCCGCCCGCGCGGGCGAGACGGCAGAGCAAAGCGCGGCGGCGCTGGCGGCGGTTGGTCAGACGAGCGCGGACGTCCGGTCGGTCACTCAGGCGGCCGAGGAGATTGCCGCATCGATCGCCGAGATCGCCGGGCAGGTCGCGCAGTCGTCGGTCATTTCGCAGGAGGCGGTGGCGCAGGCGCGCCGCAGCAACGATGCGGTCGCGAGCCTTGCCGTCGCGGCGCAGCGGATCGGCGAGGTTGTCACGCTGATCCAGACATCGCCGGCCAGACCAACCTGCTCGCGCTCAACGCCACGATCGAGGCGGCGCGCGCCGGCGAGGCCGGCAAGGGCTTCGCGGTGGTCGCCGCCGAGGTCAAGGCACTCGCCGGTCAGACGGCGCGGGCCACCGAGGAGATCTCCGCCCAGATCGCGGCAATCCAGTCGGCAACCGGCGCGGCGGTGGAGGCGATCGAGGCGATCGGCCACACGATCGCCGCAATCGATCGGATTTCCGCTTCTATCGCCGGGGCGGTAGCGCAGCAGGGTGCGGCGACTCGTGCGATTGCCGGCAACGTGCAGCATGCGGCGATCGGGACCCAGGCGATGAGCGCCAGCATGTCCGACATGAGCCGCGCATCCGGGGAAGTTGGCGAGGCGGCGGCGCATGTTCTGCATTCGGCAGATCAGCTTACGGACGAATCAGCGCGGCTGAAGCGGCGGGTCGAAACCTTCCTCGCGACCGTGTCGGCGGCGTGAGCAGGACTGAGGGGAGATCATGTCGTTGCCGCTGTCATTGAGAGGCGCGGAGCGACGAAGCAATCCCCCGCCTGACGAACCGCCCGTGGTTCGTCGGCGGGGGATTGCCGCGTCGCTGCGCTCTTCGCAAGAAACAGTCCCCCGTGTCATGGCCGGCGCAGGCCGGCCATCCACGTCTCTGGGTACGCCAAGGTCGAAGTCGTGGATGGCCGGCCTGCGCCGGCCATGACACGGGGGACTGCGGTTTCATTCAGGGCGGGTCGGCCTCGCCGGCCGGTAGCGAACTCGCAATGCCAAACGGAATGCTCTAGCGTTCCTGGCGGGAGAGCGAAGAGGGAACGCCATGAACGCGCCGGTCGCCGTCGAACGCACGGAAGATCCCCAGGGAGATGCCGCACGGGAAGCATGGTCGATCCCACTGGACCGGATCGACGTCAGCGATCCGCATCTCTACCAGGACGATACCTGGCAGCCGTATTTTGCCCGGCTGCGGCGGGACGATCCTGTGCACTACACCGAAAACGGCATGTACGGGTCGTACTGGTCGGTGACAAAGTACAAGAGACATCATGCAGGTGGACACCAGCCAGCACGTGTTCTCCTCCGACGCCATGCTGGGCGGATCGTGATCCGCGACCTGCCGATGGACTATCCGGCGGCCGAGCTTCATCTCGATGGACCCGCCGAAGCACGACGAGCAACGCAAGGTGGTCGCGCCGATCGTGGCGCCGATGAATTTGCAAAAGCTCGCCGGCACGATCCGCGAGCGGGCCGGACGCATCCTGGACGACCTGCCGCGGGGGGAAACGTTCGACTGGGTGGATCGCGTGTCGATCGAGCTGACCACGCAGATGCTGGCGACGCTGTTCGACTTCCCCTTCGACGAGCGGCGTACGCTGACCTATTGGTCCGAATGTCTCCATGGTGAACACGCGGGCCGGCACGGAGATCGATACCGAGGCGAAGCGCGATGCCGTGCTGCAACAGATGCTCACGTATTTCACGGCGTTGTGGCACGAGCGCGCGCACCAGCCGCCGCGGCCCGATTTGATTTCGATGCTGGCGCATGGCGAGGCGACGCGCGATCTGCCGTCGCGTCCGCACGAATTCCTCGGCAACCTGATCTTGCTGCTGTAGTCGGCGGCAACGACACGACGCGGAATTCGATTTCCGGCGGGGTACTGGCGCTGAACCGGTTTCCCGGCGAATACCGCAAGCTGCGGGACGACCCGGGGCTGATCACCAGCATGGTGCCGGAGATCATCCGCTACGTGACGCCGGTGATCCACATGCGGCGCACCGCGGTCGAGGACGTGGAGCTCGCCGGCAAGCAGATCCGCCGCGGCGACAAGGTGGTGATGTGGTACATCTCGGGCAATCGCGACGACGAGGCGATAGAGCATCCCGATGCGTTCATCATCGACCGGGCGCGGCCGCGGCAGCATTTGTCGTTCGGCTTCGGCATCCATCGCTGTGTCGGCAACCGGTTGGCCGAGCTGCAACTGACGATCCTGTGGGAGGAAATCCTCAAGCGCTTTCCGGCGATCGAGCTGATGGGCGAGCCGCAGCGCAGCTACTCCAACGTCATCCATGGCATCACGTCGATGCCGGTGCGGATTCCGGGGTGAAGGTAGCGCTTGTTTCCTTGTGTCATCGGCGGCGCCATCCGGGGGGAGGGGCAATGACGACATTGACGGAAAGCTATGTGCACGGCGCGAGCGACGTTCCCTTTCTGAACCTCACCATGGGCGGCGCGCTGGATCGTGCCGCCGAACGCCACGGTGGCAATGTCGCATTGGTGTCGTGTCATCAGGGCCTGCGGTGGACCTGGGCCGAGTTTCGCGCGCGGGCTGACAGTGTCGCGGCCGGCTTCCTGGCTCTCGGGTTGCAGCCGCGCGACCGCATCGGCATCTGGTCGCCCAACAACGCCGAGTGGTTGCTCACGATGTTCGCCGCCGCCAAGGCGGGGCTGATCCTGGTCAGCCTGAAATCCGGCGTACCGCAACCCCGAGATCGCGTATTGCCTGAACAAGGTCGAATGCCGCGCGTTGGTGGTGGCGGATCGGCTGAAGACGTCGGATTACCTAGCGATGCTGCGCGAGCTGCTGCCAGAAGTGGCGGAAAGCCCGGCCGGTGGCCTGCGCTCTGCGCGCGTGCCCAGCCTGACGACGCTGATCCATATCGGCGAGGACGACGAACCGGGGTTCCTGCGGTTCTGCGATCTCGGCGCTCTTGGCGGCGCAAAAGAGCATGCGCGGCTGGCGGAGCTTGCCGCACGCATTCAGTTCGACGACCCGGTGAACATCCAGTTCACCAGCGGCACGACGGGACAGCCGAAGGCCGCGACGCTGACCCATCATGGCGTGGTCAACAACCTGCACTTCACCGCCGCCCGGTGCGGCGTGGACAGCAGCGATCGGGTCGTGCTGCCGGTGCCCATGTTCCACATCGCCGGCATGGGGTCGGTGTTGCTCAGCACGCTGAACGGCTGCCCGGTGGTGATGCCGTCGGAGACGTTCGATCCGGTCGCCACCATGCAGGCGATCCAAAGCGAACGCTGCAGCTATATCGGTGCGGTGCCGACCATGTTCGTGGCGATGCTGAACCATCCGGCGTTCGGCACGTTCGACATGACCAGTCTGCGCAAAGGCTATATCGGCGGCTCGCCGTGTCCGCTGGAGATCATGCGGCGGCTGATCGGCGAGATGTATCTCAGCGACATCACCATCGTCTTCGGCATGACGGAGACCTCGCCGATCAGTTTCCAGACCCGGCCGGACGACACGCTGGAACGCCGTGTGTCCACCTGCGGCCAGGTGCACCCGCACGCCGAGGTGAAGATCGTCGACCTCGACGGGCGCGTCGTCCCGGTCGGGGTGGCGGGCGAAATCCTGGTGCGCGGCTACCTGGTGATGCGCGGCTACTGGAACGACCCGGAGCGCACCGCGGAAGCGATCGATGAGGCGGGCTGGATGCATACCGGCGATCTCGGCACGCTCGATGCCGAGGGCTACTGCAACATCGTCGGACGCGTGAAGGACATGGTGATCCGCGGCGGCGAGAACGTGTTTCCGCGGGAGATCGAGGAGTTCCTCTACACGCATCCGGCGATCGACAACGTGCACGTGTTCGGCGTGCCGGACGCGCTGATGGGCGAGGAGGTCGCTGCCTGGATCCGGCTGCGGGCGGACATTGCGGCGGAGGAGGATGCGATCCGCGCGTTCTGCCGCGGCCGCATCGCGCATTACAAGATCCCGCGCTACATCCGGTTCGTGCAGGAATTCCCGATGACGGCAAGCGGGAAGGTGCAGAAGTTCCGGATGCGCGAGGCGATGATACGGGAGTTGGACCTGGAGGTGCAGCAGACCGCGTGAGTTTCGGTGGCCGGGTCCTACGGCGACGGAGGGTAGGGGTGTTGTGTGCGGCGCGCGTCACCCTCACCCTACCCTCTCCCGCAAGCGCGGGAGAGGGATTCTATCGTGCCGTTCACGCTGACCGAAACCGACCTTGAGGATATCGCCACCGGCGCCTGGATTCTTGGCACCGGCGGCGGTGGCGATCCGTATTTCTCCATGCTGGAAACCAAGCTGCTGTACGAACGCGGCGCGCGGGTCAGCGTGATCGACCCGCTGTCGCTACACGACGACGACCTGATCTGCTGCGTCGGCAAGATGGGCGCGCCGCTGGTGACGCAGGAGAAGCTGGGCGACGGCGAGGCCATCGCCGAAACGATCCGCCGGATGGAGGCCTATCTCGGCCGCCGCTTCAACGGCGTGATGATCTGGGAGATCGGCGGCGCCAACGGCTTCCAGGCGATCCTCGCCAGCGCCATCCTCGGCCTACCGGTGGTCGATTGCGACGCCATGGGACGCGCCTTCCCGCAAGCGGACATGACCACCTTCGCGATCTGCGACCTGCCCGCCTATCCGTGGACGATGGTCGATATCCGCCGCAACGCCATCATCTTCACCGAGGCCGAGGACTGGTCGTGGATGGAGCGCATGACCCGTCGCGCCTGCACCGTGTTCGGCTCGGTCGCCGCCACCTGCAAGGCGCCGCGCACCGGACGCGAGGTGAAGACCTGCACCGTGCTGCACACGTTGTCGAAGGCGCTGCGGCTCGGCCGCATCGTGCGCGAGGCGCGGCGCACGCATGCCGATCCGGTGCAGGCGATCCTGCACGCCGAACAAGGCGTGGCGCTATTCCGCGGCAAGGTCAGCGACGTGCAGCGCCGCACCAGCGAGGGCTGGCTGCGCGGCACGTTGTTAATCGACGGGCTGGACGTCCACGCCGGCCACGTCTTCCAACTCGAGTTCCAGAACGAATACGCCATTGGCCGCGAGGACGGCGAGGTGCGCGTCACGGTGCCCGACCTGATCTGCGTGCTCGACAGCGTCTCGGGCGAGGCGATCGGCACCGAAACGGTGCGCTACGGCCAGCGCGTCACGGTGGTGGGACTGCCGGCGCCGGCGATCCTGCGCTCGCCGAAGGGGTTGCAGCATGTCGGCCCGCGCGCCTTCGGCTACGATCTGGAGTTCCGTTCGCTGTTTGCGGACACCACCGCATGATCCGCGCCGGCATCGATGTCGGCGGCACCAATACAGATGCCGTGCTGCTGCACGGTAGCACGGTGCTGGCCGCGGCAAAGCAGCCCACCACCGCCGATGTCACCAGCGGGATCATCGGTTCCCTCCGCCTGGTGCTGGAGGAGTCAAAAATCGCCCCCGCCGCCGTGGATGCGGTGATGATCGGCACGACGCATTTCGTGAACGCGGTGGTGCAACGGCGCGACCTCGCGCCGGTGGCGGCGCTGCGTGTCAACCTGCCGGCCGCCGCGCGCATACCGCCATTCTCCGACTGGCCGCGCGACCTACGCGACATCGTGCGGGGCCAGGTGTTCATGGTCCGCGGCGGACATGAGGTGGACGGCCGTCCCATCGTGCCGATCGACACCGCCGCCATCCGCGACGCCGCGCGCGCGATCCGCGCCGCCGGCATCGTTTCGGTCGGGGTGTCCGCGGTGTTTTCTCCGTTGACGTCGGAAGCCGAGGACACCGCCGCCGCCATCCTGCGTGAGGAATATCCCGATGCCGCCATCACTTTGTCGCACGACCTGGGCCGCATCGGTCTGCTCGCACGCGAGAACGTCACCTTGCTCAATGCCAGCCTGATCCCGCTGGCACGCCGCACCATCGCCGCGTTCGAACAGGCGCTGCGCGCGATGGGCATCGCAGCGCCGCTATATATCACGCAGAACGACGGCACCGTGGTACGGGCGGCGAGTGCCGCTGCTTTCCCGGTGCACTGCTTTGCCTCCGGCCCGACCAACAGCCTGCGCGGGGCGGCGTTTCTGTCCGGTCTGACCGAGGCCGTGGTGGTTGACATCGGCGGCACCACCTCGGATTTCGGCGCCCTGGTGCACGGGTTTCCGCGCCCGGCCAACAACGTTGTCGAGATCGGCGGCGTGCGAACGTTGTTCCGTATGCCGGATCTGCTGTCGATCGGCCTGGGCGGCGGCACGATCGTCGATCCCACGAACCCTGAACGCATCGGTCCGCGCAGTGTCGGATTTCGACTGACGGAGCAGTCGTTGGTGTTCGGCGGCGAGACGCTGACCTGCACGGATATCGGCGTCGCCGCCGGTTTGATCCGCCTGGGCGATCCGCAATGCGTAGCCGGTCTGTCCGTGGATTTCGTGCGACGGGCGCTGGCGCGTATTCACGCCATGGTCGAGGAGAACGCCGACCGCATGAAGACCAGCACGGCGGCGCTGCCACTGATTGCGGTCGGCGGTGGCGGCTTCCTGATGCCGCAACGGATCGCGGGTTTCTCCGCCGTAGTGCGCGTGCCGCACCAGGGGGTCGCCAACGCCGTCGGCGCCGCGATCGCGCAGGTGAGCGGCGAGGTGGACCGGGTGTTCACGGGTATGGGCCGTTCCGCGGCGATCGCCGAAGCCACACGTGTGGCCCGGGAACGCGCCGCCGGAAACGGCGCCGATCGGGCGACGCTGGAGGTGGTCGAGATCGAGGATCTTCCGCTCGCCTATCTTCCCGGCGACTCGTTGCGTGTGCGCGTGCGCGTCGTGGGTGATGTGCGGCACACGGCCCGTGCGACGTAGGACGATGCCGTTGCGCGGCCGGTGAATGCAACCGGATTGAAATCCGTCACGCACAAGAATGCACCAACCGTCATGGTCCGGCCATGACAGTTGGGCCGGCCTCGCGACGTCAAACTTTAAGGCGCTTGGTGTCAGATGCGTTTTGTGCTCTTCGCTCTCGCTTTGATTCTGGCGGTGGCCGGCATCCGCACGGCTTTCAATAATGTGGCCCGGCAGGTCGCCCATCCAACCGCCGACGCGCGCCTCGATTTTCATGGGACGCCAATGCCGCCGGCAGATTTCAGCGCCATGAACAATCTCATGGCGAAGCAGCTTCCCAGCGGCCAGGACGGGTTTGCATCCAACGTCGTCATGCAGAACCAGCAATTCAACGACCGGATGGAGGACTTGCGAAACTACGCCCGCAATCCGGCCGGTTGGCATGGTGCTCCGCCACACTGAGGCGTTCTCTGCGCGTGTTATAGCAAGCGACCGATAGACCGACGCACGGATGCGTTGCACCGGCCGCCCTCACCGTCATGGCCGGGTCAAGCCCGGCCATGACGGCTGGGGCGGCCGGTGGCGCCTTCAAACCATGGGCGAGAACGGTCTCTCGGTGATCGCGCGGGTCGTGCGGTCGGCGTTCTTTACCGCCGGCGGCGGCATCCGCACCTCGACCTGCTGTCCCCAGCCGGGGGCGGCGACGATCTCGCCATCGCGCATCACCACCTTTCCGCGCACCAGCGTCATCACTGGCATGCCTTGCACTGCACGATCCGCGAAGGGCGTGACCTTGGAGCGTGAATGCAGGCGCTCGGCCGCGATCAAGCCTCGCCGGGTCAGATCCACCACCGCGATATCGGCATCGGCGCCAACCTGAAGCACTCCCTTGCGCGGATACAGGCCGAACGCCCGCGCCGGATTGGCCGACGATGCTCGCACGTACTGCTGCAACGTCATCCGCCCCTGGTTCACCGCGGTCAGCATCAGTGGCATCGAGGTTTCCACGCCGGGAAATCCGCAGCCGCAGTCCCAGATGTTCGCACGCGTCTTTTCCTCCGGCAGATGCGGGGCGTGGTCGGTCGCCAGCATGTCGATCGTGCCATCCAGCAGCGCGTCGAACAGTGGCGCTCCGTGACCAGGCTCGCGGATCGGCGGATTGACCCGCAGCACGGAGCCGTGCGGACCGCGCATGTCCTCGGTGGTGAGGAACAAATATTGCGGACACGTCTCCACGGTCAGGTCGATACCGCGGGCTTTCGCCGCGCGAATGTAGGGCAGGCTAAGCCGCGTGCTCTCATGCGCGATATGCACGCGCGCGCCGGTCCATTCGGCGAACACCGCAACGCGATTCAAAGCCTCCAGCGCGCAGACATCGGGGCGTGCGGCGAGATGTGCCAGCACGTCGGTGCGGCCCGCCGCCTGCATCGCACGCTCACGCCGGAACAGAATCGGAGAATTCTCCGCGTGCACCGTGCAGCGCAGGCCGAGCCGCGCGATGATCTCGAAACCCTCCAGAATGGCGCCGTCGGACGGGCAGGGCAGGTTGCCGGTAGTGTTGCCGACGAACAGCTTGAAGCCGATGACCCCATCCGCCGCGAGGTTGTCCAGCGCGTCCAGATTGCGCTCGTCCAGCAAGCCATAGATGCCATAATCCACCACCGCTTTCTCGCGCGCCCGGGCCTGTTTCAGCGCCAGTGTGTCGCGCGTGGCGGTGGGAGGCTCGGTGTTCGGCATGTCGAACACCGTGGTGACGCCGCCGCAGGCTGCCGCCGCGGTGCCGGTGCCCCAATCTTCCTTGTATTCAAGCCCCGGCTCGCGGAAATGCACGTGCGGGTCGATCGCGCCGGGCAGCAAATGGCGGCCACTGGCGTCGATCGTCTCACGCGCCGGCGGCATCAGTTCGGCGGTGCCGATCGCGGCGATGCGGCCGTCGAGGATCGCCAGGCTGGCGGCGACCGCGGCGTTCTCATTGACGATGGTGCCGCCGTGGATAACGAGATCGGCTTCGCGCGACATGCAAACCCCCTTCAGATCACCCAGCCGCCATCGACCGCCAGATCCTGCCCCGTGATCTGGCGCGAGCAATCGCCGGCGAGGAACAGTACCGGCGTTGGCAACATCCTCGGCGGTGGAGATGCGGCGCAGCGCATATTCCGCCGCCATGCGATCGCGGGCGTCATCGGGGCTGATACTCAAACGCTCCGCCATATCGGTGCGCACGCGGTCGAACCGTTCGCCTTCGACCATGCCGGGACAGACGCAGTTGATGTTGACGTTATAGGGGCCGGCTTCCAGTGCGGCGGATTTGGTCAACCCGCGCAGCGCCCATTTGGATGCGCTGTAGGCGGCCCGTCCGGCCCGTCCGCGCAGGCCGAACGTGCCGCCGACATTGACGATCTTGCCGTAGCGCTGCGCGATCATCGTCGGCAGCACGCCCCGCATTGTCAGGAAGCAGCCGGTGACGTTCAACGTCATGATCTGTTCGAATTCCGCCAGGCTGTTCTCCCAGAACGGTTTGCCCAACGGGCCGGAGCCGCCGGCGATGTTGACCAGAAAATCGATGCGCCCGTTGAATTTTTCCCTCGCGATGTCGATGAGAGCAGTGACGTCGGGCTCGCTGGTGACGTCACAGCGAGCGACGATGGCGCGCCGGCCCAACGCGGCGATGTCCTCCGCCAGGGGCTCGATCGCAGCGATGTCGCGGCCAGCGAGCAGCAGATCTGCGCCGTTGGCGGCCAGGGCGCGGGAGATCGCGGCGCCCATGCCCTTGGCCGGTCCGGTAACGGTGCCGACGCGGCCTTGCAGGTCCATCATTGTCCTCCGAAATCCGGCTGTGCCGTCATTGCCATTCCTTACGTTATGGGTGCTTCTCACGTCATGGGCGCTTCTCACCTCGTCATGGCCGGGCTTGACCCGGCCATCTGTCACGGCACCCTGCCGCGATAGATGGCCGGGTCAAGCCCGGCCATGACGTGGGGGGCGTGACGCAGCATCATGCGCGCTGCGCACAAGGCCGCCCGGCCGCTACCGGCGATGCCAGAAAGGAAGGGAGCGACATCATGAGCTGGATGCCCTCGGACGACCCCATGCTGGGCGATGCTCAATCCTGCGATGCCCTGGAACTCGTCGTCGTGCCGCGCGCCCGCGACCTCGGCGGCTTCTCGGTGCGTCGCGCGCTGCCGCAGATCAAGCGGCAGATGGTCGGGCCGTTCATCTTCTTCGACCAGATGGGTCCGGTGCAGTTCCTGGCAGGGCAGGGGATGGATGTGCGTCCGCATCCGCATATCGGCCTGGCCACCGTCACCTACCTGTTCGACGGCCGCATCATGCATCGCGACAGCGAGGGCAACGCGCTGGAGATCACGCCCGGCGCGCTGAACCTGATGACCGCGGGCAGCGGCATCGCGCATTCCGAGCGCACTCCGGCAGACGCGCGTATCGGCGGGACCGGCACGTATGGCATCCAGAGCTGGGTAGCGCTGCCCGCGGCGCTGGAGGAGACCGCGCCGTCGTTCCAGCATTTCGATGCGGCAATCTTGCCGGTGGTCGCGGACCGCGGCGTCTGGGCGCGGGTGATAGCCGGGTCGGCGTTCGGCCAGACGTCGCCGGTCCAGACGTTGTCCGACTGGTTGTATGCCGAGGTGAAGCTGGATGCCGGCGCCAGCGCGCCACTCGACCCCGACCACGAAGAGCGCGCGATCTACGTGGCCGACGGCGAGATCAGTATCGCCGGCGATACCTTCGAGGCGCCGCGCCTGCTGATCTTCCGCCCTGGCGATCGTATCACTGTGACCGCCACACGCGATGCACGGCTGATGTTCCTGGGCGGCGCGGCGCTGGAGGGACCGCGGCATATCTGGTGGAATTTCGTGTCCTCGCGGCTTGACCGGATCGAGGCGGCGAAGGCGGACTGGAAGGCCGGCCGGTTCAAGGTTGTGCCTGGCGAGAGCGAATTCATCCCGTTGCCGGAGCGCTAGCGCGCGGCCCGTCGTCATGCCGACGAAGGTCGGCATCCACGTCTTGTCTTCGTGGATGTGGCGCAGTCGTGGACGCCGACCTTCGTCGGCATGACGGGGCGCAGCTACATCGGCATCAAACGCTGGCCGTTTGCATCCCCAGTGGCGCATCGAGCCAACCGATCCGAGGCGTCTGGGCCGTGCAGCGGGAAACGTTATATCTTCAGTCTACTCCCCGGCGCCACGCAGCAGCACCAGGGCGCGGCGCAGGCGCATGATGCCGCCTCGCGTCTGCCCTTGGTCGCACATCCGCTGCCCTTCGGTGGACAGGCTCGTCACCTCGTCTGGCGGATGTGCGTGGACACGCACTTGCTGGCTCACCTCGTCGAGGAGTTGCAGACAGTATTGCGGCGTGTCCGTGGTTACCTGCGCTGGCGTCGCCTGACCGGCCACCGGCGACGGCATCACCGCCAGCCCGAGTCCGATGGACAGCGGGACCGCCAGCACGGCGCAAAGTTGGACCGACGTCTGCATACCCGTGAGAATGGCGGGTTGCCCCTCACGCGGCGGTGGTTGTCGCGTGACAAGCATGTTAGCCGCTGGTTTCGTCCGGCGCCGGCAGCGTCAGCACCGCCAATAACCCCGGTGCGGCGTCGTCAAGGCGTAGGCTGCCTTGGTGGAGGTGCGCCACCGCCTGCACCAGGGCAAGGCCCAGGCCGGCCCCGGGCGTGCTGCGAGCCGCCTCGCCACGGAAGAACCGCTCGGTGGCGCGAGTCCGGTCGGCGGCCGGAATGCCCGGTCCCTGATCCGCTACGACGATCTCCACGCCCTCTGGCGTGGCCGCAGCGCGCAGCCGCACCCGGCCGCCGGGAGGCGAGAACTTCACCGCGTTGTCCACCAGGTTGGCGATCGCCTGCTGCACCAGGTCGCGATCCCCATAGGATGGCAGGTGTTCCGGCGCCTCCACATCCAGCGCGACCTGGCGGTCCTCGGCCACCGCACCGTACAGCTCGGCGACGTCGGCCAGGAGCGGCGCCAGATCGAACCGGGCGAAGGCGGAACGGCGCGAGCCGGCCTCGATCTCGGCGATGCGCAGCAGCGCCTGGAACACCGCGACAATGCCGTCCAGGTCGGCGGTGGCGCGCTCGATCGCGGCACGCAGATCCTCCGGCGAGTGGGCGTGCAGCGCGGCGTCCTCCAGCCGGGTGCGGGCGCGGGTGATCGGCGTGCGCAGGTCGTGGGCGATGGCGTTGGACACCTGGCGCACGCCGTCCATCAGCCGGCCGATGCGGTCGAGCATGTCGTTGATGGTCTCGGCGAGCTGGTCAAATTCGTCGCCGCGGCCGGACAGCTTCACCCGTTGGGCGAAGTCGCCGGCAGCGATGGCGGTGGCGGTGGCGGAGACGTTGGCCAGGGTGCGGCGGAACAGGCTGCGCACCAGCAGCGCTCCGGCAGTCGCCATAGCGCCGACGATCACCAGCGCCCACAACAGCGCGTCGGTGAGCAAGGTGCGGAGCTGGGCGCGAACTTGGACGTCTCGGCCGATCAGCAGGTGGAAGCCGTTCGGCAGGTCGTAGCGCTGCATGCGCGCCAGCGAGGTGATGCCGGCGCGGCGCACCGGCATCTGGTACCAGGCATCCGCCTGACGCACCGTCGAGGGCCAGCGTTCCAGGTTGCCGGCGATCCGCCGCATCATTGGATCGACCAGCAGGTAGATCGCATCGTCGTCGACGTTGCCGGCGAGGCGGTCCTCGATGGTCAGCACCAGGGCGGGCAGGCCGCCCTCGGCCCAGCGCTCCGACAGGCCCTGGGCGTCGGCGCGGATCGCGGCTTCCGTCTGCCGGTCGAGCAAGCCGGCGGTGGACCACCACAGGAACATCGCCAGCGCGGCGGCGCTGGCGGCCAGCAGCAGGGCATAGACGACGGCGAAGCGAAAGCTGGCGGAGCGGAACAGGGAGAGCGGTGTGCGGCGGGCGGGTGGCAAGGCGGAGGGGGCGTGGTCGTGGGTTGCGTCGTCGCGGATCCCGTCTGCGGCCGGTCCGTCGAGTGGGATCAAACCGGTCGGGACGGCATCCATGGCGGCGCGACCTACCGTCATGCCGACGAAGTCGGCATCCACGAATGTTCCCGCCGTAGGCAGGAAAGTCGTGGATGCCGACTTTCGTCGGCATGACGGTTGGTGCGTCCATCACACCGGTTCGGCGCGCAGCATGTAGCCGGCGTTGCGCACGGTCTGGATCAGCGGCACCGGGAACGGCTTGTCCA
Source organism: uncultured Alphaproteobacteria bacterium (assembly GCA_963762885.1). Classification (GTDB taxonomy): domain Bacteria; phylum Pseudomonadota; class Alphaproteobacteria; order Acetobacterales; family Acetobacteraceae; genus JASHVB01. Next base: position 148,994 of record CAVXNH010000070.1, read on the forward strand.
CCTTCTGGCGCAGCCGCGACACGTGCACGTCGATCACGTTGGTCTGCGGATCGAAGTGGTAATCCCACACGCCCTCCAGCAGCATGGTGCGGGTCACCACCTGGCCGGCATGCCGCATCAGGTATTCCAGCAAGCGGAATTCCCTGGGCTGCAGGTCGATCTTCTGGCTGGCCCGCTTCACCTGGCGCGACAGCAGATCGAGCTCCAGGTCCTCCACCACCAGCTTGGTGAGCGGACCCTCGGACTTGCCGCGGCGGCACAGCGCCTCGACCCGCGCCAGCAGTTCGGCGAAGGCGAACGGCTTGGTGAGATAGTCGTCGCCGCCGGCCTTCAGGCCCTTCACCCGCTCATCCACCTCCGCCAGGGCGGACAGGATCAGCACCGGGACGTGGTTCTTCTGGCCTCGCAGCGTCTCCAGGATCTTCAGGCCGTCGATGCCGCCGGGCAGCATGCGGTCCAGGATGACCGCGTCGAATGTCTCGCTGGCGGCCATGAACAGCCCGTCGCGGCCGTTGTCGGCGTGTTCCACGACGTGGCCGGCCTCCTTCAGGCCGCGAACCACGAAACCGGCGACGTCCTTGTCGTCCTCGACAACCAGGATGCGCATGATCTGACCTCCTTCCGGTACTCGCGCCTGGCCGGGGCGCACTCAGCCGTGTGATTCCGGCGGGCGGCGGCCGATAGTGATGGGCAACTCGACCTCGTGTCCCTGGCGCCGCACGGTCAGGTGCACGATGTTGCCGGGCGGCATGGCGGCGACGGCACGGATCAGGCTGCGCGCGGTGTCGATATGGTCGCCATTGAGCGCCAGCACCATGTCGCCCGCATGCACGCCGGCGTGCAGCGCCGGGCCGTTCCGATCGACCCCGGCGATGATGACGCCGCTGTTCTCCACGTCCTCGACCGACACGCCGAGCCAGCCGCGCTCGATGCTGCCGTGGTCGCGCAGGCTGGCGACGACGTTGCTGACGATCTCCGACGGGATGGCGAAGCCGATGCCGACCGAACCACCGGACGGCGAGACGATGGCGGTGGAGACGCCGATCACCTGGCCGTCCATGTTGAAGATCGGCCCGCCGGAGTTGCCCGGATTGATCGGCGCGTCGAGCTGCAGGAAGTTGTCGAACGGCCCGGAGCCGAGGTCGCGGCCTTCCGCCGAGACGATGCCGGCGGTGACCGACCCGCCCAGTCCGAATGGGTTGCCGGCGGCCAGGATCCAGTCGCCCACCTCGACCTGGCGGGAATCCCCCAGGAGACGCTCGCCAGCGCGGCCGGCGCGTCGATCTTGATGACCGCGATATCGGTCAGTTCGTCGGTGCCCAGCAGGTGCGCCGGCAACTGGCGGCCGTCCACCAGGGAGACGACGATCTTGTCGGCGTGACCGACCACGTGGTTGTTGGTGACGATGATGCCGGACGGGTCGATGATGAAGCCGGAGCCGGCGCCCTGCATCTGTTCGTGCTTGTTGCCGAAGCGGCGGCGGAACTCGCGCCCGAGCGGGGTGTCGCGCAGCTCGGGCGGCAGTTCGGCGGCGACGTCGTTGCCGGTGATGGTCTCGGTCACGGCAATGTTCACCACCGCGGGCAGCACGCGCTTGACCAGCGGCGAGAAGCTGTCGGGGGCGGAGCGGGCGCTGGCGCCGTGCGGTGAGGCGGTGCAGGCTGCCACCAGCAGCAGCGCGAGGGCCGCAAGCGCGCGGACCTGGTCCCGCACGGGCCGGCGCGCGGGGCTGGCGCTGCTTGCGGGTTGGATCATGCGGGCGGGGTCTCCGGGTCGGGGCGGCAGGTTCGTCGTGAGATGGCATGCGGCCGGGCGTGCAACAAGGGCAGGGCAGGGCCGAAAGCTTTGGCCGCCCGAGAGGGTATTGGTCGGCGGAGCAGTGGGTCCGCGCAACTCGGTTGTGACCGCGATCCTGGAGCAGGTGCTGAAATGGCGGGCGCTCGGGTTGTCGATGGTCGATATCAAGTTCATCGAGTCCCGCAACTTCCAACTTTGCGACATCGCTCGCGCGTTCGACGCGCCGCCGTACAAGCTGGCAATCGAGGGTGAGACCGAAGGCCCGGCGATGGTGCAGATGGGCCGGCAGTACCTCAATGGCCCGATCTCGGGGTATTGCGGGCGGTGAAAGGCGAAGTCGGAGCAATTCTACGAACTCGACGGCGACGACACGTTCCCGGATTGGGACTATGGGCATTTCCTCAAGGCGGACCTTCTTTCGCGGTTCATCGCGTATCGTCAGGCGGTCGGTGGGCCGTGGATGAAGGTCAACGAGGCGCGGCGTGCCGAGGGCCTGTCGAGCATGCCGGATGGCGACACGGTGCAGCAGGCGGTCAACACGGCGCCGCTGGGCTGGGTACCGGCGGACAGGGGTGGCGCCGGCGATGCGGGAAGCAACCAGGCTGGGGTTCCGGGTGAGGGAGGCAATGGGAACCGAACCGCAACCCGGCGGATGATCCGGCGCCTGGGGTGTGAGAAAAGCAGATCGGCGGTCGGGCGTCAGCTCGAATCCGGCTTCAGCCGGATTCGACCCTAATCGCGCCGCAATGCTCTGTGTCATGGCCGGGCCTGGCCCGGCCACCAACGACTTTTCTTGTTGCCACCAGCGAAGTCGTGGGTGGCCGGCCGGAGCCTGCCCTCGGGCGCTTGACCCGAAGGCCGGCCATGACATGGTGCGCAAAGGTCCGCACCTCGATCATTCGGCTATTCCTCGGCAAGCGCTCAAGACGTGTCAAGGCCGATGCGACTGAACACGGTCGCGCGCTGCTCCGCTCTTCGTGGTTTCACAGCCCAAGTGTGGCACGCGATGCCATGGGGACAGCCACACCACCAATGACGGGTGAGGGCAATGACCGGCGAGGGCGTTGACACCTCCAGTCAGGATGAACAGTGGTCAGTGCTGGGCGTTGAGCGACTGCGCCATTTGCAGGTGCTGGCGCAGCATCGGCAGGCTCTTCTGGGCGAAGTCCTTCAGCGCCGGATCGTGGCCGGATTGCGCCTCGCGCTGGAACAAGGCGATGGCCTGCTGATGGTCGCGCACCTCGCCGCTGACGAACGCGCTGTCGAACGCGGAGCCGGACAGGCCGTTGAGGCGCTGACCCTGGGATTGCCCGGTGGCGCTCGGCTGGGTCGGCAGCGTCAGGTTGTCCTGCTGGGCGATCTGCTGAAGCTGGTCGTTTGCCTGGGTGTGGTCGGTGACCAGCTTCTGCCCGTACTGCTTGACCTGCGCTGACGTCGCACGCTGCGAGGCAAGCTGGCCGGCCTGCACCTCGGCCAGGCCGCTCTGCGCGGCGGTCGCCGCGAAGGCTTTGTCGGCCTGCGAAGGCTCGGCGAACGCGGCGGTCGCGGTCAGCACCAGGGCAGCGGCAGCCAGGACGAGCGAGGTCCGTTGCATCGCGGGGAAACTCCGTGTGATGTGGCGATGGGGAAAACGAGCATACGTAACGTCCGGTGGGGCTTGCAGTTGCAGCCACGCTGCGCTCGCCGGAGAATGCGGGCCACACAACATTGAGGGAGCGTCGCCATGGGCAAGCTGACCGGCAAGGTCGCGATCGTCACCGGGGCCAGCCGCGGCATCGGCGAGGCGATCGCCGAGCTGTTCGCGGCGGAGGGGGCTCGCGTGGTGTGTGCTGCCCGCACGCTGAACGAGGGCGACCACCGGATGCTGGAAGGTTCGCTGGCGCGCACGGTGCAGCGCATCCGGGACGCGGGGGGCGAGGCGGTGCCGGTCACCGCGGATGTCTCGACCGAGCCGGATTGCATTGCGCTGGTGGAACAGGCGCGGGCGGCGTTCGGGCCGATCGATATCCTGGTGAACAACGCGGCGCTGAACTACTACCTGCCGACGGTGGATTACCCGACCAATCGGTGGGTGCGCTGCTTTGCGGTGAACGTGCACGGACCGTTCATGCTGGCGAAGGAGGTGCTGAAGGACATGGTGCCTCGGCGGTCCGGTGCGATCGTGAACATCAGTTCGGGCGCGGCGATCGGTCCGGGGCGCGGGCCGTATGAAGACCAAGTGGTGCGCGGCGGCGTGATGTACGGCGCGACCAAGGCGGCGCTGGAGCGGTTCACTCAGGGGCTGGCGCAGGAGCTGGCGCAGTACCGGGGGGATTTCGGTCTCGGCGGTGTCGCCCTCGAAGGTGGTGCCGACGCCGGGGACGGTGCACCACAAGCTGGTGACGGGGATCGGCGATCCCCGGGGGGAGGATCCGTCGTTCATGGCGCGCGCGGCGCTGCTGCTGGCGAGCGAGGGGGCGGACAAGGTGAACGGGCGGGTGACGTACAGCCAGCAGATCCTCAAGGAGTTCGGTTGGATTACGGAGGGGGCGGGGCGCGGTGTGGATACGCGGGGGTCGGGGTATTCGGAGGTTTAGGGCGCTTTCATCTGCTCAGCCCGACTGCTTCGGCGTCCGGTTCCTTGTGAGGGGCGGACGCCCGGCTCTCGTGCCACTGGCGATATTTCGAGCTTTGCGCACCGCCTCGACATCAGCGAGATCCTGCGCGCGCGGCCGGCCGCCAGTTTTACCGCGATAAGATCGTCGGCAGAGATGAACGCCGCTTTGAGGCCAGTCTCGGCGTCGATGGTCTTCCGCCACGACGTCCATGCACAGACCGCTGCCGCCAATAGGCATATTCGGCCGCTTTTACAGCCTCCGGGCTGTCGTAATGGCTGATCGGGAAGCGCGCTGCTCTTCCCCTGATCTGGACTATACTACAGAGTTACTGCACCGCTATCGCACCGAGAGTGTCCGCTGCAGATCCAGTTGCACGACGCGCTGCACCTGCGCTCGCCCCCGGAAATAAACACAGGCTCGAAGCTGATAAGCTCATTGTGCTGGCGAGTTCGATTTTATTGATTGACTGTCATCGTCCGAGATTGGTTATCTGGACCCTTCTGTTGCGCGGATCTGCCGTCTGTGGCGGAGTAGGCACCAACATCTCGGTATCGCCCATTCCGATCGTCTCCAACCGCGTTGCTGGGATGTCGAACTTGTGCTCGAGATAGGCCGCCACCGCCGCCGCACGTCTTACCGACAGTGCCTTGTTCACAGCCGCTGAACCGACGGCATCTGTGTGTCCGACAACGCGAAACCGGTATCCCGATAGGTCGGGACTGGTCAGAGCCCTGCCGAGGACATCGAGTGAGCGGATCGCCTCGGGCGTCAGCCACGCCGAACCGGTTTCAAATTGCAAAGTCAGGTTAATTGACCACCCAGTACCCGGGGCCGGAGCGGCCAGGCGGATGCCGTGGGTGCCGCCCGCCGTCAGGTTTCCAAGCGGCTTGAGGCTGCGGATAATGTCGGAGGAACTGGGGTCAGAACATCTCGGTGGGCAAGCTTGTTGTGGCCAATCAACCTGCCGGTCAATAGTGTTGATCTGAGCAATAACGGTTTGGCCGTGCAGCATCAAAATTGTGACCGGGACAAGAAGACCAGGAACCTTCGAAATACTCACAGGCGGTCCTTATCTCCGATCGGCCAGGCATCAACGGGATCCACGCGGATGCCTTTTCGCAGGTGTTCCCCCACTGAGTTGGCTCTCGCGGGGTATCGATGCCGGGTGTCCAACATGTCTGGATAAAACAGCGAGCGGGCCGGAACACGTCCATTCACCTGGGATTGAAGTTTGAGGACGAGCTTCGCCGACGGCTTAGGATCGTCCTCCCCTGCCAGACTTCTGTATCGCGTTCGCACGCGACCGACGTCGCGCTCGATCTCCGCAGACAGCCCACGGGCTTCGGCGATGTCCTCCATGATGCCAGTCATGCTTATCGACAGTTGCCGGTAACTGACGAAGAGCGAGCCGTAGCGTTTGACCCGTGCGTCGATATGCAGCGCAGGTTTTAGTGCTGCCAGAAGAGTTGCGATTGCGGCGATAGCTGCCCAGATACCTTTTAGGCCCGGATAAATCGTCCAAATGATCCAACCCGATATTCCGCTTGCCCCAGACCCAATGACGATCACAACCTCGAGCCAGAGGCTGATCCTGCCGAATACGCTCAAGCGGTGGCCATGGTCGGTACTCGTTCAAAAGGCAGTCGCGGCGCAGATCATAGATGTGGTCGAGCTTGACTACGACATCGGCGGCATCTGGTCCGCCAAGCACGGCTTCGCTAGGGCCGGGCCTTGATGATGGTCCGCCTTCCTCGATCAGCGGTCCGCTGCGACTGCCGCCTCGCGAAGCCACAAACAACTCCGACTCTCAGCCAACGATATTGGTTATCTAGCAGGGTCACCACCCGGTGCAAAGCATCGCCGTCGTCCCGATCTGAAGCTGCGCCGCATTCCTTGTGTCGTCGCGCAGGTTATTGGCGCTCTCGATGGCAATAGGACGGGGATGGCCTGCCACCTTACGGGTATCGGACTTCAACCAATTCGCTCGAGGTCCCCAGGAACCGTGCATAGATTAGGCGTTACAAGGCGCGAATTCGCGTGGGAGGTATGGCTCGGCGGGGACCGCCCGCGCGCACCCGCAGATCGCGCCTCGCCTGGCTGCGACCCCAACCCCAATTTGGCAGACACCAGTCTCCGGCGTCTACCGCCAGGAACCCGCATCCCTGGGCAGGCGTCCCTCGTCATCGATCACCTGGACCTGGTGCGGCGGCTGCGGAGCCCAGTTCCAAAACACGACGTTCACGTCGGCCGGGACTGCACCCTTGGCGGAACTGGACACAATAATGCCTGCCGTCCCGGCCGCGACAAGACGCGCCGTGATCCTCCACGTCGGCGGTTCGATCCCGCGTGTCGACAGATCCTTCCATGGGCAGGCAAGGTCCGCCGGGGCGATGCCGTGCTCTGCCAGCGTCACAGCGTCCGTCAGGTCGAGGATGTCCTCGCAATCGACCTCATAGGCACACAGCGTCATCGGCTGCGCCTTGAAGGGAAAAGCCTGTTGCGCTTCAAGCCAAGCGGTCTCGAACCGCAGGGCGGTATAGAGCGCGGGCATGCCGACCGGATTGAAACGGCCACCCGCGGATGCGGCGCCTTGGCCGGAGTCAGGTGCGAACGCCCATCTTGGATTGTGCGCACGATAGACCAGTCCGCTCAGCTTCACGCGTATCCGCCGACGGCGATCCCGGCGAGGTAGCTTCTCAAGTGCTCCGACCGTCCGGCACGAATCAGGTCCTCGGCGGTCTGGTCACCGAAAGCCGGGATCGGCTGGGACCGGTACCAGGCAAAAGCTTGAGGTACCGAACCGCACCACGGCAGGATGCGGTTGATGATCTCGGCCACCTCGCGCAGCCGGGTCTGGGTGGCCGGCGCCTGTAATCGTCGCGTCTTGGAGACTGCGTCGCGTGATAGGCCGGAGGCCGCAGCCAGTTCACCCTTGGTGATCCGCAGCGCGGAACTGAGCCGATCGGGTTCGACGAGGCCTTCGCCTCCGATGACGTCGTCGAGGAAGGAATGTTCCGTGATGGCCGACATGCGCCTCACTATTCGACCCAATTTCGGGACAATACATGCGCTCGCGGGAGACTGGTTGCAAGTCGAAGCGAAGGGCGTTTTCCGGTGGCCGCAGCGCCAACATAACGCCCACGCGGGACGCCCTCCCTTGGCTCCGGCGGCCGCCCGCCCTAATGCCACCGGCCATGGACGCGATCCGGGTGACCCACCTGACCAAGCGCTACGGCGACGTGCTGGCGGTCGACGACATCGACTTCACCACGCCGGCGGGAGCGACCGTCGGGCTGCTGGGCGGCAACGGCGCCGGCAAGACCACGACCATCGCCATGTTGCTCGGCCTGCTGGTGCCGACCGCCGGCTCGATCAGCGTGCTCGGCCACGACATGGCGCGCGACCGGTTCGCCGCGCTGGCCCGCATGAACTTTTCCTCCCCCTACGTGTCGTTGCCGCAGCGGCTGACCGTGGCGCAGAATCCTGCGCGTCTACGGCCACCTCTACAACGTCCCCCGCCTGGCGCAGCGCATCGGCGAACTGGCCGACGAGTTGGACCTGCAGGAGTTGCTGGACCGCCCGGCCGGGCAGCTCTCCGCCGGGCAGAAAACCCGCGTCGCGCTGGCCAAGGCGCTGATCAACCGCCCGGAACTGCTGCTGCTGGACGAGCCCACCGCGAGCCTGGACCCAGATACCGGCGACTGGGTGCGCACCTGGCTCGAGCGCTACCGCGCCGAGACCAACTGCACCATCCTGCTCGCCTCGCACAACATGTCGGAGGTCGAACGACTGTGCAGCCACGTGCTGATGCTGAAGCGTGGCCGCATCGTCGATCGCGGCAGTCCAGCGGAGCTGCTGGACCGCTATGGGCGCGACGACCTGGAGGACGTGTTCCTCGACATTGCGCGCGACCGGCGCGGCGCCCGGGCGCACGCCGATGCATAGCAGCGCACGGCGCATCTGGGGGATGCTGTACCGGCATCTCGCGCTGTATCGCCATTCCTGGCCGCGGGTGCTGGAACTGGCCTATTGGCCGGTGCTGCAAATGTGCATCTGGGGATTCACCGCCCGCTTCCTGATGGCTCGCATGGGCAGCGGCGCGGCTCTGGCAGGCGCTACGCTGCTCGGCGGCGTGCTGCTGTGGGAAGTCGCGCTGCGGTCGCAGATGGGCGTGGCGATCAGCTTCCTGGAGGAGCTGTGGTCGCGCAACCTCGGCCATGTGTTCGTCAGCCCGCTGCGGCCGTGGGAGTTGGTGTCGGCGCTGATCGGCATGTCGATCTTCCGAATGATCGCCGGGGTGCTACCGGCCATCCTGATCGCCTGGGCGCTGTATGCCTACAATCTGTTCGCACTGGGGCCCGTGCTTGTGCTGTTTTTTGCCAACCTGATGATCATGGGTTGGTGGGTGGCTCTGGCCGTGGTGTCGCTGATCCTGCGCCACGGCGCGGGGGCGGAGGCGCTGGCCTGGTCGGTGCTGTTCGGGCTGACCCCGTTCTCGGCGGTGTTCTATCCGGTCGCCGTATTACCGCGTGCGGTACAGCCGATCGCCTGGGCGATCCCCGCGTCGCATGTGTTCGAAGGGATGCGCGGGGTGCTGTTGCAGGGCGTGGTGCGATGGGACCATCTCGCCGCGGCGTTCGCGTTGAATGCGGTGTGGTTGCTCGCGGCGGCGCTGCTGTTCGCGCGGCAATTCCACCAGGCTCGGGTACGCGGAGCGCTGCTGAGCATCGGGGAGTGAGCGGAGGCCCTTGCAGCGTGGCGCCGGGCTGCGCCAGCCCTGCCGTTGCGGGGTGCGGTTCGCGGAACCTGGCGTGCCGACCCGATCACCCTCACCCTCGTCGCTCGCGCCTCGACCTTTCCCGCGCAGCGGGAGAGGTTTTGGGGGGCCTCCCACCGGACGGCGGGAACGGTTAAAGGGACACCATGACCGAGACCCGCTTCTGGCTGATCCGCCACGCCCTGGTGGAGGAGAACGCCCGCGCCATCATGTACGGCGTGATGGACGTCGCCCTGTGCGAAACCACGGTGCTGGAGCAGGAGCCAATGTACCGGTCGCTGGCGGAGCGGCTGCCGCGGCCCGCGACCTGGCTGGTCACGCCCCTGTCGCGCACGCGGCGCACGGCCGAGGCGATCTTCGCCGCCGGCTATCCGGCTACCGAGCCTCGGGTCGAGCCCGACCTGATCGAGCAGCACCTGGGTGAGTGGCAGGGGGTGTCGCACGCGGAATGGCCGGCCCGGCTGACGCAACCGAAGCATCCGTTCTGGCCGTTGTCCGGCACGGAAAAACCGCCTGGTGGCGAGAGCATGGCCGAGGTCATCGCGCGGGTCGGTGGCGCGCTGGAGCACCTGGCCGTGGCGCACGACGAACAGGATGTGGTTATCGTCGCGCATGGCGGCTCGATCCGCGCCGCGGTGGCGCACGCGCTGCGCATCGGTCCGGACAATGCCTTGCACATGGTGGTTGCGAACCTGTCGCTGACCCGGCTGGAGCGTGTGCCGGAGGGCTGGCGGGTCGTCTGCGTCAACGAACTCGCGGGTTATTGACCCGAAATCCGCCGCAAATCCGGCCGCCTCTGGGGCGGCTTGCCGGAGGGTTGCGCCCGAACTCGGGCGCATCCGCGCTATGCAAGTTTCGATTTGCCTGCTCGGAGGAGGTTTTGCCATGCGCCGTTTCCTGCTGGCCGCTGTTGCCCTGGCCGTATTGCTCCCCCTTGGGTTCGCGCCCGGGGTCGCCCGGGCCCAGGGCGAAGCGCAAACCCTGGTGGATCGCGCCACGCTCGCGTTGCAGGAAATGATGACGCAGGGCAATTCGCAGGACCCGCGTAACGCGCTGGGACGCGCCCGGGCGGTGATGATCTGTCCGCGGGTGTTCAAGGCGGGGTTCATCATTGGCGGCTCCGGCGGCGACTGCGTGCTGCTGGCGCGGGCGGGCAACGGGACGTGGTCGTATCCCGCGTTCTATTCGATCGGCAGCGGCAGCATCGGCTTCCAGGCCGGCGTCCAGGACAGCGCGGTCGCTATGATGATCATGACCGGTCGCGGGCTGAATGCAGTGATGGACAGCCAGTTCAAGCTGGGGGCCGACGCCTCGGTCGCCATCGCGACGATCGGCGGTAGCGTGGGCGGGGCGACGACCGCGGCGGTGGGCGCGGACATCCAGGTGTTCGCAGAATCGCGCGGGCTGTTCGGCGGGGTGTCGGTGGAGGGCAGCATCATGTCGCTGCGCAGCGACTGGGACCAGGCGTATTACGGGCAGCCCTACGCGGCGCGGCAGATTGTCGAGCAAATGGCGGCGGTCAATCGGGGCGCGGACCCGCTGCGGGAGGTGCTGACGCGGTTCGGCACCCCGGCGGCGATGCCGGTTAGCGGGCCGCCGATGGCTGGCCCGGGGCCGGTGCAGACCGGGCCGGGTTACGCACCGGCATATCCTCCGGCGAGCGACCAGGGTTATGGGGGGATGAGCCAGGGGCAGGGCGGCCAGCCGGTGCAGTTGCCGCCGAGCGCCCCGGTGCAGCAGCAGTCGTTGCCGCCGCCACCGCGATAGGTGGCTGGGCGGCGGTGATCGCCGCGCACCGTCCCCGATCTTTCGAGCGCGCGCGGCCTTGGCAAATCGGCCCGACACGCACGCGGGACATCGGCCTGACGCTGGGATTGCGCCATCAATCGCTCAATGCGCTGATGCAATACCTCAAGCGCAAGAACGCGGTCCGCACGCAAAGCGACACGCGCTTCGCGCCGTACCAGTTGACACCGGACGGCCGGGAAATGCTTGCTGCGATGCAGCATCAGGAGCCGCAGGCTGCCGCGGCGTGATGCCGGCGTTGCGCACCGCCGGCGGGTTTCCGCCGTCGCCGAAAAAGCGGCGGCCGCGATCACGCCGCAGCACCGAGCGGCTTCGCGCGTTCAATCCGCTCGCGCTCGCGGGGGCTGTTCATCGCCTGCCACAAATCATTGCGCCACTGCACGTTGAGCCAGAAGTCGGGGCTGTTGCCGAACGCGCGCGCCAGGATGAGCGCGGTCGCCGCGGTCACGTTCCGGCGGTCGTTGCACAGCTCGTTGACGTGCTTGCGCTGCACGCCCATCGCCTCGGCCAGCGCGGTCTGCGTCAGGCCCATGGGCTGGATGAATTCCTCGACCAGAATGTCGCCGACCGTGGCCGATTTGCGCTTCGTCGTCAGCATGGTTCGCTTCACCTGTAGCTGTGGTCGTCCAGATACAGCACCGTCGTCCAGGGCGTGAGTGGTGCTCCTGGCCGGGCAGGAGCCGCCCGACATTTGTCATGACAATGTCGGGCAAAATCGATATCCTATGAAAGGCGATGGAGAAGCCCATGCCCACCAGCTCAGTCCGCACCACCAAGATCGATCTCCGCCTCTCCCCCCAGGCCAAGCTGACGCTGGCCGCGGCAGCCCGCGCCTCGCACCGCTCGGTCAGCCAGTTCGTGTTGGAGAGTGCGCTCGCCCGCGCCGAGGAAACCCTCATCGACCGGCGCCGGTTCGAGCTGAACGCCGCGCAATGGGAAGCCTTCATGGCCGCGCTGGATGCGCCGCCGCGCGACCTCCCGCGGCTGCGTCAGCTTCTCCACGAGCCGTCGCCCTTTGACGGCACCGGGCCAGGATGACCGATGGCTTCCGGATCGAGAAACTCCGTCGCGACCACCCCATCGACGGCTTCACCTGCGGCAGCGCGGAACTCGACCGGTTCCTGATCCGCTTTGCCGTTGCCAATCAGCAGGCCAATGCCTCGCAAACCTGGCTCGGCCTGCACGGTTCCGAAGTGATCGGCTTTTACACGCTGGTCGTCGGAGAAGTCGCCTATGGCGAGGCACCGGACCGCCTTACCAAGGGCCTGGCCCGTCATCCAATTCCCCTCATGCTGCTCGCTCGCCTTGGCGTCAGCACAGCCTGGCAAGGCCGCAGGTTGGGCGCAGGATTGTTGAAGGATGCGATGCGGCGCACGTTGCAGGCGGCCGACATCGCCGGCATTCGCGCGTTTGCCGTGCATGCGAAGGACGAACCTGCCCGCCGGTTCTATGAACACTTCGGGTTTGCTCCCTCGCCCACCGATCCGCTGCACTTGTTTCTGCTGCTAAAGGACCTTCGCGGTCTCGCAGCAGGCTGAGGGGGCCATGCCCTGCCGCCGCGCCCACGATCTGCGACCGTGCGCGGTGCGGCCTCGACGTTCTGTCGTCGATGACTGAAGAGGCCGCCCTGGCTGACCAATGGTCTTGATTTGTTCCAAGTGGGCACCCTCTGCCGCGCGGTCAAGGCCGGAGACGCGGCTGTCGCCCCCTTTCGCCTCGTGACCCGTGTTGCGGGACCACGCGTCACACCGGCGCACGCCCTCCCGCCGCCGGCAATCGACGCCGCGCACCACCAATGCCAGACTTCCCATCGCAGCCGCAGCGAGGGGAAACGCAACCATGGACGACACCGGACAGGGCAGGCTCGCCGTGGTGATCGGCGGCGGCAACGGCATCGGGGCGGCCACCGCCCGGCTGATGGCCGACCGCGGCTGGCGGCTGGCGATCGTCGACCGCGACCTCGACGCCGCCCGCGCCGTCGCGGCCGACCTGCATGGCCGCGCCTTCCACGGCGACGTCACCGACGCCGCGGTGATGCACGGGCTGGCGCAGGAGATCGCCGCCACCGTCGCGCCGCCCTACGCTCTGGTGGTCTCCTCCGGCACCTTCCAGGACCCAGTGCCGCCCGACCGGACCTCGCTGGAGGACTGGGACCGCATCATGCGCGTCAACCTGGACGGCGTGTTCTTCGCCAACCGCGCCTTCGGCCCCGGCATGGCCGCGCGAGGGCAGGGGGCGATCGTCAACATCGCCTCGATCATCGGCTTGGGGGCACGCCGCTGCACGCCTATGGGCCGACCAAGGCGGCGGTGATCAACCTCACCGAGAGCCTGGCCGGCGAGTGGGGCCGCGCCGGCGTGCGGGTGAATGCGGTGTCGCCGGGCGTCACGCTGGTGCCGCGCGTGCTGGCGCGCCGCCAGGCCGGCGCCCGCTATCGGGGCGATCCGGGCGAACACACCGCGCTCGGCCGCTGCGTCGAGCCCAACGAGGTCGCCGAGACCATCGAGTTTCTGCTCTCGGACCGGGCCTCCGCCATCACCGGCGTCAACCTGGTCATCGACTGCGGCTGGGCGGTGGCGCGGGGCTGGGTGATGTATGGCGGCGTTCGCCCGGCACATCGCGGGTGATCGGCGCGGTCGTGGTGCGCTGCCGGCAAAAGCGGCAGATGCGGCCGCGCCCGCGTGGTGGCGTGGCGCGCGAAGATGCAGGCCACCGCAGCCTCGCCGCTGCGGGCGCATCAGGCGTGGGGCAACGACGGCGCGGCAGGCCGCCGCGTGCGGGCGATGTGCTGGCACATGGCTTGCGTATCGTTGCGCCGACCGGGTGCGGTATTCGCAATCGCCCGGAACCCTCATGGAGACACCCCGTGCGAGCCATCATCGTCGGCGCAGTGCTGCTCTTGCTCTCCCATTGGCCGGTCGCGGCGCAAACGCCGGACAAGGTCCATTTCCTGATGGACTGGCTCCCGACCGGCGAACATGCGGCCTATTACGGAGGCTGGCAGCACGGCATCTTCGCCGCGCACGGCATCGATGTGACGATCACGCGCGGCTACGGCGCGGGCGACACGGTGTCGAAGGTAGCGGCCGGCGCGGCGCAATTCGGCGTGGCCGACCTGGCGGCGGTAATGACGGCCCGCGCCCGCGGCGGTGCCCCCGTCAAGACGATCATGGCGATCTACACCGCCTCGCCGCACTCGCTGTTCGTGCTCAAGAGCTCCGGCATCACGACGTTCAAGGGGCTGGAGGGCAAGAAGTCGCCATCACCCCGGGCAACAGCCACAAGCTGCACATTTCCGAGGTGGCCCGGCGCGCCGGCACGGATCCCGACAAGATCGTCTGGGTCAACACCGATGCGTCGGCCATGGCGGCGATGCTGATCTCCAAGCGCGTCGATGCGGCGCCGTTCTATGACATCCACCAGGTCACTACGTGAACAAGGCGGCGCAACAGGCCGGCGAGGAGATCGTCGCGTTGCCGTTCGTCTGTACCGGCTTCACCATCTACGCGGTGTCGATCATGACCACCGACGACATGATCGCGAAGAACCCGACCTGGTGCGGCGCTTCCTGGCGTCGGTGGAAGAGTCCTTTGCCTGGGCGCGCCAAATCCAACCGAGGCCTGCGAATTGCACCGGCAACGCAATCCGGAAGTGGAGCAAGACGATTGCGAGCACTCGCTGGCGAAGGTGATGGAGTATGTGTTCAATCCCAGTCAGGAGAAGGCCGGCACCGGCCGCTTCGACCCGGACCGGTTGGCGTTCACCTGGAAGGTGGTGTCGGAGGCCCAGCAGCTCGATCCTTCGTGGGACTATCACCAGGCGATCGACACGAGTTCTCCCGTGATGCGATGGGGATCCGGCGCTGGTTTCAATAAAAAGCCTCCCCCTCCCCCAACCCCCTCCACAAGGGGAGGGGGGAGCATTCTTCTCTTTCCCACTTCTGACCCCCGATGATCGCCCTGCAAGCAGTTTCGAAGCGCTTCGCCACGCGCGATCGCCAGGGGCTGCTGGCGCTGGACGACGTGTCGCTCACCATCGAGGACGGCACCTTCGTCGCCCTGATCGGTCCCTCCGGCTGCGGCAAATCGACCCTGCTCCGCCTCGTGAACGGACTGCTCCCACTCAGCGGCGGCCGCATCGAGATCGGCGGCGTGCCGGTGCAGGGACCACGCGACGACATGGCGATGGTGTTCCAGTCGCCGGTGCTGATGCCGTGGGCGACCGTGCTGCAAAACGTCACCTTCCCGTTGCGCCTGAAGCGGCAATGCGGTCCCGCCGACGTGCGGCGCGCGCGCGACTTGCTGGCGAAAGTCGGCCTCACCGGGTTCGAGCAATCGCGGCCGCACGAACTCTCCGGCGGCATGCAACAGCGCGTGGCGATCTGCCGCGCTTTGGTGCAGCAGCCGAGGGTTCTGCTGATGGACGAACCGTTCGGTGCCCTTGATGCGCTGACCCGCGAGGAACTGAGCCTCGAACTGCTGTCGATCTTCGCCGGATCGGGCATGACGGTGCTGTTCGTCACCCACTCGATCCCCGAGGCGGTGTTGCTGGCCGATCGCGTGGTGACGCTATCCGCGCGCCCGGGGCGGATCAGCGACATCATGCCGGTACCGCTGCCCCGCCCGCGCGACTTCGCCCAGGAAGCGCTGCCGGAGTTCCAGGCCTGCACGCGCCACCTGCGGGCGCTGATTTTTCGCCGGGCCGCGGCATGAAGCGCGGTGCCGGCAGCGCCGCCATCCCGCTCGCCAGCGTGGTGGTTTTGCTGGTGCTGTGGGAGATCCTGGTGCGCGGCCTGGGCATACCGGAGTACATCCTGCCGGCGCCGTCCAGTATCTGGCGCGGCACGCTTGCAGCCGGCCCATCGGTCCTGCATCAGACCGCCGCGACGCTCGTCACCATTCTGCTCGGTTTTGCCGCGTCCATTGCGGTCAGCCTGCCGCTGGCGCTGCTGATAGCGTCGTCCCGCGTCGTCGGGACGGCGATCTATCCGCTGCTGGTGCTGACGCAGTCGGTGCCCAAGGTGGCGCTGGCGCCGATCCTGCTGGTGGCGTTGGGCTCGGGTGAATTGCCCCGCGTCATCGTCACCTTCCTGGTGGCGTTCTTCCCGCTGGTGGTGTCGTCGGTGACCGGACTGCTCTCCACGCCGCCCGAGTTGCTTGAAATGGCGCGCGCCTGCCGGGCCTCGCGCTTGCAGGAACTGCTGCGCATCCGCCTGCCCTTCGCCATCCCGTTCGTGCTGGCCGGCATGAAAGTGGCGATCGCGCTGTGCGTGGTCGGCGCGGTGGTAGCCGAGTTCGTCGGCGCCGATAGCGGACTGGGTTACCTGATCCAGACCTCGATGGCATTCTTCAAAGTGCCGCTGGCGTTCGGCGCGATGCTGATCCTCGCCGCGCTCGGCATTGTATTGTTCCAACTGGTGGACTGGTTCGAACGCCTGGCCTTTCCCTGGGCGGATCGCGATACGCAGGCCGGACATAACAGGTGACGCATGGCAAAGACCCAACAGATCATCCGCGGAGCTCTGCTGACCGACCCGGCGCTGCGGCGCGCCCAGCCGGCGGACATCCTGGTCATTGACGGGGTGATCGCGGCGATCGGCCCGCCCGGCCTCGACGCTCCGGAAGGTGCTGTGCCGTTCGATGCGGCGAACACCCTCGTGCATCCGGGGCTGATCAACGCCCACATGCACTCGCATGGCGGGCTGGGGCGCGGGCAGGGCGACAAATGGACGCTGGAGCTGCTGCTGGCGGCCGCCCCGTGGCTCGGCGGCGGCCGGGCGCTGGCCGACAAGAAGCTGTCGGCGACGATCTGCGCCGCCGAAATGCTGCTGAAGGGCTGCACCGCCGCCTACGACCTGTTCGTCGAGTTCCCGCTGCCGACCCGGGAGGGCATGGACGCCGCCGCCGAGGCCTACGCCGAGGTCGGGATGCGCGCGGTCATCGCCCCGATGGTCGCGGACCTGTCGTTCTACCAGGCGATCCCCGGCTTGCTCGATGCCCTGCCGGACGCACTGCGCCGAGCCGCCGAACTCGCTGCGTCCCGGTGACGGCGCCGCGTGCCTCGCCGCCATCGAGGACATCGCCCGCCACTGGTCCTGGAACTACGCTGGCATCACGCTTGGCGTGGCGCCGACCATCCCGCACCACTGCACCGAGGGTTTCGTCTGCGGCTGCGCTGGGATCGCGCGGGCGAACGGGCTGCGGCTGCATACTCATGTGGGCGAGAGCAAGGTGCAGGCGGTCGCGGGGTTGCGGCTGTACGGCCGCACCCTGCTGCAACAGATGGACCATTGGGGGCTGGTCGGTCCGGACTTCACCGCCGCGCACGGGGTGTGGCTGGACGATGCCGACATGACGCTGATGGCGGAGAAGGGCGCCAGCGTGGCGCACAACCCGGGCAGCAACATGCGGCTGGGCAACGGGATGTTCCCGCTGCGGCGGGCGCTGGACCTGGGGGTGACGGTTGGCCTCGGCACTGACGGGGCGAATTGCTCCGACAACCAGAACATGTACGAGGCGATGCGCTACGCCTCGATGGTGTCGAAGGTGCAGTCGCCACGCCTCGAGGAGTGGGCCGGGGTCGAGGACGTCTATCGCGCCGCCACTTCCGGCAGCGCTCAGGCACTGGGGTTCGGCGACGCGGGGGAAATCCGGGTGGGTGCGAAGGCCGACCTCGTGTTCCTGGACCTGCACGCCATCAACTGGATTCCCCACAACTGGACGGTCAACCAGTTGGTGCACGCCGAGGACGCGACGTCGGTGCGCCACGTGATGGTGGGCGGCCGTCAGGTGGTGCGCGACCGCACGCTGACCACGGTGGACCTGCCGCGACTGGCGCGCGAGGCGGAGGCGGCGCGTGAGCGGCTGGAGGCGGCGAACGCCGGGGTGAAGGCGCTGACCGAGCAATTGTCGGTCGTGGTGGGCAGCTTCTGTCCTGGCCTGGCGGCGGCGCCGTATCATGTGAGGCGGTATCTCCGCGAGTGACTGGCAGCCACCGCCTGTCATTGCGAGCCGCGCAGCGGCGAAGCAATCTCCAGCCTGAGGAGCCCTGCCTTCGCAAATGCGCCGAACATCCGGCCGGGTCCGCCCAGCAGATCGTATCGGTACCGTGCGTCCAACAAGACACCACTTTCTCCCCTTGCCGACGGCGTGAACATGGCTGCACCGGCCTCCCTCCGAGCGATGCCGATCGCGCCGCTCGCCGCCACGCTGGCGGTGCAGACGCTGGCGACCACGGCGCTGTTCTCGCTGCCGGCGATCGCTCCGGCGGTGGCCGCGTCGCTGCACGTGAACGGCGAGCTGGTCGGCGGCTTCGTGGCGACCGCGTACGGCACCGGGATCGTCTCGGCGCTGCTCTCGCCCGGGCTGATCCGGCGGTATGGCGGCGTGCGCGCGACCCAGGCGGTGCTGTTGGCGGCTGTCGGCATGGTGCTGATCGCCGCGACCGGGCACCTGGTGTCGCTGGCGCTGGCGGCGGTGGTGCTGGGGCTGGGCTATGGCGCGGCGGCGCCCGCCAGCACGCACCTGCTGGTGCCGCAGACGCCGCGGTCGGTGTTCAACATGGTGATGTCGCTGCGGCAGATCGGAGTGCCGCTCGGCGGGGTGCTGGGGGCGCTGATCCTGCCGCCTCTGGCGCTGGCGATCGGATGGCGGCTGGCTCTGCTGACCGAGTTGGGGCCCCTGCTGCTGTTGCTCGGGCTGATGGAGCTGCCGCGGAAGCGCTGGGACGCCGATCGCGACCCGCACGCCCATGTCCTCGGCCGCACGTTGCTGGCGCCGTTCGCCCTGCTGCGCGACCCGAGGATCCGCCGGCTGTCGGTGGCCAGCTTCGTCTACTCCGGCATGCAACTCTGCTTCGTGGCGTTCATGACGGTGCAACTGACCACGACCGGAGGCTTCGACCTGGTCAGTGCCGGCCGCATGCTGGCGGTGTATCAGGTGGCCGGCACGGTGAGCAGGCCGGTGTGGGGCTGGGTTGCCGACAAGTTGCTGTCGCCCAGCCGCACGCTGGCGCTGCATGGCGTCGGCATGGCGGTGGCCGCGGCGGCGGCCGGCCAGATCGGGCCGCGATGGCCGGGCTGGGCAGTACTGGCCGTGGCGGTAGCGGCCGGCTGCACCGCCGGCGGCTACACCGGCGTGGCCTATGCCGACTACGCCGCGCTCGGCGGCCTGCGGCGCACCGAGGCGACCGGGCTCGGCACCGCCATCATGTTCGCCGCGGTCATGCTGATCCCGCCCAGCTTCGGCGTCGCGGTCACCGCGGTGGGCGGCTACGCCGCCCCAGATATCGCCCTGGCGGTCCTGGCGGCGATCAGCGCGGCCTTGCTCTGGCGGGGGCCGTGATGGGCCGGAAGCCGCGCGGCCTGACCAAGTCCGACAGCGCCGCCTGGGAGGCTTACGCTGCCCGGATCGCGCCTCTGCGTGGGCAGGGGGCGGCGGGCCGGTCCGCGCTTCCGAGCCAGCCCGCACCGGCGGCCCTGTCGGTGCCAGCCCCCCAGCCGGAGACGCCGGCGCCGGCCGCCATCCTCCCGCCGCGGCCCGCGCCGCCGCCGGCAGCGCAGGCGGTGCGTCGTCCCCTGACGGTCGGCGACGCACCGGGTGGCCTGGACGGCGCCTCCTGGCAACGCCTGCGCAGCGGCAAATTCTCCCCCGAGCGCACGCTCGATCTGCACGGCCTTACTGCCCAGCGGTCCTACCACGCGCTGGTAGCGTTCCTGCGCGCCGCCCATTCCGACCGGCTCCGTTGTGTCGAGGTGATCACCGGGCGTGGCAGCGGCGGCGAGACCGGCGTGCTGCGCCGGGAGCTGCCGATGTGGCTGAACCGCCCGGACATCCGCCCGCTTGTGCTGGCCGCCGCCCATCCCCACGCAGCCAACCCGGGCGCGGTGCGGCTGCTGCTGCGGCGGACGCGGTAGTGCCGAAATCGCCACGAACAACCCGCTGACGAGGGATGCGCGGCAGTGTGGCAAGCCGTTACCGTGTTGCAGCAGGTGATTCTCCGATTCCAAGGACGAGCGCAATCCGACCAGTGATCGCCTCAAGCGTCGCCACGTCGAGGTTGCCGATGATCTCGCCCATATTCTCTGCGCGGATGGTTTGTGGCCAATCCACTATAGCGAAGGACGTAACCTGCAGGCCATTCTCCGGCGTCGGCACCACAGGCAGACGGAGATCGGGCGCCGCGTGAGGCGTGGTCGTGAGCGGGACTATGGTCGCGTAAGGCAGACGTGTCAGCGCGTCGGACCGCACCACGACAGCAGGCCGTGCCTTGTCGCCCGGAAGCCGAACCAGGACCACCATGCCACGTCGCAGCCGATCTGGCTCTACCGCCATCCCGGCATGTGCATGAATGCGTCCGCAAGCCCTGCCGCTGCGTCGGCTTCACCTTCTGTGGCCGGGAGCGCGGTAAGCTCATTGCAGGCAGCCGTCACCCGCTCGCGATAAGCCGCGTTGCGGAGGTCCGGCACCCAGACGGTAACCGCGCGCAAACCGGGAGCCCGCCGCCGCTTGCGGGCCTGCGAAACATTTTGCGCGCTTGTCGATGTGGTACGGGCCATGGCGCCATAAGTAACGCGCGGGGTGGGCGGGTCAAGGCTGCCACCGGTGCTGCCCGGGCAACCGCTGCGGCTTGTCGCTTGCGCGCCGATTATATTACTTGTACGGAATAGCGGGGCGTGCCTTGCCCGGCACGGTACTGCTGCTGCGGACACGGTAATGCCGGGATTGCCACGAACGCCCGGTTACGATGTTGCCCGGCCGCATGCCGCCCAACGCGGCAAAATCGGCGGCGCGGCCGGCAGCGATATGGATCGCCACCGCAGGCACGATCAGCGCGTAGGTCGCCAGCAGCGCGCACCACGTCGGCATTGTTCGCCCGCGGCGTGGCACGATTGGCCCAACTGCTGCCGGCGAGCGATCGACGGTCCGGCCCGGGCGACGGTGCTGGGGAGCAGCACGTATCGTGGCGTGATAAGCCCGGCGGACCCATCGGACAGGCCGTGGCCCGAAGACGGCGCGCAGAGCACACGCCTAATAGCACCAAGCCCGCGTTGCCGCGCACATGGATCATTCATATTAGACGAATGACTGGTATCCTCGGGGCCTGGGCGATGCGGGTGTCAACAGCGGACTTCATCAGGAAACACGGCGATTTCGCCGACAAGGCACTGACCGAGCCGGTGACAATCACGAAGAATGGTCGTGACCGGCTGACGCAGACGGCCCCGGACCGAAGCCCGAGGCCGACCCGCGCACAGACGAAATCAAGCCACTGCTCAGTGCAGCCAGCCCGCCAGGATCGCCAGCAGCAGCAGCGCCACGATGTTGGTGATCTTGATCATCGGGTTCACCGCCGGCCCGGCGGTGTCCTTGTACGGATCGCCCACCGTGTCGCCGGTCACCGCCGCCTTGTGCGCCTCGGAGCCCTTGCCGCCGTGGTTACCCTCCTCGATGTACTTCTTCGCGTTGTCCCAGGCGCCGCCGCCCGAGGTCATCGAGATCGCCACGAACAGCCCGGTCACGATCGTCCCCAGCAGCATCGCCCCCAGCGAGGCGAACGCCGCCGCGCGTCCGGCGATGATGTCGATCACCACCCACAGCACGATCGGCGCGCCGACCGGCAGCAGCGACGGGAGCAGCATCTCCTTGATCGCCGCCTTGGTCAGCATGTCGACGGCCTTGCCGTATTCCGGCTTGGCGGTGCCTTCCATGATGCCGGGGATCTCGCGGAACTGCCGCCGCACCTCCACCACCACCGACCCGGCCGCGCGGCCGACCGCGGTCATGCCCATGGCGCCGAACAGGTACGGCAGCAGGCCGCCGATGATCAGCCCCACCACCACGAACGGGTTCTGCAACGCGAAATCGACGTGCAGGGTCGGGAAGTAGTGCGTCAGGTCCTGGGTATAGGCGGCGAACAGCACCAGCGAGGCCAGCCCCGCCGAGCCGATCGCATACCCCTTGGTCACCGCCTTGGTGGTGTTCCCCACCGCGTCCAGCGCGTCGGTGGTGACCCGCACCTCATGCGGCAGGTCGGCCATCTCGGCGATGCCGCCGGCGTTGTCGGTGACCGGACCGTAGGCGTCCAGCGCCACGATCATGCCCGCGAGCGACAGCATCGTGGTGACCGCCACGGCGATCCCGAACAGGCCGGCGACCAGGAAGGTGACGATGATGCCGATGCAGATGACGATCGCCGGCAGCGCGGTCGCCTCCATCGACACCGCGAGACCCTGGATCACGTTGGTGCCGTGGCCGGTGGTCGAGGCCTGCGCGATCGAGCGCACCGGATGGTACTCGGTCGAGGTGTAATATTCGGTGATCCACACCAGCGCCCCGGTCACCAACAGACCGACGATCCCGCAGATGAACAGCTCCAGCCCGGTCACCGACCCGCCGCCGTTCATCGGTAGCGGCGTGCCGAAGCCGACGAACCAGGCGATGATGATCGCGACGCCGGCCACCGACAGCGCACCGGTCACCATCAACCCGCGATACAGCGCCTTCATGATGCCCATGTCCGGGCCGAGCTTCACGAAATAGGTGCCGACGATCGAGGTCAGGATGCAGATCCCACCGATCCCCAGCGGCAGCAGCAGCAGCTCGTCGCGCACCGCCCCGGTGAACTGGATCGCCGCCAGCAGCATGGTGGCGACGATGGTCACCGCATAGGTCTCGAACAGGTCGGCCGCCATGCCAGCGCAGTCGCCGACGTTGTCGCCCACGTTGTCGGCGATGACGGCGGGGTTGCGGGGGTCGTCCTCGGGGATGCCGGCCTCGACCTTGCCCACCAGGTCGGCGCCCACGTCGGCGCCCTTGGTGAAGATGCCGCCGCCAAGCCGCGCGAAGATCGAGATCAGCGAGCCGCCGAAGCCCAGCGCGACCATCGCCTCCAGCACGCGGCGCAATTCTTCATCGGTTATGGCGGCGCCGTAGCCGCTGCGCAGCACGAAGTAGTACCCCGCGACGCCGAGCAAGCCGAGGCCGACCACCAGCATGCCGGTGATGGCGCCGGCCTTGAAGGCGATCGCCAGCCCGGCGGCAAGCCCCTGCTTGGCTGCCTCCGCGGTGCGCACGTTGGCGCGGACCGAGACGTTCATGCCGACATAGCCGGCTGCACCCGACAGCACCGCACCGATGATGAAGCCGATCGCGACGTGGATGCCGAGGATGACGCCGAGGATGATCAGGATCACCACGCCGACCATGGCGATTGTGGTGTATTGGCGGTTCAGGTAGGCGCGGGCGCCTTCCTGCACGGCGGCGGAGATCTCCTGCATGCGGGGCGTGCCGGCGCTGGCGGCGAGGACCTCGCGAGCGGTGACCAGGCCGTAGACCAACGCCAGCAAACCGCAGACGATGATCAGTATCTGGGCCAGTTGCATCTAGACTTCTTCCTTGTTGGAACCATCCGGGCCACGCCGGGGGAGAGGCTCCGCGGATTGGGGAGGGGGTGGGAGTGGCGCGGCGGTATGCCAGAAGGTTCCATGTCAGGCAAATCGGTGGCGCACCGGCCGGGCGACAGGCAGCGATGCGGCGTGTCGCGCGGTCCGTTGCGGCGCCGGCGGTGTCTCACGGGCGTCTCGTTTCGCGGTCGTAGAGACGATGCTGTGTGGCGAGAGCGCCGCCGTGGCCGGTGCCGGGGGCAGGGCGCGTCTCACGGTTGCCTCGTTTCGCTGTGCTGTAGACGGCGCCGCGTGGTCGTGGGGCGCCGGTCTCCGCTGGACATGTCGCCTCCGCGGATGCGTCGTCGTTGCCGCTGATCTTGGCGCGTAAGCTCTTTCCGCGCCTGAATTGGTGCATGGGGTCTTTCCCGCCACTGCTCCTATGCGGCAACCACAGCCGGTGCGGTGCCGCCGGCTCCGGGCCGGGACGGCGCTCGCGGGGCTGCGCCGGGGACCAGTCCCGTGCCGGCAAGAGCACCCCGGGCCGCCTCACGTTGCATGGGGTTTTGCCTACCATCCGGATGACGCCGCGCCGGTTGTGCTGGCGGCGGAAAGGCCGCTTCGGCCTCAGCGTCGCGCGCGGCGGCGGGCGTCGCTAATTGGCGCATGGGGTGTTGCCATCCCTCGGGACGACGCTGCGTCGGTGGCGCCGGCGGCAGAGTGGGCGGGGCTGCCGCCGCCTCGGGCGCAACGGCCCGCGCCGCCTCACGTTGCATGGGGTGTTGCCCGCCATCCGCCGTCGCGCCTGCCGCGAGCCCGGGCCGTGGCGCGTCGGCCGGCACGGCGGCGGGCTGGTGCGAGCGTTCCCACTCCTGCTTGAACCTCTCCACCTCGCCCTCCATCGCCCGGCGTATGGCGGCGACGTAGTGGGGATAATCCAGGTCGTCCTTGCGCCGCAGCGCCTGGCGCTTCTCCAGTGATCGCGTGGCGGTCTGGGCGAACCGCAGGAAGCCGAGCGCCAGCGACGCGACCCGGCGCTTTTCGAGCGGGGTGGCGTCGGGCGCCTCGGCGGTATCGAGCAAGTGCATGCCGGTGGCGTGGGCGGCGACGATCTGGGAGGCGTGCATCGCCTCGGCGGTGGTGCCGGGTTCCAGGCCGGCGATGGCGAGCATGATGGTGGTGCGGTGGTCGGCGTCGGAGATCGCGGCGCCGTCCGCGCGGGGGGCGGGGCGGGTGGCGCGGATGGTGTCCTCGAGCAGGGCGGTGATGGCGGTGAGGTTGACGGGTCCGTTGGGCTTGAAGATGTGCAGGGGATCGTAGGGGGTGTCGAACATGGGGCCCTCCGGGCTGTAGGATCAAATGGCTCGGAGGGTAGCGAATTGTAGGAAAATATGCAAGTAGTTTCGGGAACGAAGGGGGGCGGTTTTGACCGTCACCTCCAGACCAAACATAGCTTAGCCGAGCCGCCTGGCCTAAGAGTTCCGACTCGAATCTCAAGCCCAACGAGCCAGCCTCCTGGCGAGCAGCATAACGCAAGCGGCGTGGAGGAAGGCTGTGGCCGATGCGATGGTGGCTTCGAAATCCTTGGCAAGGCGGCGGTTGCGATTGATCCAGGCAAAGAACCGCTCGACCACCCAACGCCGCGGCAGCAGCTTGAAGCCAACCTGGTTGGGTAGCTTGCGGACAATCTCCACCACAATGGATGTCGCACTGGCGACCCGTTCGCCGGCATAGACGCTGTCGGCAAATACTTTCTGGATCGAGGGGAACCGGGCGTGAGCGGCTTGCAACACCGCCGGAGCGCCATCACGGTCCTGCACTGACGCCGGGTGCACCTGCAATTCCAGGCTGCGCCCGTCGGTGTCCACCAGAGCATGTCGCTTGCGGCCGTTGATCTTCTTGCCGGCATCATACCCTCTCGGGCCGCCGGCTTCGGTGGTTTTGACGCTCTGCGTGTCGATGACCGCGGCAGTGGGACCCGCCGCGCGGCCGACCCGCTGACGATCCTGCGCCACCAACTGATGGTCCAGGCGTTCCCATGTTCCGTCATCGCGGAAGCGGGTGAACCAGCGATACGCCGTCTGGTGCGGTGGGAAATGCTCCGGCAGCATACGCCACGGACAACCGCCGCGCAGCACGTAGAACATGGCATTCATGATCTCGCGCATCGTCCAGGACCGTTTGCGGCCGGTTTTCGCTGGCGGCGGCAGCAACGGCGCGAGCACCTGCCATTCGGCATCGGTCAGATCGCTGGGGTAGCGCAGATCATCACGGTCGTGCTCTGCGCGGGTTTCGCGGGTCCACATAGGAGGCTCCAGGTGCCAGGGGGCCTCCTAGATTTCATCGAACTCTTGCGGTTTCAACCCCCCACCGGCAGGTTTCGAGACGGCCTCTGAGCGGCCGCTCGAGAACAACCGCGTCAGATAGCATGCGCCTGTCATTGCGAGCGGAGCGAAGCAATCCCCCGCCCGACGAACCACGGACGGATCGTCAGGCGTCAGAACCGGGTACGCCGGGCACGGAAAGAAGCCTCGCGCACAGCTCGCACTCCCCGGAGGATATTTGTCCAGGGAAATGCCACTGTGGTAAAAGCTCTCCATGGTCCAGCCTGGGAAGGCGGTGACCGTCAAGGAAATGGGCTGGCGGCGTTTCGGCTCCGCCGGCTTCGCGAGGATGCCATGACGAAGGTTGCGGAACCGCACTTCATTGCAAGCACCGCCGGACAAGTGGCGGCTGAACTTGCCCGACGTGGCATCGCGCCAGACCAGCATGTGACCATCGTCATCGAGCCGGATGACTGGCTGGCGCAGGCGCGGCGCCTCTCACGCCAGAAGGTGTTCGAGGCGGGCTGGTCGGATGATGATATCGACCGGCTCATCAAGCAGGCGCGGCAGGAAGTTGAGCCTCTGCTGCCTAATTCAGAATTGTCATCGACACCAACATCTTTGCAAGCGCTGCTCTAGGAATAATAGCCACAACAGTTGTTACGGCGGTTGGCGGCAAAATCGCCCGCTCCGCTACCGTAAGCTCCTTTGCGTCGCCCAGCCTTGGGTAGCTACGATGGCCCCGTTGCGAAAATGCAGACTGGGGGCGTCGGGCATGGTATGCTCGCGATCTTCCACCAGGGATGTGCGTCGCATGGTAAACAAGGGCCGGCACGTCACGACAGACAGGGCCATACAAGCCAATCCAACCATCAAAATCGTGGTCTCGAGTAACGCGCGAGCAAGCCTGGAGCTCCGGTCCGTCAGCGTAGCGGAGGTTGAGCGCGCTTTACGAACAGGTCCCGTCGAAAGGGTGGACGAAAAGACCGGGCATTTCGTCTACCGATTGGATGACGATCTGGGTGGCCTTCGCGTAGTCGCCCGGAAGCAGGGAGACTCGATGATAGTGCTTGGCGCGGTAAGGCCTGAAGAATTGCTGAATGTCCACTAGCCTGCTGGCGGAGGTAACTCTGGACTTCGCTAAAGCCGAACGGGAACTCGAAGAATACAAGCAGTGGTTGGACGCCAATGCCGAGTTTACCGAAGCCAGCATTGTCGGCTTTTTGAAGCCCCGGGTAAATCTTTGCCTGCTGATCCAAATTGCCGTTGGGAAAGGACATCCAGACCGCTACAAGCGCGAGTTCGCTCTCGTAGGGGTATTCCGGGCGGACCTTGTGGTTGGTTCGACTGCCGCACGCCATTTCGTTCTGGTCGAGTTTGAGGGCGGCACGAGAGACAGCATTTTTAATCGAAAGCGCGGCACAATCCAGATGCGAGACTGGTCGCCGGAACTGGAACACGGATTTAGCCAGGTCTCCGACTGGTCTTGGGCCAAAAACGATAATCAGCATAGTAGCAACTTACAAGAACGCGTTCGGGCTCGACCACTTTTCAGAGACTTATCTTGTAGTGTGTGGCCCGTCCACCCTGCTCAATGCGACGGAGAGATCGAGACTGGCGTGGCGCAGCGACAAAACGACAATTGCATCCTGCCCAATACGCTTTTGGACCTACGACGACCTCCACGTCCAAACATCGACAACACTGGATGTATGGCGTGCGGTTCGAGCAGCCGGAGATGGCTGATCCTGCGGAGTTGTCCCTCCACGCGGCAGCGCCGCTGGCGCATATGTTGCCGATACGGCATAATGCGCTGTATGGTAAGCCGGCTCTAGCGCCGAAATCGCTCAAAGAAAGAAGGCTCCGTGACAAGAATTTTTTGCTCTATTAGTCCGATCTCGTAAGTCTCACAAATCTCCAATATCCGATCGAGGTCAACAAGCTCGATCTCCACTTTTCCTGGCGCTCTTGCTTCACGCCTGGCGTCTTCGGAAAAGGTCGTCGTCGTAAAGAAGATTCCTTTAGCAATGTGTCCGCCGATGGCTCCACGAAAACGTTGTATCTCTTCCGACGACACCTTGCGGCCTGAGCCGTCGAATTTCTTGGCTTGAAAGGCTATCGGTTGAGAGACAAACTCGTTGATTCGCAAACGACCCGTACCGTCTATGCCACCATCCTTGGAGTGCCGCGTCGTCTGAACATCTTCGACCCCGACGCGGGCGAGCAGTTCAGAACAGAAATCTTCAAAACCAGCGGGCGACATGCTGCCGATCAGCGCAATAAGGGATGGTCGGTGATCGCTATAAGGCGAGGTTTGCGGTGAAGGCGCAATAACCTCATCTTCCTCGTCTTCCTGTTGCTTCATGGGGATTTCGGGCTCGTGGACAACGCCCGCCGTGACCTGCATGTCCGTGCCCGCCTTGACCTTGGCAAGCGCGTTCATTTCCATGACACGCCGCCAGATCAAGTCTATATCAGGCCCGTCAAGGTGGGCGTCTTTGCCCTTGTCGGTAAGTCTCCAGACACCACGAGAGGGGGAGTTAGGTAGCCAGTTTTGACTAAGTATGAGCGCGCCCATGCAATCTGATTTTCGAATCTCTGGATAGCCATTCTTGTTCGTAACGGTGCGCTCTTCCTCGGACAGGTTGAGATTCTTGCGCTATGGAATCGTAGATTTCGCGAGGGCGCGCTTGGCCGCCTTTCTCGCGCATCGCGTCCAACAGCGGATTCATGAACCGCAGGAACGCACCTTCGTATTTAGGTGGCGTTCTAACGCCAGGAAATTCCAATAGAGACATGAGAGGGGCCTATCGAGGGTGTGTCATTTTTTGAGTTTGAGAGCTTAAATCACACGCGCATGGAGGTCCGTAAATCTACCGGCATGTTCTCTGACACGAGTTACGAGGCGCTCCACTGCCTCGGTAGGCATTTCGATTAATTGAATTCTCAGCTTTGCGCCTCGCAGACAATTCGACCCTAGCGGGCACAAAATCAGCCTGCACTACCCACGAGTCATGAACTACACGATTTCTCTGTTCGGCAAGTCCTCCGGTCTCCTTGGCAAGGTTTCGAAGTTCGTCTACCTCGCGTTTATCCACACCGAGCCAATTGGCTAGCGCAATATAAGCATCCCATTTTCTTGCAGAGCCAGAAATCTGCGCGGTGAAACACGTTGCAATGTCGCTGTCTATATTGGCTAGGCCGCCCGCCCCCCAGTCAATGAGGCTCTCGAACTCCGACCACTCAGAGGCCACGCGTCCAATGGCAGCATAGTGCCTCTGGTCGTGCGGTATCTCATCAGAACTTAGGGGGGCGCCAGACATCTCCGGTTCTCGATGATACGGGCGCATTCTACATCTTGCGCCGCGCCGTTGCGAGCGGATTCCATTCGTAGTCACCTTGAGCGCCATTATGTCGCCAGCCGTGATAGCGTCGCCGCGCTGACGTTGTAGCTGCGGGCGATCTCCGTCAGTAGCTCCCCGCTCTCGCGCCGCGCAAGCGCTTCCTCCCTCTGGTGAGGGGGCATCTTGAACGGTTGCCCCAGGCTCTTTCCGTTCGCCTTCGCCCGCGCGCGCACGAATCAGCTCGCGGCTCGAACTCCGCCAGCCCGCCAAGGACGGTCAGCATCAGGCGGCCATGCGCCGTAGTGGCGTCCAGCCGGATGTCGCCGAGCGACCAGAAACCGGCCTTGCGGTCGGTGAGGGAGGCGAGGGTGTTCAAGAGATCCCGCGTCGAGCGGGCCAGACGGTCGAATCTGGTCACCATCACCATGTCGCCGGCGCCGAGCTGCGCGAGGGCGCGGCGAAGCTGGCTGCGGCCGGTCCTGGCTCCGCTCGCCACCTCACGGAATATTTTTGTGCATCCGGCCTTGGTGAGCGGCCGCACCTGGGCGTCAACGCTCTGGCCGTCGGTCGAGACGCGGGCATAGCCGCATTTCACGGGCTGCGCAGGGCTGCCAACTCCTGCTCCACGACGATGCGCAGCGGTGGCAGGTGATCCTCAAGCACAACCCACACGAAGGACGCAGCCACATCTTCGTAGTCGTGGCGATAAACGTTGCCTGCTCCGGCCATATTCTTCCAGGCAATCGACGGATGCCGCGCTTTCAATTCGTCCGGCAACCGGCGCGACGCTTCGGAAATGATCTCAAGGCAGCGAGTCACCGCGTAAGTGGTGCGCAGGTCGTCGCGAAACGCATCATAGCTCATCCCTTCCACGAAGGTTTGCGCCACGGCGATATGGTGTCGGATGTCATTAAGCCAGCGGATTGTCGCTTCAGGGTCAGAAGGCATAGATCGCGTCAGTCGTAGCCGCTGGCTTTACATAAGGCTTGAGTCCGTCGCGGTTCACGACGTCAACGGGTCCATCAAACAGGCTGGCGATAAACTCCTTCAACCCGACATACTCGTCACACCCATCCGAGCCTCGGGGTCGATCTCAATCATGATGTCGGTATCGCTATCGGGACGCGCATCGCCGCGTGCGCGCGAGCCAAACAGTGCCGCGTGCGCCACGCCACGCGCTTTCAGCGCCGCCTCGTTCTCCCGCAATCGGGCGATGATGTCCTGCTTATCCATGGCTGCCGACCATAGCACAAAAACGCGACACTCGCAGCCGCCGAATAGCGACCCAACCTGGCGGTGACTTATGCAAAGGGCCTCCTGCAAAAGCATTGGGGGCAATGACGGGACCGAGGGCCGCTACAGCCCGTACCGAACCGCCACCCACAGCTTCTGCCACGCCGGCAGCCCCGCCCGCTCCTCCAGCCGCACCCAGCCGCGTTGCTCCAGCCGCGACAGGATCGCCGCATAGGTCGCGCCCATCAGCCGCGCCGGCTTCATCGCCCGCCGGTCGCACTCCGCCATCGCCGCCTGTGCCTCCGCGAAATACCCATGCGCCAGCGCGGCAACCCGCCCGCACACCTCGCCCAGCCGAGGCGACGCCAGCGCCGCCTCCGGCTCCAGCGGCACCCCAGCCTGCACCAGGTATTCCGCCGGCAGGTAGCCGCCCGCGATCGGCATCCTCACGCAGGTCGCGCAGGATATTGGTAAGCTGCAACGCCCGCCCGAGCGCCCGAGCCACCCGATCCGCCGCCTCCGACGCATCGCCGAACGCGCGCACCGACAGCCGTCCCACCGCGGTGGCGACGCGGTCGCAATACAACTCCAGCGTGGTCATATCCGGCGCGACGATGACGGTCTCGGCGTCCATCTGCATGCCGTCGATCACCGCGATGAAGTCCGCCTCCCGCAGGCCGAAGCACCCCACCGCCAGCACCAGCACGCGAGTCACCGGCCCGTCGGCCTCGCCGCGGTACAGCCCGGCAATGCGCCCACGCCAGGCCGCCAGCCGCGCCAGCTTCTCGGCCAACTCCCCGGGCTCGTCGGCGATGTCGTCGACGATCCGGCAGAACGCATAGATCGCATACATCGCATGCCGCCGGTCCGGCGGCAGCACCCGCATGCCACGATAGAACGAGGTGCCGGCGGCGCGCACGATCGCCTCGACGGCGCTCAGATCGTCCGCCGCGGCGCCCAGCGGCGCGGGCGTCGCCTTGCTCACAGGTAGCGCAACGCCACCAGGACGCTGGTGGCGAAGTCGAACTTCGACAGCTTCACCCGCCGCGCCAGCGGATCCTGCCGCGCCAGCCGGTTGGCGAGGCGCTTGGCCAGGCCGACGATCACCGCCGTCTCCAGCCGCAGCCGCCGGTCGCGCGTGCGCGGCGGCAGGTCGGACGCGAAGGTGGTCATCCGATCGACGCGGTGCAGCAGCGAGTTCGAATACCTTGCGCAGCGCCGGCGTCATCACCGGCTTGCGCAGGTCGGCAATGCCCGAGCCGAACTCGGCCAGCAGATCTTCCGGCAGATAGCAGCGATCGAGTGTCCAGATCGACCATGCAATCCTGCATGTGGTTCAGGATCTGCAGCGCAGAGCATAACGCGTCGGATGGCGCATGCGTGGTGTGGCGCTCGCGGTGCAGGTCCAGCACATGCCGGCCGACCGGCGCGGCGGAATAGCGGCAGTAGTCGTATAGCTCGCTCAGCGTGGCATAGCGATGCTTGGTCGCGTCGAGGCGGAAGGCGATCAGCAGTTCGGTGGCGTGGATCGGCTTGACGCCCGGTCGCGCCAGGCTGTCGCGCAGCGCCAGCGCGCTGGGCGAACCGTCGTCGCCGCCGGCCGAGCAAGACCGCTTCCATCACGTCGAGCCGAGCCAGCTTGTCCTGCGGCGGCCAGCGTCGGCGAGTCGGCGATGTCGTCGGCGTTGCGGGCGAAGGTGTAGAACGCATGCACGTGCGGGCGCAGGTCGGGGCGGATCAGGCGCGAGCCGACCGGGAAATTCTCGTCGCCGCGATCCTTGCCGGACCAGGCTTCGACGTTGGACATGTGGTTCACCCGGCCTCTCCCTGCGGGCCGGCCCTGATAGGCCCTGCCCTTCCATGCGACACCGCGGCCGCGGTAGTGGTTTGCCGCTGAGCCGACGTGTCGCGGCCATGTAAAACGCCGCCACCAACGGCAGCAACGGTGCCCAGAGCAGGCGACGGCGATAGCGGCGCAGGGTCGGGAGGATAGCTGGCCAACAGCATCGCCCAGGCGGCGAGGCCCAGCAAGCGGGCCGCGCCATGGGCGAACAGCGCGGCAGCCGGCGGCAGCAGCAAGACCAGCGCCATGCCCAGCGTGGTGGCGAACAGCAGCAGCGGCGAAAAGCGAAGCTGGACATAGGCGGTGCGCGCCACCATCCGCCAGATATCCGCGAAGCCGGGATAGGGCCGGACAGAGCGAGCCAGGTCGCTATGGCCGAGCCAGATGCGGCCGCCTGTTTTCACCGCAGCCGCCAGCGCCACGTCGTCGATCAGTTTGTCTCGCACAGCCTCAATTCCGCCAATGCGCGCCAGGGCGTCACGGCGCAGAAGGATCGTGCCGCCTGCCGCCGCCGCGGTAGCGCGCTGCGAGTCGTTGACCCGGAGAATGGATAGAGCAACTGGAAAAAAACACAAAAGCCGGCACCAGCGCGCGTTCTGCCAGGCTGTCGCGGCGCAGTGCCACCATTTCCGAAACCAGGTCGCAGCCGGTCCGCTCTGCCTGCGCGACCAGGGCGCGAGATGCCCGGCTAATGCACGATATCGGCGTCGGTAAGAGAATAAAGTCGGCGTCGCCGGCTTCGCCACGCCCTGGGCGACGGCCCATAACTTGCCGCTCCAGCCCGGCCGGCCGCGGCGCGCCGGTCAGGACGGTCAGCCGCGGCATCGCCCGGGGCCCTCCCGCGATCCCGGCGGTGCCATCAGTGCTGCAATCATCAACAACAATCATGCCCAACCCGCCCCGATGTGCTGCGCCAGCAAGCTCGGCAGCGCTCGCCCAATCACCGGGGCCTCGTTGCGCGCCGGCACGACGACGGCTGACATCGATGGACCGCGCCGGCCGATCCACCGCAAGCTCCGGAACCGAATGCCAAAACCGACCATGCGCCAGCACGAGCCACAGTCAGACGCGCCAGCGACAGCAACGCCAGCGGCCGTGATCATCGCAACGGCGGATCCCCGCGCCGTCCGCGCCCTCATCGCACCAGTCCAGTTCGCGGAACCGGCGACGTCCTCCGCCCGCGGCCGGGCGGGCGCGACGTAGCCCAGTTCGGCCTCCGCCCTGCGCCGAGGAAAAGAACATCTTCTTCGCGCCATCGTCAGATATCGCGCGTGACCAGCGGCGCCACGCCGGTCAGGCGCGCAAACCCCTCGCATCCCCAGCGCCAGCGGCCAGAGCAGATCGACCGCGCAACCGCAGTCACGGCGGCCGCCGGCCGGCGCGCTCGGCAACCATCGAGAAGATATCCCTCAGATCAAATTATCGCCGCCCAGAATATAGCGCGCCCCAATGCGCCCGCGTCCAACGCCAGAACATGCCCGCGCGCGACATCATCGACATGCACCAGATTGAGCCCGGTATCGACATAGGCCGGCATGCGTCCGCTGCGCGGCGTCGAGAATCATCTTCCCGGTCGGCGTCGGCTTGATATCGCGCGGCCCCACCGGCGCCGCCGGATTGACCACCACCGCCGGAAGCTCGCACACGGGCGTGCAATTCGTGCCCACAGGCGGCATCACGGCGGCGACGCTGCCCGCCTATCTGGCGCTGAAGCAAGTGGCGGCGGTGGGCGGCTTCGTGGATGGCGGAACGGGAGTTGTGCAAAACACGCCTGGGAGAAGATCACGGCGCTGACGGCGGAAGCGATGGAGAAGGTTTAATTCCTCGGCAGCACGACGTCCTTCCATTCCATGGTGCGGACGGGGCGGGCGCCGATGGTGAAATGGGCTATATTTGACAGCGGCGCGGCAAAATTGGAATTCATCGCGACCACCCCGACCCGACGGTGCCGCCGGAGTTGGCGCCCGCCGGCTATTCAATCCGTGGCCGTCCTTGGTAGTGGCGGTGACGGAGTACCACCAGGTTTGCGTGGCGACGAATCCCCGGCGATGGAAACAAAAGAACGCACGTCCGAATTCTCGCCGATGCCGTCGACTGGCTGCCGCCGATGAGCGACATCGAACTCCGAAAGTCCGACACGACTTGCGTATTCGAGCGGGCCGAGAGCGTAACGAAGGCGCACTACCAGCCGTGCCGGGAGATTCGTCGCCGCCCCGGCGCTAGAGGTCTGGACCTTGCCGGTGGGGTCGGGGTTCTGTTGCCCAACATAGCTCAACCCGCACGGTTTTCGCCGAAATGGCTGTGGAATCGGTTGGCCGGCATCATCCAAGAGGGCAACGCTACGACTACCGATCCTGCGGCTCGATGCCGGGTGCGAGGAACCAGAGAGTCAAAAAGCGCGGCTTCGCCACATCGGTTCTTGCCGGATGCACATAGAGAACCTTGAGATATGGAAGAACCTCGCAAGCTCAATTTCAGCGGGATCAGCCACCTCGCAGAGCCGTCGGGACGGTACGAATGAAGTTTCTATTGGTGACCCACCTATCCTGCCACGCGAGAAATCGCAGCTTGGGGCGGCTCAGCGAGCAGGGCAGGCGCAACGGGCGCGGCGGGCGCGGCGGCGGAATTGGTTTTGGTTCCGCTGCCGTATTGCACCGTTTTGTAGCGGAGGTTCACGCTCGGCGGGCTTGCGTTGGTGCTGACGACTTGAAGCAGACCAGCCATCCGTGTAGGGGTTTTGAATAGAACGGTCACTGGCAAACGAGGCCCTGCAATACCCGTTAAACCGGGATGATCCTGGATGGTCCGGGAAATGGTCAGCGCCTGTGCCGCCGACATTTCCTCCCATTGCTCGTTGTCCAATAACCGCAACACGGTGCCGCCGGTCGCGTTGATGGAGGGTCTCTCGGCCGCGTCATAGGACAACCTTCTGTGCATGCCCACTACAGATGGCCGAGTCTGCGGATGGCGGGACTTGGCACCCGGCGGCAGAAGCCCTCCTAACGCGTAATTCGGCAAAGGCACAAGCCTGCCGGAAACCAGGTTGAGGCAGTCGGTCTGGCCGTTGGTGTCCAACTCCAGCACTCTCTCGATCACCGGGCTGAAGCTTTGAATCGAATTCGAGCGATCTGCGGAGAATCTTGCCTGTCAATACTTGCCACTTCTCCTTTCCGGCGCCGTCCTTTCTGTCGAATCGTTTCAACTCGAAAAGCGTGAGCACGTTGCCTGCTTCGCCAACGAGGTCGGTCTTTCCCAGAAGAGCCGTCCCGTGCCTGCTTCAGCGCCATTTCGGCCTTCTCCTCGTCAGGCAGATAAAAGCCGTAAACAATTTCGCCGGCCCGTGATTTTTATTGGCGAAATCGTCGGGCGTTGCCTGTATTTTGGGTTTCAGCCCACCGTCGAGATCCTCCCCGGTAAAGCTGATTCCATTTCCCAGCCCGATTCAGAGTCAGCCAGGCCCCAGCAAGCAACTCAAGGGTGGGCCGCTGTAGTCCACCCAGCCATATTTCGGCTTGTTGGTTAGTGGCGGGCCTTGGAACTCAGCGGTGATCGATAAGCGGGGAGTGCGGGATGCGGAGACGATTTTGAAAATGACGATATTGTTGGTCTCGCTCGACCGCGGGTGACGCGAATGGCGGCCAGCGGATTTTGGACCGACGCCGCACTGAACTGCATCAACTGCGGATGCCACTGGCCATTCGGGCACGGCGTTTTTCGTGGAAGAAAATCGCCAATAAGAATCACGCCAACAACCGCGGCCGCTATTCCGATGACGGATGAAATCCGTTTTGCCTCGGCGCGGGGGGACGGATCAAATAACAGATGGCTTTCCATTCTCCGTTTTGCTGCAAGGCGAACGTCACGGTTTCCACCGCCGCCAGCAGAGCCGTCGAAGGAGGTGGCGTACTTCGCGACAAAAAGCGTCCCGACGGTGCTGCGCCTCCCGGGAGGATCAATTTGCACAACGACTTCGCCAAGAGGCCGGCGGATTTTTTCGCCTTTGCCAATCCAGGCGTCCTTCTGCGTCACGGCGCGCTGGAAAAGACGCCGCCGGCGGTTTCCCAGCTTTGCGCGTGATTCCCGGCGTCCATGATGGCCAGCCAGGAGGCCCACCCGTCCAAAGAAGTGCGAGGGAATCCGGGTGGGCCCGTTTTGACGTGCCAGCCGTCTCCTGAATCCAGAGCGGGACGCCTGGACCTGAATTTGCGAAAGGCACGAGAATGAAGATCCACGCAAGCCGGTCATTTCCACCATCAGCCTTTTTGCCCATGGCAGAGAAAAGAAATGCCAACCCGCCACCGGATCCTCTCCGTCAGAGAAGCGTCCAACACATGGACTCCGATGGCCCCGCCGGGCCGAAAACCAGATAGCCGAGTGGGGCCCCGCCCCCGATCGCAATGGGCGCGATCGCCCGCCGCCAAGCACCGCCAGCAAGGCCACGGCCAGTCCGCCAAAGGCGATGAGGCCGAAGGCGCCCACCGCCAAAGGCAAAGACACCGATGGCCAGTCCGCCAAAGGCGAAATCCGGCCGTTGCCATGCCGCCGAAAGCAACAACGCCTTTCGCCCTGTCCCCAATCGCGATTATCCCCTTGGCAACACCACACCGGCCGGTCTGCCGGTAGAACCCCTGAAGTGACGTGCAGCCAGGGCAGGCCGAAGAGCGTCGCCTTCGACCGGTGGTCCAGACGCCGTATTCGTTGTTGACGAGATAAGATTGGCCAAGGAGGGTCGCTTTGGATCGGGAGTCCAGACCTTGGTCGGTCCGGGGAGTGCGGGCATCGTTGTGACGCGGGCCGGCTGGCGGAGCCCGTCGTCATTCCGCTTAGGCGGGCGCCAGCCGGTGCAACCGGGGCGGCTGCGCTCCCCGAACTGACAATAGTCTCCACCATGGTCTTAACTTCGCTGGCTTGCTTGGTAGCGGAGGGCGGGGTTCTTTTCCAAGGCGCGCAGGACCACTTCATCCAGGCGCACGTCAATTTGAACTTTCCGGGACAGCGGCCTGAGGCGGTTGCCGGGCAACTCGCCAGTGAGCATTTGGTCGAAAACCACACCCAGTGAATAAATGTCGGCCCGGCTGTCCACCGGCGCGGATCGGTCTTCTGTTCCGGCGCGCTGTAGCCGGGGGTGCCCACGACCCGCTCGCCGCCGGTGAATGCGGAGGACAATGTTACCGCCGGCAGGCGCGCGCTGCTT
>CAVXNH010000071.1:0-108433 GCA_963762885.1 uncultured Alphaproteobacteria bacterium
AGAGTGACGCCGGGTCATGCGTTGTGGCAACGCCGGGGCCCTCCCGTCATGCCGGCGCAGGTCGGCATCCATGACTTGCTGCTGCGGCACTGCGAAGTCGTGGATGCCGACCTTCGTCGGCATGACAAGGTGGGCGCCGTTCGAGAGTCGCCACCCAGGACGATTGGTATTCCATAGCGTGGTTTCCATTTGATCTGGGTCAAGGCACTGCGCGCGCCGACCTATTAGAAGCTTCCCCCACACAGGAGCGCCTGACGCATCGCGACGACGCGCGCGGGCTGGGAGCACCTCATGTCAGCTCGGGATCGTGGGCCCGCGGTATCTCGCCGGTCGTTTCTTGGCGGCGCAGGCGTGACCGCCGGCAGTGCCCTTGTCCTCGGCGATGCGCGGAACGCGCTCGCGGCAGACGAGGCGGAGATTGCCGGGCCCGGTCCTGTGCCGCTCTCCCTCACCGTCAACGGCAGCACGCGCGTGGTGCACGTGGAGCCGCGCGCGACGCTGGCCGAGGTGCTGCGCGGGGAGCTCGATCTTACCGGCACGAAGATCGGCTGCGACCGTGGCGCCTGTTCGGCTTGCACCGTCTGGCTCGATGGCGCGCCGATCGCATCCTGCATGCTGCTGGCGATCGATGTCGGTACGCGCGCCGTCACTACCATCGAGGGCCTGGCGCAAGGCGACGCGCTGCATCCGGTGCAGGCGGCGTTCATCGAGCATGACGCGATGCAATGCGGCTACTGCACGCCGGGCATGATCATGAGTTGCGCCGCGCTGCTGCGGCGGGTGCCGCATCCCAGCGATGACGATGTACAGGCGGCCATCGGGGGGCATGTCTGCCGCCGCGGCAGCTATCCGCACATTCTGGACGCCATGCAGGCCGCCGGTCGGGCGGAAAAGGCATGACCATGGCCGACATCGATCTGCGCACCGAGAGCTTTCCCTTCGGCATCGCCAGCGTTGGCGTGGGTGAGATCCAGTGGCGCGTGCCGGACGACGAACCGCCGGCCCTGGCGGTGAACAGTGCATTGCGCGTCATCGGCAAGCCGGTGCCGCGGCAGGATGGCCGCGCCAAGGTGACCGGCGCCGTGCGCTTCACCGTCGACGTCAAGCTGCCCGGGCTGTTGCACGCGCGGATCCTGCGCTCGCCGCTGCCGCATGCGCGGGTGACGGCGATCGACGCCGCGGCCGCGGCGCAGCATCCCGGGGTGCGCGCGGTGCTGATCATCACGCCGCAGGACGGCATCCTGCGTTATGTCGGCGCGCCCGTCGCGGCCGTCGCTGCAACGACCGAGGCCGCCGCGGACGCTGCGCTGCGGCTGATCCGAGTCGGCTACGCGCCACTGCCGTTCGTGGTCGATCCGGATAGCGCGCGCCGTCCGGATGCGCCGCTGGTCTACCAGGCCGGCGAACGGCCCTCACTGTCGATCGCGGAGATCGCCGTCACGGCCAATCTGCCAATCGCCGGCAATTTGCGCGGACCGGACACGCAGGGCGGCCGTGGCGACGTGGCGCAAGGCCTCGCCCAGGCCGACATCGTGGTCGAAGCCGACTATCGCACCGCAACGCAAACCCATTGCTGCATGGAGCCGCACGCGATCATTGCCGACTGGCGGCCGGATGGCCTGACGGTGTGGATGTCCACCCAGGCCACCGCCAGTGTGCGCCGCGAACTGGCGGAGAGTTTTGGGCTGAAGCTCAGCCAGGTTCGGGTGAAGGTCGCAGCAACGGGCGGTG
Source organism: uncultured Alphaproteobacteria bacterium (assembly GCA_963762885.1). Taxonomy (GTDB): domain Bacteria; phylum Pseudomonadota; class Alphaproteobacteria; order Acetobacterales; family Acetobacteraceae; genus JASHVB01. The sequence continues at coordinate 1,732 of CAVXNH010000071.1, forward strand.
GCTTCGGGTCGAAGTCGCAGCTCGGGACTTATGGACGCTACGCCGTCACGCTGTCGCGACAGGCGCGTGCGCCGGTGCGGCTGGTGTTCGATCGCGCGGAGGAACAACTCGACAGCGGCAATCGGCCGGCGGTCTGGCAGCATCTACGGATCGGCGCGCGGCGTGACGGCACGCTGACCGCGATTGCGCTGGAAGAGTTCGGCACGGCCGGGGTCGGCATCGGCGCCGGAGCCGGCAATTTCGCGCAGGCGCTGTACACGTGTCCGAATTTCTCCGCGGCGCAGAACGATGTGTTCATCAATGCCGGGCGGGGTTCGGCAATGCGCGGGCCGGGCAACACGCCCGGGGCGTTCGCCATGGAGCAGGCCATCGATGAGCTGGCGGATCGGCTCGGGATCGACCCGCTGGCGCTGCGCGACCGCATTGATCCCAGCGCGGTGCGGCGGGAGGAACGCCGCCTCGGGGCGCTGCGCGTCGGCTGGTCGCAGCGGCATAGGCCGGGCGCCAATCCCGGACGGGTCAAGCGCGGGCTTGGCGTAGCGCAGTCGTTGTGGAGCGCCAACGTGCAGAGCAATGCCGCCTGCGAGGTGCGGCTGCTGCGCGACGGTTCGCTGGAGGTGCTGTCCAGCGTGCAGGATCTGGGCACCGGCATCGGCACGATCCTGGCGCAGGTGGTCGCGGAAGAGTTCGGGGTGCGGCCGGAAGACGTGACGCTGCATATCGGCGACACCGACTTTCCCGCCGGTCCGCCGTCGCATGGCAGCCGCACGACGGCGTCCATCACACCGCCGGCGCGCACCGCCGCGTGGAAGGTCAAGCAGATGCTGGTCCGCCAGGTGGCGCCGGTGCTGCATGCCGCCCCGGACCAATTGGCGGCGCGCGACGGGCGGATCATGGTGCGCGACGACCCGGCGCGGTCCATGAGCCTGCGTGAGGCCGCGGCGGGACTGCGCACGGAACAGCTCAGCGCGACAGAGGCGCGCAGCGACGACTATGGTGGCTTCCGCCGCCGCATGGGCGACGCCAACGCGGCGACGAACGACATCGGCGGCGTGCAGTTTGCCGAGGTGGCGGTGGATACCGAAACCGGGGCGATCCGGGTGGAACGCATCGTCGCGGTGCAGGATTGCGGCCGGCCGATGAACCCGAAGCTGATCGAGAGCCAGGTGCAGGGCGGCGTGTTGATGGGCATCGGCTACGCACTGCTGGAGCAACGCGTGATCGACCAGCACACCGGCCATGTGATGAACGCCAATTTGGAGCAATACAAGCTGGTTGGCGTGCACGAGGCTCCGCTGATCGACGTCGTATTGCTGGAGAACTACCAGGGCGAGAGCGCGACCGATGCGTATGGCATCGCCGAGCCGGCGAATATCGCGACGGCGCCGGCGATCGCCAATGCGGTGTTCAACGCCACCGGCGTGCGGCTGCGCGCGCTGCCGATGACTCCGGCGGCGGTGCTGGCGGCGCTGAACCCGGTGCCGCAAAGGAGCTAAGCGATGCAACGCTTCGCATGGCAGTCCCCGCGTTCGGTCGCCGAAGCGGCAACGCTCGCGGGCCGCACCGTTGCGGCGGCGATGCTGGCTGATCCGGCGGCTCCGGCGCCGGGTTACGCGGTGATGAAGGCGGGCGGGATCGACTTGCTTGATCTGATGAAGGAGGACCTGCTGCGGCCGGAGCGCGTGGTGAACCTGCGGGAGATCGGCGGACTCGATACGATCGCCGAGGATGCGGACGGGCTGCGGATCGGCGCTTTGGTGACGCTAGAGCAGGTCGCGGCGCATGCCGGGGTTCGGGCGCGGTATGCGGCGTTGGCGGAGGCCGCGGCGAGTTCGGCCAGTCCGCAAATTCGGCACGTAGCGACGCTTGGCGGCAATCTGCTGCAACGGCCGCGCTGTTGGTATTTCCGCTCGGCGGCGCATCGTTGCGGGCGCAAGGGCGGTGACCATTGCTTCGCCTTCGACGGCGAGAACCAGTACCACGCGGTGTTCGGCCAGTACGGCTGCGCTATGGTGCATCCTTCCACGGCGGCGACCGCCCTGGCCGCGCTCGATGCGAGCGTCGAACTGGTCGACGCGCAGGGCGCGATGCGCCGCGTGAAGTTCGGCAAGTTCGCGGTGGGACCCGACATCGATGTCACGCGCGAGACCGATCTGCGCGACGGCGAGGTGCTGACCGCGGTGCTGCTGCCGGCGTCAGCGGCGGGCGCGCGTTCGGTGTTCCTCAAGCAGGGGGAAAAATCGTTCGACTGGTCGATTGCCGATGTCGCCGTGGTGCTGGATTGCGCGCCGGACGGACGCTGCCGCCGCGCGTCGGTGGTGCTGGGTGCCGCTGCGCCGGTGCCCTGGCGCGCCGCCCTGGCCGAGGCGGCCCTGACGGGGCAGACGATCGACGCGGCCGTCGCTCGGGCGGCGGCGCAGGCGGCAATCGCCGGCGCGGTGCCGCTGCGCTGCAACGCCTACAAGCTGCCGATCCTGGCAGCGCTGGTGCGCCGCGCTGTATTGCAGGCGGCTGGCGTCACCGAACCGGAGACCGTGCGATGACAACGCGACGCGACGTCAATCTGGGATTGCTGGCGGCGGCCGGGGTTGCGATGGCGCCTCGGCTGGTCGCGGCGCAGCAGCTTGCACCGATCGAGCTGCCGCCGCCGCGGCCCGATTTCGGCGTGCCGCTGGGCCGGGCGTTGAAGCTGCGCTGTTCGACGCGGTCTTTCGCACCGCGTGCGTTGCCGCCACTGGCGCTGTCCGAACTGCTGTGGTCGGCGTACGGCATCAACCGCCCCGCCACGGCGGATCGCACCGCGCCGTCCTGGCGGCATGCGCGGGAGAGCGAGATCTACGCGGCGATGGCGGACGGCGTTTGGCGTTATGATCCGGTCGCGCATCGGTTGGCGCCACACCTCGCGGGGGACGTTCGCGCGCAGACCGGCATGCAGGAGTTTGCCGCGACCGCACCGCTCGACCTGATCTACGTCGCCAATGCAGAGCATTTGAGCGGCGTATCGCGGGAGGAGCAGCGGCGGGTGTCGGCGGCGGATACGGGGTTCATCGGGCAGAATGTGTATTTGTACTGTGCGTCGGAGGGCCTTGCCTGCGTGTTCCGCGATTCGTTCGATCACGATCGGCTGGCACGGACTTTGAATTTGGGAGAAGCCCAGTTCATCAATTTTTCGCAGACGGTGGGGTATCCGAGGGCGTAGGGCGGGCGGACCCACAACACGATTTGTGTGCGGCGCCGGCACGATTGACGTACGGCACCGGCCGTCCCCAACCGTCATGGCCGGGCTTGACCCGGCCATCTATCGCGGCACCGTGCTGCATAGATGGCCGGGTCAAGCCCGGCCATGACGGTTGGGGTCGGTCATGACGGTTGGGGACGATGACGGTTGGGAACGGTCATGACGGCTGGGAATGGTTGGTGGCGCACGCTAATTGATTGCGGGGCGGTCATGTCTTGCGGTTTCGCGGGCGCGCATTTCATTCAATGCGATAGACCTCGCGGGCCGTACCGCAGAACAACCGCGCCTGCGTGTCGGGAGGCATATCCTCGACGATCTCGCGGAAGCCATCGAAGATCGTCGTGAATTCCGCACACAGGCTGTCCACCGGGAAGTTGCTGGCGAACATGCAGCGGGTGGCTTCGAACATCGCGATCGTTTCCCGCACGATCCAACCGTTATCCGCCACCGTCCAAGGCCGCCCCGCCTGTCCGAGCCCGGAGATCTTCACCCGCACATTGGGCCGCTGCGCGAACGCCGCCATCGCGTTGTGCCAGCCTGCCAGGCCCTCGTCGCTGCGGTCCGATGGCAATCCCGTGTGGTTCAGCACGATCGTCGTCGCAGGAAAATTCCGCGCCAACGCCACCGCCTCGTGCAGGGTCCACCACGGCGTCTGCAAATCGAAATGCAGCCCGTGCCGTTCAAGCAATGCATAGCCGCGCCGCCAGCTTTCATCCGACATCAAAGTGCGGCCGGGTTCGTCCGGAGCACGCGGTCCGCCCGGCTTGTGCCGCACGCTGCGCACCAGCGGAAACTCCACCTGACGGGCCAGCACCTCGGCCGCGTCGGCGCGATCGAGCCAGGCTTGCGCCACGATCGCGCTCGGCAGCCCGAACTGCGCCGCAAGTCCGCTGACATAGCGGGTTTCGCCGAGCGGATCGGCGGGGTTCCACTCCGCCTCGACATAGACGGTCTGGGTTACGTTCTGACCGTTGGTATCCTGCCGGTAGTCGGGCGGCAGGTAGCGCCGCTTGAGGGTTTCGTAATTGCCGTAGCGGAACGGGATTGTTTCGCCCGGCCGCAGCCACGGATAGTCGTTGACCGACGGATCCCAGAAATGCTGGTGCGCGTCGACGACGGGACCGGCGTAGCGTTGCATCATTCGTGCTTCAACCGTCCGAACGGAATCACCACCGAGCCCAGGATGTACAACACCGCGCAGCCGGCGAAGAAATACAGCACGCCGTCATACGAACCGGTCGCCTGCAAGATGAATCCCGCGATCAGCGGCACCACGATGCCGCCGGAGCTGCCGGCGAAGTTCATAAGCCCGCCGACCATGCCCACCTGCGGCGGCGGCACCAGCAATCCCGGGAAGGTCCAATACAGGCTGCCCCAGCACAGCATGAACTCGGTTGCGGTCAGCACGCCGACGGCGAGGACTGCTCCGGATATGCTGGGCAGCGCCAGGAAGGCGGCGAACAGCGCCAGTCCCGACAGCGTCAGCATCGTCTTCAGCACCGCGGATTGCTTGAAACCACGCCGTTGCAGCGCATCGCTGACGAAGCCGCTGGTTAGCGATCCCAGGAACCCGCCGCCGAAAATCACAAACGTCGCGCCGCCCATCTGCTTCAGATCGAGGCCGCGCGCCTGCGCCAGATAGCTCGGGCCCCAGGTCAGCAGGCCGAAATTCATCATCGCCCAACCGAAACGACCGAACATGATAGGCGCCACCCGCAGCCAACTGAATTGCCGTGGCGTCGCCGGGACCGCGCCGACCTCGGCCGGCACCGACTGGATATGCGCGAGCTCCGCCTCATTCACGCCGGCATGTTCTGCGGGATGATCGCGCAGGAAGCGCCAGGCGAAGACGCCGAGCGCCATGGTGACCAGCCCGGCAATGCCGAACGCCAGCCGCCACGAATGCAGCAGGAAGATCAACCAGGCGATCGTTACGCCGCCCAGCGCCGCACCGAAATAGCTGCCGCTGTCCATCAGCACCGCGCCGCGGCCGCGCTCGTGGCGTGCCATCCAGAGCGCGACGAGCTTGCCGCCGGCCGGGAACATCGGCGCCTCCGCCGCGCCCAGGCCGAGCCGCGTCAGCAGCAGCGTGGTGCCGTTCGTGGTGGCCATTGCCAGGGTTTGGAATGCACCCCAGAGCAAGATGCCGGCGGTCATGACACGGCTTGGGCCGGCGCGATCGATCAGCCAGCCTCCCGGAATCTGGCACGCCGCATAGGTCCAGAAGAACGCGCTGAGGATCACGCCCTGGATCGCCGGCGACAGCGCGAACTCCTTGGCGATCGTCGGCATGCCGACGGAGATCGAGGTGCGGTCCGCCATGTTGATGACCGTCACGACGAAGATGAAGGCGAACAGCCGCCAGCGGACGGAACTTGGCTGCGCTGCCACGGCGGACACCTGGCCCGCCGCGGCCATTGGCACGTCGCTCATTCGTTGCCTCCCTGTACTGCGCTCAGGCAGCTTGTCGTAGAATGGCTTTCTGCGCACCCATGCGGCAGGCGATCAGGAACGCGTTGCGCATCGAGCCGAGATTGGCCTTGTTCTGGCCGACGATGTTGAACGCCGTGCCGTGCGCCGGCGTGGTGATCGGCAACGGCAGGCCGCCTTCCACCGTGACGCCGCGATCGAAGCCGAGCAATTTCATCGCGATCTGACCCTGGTCGTGATACATCGTGACGACAGCGTCGAACTCGCCGTCGCGGGCGCGCACGAACACGGTGTCTGCCGGGTATGGGCCGCCGACGGTGTAGGAGTCGGGTTTTGCTAACGCGATACCGGGCGCGATGATGTCGATCTCCTCGCGGCCGAAATTGCCGTTGTCGCCGGCATGCGGATTGAGCCCGCACACCGCGATGCGCGGATGCTGCTTGCCCGCCGCCTGCAACGCGCCGGCGAGCAATTCGATCGAAGTGGCGATCTTTTCCGGTGTCAGCAGGCCGGCGACGGCGTGCAGCGGCACGTGCGACGTGACGCGCGACGTCCACAGCTCATCGAGCACGTTCAGTTCCGAGGTTGGTCCGTGGTAGCCGAGCTCATCGGCGAACCAGCGCAGTTCGTCCTCGTGCGTCATGCCGGCCAGGTGGAGCGAGGTCTTGTTCAGCGGGCCGAAGCAGAGCGCATCGACTTCGCCCTTGCGCGCGAGGTCGAGGGCGATGCGCAGGGTTTCGAAGATGTAGTGTCCGCTCGCGGCACTTTCCGTGGCGCGCTTCCAGCCGCCGGAGCCGCGATGTTCGATAAGACGCAGGCGTCCTCGTGGCGCGGGATCGCCAACTGCGGGTTTGATGCCCACGATGTCCATGCCGGCTTCCAGCTCGTCCACATTGCCTATGAGTGTGATCTCCGCCTGGCAGCCCGCCGGATCGGCCAGCAGCTTTGCCACCAGTTCCGAGCCTATACCGGCAGGGTCGCCCAGCAGCAGCGCGACTTTTGGCAGCATTGGAGCCTCCTGTGCGTCTTGAATGCTCTGCGGATACGTGTACGGGAGCGTCGTCTTTCTGACCGCATAGCACCTCCGGACCGATTGGGCGAGCAGGGAGGGAGAAGCCTTTGGCGCAGGAGCGATGTCGCCAACTTTGGGGCGATGCATCGCTTCTCACAGGGCGATCGCGGTTGGCATGATGGGTGCTTGGCGAAATCCCTGTATCGCAGGTGTGCGTGGGCAACCCCGCGAAGATTTTTATCACGGAGGGGTAGAACGAGGGCCACGGAGAGCCACGGAGCCCGCGTGCCAGCCCCGGTATCGGGGCACGCACATCGGCTCCGTGGCTCTCCGTGGCCCTCGTTCTACCCCTCCGTGATAAAAATCTTCTTGCTTCCATCAGGCTGATACCAAATTCGGCTGCCTGGTTGGAACTACCGGATAGTGTTCGAGGAGACGGACACCAAGATCGTCATCACGGGCCTGGGGCCGCGCGGGCAAATCTACGATTGACGAAGGCGCTTGATGACAATCCCGACCGCAAGCGGACTGAACGGCGAAACCATGGTACTGCTGAGCTTGAAAGAATACGAGGACGTGACAGATGCGCGTGGCCACGCTGCTGCCATGCAGGCTGTTGCTTCAGGCGTGATGGAGACGATGTCCGAGGAAGACGCTGCTGCCTATCTCGCGGCGAAGACGCCGGTGGCATTTTGGCGCCGCCATCGCGGTGTGACGCAGCAGGCGGCCGCTGACGCTGTTGGCGTGTCGCAGGCGTATATCGCGCAGATCGAGAATGGTGTGCGAGAAGGCAGTCCGGTTATGCTCCGCGACATTGCCCACGTGCTGTGGGTCAGGATGGAGGACTTGGTAGCGTAGGACAGTTCGCTGGGTTCGAAGCTTGATTCGGAGTTTGCCGCGGCACCCTCACCCGCCGCTGCGCGGCGACCTCTCCCGCCGCAGGCGGGAGAGGTTTTGTCATTCATTACAGCATCCGCTGCAATATCAGCTTCTGCACATCCGACGTGCCTTCATAAATCTGGCACACCCGAACGTCGCGATAGATGCGCTCCACGGGATAGTCGGCCAGATAGCCATAGCCGCCCAGCGTCTGGATCGCCGTGGTGCACACCGCTTCGGCCGCTTCGGAGGCGAACAGCTTCGCCATGCAAGCCGCCTCCAGCGCCGGCTGCCCCGCCGCCTTCAGACGCGCGGCGTGCAGCGTCATCTGCCGCGCTGCCTCCAGCCGCGTCTTCGCATCGACCAGGCGAAAACCCACCGCCTGGAAGTCGATGATGCGGCCGCCGAACGCCTTGCGTTCCTTGGCATACTCGACCGCGTATTCCAGGGCCGCCCGCGCCATCCCGACGCTCTGCGCGGCGATGCCGATGCGGCCGCTCTCCAGCGTCGAAAGCGCAATGCGATAGCCTTCGCCCTCGGCGCCGATGCGCTGGTCTTCCGCCACCTCCATGTCGTCGAACGACAACGCACAGGTGTCGGAGGCCTTCTGCCCCAGCTTTTCCTCCTTGCGGGCGATGGAAAAACCCTTCGCCGCCTTGTCCACCACGAAGCAGGACAGGCCCTTCTTGCCCGCCGAAGGATCGGTCACCGCGAAGATCACCGCGCTGCCCGGATGCGCCGCATTGCTGATGAACTGCTTGGCGCCGTTGATGATGTAACGGTCGCCCTGTTTTACCGCCCGGGTGCGCAGGTTGGACGCGTCCGATCCCGCCTGCGGCTCGGTCAACCCGAACGATCCCACCAACTCGCCGCTTGCCAGCGGTCGCAGCCAGCGTTCCTTCTGCGCGTCGGTGCCGTAATGGTCGATCACGATGCAGGTGGGGGAATTGTGCACCGACACCATGGTGGAGACGGCGCCGTCGCCGGCGGCAATCTCCTCCAGCACCATGGCGTAGGTCACCGGATCGAGTTCCGAGCCACCCCATCGCTCCGGCGTCGTCGCGCCGAACACGCCCAACTCGCCGAGTTCGCGAATGACCTCCTGCTCGATGCAGGCGGCCTTCTCGCGCGCGGCGGCATGCGGGGCCAACCGCTCCTGCGCGAAGCGGCGCACCATGTCGATGACCATCGTATCGGCGGCGAAGGGATCGGCGGCAGGCGGGTTATGGTCGGGCATTGGTGGCGCCCCCAGGTTGCTACGGCTTCAGCAATGACCCGCCACAGCGAACGGGTCATGCTCTGCACCACGTACCACCGCGGCCAGCAAACGCAAGGCGTCCGCGCCACCGCGATCGCTGATGACGCCGTTCTCGATCTCGTCAGCGAGCACTTCGGCCTGGCCGGCGATGGTCCGGGCAGCACGATACAGCGCCTCACGCGCCAGGAGCAGTTGGGTCTCGTTCGACAGGGTGTGCCAATCGGCGGGCATAGCCATGCTCCTGCTGCGTAACGCCGTTTTGGCAAGGTCCATCCGAGGCCGAAGCGCTATCACGCCGCGCTGCCGGCCATGGTTAACAGAACATTACCAGAACCGGAGGCGTTTGACCAGCTAAACCAGCGTCACCTGCACCAGAGGCAGCGGGGCGAACGCGACCGTCACGGTGGCCGGGCCGGTCAGCCAGATCGGCGGCGTGACGCTGCCCAGCATCACCACCTGCCCTGCCTTGAGCCCACCGAACGCCTCGGCAACCGAGGACCCGGCCAACCAGGCCAGGCACGCCAGCGGATGGCCCATCAGGTCGCGGCCGACGCCTTCGTCGCGCTGGTGGCCGTCCACGATCAGGCGTCCGCGCAGGGCGGCAATGTCCAGGTCTCGCCAGTCAGCGCTGCCAGGCTCGCCGACGACGGCGGCCGCGTGGTAGACCTGATCGCCGATCATCGTCGGCGTGCCGACCAGAGCGAGGTCGGTGTAGCGGTTCTCCACCAGCTCGATCCCCGCCATCAGGTCGCCGACCGCCTCCGCCGCTTGCGCCATGGTGCAGGGGCCGGGCGGCAGATCGTGGCCCAGCCGGACCGCCAGTTCGCACTCGACGCCCGGGCGCTGGAAGTCGGCAAAACGCAGGGCAACGCCACTGCGATGGATGCCGCCGGTGGACATGAAGCCGGCCGCCGGGCCGCTGAGGCCGAAGATACTCCTGCATCCGCTTCGCGGTGGCGCCGATCTTGAACCCGGCCAGACCTACCGAGCCGTGACGCTGCCATAGCGCGTGCTGCACGGCGGCGCCTTCCTCTACCGATTGGGGCGCGATGGCCTGCGGCAGCGGCGCGACCAGCCGGCGTCCCTCGCGAGCCTCGTGCAGGGCGGCGGCGGCGGCACGTGGATCATAATCGCTCATGTGTGCTTCTCCCGATCGGGGTATCAGGCCCCGCGAGTCAGCTCATACAGAGCCACCGCCGCGGCGGCCGATACGTTCAGGCTGCCGACGGCACCCTGCATGGCAAAGCCCAGAATTTCGTCGCAAGTCTCGCGGGTCAGCCGGCGCAGGCCGCTGCCCTCGGCGCCCAGCACCAGCGCGACGCGCCGGCCGGCGAGCGCCGGACCAGCCAGCGTGCCGCCGCCGGCGTCCAGCCCCACGACCCAGATGTTGGCCGCCTTCAGTGCGATCAGCGTGCGGGCGATGTTGACGGCGCGCAGCAGCGGCATGGTCTCCAGCGCGCCGCTCGCGGCCTTCGCCAAGGCGCCGGTCTCCTCCGGCGCATTGCGGTCCTGCGCGATCACCGCGGCGGCGCCGAACGACGCGGCGGCGCGCAGGATCGCGCCGACGTTGCGCGGGTCCGACACCTGGTCGAGCACCACGAGCGGCCCGCTGCGGTCCAGCACGTGCTGCAGGCTGGGCGGCGCCAGCGGATCGGCCAGCAGCGCAACGCCCTGATGGACGACGTCGCGGCCGAGCAATTGGTCGATCCGGCCGCGCTCGACGCGTTCCGGCGGCAGCGGCCAGGGCAGGGGGCGTTGCTGCACCAGCGTCGCCTCGGCTTCCTCGGTCAGCAACAGGCGGCGCAGGCGGCGCGCCGGATTGCCGAGCGCCGCGGCGACGGCGTGATGGCCGTAGAGCCACACCGCGCCGCGTGGGGTGTCGGCGGGGTTGGGGCGTGGGGCGTCGTGGTGCTGCGGGCGCTGCGAGAACGAGCGCTGGTTGCCGCCTTGGTTCGGGCCGCGGTTCGGTCCGCCGTCGCGGTTTGGCCGAGCGGAGAAATCTCTACCCTGGCCGGGCGGGCGGGGGCCGCGTTGTTCCTGGTCGCGCGGACCCTGGCCGTGGCTCGGTCCCTGGCCGTGCGGCGGCCGTGGCCCTCGTTGCTGCTGGTCGCGGGGACCCTGGCCATGCGGCGGGCGTGGCCCCTGGCCCGGAAGGTGCAGCGCCTGCGGGCGCGAATCTTGGGTGCCGGGGCGTCCCTGGCCCGATGCCTGGCCGTCCTGGCCGTGCCGCTGGCCGGACCCACCCGGTTGGTACGGGCGCTCGGCCCCGCCGCCGCGTCCGGGGGAGCGGTTGAAGGGGGGCCGGCCGGAGCCGCCGTGCCGTGTGTCACTCGGGGGTTTCATTCCGCCGCTATAGCCGCGCGGAAGGTTGCTGCACAGGCCGGGCGGGTTTGGGGACGCAACGAAGCTGTCGATCGTTGCGGGAAGCGGAGCGAGCGGCGGCAGCCGTGACGTGTCCGGGTTGCAGGAAGCGAGCCGCGGATAGTGGGTTGACGCCTGTGCGTCCGGTGCTTGACCAATGTTCTGAGTCTGACGGATCGAACCCATGCCCGATTCCGTCATTGCGGGCCAGGCGAAGGCCAGGCCCGAAAGCGGGGATGACGATGTAGTTTGGGGATGACGGTGTAAATTGGGAATGACGGTGTAGTTTGCGGTGCGGCCCGTCCTGCTCAGCCGGACGCCGCCATTGACTGGCGGGCGGCGAAGAACGCATCCACCGCGCGCTTCATCGCCGCTGCGATCAGCTTGCGATGCTCGGGGCGGCGCAGTTCCGCCTCGTCACGCGGGTTGGACATAAAGCCCATCTCGACCAGCACGCTTGGGATGTCGGCCGCCTTCAGCACGACGAACCCGGCATGACGCTCCGGGTTGGGCAGCATCGGCACCTCCTGATCGAGCGAGCCGACCAGGTTGCGCGCCAGATGCACCGAGCCGACCCGCGTCTCGCGCCGGACCAGGCTGGCCAGGATCCGGGCCACCTCCGGGGAGGCGTTCAGCCCCGGGCCGCCATACCGGTCGGCGCTGTTCTCGCGCTGCGCCAGGGCGGCGGTCTGCGCGTCGGAGGCGGTGCCGAGCGTGTAGATGCTGGCGCCGCGCACCGTGTGGTCGGCCAGCGCATCGGCGTGCATGGAGACGAACAGCGCGGCACCCTGTGCCTGGGCCTTTGCCACCCGGTCGTCCAGTGGCACGAACACGTCGCGCCCCCGGGTCAGGGCGACGCGGTAGCGCCCACCCGACTCCAGCAGGTGCTTCAGTTCCAGGGCGGAGGCGAGCGACACCTGCTTCTCGTAGGTACCGGAAACGCCGATGGCGCCAGGGTCCTTGCCGCCATGTCCGGGGTCCAGCATGACCAGCGGCAGGGGCACGCCGGCGTCGGGGCGCACCGGCTTGCGGGGCGCGGTGTGGTGCGATTGGGTCGCGGCGGCGGCCATGGCGGACTGCATCCACGGCGGCAGCAGAAATGTGCCGACGACGCCGGTGCCGGAGCCAAGGCGGCCCAGCAGCAGGCGGCGCGAGATCGGCGCGGCGCGGGACATGGGGGATTCTTAACACATCAGATACGGAAATCCAGCTTACTTATTGATTGCGACCGTTTCATGGCTACAGGACCCGTACGACAGGCATTGCTTGGTGGGTCTGCTTGCGACGATGCTGACCCCGGGGGAGAAATCCAATGCCGCGCAACCTGCTGATCGACGTGCCGGGGATCGCCGTGGGCCATGCCGAGGATCTGACGCTGGGATCCGGCGTGACCGCCATTGTGTTCGATCAGCCGGCGGTTGCCTCGGTCAGCATTCTTGGGGGTGCGCCGGGGAGCCGCGATACCGCGATGCTGGCGCCGGAGAACTCGGTGCGGGCGGTGGACGCGATTGTGCTGTCCGGCGGGTCGGCGTTCGGGCTGGATGCCGCGGGCGGCGTGCAGGCGTGGCTGCGCGAGCAAGGGCGTGGGCTGGTGGTGCGCGGCGCGGTGGTGCCGCTGGTGGCGCAGGCGATCATCTTCGATCTGGCGAATGGGGGGAACAAGGTGTGGGGGCGGTTCTCGCCGTATCGAGACCTCGGTTATGCGGCGGCGGTCGCGGCGAGGGCGGAGTCGTTTGCGCTGGGCACGGCCGGGGCCGGGGCCGGCGCGACCACCGCCACCGTGAAGGGGGGGCTTGGCTCGGCGAGTGCGGTGACACGTGCGGGCCATACGGTGGGGGCGATCGCGGCGGTGAATGCGGTCGGGTCGCCGCTGGTCGGCGACGGGCCCTGGTTCTGGGCAGCGCCGTATGAGCAGGATGGGGAGTTCGGGGGGTGCGGGTGGCCGGGGGCGTTCGATACGGCGCCTCGGTTAAAGGGGACTCCGGGGACCAGCACGACGATCGGGCTGGTGGCCACCGATGCGGCGCTGACCAAGCCGCAGGCGATGCGGCTGGCGATCATGGCGCATGACGGGCTGGCGCGGGCGGTGCTGCCGGCGCATGCGCCGATGGACGGGGACACGATGTTCGCGGCCTCGACCGGAGCGCGTCCGCTGGAAGACGAGCCGCGGGAGCTGACCGAGATCGGCCATGCCGCCACGCTGGTCATGGCCAGGGCGATCGCACGGGGGGTTTACGAGGCGCGGTCATTGCCGGTGGCCGGGGCGCAACGGTCGTGGCGCGAGCGGTTCGCGCAATCCGAGTGACGGCGCCGCGCTTGACGTCGCGCGATGCCGGCCAGGAACCGCGGCTATCGCGCTCCGCGCACCAACGCGGCCCTCGACCCTCCACCACAATTGTGCGGAGCCACCGCGGTCTGTACATCCGGAAGAGACCCATTGCGAACCATCCACGGGGTCAGCGCCACGCTCGCTGGGCGTCACGGTCCGAAGTCGAACCGCCACAACGCAGTGCCCTCGCCTTGGCCTGCCGTGAATACAATGCTGCGGCCGTCCGGCGACCATGCGGGATGAACGTTATCGCCTGCCGGCTGTGTGATCCGCTGCACTGTAGAACCGTCCGCGTCGATGACCAGGATCTGGAATTCGGCAGTGCCGAGCTTGGCTGAGGCGGCGAGGCGTCGGCCGTCCGGACTCCAGAACGGCTGTAGCCAACTGCCCGACGTCGTCAGTGCGCGTCTGCTCGTACCATCGGCGGCCGCGAGCCATAACTGAAAGCGCCGCGTCCCGTTGTCCGCCGAGAACGCCAGCGTGGCGCCGTCAGGCGACCACCAAGGTTGGCGACTCTCGCCGGCCAGATTGGTAATTTGGCGCCGATCGGTGGCGTCCGGCGACACGGTCCAGAGATTGAGGCGGTTGCCGCCTGCACGCGAGAAGTAGACAATCCGATCGTGCGATGACCAACTCGGGCCGAAGCTCCAGGTGCTCGGATCCGAGATCGGCGTTACCCTCCCACTGCCTGTGTCCAACACGCACACAACGGGCTGACCACCGAGGTCCGAGCTGAAAGACAGACGCGAGCCGTCCGGGCTTGGCGCCACTCGGCCATAGTCGTTGGTGACGCTCTTGTGCAGCCGGCGCGGATTGCGTCCGTCGGGATCCATGGCCCAGATCTGGGATCGGCCCGTGCGCCTCGACGCGAACAACAGCGTCATGCCGTCGGGCAAGTAGGTGGCACGGTTGTCGCTGCTGCCGGGCCGGGTAAGCCGTGTGAGGTTGCCGCGAAGGTCGGTCGTTTCGGCGGCGCGCCCGATCGATGTGCAGAGCATGAGCGCACCCAGACGGGTCATGAATTCGCGTCTCCGCATGGCCGTGAACCTCCTTCGATCGACGAGAGACGTCGGAGAGAACGATTCCTATACCATGACGTGGCGGCGTCATCGGCGCGGCCGGATGGCCGGTGGCGAACCGCAATGCGAATGGAAATATAAATAACCCAAGCACCGGCGGAATAGACAAGACCGCGCCTCGTCTCCCCTGCATAGAGCTTTCAGCGCGAGGAGTATATCGATGCTGCATTCCCTCATCCGCACTGCATTCGTTGCCATCGGGCTGGCAGCCGGGATGGCGACGGCCGCGCTGGCGGCGAACCCGGTGAAGACCGGCGAAACTACGAAGGGCGCGACGCTCGTCAATGCCAGGGGCATGACTCTCTATACCTTCGACAAGAACTCCGACGGCAAGTCCGTCTGCAACGGACCGTGTGCGGCGAACTGGCCGCCAGTGGCTGCTGCCGCCGACGACAAAGGTTCGGGTGGCTATTCCGTCATCACGCGCGACGACGGCACGCGGCAATGGGCCTACAAGGGCAAGCCGCTCTACACCTGGAGCAAAGACGTGAAACCCGGAGACGTTACTGGCGACGGCTTTCTGAACGGAGCCTGGCACGTCGCTCAGCCCTGAGCGGCACACGGCGCCGGTCGTGGACGTTCTCAATGCGATCGACGATTATCTGATCGGCACGGATTGCGTATCGCGATAACCCGGCACCGTCGCTGCTCACAATTTCGAGCGGCGCCTCAAGGCTCCGTGCAAATATTGCCAAGCCTACGAAGAACAGGCTGTGCGCGGCCGCGAACCAGACGATGCCGGCAAGTGTGAGATGCGCACTGCCGGCAAAGCCTTCCCCCGTCGCGGGCAATACGACAACGGCATTCAACAGCCACGTTGCGATCGCATAAATCGTGCCTTTGCGAACATCTCCCCCGGGAAGCATAGGTTCAAGCACATAGGCGTAGAAAAGCGCCATCGCGATTCCGACAAAGAGGTGGAAGCCCGTCTGAAAGAGCGGACTGTTGGGTGCCGGCGCGCCTGCGCGGGACCGGCCGACGCAACGCCGAGCGCTGCGAGCAGCGGCGTGCACCAATATGAGAGAAGGCGCAGCAGTCCACCCTTTGCCGTGGCGAGTGGAACCAGGTCCGCCGCTTTCAGCGCGAGAGTATTGAGTATGATCGCCACGCTTCCGGAAATCAGTGCCGGCGCCAGACGGCTTTTGGGGGCGCTCATCGGATTCATCGGCCAGAAGACGACGATTCTTCCAAGATATTCCGTCGCGAAGCCAAAGATTCACGAGGGGCGTCGCCACGCGACGTTGCCTTCGTAAGGATCTGCGTGCCGCTCGGAACAATCCGGTGTGGGGACATCACCATCGCTCAAAGTTGGGCTTCCAGCAGGAGATTCGAAACCATGGCCATGCGCACTCTTTTGCCGCCGGGCCTCGCTGCCATCCTGGCCGCCTTATGCCTCATTCAGCCGATCCGCGCAGGAGCAGAAGACCCGGTGCGTCCCGGGGCGGGCGCGGCTCCCGGCGCGTCCGCCGGCGTCTCCTCGGCCGGGCAATATCCCAATGAAGCGCCCTTCCTGACGGAGAACGGCGCAGCGATGGACAAGATGATGACCGGCATGGACGTCAAACCCACCGGCGATGTCGATGCGGACTTCGCCGCCATGATGATTCCGCACCATCAAGGTGCGATCGACATGGCAATGGCCGAGCTGCGCTATGGCAAGAACGAGCAGCTGCGTCGCATCTCACAGGAGATCGTCGTCGATCAGCAGCAGGAGATCATCGCTATGCGCCTGGCGCTCGGACAGAAGCTGCCCGTCGCGGCGCCGGCGCCAACTCAGGTTCCCGCCGGCAGGCCAACCGCCGTTTCCGCACCGGGCCAGACGTTGATGCCGCCGGACTCGATGTCCTCGTCCATGAAGATGCAATAGGAGCGAATAGCCATGCCGCGTCATTGTTATTCAGGCTCGCTGCTGGCGGCCATCATGCTGGCCGGTTCGCTGCCGGCCTTGGGCGGACAGGCTCCCGGTAGCGCCGGCGCTGCAGATGTCCCGGTAAGCCATCATGACCGTGTCTATGCGGCGGAACAATTCTCCAACACGGTCTCGGTGACCGATCCGGCGGACAACAGGCTCCTCGGTGTCATCCGCCTGGGCGATCCGAGCCCGACCAACTTCAGCCCGCTCTACAAGGGTCAGCTCCTGGTTCACGGCATGGGTTTCTCACCCGACCACAAAACACTGGCAGTGGTGTCGATCGGCTCGAACTCCGTCACCTTCATCGACACCGCCACGAACGCCGTAACCCATACGACCTATGTCGGACGCTCTCCGCACGAAGCGTTCTATACGCCGGATGGCAGCGAGGTCTGGGTGACGGTGCGCGGCGAGAACTATGTCGAGGTTCTCGATGCCAAGACCTTCGAAGAGAAAACCCGCATCGTGACGCCGGCCGGACCCGGCATGCAGATCTTCTCGCCCGACGGCAAATACGGCTACGTGTGCTCGTCTTTCAATCCGGAAGTCGACGTCGTGACCGTCGCCGATCACCGGATCGTCGCACGGGTAAAGCAGGCGAGCCCGTTCTGCCCCAATATAGCCGCGACACCTGACGGCAAGCAGGTCTGGTTCACGCTGAAGGACACCGGCAAGGCCCAAGTCTTCAATGCGCAACCCCCGTTCGACCTGATCGATACGCTCGACACCGGTCCAATCACGAACCATGTGAACTTCGTCCACAATGCCAACGGTACCTTCGCCTACGTCACGGTTGGCGGGCTCAACGAGGTGAAGGTCTTCCGCACGGATGATTTCGCGCAGGTCGCGACAATTCCGGTGGGCAATCTGCCGCACGGCGTCTGGCCTTCGGGGGACGGCACGCGGATCTATGTGGGCCTGGAGAACGCCGACGCGCTTGCCGCGATCGATACCGCGACCAACAAGGTCGTCGCCACCATCCCGATCGGCCAGGCGCCCAAGGCGATCGCCTATGTTCCGAATGCGGTCACCGAGGGTGAGGGCACTGAAAACCTGCAGCCGCTCGGACTCGCCGGCAATGCTGTGCACCTCTCCCTCGCGACGACAACGCAACCGACAAAACCGGCCACCAGCGTCAGCCTGTTCGACCAGGGATTGATCCAGGTCGTCCAGGCCTCGGTCACCGGTCTCGAGCCAAAGAAGCCATATCTGTTGGGCCTGGCGGGTAATCCGGGGGGCGCCGGCGAGATCCAGCCTCTCGCTGCATTCATCAGCAATCCGGCCGGTTCTGCGATCGTCAATGCCGTGGGTCCTATCCGGCAGATCGTGCAAGGTGAGGCGCCGGCGGAGCGTCGCTATCTGGTCATCGCCGAAGGGATTGCTGTGCAGCCGGGCAAAGTCGTGCAGGTCCAAGTGCGGTGATACGCATCGCCGGCCTTTCGGTGCGGCGACGTCCGGTCGGGTGTTTATCTGGGGTCGACGATCACGGGTGATATGGCGAGTTTCATTGACCCGATCATCCCGGCGCTGCACCGCTATGCTCGCGCTCTGGTACGGGATCGCTCGACCGCCGACGATCGGGTGCAGGACTGCCTGGAGCTTGCTGTCGCCCGATCACAGCGGCCGCGTCGGTCACTATTCTGGCAAACTCCGGTCACTTGCCCGGGCGGAAATCACACGTACTCTCGCGGGAGCTTGCTTCGCTTCGCCAGCAAGGAGCAAGGCCTCAAGCGGAGGGGGAGGGTCCTTATCCCGACGACGTCCGCAGTTTCATCCAGGGCGGATCGGCCTCGGCGGACGATGGCCAACTAGCAAGAAACAGCGCGCCGCCGTATCATGGCCGGCCTGCGCCGGCCATGATACGGGGGACAACGGTTTCATTCAGGGCGGGTCGGCAGCGCCGGCCGGTGGCCAAGTCGCAATGACGAAATTGGGCGCGGAATTGATCGTTCGACCGACCGCGGTACCCTACCGCCATCCCTTCAGCCGCGCCGCCGCCTCGCGCATGTCCGCCTCAGGCCCGCAGTACGAAAACCGCAGGAACCGCCGGCCGCGCGTGCGGTCGAAGTCCACGCCCGGGCTGACGGCGATCCCGGCCTCGGCCAGCATCCGCGCGCAGAACGCCTCGCTGTCGTTCGAGCGGTCGGCGATGTCGGCGAACAGGTAGAACGCGCCCTCGGCCGGTGACAGCCGCGAAAACCCCGCCTCGGGCAGCGCGCGCAGCAGATGGTCGCGCGACCGGCGGTAGCGGGCGACATTCGCCTCAAGTTCCGGCCGGCAATCGAACGCCGCCTCAGCGACGATCTGCGACAAATGCGGCGCGCTGATGAACAGGTTCTGCGCCAGGCACTCCACCGGGCGCACCAGGTCCTCCGGCAACAGCAGCCAGCCCACCCGCCAGCCGGTCATCGAGAAGTACTTCGAGAAGACTTCCCGGTTGCACACAGCACGTCGGTTGTGCTACGTTGAGGTTATAACGAGACAATTAGCTATGACCAATTTGAATCCTGGCGCCGAACCTCTGACGTGGTTGGCGCCCATTCCAGGCATCTCATACGCTCGCGTTTCTAGCGAGAAGCAGCTTTCCGGTGAGGGCCTCGGGCGCCAACTGAAAGGTACGACCGACTGGATAGCGGCGCACCCGCATTACCCCATTCGACTCGTATTTGACACTGACCGATGAGGCCCGATCTGCATGGAAGGGCGACCATCTGGCCGGAGATGGCGCACTTGGCAAGCTACTTGAGATGGTGCGAGCCGGAACTATCAACCGAGGAACTGTTCTGCTGGTCGAGGCGTTGGACAACTCTCTCGCCAGGATGTGTGGAAGGCGACACACCAACTCACCGGATTGGTAACCGCTGGCAGCACGGTCATAACAACTCGCGACAATAAGATGGGTCTTCAGGAGATCGAGTGGGTGGTTCTGGGGGGTCATAGCACCGGAAGCATGCATGAGAGGACCTTGAGGCGGAGGTATTCCTCGTCCTTCAGCCCATAGGCTCGGCGCTGGAACACTCTTATCTTGTTGTTAAGCCCCTCGACGAAGCCCAGTGAGACTTTGTTCTCCGGCTTGCAGTAAGCGGCGATGCCGTCCCAGTGACGGTCGATCATGCCGGCAAACCGTTCATAGGGCTTGAGCCGCTGCCATTTTAGGCTGGCGCGCCAGTTGTCGAAGAAGCGTCGAGCCCAGCCCTCGCGACGGTAGGTCCAGAGCTGGCCGAACGCCTCCTTCAGGAGATAGGCGGTGTTCAGGCGCTTGTTGGCAGCCAGCAGCAATGCGAGCGACCGCTTGCCATCCATTGTCAAATTGTCGCGGTGCGACAGCAGCGTGTACTTCTGGCCCTTGACGAAGCGTCGGTCCTTGCCGCGCAGCCGCGCATATTCAGCCTTGCGCACCTTGTCGAGCGCCTCACCGAGATGGCGCATGATGTGGAATTTGTCGAACAGGATCGCCGCTTGTGGGGCCTTGTCTCGCGCAACGTTGCGGAACGGCTTCCACAGGTCCATCACGATTAGCTTGATTTTGCTGGTCTTCTCGGGTCCCAGCCACGCGTAGAACTGCGCCATGCTGGCCTCTGAGCGGTCATCGCCGCCGAACCAGATCGGTCGCTTGCGAACGAGGTCACTGACCACGATGCGGTAGTTGTGGCCCTTGCGGATGGAGATCTCGTCGACGCCGATCGCCCTGGGTCCCAGCGTGCCGGCGCGCTCGATCTGGGCTCTCATGTACTGCATCTCCAGAAGCTTGACCGTGTCCCAGTCGAGCTTCAGTTCCTTCGCGACGTCACGGATCGAAGCCTGCCGGCAGCGGCGGCCGACATAGAACGCAAACCGCTTGGTGAAGCGCGGATTGTCCGCCAGGAAATCCAGCCGCTCGCGCTTCACGGCGCCGCAGGTGCGGCACGCCACGCGCCGAACCTCGAGTTCCAGGACGATGCGGAACCCGGCGCTCGACAGATCGCGAACCCGCCGTATCCGCCGGTGGTAGCACCCTGTCTGCCTCTGACCGCAGCCATCGCAGACGGTTTTTTTGAGCGCCGATCCAGCTTAACGATCCGCAAGTCTGGATCACCAAACACCCCCCGCACGGTCGCTTGCGCGTGGAAGCCTACGAACGAATATCCATCTGACAGACGATGCTGTCGCTTGCCTGATCTCCCCATGCCTCATCATGCCGGATTTCGAAAGCGCTCCAAGCCCCAGAAAGCCAATATCCATGCATGCTTCCGGTGCTATGACCCCTCAGAACTACCCACTCGATCTCCTGAAGACCCACTATTGGAACCATCTGATAGCGGCGGAAATCGTATCAACAGACCGCAAGCCTTTTTCAGGCCGCAAGATCACTGACTGCCGCAACGGCGCAGAGCAAGCACAGGGAAAGCGGCGAAAGTTTGACGCGGCATGGGCGATGCCGTGCAAGATATTACCGATAAGCGGTATGGGTGGAAATCACCCCTAAAGGTCATGGCCGAAGCGATAGAGCGGATTAGCTTTCCAGCCGCCTAGGAAGGCACCAGGAAGGCCAGAGAGGAGCCAGGGCGCAAAAAAGGTCCCGGCTCTTTTCTGGTTCTTCGCTGTTTCACGTGGGTAGTAACGACTTCAAGCCGGCAGTTTGAGGTCGAGCTTGCCAGCGAGCAAGTAGACCATGGCCTTGAGGTTGTGGCTTGAGCGATAGCCGCGTGCCTTGGCCTTGGCAGCCTGCACCAGGCTGTTGATGCCCTCGATCAGTCCATTGGCAATCTTGCTGTCGAACCAGCGGAGTATGCCGTCCCAGTGACGCTTGACAGTGCGGGCAGCCTCGATCATCGGGTCCAATCGGCTGTGGGTGGCCCAGAAGTACCACGCTTTGAGATAGTTGGCGCCCGCTTCGAGCGAGGATTGATCGTAGAGCTCCTGGAAGGCGAGCCGGATCTGATAGGCCCGGCCCGTCTTGAGATGGCGCGTCGGAAGGCTCTCCAGTGCGGCCCGTTGGCGGCTCGACAGGTTGGTTGGATTGCGCAGCCAGAGGTAGCGGGTACCGCGTAGCACGGTCTGGCTCTTCTGCTCGGCGCGACGTACCCGATCGACCGCATCGTTGACGATCTTGACGGCATGGAACTTGTCGAACGTCACCGCCGCCTTCGGCAGGCTCTCGGCGGTACCCTTGATGAAGGCCGGGCTCATGTCGATACAGACCTCGTCGACAGCATCGGGATCGCCGCCATGCTCGGCAAGGTCGTCGGCAAAGGCCGCAACGGTCTCGGCGTCCTTGCCGTCGGTTGCGAACACCACGCGGGCCTGGTCGATGTCGACAAACAGGGTGATGTAGTCGTGGCCGCGCCGTGCCGCAGTCTCGTCGATCGCAACCCGGGTCACCGCCGAGGCATCGCTGTCCGCCCGGGCCTGCTCAACATAATGATGCAGCACACGCCACAGCCTGGTGTCATGCTCGCCAACCTGCCTGGCAACCGCATTGACCGGCATCGCCGGAAACATCGCCATGACCAGCGCTTCGAACAGCAAGGTGAAGCCGCTGCCCGCACGTGCCCAGGGGACGCCGACCTTCTTGACCCCACAATTGTTACACCGCACGCGTGGCACACGGGCATGCAGCCAAGCCTGGTGCTGGAAGAAGTTGAGATGACGCCAGGTCATTTGCTCGGTGTCGTGAGCCGGGCAGTTCGCGCCGCCGCACTCCGGGCAGGAGAAGCGGCTGCCCGCGGGGAAGTCGATGTGGATATCGAGACGATGTGCCCCGGGGTCGAAGTCGCTGCCGGTCACCGTCCAGGGTGGCGTCAGGCCCAACGCCAGTTGCAGCAGGTTGGTGTCGCGCATTGCTGTGCCTCCCGTGACCCGACCGGTCCGAGCATGGCGCCACGCACAGCCCCCCTCAAGGACGCTTCGCGCCGCGCGAGCGCGGTGGCCCCAGCAAAGGGCCGGGGCCATCCTTGACCGGGGCTGTGCCGGGCGCCCAGGGGTCCTCAGGCCGGGACGAAGAAACGGCCCCTTTCAGCCGAACAAAGAAACATGACCAAATGGGCTGGCGCCGGGATGAGACAAGGGACGGTCGTTGCCACCCACTCAGAACAGCGAAGAGGCGAAAAATCTTGATTCGCAGCGAAGTGCCAATTGCGGGTCTATACTTGCGCGGCTTGGCAACGCCGGGCGATCGTGCCTGACACGTCCAGCCCGGAGCCCGGCGATAACGGCGATGGCACGGCACCACACCCGCAACGACCTTTTCCGCCCCTTTCATCGCCCGCCCGGTCGCGACCTTCCTGCTCGGCGTCCTCCTGCCAGGGGACGTCGGCTCCCGCTTCCTCCCGGTCTCCGCCCTCCCCAGTCGTGGCCTTCGCCGGCCGTCCCGGCGCCGGACCCGGAAACCATGGCAAACTCCATCGCCGCCCCGCTGGAACGCCGCATCGGCGAAACCTCCGGCGTCACCGAGCTCACCTCGATCTCCGCCGTCGGCACCTCCAGCATCGTCATCCAATTCGACATCGATCGCGACATGAACGGTGCCGCGCATATAACGTGCAGGCGACGATCAATGCCGCCATCACCGACCTGCCATCCGCTCGTTCTATCGCAACTTCAATCCGTCCGACGTGCCGATCATGACGATTTCGCGGGCGTCGGAAAGGCTGCCCACCGCTCACTACTTGTGCCGCAAGTATTGCTTGTCATGCGCTCTGTCGAACAGCTACGCTTCGGGTCAGATGGCTCGTTGGGCCAGACTTCCGGAGGATATTGCGCCGATCGCCTGTGCCTTGAGCAGCGGCCGTAGGAGCTGGAAATGGCTTTCGGAAGCAGTTCGAACTATTTTATCGCCGCTAATCAGCAGGTCCTTTCCGGGCTGACGATCACCGTCGATGTGACCGAGGATATCGTGCCGGTGGCGACGGTGACGAAGTTCCAGCCGCAGCCATTGGATTTTACGTTGCAGATGAATTTCTATGCCGGGCTACCTGGGCCGGCCGGCAATTCAGTATGGCAGCAGTGTGTATTCAGGGTGCGTCAGCATAGCATCGGGCCAAGACTCTCGACCTTGATCGAGAACTGGCCGTCGTCGGCGCTCGCCGCAAAATACCCGGGCAGCAACGCCGCCGGTTTCATAGTATCGACCCGGACCGACAACGCCGCCCGTAACCCGCCGGCGGTTGTGCTCAGCAGCCCGGAACTGCCGTCGAATTACCAGTTGAGCCTGACGTTCGGAACCGATGGCGAAGGCAACGTGATTTCCGTAACCTTCAACGCCTACGACAACGAGGGAAATCAGCTTTTTCAGAATCCTAACACCGTCGATTTATATGATCTATACACGATAACACACAGCCCGGTCGGTCCGGGCGATGTGTCGCCGGTCCTGGCGGTACAGGTGAACCTGGTCGGCGACTATACAGGGCGCACGGTATTCGCTTCTGGAGCAGGGAAAATCACCTACAGCAGCACTGCGCAGCCGCTGAGCGCGCTGCCGCAGGCGCCAAACTGGCTGGGGTTTCAGTTTGGCACGTATGAGACCTCGAACAGCGTGTATGCCGATATGCAGAGTGGCGATAGCTTCACGCTGACGCAGCCATTCGCGGTGGCGACGTTCACGCCGGGGCAGGCGCTGGCAGCCACACGACAGTTCGGCACGTCCAACCGGACCGATGTGTTCGCGATCGGCAGCACCGGGCAATTGTTCCTGTTCTATGTCGAAGATTCCGGCGACTGGCATTGGCATACGCCGATCGGTCCGGGGACTTTTCCGCCCATCGGCGCCATGTTTGCGCCGGCAGGGGCGCAACTGGCCGTCTCGCGGCAATTCGGACTTGCGAACCGGACGGATGTCTTTGTGGTGGATAATAACGGGACGCTGAATGTCTTTTATTGCGACAATGGCGATACTGCGGGGTGGCAGGGACCGCTGCCCATCAGCGCGGCCGGGTTCGCGCCGCCGGGCGCGTATCTTGCGGCCTGCCAGCGCGCCGCCAACGCCAACCAGACCGACGTTTATGTCGTCGATAATACCGGGACGCTGAACGTGTTCTCGGTGGTGAGTGACGGCACCTGGAGCGGGCCCGTGCCAATCAGCGCCGTCGGTTTCGCGCCAAAGGGGGCGGCTGTCGCCGCCTCTCCGCGTTACGGCATGGCAAACCAGACCGATGTTTACCTGGCCGAGACGTCGGGGGCGATGAATGTGTTTTCGGTGGGCAGTTCGGGCGAGTGGGGCGGCCCATCCGTCATCAGCCAGCCGGGATTCGAGGCGCCGCCTTGGGCGACCATCGTTGCCGCGCCACGGGCCGGCGTTGCGAATCGGACGGACGTGTATGTGACCGATCATAACGGCCAGCTCACGGTGTTCTCGTGGCTGGAGTCAACCATACCGCTGCCGCCGATTTTCCGACCGGCTTGGGTCACGACGCTGATCGGGCCCTCCTTGAATCCCACCGGATCGGCGGCGCCGTTTCCGAACGGCGCGCCAATCGCGGTCAGTCCGCAATTCGGGACGACGAACCAGACCGACGTCTTCATCGTGGATATCGTCGGTGCGCTGCATGTTTTCTGGGTCGAAGCGGATGGCGCCTGGAACGGGCCGACGGCGTTGAGTAACACGAGCCCGAACCAGGCCCTGCTTGACGTGCCGGCCGGGAGTTTCATGGTGGCGACGGCGCAGTTTGGCGCAACAGGGCAGACCGATGTGTTTATGATCAACAGCCTCACGCCGCAGCAGTCTCCAGGGGTGGGGTGGCCGTGCGTCTTCTGGGTGAACGATGGTGGATCGTGGAACGGGCCGGCTTCGCCGGGGCTGCAGGTTTAGCAATCCGAGGAAATACTTCTCTCTTGCAAAAGGGAGCAACAAATCCGCTTCACAGCGAAGCGCCGATTGCGGGTCTACGCTTGCGCGCCTCGACGACGCCGGGTGATGCTGCCTGCCGCGTCCAGCCCGGCCACGACGGCGATAGCACGGCACCACACCCGCAATGACCTTCTCCGCCCCCTTTATCGCCCGCCCCGTCGCGACCTTCTTGCTCGCGCTCGGCGTCCTCCTGGCCGGGGTCGTCGCCTCCCGCTTCCTCCCCGTCTCCGCCCTCCCGTCAGTCGATATCCCTACCATCGTGGTCTTCGCCGGCCGTCCCGGCGCCGACCCGGAAACCATGGCGAACTCCATCGCCGCCCCATTGGAACGCCGCATCGGCGAAATCTCCG
Source organism: uncultured Alphaproteobacteria bacterium (assembly GCA_963762885.1). Classification (GTDB taxonomy): domain Bacteria; phylum Pseudomonadota; class Alphaproteobacteria; order Acetobacterales; family Acetobacteraceae; genus JASHVB01. The sequence goes on from CAVXNH010000071.1 coordinate 27,407, forward strand.
GCGTCACCGAGCTCACCTCGATCTCCGCCGTCGGCAACACCAGCATCGTCATCCAGTTCGACATCGATCGCGACATCAACGGCGCCGCACATGACGTGCAGGCGGCGATCAATGCCGCCATCACCGACCTGCCATCCGACCTCCCATGGCGGCCGTTCTACCGAAAGTTCAATCCCGCCGACGCGCCGGTGATGACCATCGCGCTGTCCTCCGACACGCTGTCCACCGCGCAGATCTACGACGCCGCCGACACCATCCTGGCGCAGCGCCTCGCCCAGGCCGACGGCGTTTCCCAAGTGCAGGTCAACGGCGCGGAAAAACCGGCAGTGCGGGTGAGGCTGGATCCGCAGCGACTGGCCGCAACGGGCGTGGCAGCCCAGGACGTCTACAACGCCATCCGCGCCACCAGCGTACTGCAACCGACCGGCGGTTTCGAAGGCCCCGATCGCGCCGAGGCCATCGGCGTCAACGGCCAACTCTTGCAAGCCGCCGAATACGCACCGCTGGTGATCAAGGCCGCCAACGGCGCGGTGCTGCATTTGTCCGACGTCGCCACCGTCATCGACGCCACCGCCAACACCCGCCTCGGCGCCTGGAACGGCAAAACCCCCTGCATCCTGCTCAACATCAGCAAGGAGGCAGGCGCCAACGTCATCGAAACCGCGGACAACATCCGAGCCCTGCTACCGCAATTGATGGAGTGGCTGCCGCGCGACATCACGGTAACCGTGGTCAGCGACCGCACCACCACCATCCGCGCCAGCGTCATCGACGTGCAATACACCCTGGGCATCACCATCGTGCTGGTGCTGCTGGTGGTCCTGCTGTTCATGCGCCGACTGGTACCCACCATCGCCGCCGCGGTCACCGTGCCGCTGTCGATCTGCGGCACGCTCGCCGGGATGTGGTTCCTCGGCTTCTCCATCGACAATTTCTCATTGATGGCGCTGACGATTTCCGTCGGCTTCGTGGTCGACGACGCCATCGTCATGATCGAGAACATCGTGCGCCACATGGAAAAGGGCATGCCGCCATTGCAAGCCGCACTGGTCGGCTCGCGGCAGATCGGCTTCACCGTGCTGTCGATCAGCATTTCCCTCGTCGCGGTCTTCATTCCGCTGATCTTCATGGGCGGCATCCTCGGCCGGCTGTTCCATGAATTCGCCATGGTCATGACACTGGCGATCGCCGTTTCCGCCGCGGTGTCGCTGTCGCTGACGCCGATGCTGTGCGGCCGCTATATGCGGGTACGGCCGCGGCCGCTGGGCCGGTTCTGGGGCGCCATCGATGCGGTGATGGAGGCGGGCTTCCGTGTGACCCTACAATTCTACGCCCGCACGCTGGGCTGGGCGTTGCGCCATCGCGTGTTCATGCTGCTGGTAACCCTACTGACCGTCGTGCTGACGGTGCAGCTTTATAGAGCAGTACCTAAAGGTTTCATGCCATTGCAGGATACCGGCATCATTGGCGGATCCACGCAGGCATCGCCCGACATCTCCTTCACCGCCATGCAGGATCGCCAGAGATCGGTGGTGGACGTGATGATGACCGATCCCGCGGTGGCGACGGTGTCGAGCTGGATCGGTGTCGGCAACGGCTGGTCGTCAATGAATCGTGGCTGGATGACGATCACGCTGAAGCCGCTGTGGGAACGCAAGATCTCGTCCGAAGCGGTGATCGCCCGCCTGCGGGAGCCGTTGACCAAAATCGGCGGCGTGCAGACCTTCCTGTTCTCCGCCCAGGATTTGCGCAGCGGCGGGCGCCAGGGCGGCTCGCAATTCCAGTTCGCGATGATCACGCCGAACCTGACCGACCTGCGCACCTGGGCGCAGGCGTTAGAGGATCGGCTGAAAGCCACGCCGGGCATCGTCGATGTCAGCTCCGACCAGGATCACCCCGGGCTCCAGGTGAACGTGGTGATCGATCGCGATGCCGCGGCACGGTTGGGGGTAAAGACCTCCGACATCGACAACGCACTGAACAATGCCTATGCGCAACGGCAGATTCTGAACATTTATACCGCCCGCAACCAGTACAAGGTGGTGCTGGAGATCGATCCCAAATTGCAGGTCGATCCGTCGCTGCTGGATCGCATCTATGTCGGAGCCGTCGGTGGCGGCCAGGTGCCGCTGTCGAGCGTGGCCCGCTTCGAGCGGGGCACTGCGCCGTTGTCGGTGCACCATCAAGGCCAGTTCCCAGCTACGACATTGAGCTTTAACCTGCCGGAAGGCATGGCGCTCGGCGACGCAGAGAAGGCGGTGGAGCAAGCGGCGCTCGATCTGCGGATGCCGGACGACGTGCATACCGAGTTCGCCGGCAACGCGCAGTGGATGCAGAAATCGCTGGCGACCCAACCGCTGCTGATCGGCGCGGCGCTGATCTCGATCTACATCGTGCTGGGCGTGCTGTACGAGAGCCTGCTGCACCCATTGACGATCATCTCCACCCTGCCCTCGGCGGGCATCGGCGCCTTGCTCGCGCTGCTGCTGACCGGCACGGACTTTTCGATCATGAGCCTGATCGGCATCGTGCTGCTGATGGGCATTGTGAAGAAGAACGCGATCATGCTGATCGACTTCGCATTGGAGGCCGAGCGTCAGCGCGGCCTGTCGCCGTTCGAGGCAATCCACGAAGCCTGCATGGAACGCTTCCGTCCGATCATCATGACGACCATGGCGGCGATCTTCGGCGCGTTGCCGCTGGCCCTGGCGTTCGGCACCGGTGCGGAACTGCGTCGGCCGCTGGGCATCGCCGTCGTCGGCGGCCTGATCGTGTCGCAAGCGCTGACGCTCTACACCACGCCGGTGGTCTACCTGGCGCTTGAACGCTGGGCCGGACATCGCAAGGCAATTCTAATGCCCGCCGCAGCGGAGTGATGGTGCGCGATCGATGGCCGACCGCCCCTTCGTCATGGCCGGCAGCTCATTCGTCATGGCCACCGCCCCTTCGTCATGGCTGACCGCCCGCTCGTCGTGGCCGACCGACCGCTCGTCCTGGCCGGCAGCTCATTCGTCATGGCCGGCCTTGTGCCGGCCATCCACGCCTTTCCGTGACCTTCGCAGCAAAGGCGTGGATGGCCGGCACAAGGCCGGCCATGACGATGGGGCGGTCGGCCATGACGAAGGGGCGCGTGGCTGTGACGAAGGGGCGGTCAGCCATGACGAAGGGGCGGTTCAGCTTGGTATTTGTCCGATGGATCGTCAAAGTCAAAACCGCACCTGCAACCCTTGGAAGAGAACCCCGCCATGCCGAACGATCCCTTCGTCGATCCTGCCGCGTTGTCCTCGCTTGGCCCCGTCCGCTATTTGGACGTGCGCGATCAGGCGGCGTTCGATGCCGGCCACGCGCCCGGCGCAGTGCGCGCACCGTTGGAAGCGTGGGATGCCGCGATAAAAGCCGCTGACACCGGCTTCGAGAAAACCTCATTCTGGGACGGGGCACTCGGCTCTCTAGGGATCGGTCCATCGGCAACGGCGGTCGCCTATGACGCCGGCGCCATGACCAATGCCGCGCGGGTGTGGTTCATCCTGCAATATTACGGTCTGCGTTGTGTCATCCTGAATGGCGGCTGGCCAGCACTTGCCGCGGCAACCGGACTGCCCGCGAGTGCGCCGCAATCGACGGAGGCTTTCCACGCATCCCCCGGCGCCGGGTCCGTTGGTGTGATCGATCGGGAGACGCTCAAGCGCCAGCTCGACGGCGAAGCGCAGGTGTTCGACAGCCGGACGCGCGCGGAGTTCACCGGCGAGGACGCACGGAAGCGCTCGCGCAGTGGGCACCTGCCCGGCGCCCGGCATCTGTCGCATGCGGACCTGATGGAGAACGGGATCGTGCGTCCAGCGCCGGTGCTACGCGCCATGCTGGAGGGCGTGGGCTTCGGCCCCGGCGACCACATCGTGACGCATTGCGAAGGCGGCGGCAGAGCAGCGCTCGCTGCGGCGGCCGCGGTGCGCGCGGGGTTCGACGATGTCCGGGTGTACTATCTCAGCTTCGGGGATTGGGTCCGCGACGAAAGCTGCCCGATCGTGCGCGATTAGGCGACGCCGGAGCATACACGAATCGCCCGGCGGCACACTGATCCGTTCCCCCGTCATGGCCGTCTCAACCGTCATGGCCGTCCCAACCGTCATGGCCGTCCCAACCGTCATGGCCGGCCTTGTGCCGGCCATCCACGCCTTTGCTGCACCGTGCAGAGGTTAGACCTGGATGGCCGGCACAAGGCCGACCATGACGGCTAGAGAATCAAATCCCGACGTTCCCGGATCTCCGCCGCGCCGCCAGCAGCTTGTTCGATTCAAAGAAGCGCTCCACCGCGGCCGCATGCACCGCGCGCGAAGCCGCATCGAAGTCCCCGCCCGGCCGCTGCTCCAGATCGAAATTTCCGTAATCGTCACGGCCACGCACCAGAGCGGCACTCACGCGCACGTCGTTGACCAATCGGCAATGCGGCGGAATGTAGCTGACCCCGATGCCGATGCGCCGCTGGTCGCTGCGATTCGGATCGGACGAATGCACGATGTGGGTATGGTGCAGCGAAATCTGCCCGGCCTTGAGCGGCATCATCACATACTTGGTGTAGTCCAGCCGAGGATGGTCGATCGTCTGCCCACGCGACAGCAGGTTGCCGGGCGAGTATGTGTCCTTGTGCGGCCGCTGCCCGATCACGTGACTGCCCGGTAGAATCTTCACGCAGCCCATCTCCGGCGTCGCGTCGGTCAGCGCGATCCAGGCAGTGATTTGCTCGGCGGGCTCCAGCCCGAAATAGGTGCCGTCCTGATGCCAGGAAACATGCGAGGGCTCGTTCGGCTCCTTGAGCCACGAGGTCAGGTGATAGATCAGGATGTTCGGCCCAATCACGCTTTCCACCGCGTCGAGCACTTTCGGGTGGCGCACCAGTTCATCCATCCAGGTGAACAACAGATGCGACTTCGACCGCACCAGGTTGGGCAGCCTGCCGAAGGTGTCGCCCTGCGCGCGTTCGAATTCTTCCAGGCGGCCACGGTAGTAGCGCACCTCGTCCGGGGTCAGACAATCCACCGGAAAGTAGAATCCGTTGCGTTGGTATTGCGCGACCTGAGCAGACGACAGACTGGCAGGCATGATAGAATCTCCGCAGGAGCACCGATAATCTGGCGGCGCGCAAATCGCGGTGCAAGCTGTCCTGGGTGCCGTCCGCGCCCCCCCGTCATGGCCGGCCGCGCCCCCACGGCCCCCCGCCCCCCCGCGTCATGGCCGGCCTTGTGCCGGCCATCCACGCCTTTGCCGCACGCATAGAGGAAGGCGTGGATGGCCGGCACAAGGCCGGCCATGACGCGGGGGGGGGTGACCGGCCTCTACAAAGCTTGCTATTACTTATTGATCGTAGCCGCCGCGACCGTGCAAATCTCCTCATCCTGCGAACCGGTGCCGCCGGAACAGCCGATGCCGCCGATGATCTTGCCGTCCTCGACGATCGGTATACCGCCGCGCGACGCGATCACATCATCGAGGCTCAGTATATAATTGAGCCCGAGCTTCTGCACGCTATCTTCAAAGACTTTGGTCGCGCGGCGATATTTGACCGCGGCGCGCGCCTTGTGCTCGGCGATGGCGATCGAGGCGAGCTGTGCACCATCCATCCGCAAAAAGGCGACAAGATTGGCGCCCGAATCGTAGACCGCGATGTCCTCCGGCCAGCCCTTCTTGGTAGCCTCGGCGGCTGCGGCCTGAATCAGCGACTGCGCCCGTTCTGCGCTGATCGGCGCGCCATAGGGAGTGCTGAACGGCATCTTGTCAGGAATCGCGTCGAGGTTGGGCGCCGTCGGTTGCTGCGCATGCAGCCCACTGCCAGCCAGCGCCGCTGCGCCGACAAGCAACGACAACAGAATTCGTGTTCGCATGTTTCCCCCGGGTTTTTGCCGCCAGATACCATCGGTGCGCAAGCACGCCGCACACCTTACCCGACGAACGGCAACGAACGCCACAGGTGCCGAAACCAGGAGGAGAAGCCAACCGGGAGGCGCCATGCCTCCCGGTCAGACATTCAAATCAAGCCGCGTGCAGCAGTTCCAGGACCTCTTCGTAGACGGCCATGTTCTTGCCGAACGAGATCGCCGCGGCCTGGGCACCGCACACCAGGTGCATCGAGCGCCACGGCGCCCGGGTGTTACGGTACTCTTCCACAATCGCCTGATGATGCTTGAACGCATGCATCTCCGTGAAGTTGTCGTGGCACACGATGTCGGCGAGGCGCTTCATGAACACCTCCGGATCGTAGCCGAGTTGCACGTACTGCTGCGCCAGGTTCACCGTGTGCCGCACTTCCGGCACCGCGCGCATCTGCCCCAGATTGCTCACCGCGGACCAGTCGGTCGGCGGCTGCGTGAAGATGCTCTGCGTAATGGCCTCGAGCAACTCTTCCTGCGAACGATGCGGCAAGGCTGCGACCGCTTCCGGGTTCGGTTGCGGCGCCGGCTGCATGCGGTACTGCGTCGACTTCACTTCCGGCCCAGTGTGCCACAACAGCAGGGTCAGCAGCTTGTTCTTCTTGCTCAGCCCGTCGAGCTTGAGCAGGTAGCGGCGCAGGTTGGCGCTGGTGTGCAGATGCACATCCATCGGGTTCCCGGTCAGCGACCGTAGGAACAGGCTCGCGGCGCCAATCGACAACGCCTCGCCGGCGCCTTCCATCGACAATCCGTCCGCCAGCGCCTGGGCCAGCAGCTTGGGGATTTCGGGATAGGTATCGACCAGCCCGATGGCCTCGCCGATCTCGCCGATCTTTGCCGTCTCATCATCCCCGGTCCGCTGCCGCAGGATCCGCGTCATGAGTTCATGCTGTTCGATCAACGCGTCCACTTCCGGAACCGATCGCTGAGCGGGGAAGCGCGCCGCATAACGCACGGCGGGCCGCATCAGCACGGAGAGGTGCTCATGCCCGATCAGGTCCAGGCCACGCCAGAGGTAGCCGGGGAACAGGAAGTAGTGGTCGTCCAGCGTATTCTTCGGGATGGCCACGCTCATCAGCAGGTCGAACGCCTCGATCTCCGGGACGTTCTTCCATAGCCACTGAAAGTAGTGATCCGCCTTGTGATTCTCGCCGCGGCCCACGGACTTGAGGAAGGCTTCCTTGGTCGCCTCGATGCCTTTCCCGCGCGTCACGTCGCCGGACCCGTCCTGGGCCAGGTCTTCCTCCGCGGTCATCGCGCCGCCTTCGGCGTCCAAAGGCGCGAATTCCAGCAACTGGTAGGGTCCCGTCGCCGGGTCGTTGATGTGCTTGTTCGACAATGCAACGTGTTGCAGGACGGGAACGAACTTATCCTCGCCCTCCAGCCGGTCGACCAGCTTCAGGATCGAATACATGCCGGCCAGGGGATGCAGCGGGCCGCCGTGATGGCCTGGGGGTAGATCGGCCGAGCGGGTCACCGCCAGCGCCGAGGCTGTCATCATGGTCTTGATCGGCACGCCGGCGCGCAGCTTCGCCAGGGTGAGATCGGTGATCTGGGATGGGGGGGTTTCTTCGATGAACCGTACTAAAGGTTCTATGTCGTCGGCAAACTGGACACGTTGCGGCATGGTGAACTTTCTCCCGTTTAAGCAGATTACGTCTGTATCGTTGGCTCCACTCTATCGCGATGCGCCTGACACCCAGCGGCTGAAGCGGTCTCGACCAGGAGCAGATTTCTGCATCGCACGGTATCCCGCCAGCACACACCAAGCGTCGGGCAATCTCACCTTGCCAGGCCTCGCTGTGCCGCGGGCAAACGGGTGGCGTCACGAGGCCTGGGTAAGCTCTCGCGGGGATCGTCACGCCTGGATCGCGGGGTGTCAATACCCGCGTGAGAATACCTTGCGCTGAACGGCGACGATGCCGTTTTCCTGGCCGATCGTCTTCGGTTCAGCCGACGCTTATTGATTTCAACGCAATCCCGATCGGCCGCTTGTCGTCGCCGCCATCCATGTCGGGGCGGCGTGGGTGCGACAGGACCAGTTCCAGCAGTGCCGCTGCGCCGGCAGCCAAGGGACGCTGAAGCCGCAGCAAGTGGCTCTCCATCCGATACGATCCCAAATCAACTGTGCCTTGCGGTTTACCATTCAGCACGAAGCTCATCAGGCCAGGCTGCTTCCCGGGCCGCCGGTACGGAATGAAGCGCAGGTCGATCATGTTCACCGCTTCGGCGACCGAGAATTCCAGTGCGGCTTCGATCCCCAGCGACCAGGTGAAATCGTTTTCCGGCTCGGCCCAGCCCCATCGAATCAGCGCCTGCCCATCGCCACCACGAGCAAATGACACGGGCCGGCCGCGGCGCAACACGGACACGGCCGGCCCAGCCACAGCCGGGTACGGATTGACGAAACCTGCATCCTGCAACGTCGGCAAAGCACCCAGCCTGATCTGGCCAACCGGCCGCAAGGCTTTCTCCGGCGTCAGGTCGCCACAGCAGACCGGCCGCGCCGGACATGTCATCGATCGCGGCGACCGCATCACCGCGTACATGCACACCGGCTTGATCTGCCCCGTCGCGATCAACCGGTCCTCGACGGCCTGCATCTGTTCGAGGAACCTCACGTCGAGCGGATTGTCGAGATCGAAATTGCGCCCGAACCGCCGATCGTAGAACACGTCGGTTAGCCCGCCATTCGCAAAGAACTGTTCGAACCTGAAACCGGCATGCAGCAACTGCGGCAGAATGTCCTGCGCGCGAATACCTTCAAATCCCTCGACGGAACAATCCCAATTCTCATACCACCGATCGGCCTTCTGGAACATTCGATCCCATTTCAATCGATCGGGCAGATGCGGCCAGATCTGGCGCACCACAGCGAGCGTTTCCGGCCACCGCATGTGCCCGTTGCGTCCGATCATATCCAAAGCGACAAAGACGCCTTCCGGATCCAGCCAGTGGGAGATTTGCTCGAACAGAAGCTCAAGTTCCACCAGATGGTGCAGGGATTGCAGCGCGATAAAGCCGGCGACGGGAGCGTTGATCGGCAAGGGCCGATTGAGATCCACCACCTCGACGCGGAGCAGATGCTCTAGCCCCTCGGCGCGAATCGTTTCGCGCGAGCGTTCGACCAACAGGGGCGATAATTCCAGGCAGGTTATGCGGAATGGGGCGAGGCCATGATCGCACGCCCACTTGACGATCTCGATCTCGCTGGCGCCGTAGCCGGAGCCGAGGCTCACGACCTCGGGAATTCCGCAGCGCTCGACGGCATTCGCAATGCTGGTGGCGAGGATTGCAGGGATACTGTCGGTGCCGAACACCTCGCGGAGCCGGCCGGCGAGGAACCGGCCGTTCAGCCAATCGGCCGCGGGCGCGGCTGCGTGCATGTCTTGCACGTCGGCATATTGCCCAATCTGCGCCTGGATCTGCCGATCATAGGAGCCGCAATCTGGTGTCACCGGTTGCACCTCAAGACGCAGCGAAAGGGCGGCGCGAGGCACTGATATCGGTAAATGCCTTGATTTTAGGTTAACGCGATACCGATCGGCACACCATGCTTCGGTTCCTCATACTCGCGCTGCACGCCGTGGTCATTTCGATGCCCTGCGGTGAGCGCGCTTCACCCCTCGCCGCGCCTCCGCATGATCGCCGCGCCGATCGCGCCCAGCCCGAAATTGATCGCGATGCCGGCCAGCGACAGCAGCACCAATGCGGCGAACATGCGGGGAATTTCCAGCCGGTAGCCCGCCTCCAGAATGCGATACGCCAGTCCGGACGCGAACCCGCCGGAGCCGGCGACGAACTCCGCTACCACCGCGCCGACCAGCGCCAGCCCGCCGGAAATCCGCAGCCCAGCAAGGAAGTACGGCAGCGCCACCGGCAGCCGCAGCAGCCACAGCGCCTGCCAGCGCCGCGCACCATACAGCCGGAACAGGTCGGCGAGGTCGGTGGGGGTCGCCGCCAATCCCGCCGCCGTATTGGCGAACACCGGAAAGAACGCCACGATCGTTGCGCACACCACCAGCGACGTGAACGGGTCGCCGACCCACACGATGATCAGCGGCGCGATCGCCACGATCGGCGTGACTTGCAAAACCACAGCCCAGGGCTGGATCGCTGCCTGCGCCAATCGACTCGCCGCCATCGCGAGCGCCATTGCTCCGCCCAGCAGCGCAGCGACGATCAGCGCGACGAAGGTCACCACCAGCGTCGATGCGAGTGAGGTCAGCAATCCGATCGGGTCGGCGAAGAACGCGCCGACGATGGCGATCGGCCCGGGCACCAGGTAGACCGGCACGCCGGACAGGCGCACCGCCGCCTCCCACGCCACCAGCGCGAGCAAGCCGAACAACGCCGGAGCAACGCGGTCGATGATCATTGCGCCTCCAGCGAGGCTTCCATCGCCCGCGATATCTCCGCCACTAACGCGGCGTAAGCAGGATCCAGCCGCGTCGCCGGTTCGGGACGCAGCGGAGACAGCATCTCGCATTCGATGCGGCCGGGCCGAGGCGTCATCAGCACGATACGACGCGCAAGAAACGCCGCTTCGTAGATCGAGTGGGTGACGAACACCACGGTGCACCCGATCGCTTGCCACAGCGTCAGCAGGTCGGCTTGCAAGCGGTGGCGGGTGAATTCGTCCAGCGCGGCGAACGGCTCGTCCATCAGCAGCAGGCGCGGGCGAGTCACCAGGGCTCGCGCGATCGAAACCCGCATGCGCATGCCGCCGGACAGTTGGCGCGGACGCGCGGTTTCGAAGCCGGTAAGACCGACGCGGTCGAGCGCGGCATGCACCTCCGGCATCGCCTGTGCCTGCGACACGCCGCGCAGGCGCAGCGGGAGCCAGACGTTGTCCTCAGCGCTGGCCCAGGGCAGCAGCGTGGCGTCCTGGAACACGAACCCGACCTCGCCTGGTGTCGGCGCGTGGCCGGCGTCCCAGTGCAACACTCCGGAATCCGGACGGTCGAGGCCGGCGATCAGCCGCAGCAACGTCGATTTGCCGCAGCCCGACGGACCGAGCAATGCGACGAAGTCGCCTGCGTCCAGGCGCAGCGAAACGTCGCGCAGGGCTTCGACGCCGCCGGCAAAGCGGCGGCCGACGGACGTAACGGTCAGCACGCCCCCGTCATGGCCGGGCTTGTCCCGGCCATCCACGCCTTTCGGTGGCACGACAACGATACGCCATCAGTGCTTCAACTCCATGCCGACCTTCTGATCGACGAACTTCAAAGTGTAGGCCTGGGTGACGTCCAGGCCTTTCGGATACAGTCCCTCGGCCTCCGTCGCCTTGTAGAACGCGGCCCATCGCGCGGCGGTCATCGCGCCGATGCCCATGCCCCCTGCATCGCCCGAGTCAAGAATGCCGTGCGATTTCAGCGAATCGCGGCCATAGGCGATCAGCGCGTCGGTCATCTCCGGGTTCTCGTGCTTGATCATCGCGTTCGCCGCCGACGGGTCGCCGTAGAGATACGCATACCAACCTTCGATCGACGCATCGACGAAGCGCTTTACCAGGTCCGGATTGCTGTCGATGTTCTTGTCGGAGGTAGCGATCAGGCTGGCATAGCCGGAGAACCCCGCATCGGCCACCAGCAGCACGACCGGAGACTCACCCGTAGCCTGCTGGATCGAGAACGGCTCGGAGCCGAGATAGCCCTGTTGGATCGCCTGCTTGTTCGCCAGGAACGGCGCCAGGTTGAAGGTATAGGGGCGGATCTGGCTGTCGGAATAACTGAACTTCACCCTGAGGAAATTCCACCAACCGACCCGCGTGTCCGAGCTGATCATGATCGGCTTGCCCTTCAACGCCGGGAAGCTGTCGTTGCCCTGGCCGGGATGCGCGATCAGCACCGCGGGGTCTTTCTGAAACATCGACGCGACGGTGCGGAACGGGATGTGTTCCTTGACGAAATTCAAAGCCAGGAACGAGTTCGAGCAAATGTTGAAGTCCAGCCGTCCGGCGAGCAATAGCTGGGGGTGGTTCACCTGCGGCCCACCTTGCTGGATGGTCACATCCAGGCCGTGCCTGGCATAGATGCCGGTCGCTGCCGCCTGGTAGTAGCCGCCGTATTCCGCCTCGGCCTTCCAATCGAGGCCGAACGCGACGTGGTCGTTCGCCGCCGCCGTCAGCGGCAACGCAAGCATGGTCAAGAGTGCGGCAAGGCGTCGCATGACTGTCTCCCCCGTCCGGTCGAGGCGCTGTGCCACCGGCGCGCGCACAATGGCACCGATGCGGAGGGAGGCAAGATGCGGATCGGCGATACCGCAATGATCCGGGCTGTCGCACAAGCGAGGTTTCCCGATTGCCGGCTTTGCGGCACGATGCGCCGATGCGCCATCACCAGGGCACCCCGCCATGAACTTCGGCCTCGCCGGACGCCGCGCCATCGTGACCGGCCATCGCGGCGGCATCGGCTCCGCCATCGCCAGCGTGCTGGCACGGGACGGCGTCGCGGTGACCGGCCTCGACTTGCCGGATTTCGACCTGTCGGACACTGCGACTCTTGAAGCCCGCTTGGCCACGCTGGTCGCCGAACGTGGCCCGATCGACATCCTGGTGAACAACGCCGGCGTCACCGTGCTGGGCAGCGTGCTGGAAACCTCCCTGGCGGAAGTGGAACGCGTGTTCCGGGTCAACTTCCTCGCCGCCTATGCGCTGATGCGCGCGGTGCTGCCGGGGATGGTGGAGCGGCGGCGTGGCGCGATCGTCAATATCGCGTCGGACCAAGCGTTGATCGGCAAGCAGGTCAGCGCGGCCTATGGCGCGTCGAAGGCGGCGATCGCGCAGCTTTCCCGCAGTGCGGCGCTGGATTGGGCGCGATTCGGCATCCGCGTGAACTGTATCGCACCAGGCAGCACGGACACGCCGATGCTCGCCGCGGTGATCGGCGATCTTGCCGCGGCCTATCCCGACCGGTTCCCGACATCCTCGGCGGATGCGTATCGCTCCGGCGTGCCGTTGGGACGGTTCGCCCGGCCAGAGGAGATCGCGACGGCGGTGGCGTTCCTCGCGTCGGATGCGGCGTCGTTCGTCACCGGCGTGGTGCTGCCGGTGGATGGCGGCACGACCGCGGCGTGAGCGAGCGTATCGCAGTGGTGACCGGCGGCACGCGCGGCATCGGCCGGGCAATCGCCGCGCGTCTGGCAGCCGACGGCTATCGCGTGATCGTCGTATCGCGCCACGAACCGGCGCATTGCGAATTTGAATTCCGGTCCTGCGACGTGACGGACGCGGCGTCGGTGCGCGGGCTGTTCGCCGGACTGACGCGGGTCGATGCGCTGGTGAATTGCGCTGGCCTGGCGGGAGCAAACACGCTGGAAGGCGACGACGCACTATGGCACGCGATCGTCGCGGCAAATCTGCACGGCACATATTACTGCTGCAAGGCGGCGCTGCCCCTATTGCCGGACGGCAGCGGCCGGATTGTGAATATCGCTTCGGTCCTCGGGCTGCGCGGCGTCGCCGATCAAACGGCATACTGCGCGGCGAAGCACGGTGTGGTGGGCTTCACCCGAGCGCTGGCTCTGGCGCTGGCGCCTCGCGGCATCACGGTGAATGCGATCTGCCCCGGCTGGGTGGACACCGACATGGCTCACCAACGCTTTTCCGAACTCGGCATCACGCCCGAAGCCGCGGCGGCCGGCGTACCGACGGGACACATCGCCGCACCGGAGGAGGTCGCCGATGCAGTTGCCTGGCTGCTACAGCCGCAGGCTCGCAGCATCACCGGCCACGCCTTACCGATCGATGGAGGCACGCTCTCCCTCCCATAAAAACCTCTCCCGCGGGAGCAGGAGAGGCAGGCCACCGGGCGCGCGACCCGGTGGTCGATGGTGCGCAGCACTAAGGGTGAGTGTGATCGGGTCGGCACACTGCATGCTCATCTGTTGCATCGCGGCAACGCTCGCCTCCACCGAGGCTGCGTCACCGCCAAGCGCCACCTTTACCCAGGTGGATGCCGCCGGCGAGGCAATCGGTGAGAGCCACCAAGCCACCTGCGACATGGACGGTTGTCGCGCCGTGCTTCCCGTCGCCTTCCCCGCAGGAATTTGCATCGTCGCTGTCGACGTATCATCGCACGACCGGTCGTCCACCGCCTCGCTGCGATATTCGTTGCGTGGCTGCACACCGCCCCGCGCCAAGGAAGACTCGTTCCTCGACAACCAATATCCGTCACGCGTGAAGCTCGACCGCTATCACGCAGCCACGCAGATCATCACCTTGCGTCTTGGGACCGCCCTGAGCACCAAGACCCCAAACGGCGAACAACCGTCGTTGCTCCGCCTGGACCTGATATTTCCACCGCCAGCACAGAGATAAAGGCCGAATTCCACCAACCAGCGATATTGGAATCAGTTCTGGCGCCGTGCGATCGCGCCCATGCTCCTGCCTTCTATGTCGAGGACTTCAACTTCCCGATCAGGTCGAGCGCCTTGTCCTTAAGGTCCGGCGGGCAGCCCGGGATATAGAACCCGTTGATCTCCGTGGAGACGTTGAGCTGGCTCTTCCAATGCAGGTAGCACAAGCCACCGCCTTGCATGTTGAAGTGCAAATGTGGCGTGACCGTCTTCTTCGGATAGAACCCTTCCGGGCCAGGAAAGCTATCGCCGATCTCCCATCCCGCCTTCTGCATAAATTCCTTGACCGACTGACTGCTCTGGTTGGTCATGATCATGGACGTTAGCCTCCTGTTGGAGCCAGACTTCCCACAACTTAGACTTGGCCGAACGGCCCGGCAACGTTCGTGTTCGCGACAGCGGAGCTGGCCGGCGACGGGCCGTATGATCGGGTGATGGCGATGCAATTTGAGCATCTGTGGGCCGGAGGGGTATAACGTCGGCCATGCCAGCCGATCCCGTCCGAGCCCGCCGCCTCCGCACCTTCGCCACTGTCGCCGGGCTTTGCCTGGCGGTCGGCGTGATGACCACCTTGGTGTCCTACTCCGTCACGCTGTACCGGCTGTTCTGCCAGGCTACTGGCGCGTTCGGCACCACCGAGCGCGTCGCGTCCAACGACACCCTCCAGTCCGCCCGCACCGTCACGGTGTCGTTCAACACCGACGTCGCCCCGGGCATGCCGTGGCGCTTCGTCCCGGTGCAGCGCAGCGTATCCGTGCATCTGGGCGAGGAGGCGCTGGTGTTCTTCGAGGCCGAGAACCTGACGGACCATGCCATCGTCGGCCACGCCACGTTCAACGTCAGCCCCGACAAGGTCGGCCTCTACTTCAAGAAGATCGAGTGCTTCTGCTTCACCGAGGAACGCCTCGGGCCGCACCAGAAGGTGGAGATGCCGGTCGACTTCTTCGTCGACCCGCGCATGGAGACCGACATCGATGCAAAGGACGTGCGCGACATCACCTTGTCCTACACGTTCTTCGAATCGCACCAGCCGGAGGGTGCGCAGGACCTCGCCAGGTTCGACAACCGGCCGCCCGACCCCACGGCCGGCCGCACGCTGTTTGCCACGGTGTGCAGCGCCTGCCACGCGACGGACCAGAACAGGACCGGGCCGATGCTGGATGGCGTGGTGGGGCGGCGGGCCGGCAGCGTGCCCGGCTACCCGTATTCGGCGGCGCTGGCGCAGGCCGGGATCACGTGGGACGCCGAGACGCTGGACAAGTGGCTGGCCGGGCCGCAGCACTTCATTCCCGGGGCGCAGATGCCGTTCAGCCTGCCGGATGCGGTGCGCCGGCGCGACGTGATTGCTTACCTGGAGACGCTGAAATCCTGGACGCACGACGGGCCAGGCGACGGCCCCGGCGAACCCGCATCCGGGGTAGCAGCAAGGCCAGGGCGCCGCCTCCGGCCTTCGCCGGGGCAGGCGCTGGACCCGTCAGGGGGGTCTGCCACCCCCTGGTCCGCTTCGCGGCCAAGCCCCTGGCGCATTTGTCACACCGTGGTGATGGCGATCTGACGCAGCGGATACCTTGGCGCAACCACTTCGTGTGCGAAGTATGACGCCACAACCCTGTTGCGAGTCGACGATGCCGACACGGCACGACCACACAAGCGTCAAGCCGCACGGCGGTGGAATGTTCGTATGAGCGGCACGACAATCAGCGGCAGCTACACCAGCGGCATCGTTGTCTCCCAGGCGGCGGACAACCCCGTGACGGTAACCGGCACGATCCTGGCCAGTTCCGGCTTCGCGCTGTACGGGCCCTCCGCCATCACGACCTGGACGGTGACCAACAGCGGTACGCTCGAGGGCGTGTCGTTCGGCGTGCTGCTGCAAGGCGGCTCGGTGACCAATCAGAGTGGCGGCACGATCACCGCCAGCGGCAATCCCGGCAACGCCGTCCAACTCGCCGTCAGCGTGACGAACGACGGCTTGCTCAGCGCGTCCGGCTGGGGCGTGTTCGGTGCGTCGTCGGCGTCGGTCTATAACCAGAACCTCGGCACGATCGTCGGCTATCGTGGCGTGGAAGCCACCAGCGTGGTCAACGCCGGCACCATCTTCGCCAGCGACATGCAAGGCGCCGGCATTCAACTGACCACCGATGGGATCGTCACCAACCAATCGGGCGGCACCGTCTTCAGCAGCGGCTATGGCATCGACGACGGCACGGTGGTCAACGGCGGCCTGATCAGCGCCTCGGTCTACGGCATAGCGCGCGCGACCTACGTGACGAACCAGAGTACCGGGACGGTCATCGGCGGCAAGGACGGGTTGAACCTGACGTCCGGCAGCGTGGTGAATGCCGGATACATCGAGAGCACCAGAGCCAACAGCAGCGGCGTTCTGCTGGCAGGTGGCGGGTCGGTAACCAACACCGGCACCATTGTCGGCGCCGGCTACGGCATCAACATTTCGGGCGCTGTCGGGACCGTGGAGAACGCCGGCACCATCGTCGGCGCGACGGACGCCGTCGAGTTCGGCGGCGGCATTCTGAACCTGCTGATCGTCGATCCGGGCGCGAAGTTCGACGGCATCGTCGATGGCGGCGCCGGCTCCTCCAGCACGCTGGAACTGGCGAGCGGCGGCACCGGAACCCTGGGCGGCCTCGGCAGCCAGTATTTGAATTTCTCTCAGGTCGTTGTCGATCCGGGCGCCTCGTGGATACTGACCGGCGACAATACGCTGGGCCTCGGGATCGTGCTCGATGCCGGCGCCACGCTTGAACTCGCCGGCACGCTGGCGAGCGACGAGACGATCGTGTTCGCCGGCAGCGGCGCCAAACTGGTGGTGGACAGCACGGCGAGCATGGCGGGCTCGGTACCCGGCTTCGCCGAGAACGAGACCATCGACCTGCGTGGCGTTGCCCCCAGCAGCGTCTCGTACCCCGGCGACGGCATGCTGAACTACACCGCGCCTTTGGGCGGCAGTGCGTCGTTTCCGTTGTCCCTCGGCGTCAGCGGGACGGTGCAGGCGGTCAGCGACAATGCGGGGGGCGCCGACGTCACCGTGCTGTGCTTCTGCGCCGGCACGCGGTTGGCGACGCCGGATGGCGAGGTCCCGGTGGAGCAGTTGGCGGTCGGCGACCGGCTGCTGACGGCGCGTGGCGCGGTGCGTCCCATCGTGTGGATCGGCGTCGGACGCGTGCTGGCGGCAAGGGGCCGGCGCAGTGCGGCCACGCCGGTGATCGTGCGCAAGGGAGCGTTGGCGCCCAACGTGCCGCACCACGATCTGCGCGTTACCAAGGGCCACGCTCTGTGGATCGACGGAGCGCTGATACCGGTCGAGTTCCTGGTCAATCATCGCTCGATCCTGTGGGACGATCGCGCGCAGGAAGTCGCGCTGTATCACGTCGAGCTGGACGGTCACGACGTGCTGCTGGCGAACGGCGCGCCGGCGGAGAGCTATCGCGACGACGGTAATCGCTGGCTGTTTGCCAACGCCAACAGCGCATGGGGCCTGCCGCCGCTGCTGCCATGCGTGCCGGTGCTGACCGGCGGGGCGCTGGTGGATGCGGCGTGGCAGCGATTGCTGGAACGTGCCGGGCCTCGCCCGGGCCTGCCGGTGACCGGCGATCCGGACCTGCATTTGCTGGTCGATGGGGTGCGGGTGGATGCCGCGTGGTCGTGCTGCTCGGCGCATTTGTTCCGTTTGCGCGCACGGCCCGGCTGCGTGCGCGTGGTCTCGCGAACTGGAGTGCCGCAGGAACTCGGGCTGGCGCGCGATCCGCGTTCGTTGGGCGTGGCGGTCCGGCGCGTGATCCTGCGACGGGGGGCGCGCATGATCGTGGTCGAGGCGGAGGATACGCGGTTAGCCGACGGCTTCCATGCGTTCGAGGCGGAGACAGGGGTGCGCTGGACGGATGGGGACGGCAGGCTCCCGGCGGAGATTTTCGCGGCGTTCAACGGGCCGTTTGAATTGGAAGTGCATCTCGGCGGCAACACGCAGTATCTGGCCGATCCGCTGGTGGTGGCGGCGTAGGTGGTGCATTGAGTGCCGTGGGCGGCGCCGCACTCTTGTTGGTGCGCGCTCGGGCACCGCAGGAGTCGTTCGCATCTGGTATATTTATAAGAGAAGATCGCCAAGACGCAGAGATCGCCAAGCAGGACGCCGCGCGATCAGGGCAATCGCATTTGGACGGCCCGATTACGTCGGAATATAACGGGTCCTCGCCAAAGACCTGAGTATCGTACTGCAAAGCAAGCAAGCATTTTAACCACAGATAAGCAGGGATGCACACAGATAAGTCCGGATGACCAATTCTGTGGGCATATGTGTGGCCCCGTTCGTGGCGCTGTCACCGAACATCCGTCCTTATCAGTGTGCATCCCGGCTTATCTGTGGTCAAAGTCCTTGCTTTTTGTTGCCCGGATCCGGACGGACGAACAGCGTATCATCACGCGGGCGCCTGCGCGGTTCGAATGCGATCGCGCTGTCTTTGCGATCTCTGCGTCTTGGCGGTCTTCTCTTATAAATATACCAGATGCCAGTAGCACCTGCGCTGCACGACGAGCGATTCGGAATGCCTTGCTGCGGCATGCGTCACCCTGGGTGCTTACGCACCTCAACTCCCGCCAAACGAGAGAGGTTATAGGCGCACAGCGCCGTCACCATGATCGCACCGCCGACCAGTTGCAGACCGGTCACCGCCTCGCCCAGGAAGGCGAAGCTGAACAGCGACGATAGCACCGGCTCGAGGTTCATCGTCAGCGCGGTGCGGAATGCGCCAACGCGCGCCGTGGAGACGTAGATCCATAGCGTGGACAGCGTGGTCGTCACGCCCATGCCGAAGAACGCCACCCAGCCGCCGGTGGTCAGTGGTGGGTTGAACGTTTGGGTGAACAACGAGGCTGCGACGAACACCAGCGCCGCCGGCCCCAGCGAGTGACCACGTGGTCACCCGCGCATCGGTGCCGCCCAGCGCGACCCTGGTCACCAGCAACCCGACCACGCGGCAGATCGCTGCGCCGAACGCTGCCAGCAATCCGATCGGCGCCAACGCCGCCGGCTGCGTGCCGAGCATCAGCGCCAGGCCGCAGAATGCCGCTACCGCGGTGGCCAGGCTGCGCCAGCCGACCCGTTCCAGCCCCAGTGCGGCGGCGGCGATGCCGGTCACCAGCGGATAGACGAAATACGCCAGGATGGCGATCGACAGCGGCAAGACCTGGATGGCGTAAAGCAATCCGAAGATGTTGGCGGCGAACAGCACACCCAACCCGATGCTGATCAGCCGTGCGCGCGGCGAGTGCGGCACCAGCGGCGGCGATGCGCGCAGCCACACCCAGAACACGCCGGCCGCAAGAATGCCTCGCAACGTGATCAGCGACAGCACATCCATGCCGGAGGCAAACACCACCTTGCTCAGCACGTCGGCGGCGCTGAACGACAACGCGGCACCGATGCCTGGGCCATAATCTGCCAACCGCGGTTCCGCGGCGATGGAGACGGTCGCGCTCATGGCCGGGTCAGGCTTCCGCCAACAGCCTCAGGCAGGGTGGATCGCTTTCCGTGTCCACCTCGACCAGCGCGCCGTCCGGCACGGCTTGCGTAATGTCCACGGCGAACCCGGACATCATGGTGAAATCCGCCAGCGCGACGCCCTGCACCATGATCGGGTTCACCGCGTTCAGCACCAGGGCCGCCGGCATCACGCCACGCGAGCGCATCTCGTACAGCATCCACGCCGTTGCGACGCCGCCCTTGGCCGCATCCAGCACCAGCACGCGATCGACGTAGGATTGGCCGGCCAATTTATGTTCCGGGCGCGAGAACACACCGTGCTGGCGGTCCAGGTCATAGCGGGCGGAAAACCCGTCCTTCGCCACCAGCGCGCGGCCTCGGACGCGCGCGCCCATCGCGGCGTCCGCCACAAATTCGGTCATGGATCGATCCTCCCGCGGCATGCCGCTTCGACACAGGCTGCCATGGAAAGCAGCGCGGGGCGATAGCCGTAGCCGCCGAGGATGTTGGTCAGCTTCGCCGAATTTGTCGCCAGGCTTCGCCAGCCGTTCGCCTCCGCCATTTCGCGTGCGTAGCTCTGGTAGAAGCACATGCCGGACAGGACCAGGCCGCCCGCGGCCTCGATGCGTGCGGTGATGCCCAGCCGGTCGGCGTCGGGCTTTACTTGCGGGCTGGTGACGGCGAGCAAGGGCACGGTGACCTGGCGTCCGTCCAGCATGTCGGCGAGCGAGCGCATTTCCAGTAGCGAAAGTTGCGGGGCCGAGAACACCACCACGTCCACCTGGTCCACGCGGCCGTTATAGGCTTGGCGGAACGCGTGCGTCCGCTTCGCCGACCGTGGCGCGCACGGGCATGGCGGGGTCGGCGACGTCGGACAGGCGGTGGGCTTCAGGCGTGACGCCGTCGATGTGGAACAGCGCGACGGAGCCATAGCTCGCCAGCGCCGCGCCGAAATGCTTCAGTTCGTCGGACCCCGGCACGCGGTCGAGCCCGACAAGCGCCGGCACCTGCCAATAGTCGCCGGCGAGCCGCCCGACGACGCCGCCAAGCGCGCCCCAGTCGTGCAGCGCGCGAGGCGTATGGACGACGCGCACCAGCAGGGTGGCGCGGCGATGCGCGTCCAGGTGGTAGCCGTAGCGCGGCGTGCGGCCGGTCAGTCCGGCGGCCAGGGCGGAGGGGCCGCCCTCGAAGTTCGACCGCGCGCCCAGCACGCTGTTGGAGTAGATCACCACGCCGGTGTCGCCGTATGCCATGTGCTCTCCGCGGACCGCCGGCATGATCGTCTGGTAGTTGACGCAGGTGTCGGTCATCAGGATGCCCATCGCCTGGAGCGCGGCAATGGCTCGGCGTTCCAGCGCCAGCATCCAGTCCTGCTGCTTCAGCCGCGCCGCGGCGGCGAAATCGGTGCCGCGCGGATCGGTGATGGTGGGGATGCGCACGCGGCACTGGTCCTCCGGCATGGCGGCGAGGCGTTCCAGCCATTCCACGCCGGCCAGGCCGAGCGATTCCGTATCCGCCATGATGTGCGCCTGCGACACCGGCACGAAGTCGGCCGCGCCCAGGTAGCGGCCCACGCGTATCTGGTGCTCGATCGCCCATTGCCGCGCGGGGCCGGCCGCGCCGGCCAGCATGGCGCTTTCTTCGTCGGTCAATTGCATGGACGGTCCCCGGGCCTGGTTGTGCGCGCCGCACGGCGCGTCCCGCCATGATGCGGCGACTGTCGCGCGGCGCTCAAGCCCGCAGCCAGCCATCACGGCGCCCCCAGCGTGCAACGGGAAACCGGCAGGCTCGGTTTTTTGCGTCTGGGCTGCCGGAACGGAAGGCACGGTCGGCGGTTTTCACTCGAAGCGTTGATCTGGCTCAATGACGGCTGCGTGCCGGTGGTCGAGGCTCGCACGTCGCCGCCCGCCGCAGCGACCAGTTAGGAGATTTAACGATGGAAGGCACGTCCAGGCTGCCAACCGCGGTCCTGCCACCGCCCGTCGAACGCTCGCAGCGCCTCAAGCGCATCCAGCGTACGGCGCTGGCGCTGCTCGTGCTGGCCGGCTGCGTGAACTATGTCGACCGCGCCGCCCTGTCGATCGGCAACGTGCTGATCCGGCACGACCTCGGCCTGTCCGTCGCGGACATGGGGCTACTGCTCTCCGCCTTCCTATGGGCCTACGCCTTCGCCCAGTTGCCGGCCGGCGGCATGGTTGACCGGTTCGGCCCGCGCCGCTTGCTCACCGGGGCGTTGGCGCTGTGGTCGCTGGCCCAGGCGTTGGCCGGGCTGGTCACCGGCTTCGGCCAGTTCGTCGTCGTGCGCGCCGTGCTCGGGCTGGGCGAGGCGCCGCAGTTCCCCAGCTCCGCCCGCGTCGTGCGCGACTGGTTCGGCGGGCGCGACCGAGGCACCGCTACCGGCATCTGGAACACGTCTTCCACGCTCGGCACCGCCATCTCGGCGCCGCTGTTGACCTTCCTGATGCTGGAGTTCGGCTGGCGCTGGATGTTCGGCATCATGGGCATCGCCGGCCTGGTGGTTGCGGCGATCTGGTACGCCATCTATCGCAATTCGAGCAGCATCACCCTGACGGAGCAGGAGAACCTCTACCGCACCGAGGACGACACGACCGGCGAGGGCGAGCGCGTGACGATGGGCGAATGGCGCCGGCTGTTCGCCTGCCGCACCACCTGGGGCATGATCATGGGCTTCTTCGGTGCGATCTACCTGACGTGGATCTTCACCGCCTGGCTGCCCGGCTATCTGGAACTCCAGCGGCACATGAGCATCAAGGCGACCGGCTGGGCCTCGTCCCTGCCGTTCATCGCCGGCATCTTCGGCAGCCTGTTCGGCGGCTGGCTGTGTGACCGGCTGATGCTGCATCACGGGTTGACCCCGCTGAACAGCCGCAAATACCCGATGGCCGCCGCACTGACAGGCATGGCGCTGTGCACCATCGCGGCGGCATTGGTGGACAGCAACGCGCTGGCCATCGCGTTCATCTCCGCGGCGATGTTCCTGGGCTATGTGTCGACGTCGTCGGCCTGGGCCATGGCCTCGGTGGCGGCGCCGGCGAACTGCACGGCCTCGCTCGGCTCGATGCAGAACTTCGGGGGTTATCTGGGAGGCGCACTGGCGCCGATGATCACCGGCTTCATCGTTCAGGGCACCGGTTCCTTCGTGCCGGCGCTGCTGTTCGGCGCCGGCGTGGGGCTGGTCTGCGCGGTCGGTTACCTCATCATCATCCGCCAGCCGATCACCGCGGCGCAGCTCGGGGCGGAGGGCTGATTCTGGCAGCCGAAGCTCCTGCAGGGGGGCTTCGGCCGCCCCAACCGTCATGGCCGGCTCAAGCCGGGCCATGACGGTTGGGGCGGTCCGTGCCGGCATCGCCTGCAATTCACACCGCTGGACATCGACAGGCCGCCACGCAATGCTCCGCCCGACCAGGGGGAGCCGATGGAAGTCAATATTCTGCAACCCGGTGGCCGCTTGGACGTCGCCACCTATGCCGGATTTGAACGCGACGTGCTGGCGGCGATCGAGGGTGGCGCCCCGTGGCTGGTGTTCGATTTCTCGGACGTCATCTATGTCAGCAGCCTCGGGGTGAGGGTGGTGATCATGGCGTTGAAACGTTTGCGGGCGGCCGGCGGACGCCTCGCTCTCTGCGGGCTGCAAGCGGCGGTCGCCGACGTGCTCGAGATCAGCGGCCTGACGGCGCTGCTGGAAATCTACCCCGATCGCGCGAGCGCGCTGGCGTCGCTGGCCTGATCGGGCATTCCACGATCGCGATTATGCACCGCGGCCCGACCCCGGGCTGCCGGCTATGACCGGGATCGACGCGATCGCGTCGTTCCTTGGCGGACTTGGGCTGTTCTTCACCGGCATCAGAAGCCTGTCGGCGAACATGGTGCAGATCGGCGGCCGGCCGTTGCGCCAGGCGGTGTCGGGGCACATGCAAAATCCGCTGCTCGTCGCCATTGTGGGCGTCGCCTCGGGCGTTCTGTTGCAGAGCGCCAACGGCATCACCTTCATCCTGGTCAGCATCGTCACCGCCGGCCTCTTGCAGATGACCGCGGCCATGCCCCTGCTGCTCTGGGCCAACCTCGGCACTTCGGCGTTGGTAGCCGTCGCAGCGATCGATCTGCGGCTGGTGACGTTGCTGGCGCTCGGCCTGTCCGGCATCTGGCTGTACATCGATCGGTCCAGCGGAACGACACGGCGGCAGGTGCTGGAAGTGGTGCTGGCGATTGGCCTGCTCTTCCTCGGACTGGAGTTGCTGCGTGCCGGAACTGCGGGGTTCCGCACCTATGGTGCCGCGTCGGGCGCCGTGGCTCTGGCGGAATCCTCCGGCACGGTCGCGTTCCTGTTGGGCTGCATCGTCACGTTGTTCACGCAGTCCTCGTCCGCCACGGCAATTCTCGCGATCTCCGCGACGCAGGCTGGTCTGCTGCCGATCCAGGGGGCGGCATTGCTCGTGCTGGGGGCCAGCCTTGGGTCGGGTGTCAGCGTGGTGCTGATGGGGAGCAGTACACGCGGCAGTCAGAGGCAGTTGGTGCTGTTCCAGGGGCTCACCAAGCTGCTTGGCGTCGCGGTAGTGCTGCCGCTGGTGCTGGTGGAGGAACTGACCGGCTGGCCGTTGCTGCTGCGCACCGTGCAAGAGATGGCGGACGATCCCGGCCGGCAACTCGCGCTGGTCTACCTGGCCTGCCAGTTGGCGGCGCTGGCGGTCTGCGCCATCCCCGCCCGCCCGATCCGCCGCTTGCTGTCTGCCGTCGCACCGCCCCTGGAGGCGGAGAGCCTGGCGCGGCTGCAATTCATCTATCAGGCGGCGGTGGGCGATGCCGACATCGCGCTGATCCTGGCAGAGAAGGAACAGGCGCGCGTGTCGGCGCGGCTGGCGCCGGCGCTGGAGCAACCCGATGACGTCGCCGCCGCCAGCGTCGCGCACCTGTGCGGGGACATCGCTCGGTTTCTCGGCAGTATTGCCGGGTCCAACGACGGCGCCGTGGCGGCGCTGCCGCGCGTCATGCTGGATCGGCTGGCCAATTTGCAGGCGCGGAACGAGGTGCTGCGGTCGTTGTACGAGACGGTGCACCAGATCGCCCGGACTCGCGCCGGACTGCCGCCCGGAGCGACCGCTACGCTGGCCGACACGTTGTCGCAGGGTCTGGGCGCGGTGCTGATGTGCACCGACGACGCCGCGAGCAGTGGGGCGGTGGAGGATATCGAGTTGCTCAAAGAGATCAGTTCCGACCGCAGCCGCGTGGTTGACGCCTTGCGCCGGCGGCTGGTGCAGGCGGACAACCAGGAGGTGGTCTATCGCATGACAAGCCAGTTCGAACGCGCGGTCTGGCTGGTCGAGCGTTATGCGTTGTTGTTGGAGGCGGGGGCGGAGGAGTGAGGGGAGTGGCGCCGCGCGATCGCATTTGCCTTGATGGGTGACCGGGGATTGTCGTGCATCGCTTGTGTGTGAAGGCGGCACCGCAAAGCTTTTAACAAGGCAGAACGAGAGCCACGGAGGGTCACGGAAGCTGTGGGAGTATCCTCCGAAGCGGTGAAGGAGATGGGCGTGAGGAATTACATCGCGATCGCCGAACCGTCGGACGATGGCCGCCTGGGGGGCGCGAAAAGCGGAACCCCAGACGGTGAGCTGCCTGATCGGCGTGGCCCGCTCTGGCCTGCCGCCACAGCCCAGGCTGCTCAGTCGACGTAGAACTCCTCGACCGTCACCGAGATCCCCAGTGGATCGGGTCTGATTTCGCCAGACACGAAAACCTGGATGGCAACCTGATCGTTTGGCGTGCGAGAGTGGCGAACGATCCGTGAGCATCGTGCTCAAAGCTTGAACAACCTGCTGCAACAGCCCACTATAGCCCGATGAAAACCGCCAGCATCACCGAGGCCAAGAACAGCCTGACCGCGCTGATCGACGATCTCAAAGCCGGCTCGTCGGTGCTCATCCTCGATCGGGGACGCCCTGTCGCGCGGCTCGAGCCTGTCACCGGCACTGAGCACGAAGCGCTGGACGGTAGGCTGTCGCGACTGCTGCGCGACGGCGTCGTACCGGCCACGCCGTAGCGATCTACCGCTTGCCCTGTTGAGCAGCAAACCGCCGCGCGTGCGCGCCGGCATGTCGGGGGTCGATGCTCTGACCAAGGAGCGCCGGGAAGCCCGGTGATTTTCTGGGATGCCGCGGCGTTCGTCGCCGCTGAACGCCGACCTGCATCGCTGCAGGTGATTACGCTAGACGACCGCCTTGCCGATGCGATGCGGAAGGAAGGGTTCGCGTTGATCGATATTACGGCGGGCTACCCAACCCAACCCAACCGTCCATCGCGTCCACCGCTTGCGTGGTAGTGTCGGCGGCGTCGTGATTCCGCGGCGTCAGGCTCTGTGCTGAGCCTGTTCGACAACGTCTGGCGGAACCACCTGCTTGAGCGCCATTGCCAGTCAATCCCTCTTAACAGCCTGAGGATTTTTGACCCTTGCCGCTTTCTATATTGTAAATGGCGACGGAAGAGATTTTCGCTGACTTCGCCAGCTCGGGCACGAACATGGCTGCTTTGGTTCTCTGGTCGCGGAGCCAGCCACCAAAGTTCGAGACCTCACTGTCGGGTGTGGCTGTGGCCCTCTCGTACCGCGCACCGGAAGGCCGCGACGCCTTGGTCAAAGACAGGGGGCCAAGAACCTCCTCAAGTCAACTCTTGTTGGCTCTCTTGGGCTGTGCCCCTTCCTCCTAGTTCGCAACCGATCCCTGAGCTACGCCCAACTTATCCGCATGGCCCCAGCGATCAGACCGCTCCCCGGGTTGCCCGCCTCCCTCCAAGGTGCCATCAGATCCGGCCAACGCGCCGACCGTAACATTGCTCCTGCCTGACCCAGCATGCCAGACACGCTCATCACCCAAGACCTGACCGACGACGCGCTGGCCGAAGCGGTGCGGCGCGCCGCCGATGCCCTCGCGCATCGCCAGCACCCCGACGGCCACTGGCTATTCGAGCTGGAGGCCGACGCCACCATCCCGGCCGAATACGTGCTGTTGGAACATTTTCTGGCCCGTATCGACGCGCCGCTGGAGGCGAAGATCGGCGTCTACCTGCGCTCGATCCAAGGTGACCATGGCGGCTGGCCACTGTTCCACGACGGTGTATTCAACCTGTCGGCCAGCGTGAAGGCGTATTACGCGCTGAAGGCGATCGGCGACGACCCGGACGCGCCGCACATGGCCCGTGCCCGCGCCGCGATCCTCGATGCCGGCGGGGCGGAGCGCAGCAATGTCTTCACCCGGGCGCAGCTCGCGCTGTTCGGCCAGGTGCCGTGGCGGGCGGTGCCTGTCATGCCGCTGGAAATCATGCACCTGCCGCTGTGGTTTCCGTTCCACCTGTCGAAGGTGTCGTACTGGTCGCGCACCGTAATCGTGCCGCTGCTGGTGCTGATGGCGTTGCAGCCGACCGCGCGAAACCCGCGCAACGTGCAAATCCAGGAGCTGTTCCGCACGCCGCCGGACCAGGTGCGCGACTGGATCCGGGGGCCGTACCGCTCGGTCTGGGGGCGGTTCTTCAAGGGCGTCGATTCCGTCCTGCGTGTGGCCCAGCCGTGGTTTCCGCGCCGCGGCCGCGACAGCGCCATCCGCAAGGCGGTGGCCTTCGTGACCGAACGGCTGAACGGCGATGACGGGTTGGGCGGCATTTACCCGGCGATCGCCAACAGCGTGATGATGTTCGATACGCTCGGCTACGCGGCCGACCACCCCGACGCTGCCATCGCCTGGAGCGCGGTCCGCAAGCTGCTGGTCGAGGAACCGGACCGCGCTTACTGCCAGCCATGCCTGTCGCCGGTGTGGGACACCGGCCTGGCCGGTCACGCCATGGCGGAAGCCGGCGCCCGCACCGATGCCGCTTGCGCGTGGCTGGGAGGGACCCAGGTGCTCGACGTGGTGGGCGACTGGGCGGTGCGCCGCCCCGGGCTGCGTCCCGGCGGCTGGGCGTTCCAGTATGCCAACCCGCACTATCCGGATGTGGACGATACCGCCGTGGTCGGCATGCTGCTGCATCGCAACGGCGATCCGGCCTACGCCACCGCCATCGACCGCGCGCGCGAGTGGATCGTCGGCATGCAGTCCTCCGACGGCGGCTGGGGCGCGTTCGAGCCGGAGAACACCCACCTCCATCTCAACCACATCCCCTTCGCAGACCACGGCGCCCTGCTCGATCCGCCGACGTCCGATGTGACGGCGCGCTGCGTGTCGTTCCTGGCGCAGATCGGCATGCAGGCGGGGGACGACGTGATGGCCCGCGCGCTGGCGTTCCTGCGGCGGGAGCAAGAGGTGGACGGGAGTTGGTTCGGGCGGTGGGGGACGAACTATATTTATGGGACGTGGTCGGTGCTGTGCGCGCTGAACGCTGCCGGCGTGCCGCCGGATGATCCGATGGTGGCGCGGGCGGTGGACTGGCTCGCCTCGGTTCAGCGCGACGACGGCGGCTGGGGCGAGGATGAGGAAAGCTACGGCGACGCTCCGCACGGCCGCTACAAGGAGAGCACGCCGAGCCAGACCGCCTGGGCCGTGCTGGGATTGATGGCGGCGGGCGCGGCGGTTCATCCGGCAGTGGCGCGCGGCGTGGCGTTCCTGGCGCAGACCCAGCGTGAGGACGGGGAGTGGTCGGAGTTGCCCTATACCGCGGTAGGGTTTCCGCGCGTGTTCTACCTGCGCTACCATGGCTATCGGCTATATTTCCCGTTGCTGGCGCTGGCGCGGTATCGCAACTTGCGGCGGGGCAACGACAAGCGGGTAGCGTTCGGATTCTAGAGCGCTTCTCCCCCGTGTGGAAACGCCGCGAAGACGACTGTCATTGCCCACCTCGCAAGAAACAACCCGTGTTGCCCGGCTCCCACGTCATGGCGGGCGAAGGCCCGCCATCCACGACTATGCTGCGTGCGGCGAGAAAAGTCGTGGATGCCGACCTACGTCGGCATGACGTGGGGGGCGGGCACCACCGCAGTTTCGTTCAGGGCGGGTCGGCCACCGCCGGACGGTGGCCAACTCGCAATGACAGTCGTGGCATGCTCTGCACAGGCTATTAGCACATTTATCACGACGGTTTACGCAGATGTGACGCCACTTGTGCTTGTTGGCATCTACAATCTTTCCTGTGAGGCACTGGAGTACCAAGCGCTCGCAAGGGTGACTACCCCAACCGTCATGGCCGGGCTTGACCGGGCCACCCATGCAGCACGGTGCCGCGACAGATGGCCGGGTCAAGCCCGGCCATGACGTTTGGGGTGATGTTGTTTGAAAGTGGGGGACGCAGCATGGCTAAAGTCAAAGTCGGCGTGGCCTGGCGGCGTGATGGGAATAACGAGGCCCATCTCGGCGACCTCGCCGTATTCAACCACGAGCAATTGACGAACGACGTCGAGGTTTACACTTTGGACTGGCAAGGTGCGCCTACGGCCAACGGGCTCCGCAAAGGGCCACTGTCGGACATGGATCTGCTCGTGATCCCCGGCGGACCGCACGCCAATGACACGCAGATACCGGTCGTCGGCCAGCCGGTGACCAACGCGGCGCAAGGCAACACCGCGACCTACGCCACCAATCGGGCAACGTCCGAGCTGAACCTGATCGAGCAGGCCCGCACACTGGGAATGCCTATTCTTGCGCTGTGCGGCGGTTCATGGCGGCTGGTGCAGAACTATGGCGGTTCGACCGTGGAACTCGCCGCGATCGGTGCGGACGGTAAGATGCTGGGCCAAGGATCGAACGACCCGGCCCGGTTTCGTCATGCCGGCAACATGAACAATGTCAAAACGGAATTCAAACATCCGTTGACCATGCGGCCTGATTCCATGCTGGGACATGCAACGGGCCGGACGCCTTTGCCGAACACGCCGCCACAGCAGTTGGCTCCGATGCAGGTGAACAGCGTGCACTGGGCCGTGGTCCGCACGGCGTCCATGGGAACTCGCAACGGCCTGGCTCCGCAACCGTTCGAGGTGGTGCCGAACAACATGCTGACGGTCGTTGCCAAAGATCCGTCCGCCCTCAATACGAGCGAGGCGGTTGAAAGCCAGCACGGTGCACCGGTGATCGGCGTGCAATGGCATCCGGAGTATCAGTTGCCGCAAACCGGTAGCGCGCAGACGGCGTCGCGCCTCGCGAATCTTAATTTAATACGGTGGATGGTCGAAGCAGGCCGCGCTTATCGCGCGCATCGGGATGCCATGACCGAACTGCTGCAATCGTTGGGAGGCGGAGCCCCGAAAACTGCGACGGGGGTCAGGTTCAGCGGCGCCCCCGCGCATACGGGCGCAACGCCTGGTGCTGCGATGGCCACCGCGCGACCGATACCCAAGCATAAGGACGACACGGTTGATACGACGAATTTCGTCAAGGCCGAAATGGCGGTGCGCCGCTACCTGTTCGAACTCGGCCGCAAGGGTAAGCTGTTTCTGTCGCCCGTCGAGGTGTTCAATCTGGCAACCGGCGCCCCGCTCCCGCGTCTCCACGAACCGGAAGATTTGAAATCCGGGCCGGTCGCGAAATTTATGGATGCCAATATCTGGGCGCGAAAGTATTGCGACGGGGAAACCAAGAAAACGATCCTGGCCTGGCCAAAAACCTGAGGCGGGGCAGCAATGGCAGGCGTCCGCGCATGACACGTGGTCGGGGTGCGCGACGGGGCCGGACACATACGTTCATCTGCTAGTGCTGCCCCCCCAAACGCTTCGTGCCCGGCGTCCCGGTGGCATTGCGAGCCGGGAGAGGGCTGGGGGAAGCAATCTCCCGCGTGAGTTCGCGGCATTTTTGCGGGAGATTGCTTCCCCCGGCCTTCGCCGGGGTCGCAATGACGGAAATGGACGTGTGATCGATCAAAAACGACCATCTGCTTCGACGCAGACACGAACGATTAACGCGCTGGCGTAAAACTTTCGTTCACTCCTCTGCCTGCACCATGCAGGGATGGCGAGCAACCGGAGCGGATGGCTGCGTTACGATGGTGTGCGGGCGGCGTCCTCGCCAGCCGACCTGGTGTGCGAGCTGTGCTGCTTCGAGAAGTCCTGCTGCTACCCGCGTCATGTCGATGCCGTCCGGCACCCCCGGCTCTGCCGTATGCACGAGAGCATGCCTCGGGGCCCGAACAGAACCCACGCCCGGCAGCCTGGCCCGTCAGGCGCCGCGCTGGGCCGGCAAGGTCGTCCGGTTGCCTCCTTCACCGTCACCCCGAGGGTGGCATCAAGCCCGCCGCCCGGCGCGCACCACACGGCCACGGGCAGGCTGCTTGCACAGCGAGCGGGGCGGTTTCCCCTCCCCATCGTCCTCTCGGCCGTACTGTTGTTATGGCCGGCGCTGCTGAACGGATACCCGATCGTTTTCGACGACACCGGGACGTACCTGTCGCAGGCAGTGCATCATTATCTCGGCTGGGACCGGCCGATCTTCTACAGCCTGTTCCTTCTCCCGTTGCATCTGACGATCACCACCTGGCCGGCCATCGCCGTCCAGGCCCTGCTGGCCGCATCCACGCTGCACCTGGTGTGGCGAGTCCTGCTGCCGGCGATCTCACCCTGGTGGCTGGTGCTCTTTGCCGCGGCCCTCGCCGCGACCACCGCGCTGCCGTGGTTCACCTCGCAGCTCATGCCGGACATCTTCACGCCGCTGCTGATCCTGGTCCTGGCCCTCCTGCTGTTCAATCCCGAACGCCTGTCCCGATCGGAGCGCATCGGGCTGGTGCTGTTCGCCGCCTTCATGATCGCCACGCAGCAATCCAGCGTTGCCCTGTCGCTGGGATTGCTCCTGGCCCTGACGCCATTCCGAGGATTGCTGGGGGCCTCTGGGCCGCTCGGGTGCTCCGGCTGGACGCAACTTGCCGCCCCGCCGCTGTTGGCGATGGCTGCGCTGGTCGCTGTCAACCTGGCCGGACATGGCCGCGCAGCGCTGTCGCCCTACGGCAACATGTTCATCCTGGCGCGGGTGATCTACGACGGACCCGGCATGGACGTGCTGCGGCGCGACTGCCCTGACGCCGGCTGGCGATTATGTCCTTACCTGGACCGCTTCCCCGCGACATCGGATCAGTTTCTCTGGCGGCCCGACAGCCCGGTCATGCTGGCCGGCGGCCATAAGCGCGTATCCGCCGAAGCCAGCGCGATCATCGCCGCGGCTCTCCGCGCTGAGCCCGGTACCGAACTGCTGGCATGGCTGCATAACGGCGCCACCCAGCTCGGCGATTTTGCGACCGGCGACGAACTGCACGCCTGCCCAATCACCGTAACGCCATGGATCGCCCGCGATTTTCCCGCCCGGGAGCATGCGGCCTACGCCGCCGCGCGGCAGACCGGCAACCGGCTGGTGGTGCCGGCCTGGATGCAGACGCTGGACACGGTGGTGGCGTTGAGCGGCATCGCCGGATGCGAAATCGTGCTGGTGGTGGCGCTGCGCCGCCGTCACGTCGCCGCCGGTTTTGCCGCCACGGTCTTGCTCGCGGTGGTCGCCAACGCCTTCATCGCCGGGGAACTCTCGACGCCGCACCACCGCTACGGCAGCCGGGTCATGCTGCTGGCCCCCGCCGTGGCGGTGCTGGGAGGCCTCGCACTGGCGCGTAAGCCGGAGGCCTCCGTGGACGCCTACGACGCTTGCCGGGTCGATACCGCCAGCGCCGCATGACGCCGGCGGCAACCCGCAACGTGTTCTGGTCCGGGCTGGAGGCTGCCGTCGCCGGAACGCTGTCCTTCATCTCGGCGTTCATCGTTGCCCGTCTGGTCGGCCCAGGCGAGTTCGGCATCGGCGCTGCCGCGGTCGCCGTGCACGTCATGTTCTGGGTGGGCGCCAACGCCCTGTTCGCCGATGCGCTGGTGCAGCGCCCGGCGGTGGACGAAGTCATGGCGTCCAGCGCGTTCTGGGCCTCGGTCGTGGTGGGCGTGGCGTGCGCGGTAATCCAGGCCGGCGCAGGTTGGTTGGTCGCAGCCAGCCTGGCGGACACAAGGTTGGTCGCGATGTCTCTGCTGCTGGCGCTGCCGCTGCCGCTGGTCGGCGCCGGCGGCGTGGCGCAGGGGTTGCTGACGCGCCGGCGCGCCTACCGGGTGCTGGCGGGACGAGCGATTGTCGGCCAGGGCCTCGGCACGGCGGCCGGCATCGCGGCGGCGCTCGGCGGCGCAGGCGCCTGGGCGCTGGTGTTGCAGCAGTTCGTCACCTCGATCTTGGGCGCGCTGGCCCTGGTGCTGTGCGCTGGCTGGCGGCCTCATGCGGTGTGGCGCTGGCGGCCGGTGCGCGCACTGCTGCGTGTCGGCGTGCCGCTGACCGCCAGCACGCTGGTGCTGACGGCACGCTACCGGCTGTTCGCGCTGCTGCTGGGCGGTACCGCGGGTGCGACTGCGCTGGGCGAGACCCACATGGCGTTCCGCCTGGTCGATACCGTGCGCGATCTGTGTTCCACCGCGTTATGGCGGCTGATGCTGCCGGTGCTGGCGGAGCGCCAGCATGACCCAGTTGCACTGCGCGCCGCCGTGGACCGGCTCCTGGAGCGCAGCGGTATGCTGATGCTGCCGCTGTGCGGCGCGATGGCGCTGAGCCTGCCATCCGTGGTGCACAGCTTGCTCGGGCCGGCCTGGAGCGCATCCGGCGTGGCGGCGGAGCCGCTGATCGCGCTGATGGCGGTGCTGATGCTGATGTTCCCCGCGGGCGTCGCGGTTGTCGCGCGCGGCCAGGCGGGTCGGGCTTTGGCCGGCAGTGTCGCGAGCATGGTGTTGACCCTGGCCGGCGTGGCATGGCTGCGGCCGGGCAGCGCAGCGCAGGCGGTGCTGGTCTGGTGCGGCGCCCAGGCGATGGTGGCGCCTTACAGCCTGTGGGTGAACGGCCGCGCGGTGGGCGCTGGGCTGCTGCGGCCGATGCGTGCCGGGCTGCCGATGGCGGGCATCACCCTCGCCGGTCTGGCAGCGGCGGTCGCATTTCCGGGAATCGCCGGCGCATCCGATGGGTCGCTTCAACAGGCCACGCTGCGGCTCGCCGTGTTTGGCGGCGTTGCCGGTGTGGGTACGGCGTGGCACTGGCGCTCGCGGCGGTCGCCACCGGAGGGAGGCGGGTCCTGTCGGTCAGTGCTCCGGCAATAGCTGGCCGCGGATCGCCCCACCGGGGTGGGCCATATTGACAAGGTTCACATACCACAACCCGGCCTCGAGCTGCTGCTCCTGGTCCGGCCGCATGAGCGTGACGCCATGGATAGGATTGGTCGGGTTCATCCCCAGCGACATGATCACTCCCGCGGTCCGGCCCGCCGGGGCTGGGCCATTGATGTAGGCTTGCGAGACCGGGGGCGACAGGCCCGCAAAGGTGACGTCGTAGCTAAGGATGTGGGTGACGGTATCGAGTGACATAGTCGCCTGGCCGGAACCGCCCGACATGCCGGGCGGCACTTCCGACGCGGCGCTCAGTGTGGCGTGGAATTTCTCTGTCGCCGCCGACGCCGCCCCGGCGAAAACAACGGCGAACCCGGCAAGCAATAATGCACGACGGAACATTGAGCATCCTCCCTTTGGGCTTGTGTGCACTGACAGAAAGCAAGCTTTTACCACGGCGCACGCAGAGGGAAACCGAGGGAGGTGGAGCACAGGCCGCCGTTTCAAGGCGCATTCCAACGTGAGTGACGATGTCACGAACACCACTGTCATTGCGAGGACGCCGACCCCGGTCGGAATGTCCTGGCTCTGCCCGGCTCCAGGCTTCAGACGGAATCAAAATTTGGCAGAACGCCGCCCTATCTTATACGCTGGCGTTTCCTGCCATCAGCTCATCACTCCATCGGTGACTTCGATGTTTAATGAGA
Organism: uncultured Alphaproteobacteria bacterium; assembly: GCA_963762885.1. Classification (GTDB taxonomy): domain Bacteria; phylum Pseudomonadota; class Alphaproteobacteria; order Acetobacterales; family Acetobacteraceae; genus JASHVB01. The sequence continues at coordinate 61,985 of CAVXNH010000071.1, forward strand.
CCCTGATGCCTCTGGCACTCATCGTCCTGATGTCGGTGATCAAGCCGCTCTCCGCGGCGGAAGTCCTGGTGGACGGCGTTCCCCTTCCAGCGGATGCACAAGTGGCGACGGTCGTGGAGACGGATCCCGTCGAACATCGCCAATGGGCCGGTGTCTGGGTCGGTGCCTGGGGCGGAACGCTGAAACATATCTTGGTTGTCGAATCCGTCATGGCGGATGGTTCGGCGCGGGTGGTTTATGCGATCGGAGACAATCCCGGGTTCGGGATACGGCGGGAGTGGTCGCGGCAGGAGGCAACCATCTCCGGACGCCATCTCACCATCTCCAAGCCCGCGTTTTCCGCTACGTACGAACTCAATGACCGGGGCGGATTAAGCGCGACGTACATCCGCGGGACGATTGTCAGCAAGGCGTCCATGACGAAGATCGATCTGGCCGCGCTGACGAAGCCAGGCACCATTATCCCATGGACTCGCGGCAAGTCCGATCTTCTGCAAACTGCGCTGATCGAGGACGGCAAGCCGGTCAACCTCGAGGTGGTAATCTTCAAACCCGATGGCGCCGGGCCGTTCCCGTTGGCGGTGTTCAACCACGGCTCGACGGGCCTGGGCACGAATCCGGCAGTGTTCAAGGAAACCCAGTTCGATGTCGGACTGGCGGACTTTCTGAACAGTCGAAGTTGGATCGTCGCATTCCCGCAACGCCGCGGCCGAGGCAAATCGGATGGTCTCTATGACGAAGGATTTTCCGCGGATCGCGCAGAAGGTTATACTTGCGACTTCACAGTGTCGCTGGCTGGCGCCGAGCGTGCCTTGCAGGATATCGCAGCGGCCATGACCGCACTTCGGCACCGCCCGGACGTTGCTCCGTCGCGTGTCCTGATCGGCGGCCAATCTCGCGGTGGCATCTTGTCGGTCGCCTATGCCGGCATGCATCCGGATGAAATCTATGGCGTCATCAATTTTGTCGGCGGTTGGATAGGAACCGGTTGCGATACCGCGAGCCGTCTTAACGGCACTCTGTTCGAGCGGGGCGCGCGTTTCGATCGGCCAACGCTCTGGCTCTACGGCCATCACGACTGGTTCTACGATACCCAGCACAGCCGGACCAATTTCGATGTGTTCCAGAAGGCTGGCGGACACGGCACCTTCCTGGAATTCGATGTGCCGGGCGGTTCCGGTCACGCCGTCCTATCCAAACCGGGGTTATGGGAGGAACCGGTCGCTGAGTATTTGAATGCTCTGGCTGCCGATACGAAACAATAACAGACACCCCCACCTCTCCCGCGGGAGCGCGAGAGAGCCTGCCCTCGGGCGCTTGACCCGGGGGTCGAGACACGAAGCGTCGAGGATGAGGGTGATCGGGTCGGCAAGCTATAACCTTGTCTCGCCCCTCCGCAAGCACGAATCACGACGCCGGGGCCAGCCGCTGACCGGCCCCTTCGCGATGCGCCTGGTCCATCGGTGTGCATCGGTGTGCATCGGTGGTTCCAATGCCTTCCTTGGCATTCCATCGCCGAAACCGCGCAAAGTATTGGAACCACCGAGTCACACCGATGCACACCGATGGACCGAGCCGCATGATGGTCAGTTGGCCATCCGTTGGATTTCACCTCGGTCCCAACAAGCAACTGCTCCAAGGCAACCGCATTTGGTATTTGCCACTCTGCAGCAAGAAAGCATTTATCACGGAGATAGAACGAGGGCCACGGTGGGCCACGGAGGCAGTGTGCCACTCCGCTGCTGAAGCGGCACACTGGCTCCGTGGCCCACCGTGGCCCTCGTTCTATCTCCGTGATAAAATACTTCGCGGAGTAGCCCGCCCGCTCCTGCAATCCTGGGCATCCGCCGAGCACCCACCGCCGCAAATGCGAACCCCGGACACTGCACCCTCCTTCGCTCGCAGGCCTGGACCGCGATGCGGACCCAGGTTGGGGCGCGTAAACATCCGTGGCCGGTCGGGCGACGCCAGCCGGTAGTGACCCGCAATGACATTTGAATGTGGTGCGTCGCTGAGCAACGGTCGACGGTGGCGGCCGAGCACCCCGCTCTGGACCGGTGACTGCGATTGATGGCACCATCGCGCCACAGCCCCCACCCGCCTCACGAGGTGTCGATGCCTACCTACGACTACGCCTGCCAGACCTGCGGCCCGTTCAGCGACAGCTACCCGATGGCGGCGTTCGCGCAACCGCAGCCCTGCCCAGGCTGCGGCGACCTGGCACCGCGCATGCTCACCGCCCCCGCGCTCGGCGGCAACGCCAGCCCGCAGGCTGCCGCCACGCCGGGCCCGCGCATGCATTCAGGCGGCTGTAGCTGCTGTGCCGCCCCGCGCCGCCGCCTGATTGCCGAGGCCGTGTAGCGCTCACCTCGCCGCCACCGTGGTTGCATTGCCGGTCCGGGTCGGGGACAACCCCGCCCACCATCAACGGCACCAGCGCGCCCGGGCAACCTCGTCCATGACCACCCACGACCCCATCCGCTTCGTTGCCAAGAACATGCGGGTCGATCTGCGGCTGATCGGCGGGATGATCGCGCCCGGCACCCGCGTGCTGGATATCGGCTGCGGTGATGGCGAACTGATCGATTACCTGTTCCGCACCAAGGGCTGCGACGCCCGTGGCATCGAGATCGACATGGCCGAGGTCACCCGCGCGGTGGCGCACGGCCTGCCGGTGATGCATGGCGACGCCGACATCGACCTGGCGCACTACCCGGATGGCGGCTTCGATTACGTCGTGCTGTCCCGCACGCTGCAAGCAGTCGAGCGCCCCCGTGCCGTGCTGCGCCAGATGCTGCGCATCGGCACCCGAGCCGTGGTCAGCTTCCCCAATTTCGGCCATTGGCTGGTGCGCTGGCAGTTGATCAGCACCGGGCGCATGCCGATGACGCCCACCTGGGACCGCCCCTGGTACGAGACGCCGAACATCCATCCCTGCACGATCCGCGACTTCTTCGACCTGTGCACGCAGGAGGACTACGTCGTGGAGCAATGGATGGCTGCCGACGACGCCGGCCGGCGGTCGCCCTGGCGGCGGGCTCCGCGCCTCGCCAACCTGTTCGGCGAGCAGGGTCTGTTCGTGCTGCGGCGCGCTTGAGCGGTCTGGGGTGGGGCGATAGCCGCGCCCGCATGCCGCCCGCCCCCGAACCCCTGGTCGCGACCATCCTGCCGCCGCACGAGGGCTTCGGCCCCGCGAGCGTCGGCGCCATCGGCACGGTGGCGCGACTGCTGGCCGCAGCCCCCGGCTTCCGGTCCTTGGTGATCGGCGGACCCCAGGCAGGTCCGCCGTTCCCCGACATCCCCTTTCTCGCCGTTCGCCCGACGATCTGGTGGCCCGGCAACGTCAACATCCGCTATGGCGCTGGCTTGGCCGGACCCCTGGCAGCCGCCCGCCCGGCCCTGATCGAGGTGCACAACCGCCCCGAACTCGCGCTATGGTTGGCGCGGCGCTTCCGCCACCTCCCGGTCGTCCTGTTCCTCCACAACGATCCGCAGGGCATGCGCCGCGCGCGTACGCCGGCGGACCGAACCCGCCTGCTGCGCGCCCTTGCCCGCATCGTCACCGTCTCCGACTACCTCAGCCGCCGCTTGCTGGATGGCGTCGCCGGGCCACCCCGCCCGCCGGCGGTCGTCCCCAATCCGATCGACCTCGCCGCCCTGCCGCTGCCTGCCCCACGCGACAACGTGGTGCTGTTCGCCGGCCGGGTCGTGCCGGACAAGGGACCTGACATCTTCGTCGCCGCCTGCGCTGCCGCCCTGCCGCATCTGCCCGGCTGGCACGCCGCGATGATCGGCGCCGACCGCTTCCGTGCCAACAGCCCCGACACCGGCTTCGCCCGCCTCACCCGACAAGCAGCAGAGCACGCCGGCGTGCGCGCGCTCGGCTTTCAGGACCGCGAGGCCGTGCTCCAGGCCATGACCCGCTCCGCCATCGTCGTGGTGCCGAGCCGCTGGCAGGAACCGTTCGGCCTCGTCGCCCTGGAAGCGCTGGCGTGCGGCGCGGCGTTGATCTGCGCCGACCGGGGCGGCCTGCGCGAGGTTGCCGGCGACGCGGCAATCTACATCGATCCGGAAGACCCGGCGGCGTTGGCGGCGGCTGTTCGCAGCCTTGCCAACGACCCCGCCCGCCGCGCCGCGCTGAAGCAAGCCGGCCGCGAGCGTGCCCGGCAGTTCGACGCTCCGCTGATCGCCGCGCGCGTGGCTGCGTTGCGGCACGAGGTGCTCGCTGCCGCTGGTGGCTGATCGCGCCGTCTCCACCTATATTCGCCACGACAAGCAAAGAACCCGGCCCAACCCCCGTCATGGCCGGCCTTGTGCCGGCCATCCACGCCTTTGCCCTGGAGCACAGTTCCGGCGTGGATCGGCGGCATAAGGCTTCCTCGGGCGACGTCGGGTCGCGGCTGCGACGGCGAGAATTGAGCGAAGAACAATTGGCGGAGACAACTGTGGACACGACAAACTCGGACAACGCGGCGCTGGTGCCGGTGACGGTGCTCACCGGCTATCTCGGCGCCGGCAAGACAACACTGCTGAACCGCATCCTGACGGAACAGCATGGCCGTAAATATGCTGTGGTGATCAACGAGTTCGGCGAACTCGGGGTGGACAACGACCTCGTCGTGGACACCGACGAGGAAGTCTTCGAGATGAACAACGGCTGCATCTGCTGCACCGTGCGCGGCGACCTGATCCGCATCGTCGGTGGCCTGATGAAGCGGCGCGACAAGTTCGACGGCATCATCATCGAGACCACCGGCCTGGCCAATCCGGCCCCGGTCGCGCAGACATTCTTCATCGACGAGGGGGTGAAGGCCAAGACCCGGCTGGACGCGATCGTCACCGTGGTGGACGCCAAGCACGTGCTGGCCCGGCTGGATGACAGCCACGAGGCCGCCGACCAGATCGCCTTCGCCGACGTCATCGTGCTGAACAAGACCGACCTTGTCTCGCCGGAGGAACTGGCGGCGGTCGAGCAGCGGCTGCGCGCGATCAACCGGTTCGCGGTGATCCACCAGACCGAGCGCGCGGCGCTGCCGATCGCTCAAGTGCTGGACCGCGGCGCGTTCGACCTCAACCGCGTGCTGGCGATGGCCCCGGATTTCCTCGATGGCGATGGCGAGCATGAGCATAACGAGGATGTCGCCTCGGTCAGCTTCGAGCTGGACAAGCCGATCGATCCGGAGCGGTTCAACGCCTGGATCGGCGTGCTGCTGCAGGAGAAGGGCCCGGACCTGCTGCGCACCAAGGGCATCCTGAGTTACGCCGGCGACGACCGGCGCTTTGCCTTCCAGGCCGTCCACATGATTGCCGATGGCGACTTCATCGGGAAGTGGGCGCCGGATGCGCCGCGCAGCAGCAAGCTGGTGTTCATCGGCCGCAACCTCAACCGCCCGCAATTGCGCCGCGGCTTCGAGAGCTGCGCGGCGGGATAGGGCAGGCTACGACTCAAGTTAAGGCTGGCGGCCGCCTATTCCGTCGTGCCGACACGCCTCACCCCGTCATGCCGACGAAGGTGGGCATCCACGACTTCCATTGTGGAGTGGGGCATAGTCGTGGATGCCGACCTCCGTCGGCATGACGGGGCGATGCAGGTTCGTCAGGATCGAATGAGGGGTGCATGAGCCAGACCGCGACTGCCAAATTCCTGCTGGAAGAGCGCGGCGTCTCCCGCGACCTCGGCGCCTTTGTGGTTGCCGTGCGGTTCTCGCGCGACAGCGGCTCGGTCGCCTTTGCTCTGGGCGACGGCACGATCCAGATCGTGCGGGTGGCGGATACCTCCATCTGGCATCCGGTGCCGGCCCATGACGGTGCAGTGCTGGCCCTGGCCACCGACACCGGTCCCGCGGGTTTCGTCTCCGGCGGCGACGACGGAGCGTTCCGCCGCATCGCCGCGGACGGCGGCGCCACCGACATCGCCCGCTTCGGCATGAGATGGGTGGAACAGGTCGCCAGCTTCGCCGATCCGAAGGCCAAGGGGGCGGGACTGCTCGCCTGTGCGGTTGGCAAGGTGGTGCATCTGTTCGATGCCGAGGGCCACAAGCTGAAGGAGTTCGTGCATCCGTCCTCGGTCACCGGCCTCGCCTTCGACGCGAAGGGCAAGCGGGTGGGGGCATCGCACTACAACGGCGCCACGCTGCGGTTCCTGGCGGCGAAGACCGACACGCCGCGCTTGCTGGAGTGGAAAGGCAGCCACACCGGCCTGGCGATCCATCCGGACGGTGACGCGGTGGTCACCGCGATGCAGGAGAATTCCCTGCATGGTTGGCGCCTGTCCGACGGTCAGCACATGCGCATGAGCGGCTACCCGTCGAAGAGCGCCGCGCTCAGCTTCACCCGCAACGGCAAGTGGCTAGCCAGCAGTGGAGCGGATGCGATGGTGCTGTGGCCGTTCTTCGGCGGCGGCCCGATGGGCAAGGCGCCGTTGGAGCTGGCCGGCGGCGACGGCATTCTGTGCACCCAGGTGGCCTGTCACCCGCAACAGGAGATGGTGGCGGGTGGGTTCGCCGATGGGCTGCTGGTGATCGCCGATATCGGCTCCTCGCGCGTTCTGCCGATGGCGCCGCCGGAACACGGCCCGGTGTCCGCGCTGGCCTGGAGTTCACGACGGCGCCCGGCTGGCGTTCGGCACGGAGCAGGGGTTCGCCGCGATCATCGACCTGTCCGCGCGATAAGAACAGGGCAACACTGCGGGCTTTGCGCGCCTCCGACTCGGCGCACGCCGGCTGTCGATCGGCCGGCTGCCGGAGGCCGAGCGTCATTGCGAGTCGTGACGAGCCCGGTCGCCGCCGGTATGAGTTCCGTCAGTGGAAGATCCGGTAATGACAGTGGCCCGGTCGGTTCCGACCATGCCGTTGCTCGGAATTGCGTGCTTCGCTTGAGACTGCCGGGCGTTGTGTGTATTCAGTACGCATGAAGGCGCGCGACGTAATCCGGGCCCTGGAAGCGGATGGATGGCGCGAGGTGCGATCAAGGGGATCGCACCGACATTTCCGCCATCCGACAAAGCCAGGGACCGTCACCGTCGCGGTGCATGGCGGCAGCGATCTCAAGCGGCAAGATATTGCGTCGATTGAGCGCCAAGCCGGCATGAAACTTCGGAAGGACTGATTCCATGGTGCTCCGCTACTACCCGGCGTTGATTGTACAGGACGAGGACGACGGCCCTGACGCGGGGTATGGGGTTGTGTTTCCGGATTTGCCCGGTTGCACCAGTTCCGGCGATACCGTGCAGGAAGCGGCAACGAACGCGGCTGAAGCGCTCGCCGGTCACGTCGATGTCACCCTCGACGCCGGCGAGGACATTCCCCCACCGTCGTCCCCCGATGCACCGCTGCCCGACTGGCTACGGGCTGCGTCGGGAAAGATCGCGGCTCACGTCCTGGTGCCGGTGGAGATGCCTGGCCGGTCCGTTCGCACCAACATCACCCTGGACGAAGGGCTGCTGGCGCGCCTGGACGCCGCGGCGACAGCGGAGGGCATGTCACGCTCGGGCTTCATCGCCCAGGCCGTGCGGGACCGGCTGCGGATGCCAGCAACGTAAGCGCGCTGCGCTCCCGGTAACCTGTTTCCGCAAGCAACAGACACCCCGCCAACAGCTTGTGGGCTTGGCGATCGGTCGTGCTACTGAACGATGCAGTCGTCAGTGCCGAGCAGCGGAATGCCTGGACGGCCGGGCCGGCCTTGCGAAGACGCGAAACCCTCGCCCGGGGGTCTGCCCCGTCACAGCGACGGCAGACCTGCCCTGGCCGGAGGTGGGAGCCAGCCCGGCACGCTAGCTTCCACGATCGACGTCACGATCTCCGGGTCACACACTACGCCGATCAGCGTTCCAATTCAGGGTATCGTCTTGGTATACGTGATGTCTGCGGTAGGTGTGCCGTTCAAAATGCCCATTGCCAGATAGTTTCCCAGATGGTTCGGAAGTTTCATCAGGTCTGCCACATACGACTCTGGTTCAAGAGCCTGAAAGAACAAGTTGGCCCTCTGTCTGACCAGCCGATACTGCTGCTCCGCGCCCCGGGATACTGCAACTAGGACGGTAGTCGTGGCACATCGCTTAGCCTTCGTCAGCACAACCTCCTGTGTTGTGACCACATAATAGTGGTTGTTGTGTTGGTCGCTTTCTTCCCATGCAAAATCTGGCGTTGGCTTAGTGAGACTGCCGATCAATTGTCCCCAGGACTCTAAGAAGTATGCCGGGTGGAATCACAATCTTGGATCCAAGGAAGTCCGTGTCCTCGGCTGCTGCACATATTTTGAAATTGTCACCCGCCGCTAGAGCACCGTCTGCACATGCGCTAACGACTATTGTCGCGGCCGCAACCCGGCTTAAAAATCTGACCATTGGTCCGTTTCCTCCAGGGAATGTGGCGTATCAGAATTAAAACGTCCCCACGCGAAAAGCTTTGACCAAGATCAACCCTTTCAATCACCGGTCTTCCACGCGGCCCGGTCGAACACGCGTCGGCCTTATCGCGTGCGCCGCCACTCTCTCGGAATCCTTTTGCAATGTCCTGAGCCTCTCATGGAGAGATCATGTTCTATTTCAGCGGCCGGATCGCCCAGGTGAATAACTCGCGGACGCGGGCTTACTCGTCGGGGTTGATTTCACGGCCCGGCCGGGCTCGCGCGCGGGCGCGATCGATACCAGGCCGTCGGCCGATCCTCCGCTTCCTGTAACTGGGCCTCCCGCGGTCGATCTAGCCACCTGACGCGCCAGTGCGCACGCCACCAGCAGCGCCACGCCGCCGAGTTGGTGACGCTGCACCAGGTCGCGGCGATCGACCGCGCCACTAACCGACCGTATGAGTAGACGTCGAACACGCGCTTGCGCAACCCGCTTCGGGCGCGGCCGCCATCCGGTTCAATATTCGTCGTGCCGCCGCACCCAGCTCATGGCGCCGGCGCTCTCGTTGCGGCCCTTGGGGACGAGATCGAGCCAGTTGAGCGCGCCCATCAGCAACTCGGCGCCGCGGCGATGGGTCGAGTAGGTGTGGAAGATCGCACCGTCGTCGTCCTTTACGAAGATGCTGGTGCCGAACATGTCCTGGCTTTCCCGGATCACCTCGCCGTAATTGTAGATCGCGCGGCCGGCGGCGAGGTCCTCCGGCGTGAACGACACGCCGAACTCGAAGTTGAAGTCGCTGCCGTGCGAGGACACGAACGGGAAGGTCCAGCCCATCCGCTGCTTGACCTCCTCGATCCGCCCAATCGGCACGCGCGACACCGCGGCGAACGACAGGTCGGCATGCTCGAAATGCTGCCGCGCCGCGTCGACATGATCGGCGATGAAAGAGCACCCGCGGCACACGCTGTCCGAACCCGGCGTCAGCATGAAATGATAGATCGCGAGCTGGCTGCGGCCGCGGAACAGGTCGCCGAGGGTGCATGCGCCGTCCGGCCCCTCGAAGACATAGGGCTTTTCGATCCTGACCCAGGGCAGCCGCCGGCGCTCGGCGCGCAGCGCGTCGAGTTCGTGGGTCATGGCGCGCTCCCTGATAAGCAGCGCCTTGCGGACATCAAGCCACTCGGCGCGAGAAACGATCGCATGGTTCATGGTCGGTCTCCTTCAGTTATCGGTCAGACGCACACCTACCGGTGCCCGGACGCAAGCTTCAGCCAGGGCGACAGATGGAACAGGCTCATCAGCACGTACATCGCGGTCATGCCGTCGATCGGCAGGATGCCCGAACCCGAAGAGCAGAACGCCATTCGGGGCGCAGCGTTCGCCGCGATCCACGCCATCAGCGCGAACGTCGGCGAGGCGGCGAGGGCGAGCCAGCCGGCCGCGCCGCGTGCCGGCCAGACCGCTGCACCTGTTTGGCTCGCTGCTGTGGGCGTTGGCATGGTCCACCTCCCGATCGATTGTCGCTGTTCCCGACGATGCAGGCTCGCGCAGGGATGTAGGGCGAGGCGGCGCCGGGCGAGAGTGACAAATGTGGCGGGATTCGAAGCGGCGTCTACGCCGCGCGGGCGGTCCAGGCTGGTTGCAAGGCCCAGCCGCTCTCCGCCCATCTGAACCAACCCGCACCTTCGCCTGCGGCGGCGGTGCGGGGGTCTCGGGGAATGCCATTGTGGCGATGCGCGGACAAGACGCGGCGCGGCGGCGCTGGCCAATCGAATCGTGCCGAAACTGCATAGTGCGGTAACCTCGGTCCGGTCTAATCGGGACGAACGAGCAAGGATTACGCGGGAAACGGCATGCCGCGTTCCTCCTCGCACTCTCTCGTGTGACATGCCTCGCGAATCGCATGTCAGTCAGGGCATGGAAGCACTCATTCGACTGGCTCGAGGAGAATCGTTTGGTGGCGGCAGGGAAATCGCGTCAGCAAGGGGCTCCAAAGGGCGCAGCAAAGACGATAAAATTGCGTCCTGAGGTGTTTACCAACTTCGAAAGCTTTCATTATTTCCTGACCGAGCTTGAGCTGGTCGTGGCATCAGGCGGGATCGCATGGTCGGTCACGTCAGTAACCGCGGCACGGCGCAGGTTGGCAAGGCTGATAGCAGCACTCGACAAAACCGGTCACCCCTCCAGGGACCTATCCGTGCTTTCGCCACCACGACGCCAGCGCTCCCGTGATTGATGCCTGCATGCCTGACGTTCGTTGGCGTCGCCCTCAGCCGACGCAGAGTTTTCGATCCGGAGCAGCGTGTACATCGAAACGATCTTATGAAGAATTCAAGACAAGTCATTACAACATGAGGCTCTCATAGTTGCATCACCCCACCGTTTCGTGCATGGTGGATGAAACGGGGAATCGGTCGCGTGCTCACCCAGAACGGCGTTCCTGGCTGCTGGAGCCAAACCTTCGACGATGCCGATCAATATCAGGCAGCAATACGCGGGGGAGACGGCCTTCTGACCTTCCTGGCAGGTGGGGATTTCCGCGCCGAGTTGACAACCATCCGGGTTGGACAACTGACCTTGCAGCGAGGCCGAGAAACCCTGCCCCGCCTGGCTACCACCAGCATGCCTTCGAACATGGTCGGTATTCTCGGGTGGACTGACAATGCCCCATTGCCGATCGTCCGTGGCCTGCAAATGCGGCCGGGCGATTGGATGTGTCTCAGCCCCCGGATGCAATCGCATCATCGGACCCCCGGACCGGTCGATTACGTAGCGCTGACGCTGGATGCGGACGCTCTGGCCAATGCCGCGATCGGGCTTACCGGCGCCCCGGTTGCCGTCACCGGCGGAAAGGTATTGCGGCTACCGGAACAGCTTGGCGCCTGGTTGATGTCGGTGATCGAGGCCGCCACCCGCGCGGCCGTAACAACGGACGGCATATTCGCATCGCCCCTGGCTGCCGATGCGCTGGAGCATGCGCTGCTGCGGCCGATGATCATGTGCCTGATGCACGGTAAGGTGGTTGGCCAGGACATTCCGCACGGCTGGCGCGCATCCGTCGCGAAGCGGTTCGAGGAAGCCGTGGAAGCGAATTTGGAGAATCCACCGACGATTCCGGAGCTTTGTCGCAGTATCGGGGTGTCCGAACGGGCACTCCGCGTTTTATGCCAGGAACAGCTCGGCGTCTCGCCATTGCGGTTCATGATGCTGCGCCGGTTGCATTTGACGCGACGGATACTGATGCGCGCCGATCCCCGGCGCGCATCGGTCACGCAGGTCGCGATGGATCATGGATTCTGGGAAATGGGACGATTCGCCGCGACGTACAGGGCGCATTTCGGGGAATCGCCGTCGGCGACGCTGCGCCGGTCGCCTGGCATGTAGCGGGCCTCACAAAGGCCGAAACTGCATAGTCCGCCGGTGCGGACACATGCTTGAATCGCCGTCATCGCGCCGCCGCAAGCGGACGACCGTGTATTGCGACGGCAGCGCCATCCAGAACGGATACTGCAGGCGTACCCGGAGTTTGGCTCGCCGCAGTGACGCCGATCGACACGACCACCACGCGCCATATCGGAGTCCGTTGTGCGCGTCGCACAACCTCCGCAAGACGAACAGGGACACAACAATGAACCGGCGGCAACTTTTCCTTTCAACGGCGAAAGCGGCGCTTGCCACCGCGTTCGGAGGTTCGTTCATTTCGGGCAAGGCGAAGGCGCAGCCAACCAGCCCGGCCGCGCCGCCGCCCGCTTCCGCACAGGGTGTGATCAACGGCGTGCCGGGCAGCCCGAGTGCCACCATTTCCATCGACGGCCGTCATTTGCCGCCTACCCCGCCGGCATTCGGCGGCGTGATCAAGGAAAGCGCCACGAACTCCAGAACCTGGTGGCCGCCACGCGTCGTGCCGCCGAAGGGCGCACCCAACGTATTGCTCATTATGACCGACGACCAAGGCTACGGCGTGAGCAGCACGTTTGGTGGCGTCATCCCGACGCCGGCGTTGGACCGCATCGCGAATGCGGGGCTGCGCTATACGCAGTTCCACTCCACCGCGCTTTGCTCGCCCACGCGCGCCGCGCTGATCACCGGCCGCAACCACCACGAGGTCGGCTTCGGCGTGATCTCGGAACTTTCGACCGGCTATCCGGGCTATGACTCTTATATCGGAGTGGAGAATGCCACGGTCGGCCGCATTTTGCGCGAGCATGGCTACGCCACGTCGTGGTTCGGCAAAAATCATAACACGCCGGGCTTCCAATACGCCGGTCCCTACGATCAATGGCCGTCAGGGATGGGCTTCGACTACTTCTACGGTTTCATGGGTGGCGAGACCGATCAGTGGACGCCGTATTTGTTCCGCGATCACACTCAGGTCTATCCGTGGATCGACAAGCCTGGCTACAACCTCACCACCGACTTGGCGGATGAGGCGATCAAGCATATGCGGGGCCTCGACGCGACGGCGCCCGATCAGCCTTTCTTCGTCTATTACGTTCCCGGCGGCAGCCACTCACCGCACCAGCCGACGCAGGAATGGATCGACAAATTCAAAGGCAAGTTCGACATGGGCTGGAACGCCATGCGCGACGTGATTTTCGCCAACCAGAAACGCCTGGGAGTCATTCCGCCGACGACCGAGCTGACCGAATGGCCGGACAGCCTGGCAAAATGGGAAACCCTGTCAGCCGACGAGAAGAAGCTGTTTGCCCGGCAGGCGGAGGTGTTCGCGGCCTACACGGCCTATACCGATCACGAGATCGGCCGCGTCATCCAGGCGGTCGAGGATATGGGCAAGCTCGACAACACGTTGATCATCTACATCTGCGGCGACAACGGCACCAGTCCCGAAGGCACATTGCTCGGCACGCCGAACCAATACACCTCATACAACGGCATCCTGGAGATTCCCGTCGAAGAGCAGCTCAAGTTCTACGACGTGTGGGGATTGGCGCCGACGTACCCGCACATGGCGGTCGCGTGGTCCTGGGCGTTCGACACGCCGTTCAGGTGGACCAAGCAGGTTGCGTCGCACTTTGGCGGCACGCGCCAGGGCCTGGCGATCTCGTGGCCTGCCCGCATCAAGGACACCGGCGGCATCCGCACCCAGTTCCACCACATCATCGATATCGTGCCGACCATCCTGGAGGCGGCCGGCATCAAGGCGCCCGAAACTGTCGACGGCATCAAGCAAAACCCGATCGAGGGCGTCAGCATGATGTACACCTTTGACAAGGCGAGTGCCGCCAAACCCTCGACCCACACCACCCAGTACTTCGAGATGGCCGGTCACCGCGGAATCTATCACGACGGCTGGTATGCCAACACCACCCCGCCGGTTGCGCCGTGGGTACTGAACGCGAAGATGCCCACCGTCGATGCCTATAAGTGGGAGCTCTACGACCTGACGAAGGATTACTCCCAGGCCAACGACCTTGCGGCGAAGATGCCCGCCAAACTCAAGGAAATGCAGGCCCTGTTCGCCCAGGAGGCGAAGAAATACAATGTTTACCCGCTGGATAACTCCCAGTTCCAGCGCGCCATTACGCCGCGGCCGAGCGCTACCGCGGGAAAGACCCTCTTCACCTACTCCGGTGAGATGTCAGGCATTCCGCTCGGCAGCGCGCCGAGCATCCTGAACAGATCGTTCACGATCACCGCGGAAGTCGATGTGCCGGCGGGCGGCGGGAACGGAATGATTGTCACCGCTGGCGGATGGTCGGGCGGCTACGGACTCTACCTGCTCCAGGGCAAGCCGGTATTCACCTACAATCTGCTTCAGCTCTTGCAGCCCCGCTGGGCGGGCGAGCAAGCGCTTGCGCAGGGCAAGCATACGATCGAGTTCGACTTCACCTATGACGGTCCTGGCATCGCCAAGAGCGGTACAGGCGTGCTGAAGGTGGACGGACAGCAAGTCGCCAAGCTCACGACCCCGAAGACGATTCCGTTCCTGATGCCGGCTGACGAGTCATTCGACATCGGGGTGGACACCCGCACCGGCGTGAACGACCTGGATTACAAGGTGCCTTTCCGCTTCGACGGCACGATCGACAAGCTGACGTTCAAGCTTGGGCCGACGCAATTGGCCGCGGACGACCACATGAAGATGCAGAAAGCGGTCGCCGTAGCGAACGACTGAACACGGAATCTCACGTATCGGCGTGCTTCGGAACGCACCATCACGCATAATGAGGAGGGCAGCATGGTCAAATTGATTGCCGCGGCGGCATTGGTTGCAGCTTCGGTTGTCGCTGGCACTTCAGCCCATGCCCAAGGCATGCTGCTGGACTACGCGGCTGACAGAGTGATCCAGAAATACCAGACATCGACCTGCGATCAGCTAAAGCAGGCGCGAGCCGAGGGACCCACGGAGAAAGAGAAAACCGCCCTCGAGTTCCTCCACAACGATGCGCAGGCGCGGGTCGAGTTCATCAACCGGATCGCCGCGCCGGTCGCCAACAAGATGTTCGAGTGTAACATGTTTCCGTGATCGCGGTCGATCGGATAGGCGTGCGACCGCGCGGCGGAGTTTTGCAAGCTGCTCCCTTGTGCGACATTGCAGCGTTGCGGCCGCCGAAGGACCCCGGATGTACGAGCCCGCGCCTCCCAACCTGGCATGGTGGCGGCCCGATGAGACGCCGGCGGACCTCGACGGTCCCTCCGAAGTTCCCTTCGAACCGCCTGCGCGGGCATTGCTCGATCGCCCGGTGTTCGCATTGCTCAATGCCGCCGCCGATCGGTGGCCTGGCGCGGTGGCGCTGCGGGATGACACACGGACGCTGCGCTATGACGCGTTGCGCCAGACGGCACGACGGCTGGCGGTGCGCATTGCCGCCGCCACTCCGCGTGGCGCCGCGGTGGCGGTCTTGCTTGCGAACGGCCTCGACGCGGCGGTGGCGATGCTGGCCTGTTTCGCGGCGGCCCGCCCCTGCCTGCTGCTGAACGCCGATTTTCCCGCCGAGCGGGTCAGCGCGATCCTGCGCCAGGCCGCGGCGGCCGGCATCGTCCTGGGCGACACGGGCAGCATCCCGGCGCTGCCCGATCGCGTCGTACCGATCGCGCTGCACACGCCGGACGAGTGCGATGCCACGCCCTTCGATCCGGTCGGTCCGGACGATCCGGCCCTGGCGATCTATACGTCCGGAAGTACCGGGCAGCCGAAAGGTATTGTCCGGTCGCATCGGCAGACCGTTTATCTCGGGTGGAAGAAGGTGCGCCGCTTCCATCTGCATCCCGCCGACCGGGTGCTGACGCCGTATCCGCTCACCTCCGGGCCCGGCATCGTCACCTTGATGATGACGTTGATTGCCGGGGCCAGCCTTTACCCGGTGAATGTCGCCGCGAGCGGTGCGCGCGCCGTGCTGGAGCAGGCGCGGACCGAGGAAATAACGCTGATCACCGGCATGCCGGCGCTGCTACGGATGTTGTTCGCACTGGATGGCGCGCGGACCGCGTTCAGCACGCTGCGGGCGATCTACACAACCAGCGAATCGCTGCTGCGCGCCGATATCGATGCGTGGCGCGGCGTGTTGCCGGCGGACTGCAAGGTTGCGGTGATCTACGGCATGAGCGAGGGCGCGCCGCTGACCGAGTGGTTCCTGCCGGACCCGCTGCCCGAGGGCGCGGCGCGGCTGCCGATCGGCTACTTCAATGCGGACCTGGAATTCGCCATGACCGATCCGCAGGGCCGGCCCGCCGCGCCAGGCGATGCCGGTGCGCTGTGGGTTCGCAGCGATCTGCTGTCGCTGGGCGAGTGGCGGGACGGGCGCTGCGTGCCCGGCCGCTTGCTCTGCGACCCGGCGGATCCGTCGCTGATCGTGCTGCCGACCGGCGACCTGGTGCAGCGCCGGCCCAACGGGCTGGTGGACTTCATCGGCCGCGCCGACGCGCAGGTAAAGGTGCGCGGCAATCGCGTCGAACCGGCCGAGGTGGAGGAGGTCCTGCGCCGCACGCCCGGGGTGCGCGATGCGGCCGTCCTGGTGCGCCGGACCGGCGAGGACACGGTGCTGGTGGCTTTCGTCGTCGCGGATGGGGACACCGCTCCGCACGGGCGGCGCGCGCTGATGCAACGGATGCGGGCGGTGCTCCCGGCCTACATGGTGCCGGCGCGGCTGATCTTCATGGAGCATCTGCCGCGCCTGCCAGGCGGCAAGCTGGACGTCCGCGCGCTGGCCGCCAGCGACGACACTCGGGCATCCGCGCCCGGATTGCTCTCACGTCTGGGTTTCCCGTTCCGCCGTCTCGCGCGGTAGAGGTGCCGGCGGCCTCGACACCACCATGCCCCGATGCGCGCGGCATGCGCGGTCACCCCCATCGCTCGATCCCCGCCAAGTGGGCCCGCCGCACCACGAAACCCAGCCACGCCACTTGCGGCACCAGCGTTAACGCCGGAACCAGCGGCTTCCAGGCAGACGAGGCAGCGATGAACGCCAGGCAGCACAGCCCGCCATAGATCGCGAACCCCCAGTGGACCAGCGCCACCGCCGACGCAGGCACGCCGGCACGCTGGGCGATCTGGTAAAGATGGCCGCGGTGCGGCGCGGTCAGCCGCTCGCCTGCCACCGCCCGGCGCACCAGCGTAAAGCCGACATCGAACAGCACGCCGGACAGCAGCATCGGCACCAGCAGGAACGACATCTCCAGGCCCTGGAAGCGGCTGGCGACGACGGCCAGCACCGCCAGCATGAAGCCGCAGAACTGGCTGCCGACGTCGCCCATGAAGATTCGGGCGCGGGGGAAGTTGAACGGCAGGAACCCGGCGATGCCGGCCGCCAGCAGCAACGACGCGGCGTAGGCGAACCAGCCGTCATGCGTGGCGGCGATGCCTGCCAGGAAGCCGGCGGCGATCAGCGCCACGCCGCCGGCCAGCCCGTTCAGCCCGTCGATGAAGTTCATCGCGTTGGTGGCAAACAGCAGCCAGAACAGCGTGGCCGGAGGTCCCAGCCAGCCCACCGGCAGCGGCCCGACATACGGCACCCGGTAGTCGCGCAAATACAGCCCGCTGCCCACCGCAACCAGCGCGGCCAGCACCTGCGCTGCCAGCTTCACGGTGAAATTCCAGTCGTACAGGTCGTCCAGGAACGCCACGACGGCAATTGCCACCGACGCCTCGATCACCCCGAGGAAATACGGATCGGCGAGGCGGGCGAATTCGGCGAACTGATACAGCACGCCAATCCCGACCAGGAACGCCACGACGATCCCGATGCCGCCGCCCTTCGGGGTCGGCAAATGGTGTGCCTTGCGTCCGTCCGGCCGATCCATCACCCGCACGGCGATCATCAGCCGCACGACCGCCGCGGACAGCAATGCCAGTCCGGCGGCAAAGGTCAGGTGACGCAACAGCGCGGCAAGGGTCATGGTTCAGTGGTCAGTGGTCGGAGCCCCTGTCATTGCGAGGCGCGCAGCGCCGCGGCAATCCCTCGCCTGACGAGCCGCCCGTGGTTCGTCAGGCGGGAGATTGCTTCGTCGCTGCGCTCCTCGCAATGACGGGGGGGCCAATGACAGGGGGGCGGGCAATGACAGGGGGGCGCAACGACCGGTTGACGCCCGTCCCGCCTCAGTGCGCCGGCACGCCGGCGCCGTTCAGCACGAAGCGGGCGAGCGTCTCGCCGAGGCAGGTGTTCAGCAGCGCCATCATGCGCGCGCGATCGGCCTGCCTGGCGCGCTCCAGGTCGATTACGCCGTCCTCGGCCCAGCCGCGCATCACGTCGAAGCGGCGGAACAGCACGACGCCCGGCATCACGGATATCTGTTGCAGGGCGGCCTGATACGGATCGAGATCGGCATTGGCGCGCAGAAACCGGCTGAATTGCGGGTCGATCAGCACCACGTCGGCGCCGCTGGCGCGGGCGCGGTCGATGCCCTCCTGCAAGGCCGCCACCATACCGTCGGGCCGCATGCCACGCACCGCCTCGACCGTCCCGGTTTGCCAGATCACGAGCTGGTAGTGCTGACCTTCCAGCGCCGCCTGGAGCAAGGGCAGCATGTCCTCGGCGGTCATGCCGCGGCCGCCGCGCAGCGTCAGGGCGAATGCCACTTTGGGCAGTGCGGCGTGCAGCGCCTCGACCATGCGATAGGGAAACGCCGAGTTGCGATCCGCGCCAAGCTGGTCGCCGACCGTGGTCGCCGAGCCGACCGCGAGCACGTTCACCGGCCCGCCGGCCGCGATCGCCGCGGCCACATGGTCCAGTGGCGCTTCCGGCGTGGTGAACGCATCCGATGCCGCGCAGGCGGCCGGCGGTGGTTCGGCGCGGGCCAGCATCGGGCTCGCGATCGCAACCAGGAGCCACAGCCAGGAGATCCGACACAGCATGCAACGCTAACCGCTATCAGTGCGCGCCACGGCCGGCACCGCGACAGGACGGACGGAACCCGAGCGGCCCTTCGCGCGGTACCACGCACTCAGCGCGCCGACCGCCACCATCGCCGCCGCGCCGCACCCATTCACCGCCGCCTGCATGACCCACCCGTCATCGTATTCCAACCCCAGCCGCGCAATAAAACCGAAAAAGATGCCGAAACAAAATACCGGCAGCGAGTTCTGCCCCATCAGCACGAATGGCGAAGCCCACCGCGACTCCAGCCACGCGGCGCCGCGCGGCACGGTGCGCGCGACCAGCCAGGTCAGGGCGAGGATAGACAGCAGACGGAACGGATGCAGCCCGGTCTTGTCCTCGGTGGTGACGTAGCGGATCACGAGGCCGGGCATCGCCGCGAGCAATCGGGGATGCAGGTCGATCACCCAGATCACGATGATGCCCGCGGCGAGCACTGCAACGGACAGTGCATCGAACGGCCAGCGCAGGCGAGGCCAGCGCGGCGGCGCATAGGACAGCACCGCGCCGATCATGAACAGGAACTGCCAGGCGAACGGGTTGAAATACCAGACCTCGCCGGCGATCCAGGTCTGAAAGTTCAGGCCGGTCGCCCGCGTGGCGGCGTATAGTGCGAACGACGCGCCCAACAGCAGCGCCGGCCGCCGCAGCAGCGGCAACGCCACCGCGAAGATCAGCAGCAGCATCACGTAGAGCGGCAGGATGTTCAGCAGGCTGGGCTGGAACCGCAGCAGCAGCGCCTGGAGCATCGCGTCGTACGGCGCGTTCGCCAGCACGTCCAGCTTGGTTTCGTCGAGATAATAGGCGCGATCCAGCGCCTCGGCCGAATAGGCCACCTGTGCGGTGTAGATCACGAACAGGAAGATATGCGCGATGTAAAGGGTCCAGGCGCGCCGCACCACATCGGCGGCGGCGTACAGGTAACCCTGGCGGTTCATCGTCAGGCCGTACGCCAGGCCGCCGCCATAGCCGGCCAGCAGTACGAAGATCTCGGTCGCATCGCACATGGCGAAATTCTGCAAGCTGATATGCGACAGCGCATCGCCCGGAATGTGGTCGGTGTAGATCCACCACAACGCCAGTCCGCGGAAGAAATCGACGCGCAGGTCGCGCGTGCCGCCGTGCCGGATAAGCTGCATGCGCTCCCCCATCCCGCCGCCCAATGTGGGGTCTCGCAGCGCGGGGGCAAACTGGCGATCGCGATGATGTACGTTTACCTCAGCAGGGCCTGGCCGATCCGCGCGACGTCGGTCGCGGCAGCGCTGGCCGGGTGGCGGGTCAACAGCAGGCTCTGCCGGCGGATCGCGTCGCGCACGCGGTCGTCGCGCCTGATCACGCCCGCCAGCGGCGGTTCGTGGCCAAGAAACGTCGCGCAGGCGCGGCGCAACGTGGCGTAGGTGCGCTCGCCGGCGGCCTGGCTGGTGGCCTGGTTCACGATAACGCGCGCGTCGCCATCCGCGCGGTCGGCGGTATGCAGCTTCAACACCGCGTAGGCGTCGGTGAGGCTGGTCGGTTCCTCCGTCGCCAGCACCAGCGCGATATCGGCGAACGCTGCCATGCGCCGCACCGCATGCTCCAGCCCGGCGCCGAGGTCCAGCAACACCAGATCGAAGCCGGAAGTTGCCTGGCGCAGCTCGGCCAGGGTGCGCTCCAGCACGGCGGGTTGCAGACCGGAGAACATGCCGGAGCCGGAGCGCCCGGCCAGGATATAAAAGCCGCCCTCGGGATGCCGCAGCGCGGCCTGCGCGACTGAGGCTCGGCCGGCGACGACGTCGGCCAGGTCCAGGGCCGGGGTCAGGCCGAGCTGGATATCGACGTTGGCCAGCCCGAGATCGGCGTCGAACAGCAGGACCTTGCGCCCTTGCCGCGCCAGGGCGTGCGCCAGGGTGATGGCGAACCAGGTCTTGCCCACCCCGCCCTTGCCGGAGGCGATCGCGATCATGCGGGCGGCCGGAACGGACCCGGCGATGCCGAGGGTGTGGCTCGGTACCGCGGCCAGGGTGTCGGTCATGAATGTGCCATCCGGGGTTGCAGCAGGCGCTCGGCAAGGAAGGCCGGGGTTAGCGGCACGAGGCCGTCTGCCGCACCGGGACCGATTCCGGCCTCGGTGAACGCCAGCCGGCCGCCGGCCGCCGCGGCGAGGACGCCGCCGAGGCGGCGGGTCAGATCCAGGCGGGTCGCAACCAGGTGGCTGGCTCCGGCAGCCGCGTAGGCCGCCCCGAGATCGGCTGCCTCCGCGGCGTCCATGCCGCCCGGCACCACCAGCACGACCATCGCCGAGGACGTGGTCGCCAGCGTGACAAGTTCTTCCGCCTGTGCTGGGTCGAACGGGTCGCAGCCGGGTGCGTCGATCAGCACGGGCGTGGCGTCCTGCCGCCGCGTCAGGGCGCGACCCAGGGTAACCGGATGGCTGGCCACGATCAGGTCGATCCCCAGCAGCCGGGTAAACGCCGCCAATTGCTCTGTCGCACCGGCGCGTTTGCCGTCGGCGGTGACCACCATCGGCAGCGTGCCGGCCATGACAAGACGGGTGGCGAGCCGCGCCACGGTCAGCGTCTTGCCGGCTCCTGGCGGGCCGGAGAGCAGCAATGGCGGACCGTCGGCCGTCAGCGGCAGGCTGCCGAACGACAACGCTGCCGCCAGCGCCGCGTCCAGTGCTGCCGGATTGCAGGGCGGCCTGCAATGGGGCCGGCACGGCGTGGAACCGCAGCGCGGCGAGGCGTGCGGCGTCCGGCAGGGGCGGTGGCAACGGATCGGTCGGCTCCAGCGCGGCCGTGATCTCCACCCCGCCGGCGACGCGTCGCGTGCCAAGGATCAGCGCGTCCGGCCCAAGCTCCGCCCGCACCTGAGCCATCGCCGCCGCCATCGCCGGGGCCCGGAACAGTTTTAAGCGCATGGGGAACCTCTCCCGCGGGAGCGGGAGAGGTCGGCGCGCAGCGCCGGGTGAGGGTGATCGGGTCGGCACGTAGCGGGTAGAGCGGGGCGAGCTGCGGCAATGTGGGGCGGCGTGCCGACCCGATCACCCTCACCCTCGGTGCTGCGCACCTCGACCTCTCCCGCGCGGAGCGCGGGAGAGGTTACCTGGCTCCTCATATCGTGCCCACCGTGCGGATCCGGGCGCGGGGGGAGATTTCCGCCTGCGCCAGCACCGGCGTGTTCGGACGGATGCGCTCGACGATCGCGCGCACGTGCAGCCGGATGCCGCCGCTGGTCAGCAATACGGGCGCCTCGCCGGTCGCCGCGGCGGTGTCGAACGCTGCCCGCAAACCCTGCATGAAGGCCTGCAACCTGGACGGCGCCATGGCAAGCTGGCGTTCTTCCGGCGGTCCGCTCAGCGCCTCGGCGAACGAGCCCTCCCATTCCGGCGACACGGTGATCAGCGGGATGTAGCCGCTTGGGCCGGTGTGGCTGTCGCTGATCTGCCGCGCCAGGCGCATCCGCACATGCGCGACGATGGCCGGGATGGCGCGCGTCGCCCCACCGCACGCCTCCTGCACGCCTTCCAGGATCGTCGACAGGTCGCGGATCGACACCCGCTCCGACAGCAGGGATTGCAGCACGCGCTGCACGCCCCCCACCGTGATCTGCGACGGCACGATGTCCGCCACCAGCTTCTGTTGCTCGCGCGGCAGCTCATCCAGAAGTTTCTGGGTCTCGGCGTAGGACAGGAGTTCGGCGACGTTCTCGCGGACCAGTTCGGTCAGATGGGTGGTCAGCACGCTCGGTGGATCGACGACCGTGCAGCCGCGGAACAGCGCTTCCTCCTTGGCGGACGGATCGATCCACAGCGCCGGCAATCCGAAAGCGGGTTCCTTGGTGCGTTCGCCGGGCAGGTCGGGCACGCCGCCCTTGGGGTCCATCGCCAGCAGCATGGTCGGGCGCAGCTCGCCACGGCCGGCTTCGATCTCCTTGATGCGGACGGAGTAGGTGTCGGCCGGGAGCTGCATGTTGTCCTGGATGCGCACCGGCGGCAGCACGAACCCCATTTCGCCGGCGATCGACCGCCGCAGTCCCTTGATTTGCTCGGTCAGCCGGGCGCTTTCGCCGCCGGCCAGGGATAGCAGCCCGTAGCCGAGTTCGATCCGGATCAGGTCGATGCGCAGCGTCTCGCTGATCGGTTGCTCCGAGGGCACGGCCGGGGACGGCGCGGGTTCCGGTCCGAACACCGTCGGGTGGGTGTGCCGCAGCCAGGCGCCACCGCCCGCCAGGCCGGCCAGCGCCAGGAAGGGCAGCATGGGCAGTCCGGGCAACAGTGCCAGCACCGTCGCCGCGCCGGCCGCCATCGCCAGCGGCTTCGGGCTGCCACCAAGCTGGTGGATCAGCGCCGCGTCCGCGCTGCCTTCCATGCCGCCCTTGGTGACCACGATGCCGGCCGCGGTGGACACCAGCAGCGCCGGGATTTGCGTCACCAGCCCGTCGCCCGCGGTCAGCGTGGTGAAGGCAGCGACGGCGTCGGACACGGGCATGCCGTGGCGCACGACGCCGATGGTCAGGCCGCCCAGGATGTTGATGACGGTGATGATCAGCCCGGCGATCGCGTCGCCGCGCACGAACTTGGCGGCGCCGTCCATCGCGCCGTAGAAGCCGCTCTCTTCCTCCAGGTCCTTGCGGCGGCGGCGGGCGGTCTTCTCGTCGATCATGCCGGCGGACATCTCGGCGTCGATCGCCATCTGCTTGCCCGGCATCGAGTCCAGGCTGAACCGCGCCGCCACTTCGGCGATGCGGCCGGAGCCCTTGGTGATGACCATGAAGTTCACCACCAGGAGGATCGAGAACAGGATCAGCCCGATCACCACGTCGCCGCCCATCAGGAAGCCGCCGAACGCGGCGACCACGTGGCCGGCGGCGAGCGGACCTTCGTTGCCGTGCGACAGGATCAGCCGCGTGGTGGCGACGTTGAGCGACAGCCGCAGCAGCGTGGTCAGCAGCAGCAGCGTCGGGAACGACGAAAAATCCAGCGGCCGCTTGAGGAACAGCGACACCATCAGCACCAGCACCGCGGCGGTGAGCGACACCGACAGCCCGAAATCCAGCAGCAACGGCGGCAGCGGCAGCACCAGCACCGACAGCAGCGCGACGACGCCGAGCGCCAGGCCGATGTCGCTGCCGGGCGAGAACTGCCGGATGCGGGCGGTCAGGGACGGCAGGAAGCCCGCGTCGGTGGCGGCGTCAGCCATGGCTCAGGCACCACCACCACCACCGCCACCACCGCCACCGCCACCACCGCCACCGTCATGGCCGGGCTTGTCCCGGCCATCCACGCCTTTCGACTCGCTTCGCAGCCAAGGCGTGGATGGCCGGGACAAGCCCGGCCATGACGGCAGTGGTACCGGGCATGACGGTAGTGGTACCGGCCATGACGGTGGTGTCCGTGTCCCGCACAAGCCGAACTCCCTGTTGCGCATGACGCCCCTCACGCGGCTGCCACGCCGGCGGTCGGCGGCGGCACCGTGACCCCCTGCGACGCGTAATCCCGCAGCTTGTTGCGCAGCGCACGAATGGAAATCCCCAGGATCGTTGCCGCATGCGTGCGATTGCCCAGCGTGTGCCCGAGCGTCCCGATGATCAGGTCGCGCTCCACCTCGTCCATCGTGCGGCCCACCAGCGACGCGATGCCTCCTGCCGCCATGCTCTCCACTGCCGCAACGGTGCCGGCCGTCCCCTCCGACTGACCGAGTTCGATCGCCTCGATGCCGATCTCGCCGCCGGAGGCCAGCAGGACCGCGCGATGCATGGCGTTTTCCAGCTCGCGCACGTTGCCGCGCCAGCCATGCGAGGTCAGGCGCAGCATCGCGTCGCGCGACAGCGGACGGAACGGCAGGCCGTTCACCTCGGCATACTTGCGGCCGAAATGCTCGGCCAGCGGTGCGATGTCGCCCGGGCGCTCGCGCAGCGACGGGATGCGCAGCGACACCACGTTCAGGCGGAAATACAGGTCCTCGCGAAATGTGCCGCGGCGCACCTCGGCCAGCAGGTCGCGGTTGGTGGTCGCCAGGATGCGCACGTCCACCTTGACCGGGGCGGCACCGCCCAGCCGGTCGATCTCGCGCTCCTGCACGGCGCGCAGCAGCTTGGCCTGCAAGCGCACGTCCATTTCGCTGACTTCGTCGAGCAACAGGGTGCCGCCGCTTGCCGCCTCGAATTTGCCGATGCGGCGGGCGACGGCGCCGGAAAAGGCGCCCTTCTCGTGGCCGAACAGTTCGGATTCGAGCAGGTTTTCCGGGATGGCGGCGCAGTTCAGCGCGACGAAGGGCCCGGCGGAGCGGCGCGAGCGGCGGTGCAGGTGGCGCGCCAGGATTTCCTTGCCGGTGCCCGACTCGCCGCTGATCAGCACCGACGCCTCGGACTTCGCGACCTGTTCGGCCCGCCGCACGGTCGCGGTCATCGCCGGGTCGCGCACCACCAGTGCGTGGCTTTCGCCCGCCGCGGCTTCGAGGATGGCGGCGATCAGGTCCGGGTCCGGCGGCAATGGCAGGAATTCGCGCGCACCCTCGCGGATCGCGCGCAGGGCGGCTTCCGGGTCGCGGGTGGTGCCGCACGCCACCACCGGCACCGCGATGCGCTCCGCCGCCAGCGCGCGCACCACGGCGCCGACATCGTGTGCCAGATCGCACAGCACGAGATCCACGCGCGCATCCGCGCGCAGGTGTGCCAGCGCGGTGTCGGCATCGTCCGCCTGATCCAGCTTCGCACCGCGCGCGATGGCGATGCGCGCGGCCTGGCCGAGTTCCGCCGCCAGCGAGCCGATGATCAGGACGCGCATGGGTTCTAACCTCTCCCGCGCTGCGCGCGGGAGAGGTCGAGGTGCGCAGCACCGAGGGTGAGGGTGATCGGGTCGGCACGTAGCAGGTAGAGCGATGCGACCCGATCACCCTCACCCTCGCCGCTGCGCGTCTCGACCTCTCCCGCTCCTGCGGGAGAGGTTTCATGCCCACTCACTGCCGGTCCGCCTTGACGATCTCCGTCATCGTCACGCCCAGCCGGCTGTCATCCACCATGACAACCTCGCCGCGCGCCACCAGCCGGTTGTTGACGTAGATGTCGATCGCCTCGCCCAGCTTGCGGTCCAGCTCCACCACCGCGCCGCGGCCGAGCTTCAGCAACTGGTTGACCTGCATCGTCGTCTTGCCGAGCACCGCGCTGACCGTGACCGGGATGTCGTAAACCGCCTCCAGCTCGCGCACCGTGCGCGTGCCGCCTCCATCCGGCGTATCGCTGAGTTCGGTGAGTTCCATGTCATCCGGCATGTTCAATCTCCTTGGGTTCGGCGAGCGACGGCGACAGCCCCGACAGCCCCAGCGTGGCCGTCACCTGCGCCCACAAGGCGGCCGCATCGCGCGTGGCGCCGCCATTACGCCAGCCGATGCGCGCGTCGCCCGCGGGAATGGTTTCGGTTGGAACTATCAGCAGACGCGCAGCGAGGTCGGGGTCCAGCCGCTCGATTTCGCGCGACAGGGCAACGCAATGCCGGGGGTTGATCCGCAGCGTCACCGCCGGCTCCTTGAACAGCCCGGGCAATACGATGCGAATGATCGCCTGTAGCTCGGCCTCGCCGTAGCGCGCGGCAAGTTCCGGCAGCACCACGCCGAGGCTGCCGAGCAACAGGCGGGCGACGCTCGCGGCGGATTGGTCGGCGAGGTCGTGCAGTTCGTTGTGGGCGGCAGCGATCTGTTCGGCGACGGCGGCGACTGTCGCGCGGATCATGGCGTGGTCGGCGGACGCAGCCGCGGCCGATGCGGCGTCGCATCCAGCCTGCCGCGCTTCGGCGCGCGCCGCTTCCAGTTCGGCGGCGGTGAAGGTCGCTTCGATCACCTCCGGCTCGGGAGCGTTGTCGCCCTCCGTCAGGTCGAAGTCCTCGGCGAACAGCACTTTGCCCGAAGGACGGCGTTCAAAATCCATGTTAGTAATCTCGCCCTCGGGGATAAAAGCGGCGAGCGGTTGATGACGACGTTACTACCCCCGTCATGCCGACGACGGTCGGCATCCACGCCTTGTCTTCGTAGGCGCGGCATGGTCGTGGATGCCGACCCCGGCCTTCGCTCGGGGCAGGCTCTTCGTCGGCATGACGGGGGGGTGTGCCGACCCGATCACCCGCCCGCTTCGCTCGGCGCCTTGATCCTCTTCGCGGCTCAAGCCCGCGCGAAGCGCGGGAGAGGTTTGCGATCATTTTCAATAGATCAGCTCCTCATCCTTGCCGCTGCTGATTTCGATCTGGCCCTGCGCCGACAACTCCTTCGCGAGTTGCACGATCGCCGCCTGCGCGTCGTCCACGTCGCGCACACGCACCGGCCCCAACCCCTCAATCTCCTCCCGCAACATCTTGCCCGCCCGCTCCGACATACTGCCCAGGAACAGCTCGCGCAGTTTCTCCGATGCACCCTTCAGTGCGATCGGCAACTTGTCCTTCTCGATCGAGCGCAGCAGCATCTGCACCGATTGCGGCGTGAGCCGCGCCAGGTCGTCGAAGGTGAACATCAGCGACTTGATCCGCTCCGACGCCTCCCGGTTGCGCTCTTCCAGCGCCGCGAGGAACCGGCCCTCCGACTGCCGATCGAGGTTGTTGAAGATTTCCGCCATCATCTCGTGCGCGTCGCGCCGCGTGCTGCGCGCCAGGTTGGACATGAACTCGGAGCGCAAGGTCCGCTCGACGCCGTCAAGCACGTCCTTCTGCACGCTTTCCATGCGCAGCATCCGCATCACCACTTCCATGGCGAAGGAATCCGGCAGCAGTGCCAGCACGCGCGCCGCATGGTCCGGCCGCACCTTCGACAGCACCACGGCGACGGTCTGCGGGTATTCGTTCTTCAGGTAGTTCGCCAGCACGCTCTCATTCACGTTGCCCAGCTTGTCCCACATCGTCCGGCCGGCGGGACCGCGGATTTCCTCCATGATCTGCGCGGCGCGGTCGCGCGGCAGCGCTTTTTGCAGCAGACGCTCGGTGCTCTCGAAGCTGCCGACCAGGTTGCCGGCACTGCCCATGTGTTCCGTGAAGTCGAGGCACAGTTTCTCCACCACGTCGGCGCGCACCGAGCCAAGCTGCGCCATCGCCGAGGAGATGTCCTTGAGTTCGTCCTCATGCATCATGCCGAACAGGCGCGTGCATTGATCTTCGCCCAGCGCGAGCATCAGCATCGCCGCCTTCTGCACGCCGCTGACGCCGCGATAGTCTTCGGACTTCGCATCAGCCATTTTCTTGCGCCATCCAGCCGCGCACGATCGACAGCGTCTCGTCCGGATGCTTGTCCACCAACTCGGTCACCCGGCGTAACGACGAGGCGCGGATCTGGCCCTCGATCTGCGCCAGGTTCACCATGCTCTCGTCCTCCAGCAACGGTGTCGCGGACACGCCGGCCCGCAGCGCCGGCGCGCCAGGACCGCTGCCCAGCAGTGCGGCGCCGGCTGGTCCTGCAAGCGCCGCCTGGGAACCCCCTGGCCCTCCCAGACTTGCCATGCCGCCAGGCCCCAGCGTGATCAGCCGCGTCACCATCGGACGCAGCACGAACAGCAGGGCCAGCAAGGCCACCAGGGCGAACAGCCCGGTCTGCGCGAGGTGCAACAGGTCGGCCTTTTCTAACCGGTAGCCGAACAGGTTGGGCGAGTCCGATACGGACGCCACTTCGTTGTCGGCAAAATGCATGCTGACCACCTCGACGTGGTCGCCGCGCTTTTCGTCAAAGCCGATCGCGCTTTTCACCAGCACGCCGATGCGGTCCAGTTCCTCCGCCGGGCGCGGTGCGCGCACATGCTTGCCGTCGGCGCCCACCGTATCGGTATCGTCCACCATCACCGCCAGGCTGATGCGGTCGATCTGCGGTTGCTCGTGGATCAGCGTGCGGACGGTCTTGCTGATTTCATAATTCGTGGTTTCTTCCTGGCGCGCCTCCTGCGAGCCCGCGCCGGTGGCGCCCGCATCCGCATTCGGCAGGTTGTTCTGCACCGACACGGTGCCGTTGGCTTCGGTGGACTTGTTGGTCGAGTTCACGCTCTGCGTGCTGCGCGTCACCTGGCCGTCGGGGTCGTAGCTCTCGTGCGTCTCATTGATCTTGTCGAAGTTCATCCGCACCGCGGCTTCCGCGCGCACCTTGCCGGAGCCCAGGCTGCGCTCCAGCATTTCCTCCACCGCGCGGGAGATGCGCAGTTCGGTGGCGTGGCGCAGTTCCTCGGTGGACAGCGCGGCGGCCGCCGCATCGACGGGCTCTCCGGCCCGGGCCAGCAAATTGCCGCGCGAGTCGACAATGGCGATGTTTTGCGGCCGCAACCCGGGCACCGCCGCGGCGACCAGGTTGAGGATCGCCTGCACGCCTTCGCGGTCGAGCCGCGCGGCGCCCACCATCGTCAGCAGCACGCCGGCCTGGGCATCCAGCCTGTCGCGGGCGAAGGGTTCGCGCTGCGGCAGCACCAGATGCACGCGGGCGCCGCGCACGCCGCGGATGGCGCGGATGGTGCGCACCAGCTCGCCTTCCAGCGCGCGGGTCTCGTTGATCTTCTGCTGGAAGTCAGTCGGGGCGAAGGTGTCGCCACGGTCGAATATTTCGTAGCCGACCGAGCCGCCGGACGGCAGCCCGTCCTTCGCCAGCATCAGCCGGGCGTCCGGCACCTGGTCGGCCGGCACCATGATCTGGCTGCCGTTGGGCGCGATCCGGTAAGGCACGTGGTTGCGCCCCAGCAGATCGACCATCTGCGAGGCGTCGCGGGTATCGAGGTCGCCATACAGCAGCGCCATCTGATCGGTCGTGCCATGCAGCGTCATCATCGCCAGCATGCCGAGCATGCCGATGGCGACGGCCGCCAGCGCGGCGATCCGCGCCGGTCCAAGCGCCTTCAGCCCCTCGAGCAGGGCCTTCATCGCGCGCACCCCTGTGGCGAATTTGTTCGTTGCACGATCACGGTTCGATCTCTGCGCGGCTTCCTGCCGTAAGGAGACCTTGCCGTGGTTGGCTTACTGTTGGGTTAACGCCCCCAAGAAACCTCTCCCGCGCCGAGGGTGGGGGTGATCGGGTCGGCAGGCCTTACCTGCTATATGCCGACCCGATCACCCTCACCCTCGATGCTTCGCATCTCGACCTCTCCCGCTCCCGCGGGAGAGGTTTACTCAGTTTCCTACCGACGTTATCGCGCTGAATGGCACCGTCAGCGCGCCAAGCTCCAGGTTCACCGCGGTGCCCGAACTCACCACCCCGGTCGCCGTCCCGGTCACCGTGAACGGCAGCGTGCTCGTGCCACCGCCCACGTTGCTGCCGGTCGCCACCAAGGTGTACAGCCCGTCCGGCACCGTCTGGCCGGCGCTGTTCGCGCCGTTCCAGGTGAACGTGTTGTTGCCCGCCACCGCATTCACGGTTGTCGAGAAAATCTGCGCACCCGCGGAATTGGAAATCGAGACCGACACCGGTTCCGCCGCCGGCGACGTGACGTTCACCGTGCCCACGCTGTTCTGCAACGGGATCTGGGTGGATTGCACCGTCACCTGCTGGCCGACCATCGAACTGCCCTGGATCACCTCGCTGCCCTGCGTTAGCTGGATCAGCGACGTCAAACTCGTATTGGTCTGAATCTGCTGCTCCACCGAGGAGAACTGCACCAGCTCGCTGGTGAAGGTGTCGCTATCCATCGGGCTGGTGGGATCCTGGTTCTGCAACTGCGTCATCAGCATATTGAGAAAGTCGTTGAAGTTCCCGTCCAGCGACGAAACCGCCGAGTTGCCGGTTTGCGAAGCTGCACTGGCGGAGGCGGCTGCGCTGGCGGCTTGCTGTTGCGCGACGACCGAGGCAATGCTCATGGCGATGCGACCTTTCAGGCGGTGATATCGAGGCCGGCACGCAGCCAGCGAGGCACCGGCGCCGCGGTATCGTCCGGGTCCGCGTCTCCCCCGCCGGCGGTACGGGCCTGCCCGCCGGGCCCGGCGCCGGCGTTGTTGCCGCCACCCTGGCCCAGGTCGGCGCTGGCCGCAGGAGTGCTATTCACGCTGCCCGGCGACGCAGCGGGCTCCGGGGCCGCGACATGCAGGGTCAGGCCGCGTCCGTCCGACGGCACGCCCGCCTGGTCCAGCGCATGCTGCAATTGCGGCTGATCGCGCAGCAGCAGCGTCAGGGTTTCCGGACGCTGCACGCTGATGTCCACCTGCGCTGGCGCATCCGGCGGACGATCGATGCGGATCTCCACCTGGCCCAGTTCCGCCGGCTCCAGCCGCAAGGTCATGCGCTGGCCGCCGCCCGGTGTGCCGGCGAGCGATACCAGCGCCGCCGAAACCTGCTGTACCGGCGCTGCCGCAGTCACATCCGGCTGCGTCGCGGCGGCGCTCTCAGCCGCGGCGGGAAGTGCGAGCGAAGCGGCAGGTTGTACCGGTTGGGCGACGGCCAGGATGGGCAATGCACCCGTTTCCGACGGCGTTGCGACGGGTGCGCCGGACGGCACCGCGGCGCGGTCGGGCACGGTCGCGCTGCTGTCTGCCGGCGCCATCGGAACGGATGCGGCGTCAGTGCCGGCCGATTGGGACACCGCCGGCGGCAGCATTTCCGCGACGCCCTCGAGCCGAGGGCGCTCGGCGTGGCCGACAGAAGCTGCCTCCCGCGGTTGCGATTGCTCTGGCGCGCTGGCGGGTGGGGCAAGCGCCGGCGGCGGCACGGGTGTCGGCACCGTGCCGGCGGCCACCCCGGATGCATCGGCCGGCGGCGCGGCGGCAGTCTCGGACGCAGGTCCGGAACGTGCCGCGATCGCCGCGCGCGGGTGAGGCGGTGCGCCGGATGCCGGGGTAACTGCTGGCGGCGCAGCGCTCGGAACCGAGCGTTCCACCGTCGGCAGCACCGGAACCGCCAGGCGCGTTACCGGCTGATCCGGTTGTGCCACCGGTTGCGGAGCATTCGAGGGCAGGTCGGTTTCGCTGGCCGGCGTGTCGGTTGCCTTGGCGACTGCCTGGCCGGCGGCAGACACCTTCGACAGCAACGCCGCGCGGCCGAGCTGCGACAACATGCCGGAGAACACGGGTGCCTTGCCGGTTGTGCCCCTGGGACTCGCGTCTGCGGTCGCGAGCATCGGCGTCGCCGCGGCAGTGATTGGTAGCTGAATGGCAATAGCCTGCGGCATGGCGCGCTCCCGCGCCTGCCTGAGGTGGCAAACGCATCCGAGATCGCCAACGCAATTGCCGGGCCAATGGAATTGCCCCGGCTACCACGTCACGCGCCGTTGCATCCGGCAGAAAATGCCGGGCTGGCCCTGCCTACCGGGCGCGTGCTGCCCGCCCCCCTGTCATTGCGGCGACCGCTTGGCTCCTCGCAATGACACGGCATTATGTAGCAGAAGTCACTTGGTCCGTATTCACCACGAAGTACACCGTCATTCCCGCGCAAGCGGAGACCCATGCTGCTTGGGTCCCCGCTTTCGCGGGGATGACGATGCTTTATCGCCCCCGCCGCCCCTGGCACGGTTCCTGCTGATCAGCCCCGTAGCCACAGCGCAAATGTCAGCCGCGCAGGCGCGATGCAGGAGCGAGCCGATGTCCTTGCTTGGTGCGATGAACACCGCCATTTCCGGCCTGACCGCACAATCCGCGGCGTTCGGCAATATCTCCGACAACGTCGCGAACAGCCAGACTGTCGGCTACAAGCAGGTGGAAACCAGCTTCGTCGACTACCTCACCACCAGCAACGCCGCCGTCAACGATCCCGGAGCAGTGGTGGCGCAGCCGAAGTACGACAACAACGTACAGGGCACCATCACGCAAACCGACAATCCGCTCGGCCTGGCGATCGCCGGACAAGGCTTCTTCGCGGTGTCGCAATCGACCGGACTGGTCAACAACGTCCCGACCTTCAATCCGCAGCAGTTTTATAGCCGGGCCGGCGACTTCCAGCTCAACGCGTCGGGCTACATGGTCAACAGTGCCGGAGAATACCTGAACGGCTGGTCGGTCGATCCGGAGACCGGCATCGTCAACCAGAACAGCTTGAATCCGATCCACGTCACCCAGTCGGTATACAACCCGGTGGCCACCTCGACTGTCACGCTATCGGCGAACCTTCCGGCCACACCGGCCTCCGGCTCGGCTACGGCTGCCTCGCCGATCTCGTCGGACATCGACGTCTACGACGCGCTGGGCACGCAGCACGTCATCACGCTGAACTGGGTGCAGAACACCGCCGCCGACTGGACGGTAACTGTCGATTTGCCGGCCGACATTTCCGGCACGCCGGCGCTGGGCAGCGCCGAGGTGCAGTTCGGCGCCCTTGCCGGCGACGTCCCCCCGGTGCCGGAGGTACCGTCGGGCAGATCACCAACACCACCGGCAACGTCACCACCGCAGGCTATGCGGCCGGCACCGCCGCCACGTTGAGCTTCACTACCAACTTCGGCTCCGGCGCGCAGACCATCACTTTGAACCTGGGCACCTACGGCGGAGCCAGCGGCCTGACACAATACGCCGGCACGGAATACGACCTGGAGGGTCTGACGCAGAATGGCGTGCCGCCCGGCAGCTTCTCCGGCGTCACGCCGCAGGCCAACGGCGACATCGTGGTAAACTACGACAACGGCCAGACCCGGACGATCGCGCAGGTGCCGGTGATCACCTTCAACGATCCCAACGCGTTGCAGCGCCAGGACGGGCAATCCTTCACCGCGACGCTGGGCGCCGGCACGCCGCTGGCCGAACAGGCCAGCACCAACGGCGCCGGCAACCTGGTCACCGGTTCGGTGGAAAGCTCCAACGTCGATATCGCCACCGAGTTCAGCAACCTGATCGTCGCCCAGCAAGCCTACAGCGCGAATGCCAAACTGGTAACGACCGCGCAACAGATGCTGCAAACTACGGTCGACATGAAGCAGTGAGCAGGGGCGCGTTCGGAAGCAACCCATGGGCATCAGCTCCGCCCTGTCGATCGCCACCGCGAGTCTGGCCAACGTCACCAGCCAGTTGGCGCTGATTTCGCACAACGTCGCCAATGCCGACACACCCGGATATGTCGCCGAGACGGCGACCCAGTCGAGCGCGACCGAGGGCGGCATCGGCCTCGGCGTGGTCACCGGGCCGACGACCCGCAACCTCGACACCGCGGTCCAGGCGCAGGCGTTCCAGCAGAACAGCTTGGTTGCCGGTTTGCAGACCACCCAGGCCGCGTTGCAGGCGATCGACGCGGTGCAGGGCACGCCGGGCCAGGGCGACGACATCGCCAGCCAGCTTGGCGCCCTGCAAGACCAGTTCTCCACCTTGCTCAACGACCCGTCCAACCAGACGCAGCAGCAGGCGGTGGTTTCCAGCGCGGGCACGCTGACGCAGACGATCAACGCGCTGTCCAACGTCTATACGGCGCAGCGCCAGACCGCGCAGAACAACATCGTCGGCGAGGTCGGCACGATCAACGCGACGCTCGCCACCATCGGCCAGTTGAGCGATCAGATCGTCACGCTGCAATCCGGCGGCCAGAGCACCGCGGACCTGCAGAACCAGCGCGACGCGGCGGTGCAGGTGCTCGGGCAACTGGTGAGCGTGCAGACGCTGATGCAGCCGAACGGCGACATGCTGATCACCACCGCCGGCGGGGCGGCGCTGCCGATCCACGGCGTGACCGATCCGCTGGCCACCAGTGCCGCGAACGTGTTGCCGGGCACGACCTATCCGGCTGGCGGCATTCCGCCGATCACCCTGGACGGAGTGGATGTCACCGGGCAGCTCACCGGCGGCCAGCTCGGCGCCAACGTGACGCTGCGCGATGTGACGCTGCCGACCTACCAGGCGCGAGCTGGACGAGTTCTCGCAGAACCTGGCCGGCCGGTTTTCGACGCAGGGGCTGACATTGTTCTCCGATCCGTCGGGCAATGTGCCGGCCGGTGGCGGCACGCCGGTGCAAACCGGCTATGTCGGATTCTCTGCCGCCATCCAGGTCAATCCGGCGGTCGTGCTCGATCCGTCGGCCGTGCGAGACGGCACCAGCGACAGCACCCCGCCCGCCGCGCCCTTCACGCCCAATCCTGCCGGCGGACCGGCCGGGTTCAGCACGCTGATCGACAACGTGCTGACCTACGCGCTCGGCGCCAATGCCGCGGGTGGCGTGCCGCCGGTGCCGCAACCGCCCTCCAACACCAGCGGCCTTGGCGCCTCCGGCACGCTTAACGCGCCCTATTCGACGCCCGCCACCCTGGGTGCCGAGGCGTCGGATCTGGTTGCCGCGCAGGCGCAGGACAGCGCCAACACGACCAGCGAGCTCACCACGGAACAGTCGGTGCAGACGACGCTGAACAACACACTCTCCAGCAGCACCGGCGTGGACATGGATACGGAGATGTCGCTGATGATCCAGTTGCAGAACGACTATGGCATCAACGCCAAGGTCATCGCCGCGGTGCAGTCGATGTGGACGCAACTGATCGGTGCGGTGCAGTGATCGAAATAACGTGTCATGGCCGGTTGGATGGTCCCGCGCACCGGAAGGGGACAATCCGGCCATGAGCATCGCCTCCGCCGCCGGTCCCGCCGATTACGGCCAGATGGCCAACCTGATCAGCGACAGCGCGGTCGTGAAGCAAAACCTCGACCAGCTCACAACGCAGATCAGCACCGGACTGGTGTCCAACACCTATGCCGGCCTCGGCGCGGGCGCGGCGGTGTCGCTCGACCTCAACCCGCAGATCGCCGCCCTGACGACCTGGCAGAACAACATCAACCAGGCCGCCAGCGGCATGCAGGTGACGCAGACCGCCATGACGCAGATCCAGCAGATCGCGTCGAACTTCCTCGCTCAGACCAGCAACCTGGAGGGCTCCGACGCCGCCGAAGTGGACAGCGTCGCCGCCTCCGCGCAGCAGGCCTTGGTACAGGTCGCCGATCTGCTCGATACGCAGGATGGCAATACGTATGTATTCTCAGGCCAGGACAGCAGCAATCCGCCGGTACCGCAGCCTGAACTCTATATTAAGCAGTCAGTTCTATACGCAGATCGCCGCGCAGGTCGGCCAGCTCGGAACCCAGGGCGCCGCGACGACCGTGACCAACACGCTGGCGATCGCCGGTTCCAACGCGCCCGGGCTGTCGCCGTTCTCTGCCTATCTGTCGCAGCCTGCCGGCGGCGCGCAACCGCCGACGATCCAGATCGGCGACGGCCAGACAGCTTCGGTCGGGCTGCTGGCGAGCGCGAACGCCGCGGTGACCTCCACCGGCGTCCCGATCACCAGCACCGGATCGTATATGCGCGACCTGATGCTGTCGTTGGCGACCATGGGCTCGATGAGCAGTACCCAGGTGAGCGATAGTGGGTTCCAGGCGCTGGTACAGAGCACCAATGCCACGCTGACGGGCGCGATCAGCGCCATGGCGGAAGACGTTGGTGTGCTGGGCAACACCCAGGCCAACCTTACGGCCACCCAGACGACGATGGCGGACACCGCGAACGCCCTCACCACCCAGGTCGGCGACGTGCAGGACGTGGACGTCGCACAGGCCATGTCGAACCTGTCGCTGGTGCAGACGCAGCTTCAGGGCTCCTACCAGGTGATCGCCGCGATGAGCGGGCTGTCCCTGGCGAAATATTTGCCGGTGAGCTGATGCAAACCGCGTCGGCTTCACAGACTGTTAACCCGAACGCCCCAGGATGGGGCATGCCCGCAAAAGGCGGGGCTTCTCGCAACCCTGTGGGCAAAGGCAAGATACCATGTCCGGATCTCTGAACTCCGTTGTTACCAATACGGGCGCGATGATCGCGCTCGAATCTCTCGACAAAACCAACTCTGCTCTTAATGGTGTGCAGAAGCAGGTTTCCACCGGTTACCGCGTGGCCGACGCCAACGATGACGGAGCAGCCTATGCGGTGGCGCAGTCGGTTCGTTCGACTGTCGGTGCGTTGACCACTGCCAATCAGCAGCTTGGCAGCGTCCAGGGACTGCTTTCGACCACCGAGTCGGGCTTGAACGACATCTCGAATACTATGGCGAGTATGCGTGATGTCCTGGTCAATCTGTCGAGCAGCAGCGTGCAGGGCAATGAGCGAACGCAGGACACGACCCAGTACCAATCGCTGCTGGCCAACATAAAGAGCGACATTCAGGATGCCAACTACAACGGCAAGACGCTGATCGGTAATATTACCGGCAGCGGCGGAAGTTTCGGTGAGGTGTCCGTGGTGCGCAACGAGAATGCCGCGACCTACGGCATGGCCACCTTCGGTGGTTCCGAGCTGTACGGTTCGATCGCTTTCACCTCCACGCAATTGGGCGGTGCCACCACTGTTGCCGCGTTGATCAGCGCCACCGGAACCTTTCTCAACCAGCAGAATGCGGTGGGTGGTGCGTTGAACGCCATTGGTTCCTCGACCAACTACGTGAACAATCAGATCAGCTACAACAA
The DNA here is from genome assembly GCA_963762885.1 of uncultured Alphaproteobacteria bacterium. Taxonomy (GTDB): domain Bacteria; phylum Pseudomonadota; class Alphaproteobacteria; order Acetobacterales; family Acetobacteraceae; genus JASHVB01. The sequence continues at coordinate 98,994 of CAVXNH010000071.1, forward strand.
CGACAAGATCGATGCGTTGAACACCGGTCTCGGCTCGATGGTGGACGCCGATCTGGCGAAAAGAGTCCGCGCTGTTGCAATCGCTGCAAATCCAGCAACAGCTTGGCACTCAGGCACTGACCTTGGCCAATCAGGCGCCGCAGACACTGCTGAGCCTGTTCAAGTAATCGGCTACGGGATGGGCGGCAGCCCTGTCCCGTAACCGAGCGACACAAGGATAGATTTCCCGGGCAGCATGTCCCCCGCCGCAGGGCACGGGGACGGGCTCCGGCCAGGCCGTTGGCGGCGCGTCCGAAGCAAACACGGGCAGCGATTGCGCGATGGCGCTCAATGATCCGATCGCGAACCAGGAAGGGGCGCATGTCGAATTTGGTGTTGGAGCTGCGCCAGGGCGAGGTGATGATCGTCAATGGGGCGCCGATCCGCTTCCGCACCAAGTCGCGGATCGAGCTGACGGCCAAGGCGCGCTTCCTGTTCGGCAAGCAGATCATGCCGCCGGACCAGGTCGATAGCCCGGCGCGACGCATCTACTTCGCCCTGCAATCGGCCTATATCGGCGACGATGAGGAGCGCCCGCGCGGCCTTGTCTCCGCGCGGCAGTTGATCGCCGACTTCAAGGCGGTGACGACGTCGGCGTTGGCACGCGAGATACTGGATCGTGCCCTGGCCGCGGCCGAGGCTGACGATTGCTACCAGGCACTGAAGCTGACGCGGCGGATCATCCGCCATGAGGATGCGGTGCTGGGGCGCACGCCGGCCTACGGGACCGGCCATGACTCACAAACACCGTCATCGCTGCAAACGGAGCCAACCTCATGATGATGCATCAGGCCACGCGCGCCTACGAAGCCGCCGCCACTCATCGCAGCCAGCGCGCGCAGGAGGCGGACGTTTTCCGGCGCGCGATCGGCGCGTTGAAGGCGGCGCGCGACGGCACCACGCTGCAACGGGTCCGTGCGCTGGCGGACAATCGCCGGCTCTGGATGACCGTGCACGACCTGATGCGCGACCCCGAAAGCAACCTGGCGCCCGAGCTGCGTGCGGCGATCATTTCCGTCGGCCTGACGGTGCAACGCGAGATGGACACCGACTCACCCAATTTCAGTTTCCTAATCGCCATCAATGAGAACTTTGCCGCCGGCCTGTCCGGCAGCCTGTGAACCGCTGCATCCCGGCCATGACACAAGGCAGCCGGATCGCCCGCCGCACATCAGGCCCAGGAGGGGTCCGCCATGCAAAAACTGCACGCTGCCGCCGACGTTGAAACCCTGACCCGGCGTGCGGCACAATTGGTGGCCGCGGGTCGCATCGGCGCCGCCCGGCCATTGCTCGCCGCGGCAAGGCGGCTCGCCCCGGGATCCGCCGTCGTGGCCGACATCGGCGCGCGCCTGGCCCTGCGTTCGAGCGCAAATGAAGACGCCGGTTCCGAGATCGACCTGGCCATCGCAACCGCACCCGAACACCCGGGATTGCGCAAGCGGCGGGCCGAGCTGCGCCGGCAGGCCGGCGACATCGAGGGTGCGGCGCGCGATGCCGCCGAAGCGGTTGTGCTCGACCGCGGCGACGCCGCCGCCAAGGCCTTGCTTGGCGTTCTGATGCTGGAACTCGGGCGCACGGCCGACGCGCTGGCATGCCTCGCCGAAGCCTACGACGCAGTGCCGGGAAACCCGGGATTTGCCGCTGCCCTGGCCACCGCGCAGGAAGCGGCCGGCGAGCCTGACGCGGCCCTCGCGACATTGTTGCGCTGTGTCGATGCCGCACCTGGCCGGATCGAACCGCGCAACGCCGCCATCCTGGCCTGCGTGCGCCGCCGCGATTTCCGCCAGGCCGTCCGTCTCGCCGAGGATACGCGCAGCGCCGGGATAGCCGACGCCTGCGCTTTCGGCTTGCTGGGTCACGCGCTGTCCAGCCTCGGCCAGCACGCCGAAGCGGCGGATGCCTATGCCGAGGCTCTGAAGCTGGGTCCGGACGATCCTTACGTGCGTCACCTTGTCGCCGCGGCCGGCATCTTGCCCGGTGCACCGCGCGCTCCGGTCGAATATCTCCGCGCCGTATTCGACGGTTACGCCGACCGGTTCGAGCACCATCTCGTGTCGCTCGGCTACCGCATGCCGGGGATGTTCCGCACCGTGCTACGGCGGCATCCGCTGATCGCCGCGGGAGAGCATGTCGGGCCGGTGCTCGATCTGGGTTGCGGCACCGGGCTGGTGGCGCTGGCGATCGCCGATCTCCATCTCGGGCCGCTGATCGGCGTGGACGTCGCGCCGCGGATGCTGGCGCAAGCCGCGGCGAAGGGACTCTATGCCGAGCTGCGCGAAGCCGACGTGATGGAAGTGCTGGGGAAGCGACCTCTCCCGCCTGCGGCGGCTCAGATGTGCGGCGGCGCTTACCCCCTGATCCTCGCAGCCGACGTGTTCTGCTACTTCGGCACCCTGGACGCCGTATTGGCCGCTGCCCACGTCAGCCTCACACCAGGCGGCTGGCTGGTTTGTTCCGTCGAGGAACTGCTGCCCGACCGCGACGGCGTGCTGCCCGGCGGCGCCAACGGCGATTGGGCGCTGCAGCGCCAGGGCCGCTACGCCCACAGCCTCGCCTACCTGCGCGACACCGCGGCCGCGGCGGGCTTCCAGATACTGCGGCTCGACCGGGAGACCGTGCGCTACGAGGCCAACGCTCCCGTCGCCGGCCTGCTGGCCGTCCTCCAGCGGGTGCGCCATGACGGCTGAGGCTGCGCTTGCGCAGTTGCGCGCGGGCGATCCCCACGGCGCGCTCAGCCTGTTGGACTCCGCACCGGGCGACGACGCCAACCCGGCACGGCACGCCGCGCGCGGCATGATGCTGCTGGACATCGATCAGCCGGAGGCGGCGCGGACCGCGTTGCGTGCGGCCGTGTCGCTCGGCGACACCTCCCCGCCGACCTTGCTCAATCTCGCCATCGCCGAGGATCGTCTCGGCCACGTGTCGCGCGCCCGTAGTCTGATGGACACTGTTGCCACGCTGCTGCCGTCGTGGGACGAGCCACTGGTGCGCCTGGCCGAAAGCCATCGCACCGCCGGCGACCCCGCCGCGGCCGAGGCCGCCTATCGCCGAGCCCTGGAGGTCAATCCCAAACGCGAAGAGGCGCTGATCGCCCTGGGCGGCCTGCTAATCGCCCGGGCCGAAGGCGTCGAAGCGCGCCTGTTGCTGCTGCGCTGCATCGGCGTGGCGCCGCATCGCGCGGAAGCCTGGGCGGCCCTCGGCCTCGCCCTGCTGCTGACGGCCGAGCCGGCGCTGGCCCATACCGCCCTCACCGAAGCGCAGCACCTTGAGCCGGACGTCGCCGAATACGCCCTGCACGGCATCGAGGCCGCGCGCGTCGCCGGCGTGGCCGAAGCCGAACTGGCGCGGTTGGCCTTTGCCAGCGAGTTCGCAGCCGCTCAACCCGGTGCCGTTGCTGGCCCGCGGCGTATTGCTCGAACGGCTGGGCCGGCGGGAGGAGGCGATCGACGCGCTGGAGGCCGCCACCGTCCTGGCGCCGGACTCGCTGGTCGCGGTGAAGCTGCTCGCCGGCGTGCTGGCCCGCACCCCCCGGCTGCGCGAAGCCGAGACGGCGTTGCGCCGCGCCAGCGAACTCGATCCGGATGACCCGTGGTTGCGCAACAACCACGCCACCGTCCTGATGCGGATGCACCACCACGCCTGGGGCCGCGCATTGCTGCTGGAACTGATCGAGCGCCATGGCGAAGACCCGCTGGTGCTGTGCAATCTCGCCAACGCCACGGCGTGCCTCGGCTTGCAGGATGAAGCGGTCGGCGTCGCACGCCGCGCGATCGCGCTGGCTCCCCACGCCGGGCTGCCGCGCCGCGCCCTGTGCAACACCCTGCCGTATAGCGACGGCATCACCGGCGCCACGATGCTGAGCGCGCTGCGCGACTGCGCCGAGCGGCTGCCGCGCGCCGCGCTGGGCGCCTTCGCCAACGACCGCGATCCGGAGCGGAAGCTGACCGTCGGCCTGTTGTCCGGCACATTGAAAACCCATCCGGTGGGTTGGCTGACGGTGGCCGGCATCGAGACGCTCGATCCGGCGCGGTTCGCCGTCATCTGCCTGGTGCAGAACGCGGTGCACGCCGACCCCATTGCCCGGCGTTTCCGGACGGCAGCGCAGGACTGGGTGGACGTCGATGCGCTGGACGACGTCGCCCTGGCGACGCGCGCGCGCGACCTGGGCATCGACGTGCTGATCGATCTCGGCGGCTACGGCGACGCGGCCCGCATGGCGGCCTGCGCGCATCGGCTGGCGCCAGTGCAGGTGAAGTGGGTCGGCATGCAGAACCACAGCACCGGCCTGCCGGAGATCGACTGGTTCATCACCGACCGCTGGGAGACGCCGCCGGAACTGGAGCATGTCTACTCCGAGCGATTGCTGCGTTTGCCGGACGGCTATGTCTGCTACAGCCCGCCCGGCTACGCGCCTGATATCGGCCCGTTGCCGGCGCTGGCGAACGGCCATGTCACCTTCGGCTGCTTCAACAACCTGGCGAAGATCACGCCGCGGGTCATCGCCACCTGGGCCGAGGTTCTGCATCGCGTGCCGCGGTCGCGGCTGGTGTTGAAGACGCATCAGTTCCAGGACCGTCCGACCGCCGACCGCGTGCGCGCCGCCTTCGCCGGCCACGGCATCGATGCGGGGCGTGTCGAGCAACGCGGATCGTCGCCGCACCGTGCGTTCATGGGCGAGTATGGTCAGATCGACATCGTGCTCGACCCGTTCCCCTATTCCGGCGGCCTGACCACCTGCGAGGCGCTGTGGATGGGCGTGCCCACCGTCACCCTGCCGGGCGAGATCTTCGCGTCCCGCCACTCCATGAGCCATCTCAGCAATGTCGGTCTGACCGACTGGGTGGCGCGCGACGAACCCGACTATGTGGCGCTGGCGGTCGCGAAGGCTACGGACCTGCCGGCGCTTGCGGCACTGCGCGCAGGCCTGCGGCCACGCATGAAGGCCAGCCCGCTGTGCGACGCTCCGCGCTTCGGGCGTAACCTCGGCGCCGCGTTGCGCCACGCCTGGCGCGCCTGGTGCGAGGCGTTTTCACCCGTGGAAAAGCCGGTACCCGCCCTGAATGAAACCGCTGTTCCCCGCGTCAAGGCCGGGCTCGGCTACACCACGGCCACCAGCCGTTGCAGCGCCAGCATCGCCAGCAACGCAGCGTTCACCAGCAACACCGCCGGCGCGGCAACGGCCATGCCGCGCTGCCAGCGCCGCCCCGCAGCGTGGCCCGCGATGCCGACCGCGATCAGCGCCGGCGCGGTGCCAAGTCCGAACGCCGCCATCGCAAGCGCTCCCAACGCGGCGCTGCCGCCCGCCGCCGCGGCCGCCAAGGCGGCATAGAGAAACCCGCAAGGCAGGAACCCCAGCGCCAGACCCAGCACATACCCGCCGCCACCGCGGTTGCGGTCCAACCCACGCGTCAGCCGCGTGATCGCCTGGTTCCAACCGCGCGGCGCATGCTCCAGGCCCGGCAGCAGCCGACCCAGCGCCGGTACCGCGCGGCGCAGCGCGTGCAGCAGGAACAGCCCGGCCGCCGCCAGCAGCAGCGCCGCCGACAGCAGTCCGAACCACGGCAGCCGCGACAGCAGCGCGCCGCCGAGCCCGGCCACCATCCCCAGCCCGCCATAGGTCGTCAGCCGCCCGAGGTGGTAGGGCAGCAGCGCCCCGGTGCCGACTCGCCGCCACTCGCACAACCGGGCCGCCGGCACCGCCGCCATCCGGTCCGCCACCTGCCCCAGCACGAACCCGCCGCACATCGGCACGCAGTGCATCGTGCTGCCCGCCGCGCCCGCGACGAACAGCCCAAGCAGCAGCCCGCCGCCGGCCAGTGGTCCCGACGTGCCGCACAAGGCGCCCAGCGTGTCCAGCAGCGGACCTGTCATGCCCTGTCGGTATCCGTTCTCGTCGTGGAGGGAAAAACCCATCGGGCCGCGGTCCGATCCACGCATTGATCTGGGTCAATGTCACCCGGCGATCCTACCGGCAGGTTGCGCCGCATCGCATGCGCATCCCACCGGAGTTACAAATGGATATCGAGGCCAGTGACCTCATCGTCGGCTTGCTGATGGCTGCCCTGGGCCTGGTCGGCCTGCTGCTGGCATCCGGCGCCCACGACGACGAAATATATGTGTTCGGACTGTCCATGGCCGCCTGGGCCGTGCTGTTCGTGTTCGGCCTGATGCGCCGCCACTTCGACAAGGCAGACGCAGCCGTCGCTGCCCGCGGTGGCCGCCATGAGTGACGTACTCATCGCCGCGCCGGCCACCTTTGCACCGACCACCCGTGCACCGGTGGACTACAACGACGAGGTGGTGAAGAAATTCGTCATCGCCGCGGTGTTCTGGGGTGTCGTGGCATTCCTGGTCGGGGTCTACCTCGCCACCGAGCTATCCTGGCCGCAGTTCAATCTCGGCCTGTCCTTCACCAATTTCGGCCGCCTGCGCCCGGTGCACACCTCCGCCGGCATCTTCGCATTCGGCGGCTCGGCGTTGTTCGGCACCTCGTTCTACGTCGTGCAGCGCACCTGCCGCACCCGCCTGTTCGGCGGCGACGCCTTGGCGAATTTCGTCTTCTGGGGCTACCAGTTCTTCATCGTCATGGCGGCGCTGTCCTACGTCATGGGCTTCAGCCAGGGCCAGGAATACGCCGAGCCCGAGTGGCATCTCGACCTGTTGCTCACCCTGGTCTGGGTCGCCTACGCGGTCATCTTCATCGGCACCCTGATGAAGCGCGAGGAACCGCATATCTACGTCGCCAACTGGTTCTATCTTGCGTTCATCCTCACCGTCGCCGTGCTGCATATCGGCAACAACATCGCACTGCCGGTGTCCGTGTTCAGCGCCAAGAGCTACCAGGCCGCGTCCGGCGTGCAGAACGCCATGATCCAGTGGTGGTACGGCCACAACGCCGTCGGCTTCTTCCTGACCGCCGGCTTCCTCGGGATGATGTACTATTTCATTCCCAAGGCGGCGAACCGGCCGGTGTATTCCTACCGGCTGTCCATCGTCCATTTCTGGTCGCTGATCTTCCTGTACATCTGGGCCGGCCCGCACCATCTGCACTGGACCGCGCTGCCCGACTGGACGCAGACGCTCGGCATGGCGTTCTCGATCATGCTGTGGATGCCGTCATGGGGCGGTATGATCAACGGCATCATGACGCTATCGGGCGCGTGGGATAAATTGCGCACCGACCCTGGCCTGCGCTTCTCCGTCACTGCCGTCGGTTTCTACGGCATGGCGACGTTCGAGGGCCCGGTGATGTCGATCCGCGACGTCAACGCGCTGTCGCACTATACCGACTGGGGCATCGGCCACGTGCATTCCGGCACGCTGGGCTGGGTATCGTTCATCAGCTTCGGCGCGCTGTACTACCTGGTGCCGGTGCTGTGGAAACGCGCCGGGCTGTATTCGGCGCGGCTTGCCTCGTGGCACTATTGGATCGGCACGCTCGGCATCGTCTTCTACATCACCTCGATGTGGGTCGCCGGCATCATGCAGGGCCTGATGTGGCGCGCCTACGATGCCTTCGGGTTCCTGCAATACTCATTCGCCGAATCCGTGGTCGCGGTGCATCCGTACTATGTGATCCGCATGCTTGGTGGCGTGCTGTTCCTGATCGGCGCGCTGATCATGGTTTATAACCTCATCCAGACGGTTCGCAGCCCGGAGACCGCGCCGCGCGCGGTGGCCCCGCCGCTGCGGGCCGGCCTCGCCGTGGCGGGAGAATAGTCCGATGTTCATCCGCCACGAAGTCATCGAGAAGAACGCCTTCATCTTCCTCGTGCTGACGCTGATCACCGTCGCCATCGGCGGCCTGGTCGAAGTGGTTCCGCTGTTCACCATCGAAACCACAGTCGAACACGTCCAAGGCGTGCGGCCCTACTCGCCGCTGGAACAGCGCGGCCGCGACATCTATGTGCGCGAGGGCTGCTACCTTTGCCACAGCCAGATGATCCGCGCGCTGCGCGACGAGGTCGAACGCTACGGCCACTACTCGATCGCCGCCGAGAGTATGTATGACCATCCGTTCCAGTGGGGCAGCAAGCGCATCGGTCCCGACCTCGCCCGCGTCGGCGGCAAATACTCCAGCGAGTGGCACTACGCCCATCTGATCAACGCGCAGAGCGTGGTGCCGGAATCGCTGATGCCGCACTACGCGTTCCTCGCCGAGACGCCGCTCGACACCTCGGACCTGCAAGCGCGCCTGCGCACCTTGCGCGCGGTCGGCGTGCCCTACACCGACGACGACGTCGCCAATGCGGTGGCCGACCTGAACACCCAGGCCAGGCCTGACGCCGACTCCGCGGCGTTGCTGAAGCGCTATCCGAAGGCTGTGACGGTGCCCGGCAACGGCCGCGAAGTCACCGAGATGGATGCGTTGGTCGCCTACCTGCAAGTGCTCGGCACCATGGTCGATTTCGCCGACCCGGCGAACGAGCATTTGCAGCAATAGGGCCGCGCCAATGAGCATCCTCCACGCGCTGCAGTGGATCGAACACTATTCGATCGTCGTGGTGTTCGTCGTGTTCACGCTGGTGCTGGTCACCACCTACTGGCCCGGCCGCAAGGCCACGCTGGAAAGCAAGGGCCGCATCCTCCTCGACGACGACCGCTAGGGAGTTCCCTGTGCCGACCAAGATCGAAAAGGACAGTGTCACCGGCCAAATGACGACGGGGCACGAGTGGGACGGCTTGCAGGAGCTGAATCGCCCACTGCCGAAATGGTGGCTCTATGTGCTCTGGGCGACCGTGGCGTTCGCCCTGGTGTTGTGCGTGCTGTATCCGTCGGTGCCCGGCATCACCGGTTATTGGCACGGATTGCTCGGCTATTCGCAGCGCGCCAGCGTGGACCAGGCCGTGGCCGAGGTTGCCGCACAGCGCGCCGGCGCGATGGACCGCATCAAGGCGCTGTCCTTCGCGCAAATCCGCGCCGATCCGCAACTTCTGGAGGTGGCGGAAACCGCCGGCCGCATCACCTTCGCCAACAACTGCCAGCCCTGCCATGGCGCCGGAGGCGGCGGCAATCCCGGCTTCCCCGCCTTGGCTGCCGGCGACTGGATCTGGGGCGGCAGTTTGGACGCGATCCAGCAGACGGTCACGCACGGCATCCGCAGCACCGATCCCGACGCGCGCCAGAGCCAGATGCCGCGCTGGGGTGTCGATAACATGCTGACGCCGGACCAGATCCAGCAGGTCGCTGACTACGTGATGACGCTGTTCGGCGCCCCGGTGCAGGGCGCCGACGTCGCGCCGGGCCGCAAGCTGTTCGTTGATAACTGCGCTGTCTGTCACGGCGACGCCGGCCAGGGCGATCGCGAGAAAGGCGGTCCCCGCCTCGCGTCGCGCATCCACCTGCACGGCGACGATCTCGCGGCGGTGGTGGCACAGATCACCAATCCGAAGATGGTGAT
>CAVXNH010000072.1:0-103360 GCA_963762885.1 uncultured Alphaproteobacteria bacterium
AGCCCTGCCCTTTACCCATAACGCCGCGTCGGACAGTTTCTTGCGAGAAGCGGTTTTCCTTCGCTGCCGGCTGGGTGTCGCGAGAGATTTGGCGTGCTCAGTGCGGCCGGTTGTAGATGGCGTGGAAGCTGCGGAACGCAGCGGTGATGTCGTCCATGCGCTGCAGCCCGCGCCAGAGGCTTTGAGTTCCCGGCTCGCCATCGGATTTGCGGCCGAGGAAGCCGCCGAGCCGGGCGACGGCGCGGATCATCTGGCGCAGCGACGGCGGCTCTGCGGGGGGCAGCTTGCGGGTCTGGAAGGCCACGACCGCCTGCCACTGGTCGTCCTCGAAGACTGCCGTGCAGGGCAGGTCCGGGGTGGCGCGGCCCAGGTATGTGAGATGGTGGATGCGCCAGGCGACCACGGCATCGATGGCCAGGCAGGCCTCCAGCCGGTCGGCGGTGCCAAGCTGACGGTCCTCGATGTTGCAGCCGCTTTTCAGCACGCGGTGGAATACCTCGATACCCCAGCGCACGGCATACCACTGCACCCGCTCGATGGCGTCGGCCAATCCGTGCACCGGCACCGAGCTCAGCAGCAGCCACTCCAGCCCCTGCTTGACCTCCGGCGGCGGGTTGGGTTCGCGCGCCAGCACCACCCAGCCATGCACCAAGGGCAGGTCGGGCCTGCCGGCGGGCGGTCGCAGCGTCACCGGCTGGCAGCGCAGTTCCATCGAGGCGACCCGCGCCGGCTGCTTGCCCTGGCGCGGCACCTGCAGATCGATCGTGCCGGCAATCGGGGACAACAGCAGGTGCGGCCACAACTGGTGATGTTCGCCGTGCAATCCTCGCTTCTTCTCCTTGGCGCGCAGCACCGCGTCGCGCCCCTGCTGCTGCGCCGCCAGCATGTATTCGTAGATGTCGAACTCGCGGTCGCTCAGTACCACGACCCGGGTGTTGGGACACTGCGCCGCCGCCTGGCCGATCGGTCCCAGCGGACGCAACCACTTGCTGCTCTCCTTCTCCTCGATTGGCTTGTCGTTGCACTGCGTGCGCTTGCCGAACTCGGCCGGATCGCGCGCCCAGCACTCCATGTGGAGGATGCCGAGCGGCAGGCCCTGTGGGGTGAAGGCGAGCGCGCTGTGCAGCAACAGGCCCTGCGGGCCGTCCAGCTTGTTGGCGATGGGGCCGATGCCCTGCATCCCCGGGCGGGTGGTATAAGCGAGGCTGCTGGTGTCCTGCGCCACCAGCACCAGCGCTTCGCGGCGCATGCGTTCGGCGGTGGCCTGGCGGTGCGGTTCGAGCAAGCTGTCCATGCTGACCCGGTCGTTGTCGAAGAAGCGATAGGCTGCCTTGGCGGCGGCCGGCGAGCCACAGGCCTGCGGGATGTTGGCCTGCGGCTGGGCAAAGAACGCCGCCCCCAGGTCGAGCAACCGGGCCTGCAACCGCGTATCGCCGAGTTTGGCACCGTCGAACTCGCGATGCACCCAGCCCGGGCGGGATGGCGCACGGTTGGGGCACCGCCGCTTCAGGGTGCGCGGCGCCAGCGGATAGAGGAACACCCGCTTGCGGGGCAGGCCGCCCTTGGCTGCGCGGTCCTGCCGGCCGCGGCCGGCGGTCATGCCGACCTCGATCCAGTTGGCCGCGCGGTAGGCGGTGCCGGAACGGGCGGCCTCGACACAGGTCTCCATCAGCCAGGGGGTGATGCCGTAGCGCTGCTGCCAGTCGGGTCCGATGCGCCGGACCAACTGGCCGAGCACGTGCGAGGCGAGATGCTTCACCTGGATGGTGGGCAGAATGAGGAAGCGGCTGTTGCAGACGATGGCTTGCAGGTTGGCGGCGCGTTCGGCGTCGGTCCAGCCCAGCCAGGTGTCGCGCGCGGTGAGCCGCCAGGCGGCGGCACTGACGGCGAGACCGCCGAGCACACCGTGGCGGTCGCTGCGGATCAGGTAGCGGAGCTGCGCGCCACACAGCTTGGCCGGGCCGAGCGGGTGGTGCTCGGCCATCATGGCGTTCCAGGTCTGGCTGTCGGCTGTGCCGCCGGCGAGCGGTTGGAGGCTGACGGCGCCGAGTTCGGCAAGCGTGCCGGCGAAATGAGGCCAGGTGCGGGATGCGTCGGGCGGCATGGCGCGGGCGGCGGGCGGGCCGCGGTGCGGCGCGGGCAGCACGATGGCGCCCTGCCGCTGCAGGGCAAGCAATCGCTTGCGGCACGCCATCTCCTGCGGTCGGCCGGTGCGGTCGCGCCAGTCCAGCCGGGCACAGACCTCCTTGGCCAGGCGGTAACGCGACAGCCCAGGCTCGGCCTGCATACGCTCGGCAAGCCAGGCCAATGTGGCGGGATCGGACAGGCGCTGTTGCGGCAGATGGTAGATCATGCCGCAACCGCTACATCAGGCGAGGCTTTGTGTCCAGAGGGGGTTGTGGGGGATGATCAGGGTCAAGCCCGGCCATGACGGTTGGGGGCGGTTCGTGCGAAGCGGTCGAGAGTCGATCGTTCGGCGGGTTGGTATCAGTTCGCCCCGAAGTGGTATTGCAGCACCATGAAGACCTGCTGTGTCTGATTGCGGATCAGCACGTTGGGGTCAGCCGCCAGGTTGATGACCGCGTTGGCAGCCGGCAGGGCAAGGCTGCTGGTGGCGGCCCCCAGGTTGATATTCGGCGTTACGGAGGCGACCTGGTCGCCGTTCGCCGCGTACAGCACCAGGCTGTCCACCGTCAGCTTCCTGGCGCCCTGTACCAGTGTATGGGAAGAAGGACTTCTCCAGCGTCACCTGGAAAGCGCCGGTGCCGTTGATGAACGCCGACCACTCCGTCGGGAAGTCGTATCTGAGGCAGAACATCAGCGTCTGGCCGGATTGCCCGGCCGTGTCGAGCATTTGCGCCAGTTCCTTGGTCGCCTGCGAGCCCAGCGGATCGCCGGCCTCGCGCGCCGTGTAGTGGATGTGCAGGATGACATCCGAGATCGTGCTGTAGTCGAATACGCGGATCTGGTTGGGCAGCGAGAGGTTCCACGTGCCGATCGCACCGGCGCCCTCGAACGGGAGGAAGCGGTCGTCGCGCAGGTTCGTCTCGAACATGCCGCTGTCGTTGGCGCCGCTGCTGGTGACAATGATGTCCGTTGAGCCGAAGTAATCGACAAAGCGGATGTCGTCCTGGCCCCCGCGCGCATAGGCGCCATTGGCCAGCAGCGGCGAAACGCGGAGCGTGCTCGATTGCAGTGTCAGGGTGCAATTGACCCCGGTGTAGGGTCCGACGACCGACGGAATGGACAATGCGACAGTCTTGATCCGGCGCATGTAATGGCCGGGGCAATCGCGGTCGTACAGCCATTCCGGCACCGTCACGCTGCAAGTTCCGGTGATGCGCAGGGTGAGCAAGGCCATCGGATCGAGCTGACGCAGCGAGACGTGACGCACGATTTCCAGTTCGCGCTTGTTGTTGTCGTGATAGGCCATTTCGAGGCGCTTGATGTCGAGATAGAGCGCCTCGCCGGACAGCAGGCCCTGATGACCCGCGTCCCAATAGTTGAATTGGATGAATTGGGTCTGATCCAGCTCGGGACGCATCAGCTCCTGCTTCATCGTTTGCTCGGCGCGGCGCGCGGTGTCGCAGGCAAAGCGGTAGTATTGATAGTAGAGGCCGGATATCTCACTCTGCATCCAGCCATAGAAGACCGCGCTGGTGAACTTGTTTTGCAGGAACGCTTGAATGTCCTGCGCCTGCTGCACCTGCGTCTTCACCGTCTGATAGTCATGATAAGCCACCTGCTCCGCGATCAGCGAGGCGATGATCTGCCGCCCGATCGTCATCAGTTCGCGCGCCGCAAGATTGGCCTGGAACATCCAATCGTCGGCGCGACGTTGATAGCCGGCGGTACGTGCGGCGATGCCGGCCTGGTCTCGGTCATAGGCAGCCTTCATCTGCATGACCTCGGCGCCGATGCGGACTGCTTCCGCGATCAGCGTGCCGGCGAAAACCTCGCTATGCGCACCGAGGCCCCAGTACTGCAGGTCGACATTGATACTGGGTATGACATTCAACACACCGGCTGTGGCGTTGATGACCGATGCCGCCAGACCCGTATCCCGGGCGGAGGGAAGATACTGGTTCAGCTCGGCGTCTTCATTCTTGTTCAGATAGAGTTGGCCGGTCCCTGTCGCACCCGAGCTTTCGGACGGTGACGACCCCTGGGCCAGGCTAAGCCTGGTGTAGCCCTGCACCGCCACCGCCTTGTCGTACTCGCCGACCAGGGCGGCGTAGGTGTCGGCGAAGTTGGCTTCAGTGAGTTCGCGCCGGTCCGGATTGAAAGTCGGGGGAACCGTTGTCGAATCCGGCGTCAGGCCGAGCAAGCGCAGGTAGAAAGTGTAGCGCTCCAGCGCGCTTGCACGGGTTTTCAGCAGGCCGTTGGTGGTCTCCTGCGCATGCTGCCATTGCAGGTAGCGCACGTTCTGGATCATCTGCTGGAGTGCGATCTCATGGCCCTGGCGCAGCAAGGCCAATTGCTCCGCATCGCCCTTTTCCAACGACGCCAGCAGGGAGGCGCCCAGCGCGCGCACCTCGCCCGCAAGTTCAAGCGACTTCTGGATCAGCAGCAGCGACCGCTCCGGCCCGATCGGCTGATTGAGGCCGCTGACAATGCTGCCGATGTCGATACCCGACGCCGCGGCTTGCACCAGCATGCCCGGATCGAGCGGTGGATCGAACAGCGGCAACTGTTGCACGACGCCCTGGATGTTCTCGCTATTGCGAATCTTGAACAGCCGGTCCGCAACGGTATCCCAATAGGCGAGCAAGGTCTGGTTCTGCGGGATGCAAAAGTACAGGGAACGGACGATACCGAACAGTGCGCCGCTCTGATCCCCCGAGCCTCCGGGGTTCTGGCCTGGCGGCGGCGCTGAATTGAACGGGAATTGCGATTCCAGATCGACCAGGGCGTTTGACATGCGGTCGAGGCCGGCTTGCTTGAGTTGCAGGAAATTCCTCGGAGTTGTGGCTCCCGGCTGCGGCATCGGCTGCGGTTGCGGCCCCAGGAGATTGGCCGCCAGCACATAGCACAGCGTCGCCTCATTCAGTGTCTCGATGGTGTCCTGCAGGAACAGGCTGTCGCCCCAGGCGATCAGGTTGTCGAGATATTTCATCACGACATACCATTGGAACGCGCTGGGCCGCGTGCGCGCGACGACAAACGGATCGAACGGATTGGCCAGGATGGCGTTGTAGCCGGTAATCACATTGGCCTTGGTCTGAATCTGCGCCTTAGTAAGGCTGCTGTCGGGTGTGCTCAGCAACTCGAGCAGACTGGCGATGTCCTGCACGGGGTTGGCGCCGTTGAAGACGAACGAGCGCCAGTATTGCCCGTTTGCATTGGTCGGATCGAAGACCAGGTTGAACCACTTCTGTGCCTCGGCAAACCGCTGGTTGTTGCTCAGATGCACGGCCACCATGACGGGGATATGGTAGAGCAATTCCCAGTTGTAGCCGGCATACGGGCCACCAGGGAGCGCGACGTCGATGTTCTGCGGTTCCAGCGTGACGCTCACGGCTGGGTTGGGCACATAATCGGCGCTGGTGTAGGCGTGATAGCACGTCGTCAGGAAGTCGGTGTCCAGCATTCCCGACACCGAGGTCAGGTTGAGCTGCTTGATCAACGTGCCAACGAACGGATGGAAGAAATTCTGGAAGTCGTAGGTCATCTCCGCCAGCGTGTAGGTCAGCGGCACCTGAAAAACATTGGCGGCGCCGCTGGCGACGAGGCCGGCATTGTAGGCGAGCCCGACATCGTTGGCGGCATGGTAGCTGGTGAGGCCATTTACGGTCTGCATGATCGTGGCTCCTGTGTGCGCGCCTTCAACCGGCGGTCTTCACGACGTCAAGGTTGCTATCGATGAGGCTGCCGGCAACTCCGATGCGCTGGCCTTGGTAGATCACAGACAGGCCGGAGCTCAGCTTGGCGGCGATCGGCGACACCGTGGTCAGCGGTCCTTGCACGCTCAAAGGCGGGATATACGCCGTGTAGGAAGATGCGCTCGCAACGCCGAAGTTTTCAGCGAAACCCGCATATATCGCGAAGGTCTGGAAGGATATGGTCGTGGTTACATAGAACTGATTGCGCCGGTCCTCATAGAAGAACGGAGCGTCCCAGGCGTCGGCCAACCCCGGTTGCGTGTCCACGACGCGTGGCAGCCATTTGAAGTCCATGACGTGCGTCGTGTAGGGCGGCTTCCGGCTGACGAAGTCATGCACCGTTTGATAATACATGGCCGAGAACTTGTTGTTCTGATTGCCGCCGGTGTACGGAGCCACCGCCGTCGAATAGGGGTCGGATGGCGGGGTCATAGCCCGGCTCGGCGCCGGAACGTCGAGGAAGCTTCCCAGATTGTCGGTACCCCACGGCGCCGTCACCGCGACATCCACCAACGGAACCGGCAGGCTGTGGGTGTTGTGCAGCAGGAAACCGGGGATGGTGGACATCGAAGGAAACGGGTTGGATGGCGTGGAGATCGCCAGGATCAGGACATCGTCGGGCAGCGCCGGCAGCGTCACGGACCCGATGACTTTCGCATACCAACTATCCCCCGTGGCCTGCGCCGGCACAATGCGAATCTGGTCACGATAGGCGTCGAACGCATTGTCGCCGCTCGGATCGAAGATGCCCAAATTGGCGGACCGATTGAAGTCGGATGTCTTCATGGGTTGCCACTTGCCATTATACAATTCGCTCCAGCACAGGGCGGCCCGGAGCACGACCTCGCCCGCCGCCTGTGCCGTGGCGGGCCCGGCGTTGAATACGTCGCCGATGTGGGCCGACGTCAGACCCTTCCCGCGCGCCGACGGGTCGGCCGGCGCCAGCGCCGCGGTACCGGGCGCGACCACGGACTGCTTGTGGATTTTCAACCAGAACAGGAACAGCCGGCCGTTCCAGACAATCGGCGTCAGCGGCATGTCCTCGCAGTCGATCTTGACCTCGGCCCACGGGGACCAACTGCCACCCTGCAACTGGCGGAAATAATACTTGCGATGCGCCCCCGCGGTCCGCGCCACGACATAGGAAATCTCGTTGCTATCGGGCGTCGCGGCCACATAGTCCAGCCCGCAAGGCTGTAACTTGGCCACTTCCTCCAGGTTGGTCAGATAATCCAGATACGCCTGCGTCGCCGCATCATCCGTAATATCGCTCTGCAACAAACTGCTCATCATCGACTGGAAGAACGGCGACTGATCGTCACGCAATTCCGGATACAGCCAGTTCTCCGGCCATAGGAACACCTCGCGGTTGGCCTGCCAAACCCGATAGCGCTTCATCCATTGCCACTGCGTCGCATCGATGTCGCCGGGCGAGACCTCCGGCTCCAGGTTACGCAGGATGCGTTCGATGAACAGTTGCACCGTGGAGAGCGCCAAGCGTATCCGCGAAGTCTCTACCGGAGGCTGCGTCTCCGGATCGATCAAAAAATATTCATACAGCTTGTCGGGCGTGTTGATCGCGTTGATCGGCGCCGGCTGATTGGCGAAACCTTGCAGGATGTAGGCGACCAGCGCATCCCGTTGCAAAATACGGATCGCGTCGTTGATCGGTTTGACGACGGTCAGCCAGTCCGCCTCGGCATACAGCGCGCGCAGTGCCGATTGCAGGGTATTCACCGACGTCGCGGTTGGCGTATTGCTCACGGCGACGATCAGGGTGGAGGCGGTAACGCGGCAGGCCTGCACGATCTGATAGGCGTCGTAGACGCGGGCGAAGTGCTCGATATCGCCGAGCCTCGCTGGCGACGTGCTGTTGAAAAACCGCGAGAGCAAGGCGTTCACCGAAATCTGCGCCCAACCGGTGAGACTGATCAGCGCGCTCTGTCCGCTGGGCAGAATCGCTCCCGGATTTTGCAGCAACTGCAACAGCCGCTCGTCGCTGGGCGACAGCGCCTGCTTGATACGCGAGAAGTCGAGCAGCGCGCTCAGCACCTTTGCCAGCCGCGCCGCCGTCGGCAGGTCGGGGTTCGGCGCGGCGACAGGATTCGCGTCCGGGCTGCCGGGCAGGAAGTTCTGCCAGCCCAGGCCGATGTCGGGCGCCGCCTTGCCGACGATCGGGAAGGCGCTGCTGGTCCCGTCATGCGCATGCGTGGTCACGGCGGTGAAGGTCGTGTTGCCGGTCGCGGTGACGGTCACCGTCTCCTGCGCGGCGCCGGTATCGACGACCAGCACCGATCCGATGGCGATGTTGGCCATCGATTGCGGCGTGAACTGCACGCTGCCCGCGGCGACCGCCGTAGCGCAGGTGGTGTTGACCGTCCTGGCGGGATTGGCGCCCAGCCAGGCGATCTCGTCGGCCACCAGCGACAGGTCGCTCGCGAGGTTGGTGGCCTTGAGGAACCGCACATAGGTGTCGCCCAGCCGTTGCATCAGGTTGGCCGGGTAGAGGTACTGGCCCGGGATGATCTGCCATCCGAGACCCGGCGGGCTCTGCCAACAGAGCGACAGCGTCGTCTTGACGGACGTTGCCGTCAGCACGATCGGCGTCAGCGCGCCCACGACCAGGGCGACGGGACTTTGATTGAGCCAGACGCCGCCGACCAGGGCCATTGCGGCCGTCACGCCGCCGATGGTCAGCGTCACCGCCGCGCCTGCATCGGCGACAACGGCGAAGTTGTAATCGCCGTTCTGCGGCACGGTGAGGTAGCCGCTCCAGATGCCGGCAATCGGACCGTTGGCGGTGCCAACAGGCAACTGGCTCCCCGCGGCGTAGCCGAGCGCACCGGCGGGTGCGGTGCAGGTCAACGAGAACAGGCTGTTCGCCGCCATCGGCGTGCTGCCGCTGATGGCGATCACATTGCCCGCTGCTGCCGTGGTCAGGATCGCCGCCGAGACCAGGCGATTGATCGGCAGTTTCGAACTCGGGTCGATGGTGGTTGCGGCGTTGATCGCCGCGGCGATGTTGCCCGCAAGGATGCCCAGGCTCGTGTCGGCGGCGGTGGTGGTATAGCCGATGGCGACGCCGTTGATGGTGGTGGTCAGCGCCACGCCCGCGGTGATGGTGCCGCTGACCGTCGCCGTCTGGACATACCAAACCGGCGACACCGCATCGACCGTCTGGTCCGGCGAAGCGGTCGGGTTGTTACCAAGGAAGAATTGCGCCGACAGGCCGCTGGCCTCGATCGCGGTCAGATCGCTGACTGCCGGCGCGGTGGGATCCGCGTCGGCGTGCAGGATCGTCGGATCTTGCAGCACGGCATTGGCAAAGCTCGGATCGCTGCCGACCGCGGCGGTGATCGATGCCAGCGCTTGCTCCTGCTTCCGGATGCGCGTGAGGGTCGGCAGGAAGCTGGCCAGCAGATTGGTCCGCCGCGTTTGTAGCGGCGCCGTAGACGCGGCGTAGGCGGCGTGGAGCGGCTTCAACTCCGGATAGGTGGTGAAGAAAGGCGCGGTCGCCTGCTGGCTCGCCGCCTCCAGGCTGGCCAGCGCAGCGATGAAGCCGGGGTCGTTGACGATGGCAAACGGCGTGGTGGTCCCGTTATGCGCATTGGCCGTGGTGGTGGTGAAGCCGGTCGCGGTGGTGGTCGCGACGACGACGGTTTCCTGTGCCGCGCCGCTGTCGATCACCAGCACGGTTCCCGGCACGATATTGGCCATCGACGCCGGCGTCAGGGTCACATTGGCGCCCGCCGCGATATTGTCGCTGTGGTCGGTGGTGTTCACCGCGGCGGCCGCGGCGATCGCAGCCTGCGTCGTCCCGTTCAGCACGCCAGAGAAGCTGAGTTGCTTGCCCAGCCCGTCATAGGCGAGCAAGCCGCCCGAGGCGTCGATCACGCTCTGCGGCAAGGTCGGCGATGCGTAGGCGTATGGCGTCGCGACGCTGAAGGTGTTGTTCAGCAGGCCGAAGAAGAAATCGGTGACGGTCGCGCCATACACCAGCGCCATCAGACCCTGGGCGATCGCGCCGCTGGGATCGTCTTGCAATACGAACTGCGCCTCGACCGCGGCGAAGTCGGCGCGCAGGCCGAACGCGAGCCCGGTGATGTCGGTCAGCGGCGGCGCCGAGGTGCCGCTGATGTCCTGGTTCCAAATTAGATAAAGCGCCTGCACGGGTTGCAGGCCCGCCGCGGTCATCGCCTGGAGCAAGCGGATGAACCGGATGATCGGCGGCTCCGCCGGGGTGGTGGGCGCCGGATCGAGCGGCGCGAAGGGATATGGACCCGGGAAAAGGCTCAGGCCAGAGAACTCGCACAGCCGCAGGAACACCAGAACGCTAAGGCCCAGCGTGTGCGCCAGCCAGCCGTAGCGGAACACCGCGCTGACATGGTCCAGCGTCAGCGGCGTGGTCGAGTCGAAGCCGAGCGCTGTGCAGATCAGGGCGAATTCCGCGCCGGTCAGGTTGCAGGCGGCGCACAGCAATGGCTCGTGGCCGAACAGCTTCTGGGTCGGGTCGGTAAGGAAGCCCCCGGTGGCCGTGGCGGCGAAGGGCGGCGGCAAGCGCCCGGCGGTGTAGCTCGCGGCGGTCAGCGACACCGCCAGGGTGAAGGCGGTGGTGGGGTTCACAGCGCTGACGAAAAGTTCGGTGCCGGATACGGAGGCCTTCACCACTGAGGTCAGTGGCAGGTTGGTAACCGGATCGGTCGCGGTGCTGGTGTTGATCGCCTTGGCGATGTTGGTGGCGATGGTTGCCGGGGTGTCGCTGCTGGCAACGGTGTAGAACAGTTGCAACTCGTTGATCGTCGTGGTCAGCACCGAGCCGGTCGGTATGCTGCCGAACGACTGTCCGCGATCGCGGTCGCCGAGGTGGGTCGCGGCGGCGGTGACGAAACTTTCGCTGCCGGTGGTGCCGAACTGCGTCAGCGGTCACGCGGTCGCCGGATCGATCGGATCGATCGTGACCACGTTCAGCGCGCGCGTGGCATGCACCAGGGTGGTGAACGGCAGGCTGGTGGCCGGATCCTCGACGACCGTGCTGTTGAGTGCCGCGGTGATGCTCGGCGCCAGAGAACGGGGATCGGCGTCGGCCGCGACGGTGGCGTAGGGGATCGGAATCCCGTTGATCGTGGTTACCAACACGTCGCCGGTGTGGATGACGTTGCCGTTGACGGTCAGCGTGTAGCCGGCCGGCACAGGTGGGCTCACGCTGTAGCCGCCGGCGCCGGCCACGGTGATGGAACACGCCAGGGCGAATGGCGGACCCGCGTCGGCGGTGGCGATGGTGACGACGGGGCCGGCGCTCGACGCCGCCACGATCGTGTTGAGCGCGAGGCCCGAATAGGGATGCGGCACGGTCGCGCCATTGATCGCCGCGGCGATGCCGGCGGCGATGGTCTGCGGTGTGTCTCCGGCGACGACGGTGTAGCTGACCGGGACGGTGTCGATCGTCGTGGTCAGCGTGTCGCCCGGGGTCACGGTCCCGCCAACCGTTGCGGTGTGCGATAGCGGGTTGGCGGCGGCGGCGGTCAGGGTCTCGGTCGCGCCGGGCTGACCGAACAGGCCAGCGCGAAACCCGCCATGATGACGATGCTGTTCGCCTGCGGCGTGGCGACGAACCGCTGGTTCAGCGGCGCTCCCGATACCGGGTCGGTCGCCGTCGAGGCGTTGATCGTCGCGGCGATCGGCGATGCGACGGTGGGCGCGGTCTGCCCCGCTGTCACCGTGTAGGGGATGCTGACGGTGTTGATCTGCGTGGTAAGCACATCGCCGGTGTTGACTGCGTTCGACACCGTCGCGGTTTGCGCGCCGGGATCCTGCTGCAACAGCGTGGGGGTCAGGAACATGCTTTGGTAGAGCGCCTCGGCGCCCACCGTCCCGATCGGCGCCCAGCAGGCCAGCAGTTGCAGCAGCGCGCCGTCGGGGGTGAGCGACAGGCGGTTCATGATCTGGAACAGGCAGCCGGTGCGCAGCAGGGCGACGCCGAACCCGGTATCCAGCAGCGGCCGGTTGGTCGCATCGTTGGCGGTGTTGGCGCTTTGCACCGGCAGGTCGGTGGCTGGATACAGCGCGGCCAGGATGGCGTCGGTCTGCGCGATGGTGACGGCGTCGTCGGGGTCGCCCAGCAGCGGTTGCAGCTTCTGCCACAGCCGGACAAAGCGGATCAGCTTGAGGAAGTCGGTGGCGGAGAGCAAGGCGCTGGCCGCGGCCGGGTTGGCGTAGCGCAGTTGCAGGGAGGCGCCGGAACAGTCGGCGACGTTGCCCGTCGGATTGGCGATGGTGATCAAACTCATGATCAGCGGATAGACGTTCGGGCCGGTCACCCAGGCGACCACGGCCTGGTAGTCGGTGGGCGACTGTCCGCCATACGGCGTCGCATCCAGCCCCGCCGGCAACGCCGCGATGAATTGCGGGGCAATGGTCTGGGCGGTGTTCAGGTTGTCGTGCAGGGATTGCAGCGTGCTGAACGGCGCGTTCAGCGCTTGCAGCATCGGCAGCAATGCCGCGTTGGGATTGATGAACTGGGTTTGCAGGATGGTGGACAGGTCGATGTAGGAAACCGCTATGCGCTGGCAAAGCGTTTGCAGGTTCATGGTTTGCAGAGTCGCGAGCGTGGCTGCGTTCCAGGCCGCGGTGGTCTGTCCCGAGGCTCGGGGCAGGCCGTACAGGTCGCCAAGCTGCAAGCCGGTGTCGGTGAACACCCGGTACTCGTCGCGCGACATCCCAAGCTGCTCGATCAGGATGTCGGACCAGCCGTAGCTCATCGGCGGCGCGTTGGCGGTGACGCTGACTGCGTCGTTCGCTCGCAGCGCGATCATCGCGTCGGGCAGCGCGGTGCCGAGGTTCTGCAATTGCAGCCGCAGCAGCGCGAGCGGCCGGTTGAACGGCAGTGGCAGCGGGAAGAACGCGGTCTGCAACGCCGCATAAGCGGTGTCGTTGACGTATTGCGGGCTCGCCAGAAGCTCGGCCGACGTCACCACCGTGCCGGTATCGTGGCCCTGGTAGTTGGCCAGCGACAAGTTGTTGGCGACGAAATACTCGAGCGTCTTGTTGACGATGTCGATGTACGGGCAGCGCGGTGTTGGTGTTCTCGCAGGTCAGCGGCAGGTACTGGAGATCCGGGCGCCGCACGAACAGCGCGTCCTGCGGGTTGGAGAAGTTGGTCGAAGGCGCCGGCTGGTCGATGTAGTGCAGCAGATCCACAAGGTAGGCGGCCGGACTGAGGATCGAGTTGCAGTCGGAGCAATTGCAGTAGTCGAGCGACCCGAACAGCGTATCGAGCGTCGCCGAGGCGAGCACCGAATTGCCGCCGGGCGTCGAAGCCGATGGCGCGCCCCCCAGGATTTGCGAGCCGCCTCCGAGGACCGGAGCGCGGCGGGCCACCCCCCAGGTGGTCGCGACGTTGAGCACCGCGCCAAAGATCTGCTTGGCGCGTTTATGGATCGCCTTGGCGGTCGCGGCGCCGCCCAATTGCGCCTGAAAGGCGCGGGCGAAGCCGGCGGTGTCATAGCGCGTGATCGCGTAGGCGGAATCCAGGTTATGCCGCAGCAGCAGGCTCATGCTGCTGTCGTCGGGCGTCAGTTGGTACACCCGCTGGAGCCGCTTGATCTGGGCGAGCGCCGGCGCCGACGGTGAGGCGACCTTGGTGCGCGCAAGGAACGCCTGCACCGGCTCGGCCCCGATGGCGAACTGGGCCTGGTTCGTGGCCAGGAAGTTGGCGACCTCGGTGGCAGTGGCCGTGGTGTCGGCGATCGGCATGACGCCGCGCTTGACCTGGTCGGCGAGGACCGCGGTCGGGAAGGCGATCCGCACCTGCGCGGCCAGCAGTGCCGCATAGGCGCTCGCCTGCGCTGCCGGGGTGGCGCCGGGAACGCCGGGCGGGACCGATGTCCCGATCAGCGGCGTCCATTTCGCCGCCTCGTAATAGCCGCGCGTGGCCAGATCCACCGGCGCTGTCAGCGGAGCGTTTGCCTCGGCCTTGGTGAGGGCGGCCACCAGCGGGGCATTGTTGATGGTCAGGAAATGCAGTTGCCCGAGAAGCTGCAACTGCGTGCTGGCGGCCGCACCCAGCGCGGTCTGCACGGCCGGCCAGAAATGCGTCCAATCGCCGCGATATTGCGCCAGAAGCTGGGCGAACTGCGTCTGCTGCGTGCTGGTCGTCAGGACCGGCGCTACCAGGGCCTGCAAGGTGGACAGCCCGGCCGACGGCGCCACCGTCAGGCTGTGCGCCGCGCTGAGCGCCTGGTAGGCCTGCGCTGCTTGCGGGATCTGCGATGCCAGCGACCGGGGGATGACTCCCTGGGCGGTCGCCTGGGTCCAAATCGCCTGGGCCGCGCCGAGGCCGGTCTGGAACAGTTGGTCGGCGTTGGCCGGCAGGCCCGCGCGGAACAGGGCGTAATAGAACTCCGGTCGGAGGCTCACCGGCGTGGCGGCCGGCGGCGCGGCGGCCGGAGCGCCGGTAGGTGCAGATGCGGGCGCTGCGGCGGCAGCGCCGACGAGCGGTGGTGCGGTGATTTGGCTGAATTGGCCGGCAAGCGCGGCAAGCGCCACGGCGCGGGCATCCCATCCTGCCTTGTTGGCCAGGAAGGTGATGTCCTGCTGGGTGGCGGTCTCCTTGAGATTCGCCAGCGCGCCCGGGTAGAGCGCCGCCACCGCCGCCGTCAGGGTTTCGTATTCGCTTGGCAATCCGGAGGCGTTGGCCGGTAGGACCACGTTGAGCGTGACCGTCGTGGTCGCGTTATAGGCGACGCTGGAGGCAGCGAGGACCGTCAAGGAACCGTTGGCAGCGCCCGCCAGGACCGCCCCCGCCGTGCCGGCGAGGACGCGCGCCTGGAGGTCCGGCCGGGTCTTATGCCGGGCCCTGAGCGTGGCCGGGGCAATCACCACGTGGATGGCATAGTCGCCGCTGCTGTCGGTGGTCGCGGTGGCAACCAGGACGTCGCCGCCGACATTCTTGTCCACCAACTGCACCGTCAGGCCGCCAACGCCGGCGGTGGTCATGCTCGAAACCGTACCGGTGACGGCGTAGGTGTTGGCTTCGATGACAGTGCTCAGCGCGGCGGCGGTGGCGGCGTCCACCGTGCCATTGGCCGGCAGTGCCTGCGCGGTCTGGAATTGCTCGACCGCCGCCAGCGTCGCGGCGCCGAAGCTCACTCCCCCTTGCTCTGTCGCGGGAATGCTGTAGCCGAGTGTCGTCAGCTCGGTCTGCAAGGTGCCGACATCGGCGCCGGTCAGCCCTTGGGTGAGGCTGCGTCCCTGTAAGATCATCGTTTCCTACCCATTCAACGTGTTGTTAAATCCAGTTTGATCGCCTCAAGTCGCTTCGATATCGATGCTCAGTACGGCATCCAGCCTTTGCCGGTGGTGCCGTATCGATCGGCGCCATGTTCGAACGGGCTATTCGGACCGAAGGCGCCACCCGCCAGGAGGTAGGCGAAGAAGAACAACGGACCGAGCAATTGGTACTGGTAGGTGTGACCTTCCTCATGCCGACCAACTGGTTCCGTGCCGGCGCCATCATAGGTCGGAGCTGTGTCAGTCGCTGCGTCAGGCCCGGGATTGAACACGACGTTACCCATCGTGAATGCACGGTTGTTGCCGAAATTGACCTTGTTAAAGGTGATGGCATTGCCCTGGATACTGACAGTCGCGCCCTTGGCCAGCCACACCAGGCCGATCAGCAAGGCAATGACGGTGTTCGGCGATGCCCAGATCTTCCCCAGCACGTCCACCGCGACCTTGGCCGCCGTCACGAGCGCCGAGCCGACGGCGCGGGCGGCCTTCACCACCGCGTTCTTCGTCGCGTTCGCCGCCAACGGTATGTTGGTCTTGATCCACTTGCTTGCCGTCGCCAGGCCACGGTTCGCGCGCTCGGCAACCCATGAAGCGCGGTCGGCAACCCATGCGGCGGCGTGCTTCGTCCAGTTGCCAACCGTGGTCGCCGTCTTCTTGAACCAGTTGCCGGCCAACGTCGCCGTTTGCTTGAAAATTTTAGCGGCCGTCGCGGCGGTGGATGTGGCCCAGTCGCCGATCGCCGATGCGGTGTGCTTCGCCCAATCGCCGATCGATTTTGCCGTGCTCCGGGCCCAGTCGCCGATAGCCGAGACGGCCTTCTTCGCGCCCTCGGCGATCGCCGATGCGGCGTCCTTGAGCCATTGCCCAACCTTGGAAGTGGCGTCCTTGAAAGCCTGCCCTACCGCCGACGCGGCGTTCCTGATCCATTTGGCCGCGGTGGATGCGGCGCCCTTGATCCGGTCCCAAAGCGACGGGCCGAACTCCTTGGCCGACTTGCCCGAGGGAGGCGGCGTATGCGTCGAAGAACTGTCCTCGGCATCGAAATCGCCGATCTTGGAAGTGCCTTCCTTCCAGTATTGATGGATGTCGGTGTCTTCCGGATGCGCCGTCGTGGCCTGCATGCCGTCGCGATCCACCATGCAGACCGGCGATGCCGCCGCATAGAGGTAGAGATTGAGGCCCTCGGTAATCCCCAGCGGATCGCACGCCGTCCATCGCCCGAGCCAGGGCGCGTAATAGCGCGCGCCGTGATAGTACAGATCGTTCTCGCTGTCCCGCTCCTTGCCGGTGTAGCGATAACGCTTCGGCAGGTCGGTCTGATTGGCCACGGCCTGGTACGAGGTGGAGCCGTACGGAAAATACTCTTCGTAAGAAATGATATTGCTCTGATCGTCCAGCTCCAGCACCGCCGAAATCCAGGTGATTGCCGAACTGGTAGCGCACCTGCTGTGCCGGCGCGGGATCGGTTCCTGTGGTGCGGGTTTCGACCACCGCGATCGCGCGGCCGTCCGCGGCGATCGGCAACGTCTCGCGCTCCAGCGACACCGTCGTGCCGTCGCTGGCGAATTCGCGATAGATCTCGATGCCGCCGAGATAGATCCGTTCGCTCTGGCGAACGGCGGTCTGGCCGGCGGCGGCCTGGCCGATGGAGACCTTGCGGACCCGCTCGCCGCCGGAGCCATAGACATAGAATGTCGTGGGCGGTGTTCCGGTGTTGACAACCTGGCGCGTGGTGGACCGCAGCCGGTCGTCTTCGTCCCACGTCATCGCCGGCAGATGCGACATGCGGGTCATGTTGCCGTGGGCATCGTAGCCATAGGTGGCGCTGTACGGGCCGGCAGCCGCATCGCCCGGCAGGCTCGTCGCCGAAAGCCGGTTGCCGATTTCGCCGGCGACGATCTGCGAGGCCTCGGCGTAAGCGTAGCGCCGAGTCCAGGCGCCCGCGCCAACCTGGTGGCCCATGGTTAGCAGGTTGCCGAGCGCATCATAGGCGTAGTTCTCGGTGTAAACGCCCATCGCGTTGCCGTCGCCGGGCTGCGGGAGGAATAAGCGAAACAAATCGTCGTTGGTGACCTGCTGCGGCGCGTTCAGTGCACCGCCGGTCTGCCCCAGGTGCTCGCGGCCCGTGGCGCCGATCAACCGGTAGAGCGCATCGTAGGTGTAGCCGGCGGACGGCTCGACGCGTTGGTTGTTGAAATAGATCACGTCCTGGGTGTCGGCCGTATCGCGGATGAGGGTGATGTTCGCCACCGGATCGTAGAAATACGCCAGCGCCTGAACCGTCTGCTGGTTGGCCGCGAAGCTGCCGGGCCTGGTGGTGGTGAGGTGCGCCAGGCGGAACGTCTGGGCGTCATAGTCATGCGTCGTGGTGGTGCCATTGCCGAGAGCAACCGACAGGATCTGGGCGCGCGCGTTGTAGGCGATGGCGCTCACCGCGTGGTGATCGGCGGTGGCGGGATTGAGCAGGGCCGCCGGCGCGGCGGCTTGCTGGAGCCAGGCATCTACCGCCAGCAGATGGCCGCCGGCATCGTAGGCCGGGCGCAGCACATCGGGTTTCATCGCCGGATTATGCGGCGTGACCATCTGGATCGGGCGATTGAGGGCATCGTAGGTCGCACTGCCGGCGAAGCGGTCGCGACCGCCATCGCCGGTCGGAATCAGTCCGGCGGCACCCGCGGCGGCGTCGAGTGCCGTCCCCGTGGTCACGCCGACCAGCGGCGTCCAGTCGATCGCCTGCTCATAGGTCACGGCCAGTTGGCGCGTGCTCTGTAACAGGTTGCCTTTGAAATCGTATTGGCTGTTCTCGACGTAGCCGGCCATGTCGTAATGGCGGAATACCCGGCCGCACAAATTGGAAGCTGCCTGGCCCTCGCCGTAAATGGTCAGCTCGATCAGGGTTTCGGCGGCGCCATTGGTGCTGACATGGCGCTGCGTCAGCCGCTGCGCCGCGTCATAGACCATGCGGAACACGTGCCCGCGCGCATCCCAGTTGCGGATCGGGCGTCCGGCGACATTGTTCAGGCTCCGCCTGGCTCCGGCGTCGGCGTTGATGTGATACAGCGGATTGCCCGCCATGTCCGCGCCGGCCACGTACTGGAATTCGCCGCCTTGCTGCGGTGAGCGCAGGCAGAATTCCTGCGCGCGCCGGCCGAGCGCGTCGATGACGGCCAACGGTCTGGCCTCGGTGTCGAGCGCGGTGCGTGTCGGATATCGGTTCCCGCCGCCATTGTCGGTGACCGCCAGGCAGAGGCGGCCCAACGTGTCGAAATGCGCAACCGACGGTGTCGCCGCGTAGGCAGCGGCCTTCTGTGCGGCCGCCTGTTGCGCTGCCTGGTCGTCGGCGGTCGCGCCAAATGTGCCGCCGATCCGCTGTGCGTACCACGAAGCGAATGTGCCGGCGCCGATGGCGCGCTGGAAATAGCCGCCCACGTCGGCGTCGGTGCGCGGGTCGGCGATGAGCACTGTGTCGCCGGCGTCCCAGCCCTCCTGTCGCCAGGGGTCGAACACCACCTTCTCCCAGGTGTTGTCCGGGTGCAGCACAGCCATGACCCGGCCCGGCGGATCGTAGAACTGCACCGTGCTGACCCCGGTCTGGGCGGCGAACTCGAATTGGTTGGTGGCAGAGAAGAACGGTTCGTAACGGCGGACCGCCCGGCCCTTGTTGTCGAAGATCGTCCAGCCGGAGCCGGCCCAGCGCGGCGAGACCGGGGTGCCGCCCGTGGTGATTGGGCCGTCGGCGACCCGTGCCTTGCGTTGGATCTCCCGGGCGAAACCGTCGCTGTAGGCAAAGGCGAATTGATATTGCGTCGTCGTGCCGGCGGGCGCGGCCGCGAGGTCGGCGGTATGGGTCTCGCGCGCCAGTGTGTAGATCGCCGGCGGCGACGGCTGGGCAGCCGCGCTGGTGCGCTGATAGGCGTTCACGTCGTAGACGATGCGCGTGGTCGCATTGCCCAGCAGCGACGCGGGATTGGCCAGCGGATTGGTAAACTGCGCCAGCAATGTCGCGTCATCGAGATCGGTCGTGAAGCCGGTCAAAGTGTCGCCCTGCGTCGCTCCGCCGGCCTTGCCCATGACCGCCATCGCGGTGACCAGGCCCAGCGCGTCGAACGCGGCGGCTGCCTGATTGCCGTTGGGATCGGTGACGATCGCCGGCGCGAGCACGCGATAATCGTTGGCAACGGCGGTGACGTTGCCGACCGGGTCGGTCACCGACGCGGGCAGCAATGCATAGGCGTCGTAGGCGAAGCGGCTGATCGCGCCGAACGCATCGACCGATCGGCATGGCAGGAAGAACTGGCTGAGCGCGGTCGCCAACTCCTGCGCTGGCGTGTCGTTGTCGCCTGGCGACAGATAAACGCGAGGCTCGGGCGCCCACCAGCCGGTGTCGCCGGTCAGTTGCACATAGCCGCCCTCGGTCAGGGTCGCGGCGGGGACGAGGGTGCCAAAGATCGCGGCGAGTTGGCCGGAGGTCAGGGCCGCCTGATAGGACTGGCCGGTGAGGCCGCGCGGATCGGCGCTCAGCAGAGGCAGCAGCGTCGTCAGGTCGTCGCTGCGATACAGCGTGCGGCTCTGCGCGAGGATGCGGCGTGTCAGTGCGGCGGCCGGTGCGCCGCTGCCATCGATGTCCGATGCCGGGATCGCCTCGTACGGGATGTCGTGCGCGCCGCTCCAGGCGTTTTGCCAGATGCCGGGTGTCGCTGGCGTGCCGTCCAGCTCCTCGAAGCTGAACAGGTTGGTGATGCCGTTGCCTTTCACCGATGGCGCGACGCCGGTGATTTCCGCGGCGAGGTTCTCCGCCGGCAGCGGCGTCCGATAGCTGTCCGGCCATTTCGTCAGGTCGTCGATGGCGTTGGTGTATTGCTGTTGCGTCGCGCGCGGGTGCAGGCGCGTCTGGTCGTAGGCGAGCATCGACTGGGTGGCGGCCGACAGGGCCGGCTCCGGCGCCGCGTAGCCGCTGCGCCGGGGGTAGCCGATGAACATGCCACGGGTGACATTGCCGTAGAGGTCGGCCTCGAGCGTGACCTCGTGTGCCACGCGCGGATCGCCCGCTTCGCGCTCGTAGTAGAACGAAAGGCTCTCGCGCGGCTGCACGAAGAACACCGCGTGCAGGTTGCTGCCCATCGGCTGGAGGCATTGGATCGTGAAGTTGCTTTCGACCACGCTGTAGGGGTTGGCGGCGACAGCGGAGCCATCCTCGGCATAGGTTTCCACCCGCAGCGTCTGGCCCTTGAGCGCGCGGTACGCCTCCTGGATTTCGTATGGCGCCAGGCCGTCCGGGATCACCGTATCCGGCAGCCGCATGGCAGCGGCGTCGGCGGCGCGGTTAGCCGGGCGCAGCGCCGGCTCGATCCAGTATTCGCTCAGGTATTGCTGGCTGACCGCCGCCGCCTGCCGAAATGCGCCGGTGTGATACCAGGTGCGGGTGAGCGCCGGCGGCGACCAGGATTGCTGTTCCCAATTGATGAACGCGCCGTCGTTGAACGCGGTATCGGAACGGAACTCCTCGGTGTCCCATTGCTCGACCATGCCGAAGCCGCGGAACTCACGTTCGTAGCCGTCGTAATAGCCGTGGTGATAGGCGTAGCGGGTGACCAGGCGACCGCGCCCGATCCAGTCGATCGACTCGCTGCGCTCCACCACCTGTACCGGAAACGGCAGCCGGGTGATCCACGGCCGGCTCGCTTGCTCGTCGGCCAGGTAGAACCGGGTGGACGGCGCGTAGGTGACGCGTGTTTCAGCCCCCAGGCCGTTGGTCGCGCCGACCATGAGGTGCGGTTTCTGGCCGCCCATGAGATCGACATAGAGCAATGGCGCGGCAGTTTCCCCGGGCAGCGGCGAGGACCACACCAGGCAGGCCGTGCCGGTTCCCAGCAGATCCACCGCCTGCACCGTGTTGAGCAAGTCGGCGGCGGGAAACACCGCGATCGTGGTCGGCGCCGACCAGGCATTGCCTGACTGGTTGAACCAGGCGTGCACGCCGTCTTCGCCGATATAGAGCAAATCCGCGGAACCCGAGCCGTCGATGTCGGCCAGCCGGATGCGCTGCGGCGCGAAGCGCTCGTCATTGTCGAAGCGCGGCGCCTGATCCATCGTCACCTTGGCACCGAACCGGCCGTAGCCGATGTTGGGCCAATAGCACGCCTCGCCGTTGCGCACGCGCACGATGTCGTTCAGCCCGTCGCCTGACATGTCGGCGATAAAGATCGTGCCGGAGCCATCGGACAGCACGATCTTGGGACCCTTCTCCTCGTCCCACGGCGTGCGCACCAGCCGAGCCACATCGAACCCGGTTTCGCCGAGCGAGCCATACCACGTGAACAGGCCGTCCTCGCTGATGAGGATGTCGGCCAATCCATCGCCGGTCAGATCGATGAAGGCGAGGTTCGGGTCGGACCAATCGATCTGCGGCAGCGCCGCGAAATGTTGGAAGGGTTCGAAACTGCCGTCCGTGGTGCGTTTGAAGAAGCCCGGATCGGGTTCCGCCAGCGCCACGACGTCGAGCAATCCGCCGCCGGACAAGTCGAGGAAGCGCTGCGCGGTCAGGTCGGAGCGGCTTGGCAGCGCGGCAACCGGGGCCAGGGGACCGAACTTTCCCCGCGTAGCGAGGCTCCCGTCGGCCTGTTGCGCTGACATTGTTCGCGCTGAGATTGTGTTTGTAGAACCAGCCGCCTTGCGCGTGGCTGAGGATACCCGACAGACCCTCGCCATCGAGGTCGAGCCAGCGGAACCGCGTGCCGTCGACGCCCTCGGGCAGGTTGCCAAGGCTGTCGCGATCCAGGTCATGGATCGTCGGATCAATCTGTGGCTGGCTGTAGGTGAATGAGAGCGGCGGCAAGGATCGGCTGATCCAGGTGCCGCTATCCAGTCGATATCCGGTCTCGGTCAGCGAAGCGAGAAACGTGTAGATCGGGTTGCGCGGATCGGTCGGCGCCTGCTGATCCGAATAGATCAGGTCGAGCGAACGTACCAGGCAATTGGCGCCGGCCGAAGCCTCCTTGGGAAAGTTGTTGAAGAACAGCAGCCGCTGCACGCGCCGATAGGTGCGGATTTCGAACCCGCTGCGATAGCTGGAGAACGGGTCCGGCCGCACCGGCCACGCGCGGTCCTTCGCGATCTGCGGTGGCGACGCGCCGTGATCGCCATAATCGAGCGCGACGGTGAACATCCAGTCGGCAGGCAGCGGGGTTTCCGCCTGCGCTGTCCAATCCGGGAAATACGGCTCAAGATTGCCGTATTGGACGGCACGTAGATACGTCTGCGTCTTGCGGCCGCCCACCGTGCGATTGGCCTCGTGCGCCCGGGTCAGATCGAGGCCGGCGCCGTCCTCGTGATCGTAGAGCCAGACCGAGACGTTGCCCTTGTCGTCCCAGGACCGGCTGATGTTCCAGCAGAAGATCCGGCTGGCGTCATCCGGGTCGGCGACGCGGCTGTCGGTGTCATAGCCATACAGTGTGACGACGTTGTTGCGCGAGAAGCTGCGCCAATGACTGACGCCGGTCTTCACGGCCAGCCAGCGTTCGATGCGTGCGAACAGCCCTTCGATGCGTGGGCGATAGAACGAGATCTGGTAATCGACGCCGAACACCGTGCGCTTGAGGGTCTGGCGCGTCCCGGTAGCGTCGAGGATCGGGACAAGGTCTTCCGAGCCGGACAGGATGAACACGTCCAACTCGTCGCCGTCGCAGTAGAGCGGCAGGCCTTTGTCGGTCTTGCGCGTGATGGCCGGCAGGTCGAGGCTCCAGCCGAAACCGAACGGCCCGTTGCCGGAGCCGAAATCGTTGGCCAGCTTCAGTTCGGGCGTGAGCCTCGCGGCGCTGAGCGGCAGGGGTAGCCAAACTCGCCGTTCCCGTGGCGGCGCTGACGGAGAATTTTTCCCCGAGGCCTTTGATCGCTCCGCCCGCTTTAGGCAACGACACGCCCGATGATTGCGCGGTGCCGGGTTTGGTTTCCAACCGGCCGGATGGCGCGGCGGCACGCTGGGGCTCGACGGCCCGATGTGGTCGGGGCCGGCGGCGGTCCAACTGTTCATCCCGGCCGGCGTTCCAATCCATATCCGGACCTCTTGTTGCGGAGGCGAGACGTCGCCGCATGTCTGCGGGTCGCGGAAGATTTAATAGTGGCGCAGCGGATCAGGGTGGCTGCGTAGCTATGCAGGCGGAACAATCGACTGAGCAGGATGCTGGTTTCAGGCGAATGCGTATATAAGTCGATGAACTAAGTCACAACTGCCGAACCAATCTGGCACGCCCTGACCGCGCTCGCCAGACGCATGTAGGTCGAAATCGCGACTTTTCGTCAATGGTTCGTCAAAAAGCGTTCGCAATCCTGGTGACAAAGGGGACGCGCAGGATTGTCATGGATTTCTTCCGGGGGCGGACCTCACATTCCTCCAGCAGGTGGGGTTAGGATTTGCGGCGAGATGATCGAATCAGCTACCGGCCATGACACAGGGGATTACGGCGCGACTGAAGGTGATCCCACCGCGGCCTACGCAGGCGGTCGCGGCTTGATAATCCAGGCACGAACAACGGAGCACCGGTCGCTTCCGCTCAACTTCCTCGCTGCGAGGCGGCGTCAGCAGCCATCCCCCACGTAAAATCGCCTTCAGATCTCGGCGCGTGGCTTAGTTGACAATGGTCTTGCCGGCGTAAGTCGTTCCCGTTCATCCAACCGGCGGAGGATGCCGAGCGCGGCGACCCGAAGCTGTTCGGCGTTCCCAGGCGCGTCGAGATCCTGCTCTGCCAGATCATATGCTTGCGCGGCGAGCACGATGATCG
This sequence comes from uncultured Alphaproteobacteria bacterium, assembly GCA_963762885.1. GTDB lineage: Bacteria > Pseudomonadota > Alphaproteobacteria > Acetobacterales > Acetobacteraceae > JASHVB01. The sequence goes on from CAVXNH010000072.1 coordinate 23,948, forward strand.
CGGCGTCCAGATCGTCTGAGGTATGGTCCAGCATGTCCCACGGTTCCAAGGAGGCCCGGAAAGATTGCCCGGTCTGACCGTCCGGCGCTTCCACCTGCGTGCAAGCGTGGTTCCACTGAGTGCAACCGCCAGTGCGGTCAGGTGTCGCCGACATACAATGGTGGGAACGCAGCCGTATTGAAATGGGCGGCCTAACTTGCTATGCTTACCGGGCTCCCGGGGATATGCCTTGCGGCATACCCTCCGGGGCCGGTGAGTAGGCTACCGGCGGATAGAAACTCGTATCTCTATCCGCCACCTACCCCACCGGAGGCGAAGCACAATGATAAGCATGCTCTCGTCTCCGTTTGCGGCATGATCGCCTGCGTGGCCTCAATACGCTCTCAATCCTCAACACTTTGCTAACCGTGCAGCGTTGCCAGCCTCTGCTCGTCGGTATCCGTTTGTTGAGCAAGTCGGAAACACGCACATACAATGGTAGGAACGAGATCTATTGAAATGGACGAGCCGATTTGCTATATGCACCGGGTCCCGGGGATATGCCTTGCGGCATACCCTCCGGGGCCGGTGAGTAGGCTACCGGCGGATAGAGACCCTTATCTCTATCTGCCACCTACCCCACCGGAGGCGAAGCACAATGATAAGCATGCTCTCGTCTCCGTTTGCGGCATGATCGCCGCGTGGCCTCAATACGCTCTCAATCCTCAACACTTTGCTAACCGTGCAGCGTTGCCAGCCTCTGCTCGTCGGTATCCGTTTGTTGAGCAAGTCGGAAACACGCACATACAATGGTAGGAACGAGACTGTATTGAAATGGACGAGCCGATTTGCTATATGCACCGGGCTCCCGGGGATATGCCTTGCGGCATACCCTCCGGGGCCGGTGAGTAGGCTACCGGCGGATAGAGACCCTTATCTCTATCCGCCACCTACCCCACCGGAGGCGAAGCACAATGATAAGCATGCTCTCGTCTCCGTTTGCGGCACGATTGCCGCATGGCCTCCATAGGCCCCCAATCCTCAACATTTTGTTAAATCCGCTTCGCACGAACCGCCCCAACCGTCATGGCCGGGCTCGACCCGGCCATCTATCGCGGCACCGTGCTGAAAGATGGCCGGGTCAAGCCCGGCCATGATGGTTGGGGCGGTTCGTGCCTACGTAAATCGAATTGCAGGTTGGTATAAGTCCCCCGATTTCGAATACGGTGACGCATTTTCGGCCAATATTAGGTTTACGAGGCGTTGTGCCACCGGAGTTTGGCGATGGTACACGAACATCGCGGCGCGTGTAGGTCCGTCTGAATGGCTTTGCGGCTCTCTGATAGTAGTTTTGGAAAGCAATCAGGCTCCTGCTGAGGGCTTCGAGGTTCGCAAAATCTCTGGGCATAAGCCAGCTTACGCTGGATGATGGAAAAGTAGACCTCGATTTGGATCAACCAACTGGCGTGGATTGGCGTATGAACCAGAACGACATTGCGCCATTTGGCTCTGAGACGATCAGCCGCCCGCGGCCTACGATGAGAGGAGCCATTGTCGGCGACATAGAACACGCGGCGCGCAGAGCGATATGGTTGCCGGCCCATCACCTGAGCGACAAGGCGTTCGAACAGGGCGATGCCAGTCTTGCGCTCGCAACGCCCGAATAGCTTGGCGCGATGCACATCCCAGGCGGCGCAAACATCGATCGTTACCGCCCGGCACCAGGGCGGCCAATCTATGTTGAGCACGAATACACGCGGGCCGGCGCTTTGGCCTGCCTTGCCGCGTGGAATGTTCACCGAGCAAGGCTGGTATAATGCGTCACCATAGTGTCCGCGGGTGAATAACCAAATCAAATCGCCGGCGGCTCACGACCCCCGTGTCATGGCAGTGCGACCGATTGAAGCACATATTTCCCCGCGGATGCCTAATTGCGAATCAGGGTACTTTAGCCACGCGTCTCGGGCCGGCACGTAGGCGAGAAGCGGTCCTATCGCGCCACTCCGGCGCATTCGAGCGTAGGCATTCGTCCGTCTTACCGCGGGCCTAACCGTTAGCGCACCAAGATGTCGCAGTGATGTTCCGGTCCCATTGTCGGAAAATCTTACACTGCGACCATGCGCCTCAATACCTCACGTTTGGCGCGAGCGGTTGAGGCACGCGTGCCCCGTGAGCACTCAACCGCCGCGGGCTGCCCGCGATGCAAAACCGGATAAATCGCGGCGGCGGCGCATCCAGGCAAGCACGCCCAGGCCGCCAGCGAGCAACGGCAATGAGCCGGGTTCGGGCGCTCGCACGGCACCAAAATTCAATGCCAGCACGCCGGGGCTGAAAACCTCTTTGACGATCAGCGAACTGCTGCACGCCCATGTTTCGCTGCCATCGGCCGTACAGCCACTGCCATTGAGGGCGAGCGAGGTGAAATCGCCGCTGAGACCGCCGACCGCGGTGATGACGTCATACGGACCAACGTTGCCCGACAGCACGAAGCCATTGGTTGTCTCGACATTCAGCGAGCCGCCGAGCGTTGCCGATCCGGTCACTTTCAGCACGCTGAACTGGTCTGCCGCCGGCGCGCTGGCGATTTCGATCTCGAGGGTGCCGACCGTGGTCTGCGAGTAGTTGCCGCCGACCGTCAGGGTTCCAGGCGCACTGCCACCCGGCTCGACCGTGCCGGCGTTCGTCAGGTTATGGCTGCCGATGATCGTCCCGGTGCCCTCCAGCGTTGCGCCGCCCGCGACGCTGACGCTGGACGACAGCGACCCGGTCAGCGCCAGGGTCGCGCCGGACTCGACCTGAGTCGTGCCGGTGTAGATGTTCGTGCCGGCCAGCGTCTCGGTGCCGCCGCTGAGGGCCAGTCCGCCAGTGCCGCCAATCGCGCCCGAGAACACGCCCGAGGCGTTCGTCAGCGTGAGCGTCTGGCTGCCCAGCGTGACGGCGCCCAGGCCGAGCAGGCTCCCGATTTTCGCCCCGCTGGGGGTACTCGAGATGCTGAACGTGCCAGCATCGGACACACTGCTCGACGACGCAATGCTGCCGGCCCCGGACAGCGACAATGTCGCCCCGGAGTCGATCGTGGTGGCGCCGGTATAGGTGTTGGTGCCCGACAGCGTCTGACTGCCGCCGCTGACGGTCAGTCCGCCGCCTGTGCCGCTGAGGACGCCCGAGAAGGCGGGGGATGCGGTTGCGGCGGACAGCGTCAGCGTCTCTCCGCCCAGCGTCACGGCGCCTGCACCCGACAGCGTCTTCACGGTCGCACCACTGGTGGTACCCGAGATGCTGAACGTGCCAGCGTCGGACACACCGCTCGACGACGCGATGCTGCCGGCCCCGGACAGCGACAATGTCGCCCCGGAGTCGATCGTGGTGGCGCCGGTATAGGTGTTGGTGCCCGACAGCGTCTGACTGCCGCCGCTGACGGTCAGTCCGCCGCCTGTGCCGCCGAGGACGCCCGAGAAGGCGGGGGATGCGGTTGCGGCGGACAGCGTCAGCGTCTCTCCGCCCAGCGTCACGGCGCCTGCACCCGACAGCGTCTTCACGGTCGCACCACTGGTGGTACCCGAGATGCTGAACGTGCCAGCGTCGGACACACCGCTCGACGTCGCGATGCTGCCGGCCCCGGACAGCGACAATGTCGCCCCGGAGTCGATCGTGGTGGCGCCGGTATAGGTGTTGGTGCCCGACAGCGTCTGACTGCCGCCGCTGACGGTTAGTCCGCCGCCTGTGCCGCCGAGGACGCCCGAGAAGGCGGGGGATGCGGTTGCGGCGGACAGCGTCAGCGTCTCTCCGCCCAGCGTCACCGCGCCTGCACCCGACAGCGTCTTCACGGTCGCGCCGCTGGTGGTACCCGAGATGCTGAATGTGCCAGCATCGGACACACCGCTCGACGTCGCGATGCTGCCGGCCCCGGACAGCGACAATGTCGCCTTGGAGTCGATCGTGGTGGCGCCGGTATAGATGTTGGTGCCCGACAGCGTCTCGGTGCCGGCGCTGAGGGTCAGTCCGCCATTGCCGCCGACCGCGCCCGAGAAGGCGGGGGATGCGGTTGCGGCGGACAGCGTCAGCGTCTCTCCGCCCAGCGTCACCGTGCCTGCACCCGACAGCGTCTTCAAGGTCGCACCGCTGGTGGTACCCGAGATGCTGAACGTGCCAGCATCGGACACGCCGCTCGACGTCGCAATGCTGCCGGCCCCGGACAGCGACAATGTCGCCCCGGTGTCGATCGTGGTGGCGCCGGTATAGGTGTTCTTGGCTGTCAACGTCACGGAGCCGAGCGTCGAGGAAGGATTGGTTATCAACAACGAGCCAGTGTAGCTGAAGACGCCGCTGAGCGTGGAGGAATTCGCATCCTGGTCGATGGTGTTCGTCGCCACATCCAGAGTGAACTTGTTGGAATAAGGGCCGGAGCCATCCATAACCAGGGTGCCGCCGTCCAGCGTGTAGTTGCCCGTGTTCAGGTTGCTGGCATCGCATGTGCCTGTGATCGGGGTGGTGCAGGGCGCCGCCGAGGCAGCGGACACCCACGACGCCACAATGAGCGTGGGCGCCAGGACACCGGTCGCACGACCGAACAATCTCATTGCGCAAAGTCCATTAAAAACGAACAGAAAATTAGCTCCATCATTACCATATCGCAACCACTTTTTCAAGAATGTGGGCACAGGTACACGGTTGGTCGATTTTCGGCCAAATTGTCGAGCGTAGCAGAATGTCTGGTGCGTTTGACTGCTGCCTTTTAGTCACGGATCGTCGGCCGCGCCTAAATCATATCGAAGTGCCGAAACCGGTAAGCTCGGTCTGGATGTTGGTGCCAGGCGTTGTTACGGCACCCACGCAAACGGCGGCGACCAGGCCGTATTCCAGCATCGTCACGGCGCGCCCATCGTCGCCGAGACGCATCGCAGCACTCCCGAAGCAGATAGGTACCCAGCTTATCAGATGCTGCTTCCTTTCATGGGTTGCGGCTTGATAGTCGGAGCGGATAGTAACTCTGGCGTGATTGCGAAACCGTTTCAGACGGCGACGGGTCAAAATTCAGTTTCAAGAATCCCGATTATCGGAAGCAAAGCCGCCCGGTCGATCGATCAGCCACCACTGGTGCCGGGTTAGCCTGGCGCGATGCGCATTCCAGGCGGCGAGATAAGCCAACGCGCGGGCTCGGGCATATTCGTGCTCGACATGAAGCGAACGGCTGGGAGCCGGAGGCAATGACAGGTGTTTGCGTCGTCTGACCTGGATGCTGGTCTTCTCGTCGGTGGACGGTACGTAAGTGTCCGTCCGGGAACAAGTCCTCCAAGTGATCGCGCTGCAAATTCTGTGTCATGGCCGGGCCTGGCTCAGCCACCCACGACTTTTCTTGTTGCCAGCAGCAAAGTCGTGGGTGGCCGGCCTTCGCCGGCCATGACACGGAATTTGCGATCCGCCGGCGGCAGAGTCGCTTTTTCCCGGACGGTCCCTAACCGTGCAGCGTCGCCAGCGTTTGTGCATTGGCGCGAATCACCAGCATGCGGCAAATCTTCTGCGTCGGCGTCAGCAGCCCGTTGTCCACGGTGAATGCCGGCACGATGGCGTGCTTGCGGATGCGCTCGGTCACCGACAGCCGGTGGTTCGTGCGATTGACCGCCAGCGCCACCGCCACGTCGTCATAGCCGTCGGCCGCGACCACCAGCGCCGTCAACCCGGCGCGGCCATCCCCGGCGACCACCGCCTGAGCGATCTCCGGCTCCGCCATCAGCATTCCCTCGACCTTGGCCGGCGAGACGTTTTCGCCGCCGGACAGCACGATCAGGTCCTTCTTGCGGTCGGTGATGCGCAGGTAGCCGGCGTCGTCCAGTTCGCCGACGTCGCCGGTGTGGAGCCAGCCGCTCTGGATCACCGCCGCCGTCTCGTCGGGCCGGCCCCAGTAGCCGTCCATCACCAGGTCGCCGCTGACCAGGATCTCGCCATCCTCGGCGATGCGCAGGTCGACGCCTTCCAGCACTCGCCCAACGGTGTCGATGCGGATCGCGTCGGGCGGATTGGCGCTGACGATCGGGCCGGCCTCGGTCTGTCCATAGCCTTGCAGGATCTTCAACCCCAGCGCGAGGAAGAACCGCCCCACCTCCGGCTCCAGCCGCGCGCCGCCGGAACACGCCGCGACGAGGCGCCCGCCGAACCGGGCGCGCACCTTGGCGCGCACCAGGCGGTCCAGCATGGGATCGAGCAAGCGCTCTGCCACGGTCAGCCGCTCCGCATCCAACCGCTTCAGGCCGATCTCCATGGCGCGTCGGAACAGCCGTTGGCGCAGCGGCGTCTGCCGCGCCACCTGGGTCAGCACGCGGTTGCGGATCACCTCCAGCACGCGCGGCACCACCGTCATGATGGTCGGCCGCACTGTCAGCAGGTCCGCCGCGAGGTGTTCGACACCGCGGGCATAGACGATCTCGGTACCGATGCTGGGCAGGAAGAACTGGCCAACGGTGTGCTCGTAGCTGTGCGAGGCCGGCAGGTAGGACAGGTAGGTCTCGTCCTTCAGCCGCAGCGGGCGCAGCAGTTCGAAGGCGCCGCGGCAATTCGACAGGATCGAGCGGTGCGGCAGCATCACCCCCTTTGGCGCCCCGCCGGTGCCGGAGGTGTAGATCAGGCAGGCCAACGCTGTCGGCGCGATGCCGGCGGCTTCCAGCGCGATGTCGTCGGCCGGCGCGGTGTCGGTGACCAGGGCAGACCAGGGCAGCAGCACGCCCTCGGGCGGTAGTTCTGGTGGGGGAGGGGCGCCGCCGGCGGCGTCGCCTGGCCCGTCCATGATGACCAGCAGGTCCAGGCCGCCGGCCAGGCGCCCTGCCTCCCGCAGCCGCCCCGCCAGCGTGGCCGACGAGACGATAGCCGCGCGTGCGCCGCTGTCGCGCAGGATGTGGGCGTGGTCCGCGACGGTGTTGGTGACGTAGGCCGGCACCGGCACGGCGCGGATCGCCATCAGGGCGGTCTCGGCGATCGGGTATTCCGGGCGATTTTCCGCGCAGATCACCACCCTGTCGCCGGCGGACACGCCCGCGGCACGAAGCTGGCGGGCGCAGGAGGCGGCAAGCCGGCCGAACGCCCCCCATGTCACGCTGTCCCAGCGCCCGTCACGGTAGGCACGCAACAGCGGCTTGTCCGGCCACGTGCGGGCCAGGCCAAACATCATCGCGGCCAGGTTCGGCCAGGTCGGGTAGCTGTCCACGTTTCCTCCCGGTCGCGCATCGCAGGTAACCCGTTGCGTCCGGGACGCGAGGGGCCAACCCTTTGACGGGGACCCTACCTAGCCTACATGGGACGGAGAGTGCAGCCACCCGAGGAACCGAATGCCCGACGCCATGCTTGCTTCATCTCCCGCGGACACGCTGCCGGCCTGGGATCTGTCCGATCTCTACCGCGCACCGGACGCGCCTGAAGTCGAGGCCGATTTCGCCCGCGCCGACCGCCAGGCGCGCGCCTTCGCCGCAACCTATGCCGGGAAACTCGCCGGGCTTCCCGGTGCGGCCCTGGCTGCCGCCATAACCGAATATGAGCAGATGGAGGAAATACTCGGGCGGTTGCTGTCGTATGCCCAGTTGCTGTTCGCCGGCAATTCCGAGAGCGCCGCGATCGGCCGTTTCTACCAGTCGGTCAACGAGCGGGCGACCACGATCAGCTCGCACCTGCTGTTCTTCACGCTGGAGCTGAACCGACTGGACGATGCGGTGCTGGAGGCCAAGCTGGCCGACCCGGCGCTGGCGCACTGGCGTCCCTGGCTGCGCGACCTGCGGGTGTTCCGCCCGCACCAGTTGTCGGACGAACTGGAAAAGCTGCTGCACGAGAAGGAGGTGACCGGCCATTCGGCATGGAACCGGCTGTTCGACGAGACCATGGCCGGCATGCGTATCACTGTCGGGAACGAACTGCTGACGGTCACCGACACGCTGAACAAGCTGTCGGACAAGGACCGCGGCGTGCGCGAGGCGGCCGGCCGGGCGGTCGGTGCGGCGTTCGGCAGCGAGATAAAACTGTTCTCGCTGATCACCAACACGCTGGCGAAGGACAAGGAGATCATCGACACCTGGCGGCACTATTCGCGTCCGGGCAGCGCGCGCAACCGTGCCAACATGGTGGAAGACGAGGTCGTCGATGCGCTGGTCACCGCGGTGCGGTCCGACTATCCGCGTTTGGCGCATCGCTACTATGCGATGAAGGCGAAGTGGCTCGGCCTGCCGAAGTTGCAGCACTGGGATCGCAATGCTCCGCTGCCCGATGACGACGACCGCCACATCGATTGGCCGGAGGCGCGCGAGCGCGTGTTGACCGCCTATGGCGCGTTCAGTGCCGAGCTGGCCTCGGTCGGGCGCAGGTTCTTCGATGCGCCGTGGATCGATGCGAAGCTGCGTCCCGGCAAATCGGGCGGCGCCTTCGCGCATCCCACCGTGCCGAGCGCGCATCCCTATCTGCTGCTGAATTACCACGGCCGCACGCGCGACGTGATGACCCTGGCGCACGAACTGGGTCACGGCGTGCACCAGGTGCTGGCCGGCGCCGCGCAAGGCTACCTGATGTCGGGCACGCCGCTGACTCTTGGCCGAAACCGCCAGCGTGTTCGGCGAGATGCTGACGTTCCGGGCCTTGCTGAATTCAGCCAGCCCGAAGCAGCGCCGCATCATGCTGGCGGCGAAGGTCGAGGACATGCTGAACACGGTGGTGCGCCAGGTGGCGTTCTACCGGTTCGAGACTCTGCTGCACGACGAACGCCGTAGCGGCGAGCTGCTGCCCGAGCGGATCGGCGAACTATGGATGCAGGTGCAGACCGAGAGCCTCGGGCCGGCGTTCGAATTCACGCCGGAATACAGCGTTTTCTGGGCCTACGTGCCGCACTTCATCCACTCGCCGTTCTACGTTTACGCGTATGCGTTCGGCGATTGCCTGGTGAACGCGTTGTACTCGGTGTTCCAGGGCGGGCATCCCGGGTTCCAGGCGAAGTATCTCGACATGCTGCGCGCCGGCGGTTCGAAGCGGCACAAGGAATTGCTGGCGCCGTTCGGACTGGATGCGTCGGATCCGGCGTTCTGGAAGAAGGGGCTCGACGTGATCGCCGGCTTCATCGACGAGTTGGAGAAGGCGTGATGCGAGGTGCGTCGTCGGGCGGTCGGGCCATGTGTCATGGCCGGCGAAGGCCGGCCACCCACGACTATGCTTCGGGCCGCGAAAGCAAGACGTGGGTGACCGGGACAAGCCCGGTCATGACACATTATCGCAGTGCCGGTGCCATCGCAGGCGTCGCCTGAATGGCCGAGAACAGCAACCTGTTCGGCGAAATCCGCCGCATGGCGCGCACCTCGGGTGCGGTCGGCGGCATCGCGGCGCGCATGGCGGGCGCTCGGATGTTCGGCATCAAGACCGACCGCACGGCGCATGCGGAGGATCTGCGCACGGTGCTCGGCGGACTGAAGGGGCCGCTGATGAAGGTGGCGCAGTTCCTCTCCACGGTCCCCGACGCATTGCCGATGGAATACGCCGAGGAACTCGCGCACTTGCAATCCAACGCCCCGCCGATGGGCTGGAACTTCGTGCGCCGCCGCATGAGCAGCGAACTCGGGCCGGGTTGGGAGAGCAAGTTCGCCAGCTTCAGCCGCGAAGCCTCGGCGGCGGCTTCGCTCGGCCAGGTGCACCGGGCCCGCCTGCCTGATGGCACCGACGTCGCCTGCAAGCTGCAATATCCCGACATGGCCAGCACGGTGGACGCCGACCTGCGTCAGTTGAAACTGGCGATGGCGATCTACCACCGCATGGACAACGCCATCCAGCATGACGAGGTCTACAAGGAGTTGTCGGAACGCCTGCGCGAGGAGCTGGATTACGAACGCGAGGCGGCGCAGATGCGGCTGTATGGGCTGATGCTTGCCGACAGCCCATCGGTGCATGTGCCGGTGCCGATGCCGGGCTTCTGCACCAACCGGTTGCTGACGATGACCTGGCTGGACGGACGTCCTCTGATGCGCCGCCTGGAGGAGGACCCGCCGCAAGACGAACGCAACCGCATCGCCGAGGCGCTGTTCCGTGCCTGGTATGTGCCGTTCTACCGCTTCGGGGTGATCCACGGTGACCCGCATCTGGGCAACTACCAGGTGAAGCCGGACGGTTCGGTAAACCTGCTGGATTTCGGCGCCATTCGCGTGTTCGGCTCGAAGTTCGTGCGTGGCGTGATCGACCTGTTCGAGGCGGTGCGCGATCACGACGACGCCAAGGCGCACCGCGCTTACGCGACCTGGGGCTTCACCGATCTGTCGGACGAGAAGATGGCGGTGTTGAACCTCTGGGCGCGCTTCCTGTACGAACCGCTGACGCAAGATCGCGTGCGGCGTATCCAGGAGAACGACGATCCACAATTCGGCCGCGAGGTGGCCGAACGCGTGCACGCAGGACTGAAGCGCACCGGCGGCGTGAAGCCGCCGCGCGAGTTCGTGCTGATGGACCGCTCGGCGATCGGCCTGGGCGGGGTGTTCGTGCGGCTGAAGGCCGAGCTGAACTGGAGCAAACTGTTCCACGGCCTGATTGCCGATTTCAACGAGGCCGCGCTGGCCGAGCGGCAGGCGGCGGCGCTGGCGAAGGCGGGCGTGCCGCCGGCGGGTTAGGGCGAGGGTTAGCGATCGCAATCTCATCGGGTGCCGGCCGGCCGGGCGCGGTGCGCGTCTAGCAAAGCGGCGTTCAGGGATTGTTAATCTGTAGCCTATAGGACGTCGTTTCGGACTGGCTAATACCGACCCGCCAAACGATTGCCTCTCGACCGCTTCGCACGGACCGCCCTAACCGTCATGGCCGGCACAGGGCCGGCCATGACGGTCAGGGGCGGCCGTTGTCGTACAGTCAATCGTTTTGCGGGCTGATATAACACCAAGCCGCAAAGCCTCATGGGCGGGCTTGACCCGCAAGCGGTTCGATCGATTGACGATGGATCCTTGGATTACGGTGACGGATACTCGACCGACCCGACAGATACCTAGCGCTGGCCGGTGCGGCTTCGGCTTATTTTTTCAGCACGGAGGCAGAACGGAGGGCACGGTGAACACGGAGGCAGCGCAGTCCGTCTCCAAGCGCCAGGCCAATCACCCGACCGGTCGATGGTTTCGCCCAAGCATAACGTTTCCTCCGTGCTCCCAGTGCACTCCGCACTTTCTCCGTGCTGAAAATCGATGAAACGTCATCGCACCGGCACCGCGAGTCTGGCTTCGGCAATGCGCCAGAGCTCCATTTTCGATGATCATTGCTTGATCGTCAGATGCCGTAATCGACAATGCCATCGGTTGGCGCCGTCGCCATCGCCGCGGGAGGCCATCTGAATGCACGGCTCCGCCACCGCAACGCTGCTGATGGTACCTGCTGTTCCACGTGTTCTCTCCGATCCCGTTGCTGAACGCACTGGCGCCCAGCGAGCGCGTCACAACGACCAACGACATCGTCTATGCCGACGATCCGCCACGCAGGCTCGACGTCTATGCGCCGCGTGCCAGCGCGGTGCCGGCACCGGTGGTGGTGTTCTTCTATGGTGGCGGTTGGGCGTCCGGTTCGCGCGACATGTACCGCTTCATCGGCGCTGAACTTGCCGCGAACGGCGTGCTGGCGGTGATCCCCGACTATCGCTTGTATCCGGAAGTGCGGTTCCCCGTGTTCATGCAGGATGCCGCCGACGCCGTCGCCTGGACCTATGCGAACGCGTCCCGCTTCGGCGGCAATCCCCATCGCCTCTTCCTGATGGGCCACTCGGCCGGCGCGCATATCGCCACCCTGCTCGCGCTGGACCCAGGGTATTTGCGCGCAGTTCACCTGACGCCGCAAGTTGACGTGTGCGGCGTCATCGGCCTGGCCGGTCCGTACGATTTGAATCCGCTGGGCAATGCGACGTGGCAGGCGATCTTCCGATCCGACGCGGAGCGACTGCGCTCTCAGCCAATCAAATATGTTTCGGCACACGCCCCGCCGATGCTGCTGCTCTCCGGGCGTGACGACTACACCGTCGATCCCGGCAGCACGCTGCGCCTCGCAGAGCAATTGCGCGGGGCCGGCACGGATGTCGAAGAACAGTTGTACCCGATGATCGGTCATAGAACGCTCATCCTGGCGATGACGCGTCCGCTGTCGTTCCTGGTGCCCGTGCGCCAGGCGACCCTTGGCTTTATCGCGGCACACCAAGCGTGCGGCCGCTGAGTGCCGAGGATCGCAAACTTGCTCACGCCAGCCGATATCGGTCATGCTTTGCGCGCTGGCTAAGCCTTTTCGTCACGATCGCAGTCGCGATTTTGCACCAGGTCCGTGCATGGCGCTTCACCTGCTGATCACCGAGGTCACCGACATCCATCGCGGCATCTATTGCGTTGCCGGGTGGGACGCTGCGAGTGCGCGCATGGTCCGTCCTCTGCCGGACGGCGTCTACTGGCCGCGTGCCTTGATCGAGGCCTCCGGCGTCGCGCCCGGTGCGTGCATTGCGGTCACGCCGAACCGCATCCGCCTGCATGGCGATTATCCGCACCTCACCGAGGACCTGCCGATCGCCGTCGAGCCGATCAACTCTGTCCCGACTGCGCCGGTGCACTGGTTCGGCAAGGATGCGCCGCCAAGCGCGGCAACCCTGGATGAGGCGTTCGAAGGAAACCTCCGCCATATCGGAGTTTGGCGCGGGCATCGCCGCGGCGTGCATGTTCCCACCGGCACCCATGCATGTTCATTGCACGGGCTGCGCGTGCCCAGCCGGCATCTCGAGTTTTTCGAAGACGACGAGCGCCTGCGGGCGCTGCTGCGCGATGCGGAGGCGCGCTATAGCCTGCCGGTCACCAGTTGCTCGCTGCGCCGGATCTGGCGCGACGAGGGCATTGCCGCGGTGCGCCGCGCCCTGCCGGCCGGCACCGACCTGCACGTTCGGGTTGGCCTGGCGCGCGGTTTCGGCGAACACCGGGACCGGTGCTATGTCATGCTGAACGGTGTGCTGTGGTGAGGCAGTGGCATGGCGGATGAGCCGCGCGAGGTGCTGACAATCGGCCATTCCAACCATCCGATCGAGCAATTCCTGGAGTTGCTGCGCGGCGCGGGCGTGACCGCGATCGCCGATGTGCGCTCCGCGCCGCATTCGCGCTACGTGCCGCAGTTCAACCACGATGCGCTGAAGGCGGTCTTGCGTGGGGCCGGCATCGCGCACGTGTATCTCGGCAAGGAACTCGGCGGGCGGCCGCAGAACAAGCAGCAATACCGCGATGGGGTGGCGGACTACGAGAAGATCGCGGCAACCGAGGCGTTCCAGGCGGGGCTGCAACGCGTGCTGGATGGCGCGACAACGCATCGGGTGGCGTTGCTGTGCGCGGAGCAACACCCGCTGGATTGTCATCGGTGCTTGCTGGTGGGACGGGCGTTGGCTGCGAAAGGTGCGAGCGTGCGTCATATCCTGCCGGACGCGGAATTGATGACCCAGGCGGATATCGAGGCGGACCTGCTGCGTCGGACCGGCCGCGACAAGGAGGACTTGTTCATGTCGCCGGCAGAACGCCTCGCTGCCGCGTATCGCGAGTACGCGCGCAAGGTGGCGTTCGCCGCCGCGGCGGACCCGGGGTGATCGCGATGCCCGACGCCATTGTCGCCACGATCGGTTTCACCCAGTCCACGGCGGAACATTTCTTCGAACGTCTGATCGGTGCGGGGGTGCGCAAGGTGGTGGATGTGCGGTTGCACAATACCTCGCAGCTTGCCGGCTTCGCCAAGGCCGAGGATCTCGCGTGGTTCCTGCGCAGGCTCGGCGGGATTGGCTACGCGCATGAACCGTTGCTCGCGCCGACCGATACGATGCTGAAGGCGTATCGGAAGGAGAAGGGCGATTGGGACGAGTACGCGCGGCAGTTTCGCACGCTCATGGCGGAACGCCGGGTGGAGCAATGTTTTCGGCCTGAAGGGTTGGCGGGAAGCTGCCTGCGGTGCTCCGAGGCCACGCCGCACCACTGCCACCGGCGGCTGGTTTGCGAGTATTTGAATGAGAAGTGGAACGGGGCGCTGACCGTGCGGCATTTGTGATTGAAGTTTCTCCCCCAATCCCTGAGGGAGGGAGCGAACACTTGCCGCGTCTTGTACCAATCCGCAAATCGATTGACTGTACGGCACGAACCGCCCCAACCGTCATGGCCGGGCTTGACCCGGCTATCTATCGCGGCACCGTGCCACATAGATGGCCGGGTCAAGCCTGGCCATGACAGTTGGGGCGGTTCGTGCAGAACGGTCGAGGGTAAATAATTCGGCGGGTTGGTCTTACCCCTGCAAGCGCGTGATCCGTCCCTGCGGTCATCCCACCATCGATCACCAATTCCGATCCGGTGACATGGCGCGAGGCGTCGGATGCCAGGAACAGCACGCCGTTGGCGATATCGTCCGCCGTGACCGCCTCGCCGATCGGTACCACCGCGCGCAGCGATCGCCTTGGCATCCAATGGAGCGTTGGCGCCAGGCGGCAGCTTGCCCCAGATCGGCGTGTCGATGACGCCGGGATGCACCGAGTTCACCCGAATGTTGTCGCGGGCCTGGGCGCATTCCAGCGCCATCGACTTGGCGAACAGCCGCACTGCGCCCTTCGTCGCGCTATAGCCCGCGAGCCCGCCGAGCCACGCAGCCCGCCACCGACGACATCATGATAATAGAGCCGCCACCGGAACGGCGCATCGCCGGGATGCCGTATTTCACCGTCAGGAACACACCATCGACATTCACCGCCATCTGCCGCCGCCAGTCGGCGAATGACATCTCGATCGCCGGACCCATGATGCCGATGCCGGCATTCGCCACCAGGATATGCAGGCCGCCAAGGCGTTGCTCGGCGGTCGCCGACCACCGCGGGCCACGCGGCTTCGTCGGTGACGTCGTGCCGAACGAACACGCCGCCGGTCTCGGCGGCGATGCGTTCGCCGCCGGACTGGTCGAGATCGGTCAGCACGAGCTTCGCGCCCTCCCGCGCCAGCAGCCGCGCGCAGGCCGCGCCGATGCCGGATGCCGCGCCGGTGATGATGCCAACCTTGCCGTCGAGTTGCGCCATGGTTTCCCCCTGTTGCTTTGCCGGACGATCATCGCATCACTGGCGCCGACGGTCATCTCCTGGTCATCCAATTCCCGTTGACGACCCGATACAAGCTTGTGATGATCTACGATGGAGAAGCGGTGGCGGATCGTCGCCGTCGCGGGCAAGGCTGCAACAGAAGGGAGCGACGCAATGGCTGCACATGACAGGCGGCTGCCTGTGCGGGCGGGTGCGTTATACGGTGACGGGGCGGCCGGCTTTCAGCGGCCTCTGCCATTGCCGCAGACTGCCAGCGCTATACCGGCTCGGCCTTCGAGCCGGTGCTTGGATTTCCTTCCGACGGCATGGCGCCCGGGCGAACTGAAGGCTATGAGGATTACCGGCAATTCCGGCAAGGCGGTGCACCGCAATTTCTGCCCGAACTGCGGTTCCGGGTGCTCCACCACGGTGGACGTATGCCGGGCGTGACGCTCGTGCTGGCTGGTTCGCTACTTGACGACCCGAGTGCGTTCAAGCCGGCGATGGAAATCTTTTTCGTGACAGCGCTCAGCCGTGGACACAAAGTTCCGAGCAGCGGCAGCAGTTTCCCAGGATGCCCGGCTGATCGTTCGGACTGGAATCCACTGGGATCCTCGAGACCGCTGTCATTGCGAGTTGGCCACGGTCCGGCGGTGGCCGACCCGCCCTGAATGAAACTGCGGTGGTGCCCGCTCCCCACGTCATGCCGACGTAGGTCGGTATCCACGACTTTTCTCGCGGCACGCAGCATAGTCGTGGATGGCGGGCCTTCCCCGCCATGACGTGGGAGCGGGGCAACACGGGTTGTTTCTGGTTAGGAGCGAAGCGACGCGGCAACTCCCCGACTGACGATCTGCCTGTGGTTCGTCAGGCGGGGAATTGTCGTGTCGTTTCGCTGCTCGCAATGACAGGGCGGATGACTATCGTTTCCCGACGGACCGCACATGCCCTAGCGTCCTGCGCCATCGATCGGGAGGGCCGTCATGCAACAGGATGATGTCACACTGGCGCCGGATACGCTGGAGCGCCTGCATCGTGTCAGCACCGCGACGCTGACTACGCAATTGCTGAAGAACCACGGGCTGCGCACGCGGTCGGTTTCTGGCGTCAAGCCGGTGGATGCGCGACGCTGCAAATTCGTCGGGCCGGCGTTCACGGTGCGCTATGTGCCGATGCGCGAGGACCTGTCGATGGGCGGCAAGCGTCCGGCGGCGAATCCGCTGCAGGAGGCGATCGACAACGCGCCTGCCGGCAGTGTGTTCGTGTTCGACATGAACGGTGACGCCGGCAGCGGGGCGCTGGGCGACATCCTGATTGCCCGGCTGATCGCGTGCGGCGTTGCGGGTGTGGTCGCGGATGGCGGGATGCGCGACATCGAGCCGGTGCAGCAAATGACGCTGCCGGTGTTCTGCCGAGGCTTTGCCGCCCCGCCCAGCTTTGCCTCCTTGCTGGCCGCGGATGTGCAGTGCCCGATCGGCTGCGGCGGTGTGCTGGTAATTCCAGGTGACATCGTCGTCGCCGAACTCGGATGGCGTGGTGGTGATCCCGCGTTACCTGGCCGATACGGTGGCGCGCGCGGGCGAAGACCAGGAGCAGATGGAGGCGTGGGTCCGGCGCAAGATCGAGGGCGGTGCGACGGTGCGCGATTTCTACCCGCCCCGCGAAGAGGCGCTGGCGGAGTACCGGCGATGGCAGGAAGCCGGGAGGCCGTAGCGCCTCGCGTCCCCCTGCCATTGCGAGCGTAGCGAAGCAATCTCCTGCCTGGGTTGGATGCGAACGTCCGGGGAGATTGCTTCGCTGCGCTCGTAATGACAGCGTTGGCCCTGTCACCCGCGCCGTGCGACGGCGATCGCCGCGCCGGTCACCGCGACCACAGCCGCCAGCGGACCAAACCCGGCGAATCCGAACCCTGCGATCATCCAGCCGCCGAGTGCCGCGGCGCCGAGCCAGCCGATGCTGGAGCATGTGACGTTCAATCCCATGACGGTGCCTCGCACATGCTCTGGCACATCGGTCAGCGATGCCATCAGCGACGGCCGTGCGATGGCATTGCTGAAGACATAGCCGAACCCCAATGCAATCGAGGTCGCCTCGTCGGCCTGCCAGCCGAACAGCGCCAGCGCGGCGACGGCGGATGCCAGCATCGCCACGGCAAAGATGCCGAGGCGATTGGCCAGCCGATCGGCGAGTTGGCCGCCGAGCAGGGTGCCGAGAATGTTGCCGAGGGCGAACATCGCCAATGGCAGGGCGACCTGGCTCAGCGACAGATGGTAGGTCGATTGCAGGAAGGTCGCGTAGTAGACCGCTACGAGGCCGTAGCAGATGCGTTCGGCGATCCCCATGCAGAGCAAGCGCAGGACGGGCCGCGACACTGCCGCGCGCATGGATGGCACCCGGACATGGCCGGACGATCCGACATCGATGCGTCTGCCGGCGGTGGCCACGAGGCCTAGCCCTGACACCAAGGCCAGTGCGGCGACGCAGAGGTTCACGCCGCGCCAGCCGATGCTGGAGCCGACCCAGGCGGCCAGCGGCACTCCGACCAGCAGCGTGAGCGACTGGCCGCTCATGACCCAGCCCAGCGCGCGGCCTTGCTGGCGGGCGGAGACCCGGTTGGAGACTTCGGTGAAGATCACGCCGGTGAACATGCCGCAGCACGCGCCGGCGATCGTGACGCAGGTGGCGACGGCGAGGAAGCTGTCGGCCGTCGCGATCCCGGTCGCTGCGAAGGCGAGTGCGAACGGTCCGCCGATGAGGAACTTGCGCCGGCCCCATCGATCGGAGCCGGCGCCCGCGAACATCGAGGTGATGCCCCAGGAGATCGAGCTGATCGCGACGAGGTTGGCGACCATCGGCAGGCTGACCGACAGGTCGTGTGCCATGTCGAGCAAGAAAGGGGCTCGGGTTGTGCCGCTGGCGGCGGCGGTGAACATGCTGAGCGACGCAGCAAGCAACAATGCCCAGGGCATGTGCTCGGATGAGATTTCGCGCGCCCGCACGAATGGCGGCGCCTTGGTCGGGCGGAGAGTTGCGGTCATACGGGCGGGAGGATAGCATCGCTTCCGGTTGGGCACCTATTACGGGTGAAGCCCCGTCCGCCGGCCCAAATTGTCATTGCGAGTTGGCCACCGTCCGGCGGTGGCGGACCCGCCCTGAATGAGACTGCGATGGTGCCCGCCCGCCACGTCATGCCGACGAAGGTCGGCATCCACGACTTTTCTCGCGGCACGCAGCATAGTCGTGGATGGCGGGCCTTCGCCCGCCATGACGTGGGAGCCGGGCAACACGGGTTGTTTCTTGCGAGCGAAGCGAAGCAATCTCCCCCCAACGCCAAACCCAGGTTAATCGTGCTCACGCCGGGCTTGCCCGACAAACGCGAGCCGAACGGTAGCACGCAACGCAGTGGGGTGACGATGTTCGACGACTACCTCATACCAACCCGCCGAACGATTCGACTCTCGACCGCTTCGCACGGATCGCCCTTACCGTCATGGCCGGCCCGTCCCCGTACGTCAATCGTTTGGTGCCTTGGTGTAAGACACCCGACCAACCGTAACGGGCCGCGACACCTCTGTCTTGTACCCGCCGCCTTGCTCAGAACAGCGAATACCCGCCATCGATGACGAACGTGTCGCCGGTGTGGTAACGCGACGCCTCGCTTTGCAGGTACACCGCGATGCCGGAAAAATCGTCGCCGGTGCCCCAGCGGCGCATCGGCACGCGCGGCAGCACCTTGGTGCGGAAGCCCTCGCTGGTCACCGCCTTCTCTGTCATGTTGGTTTCGATCCAGCCGGGCAGGATGGCGTGGGCACGGACGCCGTAGCGGGCGAACTCCACCGCCAGCGCGCGCACCATGGAGATCATGCCGCCTTTGGTGGCGGCGTAATGCTCCGAACGCGGCGAGGCCTCGATCGCCGCCAGCGAGGCGGTGCCGACCAGCACTCCGCCGCCGCCACGCTGCACCATGTGTTGGGCAGCGGCCCGGAAGGTGTAGAACGCACCGTCGAGGTTGACGCGCGTGACGCGATGCCACTCGGCGCTGGACATCTCCAGGAAGGAGGCGACGCCGCGGCCGGACACGCCGGCATTGGCGAAGCAGCCGTCCACCCGGCCGAACGCGGCGAGAGTGGCGGCGAAGGTTTCGTCCACTGCGGCTTCGTCGCCGACATCGCACTGCCAGGCCTGCACCCGGGTGCCGTGTTGCGCGATCGCGTCGCGGGCGGCGGCATTCTTCTCCGCATTGGTGCCCCAGATGGCGACGTCCGCGCCGGCCTGCGCCAGCCCGAGCGCCATGCCGAGGCCGATGCCGCTGTTGCCGCCGGTGATCAGCGTGACCTTGCCGGTGAGGTCGAACGGGCTGTTGGGCATGCGGTGTGTCTCCGTTGCTGACCCGGGGCTGGGCATCCGTGTCGGCAGGGTGCCGCGATGCGTGGCTGGGTCAAGCCCGCATATGGCGATGCGCTGGTTCTGGCTCAGGTGCGGGCCCGGTCCAGCCAACGGTCTGCCGCGCCGCCGTGCCAACGGTACGAGCCTGCGCGCAGGCCGGCGTCTCAACGGACGCTGCTCTGGGCAAAACTTGCTATCTCCGCGATCCGCGTCTGACACCTCGGGCGTAGCAAGGGCCCGCATGAAGTTGCCGAGATTGTGGGCGAGCGCATGAAGCCGAGGCGAACCGCGTTGCCGCAACCTCGGGCGAGGGCTTTGTCAAGCCCGTCCCGAACGCCGGGGCGCGATTAGGCGACGCCCAACAATTGACGAATCGATTGATGGCACGACGGGCCGTGTCCCTCGTCATGCCGACGGAGGTCGGCATCCACGACTATGATGCGGCACGCAAGAAAGACATGGATGGCGGCCCTTCGCCCGCCATGACGGGGTGGGCTTGGTCCGTGCCACACTCGAAGCAAGACCGAGGTGTGCCGCGGGAAATTCCTGAAATCGGATTACATCGGCGCCATATTCATCCGCGCGCGATGCGGAGCGTCCGACGCTGTACCCGGCAATGGAAGGCCAGCAATCGTCCCTTCTGCACAGGCCTCTCAGCCGGCGGCGTGATGCTCAGAATGGCAGCAGAATATCCATCACCTGCTGGCCCCAGCGCGGCGCCTGGATCTCGGTGAGCTGTCCGCGCCCGCCATACTGGATCCGCGCTTCGGCGATCTGATTGCTCTGCACCGTATTCTCCGACGTGATGTCCTGCGTCCGGATCACCCCGGTCACCCGCAGGTCCCGCAGCTCGTCGTTGACGCGGAACTCTTGCCGCGCGGCCACCACCAGGTTGCCGTTCGGCAGCACCTGCGTCACCTCGCCGGCCAGCGACAGCGTCACCGCCTCGTTGCGCTGGATCTGGCCGGTGCCGACGTTGCTGTTGCCGCTGCTGATCGCCATCAGCTTCGACGGATCGACGATGGTCTTGGGCAGCAGCGCCTGCATGCCGAAGAACTGCGGCATGCCGGCCAATTCGCTGCTGGTGCGCGTGGCCGTCGTCGCGTTGTTCAGCGTCGCGGCGTCGTTCATGTTCACCACGATGGTGATGACATCGCCCACCTGGGCGGCGCGCTGATCCTTGAAGAACGCACGCGAGCCGGAGCGCCACAGCGCGTTCGGCTCGCTCGGCGGCGGTTGCGGCGCCGGCATCGGCAGGCTCATCGGCCGCCAGCTGGGGTCCTTCGTCGGGTCGGAGCTTGCGGTCATGGCCGGCGGCCTGCCCACCTCCGACAGCCTCGTCAACGCGCCGCAGCCCGACAGCAACGTGACGAGGCAGAGCGCCCCGGCGCACAGCAGACCACCGCTCGGCAATCGCCGGCCGGATGTCCAACGGCTCGCCGCCGCCAGCACTCCCCCCCGTGTCATGGCCGGCGAAGGCCGGCCACCCACGACTTTCTTTTCTACCACACAACAAAGTCGTGGGTGGCCGGCCTTCGCCGGCCATGACACGGGGGGGAGTGCCGGTCTCATTGCACCGCACCCTCGCCGGCGCGCGAGGCGGTGGAGATCGGCGTGCTCTCCGGCGTGACACGCACCCGGCCGGGTCCGATCACTTCGGCTTCCACCACCGCGCGCGAGGACGGGTTCAACACGCGGATGCGCTCGCCGGTCGCGCCCGAACTCCATCGCGACGCCTTGCGCCAGCAGCGAAAGACCCGGCGATTGCAGTTGCATCTGCACGTTCGAACCGCGCTGCACCAGCGTGGGACGCATTGTGTCGGCGACGGCAAACGGTTGTCCGGCGACGACGGCGTGCTTCAGTTGCAGCCCGATCGCATCGCTCGCCGCATGCAGCACTTCGTTATGCACCATTGCCACGTGCACGCGCGCCAACCGCACGTCGTCGGCGCGCACCACCGTACCCGCCGCGAGGCGGGCAACGGCGACGGGCAGTTCGATCGTGTCGTCCACCTGGCCGCCAACCCGCAGGTTAAGCGGCTCCATGCCCACGCCGGTCACCGACAGCACGGCAGTGAAGCGGCCGACGCCGGCTTCGTAATCCAGTTCGGTCGCCAGCGCTTGCGGGCTGGCCTCAGCCGGCACCATGGGCGCGGTGAAGCCCGGCAACTCGATCTCGCAATCGGGCGAAGCGCCCGCGGCGACCAGCGCGGTCTTGACCGCCTTCAATACATCCTCGCGCGGCAGCAGGCGCCCGGCACGCTCCAGCACGCTACGTTCAGCCGCCGACGCCGGCCGCCAGTCCACGCCGAACTGCCGGGCGATGGCGCCGAGCTGCGCTGCTTCGACGACGATGCTGCCGCCCGGGCCAGGTGCTGTCCCCAGAACGCGGTCGGCGTTGACCCCGGCATCGTCGAACAGGTCCGATAGCCGGATCACCGGCGCGTGCAGCATGGTCGCCGACCGCAGGTGCGGCGCCGGCGCGTCGGCCGCGAACGCTCCGGCCACCAGCACTCCAGTCATCACCACGCCCGACAGCATCGAAGCCGTCAGCATGGCGGTCCTGAACATTCGTAACGGTCGCATGGCATCACCGCAGGTTGGTCAGCGTGGAGAGCATGTCGTCGCTCGTGGTGATCACCTTGCTGTTCATCTCGTAGGCGCGCTGCGCGGTGATCAGGTTGGTGATCTCGGTGACCACGTTGACGTTCGAGGTCTCGATGAAACCCTGCATGACGGTGCCGAAGCCCGTCGCCGCTGGGTTGCCGGTGACCGGCTGGCCCGATGCGGCGGTTTGCAGGTACAAATTGTCGCCCTGCGCCTCCAGTCCGGCTTCGTTCGGAAAGATCGCGAGCTGCAACTGCCCCACGGTTTGCGGCGCGGTCTGCCCGGCGATGGTCGCTTGCACCTGCCCTGAGGTGTTGATCGTGATTCCGGTCGCCGTGGTCGGCACCTGGATGCCGGGCTGCACGATGTAGCCGTCGGCCGTGACGATCTCGCCGCTCGCCGAGAGCCCGAAGGTGCCGTCGCGGGTATAGGCGGTTTCGCCGCTCGGCAGGGTGATCTGAAAATAGCCGCTGCCCTGGATCGCCAGGTCCAGCGTGTTCGAGGTCTGTTGCAGGTTGCCTTGCTCGTGGATGCGATAGATCGCCGCGGTCTTCACGCCCAGTCCAACCTGCGCGCCGGAAGGCACGATGGAACCCGAGTCGGAACTGTTCGAACCGACCCGGCGCAGGTTCTGGTAAATCAGGTCCTGGAACTCGGCCCGCTGCCGCTTGAATCCGGTCGTCGTCATGTTGGCGAGGTTGTTGGAGATGACCTCCACGTTGGTCTGCTGTGCCTGCATTCCGGTAGCGGCAATATCCAGCGCACGCATGCGTTGTCTCTCTATGTTTGCCTTAAGCGGGCGAGCGCTTCAGGGGTGGATGTTCTGCCGCGGCCTTGGCTCACGCCGACTGCTGCGGCAGGAGTTTGTCGATGGAGTTCTGCTGCCGGTCTGACTCGGCCTGCACGAATTGCGCCAGGAATTCGAACTGCCGCTGTCCATCCATCATGCGCGTCACTTCCAGCACCGGCTGCACATTCAATTCCTCGATCGCGCCTTGCTCCAGCGCCGGCGCCACCACCGGCGTGGTGGTGGAGCGGCTGACGAACAGCGTGTTGCCCTCGGCGCTGAGCAACATCGGATCGGTCGGTTGGACGATGCCGATTTTGCCGATCTGGCCGTTCTGGCTCGACACCGTGCCGTCGCCGGCGATGGTGATTTGCGTGTCGGTCGGCGCAAGCAGGAGCGGCTGGCCGTTGCTGTCCAGCACGGCGTTGCCGGCGGTGTCGGCAATGGTTCCGCTTGGCATCAGCTCAAAGCGACCGTCGCGAGTCAGCCGCGGGCCGGCCGGCGTGTTGACCGTGAAATAGCCGCCGCCGGTCACCGCCACATCGAACGGATTGCCGGTATGGGTAATCGCACCGGCCTGCTGCTCGCGCCAGGTGGCGCGGTCTTGGGTGTAGGCGATCGGATTGCCGCCCGGCGGCGTGGCGCCATTGCTCTGGCGGCTCATCCAGTCGCTGAACTGCACCCGCTCCGTTTTGTATCCCGGCGTGTTGGCGTTCGCCAGGTTGTTGGCAACGACATCCAGCGCCCGTTGCTGCGCGACGAGGCGGGAGGTGGCGACATTGCTGGCGATGTCCATGTGCTCGGGAGAGCAAGCCTCATACCAACCTCTCCCGCGGGAGCGGGAGAGGTCGAGATGCGAAGCATCGAGGGTGAGGGTGATCGGGCCGCACGTAATCAGGTAGAGCGTGCCGACCCGATCACCCTCACCCCTGGCCGCTGTCGCATCTCGACCCGTCCCGCTCCAGCGAATGAGGCGATGGGACCCGGCATCTTTCGCCGTCCGGTCAATCGTGCCTGGCGCTGAATTTCAGTTCGCTCAGTGCGTCAGGCAATCGCGGGAAACAGGTCGCCGACAGGCAACGCCACACCGGGCAGCAGCGCGATGTCCAGGACTTTTCCATGGCCTTCGCGACGAACCTCGGCGTAGCCGCCATTCCGGGGCTGGCGGTAGACCTCGACGAGCCGGTCCACCAGGTTCGCGATCCAGCACTCGGCGATCCCGTTCTCGGCGTAGAGGGGCACCTTGATCGCGCGGTCGTCATCCAGACTTGTGTCCGCGACCTCGATCAACAGCAATACGTCCGACGGGCAAGGCGTCGCCGTCTGGTAATCGTCGGCGCGGGGCCGGAGCACAACGACATCCGGTTCCGGCTCGGAGCCGTCGTCGAGCCGCACCGGATTTTGCACCGACAGCATGCCCCGCCCGGACAGAACTGAAGGCAGGAGACGGGTGAGGCGGTTCACCATGCCAAGGTGCGGTGCGCCGATAGGTGCCGTGTCGACGATTTGCCCCCTGATCAGTTCAACCCGGGAGTCCTCGCCGAGGATTCCGACCTCCGCCATCCGGTGGTATTCCGCCACCGTGAAGCGGTGCGGCCGAGCAATCGTCATCAAGCCGTCCGCCCTCCGTCATCGGCAATGTTGCCATACCGCACCCTGAACGCCAGCCGCAACGGCCACCGTGACCAAACTCTCCGCACCCGCGGGAGGGGTCGATCAACCCGGCATCTTTCGCCGTCCGGTCAATCCTGCCCGGTCACTCGAAAGGATATTTTAACCCCGCACTGTCAGCGTGCACCTGCCAAGGAGCCAACATGAGCGGTGCCATCGCACAGGACCAGGACAAGGATGCGGTTGCGGAGCAAGCTAAGCCGGCCGGTAAGCGCAAGCTCGTCTTGCTGGCCGTCCCCGTCCTGCTGGCTGTCCTGCTTGGCGGGCTGTGGTTCAGCGGCATGCTGCCGCGCTGGCTCGGAATGTCGCACACCGAGCCTGAAGCCGGGCAAAAGGCGCAGGCGGCGCCGATCTTCATCGACCTGCCGGAAATGGTCGCCAACCTCAACGGCAACCCACGCCGGCCCAGCTACGTCAAACTGGTCGCCCGGATCGAAGTCGCCCGCTCCGAGGACGCCGAGCGCGTCCGCCAGGCGATGCCGCGTCTTCAGGATCTCTTCCAGACCTATCTGCGCGAGATGCGCCCCGAAGAGCTGCGCGGCTCCGCCGGCGTCTACCGGTTGCGCGAGGAACTCATCGCCCGCGCCGACGCCGCAGCCGCGCCGGCGCACGTCACCGACGTGCTGTTCACCCAGATGCTGATCCAATGAGTAGGGCGGCTCATATGGGTGATGGGTGGCAACCGCATGCTTTGAAGACTCCCGCAGACACCCCGTCATGCCGACGAAGGTCGGCATCCACGCCTTGCCTTGGTGGGCGCGGTACAGTCGTGGATGCCGACCTTCGTCGGCATGACGGGGCCGGTGACGTTGCCACCGACCGCTCGCCGTTTTCATCCACGTTGGTGGATCTTCCCCCCCGATGCGGGGCGTCTCCCCCATGAGCGGCGCGGAGCCCCAGCAATCCGACGAAGATCTCGCCGCCGCCTGGGGCGCCGAGACTGAAGATGCGGCCGAACAAACCCCGGCCCAGCCCGCCCGCGTCCTCAACCAGGCCGAGATCGACAGCTTGCTCGGCTTCGACGAAGGACCCGGCGGCGGCGAAAGCCGCACCGGCATGCAGCGCATCATCAGCTCTGGCCTGGTGTCCTACGAGCGCCTGCCGATGCTCGAAATCGTCTTCGACCGCCTGGTCCGCATCATGTCCACCAGCCTGCGCAACTTCACCTCCGACAACGTCGAGGTCGGCATCGACAACATTCTGTCGCTGCGCTTCGGCGACTATCTCAATTCGATCCCGCTGCCCGCCATGCTCGCGGTCTTCAAAGCCGACGAGTGGGACAATTACGGACTGATGGTGGTGGACAGCGCGATGATCTACTCGATCGTCGATGTCCTGCTGGGTGGCCGGCGCGGCACCGCCGCGATGCGCATCGAAGGCCGCCCCTACACCACCATAGAGCGCACGCTGGTCGAGCGGCTGATCCAGGTGGTGCTCGCCGACCTGTCGGCCAGTTTCGACCCGCTGTGTCCCGTCACCTTCCGGTTCGAGCGGCTGGAGGTGAACCCCCGCTTCGCCACCATCAACCGCCTGTCCAACGCCGCCGTGCTGGCCCGCCTGCGCATCGACATGGAGGACCGCGGCGGCCGGCTGGAACTGCTGTTGCCCTACGCCACCCTCGAACCGGTGCGCGAACTGCTGTTGCAGCAGTTCATGGGGGAAAAATTCGGCCGCAATTCAATTTGGGAAACCCACCTCGCCGAAGAACTGTGGAACACCGAGGTCGAGCTGGAGGTCGTGCTGGATGAGCAAATCATGCGCCTGTCCGACGTCATGAACCTGAAACCTGGCAGCCGCATCGTGCTCAACACCGGCCCGGGCGCGACGGTGCAGCTTCGCTGCGGCACCATTGCGCTGTTCGAAGGCCGCGTCGGCCGCCGCAAGAACCGGGTCGCTGTCCGTATCGAGCGCGACATCGTCCGTACCCTCCCCTCCGTCAGATGAGCAACAAAGATTCCCCCTCCCACAGCCTTTCCCCTCCCGCTTGCGGGAGGGGGCAGGGGAGGGGGCCGCGAACAGCACGCACCACCCTCACCTGACCTCTCCCGCTTCGCGGGAGAGGGAAATCCCGCTTGCCGTTCGCAAATTGCTAACCAAAGGCACCCCAGAATGGCCGGCATGGAATGGATCCTGGACGCCGTGCTGGTCCTGCTCTTGGCCGCGACGCTGTTCCACGCGCTTCGGCTGGAACGGGCGCTCGGCGTGCTGAAGCGCGATCGCGCGGTGCTGGAGGACCTGGTCACCAGCTTCAACGCCAGCGCCCGCCAGGCGGAAGCCGGGATAGACCAGTTGCGCGCCGCGGCGGACGGCGCCGGGCGGCAGATGGCGCGGCAGATCGACACGGTCACCCGCCTGAAGGACGACCTGGTCTTCCTGCTGGAACGCGGCGAAAGCCTGGCGGACCGCCTGGATTCGCTGATCCGCGCCGGGCGTCCGCTCGCCGCCGAGGCACTGCGGCCGATTCGAGCTGCCGGATGACGATCCCGCCGACCAGCCGCGCGTGCGCAGCCAGGCTGAGCGCGATTTGCTCAAGGCATTGAGGATGGCGCGATGAAACTGCATCTGCCGGCGCCGCGGCTGTTGCCGTTCACCATTGCCTTGCTGGCGGCCGTCCTTGCGGTGAAGACGGTCGATCTCGCTCGCCGCACCGCCTCGTCTTTCAACAGCAAGTCCGCCGGCGGCATGGTGTCCGTGGCACGCGCGGCCGTGCCGGAACCGCCGCAAGCGCCCGCACCGCCCCCGGCGGCCCCGAGCCCGGCGCCGGCGTCGCCCCCGGACGCCGCCGCTCCACCCCCCGTCGCCGACGCCGAGCGCGCCGTCCTGCTCGATCTGCGGCAGCGCCGTAAGGAACTCGACGAACGCGACGTGGCGCTTGCCATGCGTGAATCGGTGCTCGCCGCCGCGGAGCAAAAGCTGGCGGCGCGGGTCGAGGAGCTCGGTGCGTTGCAGAAGAAGCTGCAGGACCTCGACGCCGCCCGCCAGCAGCATGAGGAGGCCGGCTGGCAGGGGCTGGTGAAAGTCTACGAGGCCATGAAGCCGCGCGACGCCGCGGCGATCTTCAACGATCTGCAAATGCCGGTGCTGCTGCCCCTGCTCGATCGCATGAAGGAGGCGAAGGCGGCGCCGGTGCTCGCCGCCATGAACCCCGACAAGGCGCGCGACGTCACCGCCGGATTGGCCCAGTTGCGCACCCATCGGGATGCCGCGGGTGCTGCCGCCCAGAAGGGTGGCTGAGATCGGAACTCGATAGAGAAAAGGCCCATGTCGATGGACAAGTCGATCAACGTCCTCATCGTGGACGACTACAAGACGATGCTGCGGATCATCCGAAATCTGCTCAAGCAGATCGAGTTCAACAACGTCGAGGAAGCCGGCGACGGGGCCGAGGCGCTGAACAAGCTGCGCAGCGGCAATTTCGGCCTGGTGATCAGCGACTGGAACATGGCGCCGATGACCGGTCTGCAACTGTTGCAGGAGGTGCGCGCCGACACGCGTTTGAAAGGCACGCCGTTCATTATGATCACCGCCGAAAGCAAGGTGGAGAACGTGGTGGCCGCCAAGCAGGCCGGTGTTTCCAACTACATCGTCAAGCCGTTCAACGCGGAAACCCTGCGTGACAAGATCGAGAAGGTGCTGACGCATGGCTGACATGATGGACAAGGCGGACACCGCCCTGGCGGCAAGGCTCGCCGCGATCCGCACCCGCTATGTCGAGAGCGATCCGGAGATGGTGGCCGACGTGGTGCGCGCGATCCTGGCCACCATGAGCGGCGACCTGACGGCGCGCGAAACCACGCTGCTGACCGAGGTGGAATCGCTCGGCCGCACCATCGCCGCGGCCAAGGCGGAAATCGCCGCGCTGCGCATGGACGATATCACCGTCAGCGACATCCCCTTCGCCACCGACGAACTGGATGCGATCGTCGCCCACACCGCCGCGGCAACCCATGCGATCCTGGAAACCTGCGAAACGCTCGATGCCGTGGCCGGGCACCTGGCCGGCGAACCGGCCGCGCAACTGCAAGACGCCACCACGCGCATTTATGAAGCGTGCGGCTTCCAGGACATCACCGGCCAGCGCATCACCAAGGTGGTCAACACATTGAAGATCATCGAGGACAAGGTCGGCCAGCTTGTCGCGACGTTCGGCGATTCGAATGGCGAGGCCGCGGCGGCCGCGAACGCGCGCGGCGAGGGGGAACTGCTGAACGGTCCGCAGCTTCCGACCATGGCAATGGACCAGTCGGACATCGACAAGCTGCTGGCCAGTTTCGAGTGATGCCACCCGTCGGACGATTGACGTGCGGCGGCGACTGCCCCAACCGTCGTGGCCGGGACCGCCCCAGCCGTCATGGCCGGGCTTGACCCGGCCATCAATGCAGCACGGTGCCGCGATAGATGGCCGGGTCAAGCCCGGCCATGACGGCTGGGGCGGTCGGTGTGCAGCGGCCATTGTGAGCGCGGCACTTCTGCTCGGCCCCCCTTATGCCGTCGCCGACGACGTGACAGTAACGATCCGATCCGGCAACCATCCCGATTTCGGACGCATCGTGTTCGATGCGCCGCCGCTCGTCGCGTACCATGTGGTGCGCGAGGGCGACCATCTCACGGTGCAATTCGCCGACGATGTGGCCCTGACAGGCGAGCCCAAGCTGCCGCGCAACATTGCTGCGTTGCACGCGGACCACACGCAGGCCGTGCTGACCATGGCCTCGGGTGCGACGTTCCACCAGGCGCGGCTCGGCGATCACGTGGTCATCGACGTCTTCGATCCGGCCTCGGCGGGCTCGAGTTCCGTGCCGCCACCGCCTGCGGCCGCCGCCGCGACCGCGTCTGCCGCCACAGCGCCCGCAACCGGGCCCCCATCGGCACCGCCGGCGGCTGCGGCCGCTGCATCGCCGCCGCCTCAGCCGCAGCCCACCACGCCGAAGCTGCGTGCGGCCGCGCCGCCTCCGCGTCCGGGCGCCGCCGCCAAGGCGCCGCCGCCTGCCGCGGTTGGCGCACCGGCGCCGGCCACCACGGCACAAACACCGATCGCCGCGGCACCCACCCGAACCGCCGCTGCGCCGGCGCGCGTTGCCACCACACCAGCCTCGGTTGCCGCGGCGCCAATCCCGGCCGCTGCCGTCCCGGCGCAAGGTGCTGCCGCACCCACCCCAATTGCCGCGGCGACGGCTCCAGCGCCTGCCGCCCCAGCCCAAGCTACCGCGGCACCCGCCCGGATCGGCTCGCCGCCGCCGCCGGTTGCCAGGACGCCGCCCCCGGTCGCCGCCGCGACACCCACACCGGCACCGGCTGCCCCTCCTCCTGCGCCGAGCCTGGCATCGACGCCGCCTGCGCCGCCGCCCGACCCCGCGCCCGCGCCGCCATCCGCACCCGCCGCCATCGTCGCATCACCCGTTCCGACGCCGGCGGGTGCGGCGTTCCTGCTGCCATTCGCTACCGATGTGGGTGCGGCCGTCTTCCGCCGTCGCGGCGAGACCCTGCTGGTGTTCGATGACCGCCGTGAGGTCGATATGGGCGCGCTGCAAGCCAACCCGGCGTTGGCCGGAGCACGCGTGGACCTGCTGCCGGCCGGCACGCTGATCCACATCAGGCCCCCTCCCGGCGCCACCGTCACCCTGGCAAAGACGGCACAAGGCTGGACCGTCGCCATGCCCGCTGCCCCGGCGCCGCCACGGGCCTTCGCCCCCGCACTTGGCGCCAACCTGCTCAGCGTCCCGGCACGGGAACCC
The DNA here is from genome assembly GCA_963762885.1 of uncultured Alphaproteobacteria bacterium. Classification (GTDB taxonomy): domain Bacteria; phylum Pseudomonadota; class Alphaproteobacteria; order Acetobacterales; family Acetobacteraceae; genus JASHVB01. The sequence continues at coordinate 54,156 of CAVXNH010000072.1, forward strand.
GGCGGCGTGCTCGCCGTCGCCGATCCGGTGACCGGCGACACGTTGCTGATCGGGACGCAGCGCCAGCCCGGGCAGGGCATGCTCGCGCTGCGCCGCACTCCACAATTCACGCTGCTGCCGACCACGCTAGGCATCGTCGTCGCGCCTCTGGCCGACACGGTGACATTGCGCGCCGTCCCCAACGCGTTCGTGCTGACCACCGACCCGGACCCAATGGCGATATCGCCCAACGACGCGCAGCCGTTGGGCGACGTCGCCGCACTGACCCGCAGGTTCAACTTTCCGTCCCTGCCCACGGAGCAATTGATCGAGCAATTGTCACGAAATATCGCCGACGCCGCGGCACAGCCATTGCTCGCGCGCGGACCCAAGCGGCGCGCCGCGGCGCTCAGCATGATTGGCCTCGGCATGGGCGCCGAGGCGGAAGCATTGCTACAGCTCACCGCCGCCGACGATCCGCGCCAGGCTGCCTCGGCGGACGTTATCGGCCTGACAGCAGTCGCTGCCATGCTCGCCGGGCGACCGGCCGAAGCGGACGGTATCGACGATCCGAGGCTCACCGGCACCGATGAGGTCGTGCTCTGGCGCACCCTCCGCACCGCCATGCAGGACAAGGCCGCGCCGTTCGTGACCGCCGCTTTGGCGGGCGCCGCGCCGCTGCTGTTGTCCTATCCGCCGCCGATCCGCGACCGGTTACTGCCGTTTGCGCTGGAAACCATGGTGCGCGGCGGCGCCACGGCGGCTGCCGCTGCCATATTGGCGCATGCCGGGGATTTTCCCGGCCTCGATATGGCGCGCGCGATGCTGGCGCAGGCGATGGGCAACACCGACGCGGCGCTGACCCAATACGATGCCCTGGCAGCCGGCCATGACCAGCTCCTGCGTGCCCGCGCCGCGGTGCGCGCCGTGAAACTGCGGCTGGCCACCGGCAAAATGGACACGCAGCAGGCGGCCGAGGCCTACGATCGGCTGTTGTATGCCTGGCGCGGCGACCGCCGCGAACTCGACCTGCGCGAGACGCTCGCCGCGTTGCGCCAGCAGCGGGGCGAATGGCGCCAGGCGCTGGCCTTGCTGCGCGACGGCGAAACCACGTTTCCCGACGATGCCAAGGACATTCACGCCAGGCTACAGGCAAGCTTCGACGCGCTGCTGCACGACGATGTGGCGGACAAGCTGCCGCCATTGGAGTTCGTCGCGCTGGTGGATGAGAACGCCGACCTGGTGCCGAACACCGGGGAAGGCGCGGCGATGCAGGCCATCCTGGCGGACAAGCTGCTGGCGCTCGACCTGCCCAAGCGCGCCGGTCCGGTGCTGGATGAGCTGATGCGCGCGGTGCCGGCCGGTCCCGGGCGTTCGGCGTTCGGCGTCCGGCTCGCGCAGTTGCGCCTGGGCGAGGCGGACCCCGCGGGCGCGCTGGCGGCGCTGGCCGCTTCGGAGGCTGCCGACCTGCCAGCGGCCGAGAAAGAGCAACGCGTGCTGCTGCGAGCCGATGTGCAGGCGCACCAGAACGACGTCGCCGGCGCGATCGGTACGCTGGCCAGTCTCGATTCAGTCGCGGCTGTCGCGGCACGCGCAGCGATCCTGGAGGATGCGAAGGATTGGGCCGGGGCCGATCGCGCGCTGGGCGACTATGTGGCGAAGACCGTTCCGGAGGCGGGCGACCTGGACGATGGCGCCCGCCGCAGCCTGCTGCGCCTCGCCACCGCCGCCGCGCGGGCCGGCGACGACGCGACGCTGGTGGCGTTGCGGGAAAAGCAGGAGGCGCGGATGGGCGCCGGTCCGCTGGCCGACATGTTCCGTCTGCTGACGGAGGATCCGGTGCACGGCACGGCCGATCTGCAACGCGCGGGCCGCGAGGTCGGTTACGCCCGGGCGCTCCCGGCCAACCTGCAAGCGATGCGGCCGTAACTATTTCCCTCATCGGTTGGCTTTTCGGGTGAACCGTGCCGAGGGTTGGGACGGATCGACCCCAGCGTTGTTGGATTATGGGGGCTGAGCGCAGATTTCCTCTTGCACCCACCCCCCCCTTTCCCCATGTTCCGCCTCCTTGGCCCCAGGGGACGCCGTGCGGGCTGTTTGCGCGCGTCCAACAGGCCGTCTACTGGCAGGGAAGGGGAGCTCGATGGACATGTTTGTCCCATCACTCGATCCGCTGGGGATGGTCTCGGATCTTCCGAGCAGCAACCAGGAGTACACGGGGCCGGAAGCCCAGAAGGACTATTTTGTCGAGAAAGACGGCGTGAAATTCGCCGGCACGCATCTGCTGCTGGATTTCTGGGAGGCGACGAACCTCACCGATCCGGCGCAGATCGATACTGCGTTGCGCGATGCCGCCGAAGCGGCCAACGCGACGATTCTGCACAGCCATTTCCATCATTTTGGGCCCGATGGCGGCGTTAGCGGCGTGCTGGTGCTGGCGGAGAGTCACATCTCCATCCACACCTGGCCCGAGCGCAACTTCGCCGCGATCGACATCTTCATGTGCGGCGCTTGCGATCCGTATGAGTCGCTGCCGGTGCTGAAGGCGGCGTTCAAGCCGGCGAAGGCCCTGGTGGACGAACAGCGGCGCGGTCTGATCTCGTAATCGAAACTTCTGTTGTGTCAGGCGCGGTCCGGGGCTTGCCTCCGGGCCGTTGTGCTTGCTTGGAGACAGCCGATGGCGACGGATAGCTGGATCAACGAGACGCTGTATCCGGACTGGGGCCAGCGCTTCCTGGTGAAACGCGAGCTGGCGCGGGTGCAGAGCGACTTCCAGGACATCGTCATCTTCGAGAGCACCTCGCACGGGCGCGTCATGGTTTTGGATGGCGTGATCCAGATCACCGAGGCAGACGAGTTCGTCTATCAGGAGATGCTGGCGCATGTGCCGCTGTTGGCGCATGGCGCGGCATCGGACGTGCTGATTATCGGCGCCGGCGACGGCGGTGTGCTGCGGCGGGTGTTGCAGCATCGCGCGGTGCGACGTGCCGTCATGGTGGAGATTGACGGCGAGGTGATCCGGCTGTCGCGCCAATTCCTGCCGGAGATTGCCGGCGATGCGTGGGACGATCCGCGTGCCGACGTCATTGTCGGCGACGGGATCGACTATGTGCAGCGCGCGGCCGATGCATCGTTCGATGCGATCATCGTCGATTCGACCGATCCGATCGGCGTGGGCGAGGTGCTGTTCACAGACTCGTTCTACGAAAACTGTGCCCGCATTCTCACGCCGCGCGGGTTGGTGGTGAATCAGTGCGGCGTGCCGTTCATGCAGGCCGATGAATTGCGCGAGACCAGCGCGCGGCGGGCCAGGTTCTTCTCGCACGTCACCGCGTATGTCGCGGCGGTGCCGACCTATGTCGGTGGGTTCATGACGCTGGGCTGGGCGGCAAAGGACGCGTCGCTGGCGGCGGTGCCGGTGGGAGGAAATCCGCGCGCGTGCCGCCGCGGCCGGAATCCTGGGAACGACGAAGTACTGGACGCCGGAAATTCACGTCGGCGCGTTCAACCTGCCGCCCTACATCGCCGTAAACCTCTCCCGCGGGAGCGGGAGAGGTCGAGACGCGTAGCGTCGAGGGTGAGGGTGATCGGGTCGGCACGCTGTATCTGCTTCGGTGCGGCCGTCGCCGTCCCTCCGTGCAACGAGGGAGGCAAAGCCATCGCGCACAGCATGCGATGATTTGTGCCAAGGCGACGCGCAACAATGCACGAGTCGATTGGTGGCGAGCCGATCCGTTCCCCCGTCATGGCCGGCACAAGGCCGGCCATGACGGGGACGCATGGTCCAGGCGGGTCAAGCGCCCGAGGGCCGGCCATGACACAGGGAGCCGTGGACCGCCGGCAACTGCCTCGATTACTTACCCGCGAGTCCGTACTATAAACTGGGAGAACTTTGCTCGACGCTCGGATTACACTCGTCGCCAGCGTATCAGGCCTAGCCCCAGCACGCCCGAAGCGAACAGGGCCAACGTCGCAGGCTCGGGAACCGGGCCGCCGTTCTGCAACGTATCTTCCGCGGCCACCGCCAGGTCGTACGCAACCGGAGCGCTGATGCCCAGTGCCACCGAGGCCAAGTCACCGTACAATCCGTTGCCAGGATCGAACTCGTCGGCGAGCGTTTCGCGGATTGACCCCGGTGATCTGACCGAACAGCACAAGGGCGTCGAGATAATCGCCATAGGCGCTGGGGTGATAGCCGATCGGCACTGTGCAGCATGCCAGCAGAGGGTTGCTGTCCCACAAATCTACCTCGCCGGCGGGTTCGTTCGCCAGGAACGGATCCTGTTGGGCAATGTCCTGATTGATCGCGGTGACCCACGCATCGCCAGCCAGCGCCACGCTCACGTGGCTCTTGGACGGGTTGGCAGCGTTGTAGGTGCTCGCCGCACTCAAATAGGCGTTGTGCAGATCGGACGCCATCGCCGCGATCGGATTGGCGTCCCCGACATAGGGCGCATAGGCTTTGTTACCGCCCGTCTGCGCGACGGTGCTGGTGCCGAAGATCGGTGCGTTCGGATTCGAGCTGGTGTAGCCATAGGACGCGATCGGTGGCGTTTCGTACAGTGTGATCGCCGCGTTCGGCTTGCCGCCGTTCTTATCCGCGGTGTCGATGTCGTTCACCAGGTTGGTCACGCCGGAATTGAAGCTGCTCGGATTGCCGCGGGTGGGAACGCTCTGCCCATTCACCGTGATCGTCGCCGGCAGCGGCTGGAAACTCTGGTCCTGCAACACGACCTGGCTATATTTGGAATTCTCGATCATCGGCAGGTCGCCGTATTCACTCCCGGTCTTGCTGTTATTGGCATAGCCGGTCAGGGTCGCACTGCTCACCGCGATCAGCGAGACATTGTAGTTCAGCCCGGCTTCCTCGGTGAGTTGCAGGAAGATGCCGGCGACGCCGCCGAACGGACCCACCTCGGTGTATTGCGACGAGGGATTTGCCTGTAGGTAAGCAAGCTGGCCCGCCAGGGTGCCGCCTGGTGTGTTCGACGTGGTCGGCACGACCGCGGGCGTGTCCTCGACGCCCGAGGTGCAGGTTGTGCCCGTCCCCGGGCACAGCAGGTCGTGCACGACGCTGTTGCTGGGGTTGCTGGCCGCGCCCGCGTTGTAGTTCAGCGCCGGATCGTAGCGCCCATGCGTGTAGCTGTTTCCGACGAACAGGATGTCTATAGGATCGGCCGAGGCCTGTCGCCCGGTCATCGTCAGCAGCAGCATCGCCACCGCGGCACCAAAGCGGCGGCCTGGCATTTTTATTGTTTGCACGGCGATTCTCTCCCCGGATCGTGACGACATCATGGGTCGTCTGCATGCAGCAATATTCACGAGACCAGATCACGGTCAAATATGCAGAATCGACGCGTGCCATATATTCAAAGTATGAATTGGCGATGGAACTGCGCCACCTTCGCTACTTCATCGCCGTCGCCGAGGAGCGGCACATCACCCGTGCGGCGCTGCGGCTCAACATGCAGCAGCCGCCGCTCAGCCAGCAGATCCGCGCGCTGGAGGCCGAACTCGGGGTCGCCCTGTTCATTCGTGGCGCGCGCGGCGTGGAGCTTACGGTGGCCGGCCAGACCCTGCTCGAGGAAGCCTATGCGATCCTGAACGCGGTCGGCGAAGCTGCCACGAAGACGCGTCAGGCAGCGAGCGGGACGCTGGGGAAATTGTCCATCGGCTTCACCACCTCGGCCGCGTTGCATCCATTGGTACCCAGGATCATCCACGCGTTTCGCCAGGACTACGCGCAGGTTGAACTCGATCTGCACGAGAATGCCGCCGCCGACCTGACCGAGGCGGTGATGCGGCGCGACATCCATGTGGCCCTGCTGCGCGTGCCGGTGGCGCGGCCGCCGGGGCTCGACGTTCCTTGAATTGCTGCATGAGGAACTGCTGGCAGTGCTGCCGCTCGGTCACCGCTTGCTCGAACGTGGCGGCGCCCACGGGGTCGAATTGCACGAGTTGGCAGAGGAACGCTTTGTCCTGGTCCGCCGGCCCGGCGCACCGGGCATCTACCAGAACCTGATCCTGGCGTGCCGCGCGGCGGGCTTCGAGCCGCTGGTCGTGGCCGAGGTCGCGCATATGCTGACCAACATCAATCTGGTCGCCGCGGGCGCGGGAATTTCCGTGGTGCCGGCGTCAATGCGCGAAATCAATCTGCACCAGGTCGGGTATTGCCGGCTGCGCACCACGCCGATGTTGACCGCGCCGCTGACGCTGGCCTGGCTGGCCGACAACCCGATCCCCGTCTTGCTCAACTTCATCGCTGTCAGCCGCCGGCTGCGCGATGATGCGGCCCAGCCACCAGCGCCGGCACGGCGGGGACCTGCCCTTATGTCGAGCCAAGCAAATACGCCGCCAACTGCCCGACGTGCCCGTCGCGCTCCATCCCCGGCCGGCGGCGAATGACGAAATCCGACGATCCGGCCAGTGCCCGATCGGGAAACACACGCACCAGCCGCCCGGCGGCCAGATCCGGATCGATCAGCGGCTGCCGTCCCAGCGCGATCCCGGCGCCGGCAATCGCCGCCGCCAGCGCCGCATTGAATGAGTAGAACCGCACGACCGTGACCTTCGTGTCGGCGCCCAGGCCCAGCAACTCCAGCCAGGTGGACCAGTCCTTCTCCGGGCTGGCCTCATGGTGCTCTTGCAGCAGCGTGTGCCGCGGCAGTTCTTCCACGTTGCCAGCCAGCCCGAGCGATGGGCTGCACACCGGGAACACCGTCTCGCCGAACAGCTTCCGGTCGCCGTTCGCCACCGCGCCGTGCCGCACCCGCAGCACCGCCAGGTCGAAGCCCCTCGCGCATCATGTCCGGCGCTTCGCCCTCGATCGAGCGCATCTGCCACTGCACCGAGGGATGCCGCGCAGCGAAGGCAGCCAGCCGCGGCGCCAGCCACAACGAGGCAATCGTGCCGCTGGCGGAAATCGTCAGCACCGGCCGCCGCCGTTTCGCGCGCACCGCCTCGCAGGCCGCCCCCAACTGATCGAACGCTTGCTCCACCGCGCGTTGCAGCGCCGCACCCTCCGGCGTCACCACGGTGCGGCCGGCGCCATTGCGGGCGCGGGTCAGCAACGTGGCGCCCAACGCATCCTCCAACCCGCGCACCTGATGGCTGACCGCGCTGGTGCTGACGTTCAACTCCCCCGCCGCGCGGGCGAAGCTGCCCAGCCGCGCCACCGCGGCAAAGGCGCGCAACGCGGCCAGAGGAGGGATCCGCTCGCTCATCGCCGTGCAATCTAGCTCAACAGCGGTTGAAAAACAGTCGTTTGCACGGCGCGCCGCACCCGCACAGGATAAGACCGGGCGAGGAGATCCGACGACATGCATTTCGACCTGACGCTCTGGCGCATGACGCAAGGCTACCGGCTGCGCATCGTGCTTTCCGTATTGCTCGGCATGCTGGCGCTGATCTTCGGCATCGCCCGCTTCGTCTTCCTGGGGCGGTTCCTTGCCGGCGTGTTCCAGGGCTCGCCGGCTACTGTCCTGGTCTGGCCACTGGCCGGCGCCGGTGTCGCCATCGTGCTGCGCGCGGCGTTCGACCATACCCGCACCATGGTGGCGCACCGCACGGCCATGCGCGTGCAGGAGACGCTGCGCGGGCGGCTGTACGACAAGATCGTCGCACTCGGCCCGGCCTGGTTCGGCGCCGAGCGCACCGGCGGCGTGATGCTGTCCATGGTCGATGGCGTAGAGCAATTGCAGAGCTTCTTCGGCCAGTACATCCCGCAGGTCGCCATCGCCATCGCCGCACCGCTGGCGATCTTCGCCTTCATCGCCTTCTGGGACGTCCCCGTCGCCGTCGTCATGCTGCTCTCGGCCCTCTTCACCCTGACCATGCCGGCCCTGGTGCACGAGCGCTCCGGCCGCGCGTCGCGCTCCCGGCAGACCGCGTTCAAGGCGTTCGGCGAGGAGTTTCTCGACGCAGTGCAGGGCCTGCCGACGCTGAAGGCGTTCGGCCAGAGCCATGCCTACGGACGCATGCTGGCGGACAAGGCGCGAGACCTCAGCAACAGCACGTTCTGGGTGCTGGCGATCAGCGTGCTGACCCGCGCCTTCACCGACCTGGGCACCGCGCTCGGCGCCGGCACTGGCCCTGGCGCTGGGCGCCTGGCGCGTGCAGCACGGCGACATGAGCCTCACGGCGCTGCTGATCGTGCTGATGGCCGGCACCGAGATTTTCCGCCCATTGCGCGACCTGCGCACCGTGCTGCACCAGGGGATGAACGGCCAGGCGGCGGCGCACGGCATCCTCACCTTGCTGGCGACGCCGGAAACCGCGCCCGCGCTGCCGCGCCGGCCGATCTCCACCGCCACGCTGCGCGCCGCGCATCGAGTTCCAGGACGTGCGCTTCGCCTATCCCGGCGGCCGGCGCGCCGCGCACCGAGGCCTGTCCTTCGTCGTTGAGCCAGGCGAACGCGTGGGCATCGTCGGCCCCAGCGGTTCCGGCAAATCCTCGATCGTGCGGCTGCTGCTGCGACTCTACGACCCACAGGCCGGCAGCGTGCGGATCGACGGTCAGGACGTGCGCGCGCTGGACCCCGAGGCGCTGCGCCGCATGGTCGCGGTGGTGTCGCAGGACTCCATGCTGTTCCACGGCACCATCGGCGACAATCTGCGGCTTGGCCGGCCGGACGCGACCGAGGCGGACGTCGTCGCCGCCGCCATCGCCGCCAATGCGCATGAGTTCATCATGGCGCTGCCGGACGACTACGAGACGGTGATCGGCGAGCGCGGCGCACAGCTTTCCGGCGGCCAGCGTCAGCGCATCGCCATCGCCCGGGCGCTGCTGCGCGATTCGCCCATCCTGGTGCTGGACGAGGCGCTGTCCTCGGTCGATGCCGAGAACGAGGCGGTGATCCAGCAGGCGCTGGACCGGCTGATGACCGGGCGTACCACGCTGATCCTGGCACACCGGCTGTCCAGCGTGATCGGCGCCGACCGTATCCTCGTGCTGGACGATGGCGGCGTGGTGCAAAGTGGTCGCCATGCCGAGCTGATCGCCGTCGATGGGCCGTATCGCGACCTGATGGGTCCGCAACTGACAGAGCATGACGACGCGATCATCGGCGACCTGCCGACCGTGGCGGGGATGCGCGTGGTGGAGACGGCGGGGGACACCAGCGCTCTGGTGCGCCCGCTCTCCGAAGACGCCGCGGAGGTGGGCTGGCCGGAGACCATCCGCACCCTGCTGGGCTTTGTCGGTCCGTGGAAGGCGCAGCTCGGGGTGATCGTGCTGTGCGGCATCGGCCGGGTCCTGGCGTTCATCGGCGTCGGGGTGTTCGGCGCGCTGATCATCGGCGCGGTGCGCGCCCAGGCCCCGACCCTGGCGCTGATCGCCGCCCTGCTGGTCACGGCGCCGCTGGCCGGGCTGCTGCACTGGCTGGAATCGTGGCTGGCGCACGCTATGGCCTACCAGCTTCTGGCCGAGATGCGCGTCGACCTGTTCCGCAAGCTGGACGCCCTGGCGCCCGCCTATTTGCTCCGCCGCCGCTCCGGCGACCTGGTCGCGCTGGCAACCCAGGACGTCGAAACCGTCGAGTATTTCTTCGCCCACACGGTGGCGCCGGCGATTGTCGCCGGCCTGGTCCCGGCGGGCGTGCTGCTGGCGCTGGCTTTCGTGTGCTGGCCGCTGGCGATCGTGCTGGCGCCGTTCCTGTTCTACGCCGGCGCCTCGCCGGTGCTGGGGCGGCGGCGGATCGACACGCTCGGTTCCGAGGCGCGCGGCGCGCTGGGGGCGCTGGGCGCGTTCGCCACGGAGACGATTCAGGGGCTCGCCGAACTGGCCGCGTTCGACGCCACCACGCGGCGGCGGGTAGCGTTCATGGCCGCGGTGCGGCGCTACCAGGATACCCGCATCCAACTGCTGGAGGATCTGACCTGGCAGACCGCCGGGCTGGAGGTCGCGACCGGGCTTGGTGGGTTGGCAGTCGCCGCGCTGGGGGCGCCTCTGGTGCTGTATGGCTGGATTGCTCCGCCGATGTTGCCGCTGCTGGTGTTGATCTCGGTCGCGGCGTTCATGCCGGTGTCGGAGATCGCCCAGGTCGGCCGGCAGTTGGCCGATACGATCGCCTCGACGCGGCGGCTGCACGTGGTGCACGCGGAGCAGGTGGCGATCCTGGACGGTCCAAGGGAGCCGGATGCGCCGGTGGGCGGCTCGGCGCTGCGGTTCGACGATGTCACCTTCACCTATCCCGGCCGGCTGCGCCCGGCGCTATCGGAGGTGTCGTTCGCGGTGCCGGCGGGCGCGACCGTGGCGCTGGTCGGCCCATCGGGCGCCGGCAAGACGACGATCGCCAACCTGCTGCTGCGGTTCTGGGACCCGGATGACGGGGTGATCAGGCTGGATGGCGTCGATCTGCGGGAGCTGACGCTGGACGGGCTGCGCGGGCGCGTCGCCCTGGTGGCGCAGGACACCTACCTGTTCAACGACACGCTGGGCGCCAATGTTCGGCTGGCGCGGCCGGACGCGACGGGGGAACAGGTCGCGCAGGCGCTGGAGCGGGCGGCGCTGGCGGAGTTCGTCGCGGAACTGCCGGAGGGGCTGGCCACGCGCGTCGGCGAGCGCGGCGTGCAGTTGTCCGGGGGCCAGCGGCAGCGGGTGGCGATCGCCCGCGCGTTCCTGAAGGACGCGCCGCTGCTGGTGCTGGACGAGGCGACGTCACATCTCGACACGATCAGCGAGGCGCAAGTGCGGTCGGCGCTGAGTGCGCTGATGGAAGACCGCACGACGATCGTGGTGGCGCACCGGCTGTCCACCATCCGTGCCGCGGACCTGATCCTGGTGTTGCAGGCCGGGCGAGTGATCGAGGCCGGGCGCCATACGGAGCTGCTGGCCCGGCGGGGGGTGTATGCCCGGCTGGTCGAACACCAGATGGCCGGCGTGGCGGACGAGCGGGTGCGGGCCGGGTAGGTAGCCAGGCCAGGGCTCTGAGGCTGCGAGTTTTTGCCATTTCGTCTGCGTCCGCAGGCGACCTGCGAAACTGGTTCGCCCGGAGGGCTGTTTTTTGCGGCCCGTGGGTGCGCAAGCGGCGTCGCGGGTCGCCGAAATCGGGTTAGGATTCGCGGGGGAATAATCGAGTCAGCGGCCGACGGATCACCGATCCCCTGTGTCATGGCCGGCGAAGGAGGCTGTAATTAAATCCACTCCGCCCGATTCCGGATTTGGAAATGGGCACCTTATACCAACCCGCAAAACGATTGACGTACGATCGCTTCGCACGGACCGCCCCAACCGTCATGGCCGGCCTTGTGCCGGCCATCCACGCCTTTTGTCGCGTGCACGAAGGCAAGGCGTGGATGGCCGGCACAAGGCCGGCCATGACGGTTGGGGCGGCCGGTGCGAAGCGGTCGAGAGTCAATCGTTCGGCGGGTTGGTATCGGGTTGGGTACTAAGTGTGAATTCCTCGGGTGGCCGGTCTCCGCCGGCCATGACACAGGCAGCCGTGATCCGTGACAACAGATTCACAACCCCTCTGCCCTTGGTGGGGTTCCAGGGGCAAAGCCCGCGGCCTCGCTACCATCGCCCGATCGCCCCGCGCCGGCGGGCATTGACGATGCCCGCCCCGCGACCGCAGATCGCCGCATGCAGTTGCTGCGCATCACGCTGACCGACTTCCGGAGTTATGCGGCGCTGACCTGGCGGCCGCGCGCACGGATCGCCGTGCTGTTCGGGCCGAACGGCAGCGGCAAGACGAACCTGCTGGAGGCGGTGTCGCTGCTGGTGCCCGGCCGCGGCCTGCGCAATGCGCGCACAGCGGATCTGCGGCGGCATGGCGCGCCGGGCGGCTGGGCGGTGGCGGGGCGCTTCAGCACAGCACAGGGCGAGGCGGATATCGGCACCGGCACGCCCCCCGACGGCCCAACCGATCGCCGGGTGTTTCGCCTCGACGGCGCGGCCCCGCGCAGCCAGGCGGAAATCGCAGCGCGCATCGCCGCGGTCTGGCTGACGCCGCAGATGGACCGGCTGTTCCTGGAAGGCCTGTCGGGGCGGCGGCGCTTTCTCGATCGGCTGGTCTGGGCGCTGGAGCCGGGCCACGCCCGCGAAATGGCCGCGCATGACGCCGCCATGGGCAGCCGTAACCGGCTGCTCTCCGAGGGCCGTCAAGACCCGTCCTGGCTGGCCGGGCTGGAGGACGAAATGGCACGCCACGCGGTGGCGGCCACGGCGGCGCGGCTGGCCTTGGTGGGGCGGCTGAATGCGGCACTGCAAGGCGGTGCGGTCGGGGCGTTTCCGGCGGCGCGGATCGACCTGGTCTGCCCAATCGCCGCGCGGCTCGCGGCCGAGCCGGCGGTGAGCGTCGAGGATTGGCTGCGTGCCGGCCTGGCGGCCAACCGGGCTCGTGATGCGGCGGCCGGCACGGCGGCGCTGGGGGCGCATCGAACCGACATGGGCCTGGCGGACGCGGCGACCGGCACCGCGGCGGCCCTGGCCAGCACGGGGGAGCAAAAGGCGCTGCTGATCGGGTTGATCCTGGCTCATGCGGCTGTGATCGCCGAGGCGCGCGGTTCGGCACCGTTGTTGCTGCTGGATGAGCCGGCGGTCCATCTCGATCCCGGGCGCCGGACCGCGCTGTTCGCGGCGCTTGCGGCGCTGCCCGCGCAGACGCTGATCACGGGCACCGATGCGGAGATTTTTCTCCCGCTTGCCGGGGTCGCGGAAGGCCTGCAAACCGGCGGCGGGGAATTGCACCCGGACACGCGATTTTCGCTGCCCGATCGGACGGTTTACCCTGTCACGCCGGCCGCGTAGCGGCTATATACTAGAGTATCCAACCAACCCCTGGAGTTTCCCGCCGGCATGTCCGATTCTGCCTTGCCGCCATCCGAATCCGATCCCGCCAACGGCGATGCGTACGACGCCTCGTCGATCTCGGTTTTGCGTGGTCTGGACGCCGTCCGGCGCCGCCCTGGCATGTATATCGGCGACACCGACGATGGCTCCGGCCTGCACCACATGGCGTTCGAGATCATCGACAACGCGGTGGATGAGGCACAGGCCGGCTTTGCCTCGCGCTGCGAGTTGATCCTGAACGGGGACGGCTCGGTCACCGTGCGCGACAACGGGCGCGGCATCCCGACCGACATCCACGCGGAGGAGGGCGTCTCCGCCGCCGAGGTCGTGCTGACCCGGCTGCATGCGGGCGGCAAATTCAACCAGAACTCCTACAAGGTTTCCGGCGGGCTGCATGGCGTCGGTGCGGCCGTGGTCAACGCGCTGTCGGAGTGGATGGAGGTACGCATCTGGCGGCACGGCCAGGAGCATTTCATCCGCTTCCGCAACGGCGACGCCGAGGCGCCGCTGGCCCAGGTCGGACCAGTGACAGAGCATGTCACCGGCACCGAGGTGACATTCAAGCCAAGCCCGGCGACCTTCACCAAGACCGAATTCGAATTTTCCCTCCTCGAACGCCGGCTGCGCGAGTTGGCATTCCTCAACTCCGGCCTCACCATTCGGTTGGTCGATGAGCGCCACGCGACCCCGCAGGAAGTGACGATGCACTACGAGGGCGGCCTCGTCGCCTTCGTCGAGTGGCTGGATCGCGGCAAGACTGCGGTGTTCACGCCGCCGATCTCGCTGCGCGCGCCAGTCGAAGCCGAGGGCGTCCGCGTCGAGTTCGCACTGTCTTGGAACGACAGCTACCACGAGACAATGCTGTGCTTCACCAACAACATCCCGCAGCGCGACGGCGGCACTCACCTGGCTGGATTTCGCCAGGCGCTGACCCGCGTGGTGACGAAATATGCCGAGGGGATGGGCAAGAAAGAGCAATTGCAGCTTGTGGGTGAGGACATGCGCGAGGGCATGACCTCGGTGCTGTCGGTGAAGGTGCCGGATCCGAAGTTCTCGTCGCAGACCAAGGACAAGCTGGTGTCGTCCGAAGTGCAGCCGGTGGTTCAGGCGGCGGTGGCCGACGCGGTGGCGCATTGGTTCGAGACGCATCCGCGCGAAGCCAAGGGCGTCGTGCAGAAGGTGATGGACGCGGCCTCTGCGCGAGAGGCGGCGCGCAAGGCGCGGGAACTGACGCGGCGCAAGGGTGTGCTGGATATTTCCACCTTGCCCGGCAAGCTGGCGGACTGCCAGGAACGCGACCCGGCGAAATGCGAGATCTTCATCGTCGAGGGTGACAGCGCCGGTGGCTCGGCCAAGCAGGGACGCGACCGCAAGTTCCAGGCGATCCTGCCGCTGAAGGGCAAGATCCTGAATGTGGAGCGGGCGCGGTTCGATCGCATGTTGAGCAGTCAGGAAATCGGCACGCTGATCACGGCGTTGGGGACGGGGATCGGGCGCGGCGAACCGGACCAGGGCGGGTTCGATATCAGCAAGCTGCGTTACCACAAGATCGTCATCATGACGGACGCCGACGTGGACGGCTCGCACATCCGCACGCTGCTGCTGACGTTCTTCTTCCGCCAGATGCCGCAATTGATCGAGCGCGGCCACCTGTACATCGCCCAGCCGCCGCTGTATCGCGCGCGGCGCAGCAATGACGAGCGCTATTTGAAGAATGACGGCGCGTTGGAGTTGTATCTGCTGGAAAAGGCGCTGGCGGGGGCTCGGCTGATCTATGCGGACGGCTCGGTGGTGGAAGGGCCGGAGCTGCGGCGCGAGGTGACCTGGCTGCGCGAGGCGACGATGCAGTTGCGCCGGCTGTCCACCGCTGCGCCAGTGCCGCTGCTGGAACAGGCGGCGATCGCCGGGGCGCTGACGTCGGATCCTGCGCGGGCGGCAGCGGCGGCGCAGGGGCTGGTGGCGCGGCTGAACGCGATTTCCCTGCCGCACGAGCGCGGCTGGGTGGTGGCTGTGGATGGCGGGCTGACGCTGTCCCGCACGGTGCGCGGCGTGGCAGAGCGGCACACTCTGGACGGTGCCGCACTGCGCAGTGCGGAGGCGCGCTGGCTGGCCGATCGGGCCGAGGCGCTGGCGACGAAGTTCCGCGAGCCTGCGCGGTTGAAGATGGACTCGCAGGAGGCGGAGGTAAATGGCCCGGCGGCCGCGTTCGACCGCATCATCGCGTTCGGGCGGCGCGGGCTGACGATCCAGCGGTTCAAGGGACTGGGCGAAATGAACGCGGACGAGTTGGGTCGCACGACGCTGGAGCCGGCCGGACGCACGCTGCTGCAAGTGAAGGTCGGGGATATCGAGGACGCGGCGCTGGTGTTCTCGACGCTGATGGGCGACGTGGTGGAGCCGCGGCGGGAGTTCATTGTGGGGAATGCGCTGAAGGTGGCGAACCTGGACGTTTGATGTGGTGTGGCGAGCGAGGTTCGATTTCCGGTTGCGGGTAGAATCGAGGCTCGCCCTGGCGGAGACGTACAATGTCGAAGGCCCATCGGAAGACGCTGAACACCCATCGCAGACTGCGTCGCGACGATAGCGTCGTACGGGTTGCGGTCCGGGTCCCCGCCATCAATGCTCAGATTGTGCGTGATCTCGCCGCGGTTCTTCGCGAGAACGCTGAATTGGCACCGGCGTTGCGTCTGCAACTCCGTTCCGTCGTCGTTAAGCCACGAGCGGCTACGGTGTTCGGGATCTTCGGTTCCGACCTGCAGGATGCCTATTTCGAGGGCGTATTCGCTAATGCTCACAGGTCGTAGGAAGCCGTCCAATGCAGCT
This sequence comes from uncultured Alphaproteobacteria bacterium, assembly GCA_963762885.1. Lineage (GTDB taxonomy): Bacteria > Pseudomonadota > Alphaproteobacteria > Acetobacterales > Acetobacteraceae > JASHVB01. Next base: position 69,748 of record CAVXNH010000072.1, read on the forward strand.
ATTCGCCGTATCGAAAAGGCGGCGAACCTGCCGCGCGTGCCAGTCGTGGTGCCGGACTCGAACACATCCAGCGGCAACAAAGCGGAACGTTCTTCACCGGTTGCAGAATCCGAGCAGATGGACGAGCGGATCAAGCGAATGATCGAATTGGCCTACACTTAGCGTTTCACTCGATGGGGCTCCCCTCCGGCCGCGTGAGGCTGATTTGTGTGAGGGGGGCTTATTAAGGTTCCTGACATCATTGCCGCGAGACCCACCGCGCACACATACCAACGAAACGACTCGTTAATGCGCGGCCGGAGCGGTTGGCGGTAAAGCAAGGGTTTGAAACACAGATTTCACAGATTTCACAGATTAAGGCTCGGATCAGGTTAATATGTTCTTTGCCTTACTCTGTGAAATCTGTGAAATCTGTGTTTCGAACCCTTGCTTTCGTCGGCCGCGGCCAGCAGCAGTGCGGAAGATCTCGGTTCTTTGGCTGCGTCTAATACCGGCCCGCAAAACGATTGACGTACGGCACGGGCCGCCCCAACCGTCATGGCCGGGCTTGACCCGGCCATGACGGTTGGGGCGAGCGGTGCGATGCCCTCGAGAGTCAATCGCTCGGCGGATTGGTGTAACTCCATGCGATAATCTTTGAAATCTGCAGTGCAGAAATCTTCTTCACACCGCAGAGAGCGACCCAAAACGCAATCACCACTTCGAGATCAACTATTACGGGAAGGTTAATATGTCGCGTGACCGACTCCGCCGGTGAGCGACGCATCAATAGTTGGCGGGCAGAGGGGTTTTTCCAGCCCGCTTGGCGCGCTTGGCGATGCGCGCAAGCATCGCCCGCTTTTCCGCCGTGCGGATTTGCCCGGAATTGCGGGCAGCCGCGATGTCGCGATCGGTAATGCCAAGGGCTTTCTTGCGCTCGGCGACCCACCGCAGGTATGTGAATGCGTCAGTCTCGCTCATGGCTCATCCAATCCGATCAGAGATACGTCGCCCCCTTCGTGACGCACCCTCCGCAGCAGGTAGTCTCGATCGATTTCGGGGGCAAGTTCGCGCAACAGTAGAGCCTGCCGCAACATTGCATGATCGGTACGGTTCGTGGCGGTCGCTTGCGCGAGTTCGATCTGCGATCATGTCTTCGATACTCGGAAGCACCACGCTACTACCGGTATCAAGACGGAAGATCCGGACCCGTTGCCGATCCGCGCGGCCGTCGAATAGTGGGCCGGACACAAGCTGGAAGCCGGTACTGCGGCAGTGCTGGGTGGTACCAGCCAACCAGAAGATGCCCGGGTCGGTGCTCTCTCACAAAGCCTTCCGTTGCCATCGCCTCTGCGAATGCCTCGTCATCCGAGGCGACGACATCGAAATCGCCGGACAGGATCTGGCCTCCTATAGAACGACACCGCCGCACCTCCCACCACGACCGCATCGAAACCCGAGCGCTGCCGATACATTTCACAAACCCGGCCGAGCCGGGTCAGCGCCCTGAGAAACTCCTCACCCAGTGCCATGCCGTCTGCTCACACCACCGGCGTTCCGGGGATCAGCAGTCGCAGCACGGTCATCCACGGATAGCGCGTGTCCAGCACCACGCCATCCGGACGTGCGAGCTTGCCGTCCGGCGTTACCGGCACGTGCTTCATGGTGACCGCGTCGTCCACGTTGCCGCCGATCACCGCAATCTGTCCGGGCACGGCGGTATCCACCACGACGTCGCAATGCGCGGGAAAGCGCCCGGCCGGAAGGTCGTCATAGCGCAAGGAGGACGCGTTGCCGCGGCCCGTGCAGATCAAGTCGCCTGGTATTGGCGCGTAAGCCTCCGGACGTTCCGCGGCGATCAGCCAGCCGGACGTCTTTCCATCTGCCATCTGCCTCGCAATGTTGATGTAGTCGGCATGGTCGGCGGAATACGGAAACCTCGGGCCGGCGCCGGCGATGCGCATGACGTAGGAGATGAAGGCAGCCGACCAGGCGTAGTCGCCGTCCTGCGCCGCCGGGAACACCGCGCCGGTCGCGTCGTGCTTGCCGGTCCAGCCGGCTTCCGGCGCGCCGGCGTTCAGTCCGAGCCACCAGTATTCGCCGACGCGCTGCCACAGGCCGGGCTCGCGTTCCGGCTTGTCGTCGGGGGCCGGCGGCGGGCGGGCGCCGGGCGGGTCATCGTCCACCGGCTGGCCGAACAGGCGCCATTCGCGCAGTGCGATCGCCACGATCGATCGGCGTGAGATCGGTTCGTAGGGCACGCGCGCGAAGGGCGGCACGTGAGCGTCGGGGGAAGGTTTCGGCACAGCACACCCGGACAGTGCGAGGATCAAGAGGACAAGCGGCAGGCCGCGAGACCGCAAGCAAGCAAATTCACCACAAAGACACGAAGACACAAAGTTTTCTAATAATTTTCGTGCCTTCGTGCCTTTGTGGTGAACCTGCTTGCTTGCGGAAGATCGGGCAGACACCGGCATAACAATGTATCGCAACCCAAACATCAACGCCGCCCTGCGATCGCTCGGTTTTCCAACCGGCTGACCAGACGCACCACTGGCCACAACAACAGGAAATACGCCAGCGCCGCAGCAACGATCGGCGTCGGGTTATAGGTGACGCTCTGCGCCTGGCGCGCCTGGAACAGCAGTTCCGGCAGCGCAACCACACTCGCGATCGAGGTCAGTTTCACCACCTCCAGCGTGTTGGACACCAGGTCGGGCAGCACGTTGCGCACCGCCTGCGGCAGCACGACATACGCCATCGCCTGGAGTCGGGTCAGTCCGGTGCCGCGTGCCGCCTCGATCTGGCCGGCGGGCACGCTCTCGATGCCGGCGCGCAGGACCTCGCCGTAATAGGCGCCGGTGTTGAGGCAGAAGCCGATCACCACGCAGCCGAAGCCTCCGAGCTGGATGCCGGCGAAGGGCAGCGCGGCGTAGAGGAAGATCAGCAGCACCAGCGGCGGGAAGGCGCGGAAGAAATCCACCCAGGCGATCAGCGGCCAGCGCACCCAGCGATGATGCGCGGTGGACAGCACGGCCAGCAGCACGCCGAACAGGCAGCCGAGCGGCACTACGATCAGCGACAGCCAGATCGTCGTGAGCAAACCTTGCAGCAGGATCGGCCAGGCGGCAGCGATGATGCCGAGATTGAAGAAGGTGTCGAGCAGCATGGATTATCGCTTCCAGGCGAAGCGCGTCTCGATCCAGCGGCCGGCGATCACCACCGGCAGGAACAGGATCAGGTAGGCGGCCGCGCCCAGTGTCAGCGGGGAGGGGTTGAAGCTGAACGACACGCCGGACGACGCCTGCGACAGGATCTCCGACAGTCCGATCACCGAGCCCAAGGCGGTGCCCTTGGTGATGGCGATGGTGCGGTTGGTCAGCGGGGGAATGGTCAGGCGGATCGCCTGCGGCAACACCACCGAACCGAGCGTTTGCAAGAACGACAGCCCGGTGGAGCGCGCGGCTTCCCACTGGCCTTTCGGCACGGCGGTGATGCCGGCCCAGAAGATTTCCTCGGAGAAGGACATCAGGACCAGGCTGAGGCTGGCCCAGGTGGTGCCGAAGGCGCTGGGCTCGAAGCCGAGCGACGGCAGGCCGAAATAGATCAGCACGATGACCACCAGCGGCGGCAGCGCGCGGAAGAGGTCTACGACGAAGATCAGCAGCCAGTTCAGCGGGCGGATGCCGAACGAGCGCAGTACCTGCGAGCAATAGCCCGGCGGCGATGCCGGAGATGACGACGAGGATGGCGAGGCCGACGGTCAGGATGAAGCCGTCGATGATGTCCGGCAAGTATTTCGCCATCACCGCGGCGTTGAAGAAGGTGGCGACGAAGTGCTGCCAGTTGGTCATGCGAAAGGCCGTTGCGCCGTCGCTCGGGCGCGCCTCGTCGCGATGGCCGCGCCTCTCACCGTCATGGCCGAGCTTGACCCGGCCATCTATCGCGGCACCTCAGCGGCATGGATGGCCGGGTCAAGCCCGGCCATGACGATAGGGAGCGTGGCCATGACGATAGGGAGCGTGGCCATGACGATAGGGAGCGTGGCCATGACGGTGAGGGGCGTGGCCATGACGGTGAGTGCCGCAGCGATGACGATGCGCAGCGCATCAGTGCCGCTGGATCTGACCGATGAAGGCGCGCGTGCGTGCTTCCTGCGGCGCGCCGAAAATCTGCGCCGGGGGGCCGGATTCGACCACCTGCCCCTCATCCATGAACAGCACACGATCGGCGGCGGCGCGTGCGAAGCCCATCTCGTGCGATACCACCACCATGGTCATGCCGCTCTCACGTAACGTTCGCATCACCGCCAGCACGCTGCCGACGAGTTCGGGGTCCAGCGCGCTGGTCGGCTCGTCGAACAGCATCACGCGTGGTTCCAACGCGATGGCGCGGGCGATCGCCACCCGCTGCTGCTGGCCGCCTGAGAGTTGGCCGGGATAGTGGCCGGCACGATCCTCCAGCCCGACGCGCGCCAGGGCGGCGTGGCCGAGCTCGTCCGCTTCGGCGCGGCGGCGCTTCGCCACTTTGCGCAGCGCCAGCGTGACGTTGCCCAAGGCGGTCATGTGCGGATACAGGTTGAAGGATTGGAACACCATGCCGATGCGCTGGCGCGCGTGGTTGATGTTGGTGCGGCGGTCCAGCAGGTCGATGCCGTCGATGACGACCGAGCCGGAGGTCGGCTCCTCCAGCCGGTTCAGGCAGCGCAGGAAGGTGGACTTGCCGGAGCCGGACGGGCCGATGATGAACACCAGCTCGCGCTCGGCGACGGCGAGATCGACGCCTCTCAGGACGTGCAGCGGACCGAAATGCTTGTGCAGGCCGCGTGCTTCCAGGATGGGATTGCTCAACGGTACTGGCTGCAATCCGGATCAGGCGCATTCGGTTCGTAGCCGGGCAGGCCGGGCACGCCGTGGCCGGGGAAGCTGACGTTCTCCAGGTCATCGGGCGCCGGCTTGGCGCCGAACCACTTTTCCGACAGTTTCGCTATCGTGCCGTCCTTCTTCATGCATTTCAGCACGTCGTCGATCTCGCCGCGTAACGCATCCTCGTCCTTGCGGAATGGCGCTGCCCAATGGGCCTTGGTGTCCGACAGCACCAGGTCGGCGACGAATTGCGGGTTCTTGCTGGCGGCGTATTTGATCACCGTGTTGCCGGCGAGCGAGGCGTAGGCGTGGCCGGACACCACCGCCTGCACCGCGTCCGGCTGGGTGTCGAAAGCCTGCACGGTAAAGCCGTATTGCTCGCCCATCTTCTTCGACAGGGTTTCGTAGGGGGTGCCCTTGTTCACGGCGACCGCTTTGCCCTTCAGGTCGCTCCAATCCTTGATCGGGGCGCTGCCTTTGCGGATGCCGAATTGGAAATCGGTCCAGAGGTAGCCCTGGGTGAACAGCAGGTTCTGGGCGCGCTCCGGTGTCACCGTGGTGGGGGCGGCGAGGAAGTCGTAGCGGCCGGCTTCCATTGCCGGGATCAGGCCGGAGAAGCTGGCGGAGTCGATGGTGATGCCGCGGTGCATGCGGCGGGCCACCTCGTTGAACAGGTCGATCTGGAAGCCTTCCAGGCCGCCGCCGAGCTTCGGCATGGCGTGCGGCGCGTAGGTGCCATCCACGGCGGTGCGGAGCGGGGGTTGGGTGGGCTGCGCGAACGCGGTTGGGGAGAGCAGGAGGAACGCTGCGAGCAGCAGGGGTCGGCGTGAACGCATGATCGGGTTACCCGGGTCTTGTTGCAGCGCACCAACATGCGCTCCGGAGGTTGCGTCGTAAACCTCTTCCGTGCGTTGCCGGGGCAGGCACGTGGCAAGCCGTGAAACCGCAAGAAAGGTGCTGCACCACAAAGACACAAAGGCACGAAGTTCATCAACCTTCGAGCGTGCAACTGCCGAGTACCAAGCTGGCCGACAGACTCATTGACCATTTGAGCCAAATCAATGACTGCCATTGCTCAAACCGATAAGTAGTATTTAGTACTGGTGAGTTAGCCTGCCGGAACGGCCACGGGATGTGGGATGCCCACAGTGGAGGTCAAAATGGCCACCCTGAAACACGAAGCGGACAGGAAATCCGGCCAAAAGGCCGAATGGATCCAAAATGGCGTGTTGCTGGTGGGTTGTATCGCCTGGGCGATCATGAGCTTGTACGTAATTACGTGCATTCTCTAGGTATCGTCTCATATCAAGCGCCCCAGAGACTGACCTACAACAGGACGCCGACCGCCCCCTTCGTCATGGCCGGCACAAGGCCGGCCATGACGAAGGGGGCGGCCCGTATCACAGCTACGCATTGTCCGGCCGCCAGCACGTTGTGGCTGACTGCCGCTCAAGTATGCGCATCCGTTTTCCTGCGGATCACCGGACCGGCACGAGCCTTACGCAGCACGTTCCGGAAACAGCCCGCGCAGCCCTTCGACGCTGGCGTCGCAGCGGCCGCGTTCAGTGATCAGGCCGGTCACCAGCCGGGCAGGGGTCACGTCGAATGCCGGGTTCGCCGCATCGCTCTCCAGCGGCACCACCCGCACCGTCGTCACCAACCCGTCCGCCGTGCGGCCAGTCACGTCGGTGACCTCCGCCCCGCTGCGTTCTTCGATGGGAATCTCCGCCAGACCGTCCGCCAGCGTCCAGTCGATCGTGGACGAGGGCACCGCCGCCCAGAACGGCACGTCATTGTCGCGCGCGGCCAGCGCCTTGAGATAGGTGCCGATCTTGTTGGCCACGTCACCGGCCCGCGTCACCCGGTCGGCGCCGACGATCGCCAGATCGACCTCGCCGTGCTGCATCAGGTGACCGCCGGCGTTGTCCGCCACCACGGTGTGCGGCACGCCGTGCTTGCCGAGTTCCCAGGCGGTGAGCGCCGCGCCTTGGTTCCGCGGCCGCGTCTCGTCCACCCAGACATGCAGGTCCAGGCCGGCATTGTGCGCCATGTAGATCGGCGCCAGCGCGGTGCCCCAATCGACCGTCGCGAGCCAGCCGGCGTTGCAATGCGTCAGCACGTTGACGCGCGCGCCACCCTTGCGCGCCGCGGCGGCCTCGATCAGGGGAAGGCCGTGGCGGCCGATCGCCTCGCATTGCGCGACGTCCTCGTCGGCGATGGCGGCGGCCTCGGCATAGGCGACGGCGACGCGCTCGTTCGGGCGGGTGTTGCGCAGCCGGATCAGCATGCGGTCCAGCGCCCAGCGCAGGTTCACCGCGGTCGGGCGCGTGCCGGCCAGCAGGGCGGCGTCGCGTTCCATCGCCTCGGTGGACGCGTCGGCGCGCAATGCCAGGCACAGGCCATACGCCCCCAGCGCGCCGATCAGCGGAGCGCCGCGAGCCTGCATGGCGCGGATCGCATGCGCCGCGTGGTCCAGTTCGGTCAGGCGGAGGATCTCCAGCGCCCACGGCAGCCTCGTCTGGTCGATGATGTGCACCGGCCAGCCGTCCGCGCGGTCCACCCAAATGCTGCGATACGCCACGCCGTCGATCTTCATCGCGCCGACACCCTCTGGTGCAGCACGCAGAGCAAGGTGAACAGGCGGCGGGCGGTCTCGAAGTCGATGTCGATCTTGCCGTTCAGCCGTTCGCGCATCAGTTCGGCGCCTTCGTTGTGCAGGCCGCGGCGTCCCACGTCGATCGCCTGGATGCGTTCCATGCGGCCCTCCTGCACCGCCGTGATGTGGCTGTCCACCAGCATCTGATAGTCCTTCATCAGCGAGCGGAACGGCCCCAGTGCCAGGCCGATGGCGGCCAGCGGCACATCGTCGTCATGCCGGATGTCGAACAGCAGGCGCCCGTCGCGGATCGCCAGGTGCAGGGCGTAGGGGCCGTCGGCGTTGTCGGCGCGTTTTACCGCCTGCGGCATGAACCGGTTGGCGGTCGCCAGATCGGCCACGGCCTGGGCGCGGTCGGCCTCGATCAGCGGGGGCAGGTTGCCGCCCGCGTCCTCCTCCAGGACCACCCGCGACAGCCGAGCCTCGCCGGTCATGCTTCGTCGTCGGACTTCAGCATATTGAGCTTCAGCATCAGGCCGACGGTGGCGCCCTTGATCGGGCGCAGCAACCCGACCGCCAGGAACGCTGTCAGGGGAAGGAAGATGACCGACAGCACCCAGGCCGGTGGGTCCTGCTCTCGTTGCAGGATCAGCATGGCGGGGATGACGATGTGGCCGACAATCAGAATGGTGAAATAGGGCGGTGCGTCGTCTGCGCGGGCGAGGCCGAGGGGGGCGCCGCAGTTCTGGCACTCCGGCACGACCCGGAGAAAACCGTTGAACAGGTGGCTCTTGCCGCAGGCGGGGCAGCGGCCGAGGAAGCCTCGCCCGAGTGCGGTGCCGAGCGGCGGCAACGGCCAGGGCGGCAGCGTCGGCGTGCGGTCGGGCTGCCAGCGGATCGGGGGCATTGCGAGGGTATCCTTGCGCGGGGTGTGGGCGCGGGGCGGCACGATAGGCGATGCTGCGGTGCAACACAAAATTGGGGTCGCTTGATCGCGCTGACCAGAGGAGTGAGACTGCCTCGATGTCCCGTATTGTCGTTATCAATCCCAATTGCTCTTTGGCGTGTTCTGCGGGGATCGACGCCGCGCTGGCGCCGTTCCGGTTCCCGGGCGGGCCGGCATTCGAGGTGCTGACGTTGGCCGAGGGGCCGCCCGCCATTTACGACTGGCGCGACTGGCACGCGGTGGTGGGTCCGCTGTGCCGGCTGATAGAGCATGAGGCGGCGGATGGGTATGTGATCGCCTGCGCGTCGGACCCGGGGATTGAGGCGGCGCGCGCGGTGACGCGGCGGCCGGTGCTGGGGGTGTTCCGGTCGGCGGTGGCCGCGGCGGTGGCTCGGGCGGAACGGTTCGGGGTGATCGCGATCGTCGATGCGTCGAAGGCTCGGCATCTGGCGGCGCTGCGGGCGATGGGGCTGGAGGCGCGGCTGGCCGCCGAGGTGGCGCTGAACGTCACGATGGAGACGTTGCTGGAGCCGTCCGCGGCGCGGGCGCGGCTGGTGGCGGCGGGGCGGGAGTTGGTGGCGGCGGGGGCCGGGACGATCGTGCTGGGCTGCACCGGGATGGCGCACCACCGGGCGGCGGTGGAGGACGCGGCGGGCGTGCCGGTGATTGAGCCGTGCCAGGCCGCGGCGGGGCTGGCGCTGACACTAACCTCTCCCGCGAGAGCGGGAGAGGTCGATGGCGCGCAGCGCCGAGGGTGAGGGTGATCGGGTCGGCACGCTCTGCCTTGCTTGCTTCCCGCATGGGAGCAGGCAGTGCGTGACATAACGATGGATGCAATGCCCGGCAATCAGGCACCAGCCTCGCATTGCATCCTCCGCACCGCGCGAGCCAGCAGCATCCTGTCATGAGCAAGGCCAATGATTTCCACCACGCCATCGGCCCCCGGGCGATAAACGACCAGGTGCCGCGGGCGTGTTATACCAAGCGTCCTTGAGTCTGACCTTCGTCGTTGCCGGCCGCCCCCTCGTCATGGCCGGCCTTGTGCCGGCCATCCACGCCTTTTCCGTGACCTCCGCAGCAAAGGCGTGGATGGCCGGCACAAGGCCGGCCATGACGAGGGGGGCGGTCGGCGTCCTGCCGTAGGTCAGCTTCTGTGACGCTTGGTATTACCCGCTGCTCCCGTGCGACCAGATGACGTCCGAGCCGAAGCGGGTAGACACGAACGCCGGCAACCCTCGATACCTCCTGGGAACCGGGCCGCATCGGGGAGTCGCCCACAAGCGCAAACACGGAGCGCATCAACAGGTCGTAGCGTTCGGCAGCCTCAACGCCGAACTGGCGGGCGCTCCGGAGCAGGATCCGGTCGATGTCGGCTTCGGCACCGGCGAGAAGCCGGTAAGTCACCGCCCGGGGTCGTCGTTCGCCATCCGAGTGCGTAAGCGCGCCATCGCGGCTTCGTGGAGCACCTGGCTATCCTCCGGCGTGGCAACCATCGTAAAGCGCCTGGCGGCAACGTCAGCGTCGGCGCGTTCGACCATTGCGGCGATCTCGTGCTCTGCGTCCAGGTGGTCGGCGTAGAGTTGCGCAGCCTGCACCAGAAAATCGGCCTCGCTCCGGGCATGGCCCTCAGCAATCTGCCGGTCGATGATCCGCCTCAGGTCGTCCGGAAGTTGAACTTGCACGACACCCATGTGATCCTCCAATTGAGGCAGGATAGCAGAGTTCCCCGTTTGCCGCAGCCTAAAGTCGGTCCACGGCGTTTTCACCCTGAGTGAAACTGTGAGCCTCCTGTCATTGCGAGGCGCGCAACGGTCCCCGAGCTTGAGCCGGGCGGGGCAATCTACAGCCTGCCGAGCGGCCAGTGGTTCATCAGGCGGGGCACCACTGCTCGTGCGTTATTGTTGGCTGCTAAAACTGAGGTGGGCGAACTGCGGATGCGGCGGAGGCCGTCTCGAACCGATCGACCCAACGGCTTGCGAACTCTATATTTCCACCTGCGAAGGTTCCGTCGCATGGAATCAAAGAAGTATTGGAACACAGATAAGAAGGGATGAACACGGATAAGTCCGGATGACCGATTTTGTGGGCCCGTGTGTGGCTCCACTCGTGGTACGGTTACCGAACATCCGCCCTTATCTGTGTGCATCCCTTCTTATCTGTGTTCCAATACTTCTTAAATCCGCGGCCAAACTCGGACGATCGGAGATTGCCGCCCGCCCCACGCTTCCGTCGCTGCGCGCCTCGTAATGACAGGTTGCTTCGCGGCATTTCCACTCAAGGTGAAATCGCTCTAACCGAAAACCTTGTTCATACGCAGGCGCCAGCGGACTTCTGCTTACCGCACGAACTTGTAGTGGAACCGGTCGCCGTCTGCCTCCACCAGCCCGGTCGTCGGTGACGGGAAATGGATCGGCAGCACGAATGTGCCGGTCCCCGCCACATCCCCCAGGAACTTCCGCCGCGACACTGCCGCCTGCTTGGCGTCCCAATCGAAGATCGTGGACCAGTCCGGCTCGCGGCATTGCAGCGCGTGGTGCATCAGGTCGCCGGTTACCACCGCGCGCTGGCCGCCCGACTTGATGTTGACGCAGCAATGGCACGGCGCGTGGCCGGGAGTCGGCGTCAGCCACACCGTGTCGTCGAGCGTGTAGTCGTCATCCACCAGCAAGGCCTGGCCGGCTTCGACGATCGGCTCGCAGTTATAGCGCCAGACGTTGCCCGGCGGATTGTCGCCACGCTGCGTCGCTGCCTCCCACGCCTGATATTCGCGCTTGTGGAACACGTATTTCGCGCGTGGGAAGGTCGGCACCCAGCGCCCATCGCGCAGCACCGTGTTCCAGCCGCAATGGTCGATGTGCAGATGGGTGCAGAACACGTAGTCGATCTTGTCGAACGCCAGGCCGGCGGCCTTGAATCCGTCGAGCCAGGGCTGCTTAGGAAAATCCATTGGCGCCGGGTAGCCCTTGTCCTCGCCGGTGCAGGTGTCCACCAGGATGGTGTGCTTCGGCGTGCGCACGACGAAGGTCTGGTAGGTGATAACCATGCGGCCGGACGCCGGGTCGAACACCACCGGATCGAGTTCCGCCAGGTAGCGCTTGCCGAGTTCCGGATCGTAGGCGGGGAACATGTCCTCCGGCCGGCGCCACGGGCCGTCGCGCTCGATGATGCTGGTGATGGTGACGTCGCCGATTTTCAGAGTTTGCATGTCGTTCTCCAGGCTCACGCGTCATGCCGACGGAGGTCGGCATCCACGACTACACTTCGTGCACGGGAAGTCGTGGATGCCGACCTTCGTCGGCATGACGGGATTGCCGCGGTTTCACAGATCAAGCCGGTAGAAGCGCGCCGCGGTGCCGCTGAACAGGTGGGACTTTTCCGCCTCGCTTGCACCACGCGCCAGGATCTTGCACGCATTCCAGAACGGCGCGTAGGCGTACGAACCCTTGTCCACCGGGAAGTTGCTTTCGAACATGCAGCGCGCCGGGCCGAACGCCTCGATGCAGGTCTCGACATAGGGTTTCCACGCCGCGGCCAGCGTCTCCGACGACGGCGGCTCCGTCTGCTCGTGGAAATCGAAGCCGTTGATGCGCATCGCCATGCCGCCGAGCTTCACCACCACGTTCGGGCACTGCGCCAGCGCGCGGATCGAATTCGACCAGGTCGCGAATACCGCGTCGCGCTTGCCGGCATAGACGCCGATGGCGAGCGGCCCGCCGACATGGTTCAAACAGATCGGCGTGCCCGGGTACGCCTGCGCCAGCGCCGTAAGTTCGTCGATCTGCGGATGATACAGCCACGCATCGAAGCTCAAATTCAACGGCGCGAGCGCGGCAAATCCGTCGCGGAAGGCGCGATCGGCCAGCAGGCCCGGCGGCGGCGCGTAGGCGGGATTCATCAGCGTCTTGTCGCCGTCCCAGGCGGTGATGTGACGGATGCCGCGGAAGCGGTTGCCGCCGGCACGGATATGCGCCTCCAGCACCGGCGATACGCTGCTGCCGAGGCGGAGATCGGCATGGCCCACGATGCCGGCACAGATCTTCGTCTTGCCGTACTGCCCGGAGGCGCTCATCGCCGCGACGCCGTTGACGAATTCGGTCTCGCCGACCGGCTTCATGAACTCCGGGCCGCCGGCGCGGTGCATCGAGCGGCACTGCACGAACACGGTGGCGACGATGTTGTGGCCGCTGTTGGTGTCGGCCAGCAAATCGTCGAGCATGTAGCGCCAGCCGGGGCGTTCCCACAGATGGTGGTGCGGGTCGACGATCGGCAGCGCGGGTTCGAGGATCGTCTCGGTGCGCCGCGCCAGCCAGTCGTCGCGGACCGGCAGATAGGGGCTGGGGGCTTGTGTTGTTGTGGCGCTCATGGGCGTTTCCTCTTTTTAAACCTCTCCCGCGCTTCGCGCGGGAGAGGTCGCCGCGCAGCGGCGAGGGTGAGGGTGATCGGGTCGGCACACTACGCTCTACCTGCTACGTGCCGACCCGGTCGCCCTCACCCTCGCCGCTGCGCGTCTCGACCTCTCCCGCTCCCGCGGGAGAGGTGTACTAAGCGGCCTTCCCATCCGCAATGTCCGCCGCCACCGCCGCCGGATCGCGCGCCGCCGGATCGCCGTAGCCCGCGCCGCCGGCGGTCTGCACGATCACCCGATCGCCGGCCATCAATCGCGTTACCACCTTCGACGGTATTTCCTCCCGCGTGCCGTCGCGCCGCACGATCACCGACTGCGCACGCGCACCATCGCCGCCGCCGAACACGCCGCGCGCCTCGCTGAAATGCCGTTCGCCGCGATGGGTGAAGGTGACGTTGTCCACCAGCGCTTCGTATTCACGGATCGTGCCCTGGCCGCCGCGATGTTTTCCGCCGCCGCCGGAGCCGGATCGTAACGCGACGCGATGCAGCCGCAGCGGCGTTTCCATTTCCATCGCCTCGGCTGGCAGGTTCATGCAGTTGGTCGCGTCGGTCTCGATCACATCCACGCCGTCCGCCTGCGCCGACGCGCCGCTGCCACTGGCGATCAGATCCCCCGTGACGAAGTTGCCTCCCATCGGATGACGGCCGCCGAACGCCACCATCAGCATCTCGCCGGCCGAGGGCGCCGGTACCTTGTCGGGCAGCACCTCTGCGAGGGCGGAAATAATCGCGCCGGCGATGCGCTTGATCGTCGAGGTGCGCGCGTTCACTGGAGCAGGCTCGCGCGGGTTCACCAGGCTGCCCTCGGGCAGATGCAGCGAGATCGGCCGGAAGCAGCCGGCGTTGGTCGGAATCGCCGGATCGGTGAGCGCTCGGACCGCGAAGCATGCTGCCGCGAGCGAACCGGACGGCACGCAATTCATCGGTCCGCGCACCTGCGGACTGGTGCCGGAAAAATCGATATGGATCGAGGCGTCGCGCAGCGTCACCGCGACCTCGATACGGATCGGCTTGTCGAGCTCGATGCCGTCGTTGTCGAGCCAGTCGACGTAGCGGTAGGTGCCGGGCGGGATGCGTGCCAGCGCCTGGCGCGTCATCGTCTCCGAGCGTTGCAGCAATTCGTCGAAGATCGCGGTCAGCGCGTTATGGCCGTTGCGGTCCGCGAGTTCGGCGACGCGGCGGGCGCCGATGCGGCAAGCGGCGAGTTGCGCGTTGATGTCGCCCATCACCGTGTCGGGGATGCGCACGTTCTGCCGGATGATCGCCACCAGCGTGTCGTTCATTACGCCGGCGTCGCGCAGCTTCAGCGGCGGCAGGCGAAGACCCTCCTGGTAGATTTCCGTCGCGTTGGTCGGCACCGAGCCGGCCGACATGCCGCCCATGTCCTGGTGATGCGTCATCGCGGCGCTGAAGGCGATCAGCCGGCCCTGGTGCATGATCGGCTGGATCACAGCGATGTCGGGCAGATGCGTGCCGCCGGTATAGGGATCGTTGAGCAGGAAGGTGTCGTCCGGATGCATGCGGTCGGGGGGAAACGTGTCGATGATCTTGCGCAGCACCGGGATCAGCGTCGCCAGATGGATCGGGATGGCGCAAGCCTGCGCCAGCGTCTGCCCGTCCAGGGTGAACAGGCCGGCCGACGCATCCAGGCCTTCCTTGACGATCGGCGAGAACGAACTGCGCAGCAGGGTCGATTGCATCTCATTGGCGATGCCTTCGAGTTTGTGGCGCGTCACTTCGACGGTGATGGGATCGAGCTGTGACGTTGCGGAGTTTTTCATGATTTGCGAACCGGACGGGGATATTCAGGCGCGGGCCGTGCGTGTGGGCTGGGCCTGCAAGCTTTTAACACGGAGGAAGATCGAGGACCACGGAGAACCACGGAGATAGTTTTACTGGCGCGCAGCGCCGCAGAAAGCCTCCGTGGTTCTCCGTGGTTCTCGATCTTCCTCCGTGTTAAAAGCTTGCTTACTGAAACGCGACGCACGATGTCGCATTGTGACCAATGTGCTGCGCTCACGTCGCGCGCTCCAACAGCAGTGCGCCGCCGCCGGCGACCCGCGCGGTCCAGCCGGGTTCGACCAAAATCGTCGTGTCGCTTTGTTCGATGATCGCTGGGCCCGGCACGCGCGCATCCGGTGTCAGCGCCGCCCGCGACCAGATCGCGGCGGGCACCGGGCCGGCCCGATCACGGATGCGAATTTCTCGCGTGCCGGGCGCTGCCGATGTTGGGGGCTCGGCCGCACTGACCGCTACCGTTCCGGTGCGGGATCGATGCACCGAACGCAAGTTGACGATCTTTGCCGGGACGCGCGTGCTGTGGCCGTAGACACGCTCATGCGCCGCGAGGAACGCGTCGTAGATTGCGTCGGCATCGTGCGACAGCAACGGCACCTCGAGATGATACGACTGGCCAATGTAGCACACATCGGCGAAGTGGCGGATGTCGGGATCGGCGACGCCCTCGGCGTGCATCAGCACAGCGCAACGCGCATCGAGATCCCGCAGCGCCGCCAACAACGCATCGACACGCAGGTCCGCCAGAGCACACGGGAACGCCGCGGCGATTTCGTGTTCCACCGCGGCGCCGAGCAAGCCGGCGGCCGACAGCACGCCCGGGTGCGCCGGGATGACGATCGAGGCGATGCCGAGCTCCTCCGCCAAAGCGCAGGCATGCATCGGTCCGCCGCCGCCCAGCGGCAGTAGCGCGTAGCCGCGCGGATCGATGCCGCGGCCGATCGACACCAACCGGATCGCTTCCGCCATCTGTGCGTTCAACACGCGATGGATGCCCAGGGCCGCCTGTTCCACGCTCATGCCGAGCGGCCGCGCTATCACCTGCTCGATCGCCGCGCGGGCATGGCGTGGCTGCAATGTCAGCGTGCCGCCAGCGAACCGCGCCGGATCGATGTAGCCGAGCACGACCGACGCATCGGTGACCGTCGGTTGGGCGCCGCCGCGGCCGTAACAGGCTGGTCCGGGTTCGGAACCGGCGGAATGTGGGCCGACGCGCAACGAGCCAGCGCCATCCAGCCAGGCGATGCTGCCGCCGCCCGCGCCGATCGCGCTGACATCGACCATCGGCACGCGCACGGTGTAGCCGTCGATCTCGCTTTCGCTGCGGATCAGTGGCTCGCCATTGGTGACCAGCGCGATGTCGCAGGACGTGCCGCCGATATCGACCGTGATCAGGTCTTGGAATTCCGCTGCGCGGCCGGCCTCGACGCCGCCGATCACGCCGGCCGCGGGTCCTGACAGGAACAACCGCACTGGCCGTTGCCGTGCAATCGCTGACGACATCAAGCCGCCACGCGACTGCATCACTTGCAGCGGCACGGTCACGCCCGCGGCGGCAAGGCCGCGTTCCATGTTGGCAAGGTAGTCGGCAATCACTGGCTTGATGTAAGCGTCGAAGGCGGTGACGCAGGTTCGTTCGTATTCGCGGAACGCCGGATCGACGTCGCTCGACAGCGACACCGGCAGATCGGGATGTGATTCGGCGATGATCGCGCGAATGCGTTGCTCGTGCGCCGGATCGAGGAAGGAGAACAGCAGGCAGACCGCGATCGCCTGCACGCCGGCTGTGGTGAGTTCGGATATCGCTTGACGCACACTGGGTTCATCCAGCGGGATCAGCACGCGGCCTTGCGCGTCGAGGCGCTCGCGCACCTCCTTGCGATAGCGGCCGGGTGCGAGGAACACCGGCGTCTCCGGCCGTAGCACGAGGTCGTACATCTGGTGCCGCATCTGGCGGCCGATCTCCAGCACGTCGCCGAAGCCCTCGGTGGCGATCAGGCCGATGCGCGCGCCCTTGCGTTCAAGTACCGCGTTGGTGGCGGCGGTGGTGCCATGCGCGAAGCGGGTGATCGCCGCGGGCGGAACGTTCCAGTCGGCGCGGGCCTTTTCCAATGCCGCGAGCACGGCCTGGCTGGGATCGGCGCGTGTGGTCGGCAGCTTGGCAATGCGCACCGAACCGTCGTCGCCGCGACACACCACGTCGGTGAAGGTGCCGCCGACATCGATGCCGATTTCGTAGTTCATTGAACTGGATGTTCCTCGACGCTTCCCGTCATGGCCGGGCTTGACCCGGCCATCTATCGCGGCACCGTGCTGCATAGATGGCCGGGTCAAGCCCGGCCATGACGGTTGGGGCTGCCGGTGCCACGACGGTGGGGGATGCCGGTGCCACCACGGTTGGGAGGGCCGGTGCCATGACGGTTGAGGCTGCCGGTGCCATGACGGTTGGAGCTGCCGGTGTCACGACGATTGAGGCTGCCGGTGCCATCACGGTTGGGACTGCCGGTGCCACGACGGTGGGGGATGCCGGTGCCACCACGGTTGGGAGGGCCGGTGCCATGACGGTTGAGGCTGCCGGTGCCATGACGGTTGGAGCTGCCGGTGTCACGACGATTGAGGCTGCCGGTGCCACCACGGTTGGGACTGCCGGTGCCACGACGGTGGGAATGCTCAAAACTTTAACCGATCGACACCGTAGAACTGTGCCACCTGGGCGACGCGTTCCGGACTCGATACCGAATTGAACCAGCCGTGCCGGCTGTGGCGGATGCCGGTGGCTCGGAATAGATCCACCATGAGTTCTGCCATCTTCATCGTCGTGGCCAGGCCGTCGAGCACCGGGACATCGTCCACGCGATTGACGCCGTTCATGGCCAGCAACAGGTTCAACGGCACCTCGCCCGGTACGATGACATCGGCGCCGGTGTCGCGGATGATACGGCGCGCTGCTTCGTGAAATTTCTCTATCACCGGCCCGGGATTTTCGAATCCGGCCAGAACGTCCTGAAACCGCAAACCCGACGCCACCACGCCCGCGCAGCGTTCCGTCAGTCCGTAATTGCGAATTTGCTCCTGGTACAGCGGGATCATGCGGTCGATGAACAGCATCACCGCGAAGCGCTGGCCGAACATGGTGGCGAGGTGGAAGCAGGTCTCGCCCATGCCGATCACCGGGATATCGACCAGCGAGCGTACCTCGCGCAGCATCGGATTGGGCAGCGTGCACATGGCGAAAGCGTCGAAGCCATCGCGTTCCGCGGCGCGCGCGGCAGCCACCCATTGGTTGCCGTGAATCCAATACGTGTAGGCGTAGCCGATGTCGTCGCCGGGATAGTTGCCCGGATAGGTACCGTCGGCCTGGCCGTGCAGCACCACCTCGGTATCGGGGCGCAGGGTGCGCGCGAGGTGTGTGCGGATGGCGTCGGCGTAGCCGGGCAGGTCGCCCAGCACGGTGAAACTCTGATGCCAGAGGCGCATGGCCATCGTGTGGCTGTCCTATTCCGTTGCCATGGCGGCAAGCTCGCCGACCGTGACGGGCTTGGTGGGGAAGCGGGTGCGGTATGGGTCGATCGCCGCGACCGGCACGCCTCGCGCCGCGGCCAACACCTCGGCCGCGGTGGCGCCGCACATGCGGCCCTGGCAGGGGCCCATGCCGCAGCGGGTGAACGCCTTCAACTGATTCAAACCGAGGCAGCCGAGCGCGGCGGCTTCGCGTATCTGCGCTGCGGTGATTTCCTCGCAACGGCACACGATCGTTGCGTCGTCCAGGATGCGCGGGCGCGGCGCGTACAAAGTATCGAGCAGGGGACGGACTGCGCGTTGGCGGGCGCGGGCGGTTAGTAAGGGGGCCGCGGCTGCGTCGCGCATGGCGACGTCGATGCGGCCCAGCGCCTGGGCGACGCCCAATGCGGCGATACGTCCCGACAGTGCGGCGACGCGCGCGCCGCCGATGCCGGCGCCGTCGCCGGCCACGACGATGTTCGGCAACGAGGTGACGCCCCACGCATCCACTTTTGGTTTCCAGCAGTGCTGGCCTGCATCCCACTCATGCGCGCAGCCCAGCGCGCGGGTGATCTGCACCGAAGGGATGACGCCGTCGTGCAACAGCAGGAGATCGGCGTCCTCCACGCGGTGTTGGCCGCCGTTACGGAAGGTGATGCGTTGTAATGCGCCGTCGCCCTCGGCACGCAGGTCGGAGGCGCTTAACCAAGGCACGCCGGCGCGGGCGATCTCGCGGCGCCAACCCAGGCCCTTGGTAATGTCGGCGAACGCCTGCAAGGCAAGCGGGATATGCGGCAGGGCGCGTAGCGGTGCGGTGCCGTCGGACATATCGAGGACGCCGGCGATGTCGCCTCCGGCGCGCAACGCCTGCACTGTGTAGAGCAATAGCAGGGGACCCTGGCCGGCGATCCAGGTGGCTCCGGTGGGCAGCAGGCCGGCGGTTTTCAGGGCGATCTGTGCGGCGCCCACGGTCATCACGCCGGGCAACGTCCAGCCGGGAATTGGCATCGGCCGCTCCGTGGTACCGGTGCAGAGCATGACGAACGCGGCGCGGGCGGAGTTCACGGCAGCGTCTTCGGTCCAGAACACGGTGCCATCGGATTCGATCGCCCAGACGCCGGCGCGCCATCGTGCATCGGCGCCGCACGCGCGGAACTGGTGCAGGGCGAGCAAGCCCTCGGTGTCGTCGGCGTCCTTGGCGCCGCGCGATTCCAACGCCTGCCAGATGCGTCCGCCGGGTGTGGCGTTTTCGTCGAGGATCAACACGGACAGGCCGTGCGCGCGCGCTTCGGTTGCGGCGGAGACGCCGGCCGGACCGGCACCGATGATTAGCAGATCGGGGGTCATGGGGAGTCCGGGAGGGAACGCGCGCCGTGCTGGCGCTCGATGCGCATGCCGTCTTGCACTGGGCGCAAGCAGGTCTGCACGTCGGGATGTCCGTCAACCACGGCGAGACACTCGAAGCAGGCGCCCATCATGCAGTAGGGGCCGCGCGGCGCGCCGGAAACCGGCGTAAGTCGCGTGGTGTGGATGCCGTGCGACAGCAGTGCGGCGGCGATGCTGTCGCCCTTGCGGGCGCTGAGCGGTGCGCCGTCGAGGTAGATCGTCAGGGCGGCGGTCTCTGGGCGGGTGAACATCAGGCGATCCTCATGTCATGGAGGGCGCACACGCCCACCATCCATTACTTGTCCCGCAACCAAAAGTCGTGGATGGCCGGCCGTAGCCTGTCCCCGGGCACTTGACCCGAGGGCCGACCATGACGGTGGCGACGCCACTTTCACTTCGGCAATTTGCGTTCGACGATATTGGCGAACAGTGCGACGCCGTAGGGGATCGCCGCGTCGTTGAAATTGTAGGCGGGGTTGTGCACCTGCGCGCTGTCCTCGCCATTCCCGAGATTTATGTAAGCGCCCGGCACCTGTTCCAGCATGAAGCTGAAATCCTCCGACGCATTGGCCGGCGGCTTGTCGCGCGCCACCTTGGCTTCGCCGACCAGGTCGGCCGCGGCATCGGCGAAGGCGGTGGTGTGATCTTCGTCGTTCACCAGCGGCACGAAGACGTTACGGAAATCGACCGTGGCCTCGGCGCCGAAACCGGCGGCGACATGGGTCGCCAGGCGCTTCATGTTGGCTTCCACCATCTGCATCGTTTCGTTCTTGAACGTGCGGACGGTGCCGGCCATTGTGGCGACCTGCGGGATCACGTTATAGGCGTCGCCACCCTGGATGCGCGTGATGCTCAGCACGGCCATATCCTGCGGCGGCAGATTGCGCGACACGATCGACTGCAGCGCGGCGCCGAGATGGCAGGCCACCAGCACCGGATCGATCGAATCCTCCGGCCGTGCGCCGTGGCCGCCCTTGCCGGTGATCGCGATATCGAACATCGCCGCGCCCGCCATCGCGACACCGGGCGTGATGGCAAATTCGCCGACCGGCATGCCGGGACGATTATGCATGCCGAAGATCGTTTGGCAGGGGAAGCGTTCGAACAGCTTGTCTTCCAGCATGGCGAGCGCTCCGCCGGCGCCTTCCTCGCCCGGTTGGAAGATGAAGTTCACAGTGCCTTTGAAATTCTTCGTATCCGCCAGGTATTTCGCTGCGCCCAGCAACATCGTGGTGTGGCCGTCATGGCCGCAGGCGTGCATGCGGCCGGCGTTGCGGCTGCTGTAGGGGAGGTTGGTTTGCTCGTCCATCGCAAGCGCGTCCATGTCGGCGCGCAGGCCGATGGCGGGACCGTCGCCGTTGCGTAACACCGCCACCACGCCGGTCTTGCCGATGCCGCGATGCACCTCGATGCCCCATTGCTCCAGCTTGGTGGCGACGCGTTCGGCGGTGCGGTGTTCCTCCAGCCCCAGTTCCGGATGCGCGTGGATGTCGCGGCGGAACTCGGTGAGCTCGTCGTGGTAGCGGCGGGCGCGCTCGATGGTGTCGTCGGGCATGGTCGGTCTCCGGCTCAGGTCAGGTTCAGGCGGCTGCGGAAGGCCTCGTCGCGCAGGGAAAATTCCTTGCCGGCGAGGTCGTCCGCTGCGCTGGTGCAGAGATATACGATGGCGGCGGCGGGATGCGCGACCGGGGTCAGGTTCTCGCGCGGGATCTTGCTGATCGGATTGATGCCGGAGGCGCGGATGATGACTTGCATCTCGGTATCGGTGGTGCCGGGCTGGAAGCCGAACACGCGGATGCCTTGCGCGGCGTGTTCCAGCGCGATCTCGCGAGTCAGCATGGCGAGGCCGGCCTTGCCGGAGCAATAGGCGCTCCATCCCAGCAGCGGATTGAGCGCGGCGCCGGAGGAGACATTGACGATGGTGCCGCCGCCGGCCGCCAGCATCGAGGGCAGCACGGCGCGGATGACGTAGTAGGCGCCGATGAGGTTGATCTGGATCGACCGCGCCCATTCGGCGGGATCGCTCTCGGCGGTGACGGCGATGGGCTCGATGACGCCGGCGTTGTTGATCAGCGCATCGATTTTGCCGTAGCGCTGCTGGGTTGCTGCGACCAGGCGCTGCACCGCGTTCCAGTCGGATACGTCGCAGGGGATGGCGGTCGCGGAGCCCCCGTCGCGGGTGATGGCTTGCGCCACGCTGTCGATTTCCGCGGCGCTGCGTGCGGTCAGTACCAGGGTTGCGCCGGCCTTGCCCAGTGCGGTAGCCGCGGCGGCGCCGATGCCTCGGCTTGCACCGGTGACGATGACGACCTTGCCAGACAGGCTCTGCATGCAGATGGTCCCTTTCCCGTTGCCACCCGCTTTACGGGACCGGCGCGCGGATCGCAAATGACGGATACCATCCGTCGTGGCTGGCGCATGCCCGCTGTCCGTGACTTACGGGTGGGCAGCAAGTCGTGGATGGCCGGCCGGAGCCTGCCCCCGGGCTCGACCCGGGGGCCGGCCATGACGATAGGAGGGAGGACAAACGATGCGTGTTTCGATGGGGCTGCCGGTGGAGGACTGGGCGGCTTGCGGGCCGGCCGCGCGTCAGGCGGAGGAAGACGGGTTCGACTGCATCACGTCCAACGAGCTGCGGCACGAGCCGTTCACGCCGCTGGCGTTCGCCGCGCTGGCGACGCAGCGCGTGCAGTTGGCGACGTCGGTGGCGATCGCGTTTCCGCGCAGCCCGATGATCGTGGCGAACCATGCGTGGGATCTGCAACGACATTCGCACGGGCGGTTCGTGCTGGGGCTGGGCAGCCAGGTGAAGGCGCATAACGAGCGGCGGTTTTCCGTGCCGTGGGTGGCGCCGGCGGCGCGCATGGGCGAGTACGTGCAGGCGCTGCGGGCTATCTTCCGGTGTTGGGAGTTGGGGGAGAAACTCGATTTTCGCGGAAAGTATTATAATTTCACGCTGATGACGCCGGAGTTTTCGCCCGGTCCGCTGGGGTTGCCGATGGTGAAGATCGCGTTGGCGGCGGTGGGGCCGCTGATGACGAAGACCGCGGCGCGGGTCGCCGATAGCGTGCGGCTGCATAGTTTCGCGACGCGGAAGTATTTGGAGCAGGTTGTGCGGCCGATGCTGGCGGCGGAGCTGGAAGCGGCGGGCAAGTCGTTCGAGGGGTTCGAGATTACCGGCGGGGGGTTTGTCGCCACGGGTCCGGATGAGGCGGCGGTACGCGCGGCGGCAGAGAAGGTGCGGTATCGGGTGGCGTTCTATGGGTCCACGCCCGCCTATCGCGGGGTGTTCGATGTGCATGGGCTGTCGGATCTGGGCGTGAAGCTGACGGAGATGTCGAAGCAGGGCGCGTGGAAGGACATGGCGGCGCAGGTGTCCGACGAGGTGCTGGATCTGTTCGTGGCGCGGGCGCCGTATGAGGGGATTGCAGAGGCGATTGGGCAGCGGTTCGGCGGGTTGGTCGATACGGTGTCGATCGATTTTGTGCCGGGGACGAGCGCGGAGGTGCGGCGGAAGGTGGTGGAGGAGATTCATAACCTCTCCCGCGGGAGCGGGAGAGGTCGAGACGCGTAGCGTCGAGGGTGAGGGTGATCGGGTCGGCACACTGCGCTCTACCTGCTACGTGCCGACCCGATCACCCTCACCCTCGTGCGCTGCGCGCCCTCGACCTCTCCCGCGAAGCGGGAGAGGTTAATTAAGCGCGGCGACGCACTTTCTTCGTTGGGGGCAGCAGCATCGGCGCGAGGAATCTCCCCGTGTGGCTCTCGGGGTTTGCGGCGACGTCTTCCGGTGTGCCTTCAGCGACGATGCGGCCGCCGCCGTCGCCGCCCTCCGGACCCAGATCGAGAATCCAATCCGCCGTCTTGATCACTTCCAGATTGTGCTCGATCACCACGACCGTGTTGCCCTGATCGACCAGCGTGTGCAGCACCTCCAGCAGCTTGCGCACGTCCTCGAAATGCAGGCCGGTGGTTGGCTCGTCGAGAATGTACAGCGTCCGCCCGGTCGCTCGCCGCGCCAGTTCCTTCGACAACTTGATGCGTTGCGCCTCGCCGCCGGACAGCGTCGTGGCTTGCTGGCCGAGTTGGATATAGCCCAACCCCACCTGCTGCAGGATTTTCAGGCGGTCGTGGATGCGGGACTGGGCGCTGAAGTAGGGCACCGCCTCGTCCACCGTCATCGCCAGCACCTCGGCAATCGACTTGTCGCGGAATTTGATTTCCAGCGTTTCGCGATTGTAGCGCTTGCCCTTGCAGACGTCGCAGGTGACGTAGACGTCTGGCAGGAAGTGCATCTCGATTTTCAGGACGCCGTCGCCCTGGCAGGCCTCGCAGCGCCCGCCTTTGACGTTGAAGCTGAAGCGGCCGGGTTTGTAGCCGCGGGCTCGGGAGTCCGGCAGTTCGGCGAACCAGTCTCGGATCGGCGCGAACAGGTCGGTGTAGGTGGCGGGGTTGGATCGCGGCGTGCGGCCGATCGGCGACTGGTCGATGTCGATGATCTTGTCGAGCAACTCGAGGTTTTCGATGCGGTCGTGCGGCGCGGGCACCTCGCCCGAGCCCATCAGGCGGCGCGCTGCCGCCTTGTAGAGCGTGTCCACCACCAGCGTCGATTTGCCGCCGCCGGATACGCCGGTGACGCAGGTGAACGTGCCGAGTGGAAACTCCGCGGTCAGCGCCTTCAAATTGTTGCCGCGCGCGCCGACGACTCGCAGCACGCGATCCGCCTGCATGGGGCGGCGAATCAGGGGCACCTCGATGCGGCGGCGGCCGGACAGGTAATCTCCGGTGAGCGATTTCGGATTGGCGGAGATCTCCGCCGGCGTGCCTTCGGCGATGACGTGGCCGCCGTTCACGCCGGCGGCGGGTCCCATGTCGATCACGTGGTCGGCGGCGCGGATCGCGTCCTCGTCGTGTTCCACCACAAGCACGGTGTTGCCGAGATCGCGTAGCCGCCGCAGCGTGGTGAGCAGGCGTTCGTTGTCGCGCTGGTGCAGGCCGATCGACGGCTCGTCGAGCACATACAGCACGCCGGTCAGGCCGGAGCCGATCTGGCTGGCCAGGCGGATGCGCTGCGACTCGCCGCCGGACAGCGTGGCGGAACCGCGCGCCAGGGTGAGATAATCCAGGCCGACATCGACCAGGAACTGCAAGCGGTCGAGAATCTCGCGCAGGATGCGGCGGGCGATTTCGGCGCGTTGCGGCGTCAGCGTCGGCAGCACGCCACCGAACCAGTCCAGCGCGTTGCGGATCGACAGGGCGGAGGCTTGGGCGATGTTGGACCCGGCGACGCGCACCGCCAGCGCTTCGGGCTTCAGCCGCGCGCCGTTGCAGGCAGCGCAGGGCTTGTCCGCCTGGTAGCGGGTGAGTTCCTCGCGCACCCAGACGCTGTCGGTCTCCTGGAAGCGGCGTTGCAGATTGTGCAGCACGCCTTCGAACGGCTTGGTCACGGTGTAGGCGCGGACGCCGTCCTTGTAGGTGAAGGCGACGGGCTCGTCGCCGGTGCCGTTCAGGATCGCATCGCGTACGCGTTGCGGCAGATCCTGCCAGGGGGTTTTCGTGGTGACCTTGAAATGCCTGGCGAGGCTTTGCAGCGTCTGGTCATAGTATGGGCTCTGCGACCCGGTCCATGGCGTGATCGCGCCATCGGCGAGCGACAGACGCTCATCCGATACCACCATGGCCGGATCGAAGAACGTTTCGGTGCCGAGGCCATCGCACGCCGGGCATGCGCCGTGCGGCGAGTTGAAGCTGAACAGCCGCGGTTCGATTTCTTCAATCGTGAAGCCCGACACCGGGCAGGCGAAGCGCGACGAGAACACCGTGCGGTCGCCGCCGTCGGCGTTTTCCGTGTAGGCGACGCCGTCGGACAGGGCGAGTGCGGTTTCGAAACTGTCGGCGAGGCGCGGGGCGATGCCGTCGCGCACGACGATGCGGTCCACCACCGCCTCGATCTCGTGCTTGGTCTTGCGGTTCAGCGATGGGACTTCGCCGATCTCGTAGAGTTTGCCGTCCACCTTGACGCGGGTGAAGCCCTTGCGTTGCAGCTCCGCGAGTTCCTTGCGGTATTCGCCCTTGCGGTCGCGCACCACGGGCGCGAGCAGCAGCAGGCGTGTGCCTTCGGGCATCGACGTGACGCGATCGACCATTTGGGAAACGGTCTGCGCCTCGATCGGCAGGCCGGTGGCGGGCGAATAGGGCACGCCGACGCGCGCCCACAGCAGGCGCATGTAGTCGTGGATTTCCGTCACCGTGCCGACGGTGGAGCGCGGGTTGCGCGATGTGGTCTTCTGTTCGATGGAGATGGCCGGCGACAGGCCCTCGATGCTGTCCACGTCCGGCTTGCCCATCAGTTCGAGGAACTGGCGGGCGTAGGCGGACAGCGATTCGACGTAGCGGCGCTGGCCCTCGGCGTAGATCGTGTCGAAGGCGAGCGAGGATTTGCCGGAACCGGACAGCCCGGTGAGTACGGTCAGGCTGTCGCGCGGAATGACCACATCCACGTTTTTCAGGTTGTGCTCGCGCGCGCCGCGCACATGGATGGAGCCGGGCATGATTGTCCTGGTTGTTCTTGAGATGTTCCCGGTCTATACGACGATTCCGGGGTGCGTGGGAAGAACTTGGTTAACTGATAGCGATTTAGGGATGGAGGGGGTAATTTCACTCCCTGGAACAAGAGGACTCGGTCATGGCCGGCAGCGTCAACAAAGTGATCCTGGTGGGCAATCTGGGCAAGGACCCGGAGGTTCGCACCACGCAGAACGGCTCGAAGGTCGTCAACCTGACCCTGGCGACCAGCGAGAACTGGACCGATAAGGCGTCCGGGGAGCGCAAGGAACGCACCGAGTGGCACCGGGTGGTGATCTTCAACGACCGCATCGGCGAGGTGGCGGAGCGTTACCTGCGCAAGGGGCGCAAGGTCTATATCGAGGGGGCGCTGCAAACCCGCAAGTGGACTGATCAGGGGGGGCAGGAGCGGTATACCACGGAAGTGGTGCTGGGTCAGTTCCGCGGCGAGCTGGTGCTGATCGACAGCCAGCGCGGCGAGGAAGGCGGCATGGCCGAGGGCGGCGGTGGCGGGGGGTATCAGCGCGCGCCGGCTGCGCGACCAGCGGCGGGCGGGGCGCCTCGGAGCGGCGGCGGCGCGCCGTCTTGGGAGGCGCCGAAGGGCGGCGATCTGGACGACGAGATCCCGTTCTGAGGGGGCGGTTCTGACGGTTCGGGTTTGCGGCCAACCTGCCCTGGATGAAACTGCGGCGGTCGCCCGGGGGGCTTGATGCTCCCCCTCCCTCAAGGGGAGGGGGAGGATCTTGTTTGTTGTTCTGTGCAGGCGTTCGTTACGGGTGGAATTGTGGTGCCTCGGCGCGGTCGCGCAGGCCGTAATCGCGCACGATGCGCACGTCGCGCCGCCGCTCGCCGGCTTGTGGCGTCCAGGCCTGCATCGCGTCCGCGTCGCGCCAGGACAGTAGCAGCAGGCGGTCCTGCGGATCGGCGATGCCGTCGAACATGTCCCAGTCCACCAGCGCGGCCGCTTCCGGCGCCGTTTCGGCGGCCGGCGCTTCGATGATGCTGGCGGCGCGCGCCAGGCCGGTTTCGGTCTCGTCGAAGCGTGACTGAGGCTGTGGCGCGCCGTTGTCGCGTGTCACCTCGCCGACGCGCAGGTGGTAGTCGCGAAACACGTCCGACCGGCCTTTCGCCTGCACGCCGTGGTGCATGGCATGCGAGCGCCAGCGCACCACGGATTTCTCGTCGCGCCAGAACGACAGCGACAGCAGCCGGCCGTCGTGGCGACGGCTGCGGAACCGCCGATTGTCCAGGAAACCGTCGATCTGTTGCAGTTCCGGGCGCAGCATGCCGGCGTAGCGCAGGTAGTCGTCCCATCGCTCCGGCCGCGGCTCGACTTCGAACAGGACCTACGAACACTGCAAGGCTCCTCCCGTTATGTGACCCGAACCTTGGCCGCGCCAGCCGGCACGATGGTCGCTGGCTACACCCGCCGTGATGCGGACTGTCGCGCCGGTCTCTAGCGGTCAATCACGCGGTGCGTCCGGCTCGATCAATACGGCGTAGGTCGTAGCGATGCGGCGGGCCAGAGCTTTCGGGTCATCCTGGAACTCCGCTGCGCCGGCAATTGCGGCGACGATCTCGATGGCCTTGGCCAGAATCCGCACGTCAATGCCGACCGGCGGCGATTCGGCTGGGGCCTCGCCCAGGCCATTTGGCGCGGCATCGGCCGTGGGGAAATCGGGGAACGCCGGCGGACCGGACGCAGACGCTTCCCTGCCCGAGACGAGCCAGTCGAGCGAGACGTTGCACGATGCTGCGAGTGCAGATAGCGGCTCGATTTTCATTCCGTTGCGGCCGCGGACGTAATTGTTTATCGTGGCGAGCGGTATACCGGAGCGGCGAGCCACCGCCAGGTTACCGCCGGCCGCGCGGACTGCTTTGCGCAGACGGTTGGCGACGCCCCGATTCGCTCCGGGATCCGGAATTTCCGGCGTGCAGCCCTTCTGCGCCTCTGAGACGCGGTGCCTTTGGAGAGTAGGCGGTGGAACAGCCATGATTCGTCCAAAAATTGACAGAAACTGGCAAAATAGCTTGACCGCTGGCTGGCGATTTTGCTACTTCGGGCGGCCGGTCGTGGCAATTCTGGACGTATCTTGAAGACGATGCAATACAGTCGTGCCCAGGGGGCCGGGGACCATGACACCGCCGACTGCCACGGGTATCCCATCCCACGGGAAAAATGGCATGGTCTGTGCGGAATCGCACAGCCCGAGAGGATGCTATCGTTTATGACTGTTCCTGCCCGGACGTCGCCCGCGGACCACCCTATCGGACCTCGCCCATGAAACCGACCAGAAAACGTTCGAGCGCCCGGGTTGTGCGGAGGTTGTCCAACCAGGCTGAACAGGCGGCGGCGCAAGCGCCCGACCCGCTGGCGGAGCTGTCGGTCGGGATCAAAGCCGCCTTGCGCAGTGAGGCCGACCCCTACGTGATGCTCGGCGTGCTGCTGGAAGGCGTGACGCAGACCCTCATCACCCGCGTCCCACCGGAGCGGCATTTGGGCACGCTCACCGCCGCGCTTGTGCTGCTGCGCCAGCGCCTCGCGGCCCGTGGGGCGGCGCCCGGCGAGCAGGATCGTTGCGATCAGCAGCCGAGCTGCAACTGATCTGACTGGCGGCGCTTGACGGCCATGCTTCGGCGGCGGCCGTAGTGTGGGCGGCTGCGCCGACGGTCCGGACTGCCTATCTTGGGGCCTGTGCAATCCGAGGTCCCTGCCATGAGCGACATCACCCGCATCGCCGCCACCGCCGCATTGCTCGGAGACCCGGCGCGCGCCAACATGCTGGCGGCGCTGATGGACGGGCGGGCGCTGACCGCGAAGGAACTGGCGTATGCGGCACATGTCTCGCCGCAGACCACCAGCGGCCATCTGGGCAAGCTGACCGAGGCTGGGCTGCTGACACCGCAGAAGCAGGGGCGGCACAGGTATTACCGGTTGGCCTCGCCTCTGGTGGGGCAGATGCTGGAAGGCATCATGGCGGTGGCCGGCGAAGCGGCGATGCCAGAGCGCCGCAGCTCGTGGCGCGGCGGCGAGGCGCTGCGTATGGCTCGAAGCTGTTACGACCATCTGGCTGGGCGGTTAGGCGTCGGCCTGGCCGATTCGCTGTCAGAGCACGGGCATGTGGCGCTGACCGCGGATGGCGGCGAGGTGACCGAGTCGGGGCACCGCTTCCTGCGCGACTTCGGGGCGGAGCCGGAGCAGGGGCGGCGGGTGTTCTGCCGGCCGTGTTTGGACTGGAGCGAGCGGCGGCCGCATATCGCCGGGCGGCTGGGTGCGGCCCTGGCGTGCCGGTGTTTCGAACTTGGTTGGATCGCTCGGCAACGGGATACACGCGCGGTGGCGATCACCGACGCCGGGCGTCAGGGCTTCGCGGAACGGTTTGGGATCATGGATCTTTCCGGCGTGTAGGGCGCGACAGTATAACGTAGCCTGACGGCAGCCCCCCTGTGTCATGACCGGGCTTGTCCCGGTCACCCACGTCTTTTTTCGTGGCGCACAGCAAAGTCGTGGGTGGCCGGCCGTGACACAGTCCCCGGCCATGACACATTACGCGCGGTCTAATACTAGCCCGCCAAACGATTGTCTCGTCGACTCGTTCTTTCCGTCATGCCGACGGAGGTCGGCATCCACGACTTTGCAGCGCGCCGCAGCAGAAAGTCGTGGATGCCGACCTTCGTCGGCATGACGTTGAAGCGGTCGTCTGTGTATCAATGTTTAGGCGGATTGGTCTAAGTCTTCAGCACCTCGGCACCTTGCGCGGCTTCGAGTTCGCAGGCGTTCACCGTCATGCATAGCAACGTGTAATACCCGATGGCGCCGGTGAGCTGGATGTATTCGTCGTTGCCGAAGCGTGTCAGCATCGCCTTCGCCGTGGCGTCGTCGACCCGGTGCTTGCGCAGCAACTGGCGGGTGAACTCGACGATCTGCCCGTCGTTCGGGGGGATGCCGTCGGAATGGTTCTCGCGGATCGCGGCGATCGTGGTGTCCGGCACGCCGAGCCGGCGAGCGCCGCCGGTCTGCGCGCCCCAGACGTAGAGAGCCTCGAACTCGCGGGCAACGGTCATCGCCGCCAGCACCCGCACGCGCATGTCGAGCGAGCCCTCGAAGCGCACGTAAGCACCGAGATGCGCCACGCGCCCGGCGAGTTCCGGCGAGTGCAGGAACATGGTGAACGGTCCCTGCACCGCGCCTCGGCTGGCGACGATGGAATCGTATATCGCGTGGTCCTTTGGCGCCACGTGGTCCTTGCTGGTGACGTAGGGGAGTCTGGCCATGGCGTTGCCTCCGGCGTGTTAGGGTTATGAATTTGAATCCTGGCGGGCGCGCACGTAGTGACGCGTGACGATGCGCAGGTGATCGCGGAAGTGGGGCCGCAGCCGATCGGTCCATGGCGTGTTGGCGGCCTGCTTCCACGCCGGGGTCAGCACCACGCCAGGCTCAGCCAGGTGGTACAGCGCGAGGTAGCGGTGGGTGCCCTTGGCATCGCGATACCGGCGGGCGGCGAGCGTTCCGGGGACGGCCGCGAGGGCGGGGATGTGTTCGTGGTGGTACCCACTCGTTGAATTCCGCTTCGTGTGCGGGATCGACGTTCATGGCGTTGACCAGCAGGCCGCCGGCGCCTGACGGTGCGGCCTGGTTGCCCGGCAGGATTTGCTCGCCGTCGAAACGGATGAGGCGCTGGCACATCGCGGTGACGCGCTTCGACCAGACCGAGAGGTTTTCGTAGGCGATGGCGCGATAGGGGGCGCTTTGCAGCACGTCGGGGCTGTCGAGTTCATAGCTGGCGACGGCGTATTTCGGGTTGTTCACGCTGATCCAGCGGTCGCAGGCGCCGAAGCCGGGAACGCGCTGGCGTTCCGGGACGTGCTCCAGGTCGTACCAGTCGTGGAACTCATCTGCATGCGCGTTGGTAAAGTCGAAGCCGACAAGCAGTATTCCCTTGGGCATGGGGGTTTCCTCCGTGTGGTTGGGGGGATCATCGCGCAGGCGGGCTTGGAGCGCCAGTTGGGGGGCGGCGGCGGGTGATCGGCGGAAGTGCGCGTTTTATCATGCATCGGAGGTGCGGCACGCGGCTGGTAAATTTATCGCAGAGGCAGAATGAGACGCAGAGATCGCTGAGAAGAATTAACACTGGGGGTCGAGTGAACGCGGGGAACAACCAACTGCGAGACAAGCGTTAGTGGGCCGTCACCGTCGCTTCGTGGCGTGCCCCGTCCCTAGGGACCGTCCGGGAACAAACAAATCGGCTGCGGGCGGATCGCAGGTTCCGTGTCATGGCCGGCCTGCGCGGGCCATGACACGGAATTTGCAGCGCGATCACCTGGAGGACTTGTTCCCGGACGGACACTTGGCCACGGAAGGTGTTGGAACCACAGATGGACACCGATGCACCGAGCCGCGTGAAGGTCGGTTGGCAATCCGCCGGATTTCGAGGCGCCGTTTGCACAACTGGCTGGTGGCGGCGGCACGACGCGCCCACCGGACCGTTGATGCTGCCTCGGTCGTCGTGGACGCGGTGCGGCGCGCGGCAATGGACGCGGAGCATGTCGGGCTCGACGATCTGCTGACGTGAAGCGGTCGTGCCGCTGGTTGAGGCATGGGCCGGTATGGTCGTCCGTTACGACTGCTTCTGGACGCGGGAGGCTGCCACCGGTGGCTATCGAGGGGAGGAACGGACTGCCTGTCTCTGGAGTTGTTACGCGCGCGGACAGCGCAGGCGTGTGCGCCGATGCGTGGATGGATGGGCACGGCGCGGGGTCAGCGCGCGGGCAGCACTTCATAGACGCGCTCGACCGGGCGACACAGGCGAACGCCGCGCGGGCCGACGACGATGGGGCGTTCGATCAGGATCGGGTGCTCCAGGATGGCGTCGATCAGTGCGTCGTCGGTTTTCGCGGGGTCGCCGAGGTTGAGTTCGTCATAGGGCGTGCCGCGGCGACGCAGCAGGGCGCGCGGCTTCATGTCCATGCGGGCAGCAGATCGAGCAATTCGGTGCGGCTTGGGGGAGTTTCCAGGACTCTATGACGCGGGGCTCGACACGGCTTCGCGGAGGATGCCGAGCACCTTGCGGGAGGTGCTGTACCCGGGGTTGTGGTAGATGACGATTTCGGTTGGTTTGCCTGGCATGCGCGGGCCTCCTTTGCTGGTGCGGTATAGCGGCGGTGGTTGGGAATGTAGCACGGGGGGCGGGGCGGGCGCGCGGTGGTCGTGAACGCGGCGGGCCGGGCCACATTGGGTGAGCCGCCGCTGGGTTCGTAAGGTGTTAATGAAAACCGATGGTTCAGGTACGGTCGGCCGACCGGCGAAAACCACGGTTGAAAGCCAGCTTTCGGCGACGGGCAGCGAGGGGGATTTGTGAACGGTCAAGATGGTCGCGATCGGGACTGCACAGGCGATCAGTCGGTCAGGCGGGGGGGCCTTACGGTGCTCCTTTAGACTCGAGGGTCGGACCTGGCGGCTCCCGCCCTCGCCTGAACCGCTGGATTCGACCCTAAGCGGACCTTCATGAGGTTGCGAACAGGCGGCTTTCCGCGCGCACGCTGTCAAGCTTGCGCGCCGTTCACGTATGGTTTCAGAGCGGCGTAAACGACGCGGTTGACTGGAGTAGGCACGCCACACTCCTTCCCGAGTTCCACGACCTTGCCCGCAAGCCACGGAAGCTCCAGGCGGTTCCCGGCGCGAAGATCGACGGCCATTGATGGCGTCAGGTTCGCTGGGGCACCGCGAACAAAGGCGCGCCAGGTTTCAAGGGCATCGGATGGAGGCTGAAACCCACATGCTCCACCAACGTCGATCACCTCCCGCATGGCGTCATCGATTACTGGCGCGATCTCGGGATTGTTCCGCAGGTCGCCGATGGGGAGGCGTGTCAGAGCGCAAAGACCGCTGAACGCGACCAACCCGACGAACTTCCACCACCGCTCGGCCTGAATGTCGCACGAAAGTTCGGATTCGATCCCAGCGGCCTGACAGACATCTCGGATGCGTTCCGTACGCGGCGAATTCGGCCGTCGAGCTCGCCAAAGGCAATTCCATGATGCTTGCCGGACTGGCGGATGACGCCCGGGGCGACAATCGAACCTGTCACCTTCGCGACGCCGCCCAGCACGTGCGATGCGCCGAGGATCGGAACAAGGCGTTCACTGGCATCGACACCATTCTGTAACGGAATCACTGCGGTTCCGCTTCCGATCAACGGGCGGATCTGCTCACCAGCACCCTCGACATCCCAGAGTTTCACACAAAACAACACAAGATCGACTGGGCCGATCGTAGCGGGATTATCAGTGGCCTGGACAGGACGCACGATCGTCTCGCCGCGGTCCCCTTCGATCCGCAGACCATTATCACGCATGCCTGCGAGATGCGCGCCGCGGGCGAGGAACGTGACATCCTCACCGGCGGTCGCCAACGACGCACCAAGCGGAGCACCGATGCCCCCAGTGCCGATGATAGCAATTCGCATAGCGTGGACCCTCCCACCCGTACCGCTTGCAGTTTCTGCGACATCGAATTGGAGCCTATTTGGCGATGGCTGCAGCGTAAAAGCGGCTGGAAGTGTAGTTCGGGAA
>CAVXNH010000073.1:0-108305 GCA_963762885.1 uncultured Alphaproteobacteria bacterium
GGACATGGGCGCGCGAAGGCCGCACCTTGCTGGCTTCGAGCGCCAGGCCGCCGCGGCCTATGACTATTCCCTGTTCGTCTCCGAGCATGAATGGCAGCACTTCCTGACGCTCGCGCCCGAAGCGGCCGATCGCACCGGCTGGTCTCGAACGGTATCGACCTGGCGTATTTCTCTCCCGAGCCACAGCTTCCCGCCGCCATTCGAGCCGTGTGGAACGGATATCGTGTTCACCACCGCGTATGGACTACCGGCCAAACATCGACGCGGCGCAGTGGTTCGCCACCGCAGCGCTGCCGGTTATGCGGGCGCGGCGACCTGAGGCGCGGTTCTGGATCGTCGGCGCCGCGCCGACCCCGGAGGTCCGGAAACTTGCCACCTTACCCGGCGTGCAGGTCACCGGTCGGGTGCCGGATACGCGGCCCTATATCGCTTTCGCCGACGTCGTCGTGGCGCCGTTGCGGATCGCCCGCGGCATTCAGAACAAGGTGCTTGAGGCCATGGCGATGGCCCGGCCGGTGGTTGCCACGCCCGAGGCGTTTTCGGGCGTGCAGGCGACGCCCGGGCAGGATATTCTGCTGGCCAGCGGAGTAGACGACACGGTGCAGACCATTATCGACGTGCTGGACGGACGGCATGCCACGCTGGGCGCGAAGGCGCGCAGCGCGGTCGAAGCCGCGCATCAGTGGTCGGCGTCGCTGCGTCCGCTTGATCGCCTGTTCGGTGGCGCGGCGGACGCGCCGGCGTGCCTGCGACCCAGCACCATGCCGATCAACCCGTTACCGACGGGACAGGCGGCATTGAGCACGCCCGCCTTGGTGGATCCGGATCTCGCCGCGGCGTGGCGCAGCCAACGTGGCTCGCGATCGTGCTCTGTCTCGGCGTGGTGGCGCTTGGCCTGCTGTTCAACGTCGAGATTGCTGCCGCGATCCGCACCTGGATGAATTCCACGGCCTATAACCATTGCTTTCTGGTGATCCCGATCGCTGCCTATCTCGCCTGGGACAGGCGCAACGATTTGCAAGGCCTCGCCGTGGTGCCGATGCCGGTGGTCGCCCTCGCCGGGATTCCGCTCGCGCTGACGTGGCTGCTGGCCGAACGCCTCGGCATCATGGAAGGTCGCCAACTCGTGGCGATCACCTTCGTGGAACTGCTGCTGGCGGCGGTGCTCGGCTGGCGGCTGTGGTGGGGCCTGGCCGGGCCGCTGCTGTATCTTTATTTCCTTGTGCCGTTTGGCGCTTTCCTGACGCCGAAGCTGCAGGACTTCACAACGGTCTTCGTGCGGCATGGCCTCGATGTGCTGAACATTCCGGCCTACATCGACGGCTACACGATCGAGATTCCCGAAGGCACGTTCTATATCGCGGAGGCCTGTGCCGGATTGCGGTTTTTGATCGCCTCGATCGCGTTCGGCTGTCTGTATGCCTTGCTGATGTATCGCAGTCCCGGTCCGCCGCGTGGCCTTCATTGTCGCGTCGATTGTCGTGCCGATCATTGCCAATGGCTTCCGTGCGGTGGGCATTGTCGCACTCGGGACATGTGCTTGGCAGCGCCCAGGCGGCGGCGACCGATCACGTCGCTGTACGGTTGGATCTTCTTCTCCCTGGTGATCCTGATGCTTATCGGACTGGGGTTGCCGTTCCGCGAGGATATCGAGCGCGGCGACACGCCGCCGCGCCTCGACCGGATTGCCGGCAAGCGGAAGACAGCCAGTGGCGCCCGCGGCCTGGCTGGGGTGTTCGTCGTGGTGCTTGCGGCGATCAGCCCGCGGTGGCGATGCAGCTCGATCGTCTTGGCGCGTCGGCCGTGGCATCCATCCCGCCGCTGGCTTTGGCCCGGACTGTGCGGACTTGCCGGTCGATACGCCTGCGCCGTTGGACCTGCCGGTAGCCTGGTCATGCGGCGCGTCGCCTGCAATGGCCTGGTGTTGAATGTGCGGGTCGACGTATTCGGCACGCAGCCACCGCCGCCCCGGTGCTGGCAGCGGCGCGCAAATTCGTCCACTCTGCCAAACCCGGCCAACGAGGAGGAAGTCGCCTCCGAGACCGAGTGGCTGCCGATGTCGTCGGGGCCGCAGCGGTTTTGGCGGCTGACCCGGAAGTACACGGCCGGGTGCAGCGATCGCTGTCGCGGTCCTGGGTTGATGGTGCAACCGGCGACGGGCGGGTTAAAGACACGCGAGCGTCTTGCGTGGAGCAGTCTGACGGCTGCGTGGATGGCGCCGGTCGTGGTTGTCGTGTCAGCCCGGAGATGGACCACATGCGGTGACGACGGCGTCCGAGCGCGCCATCGAGCAGCGAATGGCTGCGTTTCTGGCGCGGTGACAAACACGGCGCAGATCGAACGTATCGCTGCGTCGCGCGACTGAGCGTGGCGATGGGTGGCCGCGCCGCTGCGCAGCGGCGACCCAGTAATAGGCAGGGGGCTTGCGTGCGACCGCGCAAGTCCGGTTAGATCGACGGCATGGCACCGATACGTCCCACCGCACGATTTTGGTACCGCTGGTACAACCCGGCGGCCTAGGATCGTGCACCTCTAGCAAGACCCCGAAGCCGCCCTGCCAAGGCGGCTTTCGTGTTTTTCAGGACTCGACCAGTACGCCAAGGCAGAGCGGCCTCCCAACCCCAGGAGGCTCCACATGCAGACCGGCAATTTCGATTTCGACGTCATCACCGGCCCGTCCACGCCGCGCGAGGAGCGTGACGAGGCGCGCCCGCAGGACCGCAATCGCAACCGCCGCCGGCCGAGCTCAAGCCGGCAGCACCGCGAACGCGGTGACGCGCCATGTCGTTACCGCCACGCTCTACCGCCCCCTTCGTCACCCGCGTCCTGGTCGCCGCGATCCTGGCGTGACAAGCCGATCCGCCAGGCGCCTGCCTATCCCGATCCAGTCGCGCTCGCCGCAACCGAAGCCGAACTGCGCGTCGCTGCCGCCGTTGATCTTCGCCGGCGAGGCCCGCGCCTTGCGGGCCGATCTCGGCCGGGCTGCTGCCGGCGAGGCGTTCCTGCTGCTCGGGGGCGACTGCGCTGAATCGTTCGGCGAATTCCACGCCAACGCCGTGCGCGACACGTTGAAGGTGCTGCTGCAGATGGCGGTGGTGCTGAGCTACGCCGCCGGCGCGCCGGTGGTGAAGGTGGCGCGGATGGCCGGCCAGTTCGCCAAGCCGCGCTCGTCGATGACCGAAACGATCGGCGATGACGACCCTGCCGTCGTATTTCGGCGACATCATCAACGGCGCGGCGTTCACCACGGCGGCGCGGACGCCGGATCCCGCGCGCATGCTGCGTGGCTACAGCCAGGCGGCGATCACGCTGAACCTGCTGCGCGCGTTCACCCAGGGCGGCTTCGCCGACCTGCATCGCGTGCAGCAATGGAACCAGGCGTTCGTCGCGGCCTCGCCGCAGGGCGAGCGCTACTCGCGTTGGCGCGGCGGATCGAGGAATCGCTCGGCTTCATGACGGCCTGCGGAATCGATCCCGCGCGCACGCCGCAATTGCGGACCACGTCGATCTACACCGCGCACGAAGCGTTGCTGCTGCCCTACGAGGAAGCGCTGACGCGGCAGGATAGCCTGACCGGCGATTGGTACGCGTGTTCGGCGCATTTGCTGTGGCTCGGCGACCGCACGCGCCAGCCGGATCATGCGCATGCGGCGTTCGCGCGTGGCGTGGCCAATCCGTTGGGGATGAAATGCGGGCCGTCGCTGACGGAGGACGAACTGCTGCGATTGCTTGACTTGCTGAATCCGGACAATGCGCCGGGACGGATGACGCTGATCACCCGCATGGGCGCCGACGTGCTGGCGGATCGACTGCCGAAGTTGCTGCGTGCGTGCAGCGCGAGGGGCGCTCGGTCGTGTGGTGCTGCGATCCGATGCACGGCAATACGGTGACGTTGGCGAGCGGCCGCAAGACGCGGGACTTCGAACGCATCCTCGACGAGGTGCGCACGTTCTTTGCAGTGCACGCGGGCGAAGGCACCTGGCCCGGCGGTGTGCACTTTTGAAATGACCGGCAAGGACGTGACCGAGTGCCTCGGCGGAGGGCAGGGCATTGCCGAGGCGGATCTGTCACGGCGCTACCAGACGCAATGCGATCCGCGGCTGAACGGCACGCAGGCACTGGAACTGGCGTTCATGGTGGCCGAGTCATTGCGTAGCGCGCGTCAGCCGCGGCGATTGCCGATGGCCGCGGAGTAGAATCCCTCTCCCACCCCCTTATCCCTCTCCCACGAAGTGGGAGAGGTTAGGTGGGGCGCAACGTGCCGCACGCACCACCCTCACCTGACCTCTCCCGCTTTCGCGGGAGAGGGAATCCAGTGATGCTACTCCCAGGTAGCAAGTCCCCGGGAGAGCATGCGCGCCATGAAGCTGATGTGGTTTCACCTGATGCCGTACACCGAACTGCCGGAGGACTTCAAACAGAAGCATCCGTCAGTCTGGGTGGACATCCACTCGTCGCTGTTCGATCCGCGGCGGGCGCACCACATGTACAACGACTTCATGGACGAGCTCGAATACGCCGCGGATTGCGGCTATGACGCGATCTGCGTCAACGAGCATCATTCGAATGGTTACGGTCTCATGCCGTCACCGAACCTGATCGCCACGTCGCTGGCGCGCCGCACCACGGACGCAACGATCTGCGTGATGGGTAATTCGCTGGCGCTATACAATCCGCCGACCCGCGTGGCCGAAGAGTTCGCCATGATCGACGTGATTTCCGGAGGACGCTTGATCGCCGGCTTTCCGGTCGGCACGCCGATGGATGACTGTTTCGCCTACGGCCAGAACCCGAGCCAGTTGCGCGACCGCTATTACGAAGCGCACGACCTGGTCATGAAGGCCTGGCAGGAGCCCGATACGTTCGCCTTCAATGGGCGGTATAACCAGCAGCGCTATGTCAACATCTGGCCGCGCCCGGTGCAGAAGCCGCACCCGCCGATCTGGATTCCCGGCGGCGGCTCGATCGAGACGTGGCAGTGGTGCGCGCAGATGGACTACGTCTACTGCTACCTTTCGTATTTTGGGCACAAGGTCGGCAAGGCGACGATGGACGGGTTCTGGGCCGAGATGGATCGGCTCGGCAAGGACCGCAACCCGTACCGCGCCGGCTTCGCGCAGACCGTCGCCGTGGCCGAAAGCCGCGACCAGGCGATGGAAATCTACACGCCGGCGGCGGAGTATTTCTTCGATCGCTGCCTGCACTTCGATCCGCGCTTCGCCGCGCCGCCCGGCTATACGACCGAGGCCACCATGCGTCATGGCCTGACCAGCCAGGTCAGCGCCGCCGCCGCGCGAGGTGTGGCTCGGCCGACCGCGATGAAGGATCTGGTCGATGCCGGCTACATCGTCATCGGCACGCCGTCGCAGGTGACGGATCAGTTCGTCGAACTGGCGGAGAACCTGCACTGCGGCAACCTGATGTTGCTGATGCAGTTCGGCAACATGAACAAGGACCTGACGCGCTATAATACGAAGCTGTTCGCGGAGCAGGTTATGCCGACGTTGAAGCAGCATTTTGCAAGTTGGGAACATCGGTGGTGGCCGCAGCCGATGCTCGACGCCGAACGGGCGGCGGTGCCGGCTTATGAACCGGGACTGCGTGCGGCGGAATGACAACTTGACCGGCGGCGGGTCGCACCGGTGGCCCCACCGTCATGGCCAGGCTTGACCCGGCCATGACGGTTGGGGACTTGGGCCCGGCCATGACGTGAGGAGGAACAATCCATGCGCCTGATGTGGTTCCATCTGATGCCCTACACCGAGTTACCGCCGGGGTTCCGCGACAAGCACCCGTCGGTCTGGGTGGACATCCATTCGTCGATGTTCGATCCGCGCCGTGCGCACCACATGTACAACGACTTCATGGACGAACTCGAATACGCCGCCGAATGCGGCTTCGACGCGGTGTGTGTGAACGAGCACCACTCGAACGGTTATGGCCTGATGCCATCGCCGAACCTGATCGCGTCTTCGCTGGCGCGCCGCACTACCGACACGGCGCTGTGCGTCATGGGCAATTCGCTGGCGTTGTACAACCCACCGACCCGCGTCGCCGAAGAGTTCGCCATGATCGACGTGATCTCCGGCGGCCGGCTGATCGCGGGATTTCCGGTCGGCTCGCCTATGGATACGTGCTTCGCCTACGGCCAGAATCCATCGCTGCTGCGCGACCGCTATCACGAGGCGCATGACCTGATCCTGCGCGCTTGGACCGATCCCGACACGTTCGCGTTCAACGGCCGCTTCAACCAGCAGCGCTATGTGAACATCTGGCCACGGCCGATCCAGCGACCGCATCCGCCGATCTGGGTCCCGGGCGGAGGTTCGATCGAAACCTGGCAGTGGTGCGCGGAACTCGACTACGTCTACTGCTACCTGTCGTATTACGGCTACAAGATCGGCCAGGCGACGATGGACGGGTTCTGGGGCGAGATGGCGAAGCTCGGCAAGGATCGCAATCCGTATCGGGCCGGTTTCCTGCAATTCGTCGGTGTCGGAGAATCGCGTGCGCATGCCATGGAGCTCTACGCCGAAGCCGCGGAGTATTTCTATGGCAACTGTCTGCACATCGACGCCCGGTTCGCCGCGCCGCCCGGCTATGCCACCGAGGCGACGCAACGCAAGGGATTGCAGAGCCAGGTTGCCAAGGCCGCATCCTACGCCAGCAAGTTCAATACGCTGGCGCGCGAGATGGATGCGATCGTGGAAAACGGCTACGTCATCGTCGGTTCGCCCAACGATGTGGTGGAACAACTGCACGAAGTCGCGACCAACCTGAATGTCGGGAACCTGATGCTGCTGCTGCAGTTCGGCAACATGGGCAAGGAGTTGACCCGCTATAACACGCGCATGTTCGCCGAACATGTGACGCCGAAACTGAAGCCGTTGTTCGCCGAATGGGAGCATCGCTGGTGGCCGCAGCCAATGGACACAGCGCAACGCGCCGCGGTACCGGCCTATATGCCGCGGATGCAAGCCGCCGAGTAATCGCATGGCTATCGCCGCGCTGACCACGACATGCTGCGTGGTCGGTGGCGGCCCAGCCGGCATGATGCTCGGGCTGTTGCTCGCGCGTGCCGGCATCGACGTGACGGTGCTGGAGAAGCACGCTGATTTCCTGCGCGACTTCCGCGGCGATACGGTGCATCCGTCCACCTTGCAGCTCATGCACGAGCTGGGTGTGCTGGATGAATTCCTGCGACGCCCGCACCAGGAAGTGCGCACGTTGTCGGTGCAGATCGGCGACGAGACCGTGCAGGTCGGCGATTTCACCCACCTGCCGACTCGCTGCAAGTTCATCGCATTGATGCCGCAATGGGAGTTTCTTGATTTTCTGGCGGGTCAGGCGAAGGTGTATCCAGGGTTCCATCTGTTGCTGCGCACTGAAGGCACCGGATTGCTGCGTGGTGGCGATCGCGTGGTGGGGGTGACAGCGTCCGCGCCGGACGGGCCGTTGGAAATCTGCGCCGAACTGGTGGTCGCGACGGATGGGCGGCATTCCACCATGCGCGACGCCACGGATCTGCCAGTGATCGATTACGGCGCGCCGATGGATGTGCTGTGGCTGCGGCTGTCGCGGCGCGACGGCGACCCGGGCCAGACGCTTGGACGCGTCGGTGCGGGACGCATGCTGGTGGCCTTGGATCGTGGCGACTATTGGCAATGCGCCTTCGTCATCGCCAAAGGCGGCTACGATGCCGTGCGCAACGCCGGCCTGGACGCGTTCCGCGCCACGATCGTGGAGCTGGCGCCGCATTTTCGCGACCGTGTAGGCGAGATCGCAGGCTGGGACGACGTGAAACTACTTACCGTCGCGGTCAACCGGTTGCAGCGCTGGTACCAACCAGGGTTGCTGCTGATCGGCGATGCGGCGCATGCGATGTCGCCGATCGGCGGCGTGGGGATCAACCTCGCGGTGCAGGATGCGGTGGCTGCCGCGAACATCCTGGTGCCGGCGCTGCGGCGAGGCACGGTGACGGCGGACGATCTGCGCGCCGTGCAACGCCGCCGCGAGCTTCCGATGAAGCTGACACAGAGTGTGCAACGGATCATCCAGCAGCGGGTGATCAGCAATGTGTTGCGGGCGACAACGACGCCGCGGCCGCCTTGGCTGGTACGGATGGTGGGGCGCTATCCGTTCCTGCAACGGTTTCCCGCGCGCGCGGTGGGGCTCGGCTTCCGGCCGGAGCATATCCAGCCGGTTTGACATAACCGGTGATGGCCACAGGAGTCCGTCCGGTATCGGGAACGGAGGAAAATCCATGACAGTTCTGCGCGCATCCAAGCGCTCGACGAAACAGGCGCCGGCGGCAAACTTCACCGGCACGGTGTTCTCGGACGAAGTCGTCGTCGGCAAGAGCCCATCGCGTATGCGGGCCTCGGTGGTTTCCTTCACGCCGGGTGCGCGCACGGCGTGGCACAGTCATCCGGTCGGGCAGACTCTGTATTGTCTGTCAGGCGCCGGGCGGGTGCAGTTCGAAGGCCAGCCCGTGCAGGAACTGCATCCTGGCGATACCGTGCTGATCCCGCCCGACACGCGTCACTGGCACGGCGCGGCGCCTGACAAGCTGTTCTCCCACCTTGCGATGTCGGAACAGAATGACAAAGGCGAAGGGACCGCGTGGTTCGAGCATGTCGCTGATGGCGACTACAACAAGGCTCCGGCGCCGGTAACCTGAAGGACAACCTGCATACCAAACGATTGACGTAGCGGCACCGGCGGACTCCCACCGTTATGGCGGGGGTTGACCCGGCCATCTATGCAGCTCGGTGCCGCGATGGATGGCCGGTCAAGCCCGGCCATGACGCGTGAGCGGGCAGGAAAGGGACCGTGGCCGTCGCATCGGCGTGCCGGCGGTGCAGGCGCCGAGGTAGAGCGCGCATGCGGCGAACCCAAGCATCGTCAGGTCCGCCACGCCAGCAAAACCTCCAAGGTCCAGCAGGCGGGAAGCGAGTAATGCCAACACGATGCCTCGATGCGGCACCATCGTTACCCGCAGCGGACTCCCCGCACTTTTCTCACCCACCCTCCGAAACACGCTCCGCAAACTGCTCAGTGCTACCAATCCGAGCAGTAGCAACAGCGCTTGGAGGGAGGTGGCCATTGCATCCCATTGCGCAACCGAGCAAGTCAACGCCCCGGCCCGCGCCAGAATCCAGGCAATCGATGCCGCATCCAGGCAGCAGCCGGCAACCCTCAACCGGTCGAGGCCAATCCGGTAGGTTATCGAATTGGCCAGCGGCTGGAACACATACTCTATCAATGCGTCATCAAAACGGATAAAACTGACTTGCATGGAACGGACACCGCAGGCGGGATCAGTTGAAAATACCGTTGCGCCAGCAAAGTCAATTACAATTCGGAACAGATCGGACGGGCACCGCGATTTCGTGCCGGTATCATACTGACGCCGCAGGTAATGCATGAACGAATATGCACGGACGAACGCATCGTTTCTATGACATTCCGACCCGCCGGCGCGCCCGGCGCTTCTCCTGCCGGCTTTCGTCCGGCATGGTGGCGCCGGCAAGGGAAGGAACCGTCGATGCAAGTCCTGCAAGGTGTCCGCGTCCTCGATGTGAGCCGCGTGCTCGCCGGCCCGTATTGCGCGCAGCTTCTCGCCGATTTCGGTGCCAGCGTGATCAAGGTGGAGAGCCCCGAGGGCGACGAGAACCGCCGCTGGCTGCCGATCCTGCCTAGCGGGCAAAGCGGCAATTTCGCCTCGGTCAATCGCGGCAAGCGCAGCATGGTGCTGAACCTCAAATCGCCGGCTGCGCGCGACGTTTTGCGCCGGTTAGCGGCGGACGCCGATGTGCTGCTGCATAGTTTCCTGCCGGATACGGCGGCGCGTCTGGGCATCGGTTATGAAGATCTGCGCGCGATCAATCCTCGGCTGGTTTTCTGTAGCATCTCCGGTTACGGCGCGGAGGGTCCGCTGGCCGAAAAGCGCGGCTACGACCTCATGGTGCAGGCCTTCGCCGGGGTGATGTCCACCACGGGCATCGTCGATGGCCCGCCGGTACGCTGCGGCGTGTCGTTCATCGATATGTCCACCGGGCTTTCGGCGTATGGCGGCATCGTCACCGCATTGCTCGGACGGCAGCACACCGGGCATGGCACATCGGTGCGCGCCTCGCTGCTGGAAACCGCGGTGGCGTTGCTTGGCTACCATGCCGTGGGCTGGCTGCAAGCCGGCATCCTGCCAACTCCGCAAGGGTCGGGAAGCTGGCACCTGGTGCCATACCAGGCATTCCGCTGCGCCGACGGATATATGCTTGCCGGCGCGCCGAACGATGCGTCGTGGCAACGCTTTTGCGACGCCCTGGCATGGCCGGAGTTGGGGCAGGACGCGCGCTTCCTCGGCAATCCGGCGCGCGTCGAGCAACGCGCGACCCTGGTGCCGATGTTGGAAGAAAGGTTCGGCTGCCAGACGGTGGCCTACTGGGTGGATCGCTTCGAAGCG
The DNA here is from genome assembly GCA_963762885.1 of uncultured Alphaproteobacteria bacterium. Lineage (GTDB taxonomy): Bacteria > Pseudomonadota > Alphaproteobacteria > Acetobacterales > Acetobacteraceae > JASHVB01. The sequence continues at coordinate 10,466 of CAVXNH010000073.1, forward strand.
CGCAATGTCGCCTGTGCTCCGCTGCACAAATTGGATCAGGTCATGACGCATCCGCAGGTGTTGGCCAACGCCATGGTGGTGCAGGCGCGCGACGCCGAGGGCACGACGCAGCCACTGGTCGGCACGCCGTTCAAGCTGGGCGAGGGCGGCGGGACCGCTGCGGCCGCGCCTCCGACATTGGGCGCCGACACCGACGCGATCCTCGCCGATACGCTGGGTCTGTCCGCTGCCGAAATCGATGCGCTGCGGGCCGCCAGCGCGTTCTCGCCGGCCTGATCGCCGCGTGCACAGGGGGAAACAAACTTGACCGAAACCGCGCGCAACCTGGTCGAATACGCGTGCCAGGATCACATCGCTACGATAACGCTCAATCGACCGGAGAAGCTGAACGCGTTTTCCGACGACATGGTCGCGGCGCTCGCCGCCGCCCTGCGCCGATTCGACATCGACAACGACGCGTTCGTAGCGGTTCTCTGTGGCGCCGGCAGGGCTTTTTCGTCCGGTGCGGATGTGCGGCAGCGCCAGTTGCGGCGGCGCGAGGAGTTCGAGCAGCACGGCGGTCCGCAAGGATGGGGGGCGCATGCGGGGGACCTGCTGACGCGCGCGGTGAACTGGAAACCGGTGATTGCCGCGGCGCATGGCTATGTGATGGGCCTGGCGCTGGGCATCGTGTTGGAGTGCGACCTGATTGTCGCGGCGGCCGGCACGCAATTCCAGGTCACTGAAACGCCGCGCGGCTTGGGTGGTGCGAAATACTGGGCGCTGCTGGATTTTCGTGGCGCCGCGGCGTTCGGCACCGAGATGGCACTGACCGGACGGTTCTTCACCGCCGAGGAAGCGTTGGCGAACCGGGTGATCAACCGTGTCGCACCGGAGGGTCGGCACATCGCCGTTGCGCTGGAGTTGGCGCAGGCGGTGGCACGCAATCCTCCGCTATCCGTGCGCGCAACGATCCGCTCGCGGAGGTGGTACATGGAGCAGTTGGAACGCGAGGTGGCGATGCAGACCGCACCGATGAAGCTGTACCTGACGGAGGATTTCGGCGAGGCAGCGCGTGCGTTCGTAGAGAAGCGTAAGCCGGGGCCGTTCAAGGGACGGTAAGGAGGGAGGGGAGGCTCGTCATGACGGGCGAAGGCCCACCATCCACGACTTTGGAACGCACAGCGAAGGGAAGTCGTGGATGCCGACCCCGGCCTTCGCTCGGGGCGGGCTCTTCGTCGGCATGACGGTCTGCCAGATCTTCCCTACAACAGACCCGCCGCAAGGTTCACCGTCAGTGCCAGGATGATCGTGTTGAACAGGAAGCTCAGCAGTCCGTGCACGGCTGCAAGCCGCCGCAGCTTTCGCGAGGTGATCTGCACATCGGAGACCTGGAACGTCATCCCCAACACCAGTGAAAAATACATGAAATCCAAATAGTCGGGCTTGTCTTCCTTGGGAAACTCCAGGCCGCGATCTATCTCCGGTCCTCCGAGATCAAGGGCGTAGGTACTCGTGTGCATAGCGAAGTGCGAATGTCGCATGCGTCATCATCCACGACACGAACAGGGTCACCGCGACCAGCGCGATATGCAGGTTGCGCTCGATCCCGGTCGCGTCCTTCAGGCTGGCGAATTCGCTGAAGATCGCGGCGAAGCTGAACACCACGGCCGCGACGGTCAGCGCGAAGATCGTCCATTCGCCTTCCTGTTGCGCCTCGGCGTGGGCGGCCATGCGGCCGGGTGGCTCGGTGGCGAACAACCAGGCCGCCAGCACGAGAAACACAGTCACGCCGATGTCCCACGCGAGGATGGCGCGTATCGTGTGGTTCAAAGCCGAAGGCAGGCACGGCACGACGGCGAGTTCCGCAAGCCAACCCGATGAGCAGCCGAGGGCGGCTCGCGACCATCCGCCACACTCGAAACGTACGCCACCGATGCGACATGTCATACCAATCCGTAAAACGATTGCAGTACCGGGTACGGACCGCCCCAAACGTCATGGCCGGGCTTGACCTTAACCGTCATGGCCGGGCTTGACCCGGCCATCAATGCAGCACCGTGCCGCGATAGATGGCCGGGTCAAGCCCGGCCATGACGGTTAAGGTCAAGCCCAGCCATGACGGTTACGGTCAAGCCCAGTCGTGGCGGTTACGGTCAAGCCCTGCCATGACGGTGGGGGCGTCGATATCAGCCCAGCGCTGCCAGAATCCCGGCGAACAGCTTGCCTCGGTACGCCAGGCTGTCCACCACGATGTGCTCGTCCAGTGTGTGTGCTCCGGCGCCTTGCACGCCTAACCCGTCCAACGTGGCGATGCCCATCGCGCCGGTGAAATTGCCGTCCGAGCCGCCGCCGGAACTCTGGTGCGGAATCTCGAAGCCCAATCCGCGTGCGATGTCGCGTGCCACGCCGTACAACGCCATGCCGCGCACATCCGGCTCCCATACCGGCCGCGTCACGCCGCGCGTCACCCGGAACGATACGTCATTGCCGGCGGCGCGCAGTGCCAGCATGGCGGCGACGCCGCGATCCAGATCCTCCTGTCGCTTGGCCATGGACAACGCCTGGCCGGTGCAGGTGGTGGAGACGCAATTCACCCATTGCCCGCCATTGATCACGCCGACGCTGAAGGTGCAGTTCTCGGTCGTCATATCCTCGATCTCGACGATCTTGCGGGCCATCTCCTTGATCGCCGAGCGCCCCTCGGCGAGCCGCGCGCCGGCGTGGCTGGGGCGGCCGGTGGCCTCTAAATTGAATCGCGCGATGGCGTAGCGGCCGGTCACCACGCCGCCATCGGCGCGCGCCGGTTCCGGCACCAGGACGTAGCGGTGGCGCGACGCCTCCGCCTCGATCAGGTCGCGCGTGGAGGGGCTGCCGACTTCCTCGTCGCAGGTGAGCAACATGGTGATGGGCAGTTTGGTGGCGACGCGGGCGCGGGCGAGTTGGCGGATCGCTTCCAAGGCGAGGAAGTTGCCGCCTTTCATGTCGAGAATGCCGGGCCCCCAGGCGCGGCCTCCCTCGTGCCGGAACGACAGCGTTCGCAGCGTGCCGACCGGATGCACGGTGTCGAGGTGGCCCATCACCAGGATGCCCGGCTCGTTCGGTGTCGCGTGCGGGAAGGTGGCGCGCACGCAATCGCCGAATCCCATGCGGCCGGCGACGCGTTCGATGCGCGCGCCGGCGATGACCAGGTCGCGCGACGCAATGTCCATCATGCGGTTGACGGCGTCGGCGTCATAGGTGGGGCTTTCGCACTCCACCCACACGCGCAGGCCGTCCAGCATCGCAGCGGCGTCGAACGGCAATTCGGCGGGGTTCATCCGATGGTTCCCTCTAAAGCCCGAGATAGGCGGTCTTCAATTGCGGATCGTCGGCAAGTGTCGCGGCCGTGCCCGAGAGTGCCACGCGGCCATGTTCGATGACATAGGCACGCTGCGCGATCGCCAGCGACTGCATCACATTCTGTTCCACCAACAAGATTGAGAGCCCCGCCCGATGCAACCGTGCGATCAGCATGAACAACTCCTCGGTGAGTTTCGGCGACAGGCCCAGCGAGGGTTCGTCCAAAATCAACAATCGCGGCGCCCCCATCAGCCCCCTTCCGATCGCCAGCATCTGCTGCTCGCCGCCACTCATCGAGCCAGCCTGCTGCGAGAGGCGTTCGTGCAGCCGCGGAAAGATCTCCAGCACGTGGCGCAGGTTCGCCGCGCGATCGGCGCGCCCGCGCGCGTAACTGCCGAGCAACAGGTTCTCGCGCACCGACAGGTTGGGAAAGATGCGGCGGCCTTCGGGCACATGGATCAACCCGGCGCGCACGATTGCGGCATGATCGGCTTGGGCGATGTCGGCGCCATCGAAGCGGATCGTGCCGGCGCGGGCGCGCAACAGACCGGACAGCGCCCGGTTCAGCGTCGTCTTGCCGACGCCGTTGGCGCCGAGCACGGCGACGATCTCGCCGGCGCCGACATCGAGGTCGATGCCGTGCAGAACCTCGAAGGCGCCGTAGCCGGCGTGCAGGCCGCGAACTTGCAGCATGGGCGCGGCGCCGGTCATGCGTCACCCATGGCGCGCCATCCGCTCGGCTGCGCCGTGGCCGAGATAGGCCTCGATGACCGCGGGATCGGAGGCGATCTCGCGCGGCGTGCCGGACGCGATCAGCGCTCCCTCGGCCAGCACATGCACCTGCGCGGCCAACGCGGCGACCGCCTGCATCACATGCTCTATCAGCAAGATGCCGACGCCGCCGGCGTGGACGCCACGGATCAGCGCGACGATCTCGTTGACCTCGGACGGGTTCAAGCCGGCCATCACCTCGTCCAGCAGCAGCAGGCGCGGCGCGGTCGCCAGCGCGCGCGCCACTTCCAGGCGCTTGCGGCCGGCCAGCGTCAACGCCGCGGCTGGGCGATCCAGCATGGGGCCAAGGCCAAGCCGCGTGCCGACCTCGCGCGCCTTGGCCTCCGCCGCGGCGGGGTGGGCGGTACGCAGAAAGGCGCCGACGCGGATGTTCTCCATCACCGTCAGGCCGGCGAAAGGCTGGGTGATCTGGAAGGTGCGCACCATGCCGAGTGCGGCAACGCGATCGGGGCGCCATCCGGTGATATCGGTTCCGGCAAAGCGCACGTTGCCCTCATCCGGCGGCGTGAAGCCGGAGAGCATGGCGAACAAGGTGGTCTTGCCGGCGCCGTTCGGGCCGACCAGGGCGGTGATCATGTCCTGCGGCACGTCGAGATCGACCGAACGCACGGCGGTCAGTCCGCCGAACCGTTTGGTCAGCGAACGCACGACGAGAAATCCTTCTGCCGCCTGCGGGAGCGGGGACGATGAGGGGTGTGCGGGCCGCATCGCCCTCACCCTACTCTTTCCCGCAAGCGGGAGAGGGATTTCAGGTGCAGGCCGGCGATGCCGTTGGGCAGGAACGCGATGATCGCCAACAGCACAACGCCATACAGCATCAGCGCGAAACCGGGCGTCGGGATCAGCACGCGGCTGGTGTCCGAGATCAGGTGCAGTGCGATGGCGCCGAGCACCGGTCCCCATACCGTTCCGGCGCCGCCGATCATCGCCACCAGCAGCATTTCCACGCTGCGTTCGACGCCGAATGCGATGGACGGATCGATATACAGGAACATCTGTGCGTACAACACGCCGCCGGTGGCGGTGATCGCGCCGGACAAAGCCAGAGCCTGCGTCTTGACGCGCACCCGATCGACGCCCAGCGCCGCGGCGGCATCCTCGTTCTCGCGCACGGCGGCCAGGCGTGCGCCGAAGCGTGACCGTTGCAGCCAGGCCGCGATCAGCATGGCCATGCAGAGCAAGACCAGGACCATGGCATAGGCGACGCGGCGATCGGCGAACTGGAAGTTCGCCAAATTTGGCTTGAGGGGAATCAGGATGCCAAGGCCGCCTTTCGTGATATCCAGGCTGTTGGCCAGGATGCGGAACACTTCGGCGACCGCCAGGGTGACCAGAGCGAAATAGCTGCCGCGCAACCCGGCGCGGAACGCGGCAAGCCCAACCGCGGCGCCAACCAGCGCGCCGGCGACCGCCGCCGCCGGCAGGCCAAGCCACGGATCGATCCCCCAGCGTGTCTGCATGATCGCGACGGCGTAGGCGCCGATGCCGAAGAACATGGCATGGCCGAAGCTGGTCAGGCCGCCGAAGCCGCCGGCGATGTTCCAGCCCTGTCCGAGCAATGCCGAAAATGCGGTCAACATCGCCAAGTTGACCAGAAATTGCGATGACAGCGCGAACGGCGCCAGCGCCAGCAGCACGATCGCCAATTGCAGCCAGCGATTCATGCGCTGATACCGCAACCTCTCCCGCGCAGCGGGAGAGGTTTACAGGGGTTTTTCATCGCGCTGCTCGGAACAGGCCGGTGGGGCGGAACAGCAGCACGGCGATGAACACCAGCGAGATGCCGATCGGCCCGAGCGATTCGCCGAGGAACAATCCGCCGAGAATTCTCGGTAACGCCGATGATCAGGCCACCGACGATCGCGCCGGGGAAGCTGCCCATGCCGCCCAGCACGACGATGGTAAAGGCAACCAGCACGAACGCGTTGCCCACTTGCGGCGACACATAGAACGTCGGCAACAGCAGGCACGCCGCGGCGCCCAGTGTTGCAATGCCGATGCCGTACGATAGTGCGAAGATCCGTTGCGGCCGGATACCAACCAGCCGAGCGCCATCAGGCTCGCGCGCGACGGCGCGGATTGCTCGCCCGGTGTCGGTCAGCGTCATGAAGGCCCACAGCACGCCCGCCATCGCCATCGCGACCGCAAAGGAAATCAGCCGCGGCACCGACAACAGCAATGGCCCGGCCTCGACGACCGCGAACTGATAGGGCGTGTCGATGGTGCGGGTGTCGCCGGTGAACAGCACCAGCGCGAGATTGTCCAACACCACCGACACGCCCAGCGTGGCCAGTAGAATGCCACGGTCGTCGCCGTGCGAGATGCGGCCGATCACACCAGCATACAGCGCCCAGCCGACAACGAACATGATCGCCGTCAGCGGCAGCAACGCGACATAGGGATCGAGCCCGGCCCAGGTCACCAGCATCCAGGCGCCGAACATCGCCACCATCAGCAGGCTGCCATGGGCGAAATTGACGATGTGCAGCACGCCGTAAATCAGTGTCAGGCCGAGAGCGACCAGCGCATAGACGGCGCCGGTCAGCAGGCCGTTCACCACGCCGGCGACGAGAATGTCGAGCGACGGCAAACCCGGCTCAGAGCTTCGGGCGCGGGAACACGGCCTTGGCGTCGGCGAATTGCTCCGGGTAGATCACCTTGATGTCGTGATCCTGGATTTGCAGGCCGACTGCCTGGCAGCCCTGGTTCTGACCGTTGACGAATTTGGTCGGGCCGTATGGCAGCATGTCGGGAAAGTATGTGCTGGCGGCCAGGGCGGGAACGACCTGCTTCTTGTCGGCAGTGCCGGCGTTCTGGAAACCATCGGCCAGCAGGCGCACCGCGTAGTAGCCGAACAGGACTTCCCAAGAGAACACGTGGCCGGCGTCCACCACGCGCTTGCGGAATGCCAACGCCTCGGGTTTGCGCGGGTTGTACCAGTGGTTGAAGTCCATCACGTTCTCGGACACTTCCGGCTGGTCGTGCGCGAATTTCAGGCTGAAGCCGCCGCCCAGGACCGAGACCATCGCCACCAGCGGCACGCGCTGCTGCACCAGCGTGCGGATCAGCAGCACGTACTCGTTCTCGTAATTGGAAAGGATCACCAGTTCCGGCTTCACCTCCTTGATACGCAGCACGATGTTGCTGAAGTCGCGCGTCGGCGTGGGATGCGGGATCACTTCGGGCACGCTGATGCCGATGCCGGGCAGTTTCTCCTTCAGCACATTGGCGGTGTTGGTGCCGAATTCGCTGTTTTCGTGCACCAGTACCGCCGACTTCACCGGCGAGCCGGCCGCCTTGTTCAAGGCATCCAGCTCGGCGACCGCGCCGATCACCGTTGGGGTGGCGGATGGGAACAGGCGGAACGTGTTGGTCAGTCCGCGCGCGGTCAGCGAATCCGCGACGCCGCTGTCGATCGAGAACGGCAGGTCGTATTTTGCTGCCGCCTGCGTCGCTGCAAGGCCGAGACTGGAAGAAAAGCAGCCGGTAAAGCCGGACGCGCCGGCTTCGGCGAATTGGTCCACCAGGCTGGCGGCGACCTCCGGCTTGAGTTGCGCGTCACCCAGCAGCGCTTCGAGCTTCGCACCGCCCATCGACTTGATGCCGCCGTCTGCGTTGACGTCCTCGACCGCCAATCTGTCCACCCAGCCGGCATTGCCCCCCAGAGAAGGCGAGCGGGCCGGTCACCGGATGGATCAGGCCGAGCTTCACCGAAGCCGGCTGCGCGCGCAGCACCGCAGGCGCGGCGAGGCTCGCGGCGCCGGCTGCGAGCATCGTGCGTCGGGTCAATCTGGCCATGGGGATCACTCCGTTGGGTGGGGGCGGCCGGCGTCTGAAATGGGCCGGGTATGTGCGATTGGCTGGTTGTCGCTGTCGATGTTTCAGGCGGCGACGAAACCCTGGTCCTGCAATGCGCGGAACCGCGCATTCGCTTCCTGATGGGCGGCGTAGGCCTCGGGGCTTTCGGCGCGCAGCAGGCGTTGCTCTGGCGCGAAATGGTTGAATTGGTCGACGCCGCGGACCAGCAGTGCACTGGGCGTGCCGCGGCCGACCGGGCGGACACTGGTGGGGATGTAGCTGATGCCGTAGCCGATGCGACGGTGGTCCGCGTTATTGCCCTGGGAACTGTGCACCAGGTTGGTGTGATGCAGGGTCAGCGTGCCGGCCATGGCGGGAAGCGGCACGCCGGTCTGATCGTTGAACCCGTGCACGCCCTGGCCGCGGCGGATCATGTTGAACTTCGCCGGTGCGTCGTAATGCGGCAATGGCCCGAGCTTGTGGCTGCCGGGAATCACGTGCACGCAACCGGATTGCTCGGTGGCGTCGGACAGCGCCACCCAGGCGGTGACGTGTAGCGGCGGATCGAGGAAGAAATACGTGCCGTCCTGGTGCCACAGCACATAGGCCGAGGTGTGCGGCTCCTTGATCCACATGGTCGAGTGATACACCAGGATGTCCGGACCGATCAGATCCTCGACCGCGTCGAGCACCTTCGGGTGGTGCACCATGCGATCGGCCCAGTCGAACAGCAGGTAGGACTTCGACTTTTCCGGAAAGTCCAGGGGATGGCCGACAGTCGCCTCGTAGCGTTCCAGGTCGGCGCGATAGTCCCGCACTTCCTCCGGCGTCAGCACCGGCACCGCATCGACGTAACCCTGATCCTGGTACTGCCGAACCTGCGCATCGGTGAGGATTTTGGGCATGGCATTCTTCCCGGTCAGCAACGGGATTTCATCGGTCGGCGCCGCCGGTGTCAATCGGACGCTATGGCAGCCGCGCCAGCCGCTCGCCCAGCAAGGCAAAGAAGCCGTCGGGGTCCAGCGTTTCCAGGACGGTCGCGTTGTGCGGGGCGCCGGTGCGGTTCCAGCGGTCGATCACGGTGCGGCCTCGGCTGGGGCCCGGGCCGAGATCCATGCGCACGTTGCACGGGCGCGTGGTGAACAGGTCGGGGCGCAGCAGCCAGGCGATGGCGCAGGGATCGTGCAGCGGCGCGCCTGACAGGCGGGGAGAGGGCGGGACGCTGGCCTGGATGTCGCAGGCCAAGCGCAGGCACCGTCCCGTGCCGCGCGCCCGCAGCGTGGCGATGCGTTCCGGCGTGACCAATGCCTGCGCTGTCAGCTCCAGCGTGGCGAACACAACCGGCGGACCGCAAGCCAGCAGCACGGCCAACGCCTCGGGGTCGTTCAATGCGTTGAACTCGGCGGCAGGGGTGGCGTTGCCCTCGCCCCAGGCGCCGCTCATCAGGACGATCTGCTTTACCTGGGTGGCGAGGGCCGGCTCGGTCATCAGGGCGAGTGCGAGGTTGGTGACCGGGGCGATGCCAATCAGCGTTACCGGTTGTGCGGCGTCGCGCAGGATGCGGCGGATCGCGTCGGCGGCGATGCCGGGTGCGGGCGGGCCGCCTTGCGGCAGTGCGATGCCGCCCAGGCCGTCCACGCCGTGCACGCGGGGCTCGTTGACGAAGGCGCCGAGCAGGGGACGATCGGCGCCTGTGTAGACGGGGGTGGGGGAGGCGGCGAGCGCGGTCAGTGCCAGCGCGTTGGCGAGCGTGCGGTCGAGCCCGACATTGCCGCCTGCCGCGGTCACCGCCAGCACGTCGAGTTCCGGCGAGGCGAACGCCAGCAGCAGGGCGAGCGCGTCGTCGGTGCCCGGGTCGCAGTCGAGGATGATGGGGATGGGCAGGCTGCTCACTGGGGATTCCTTGCCGGGGGCATGGCAGGATGCCACCTTGGCGCGTGGCGCGGAACCTCACATGACGACGCGGGATGTGTCAGTTGCGACCGGCGGGGCGACGGTGCCGGACGGCCACCAGGCGGTGTCGGTGCCGTTGAACCAGCGTGCGCTGGTGCCGACGCCGCCCGAGCGGGTCCGGCGGATACGCGAGCACCTGGTGCGGTCGTTGCGCGACATGCGGACGATGAAGCAACCCGAGCGCAACGCCTCGCCACTGCGGCCCGAACCGGATGGGTTCGCGGGGACGGTGGCTCGTGCCGGCTGCGCACTGTGCGGCGGCTATTGCTGCAAGGGCGGCGGCGAGCACGCCTATCTCGATGAACGCACCATGGCGCGGGTGCGGCGGGCGCGGCCGGAGCTGGAAGCGCGCGCGGTGATCCGGCTGTATATCGAGCGCGTGCCGGCGGAGGGTTACGCAGGGTCGTGCGTGTTCCACGGCAAGCAGGGCTGCACGCTGGACCGCTCGCTGCGGTCGGACGTGTGCAACAGCTATTTCTGCAACGGGCTGCGGGATTTCATGGCGATCGCGGATGGTGTGACGAGCGCTGTGGTGATCGGGGTTGGCAAGGACGAAGTGACGCGTACGTCGCCGGAGCTGACGCGGCAGTGATCGTATCGGTCAGGCAGCGAGACGGGCTGGTGTTGCGACCCGGGCACGAAGCGTTAAACCGACCCGCAAAACGTTTGACCTACGACGCCGGTCGCCCCCACGTCATGGCCGGGCTTGACCCGGCAATCTATGCAACACGGTGCCGCGATAGATGGCCGGGTGATCCCCGGGTCAAGCGCCCAGGGACTTCGGCCCGGCCATGACGGTGGGGGCGGTCCGTGCGCAGCGGTCGAGAGTTGATAGTTCGGCGGCTTGGTATTAGAGGGAATACGCTACTTGTTGTCGCGAAACGCCGGATAGAGATTTACGTAGCCGCGTTCGACGCGGCGTTTGGCATGCTCGGCTGCGACCTTGCGCGACATTGGCGTAAAGCCGTGTCCTTGGGTGAGCCGCTGCATGAAGGCCGCCCGCGCAGTCACGGCGATAGCGTCATGCAACGCTTGCTCTTCCCATCCGGCGGCAAACACCGCGTCGGCATCGGCCTGGGACACTTCACCCGGCGTCAACATCAACTTGCGCACGAACGCCAGCAACGGCTTGAGGCGAGGCGCAACCGGCGCTGTCTCCGGGTCTTCCAACAGCCGGTCGAGCAGGCCGGGCTCGACGCCCCATGCATAGGCGACCTCCGAGTGAGCCGCGTAGACGAACTTGCCGCCTGCGACTCCGGCGGCGTAGGCAAGGATCAGCTCGCGGTCGCCGGGACTTAACGGCGATGGGCCGTTCATCAGGGCCTGGCTCATAAGTGCCCAGGCTTTGTAGATCTCGGGATGCGCAGAGAAGACATTCGCGGGGCCGGCGTCTTCCGGAAGCGACTTGAAGAATGGCATGGTACAACCTCTGCTTACGTCGTGTTGAACCTACCATACCTGTGCGGCGCAGGAGTCCGGCGGGTTGCACACGGGGCACGGAGGATGCGTGCCGACCCGATCACCCTCACCCTCGATGCTTCGCATCTCGACCTCTCCCGCTCCCGCGGGAGAGGTTGGTTATGCCCTGATCAGCCCGCGCATGGGCTGGGCTGTCTCGCCGCCCGGGAAGACTGCGTTCAGTGCGTCGCCGGAGACGCCCAGGTGCGCCGTCAGCAGCCCCTTCGCCACAGACCTTAGATCCGTGGTCGGCGCCAGGTCGCGGTTCTCGTAGAGCTTGCCCTCGCCCAGGCCGGGCCAGGTGCCGGCGACGCGGCCTCCGGCCACTGCGCCGCCGAGGACGAACGCGACCGTGGCGGTGCCGTGGTCTGTGCCCTTGGTGCCGTTCGATCGGGCGGTGCGGCCGAACTCGGTCATCACCAGGACCGCGGTCTGCCGCCACGCCGGGCCGAGGCCTTCCTTGAGGCCGGCCAATCCGGCGTCAAGTTGCTTCAGCACCCCAGCGAGGCGCGACACTTGCGCCTGATGGGTGTCCCAGCCGCCGATCTCCAGCGCGGCGACACGCGGGCCGTCCGGCGGCGCGCAGCATCTCACCGGCGGCACGTGCCAGCGCCGGGAAGGCGTAGCGCTCCTTTGCGGGCTGTGACGGATCGTCACTGCTGGCCATCACCGCGGTGGTGAAGCCTCGCTCCTTAAGTCCTTCGGCGACGGCCGGGCCGATGATGTGGTCGGTGCTGCTTAGCGCGGCGATCTGGGTGTAGAGGTCGGGCGGTGGGGTCAGCACACCGTGCGGCGCCCAGCTTCCCACCGTGGCGGGCCCTCGGAGCAGTAGCGGCACGGACACGCCGATGGCCAGCGCGTCACCCTCCGGCCGGCCATGCGCAGCGCCCGGCAGAGCCACAACGGCGCGGTTCAGCCAGCCGCTGGTCATGCGGTGGTCGGCACCGCTTTCCAGGCAGTCCTGCGCCTCGAAATGGCTGCGCACGCGGGTCGGTCCGACGACGGCGTGGATCGGCAGCAGTTCGCCGGCCTGGAACATGGTGTGAAGGTTCGCCAGCGAGGGGTGCAGGCCGTAGAAGCCGCCGAGATCGAGCAGACCGTTCGCCTGGCCGGGGCCGGCGGGCACCAACTCGGCGCGGAGGGATACGAGGCCGGGATCGCCGTACGGCACGACGGCCGCCATGCCGTCCAGCGCGCCGCGCAAGATCACCACGACGCAGCGCTTGTCGCCAGGCGCGGCGGCGACGGCGAGGGAGGCTCGGCCGAGGGTGACGGCGGCGGTCAGGCCGAGCAGGGCGGAGCGGCGGGTGAGGGCTATCCGAGGTGCCGCGCCCAGTGACGCGCGGACGGCACCTTTCACGTCATGCCGACGGAGGTCGGCATCCACGACTTTCCTTGGTGCAGCGGTGGAAGTCGTGGATGGCGGGCCTTCGCCCGCCATGACGGTGAGTTCGGGGCCTTCGTCCGCCTTGACGGGGTGGGCGCGGCCTTCGCCTGCAATGGCGGTAGGGACGATTGTCATGGTCAGCGCCTCTGGTATTCGGGGGCGGTCAGCAGGAGGGTCATCGCGTCGCGGCGGGAGCCGGCGCGGCGCACCGCTTGCAGCGTGTCGGCGGTGAGCAGCGGGCCGAGCGTGGCCTCGGCGAGGTCCGCAGCGTCGCGGCCGCCTTGCGGTCCGGCGACCCGGCCGGACACACCATAGGCCCAGTCGATGCGGCGCATCATCGCCTCCGGTGAGGCCCAGTCGCTGGCGCGGTCGCCCCAGCCATTCGGTTGCGGCGAGTTCCAGAACGGCTGGCCCAGGTTGCCGATGATGCCCGGCAGGTTCATGCCGGCACGTTTGTCCGGCGGCAGGTCCAGCGCACGCAGGCAGGCAACCACGTAATCCTGCGGCGCGCGCAGCTTCGCTCCGGGCTGCCAGGCGGCATCCAGCGTGATCAGCGACGCCGCCGCGGCACCGAGATCGCCTCGCGTGTCGCGCAAGCACGCCCTCGATGTGGCGCACCGCATCCGGCGGCGGGTCGTCGGCGACAAAGTGCCGCGCCAGCTTGGTGGCGAGGAAGCGGTGCGTGGACGGATGGTTGGCCAGGAAGTGCAGGACGGCCATGCCGCCCTCCTCCCCCGGCGGGAAGCGGTGCCCCATGACGATCTGTTCGCCCGGTTCGTGCGCCGCCGGGCGGAAGCGGAAGCCGGGCGGACCCTCGCGCAGGTCGATCGACCAGCCGGTCAGCACTTTGGCGAAGCTGGTGACGTCGGCCTGGGTGTATCCGGCGGCCGGGCTGACCGTGTGCAGCTCCATGCACTCGCGGGCGAGGTTCTCGTTCAGGCCGCGATGGGTGCGTTCGCCGGCGGGGCTGTCGGGGCCGACCGACTGGGCGTTGTTCAGGTAGATCAGCATGGCGGGGTGGTGCATCACCGCCATCAGCATGGTCTCGAACCGTCCGGTGACGTTCGGGCGGATCGCTTCCTCGACGAAGGCGCCGGCGACCGCGGACGTGCCGCCGCGCACCGAGACGGTGAAGTGGTTGGTCCAGAACCACACCAGGCGTTCGCGGAACGGCGCGGTCGTGGTCAGGGCGTTTTCCAGTTCGGCGGCGGACTCGGCCTGGAACAGCGGGCGGACGCGGCGTTCCTCTGGCGGCGGCTTGGTCTCGCGGTCGAAGCGCAACGCCGCCAGGCCGGTCGCGGTGCTGGGGCGCGGGTCGATACGGGCCGGGTCGGGGCGGCGCAACTGGTCGTTCAGCCAGGCGGCGGGGTCGGCGGGGAGCGGTTCCTCGCCGCGGCGGCCTAGTCCGAAGCGGATCAATGCCTGTGCGGTGCGTGGGTCCATGAGGTGGAACCTAGCCCCGGGCTGCGTGTCCGACAGTGACAAAGAGTGAGTGCACGAAGGCGCGGCGGGGCTGCATGCGTGCCTTGCGATGCCATTTCGCACTTGCAAAACGGGCCTGGGTACCGCATTTCACGGCCAGACATAGCCGGCTGCGGAATCCCCGCCCTCGGGGAATGCTGTCCCGGCCGGACCAGGACGCGGGCGCGCCGGGACAGGGTCCCGGGGATCCGAACAGGATCACGCGCCCGCTGCCGCTTCAGGAGGTTTCACCGTGCCCGCCACGCCGCTCGACAAGATTCGTAACATCGGGATCACCGCGCACATCGATGCCGGGAAGACGACGACAACGGAGCGCATCCTCTATTACACGGGCGTGTCGCATCGGATCGGCGAGGTGCACGACGGCAACACCACGACCGATTACATGGAGCAGGAGCGGGAGCGGGGGATCACGATCACCTCCGCGGCGGTGACGTGCGAGTGGAAGGACCACCGCATCAACATCATCGACACGCCCGGCCATATCGACTTCAACATCGAGGTGAACCGCAGCCTGCGCGTGCTGGACGGCGCGATCTTCATCATCGAGGGCGTCGCCGGCGTGCAGCCGCAGTCGGAGACCAACTGGCGGCTGGCCGACCGGTACAACGTGCCGCGCATCATCTTCATCAACAAGCTGGACCGCACCGGGGCCGACTTCTTCCGCGCGTTCGCCACGCTGAAGGAGAAGCTCGACATCGTCGCCCTGCCGCTGCAACTGCCGATCGGCATCGAGGACAAGTTCATCGGCGTGGTGGACCTGCTCGAGATGCACGCGGTGATCTGGGACGGCAGCGAGTTGGGCGCGAGCTTCCATATCGAACCGATCCCGGCCGACCTGATCGAACAGGCGAAGGAATACCGCCAGCTTCTGCTGGACACCGCGCTGTCGGTCGATGACGCGGGCATGGAAGAGTATTTCGAGCATGGCGACGTCGCGGTCGAGACGCTGAAGCGCTGCATCAAGACCGGCACCATCTCCGGCGCGTTCCGCCCGGTGCTGTGCGGCACCGCATTCAAGAACAAGGGCGTCCAGCCGCTGCTGGACGCGGTGGTGGACTACCTGCCCTCGCCGATCGACGTGCCGGGCATCAGCATCGCCGCGGCCGAGGGCGAGGAGGATGGCGAGCATTCCGATCGCCGGCGCATCAAGGCTGACCCGAACGCACCATTCGCTGGGCTGGCGTTCAAGATCATCAACGACAAGTACGGCACGCTGACCTTCGTGCGGGTCTATGCCGGCACGCTGAAGTCTGGCGACACGGTGCTGAACACCACGCGCGACCATCGCGAGCGCATCGGCCGGATGTTCCAGATGCACGCCGACAAGCGCGCCGAGATCAAGGAAGTGCATGCCGGCGACATCGCCGCCTTCGTCGGGCTGAAGGATACCGGCACGGGCGACACGCTGGCGAGCCGCAGGACCCGGTGGTGCTGGAGCGGATGGCCTTCCCGGTGCCGGTGATCGACATCTCGGTCGAGCCGCGCACGAAGGAAGCGGTGGAGAAGATGTCGCTGGGCCTGCAGAAGCTGGCGGGCGAGGACCCCTCGCTGCGGCTGCGGACCGACCAGGAGACCGGGCAGACCATCCTGTCCGGCATGGGCGAGCTGCACCTGGAGATCATCATCGACCGGCTGCGCCGCGAGTACGGCGTGGACGCGAATATCGGCGCTCCGCAGGTGGCATATCGCGAGACGATCACGCGGCCGCACACCGAGACCTACACCCACAAGAAGCAGACCGGTGGGTCGGGCCAGTACGCCGAGGTGAAGATCGTGTTCGAGCCGCAGGCGCGCAACGCCGGCGTGCTGTTCGAGAACAAGGTGGTCGGCGGCACGGTGCCGAAGGAATACATCCCGGCGGTGGAGAAGGGGATCAAGGTGCAGGCGGAGACCGGCGTGCTGGCCGGCTTCCCGACGGTGGACTTCAAATACACGCTGATCGACGGCAAATACCACGACGTCGACTCGTCGGCGCTGGCGTTCGAGATCGCCGCCAAGGCGTGCTTCCGCGACGGCATGAAGAAGGCGTCGCCGATCATCCTGGAGCCGATCATGGACGTGGAAGTGACCACGCCGCAGGATCACGTGGGCGACGTGGTGGGCGACCTGAACCGGCGGCGCGGGGATGATCCAGAACCAGGAGAGCTCCGGGTCCACGATTATCGTCCGGGCGCATGTTCCTCTTAAGGAAATGTTTGGATATATTTCCGATCTTAGGAGCATGACCAAGGGGCGGGCGTCGTTCACCATGCAGTTCCACCACTACGACCCGGTGCCTCGGAACATCGCGGACGAGATCATGGCGAAGACCGCATGAGGGTAGCGGGGCGCCGGCACGGACCAACCGCGTCATGGCGGGCGAAGGCCCGCCATCCACGACCTACGATGCTGCATGGCACGAGCAAGTCGTGGATGCCGACCTCCGTCGGCATGACGGGATTCCCCACGGAGTGCGCCTGATGGGGTGCGATTAGGATGCAGCCCCGTCTCCGGTGGATGCGGGGTAGGCGTGAGGAGGGTGTCGGGGTTCCCCGCACTCTGGAGTGGATCGGGTTAGACGACGCGGGCGAGGCAATCGCCCGCGTTGTTCGCGTACAGGGACCGTTGTGCACGGGGTGGCGGCGGTTCCAGGCGGTGGCGCTGGACGCGGACGCCAAGGTGGTTGAACTGCGCCCCAGCGAGCCGCCGGACGGCGAGGGCTGGCTGGGCTGCGTCGGGGGCAAAGTGGTCGGGCGCGGCGCGGTGCCGCTGGCGGCGGTGCGGGCAGTGGAGGCGGCGCTGGGCGGCGGGGATTAGGGGCGGTGCGGTGGGGTGTCGCGGGTGGTCAGCGCTCCGGCATGTGTCGTGAGAGCCAAACGCCGCCAACGCCGACAATCAGGGCGACCAACCCTGGTATGATCAGCCAAGATACTATCTGATCCCAAGACATTGCCGCAGCCTTCCGAGGACGACGAGCGGCGCAATGTGTAGCGCGAAGCCAAAGCCGACCCAAGCCAGCGTTACCAGCCCTTCGGCGGCGCTCCGGAGGTGTCCTGTCACGAGCGGTGCGACAAAGCCTGCCACTACGAATGCCAGGGCAACGTTGTGCAACGTCGTCGCGAGCAACTGAATCCGGGCATTGACGATTGTGTGCATATGCCCACCCTGCCTGCGTCGCGCTTGCTGCGGCAGGACGAAACGTTCCAGCCGTGACCGGGCTGCCGTCGTTTCCTCGCCGGCCCCCCTTGGTGCTTCAATCCTCCTCATTCGACCCTGACAAAACGATAATTGCTGCGGGCGAAAGTAACTTCACGGGGTTCCTGGGCCGCCGCTCGGCGCGTGCGCGAACCGCCCACGACCATGGCAGCCGAGACCGGCCATGACGGTCAGGGCGGTCCGTGCGAAGCGGTCGAGAGTCAATCGTTCGGCGGGTTGGTATAAGATGCAACGCCGCCTCCGATGGATGCGGGTTCGGCCTGAGGAGGACGGCGATCTGCGGATAATAGCGTGCCGATCCGATCACCCCCATCCTCGGGTCAAGTGCCCGGGGTCAGGCTCTCTCTCCCGCTCCCGCGGGAGAGGTTGATTGGTGCCGTTAATGCGACAGGATCTGGCCGAGGAACAACCGCGCGCGCTCGTTGCGCGGGTTGGCAAAGAACTCTTCCGGCGGCGCCTGTTCGACAATTTCGCCCTGGTCCATGAACACCACGCGATGCGCGACGCGGCGGGCGAAGCCCATCTCGTGCGTGACGCACAGCATCGTCATGCCGTCCTCCGCCAGGCCGATCATGGTCTCCAGCACTTCCTTGACCATCTCGGGATCGAGCGCCGAGGTCGGCTCGTCGAACAGCATTACCTTCGGGTGCATGCACAGCGCACGGGCGATCGCCACCCGCTGTTGCTGGCCGCCGGAAAGCTGTGCCGGATACTTCTCGGCTTGCTCCGGAATGCGCACGCGCTGCAGCAATTCGCGGGCAAGAGTTCTCGGCTTCGTCCCGCGCCATGCCGCGCACCCTGATCGGCGCCAGCACGCAGTTCTGCAACACCGTCAAATGCGGAAACAGATTGAACGACTGGAACACCATGCCGATCTCGCGCCTGACACGATCGAGTCCCCTGGTGCGCGGGCCGACCTCCATGCCGTCGAAGGTGATGTGTCCGGCCTGATGGTGCTCAAGCTGGTTGATGCAGCGGATCAGCGTGGACTTGCCGGAGCCGGACGGGCCGCACAACACGATGCGCTCGCCCCGGCGCACGCGCAGCGAGATGTCGTGCAGCGCACGGAAGGCGCCGAAATATTTTTCGACGCCATCCATCGTGACGATGCAGTCATCCGCCGCGGGCACTTCGTTCATGCGGAAATCTGATCCTTTTACCAAACCGCCCCAACCGTCATGGCCGGGCTTGACCCGGCCATCCATGTAGCACGGTGCCGCGATGGATGGCCGGGTCAAGCCCGGCCATGACGGTTGGGGCGGTCCGTGCGAAGCGGCCGAGAGTTCAATCGTTCGGCGGGTTGGTATTATGGGCCGTTAGAACACCGGCAGTTCCGGCAACGGGACGCCGAGCCACTTCTGACAGATCGCGTCCAGCTCGCCGTTGTTCTTGATGAAGTAGACGAACGTGTTCACCCATTGATGCAGATCGGTCTGGCCGCGGCGCAGCGTGATGCCGTTCGGTTGGTGCCGCAGCGTAAATTTGGTCTCGTAGCCGGCGCCTGGATTCATCGTCTGAATCTGTTTGCCGGTGATGGTGTTCACCCCGATTGCATCGATCTGGCCGGACAGCAGCGCCTGCGCTGTCGTGGCGTCGTCGTCGAAGCGCATGATCCGCGTGCCCTGCGGCGCGGCGGCGGTGATCGCGGTGTCCTGCGTGCTGGCCCGCGCGACGCCGACCTTCAGTGGCTTGAGATCGCCGGCGTTGGCGATCGTACAGGGTCTTCGGCGCCATCAGCACGATGTCGATGCTGCTATAGGGGATGGCGAACTGCACCTGCCGCGCGCGCTCCGGCGTGATGCCGAACGTCGCCACCAGCACGTCCACCTTGTTGGTGAGCAAATAGGGGATGCGGTTCGGACCGGTGACAGGCACCAGTTCCAGCTCGACGCCGAGGTATTTCGCCATCAGCGTGGCGACATCGACGTCATAGCCTTCGTAACCGCCCGATGCGTTGACCACGCCGAACGGCGGCAGGTCCACCAGGATGCCGACCTGCAGCTTCTTCTTGCCCAGGATGTCATCGACGCCCTGCGCCGCGGCCGGCTGGCTGGCGCCGAACGCGGCGATGGCCAATCCGGTCAGTCCCAGCGCGGCCAGCGGCCGGCGGGCGAACCCTGGTGAAGCTTCCGAAGCCATCGAACGTCTCCCTGCGGCCGAGAAAGATGCATGCCCTCGCGGTCGGCTGCCTGCCCGCGAATGCGATGCGGTGTTCAGCGCGGCACGGTGCCGAACCGTTGTTCCAGCCGCTGGCTGAGCAATGACAGCGGCCAGCACAGCGCGAAGTAGATCGCGGCGACGATGCCGAACACCAGGAACGGCCGGAACGTCACGTTGTTGATGATCTGCCCGGCCCGGGTCACCTCGACAAAGCCGATGATCGAGGCGAGCGACGTGCTCTTCAGCAGCAGCACCAGGAAGCCGACGGTGGGCGCGATGGCGAGCTTGCCGGCCTGCGGCAGGATCACGTAGCGCATGCGCGCCAGGTGCCGCATGCCCAGCGCCGTTGCGGCCTCCCATTGTCCGGTCGGGATCGCCTGGATGCAGCCGCGCCAGATCTCGCCGAGGAACGCCGCGCCGTTCAGGGTCAGCGCGATGGCGGCCGAGGTCAGCGGGGCGACGTCGGCGCCGAACAGGTTGGCGCCGAAGAACACCAGGAAGAGCTGCATCAGCAGCGGCGTGCCCTGGAACACCTGGATGTAGCCGGCCGCCACGCGGCGCAGCCACGCCGGAGGCGCGGTGCGGGCCAACGCTATCAACAGCCCGACGATGCCGCCGCCGGTGAACGCCAGCAGCGACAGCAGCAGCGTCCAGCGCACCGCCGCGACGATGAATTCCGCTTCGTGGATGCCGAATGCGCGCATCGTGTGCCGTTCGCCTCAGCGCTGACCGGGGCGGGCGAACACCGCCCGGTTGATGCCGCCGAACGCGCTGGAGAACAGCATCGACAACGCCAGGTAGATGCCTGTCACGACGATGTAGATCTCGAAACTGCGGAAGGTGCGCGATTGCAGGTCGTTGGCGGTCGCCGTCAGTTCCTGCGCCGAGATCGTCGAGACCACGCTCGAATTGAGCATCAGCAGGATGAACTGGCTGGACAGCGCCGGATAGACGGTGGCCAGTGCGGGGAACAGCACGACGTAGCGGAACACTTGCAGCGGGCGCAGGCCCAGTGCCAGGCCGGCCTCGATCTGGCCGCGGCCGATGCTTTCGATGCCGGCGCGCACGATCTCCGTGGCATAGGCGCCGACATTCACCACCATCGCCAGCAGCGCGGCCTGGTTCGAACTCAGCATGATGCCGGCGCGCGGCAGGCCGAAGAAGATGATGAAAATCTGCACCAGGAACGGCGTGTTGCGGATGACTTCGACATAGGCGTCCACCAGCCAGCGCACCGGCTTCGGCCCCATGGTCTTGCCCAGCGCGCCGAACACGGCGACCACCAGTCCGAGCACCATGGAGACGGCCGAAAGCTGGATGGTGAGCCAGCATCCCCAGAGCAAATCGGGCCATGCCGCCCACACGTCGCCGAACTGGAAGACGTAGTTCATGCTGTCCTTGGGACTCGCGGGGGCATCATCGAATTCAACTGCCAGTCGATCGCTGCTCCTTGTGTCGTGGCCGGCGAAGGCCGGCCACGACACAAGGAGCGGTGATCCGCATCCCCCGCACTGTCGCGCCGACAACGTCTCCCGCGCCGCAGGCGAGGTGTCATTGACGCAGATCAAGCCGCCGGCGTCGCCCTACTCCCCCAGCCGCGCGGTGAGGAACGCAATGAAACTGTGCACCTTTTGCGCGGCCCCCCGGTTGGCGGCGCACACCGCATCGAGGCTCCCCGACGGCGGCCGGTAGGCCGGCAGCAGTTGTACCAGCGCACCGGAGGCGATGTCCGCCTCGACCAGGAACTCCGGCGCCAGCAGCACGCCGGCCCCAGTGCACGCGGCTCCGCGGCGCAGCATGCCGCAGTCCGCCCTCAACTGGCCGCTCACCGTCACCTCGGTATCGCCGTCCGGGCCGGCAAAGCGCCAGATGTCGCCCGGATGGCGGAGTTCGGTCAGGCACACATGCCGCTCCAGGTCGGCCGGCACCTCCGGCCTGCCATGCGCCGCCAGATAGATGGGGGCGGCACAGATGACGAAACGCAGCGGCCGGAACCGGTGCAGGGTCAGCCTGGTGTCGTTGCACGGACCGGCGCCGAAGCGGATCGCCAGGTCATAGCCTTCCTCGATCACATCCACCGCGCGGTCGCACAGGGTGACGGTCAGCAGCAGGTCCGGGTTCTCGGCCATGAACTCAGCCAGCAGCGGCGCCAGCCGCACCATGCCGAATCCCACCGGTGCGGTGATCCGCAGGTTGCCGCGCAGGTTCTCGCCCGCCCGCCCGGTCTGCCGCGCTGCTTCCATCTCTTCCAGGATGTGCGTGGACTGCGAAAAGAAGCTTGCCCCGGCGTCGGTCAGGGCGACGCGTCGGGTCGTGCGCTGCAACAGCCGCGTGCCGAGCCACCCTTCCAGCGTCTGAACGTGCTTGCTGGCCGTCGCCTGGGAAATGCCGAGTTCTCGTGCGGCGGCCGAAAAGCTGCGCGCCGCGGCTACCCGAACGAACACCGTCATACTGGTCAATCGGTCCACGGCCTCGGCCCCCGCGTGGTCATGCCGCGCATCTATGACCCATCGTACATCAATTGGATGGCCTTGCCACCCATCCAGCGGAATCGTTGCCCGTCCCGCGTGTATTAATTCTGCGAAAATCGTGGCTGAGGCGAAGCCCACCGCGCATGACCTCGCGTCGCGGTCTTCATTCGGGATTGGCGCTCGCGAACACACGCGGCCGGCTTCGTCGGGCGCACCATGTTCGGGCCCCGCCAGCGCGGCGGCGCCCGCTACGCCCCAGCGTTGGCGCCGCCGGCCGTCCCGCCCGCCAGCTCGTCCAGGATCGGGCACTCCGGCCGCGAGTCCCCGTGACAGCGTGCCGCCAGATCCGCCAGCGCCGCCCGCACCGTTCGCAACTCCTCCAGCTTGCGATCGATCCGCCCGATATGCTCCAGCGCCAGCGCCTTCACGTCGCCGCTGGCCCGCCCGCGGTCCCGGTACAACGCCACAAGCTGCTTCAGGTCCTGCACCGAGAACCCCAGCCGCCGAGCCCGCCCGATGAAGCGCAGCATCTCTACATCGGCATCCCGATAACTGCGGTACTGGTTGTCCCCCCGCTCCGCCACCCCAATCAGCCCGATTTGCTCATAATACCGGATGGTCTTCGCCGGCACGCCGGAGCGCGACGCCGCCTCGCCGATGGTAATGCTCATGGCCGGCCCTCCATTCCCGGCTGCGCCGGCCGCCAGCGGCGCAACAGCAGCGCGTTCGACACCACGCTGACCGAGGAGAACGCCATCGCCGCCCCGGCAATCATCGGCGAGAGCAGCCCGAACCCGGCCAGGGGAATGCCCACCACGTTGTAGGCGAACGCCCAGAACAGGTTCTGCCGGATTTTTTTGCCCGTCGCCCGGCTGATGGCGATGGCGTCGGCGATCAGCATCGGGTCGGAGCGCATTAACGTAATCCCGGCCGCCTGCACGGCGACATCCGCGCCGCTGCCCATGGCGATCCCGAGGTCGGCCTGCACCAGCGCCGGAGCGTCGTTCACCCCGTCCCCGACCATCGCAGTGCACTTTCCACCGTGTTGCAGCCTGGCGATCTCGGCTGCCTTCCCGGCTGGCAGCACCTCCGCGCGGACCTCGGCGATCCCGAGTTCAGCCGCAACCGCTGCCGCGGTCCTGTGATTGTCGCCGGTCAGCAGCACGGTGGCGATGCCCAACGCCTCCAGCCGGCGCAGCGCAGCCGCAGCGGTGGGCCGTACCGGGTCGGTCACCGCGATGGCGCCCAGCAGCATGGGAGGCTGCGCCAGCGCGGCGACGAACATGACGGAGCGGCCTCGCGCCTCCAGCGCCCCGGCCGCCGCGTCCAGCGTCAGCGCGACCTCGTGTTCTCGCATCAGCGCCCGGTTGCCGATGGCGATACGCCGCCCGCCGACCGTCGCGGTCAGACCCAGTCCCGCGTGGCTCTGGAAGTCGCCCAGGGGTGGCAATGTCAGCCCGGCCGCGCGAGCCAGGACGGCGCGGGACAGGGGATGCTCGCTTCCGGTCTGCGCCGCCGCCGCGAGCGCAAGGAGGCTTGCCTCGTCCGCCGCCGCCGCTAGCAACACCTCCGTCACCACCGGCCGCCCCTCGGTAAGCGTGCCGGTCTTGTCCAGCACCACCGTGTCGATACGTCTGGCACGTTCCAGCACCTCCGCATCGCGGATCAGGATGCCGGCCCGCGCCGCCGCGCCGGTCCCGGCCATCAGCGCGGCCGGCGTCGCCAGCCCCAGCGCGCACGGACAGGCGATCACCAGCACCGACACCGCGGCGATCAGCCCCGCCGCGAAGTTTCCCCCGATCACCCACCAGCCGCCCAACGCAACCAAAGCGCAGACCAACACGACCGGCACGAACACTGCCGCCACCCGATCCACCATCCGCTGCACCGGGGCCCTGTGCGTCTGCGCTGCCTCGACCAGCGCGATGATGCGGGCGAGCGTCGTGTCGGCCCCTACCGCCGTGGTCCGCACCCGCAGCAGGCCGCTGCCGTTGATCGATCCGCCGGCGACGCCGTCGCCCGGCCGCTTGTCCACCGGCAGGCTCTCGCCGGTCAGCAGGCTCTCGTCGGCCTGGGACGAGCCACCCAGGATGCAGCCATCGGTCGGGATTTGCTCTCCCGGACGCACCACCACGACGTCGCCCTGCCGCACCGCCCCGACCGGCACCCGTTGCTCCACCCCATTGCGCTCGACGCACGCGGTGTCCGGGCGCAGCGCGCGCAGGGCGCGGATCGCATCACCGGTGGCGCGCCGCGTCCGCGTCTCCAGCCAGCGGCCGAACAGCACCAGGGTGATGACCACCGAAGCGGCCTCGAAATAGGTCGGTCGGCCCCCGCCAACCGCCACCTGGACCACGCTGTAGAGATATGCCGCGGAGGTACCCAGCGCGACCAGCAGGTCCATGTTCCCCGTGCGCGCCCGTAGCGCCTTCCAGGCCGCGACATAGAACCGTGCTCCGATGCCGAACTGCACCGGCGTCGCCAGCATCAGCTCGACCCAGCCGGGCAGCGCCACCCCGGTCATCGGCAGCAGCAGCGGCACGCTCAGCACCGCGGCGGCGGCGACGCTCCATAGCAGGCGCCGCTGCCGGGCGGCGTCGGCATCCTCCGCGGCGCGCTGCTGCGCGGCGTCGCCCGTCAGCAGCGTGGCGTCGTAGCCGGCATCCTGCACCGCCTCGATCAGCGCGGCCGGGCGCAGCAGGCCGCCCAGCCCCTCCACCATCGCTCGCTGCGTCGCCAGGTTGACCTCGGCGCGCAGCACGCCCGGCACGGCGGCAAGGGCATGCTCTACCCGGCCAACGCAGGTGGCGCAGGTCATGCCCGAGATTGCGAGGTCCCGCCGGGCCGGCCGGATGTCGTAGCCGGCGGCCTCGACGGCGTCGGCGATGCGGGCCGGCGTGGCCTGGTCCGGATCGAACCGAAGGTCGGCCTGTTCGTCGGCCAGGTTCACCGTGGCGGCGACCCCCGGAACAGCGTTCAGCGCGGCCTCCACCCGGCCAGCGCAGGTAGCGCAGGTCATGCCCGCGATCGGCACCCGCACGTGCTGCCGGCGGTCCTTCGCCGGAGGTGCGGAAGCCGGAGCGGCCGGTGCGGCGATGAGACTGTCCATCGGTGGCCCTGCCCTAGGAGGCGACCAGCTCCGCGCCGTACCCAGCCTTGCGCACAGCCGCGAGCAATGCGTCCGGGGCGGCGCTGCCGGCCACGTCCGCTCGGCCGGTTTCCAGCGTCACCCGGACATCGGCTGCGCCCGGCACCCGGGCCAGCACGCGGGTGACGGCGTTGACGCACCCAGCGCAGGTCATGCCGCTGACGGCGAGGTGTTGCAGGGCAGCGGGCGAGGCGGCGGCAGTCATGGTGGCGGGCTCTGCGTCTGTTCGATGTGCAGATGGGGGTTACCAGCACTGGAAGGTCAAGGGGCCGTGCGCGCAGGGCTACCGCATTTGCCGGGAAGGGTATTCCGCCAAAGCCCGGATCGCCGGTGCCCACGGGCAACGCGGCTTGCTTGCGTCAGGCAATTGCCAGATGCGACAGCCCGCTTCACGCGGCTCGGTGCATCGGTGGTTCCACTACCTTGAGCGGTTTCATCGGCGGCGTGCCAGGCAAGGGCTGGAACCACCGATGCACACCGATGAACCGAGCCGCGTGAGGGTAAATTGGCAATTCGCTGGATTTCGAAGTCGCGGTTTGCCGAAATCGCGCAGCGGGCAGACACGCTGAGGCGCTATGCAGCCAATCAAGTGCAGAGCATGGGAGTGGGCTTGCTGCAATTGTCGGCAGCCGGACCTTTCTCAAGAGGACGCCGGAGGACAACAAGATTGTTTGTTGCTATTTCGATATCAGGCTTTCACGCGGTCTGCCTGAGCTACGCAATGCGATAAGTTCTCGGGATGGATGCCCTCACGCTCTTCGGTCTCTTTGCCGTGTCGGCAATGCTGGTGTGCTACGCATTCGAAGCCCGGAGTCACTGGTTCGTGCTGTGCTTCGCTGGCTCGTGTGCCCTCGGCTCTGCCTATGGCTTCCTCCAGGGGGCCTGGCCGTTTGGCCTGGTCGAGGCGGTCTGGTCAGCCGTTGCTCTTCGACGCTGGCTCTTGGTGCGAAAATCTTGAACGATGTTATGCATCTGCCGCGATCTGGGCGCTGCGAAAACCCTGAACCGCAGACGCGCCGGCAACACCGCAAAACTTTTAACCCGGAGACAGAACGAGGGCCACGGGAGACCACGGAGGCCAGCGTGCCGGCCCCCGCTGCCCCGGCCGGGCACGCAGCCTCCGTGGTTCTCCGTGGCCCTCGTTCTGTCTCCGTGTTAAAAGCTTTCTTGCTATCGCGAGGCTGCCGCCAAATGCGATAGCCTTGGGTTATCCCCGGTTCACACGCAGCGTAATCCAAACAGGTACAGCATTTGACATCCCGCGCGGCGATGCACGCCTTTCTGCAAGCTGCGGCCCAAGCGCAACGCATACCAAGCGGCTTACGGATTGACGCTCCGGCACCGTGCCACGCCGAATGAGATGGCGGGTGCGGACCATTCGTGGGTCGGTCTTTGGCGTTTGCAATCAAATCTCGGTCGCGAACCGAAGCTCCACTGCACCTGGACGAATTGTTTCCGGCGGCGGGCATTCCTTGAGCAGGGGTTCGGCGGCAGCGTAGCATGGCGATAGCGCCGCCAATCGGCGATGGACGGGGACAGCCGCGGCGCTCGCAACCAACCGGAAACTCCGATGCCAGCGCCCTTGATCCCGCGCGCCCGACTGTTCGGCAACCCCAACCGGTTGGCCGGCACCATCAGCCCGGACGGCAGCCGCCTCGCCTGGGTTGCCCCGCTCGACGGCGTCCTCAACATCTGGACCGTATTGCTCCACCAGCCGGCGGATGCGCGGCCGCTCACGCGCGACACTAAACGCGGCGTGCGCGACTACTACTGGGCCTATGACGGCCGGCACTTGCTGTTCCTCCAGGATCGCGACGGCGACGAGAACTGGCGCCTGCACGCTGTGGATGTCGGCAGCGGCGAGATCCGGCCGCTGACGCCGGAGGGCGCGCGTGCCACGCCGGCCGGCGCCAGCCGTCACGTGCGCGGCGCGGTGCTGGTCACCCACAACCAGCGCGACCCGAGATACCCCGATCTCTACCGGGTCGAGATCGCCACCGGCGAAACCACGCTGGTCGCCGAGAACCCAGGCTTCGCCGGCTTCCTGTCGGATGATCGCTTCGTCCCCCGCCTGGCGCTGCGGTCCACCCCGGACGGCGGCATGGACATGGTGCGCCCCGCCCCGGACGGTACTGGGCGGAATGGAGCCATGTCCCCCCCGAGGACGTCTTCGCCACCGATGTCAGCCACCTCGGCGCCGACGGCAATACGCTCTATCTGCGCGACAGCCGAGGCCGCGACACCGCGGCGCTGCTG
The DNA here is from genome assembly GCA_963762885.1 of uncultured Alphaproteobacteria bacterium. GTDB lineage: Bacteria > Pseudomonadota > Alphaproteobacteria > Acetobacterales > Acetobacteraceae > JASHVB01. Next base: position 37,890 of record CAVXNH010000073.1, read on the forward strand.
GCCATCGACCTCACCACCGGCGCGCAGCGCGTGCTGGCGGAACACGCGGAGGCCGACATCGGCGGCCTGATCACCGACCGCGACACCTACGCCCCGCTGGCCTACGCGGTGACGGTGGAGCGCATGGCCTACGTTGCGCTCGACCCCGCCGTGCAAGCGGACCTGGAGTTCCTGGGCGCGCAGGGGCTTGGCGACTGGTGGATCATGAGCCGCACCGAGGACGATCGGACGTGGATCGTCGGCGCGCGGTCCGACATCAGGCCTGGAGTCGCCTATCTGTACGACCGCGCGGCAGGCACGATTGACAAGCTTTACGAGACGCGCCCCGACCTTCACGGCGCGCCGCTCGCCAGCATGCACCCGGTCACCATCCCGGCCCGCGACGGCAGCAAGCTGGTCTCCTATCTGACGCTGCCACGCCGCCTCGACCCCAACGGTACCGGGCGGCCAACCGAGCCGGCGCCCATGGTGTTGCTGGTGCATGGCGGACCCTGGGCGCGCGATACGTTCGGCTACAACTCCTACGCCCAGTGGCTCGCCGACCGAGGCTACGCCGTGCTCAGCGTCAACTTCCGCGGGTCTACCGGCCTGGGCAAGCGCTTCATCAACGCCGGCAACCGGGAGTGGGGCCGGCGCATGGACGACGATCTGCTGGACACGGTCGCCTGGGCGCTGCGGGTCGGCATCGCGGACGCGTCCCGGCTCGCCATCTTCGGCGCCAGTTATGGCGGCTACGCCGTGCTCGCCGCCATGACGCGCAATCCGGAGTTCTATGCCTGCGGGGTCGATATCGTCGGGCCGTCAAATCTGGAGACGCTGATGGCGACCGTCCCGCCCTATTGGGCGTCGTTTCGCGCCCAGCTCATCGGCGCCCTTGGCGACCCGAACACCGAGGAAGGCCGCGCGTTGCTGCGTGAACGTTCGCCGCTGCACAGCGCAGGCAACATCCGCCGGCCGCTATTAGTCGCGCAGGGCGCCAACGATCCGCGCGTGAAGCAGTCGGAGTCGGACCAGATGGTCGCGGCGATGCAAGCCAACGGCGTCCCCGTCACGTATCTGCTGTATCCCGACGAAGGCCACGGTTTCGTCCGGCCGGAAAACCAGCTCGCATTCGTTGCGGTGGCGGAGAACTTTCTTGCCGAGTGCCTTGGCGGCGACGCCGCTCCGGTTACCCCGGAGGAACTCCAGGCCACCACGATGCAAGTACCTCGAAGGCGCCCCGACCTATCTCGACGCGGCGAGGGATGGGTAGCGGAGACGAATACTGCCCCTCCCCCTGAGCGAGGGGGAGGGCTTTTTAGGCGACGTCCAACAAAAGATGCGTCACTTGGCGCCTGGACCACGCGTCCCCGTCATGGCCGGCACAAGCCCCGGGACAAGCGCCCGGGGCCATGGGCGGGCCATGACGGGAGAACGGATCAGCGTGCCACCAGCCAACTCGTTCATTGTTGGGCGTCGCCTTACTGCGTTGCGCGCTTACCCTGACAGCTATTGGGCTCGACCAAACTACTTCCCCTCCGCCAGCGCCTTCACCTCATCCATCGCTTCCACGAAGCGCTGGTTGATCAGCGCCAGCGCCTCGGCGTTGGACTGCTGGATCAGGTCGCGCATCTCCTGCATGTTCGCAACCGCGCGCTCATAGGCCAGCTTCAGCATCTCGGCCTGCTTCGCCGCTTTCGCCTGCGGACCTTCCACCGACGCCAGCGCCTTCATGCCGTCGGTCAACTCCGCCATGCTTTGCTGCATGATCTCCATGTTGCGCCGTGCGATCGCCTGCGCGCCTTCCATCGCGACGCGGTTGGCCGCGGTGAAGGTTTCGATATTGCGCCTGTTGGCGGCGATGAACGCTTCCATGTCTGGCATCGCCGGCAGCTTCAGCTCGCTGAACAGCTTGGTGAAATCTCCGGAGAACCCGGCGCCCGACGAGGCTTTCGTCGCCCCCGGCTTGGATTGTGGACCGCTGGCCATGGCTCGGCTCCTTTGCTCGCCTGAGTTTCGCTGCCGATATTACGTCGGGTTGTGCATGCCCGCCAGCGTAGCTCGGCCGGACCCAATTCAGGATCGAGCGAGCGCGCGGGGCAAACCGTTCAGGCGATCGGACCATCGGGCGCCGGACCGTTCGGCTCGGCGTCCGGCTCGGCAGCCGAGGCGTCCGCCTCGCCCGCGTCGGGCGCCTCCTCCGGCACAGCGTCGCGGCCGCTGCCGCCCAGCCAGCCGGCCAGCCGCTCGGCTCGCCGCAGCGCCGCATCCAGCGCCGCCATCGTGCCCGAAAGGTCTGCGCTCTCGTCACGTTCCCACGCCCGCAGCGTCCACACCCAGACCGCAACCAGGCCGCGCACCCGAAGCTCGCCGCGCAGGCCGGCGGTGGACACGCCCGCCGCCTCCAGCATCCACCGCATGCTGCGCTTTGTCGCACAGGCCAGCAGCAGCGCCGTCGGCGGCTCGGTCGGCAACGCGCGCAGCAGCGCGGCGACACCGGCGCGGTGCGCCTGCAACGCATCGAACCGCCGCATCAGCAGGTCGAACAGCTTGTCGCGAACCGTGCCCTCGGTCGGCGTTTCGGCGAGCGCCGCCCGATCCGCCATCCGGCCGAACTGCCGCAGCACGGCGCCATGCCCGGGGAACCGCACCCGAGCTTCCGCCAGCGGCAGCGCCGCCGCCCGCGCCGCCTCGGCCACGCTCGTTCTGGTCCAGCCACGCTCCGCCGCCAGGCGGAAGAACGAAGCGATCAGCGCGCTGTCGAAGTCTGTGTCGCTCATGCCGATAACATGGCGTCAAACCGGCGCGCTGTCAGCCCTGCGATTGCCTTCGCCTTCGAGCGCCGATCCCGACAGCCCCGCACCGGGATCGGCGGGCCCCGCGATCATGCCGCCGAACGCTGCGCCGCCCGTGCCGGAGGCGCCATGAACTGCGGCCCGGCGGGGTCGGTGACATGGCGCCGCACGATCGCCTCGATCTCCAACATCGCAGCTTCGTCCAGCGACCATCCCATTGCGTCCGCCACCGGATCGAGCTGATCCGGCCGCCGCGCACCCCACAGCGCGATCGTCGGCCCGCGATCCAGAATCCAGCGCACCGCCAATGCCAGCACGCTGCGCCCGTAACGCTCCCGCGCGAACGCCGCCAGCGCATCCACCGCCGCCAGGTATTGCGCATAACGAGGCGCCCGGAACTTCGGATCGACCCGCCGCAGGTCGTCGCCGGTGAACTGCGTATCGGCCCGCATCCGCCCGGTCAGCAGTCCGCGGCACAGCGCGCCATAAGCCAGCACCGTCAGGCCATTGCGCTGCGCGTAAGTCAGCACGTCGGCCTCGGCGTCGCGTTCGAACAGATTGTATGGCGGCTGCACCGCGTGCAGCGGCGCCACCGCGCGGAATTGCTCCATCTGCGCAGCGGAAAAATTGCTGACGCCAACAGCGTTGATCTTGCCGGCGCGAAACAGCCGCTCGAGTTCGCGGGCGGTCTCCTCGATCGGCACGGCCGGATCCGGCCAGTGGACCTGGTACAGATCGATGACGTCGGTGCGCAGCCGGCGCAGCGAGTCCTCGACCTCCTGGCGCACCCGTGCCGCGCCGGCATCACGGAACACCTGCCCGTCGTGCCAGTTGAGCCCCACCTTGGTCGCGATCAGCACGCGGTCGCGCCGTCCGCCGGCCGCCAGCGCCTGGCCGACGATCTCCTCGGAGCGGCCGAAACCATAGGCCGGCGCGGTGTCGATCATCGTGATGCCGCGATCGAGAGCGGCGTGGATCGTCGCGATCGCCTCGCGCTCGTCGGTGCCGCCCCACATCCAGCCGCCGATCGCCCAGGTGCCGAGCGCAATGCGCGACGATGTCATACCCGTGCCATCAATCTCGATCTGTTCCATTCCCGGCTCTCCATCTGCCGGCTGGCAGGTGGGATGCCGTGGCGCGATGCGTTCCACCGCACGAGGACAGACTGCTATGCACGATGCGCACTTGGCGGATCGGAGGGTCGCGCCATATGCCCCGGTCTCGCGGTGTCACGGAAACGCGAGGAATTGAGTGGCGGCCGCGTCCGGTGCGTCCCGCGCGGCAGCACGATGGTTCGAAATCCATACCGTGTTCGTTACGCCGGCGACGCCGCCCTCAGGCCACTGGCTCGAATGTCGTCTGTTGGATCAATTCGGGCGCCTTATCGAACACCATAACCAAACTCAGCGCCGCCCCATCCGGCTTGTTCCGTCCCTGCTCCCAATTCTGCAGCGTATCGATGTCGATGCCGAGCACCTCGGCAAATTCGCGCTGCGACAATCCGTGACGAGCCCGCACCGCGACGATAATCCCGGGATCGGGCTGGCGACGGCGATAGGTGTGCACGTTCATTGCCACCAGGTCGGCGGCGAGCGCGGGGATATCCGCACCCTCGGCGATCCGACAGGTTGCTAACCGCGTCTCGGCCAACCGATTGATCACCGCATGCGCAGCACGCAACGTCAGACCAGCGGCGTAGAATCGCTTGGCAACCGAAATCGGCTTATCAAGTGGACCGACCAGCCGCAGCACCAGGCTAACGACATCGCCGGAAAACGAGGGGGGCGGGTCGGCGTCCCGGGCCGGCCCCAGACGTGCGAACCGCGCCCTCAATTCGGAGTTCGTCGACATCCAGAACCTCCATTGCCTGCTGAGCCAGGTGGCGCAACTCTGTCCAACCGAGGACATTCGGCCCAGCGCCTTGAATGTCCAGCCTTCGCAGCCCGATCATCCGGTCGTGCAACTCGGCGTAGAACATGATCTCCAGTTCCGCAGCCCCGTCCGAAAGCACGGCGTAGCCAAAGTCGCCTATCTCCCACTTCAGTGCGACGAGGTGCCAAACTCTTGGCGACAGCTCCTACGAGGGCATGGGCAGCTCCATCGATCGACGTGGATTTGCCCGGCCAGCTTGGTCCGGTGCGGTCTCATGGCATGGCAATAGCTTATACGCGCGCCACGTATAGTCGTCAACCTACTCAGTCATTGGCCGCTCGGTAGTGGGCCAGCGCAGTTACCTTTGGCTTCCGTATCGACTGCCGTTGGAGATGGCGGGATTGCGGAGTAAAACGAACGGACGCAGATGGCGCGGGCGGCGGACAATGCCAACACGCGCACGATGCAACTCTCCGACCGGCGACGCGTGAAGCGAAACGGCCGACAGTGGGGATAACGACGCCGCATGACCGAGACGACCACCGTGACAGTGTTGTTCACCGATGTCGTCGGTTCGGTCGGCATGCGTCAGCACCAGGGTGAAGCAGCCGCCCACGCGATCATGAACACGCACAACGATCTGGTGCGGCAGCAACTCGCGCAACATGCCGGCCGCGAGGTCAAGACGATCGGCGACAGTTTCATGGTGGCGTTCGACTCCGCGCGCAAGGCCGTCGAGTGCGCCATCGGCATTCAACGCGCGCTGCACGACTACAATCACCAGCATCCGGTCCATGCCGTGAAAGTGCGTATCGGAATTCACACCGGCGAAGCGATCCTCGTCGGCGACGATCTGTTCGGCACCAGCGTTGACGCCGCGGCGCGCATTATGGCCCGGGCCGAGGGCGAGCAAATCCTGGTCTCGGACGTGGTGAAAACCGTCCTTGGCGCGTCGAAGGATGTCGTATTTGGCGCTCAGACGCGGGTCCGCCTGAAGGGATTTCCCGAGCGCTGGCGCCTGTGGGAGGTGGCATGGCGCCCTGAGCCCGTACCGATCCAGCCGACCATCCCCGAGATCCCCACCGCCATCCCCAGCGCCGCCGCGACCACCACCGGCAACGTCAGCGGCATCGAAGCGCCGTTCGGCATGGGCCGCACGCCCTACATCGGCCGCTCGGAGGAAAGGTCGCTGTTGCGCCAGGCGGTGGACCGCGCCATCGCCGGTAGCGGCGGCGTCGCGCTGATCGCCGGTGAGGCCGGTCTCGGCAAGACGCGGCTGGTTGACGAGATCGCCGCCGAAGCGAAAGCCCGCGGCATGTTTGTCGTCCGCGGGCAGTGCTACGACATGGAAGGCGCGCCGCCCTACGTCCCGTTCGTGGAGGCCATCGAGTACGGCCTCACCGTGACGTCCCGCGACGTCTTCCGCACCGCGATGGGCGTTGCCGGACCCGAGATCGCCCGCTTCGTTCCGAAAGTGCATCTCGCCTTTCCCGACCTTCCCCCGCCTTTGGCGCTGCCGACCGATCAGGCCCGGCACTACATGTTCGAGAGCGTGTGCGATTTCTGCCAGCGTGCGGCGGCAATTTAACCCATGCTCATGGTGCTGGAAGACCTGCACTGGGCGGACGAGTCCACGACGCAACTGCTTGAAAGTGTAGCGCGCCGGGCCGGGCGCGCGGCAATGCTGGTGGTCGGAACATATCGCGATGTCGACCTCGGACCAAAGGATCCGTTCACGCGGGGTATCGAGCATCTGTCCCGGCTCCAGGCGGTATCGCGCATCACGCTCAAGCGTCTGAGCGCCGTCGACGTCGCCGCCATGCTGCGTGCGCTGTCCGGCCAGGAACCGCCCGAACGCCTGGTCCGCCTGATCTACAGCGAGACCGAAGGCGTGCCGTTCTTCGTGGAGGAGGTCTATCGCCACCTCGCCGAAGAGCAAAGATTGACCGATGCAGAGGGCAAATGGCTGCCGCAGGTCGAGATCGGCGAAATCGAGGTGCCGGAAACGATCCGGCTCGTACTCGGACGCCGCATCGACCGCACCAGCGATGTTGCGCAACGCATCCTGACAACGGCCGCATGCGTCGGCCGGACCTTCACGTTCGAATTCCTGTCAGCTCTTGCGCAGGAGACCGAGGACGATTTGCTCGACGCCCTGGACGAAGCCGAACGCGCGCGGCTGTTGATCGCCGAAAGCGGACGGCATCCCCGCTTCGTTTTCGCCCACGAACAGATCCGCCAGACATTGCTCGGCCGGATGTCGTTCGTGCGGCGGCAACGCCTGCACCGCCGTGTCGCCGACACGATCGAAGCGCAGCATTCCGGACATCTCGATGAGTATGTCAGCGATCTTGCCTATCACCTGGCGCAGGCCGGCGCGCGCGAGCGGGCGGCGAACTACCTGAACCAGGCCGGCGCCGCGGCAGCGTCCCGCCTCGCGACGCCCGAAGCCCTGACGCTGTTCGCACGCGCGGCCGAATTGGCAGATGCAGGGCCCACCCGGCGTGGCGCATTGCGCGCGCGCGGCGAACTGTTGCTCGGATTGTTCCGCGGCCGCGAGGCTGCGTCCGACCTGGAAGCCGCGGTCAGCGAGGCGGCGAAGGAGGGCGCCACCGCCGAGGAGATGGAGGCTCTGCTGCGGCTCGGACGCGCCTATTACGTGGTGGGATTGGACCACCGCCCGGCGATCGCCCAATCGCTGGAAGTGCTTGAACGGGCGCTCCGGCTCGCCGTCCAGCTCGGCGACCGGCACGGCGAGGCGCGCGCGCTGATCCCGATGCACCGATTTGTCGATTTCAACCCTGATTTACGGGCACGCGCGACCGAAAGCGCCAATCGAGCCTTGTCGATCGCCCGCGATCTGGGCGACGAGGACCTGGAGGTCGACGCATTGCGGGCCACGTCGCGGATGGCAACGGCCGCGGTCCGCCGCGACAGTGCAGAGCATATCGCGAACGCTTTGGAGCGTCGCGGCGACCTGATCGCGCTCAACGAACATCTGTTTGATTCGATGTGGGCCTACTGGCGCGCGGCGGACTTCAATGACTGTGTCGCGTGCAGCGAACGCGCGACGGCCCTGGCCGTCCGGCTCGGCATTCCGCCGGTGCAGTATGGCACCATCCGGTCGTTCGCCCTGGTTGATCAAGGCCGCTTCGACGCGGCATGGCAGGCGCTGGAACAGGAAGTGGCGGACGAAGATCATCCGTTCGGCCAGGCTTTCCAACGGCTCGGGCAGACGTTCTGGCATGCGGCGGCCGGCGACTTCGACCGCGTCTTGCACGAAGTTCCTCGCATCTACGCCGAAGCCAAAGCGTTGCAGCGGACCTGGATGATTCCGTGGGCCGATAATCTGCTGGCGTTCGCGATCATGGCCACCCATCCCGCAGGAACCAGCGAGGCGACGCTTCGTCAGGCGATCGAGGCTGCCGGCGGACGTCTGGTAGATGAGGCGCCGATGGCCGCGCTGCTCCTCGCCGGCAACGCTGACGCGGCGCTCGCAGCATGTGTGCGGCGGCTTCCACAGCTTGAGGCTGAGGGACTGACACGCGCGTATTGGATCACCGAGGAACTGCGGGTCCGCGCATTGCTCGCCCTCGGCCGGTTCGCCGAAGTCCGTGAGGCGGCCGACGCGGCACTCACCGTTGTAGAAAGCTTCGGCTGGGGCTCGCTTGCGTGGCGGCTGCGTGCCTCGCTGGTGGCCGCATTGGATGAGCTTGGCGACGAGCGGGCCGTGACGGAACGCCGGATGGCGATCGACCGGCTGATGGCGGTCGCCGATACTTTGAATGGCACCCCGGCCCGCTCCCGTTTCCTGTCGCAGCGTGAAGCGGCCGACCTGCTCGAGTGAGGGGACGCAAATGCCTGACCACGTTTTGCGCGAGGGGACGCCCGAAGACGCCGGCATGGACCCGGCCCGGATCCAGCGGTTGCGCGAACTGGCCGCCGGCTGGGTCGCGTGCGGCGACACCCCAAGCGTGTCGGTCCTTGTGGCCCGCCGCGGTGTTGTCGTGCTGCGTGAAGCCTTTGGTGTGCGCTGCCATGGAGATACCACGCCGACATTGCGGCCCAATTCGATCTTTCCGATCTCGTCGTGCTCGAAGTCGATTACCGCGGCGGCGGTGCTGTGCCTTGTCGAGGACGGACTGATCGGATTGAACCGCCCGTTCATCGACTACATCCCCGAGTGGGATGTGCCTGGCGTGGAAGGGCTCGCGGAGGCCCGGGTCGCCGACCTGTTGTGCCACACATCGGGGATCGACGATCTCAAGCTGGCCCCCCGTTTCGCAGGAGCAGCCGCCTGGTCGTCCGAGTTGCCACCGCCGGCAACTGGGCAGGACCCGAAGCTCAACACGCTCATCCGCCTGGCCGCGGGCGCTCCGCTGGGATGCCGTCCAGGCGCGGCGATGCTTTATTCAAGTATCGGGTACTATCTGCTCGGCGACATCGTCCGCCGGGTGAGCGGTCAGCCCTTCTGGCAATTTGTCCGCTCGCGCATCTTCGAACCGCTTGGCATGCACGACAGCAACTTCGTGCTGTCGGCGGCGCTGCGTGAGCGGCGCGTGTACCGCGCGCCGGGAATGCCCGCCACCGAAGCAGGAGCCTGGTTTCGGGGGATCGACGATCCTGAGCGCGATGCCGCGGACTGGGGAGGTTCCCATGTCACGACAACGGCCGGAGACCTCGCAGCGTTCTTGCAGATGCTGCTCAATCGAGGCTCGTACGGCGGCCGGCGGATTCTCAGTCCCGCGAGCGTGGCCGCGATGACCCGTCATCAGGTCGACACCGCAATTCCGCGGATCTACACCCGGTTCGAGCCCAGGACTGGCGAGCGGGTGGATAACGAGATGTCGGGTGGAGGCTACGGCTACGGTTTGTTTATTTTCGGGGCAGGTGACCGGTTTCGGCACAATGGTGCGCTCGCCTCGCTGTCGGCCTTTGGCCATATCGGCTATGGTGGCGCCTTCATCTGGGCGGATCCTGAGTGCGACCTGGTCGGTGTCTATCTTAGCGTGTCGCCGCGGCAGCACCGGGACCTGGCAGTTGTGAATGCAGACCTGTTCCAGAACGCCGTTCACGCCGCGGTCGTCGATTAGTACCCGGACATCGGTGGAATGCGAGCGGAGCCGCGGATCACAACGACACTGTCGTGGGGGCTCGCGGCCAAACTGCCCGCGTGAGGAGGACGTCGATGCCAGATCACGTTTTGCGCAAGGGAACGCCCGAAGACGCCGGCATGGACCCCGCCCGGATCGAGCGATTGCGCGAACTGGCCGCCGGCTGGGTCGCGAACGGCGACACCCCGAGTCTCGTGGTGCTGGTGGCCCGCCGCGGTGTTGTTGTGCTGCATGAAGCCTTTGGCGTGCGTTGCCACGGCGACGCCGCGCCGACACTGCGGACCAATTCCATCTTTCCGATGGCGTCGTGTTCGAAACCGATCACCTCGGCGGCTGTCATGTGCCTCGTCGAGGACGGGCTGATCGGATTGAACCGCCCCTTCATCGATTATCTCCCGGAATGGGACGTGCCCGAGGTGCAATGGCTGGCCGAATCCCGGGTCGCGGACCTGTTATGCCATACCTCCGGGATTGACGATCTCAAACTGCAGCCGGCTTTCCGGGCCGCGTCCGACGGGTCGCGGGAAATACCACCGCCCGCGCCTGGGCAGGACCCGACAACCAACAAGATGATCCACCTGGCCGGCGGCTCTCCGCTGGCCTCCCGCCCAGGGAAGGAGATGAATTATTCGAGCGTCGGGTACCACTTGCTCGGTGACATCGTCCGCAGGGTGAGCGGTCAACCGTTCTGGCAATTCGTCCGGTCGCGTCTCTTTCACCCTTTAGGCATGCGCGACAGCAACTTCGTGTTCCCGCCGGCGTTGGGTGAGCGGCGGGTCTATCGCGCTCCGGGAGCGCCCGGCACCGAAACCGGCCCCTGGTTTCGCGGCATGGATTCGCCTGAGTTCGACGCGGCGGACCTGGCGGGTAGCGGGGTTACGTCAACCGCCGGAGACCTCGGGATATTCTTGCAGATGCTGCTCAATCGCGGTTCGTATGGCGGACGGCGAATCCTGAGTCGCGCGAGCGTCGCCGCCATGACCCGAAATCAGGTCGACACCACGATTCCGTGGATCGCCCCACAATTCAACCCCGCTCCCGGCGAGCCGGCGCAGGTGGAGGTCAAGGGCGGAGGCTACGGCTATGGCCTGTTCATTTTTGGCGAGGGCGACCGGTTTATGTCCAATGGCGCTCTCACCTCGCTGTCGGCCTTTGGTCATATCGGCTATGGCGGAACCTGCGTCTGGGCGGACCCGGTGAGTGAAGTAGTCGGCGTCTACCTCAGCGTGTCGCCACGGACGCACCGAGGGATCGCTACCAGGAACCCGGACCTGTTCCAGAACGCCGTCCACGCCGCGATCGTCGAGTAGTACGAGCTATCGGTGGAGCGCAAGTGACGCCGGCCCTACTGTCATTGCGAGGCGCCAAGCGGTCCCGGGCTTGTCCCGGGGAAGCAATCTCCCGCCTGACGACCCGCAGCCTCGGCATAGTGTGGCCGGCGATCGGAAAAGTAAGGCGACATCTGACGGTATTTCACGGTCGCGCTGGACGGGGCGTCCTGGGTCGGAACCGGGGTGCGCCAGAGACGGGCCGCAGCGCCGCCGGGTGCCGCAGCCGCGAACAGAATATTGCGTCATTCCGCGGTCCAACTCGACAGGCCATTCCGTAGCGCAATTTGATCTGGATCAATGCGATCGCGGTCAGCCCCGTAGTCAAATAAAGTATGGACCGTCCATGAAATCGCTATGAGGGAAATTGATATGCCTCCCGATCGAGTGCTGGGCTCGGCGGCCAGCGGCGCTATGTTGCCCGGCGCTTTTCGGGCAAATTCCAAAACCGTGACCTCTGCATTGATGCGTACGCTTTTCACCGCGAGCATCTTTGTCGCATCGCTGTGGTTTTGCCAGAACGCTGCGGCGGGCCCAACCCCACTCATAGAACCGGAGTATGATGCGGATGAGGGCGTTTACGTCCCCGGCAACCCGAACCCGGTGAATTTTGGAACCCTCGCGACAACGAACGTACCCGGTTTTGCGGGCTGCGGCTGCGGCCCCGTCGCCACCGTTAATAGTTTTGTCTATTTAGAAAATACCTACCCAAAGGTTTATGGAACTAAACTAACCGGAGCACTATCGCAACAGAACCTGATAAATACGGCGGAGACATTGGGAACCTACATGAATCTTATCAAAACCGGACCAGACAAGGGAACAAATATCGCTAATCTGGTGAGTGGCAAATATAATTACATCAATAAAGTTGCTCCTGGAACCACAACCGTGGGCGGTGAAATCAGTCCAACCTTCTATCCGGCCGGCGGAACTCCCACCGGTCCAGCCTTCTCGAATGTTTCTTTTGTGCAGCCTACGCCGCTTTATCTTTACAATGAGCTTAAGGCCGGTGAAGACGTTGAGCTGTTGATCACTGCCTATAACCCAGCCGGAACTGCAATTTTTGGCCACCTCGTTACCGCGTATGCGATCGACTACGCCCCCTCAACCGGCGATGGTTCGATACAATTCATCAATTCACGCAACGGCAGTTTCCAGACGCGAAGTTTTTCGGAGACCGATGGGGCGCTAACCTTGATAAGCACGATCGATACCACAAACAAATTCGTAGTCACGGGGATTGTCACTGAGAGCCCAATTCCTGAACCTGGCAGCATCATGCTCTTGGTTGGCGGTCTTGGCGCGCTGGTCAGTTTCCGCGTTCGCAAATTCATCGGGATATGCAGGAAGGTCCTGCCCAGGCGCGTGGGGCCAGGGCGATGCTCCCTGGCGACGTAGATCGCTGTGTCAGGGCACGATGGCCAACAGGGTGGCGGTTCGCTTGTCGTTCAAGCGGCCGAGACTTCCCGTAGCTGCACCGGACTGCGACCGTCTGCTCTCCATCCACGGCGCGACACCGGCGTTCGCTGACACCAATCGCCGTATCCGCCGGGTCGCACCCATTCGATAGAACGCATCACCTCACGCCCGCCCCAGCGACGCCATCAGCTCCCCCCACTCGCGGCGGTTCAGCCCGCTATCCGGCTGCGTCACGGTCTCGCCGCCCAGCATCCGCCGCACCACCGCAAGCATCTGCGCCGACAGCGTGACCGCGCCCAGCCGGTAGTCGCGGAATGCCTGGCAGGCCAGCGGCACCCAGGCCTCGACCGACGCCAGCATCGCATCGGCGTAAACGCGGATTTCGTATTGCGCATGCGCATCGGCGCGCAGCGACAGGAAGTGGAACAGGTTGTGCAGATCGATCTTCCAGTACCACTGCGTATATGTATTCAGCGTCAAATTCATCCGCGCCAGTTCGCGCGCCAAGCCCTGCCGCGCAGGATCGGCCGGCGCGCCGCTGGCATCCTCGTTCAGCATGTCGGCGTAGTGGTCGTAGCAGCGCGTCGCATCGCTCCGCAGCAGGTCCAACACCTGCGCCGCCTCGTCGCCGGTCAGCACGTCCCCGCGGCCCTGGCGATTGACCGAGGACTGCGCTGCCAAATGCTCGGGCGCCGGGATGTAGAACTCGCGGTCCAGGATGGAGTAGCGCGCGGAATACTCGTTCACGTTTGCGGTGCGGTGGCGGATCCACTGCCGCGCCACGAAGATCGGCAGCTTCACGTGGTACTTGATCTCGCACATCTCGAACGGCGTGGAGTGACGGTGCCGCATCAGGTAACGGATCAGCCCGGCATCCTCCGACACCCGCCTGGTGCCGCGGCCATACGACACCCGCGCCGCCTGCACGATGGCCGAGTCGTCGCCCATGTAGTCGATCACCCGGACGAAGCCGTGATCCAGCACCGGCATCGGCTGATAGAGCAGGGCTTCGAGGGCCGGCACGGTGGGGCGGAGGGTGGCGGTGGTGGCGGCACGCGAGGCGGCGATTTCCGCCGTCTGCTGATCGGTCAGGGCCATGCGGAACTCCCAGGCAGGGGCGGTGTCGTATCACTGGCGCCGTCTTCTCCGTCATGGCGGGCGAAGGCCCGCCATCCACGACTTCGCCCTGCACAACGAAGGAAAGTCGTGGATGCCGACCTTCGTCGGCATGACGGTGCAGCGTCGGTACGTGCGTCAGTCACAAGGGCGCTTGGTATCAGACGGCGTGCAGGAGGGCTACGCTCTGCCTTCATCCGCTTCGGTGCGCGCCCCTGCCGAAGGCGAGGGAGAATTGCGCGGCAGCGCATCTGGCAGCATCGCCAGACTGTCCAGCCGCAGGTGGGCCTGCGCTATGTCGGGAAGTTCCGCGTGCATGAAACCCCACGGCCCGCGCCGCAGGAACACCGCGAGCATGCCCGCGGCTCGCGCTGGCAACACGTCGTTGTCCAGGCGGTCGCCGACATAGGCGATGCGGTGCGCCGGCTCGCCGGCCACCTCGATCACCTTGGCGAAGAATGCCGCGCTCGGCTTGGCGACGCCCCAGCCGGCCGAGCTGGCAATAACGTCGGCCGGTAGCCCAAGCCGGATCAGCGCGTCCTCCGCCTCGATCGGCTGATTGCCGGCGACCACCACCTTGATGCCGCGCTTGCGCAACGCGGTCAGGCAGGGCACCGCATCCGGGTACAGATCCGCATGGTTGAAACCGTAGCGCCAGCCTTGCGCGCGGCGCTGCTTGATCGCGGTGGAGAAATCGAGATCGGGCCGGAATATCTCGAACACCCGGCGATGCGGCTCGCCGCGCCACATGGTCATGCCGAGCGTCGCGAACAACGTCAAACGCGGCACGCCGAGGAAATCCGCCCACTCGCCCCATTGCCGCGTTTCGTCGATCAGCGTCTCGCCGATATCGAAACAGACCGCGCCGATTGGCCCAAATTCATTGTTCGCAGCGTCATCGCTCATCATCGTCCTCGCCGTTGCGTGCCTCTAGCGTGCCGTCTCGCCGGCGCGTTCCGCCAGAATACCGCCCGGCAGCACACGCAACACCGTCAGCAGCAGTCCGCTGATCAGCAACTCGCGCATGGCCGCGAATTGCGCCGGCGCCAGAAACGCCAGCAGCGGCGCGGCGAAGCGCGTGCCTTCCAGCAACGCGACGATCAGCGCCGCACCAAGCACGGCGCCGGCGTTGTTGCCAAGCCCCCCCGCCACCAGCGCCAGGATCACGTTCAGTGTCAGCAACGGAGCGAAGATGTCGGGTGCGACATAGGATGTGTCGTGCGCGTACAGCGCTCCAGCCACGCCCAGGACCGCGGCCCCGAGCGCAAACGCCCGCAGCTTGAACGCGAGCACGTGCTTGCCGGCGACCGCGGCGACGTCCTCATCGTCGCGGATCGCCCGCAACACGCGGCCGAACGGCGCGCGCGACAGGCGTTGCAGCAGCACGAACACCACCCCCAGCACCACCAGCACGATGCCGAGGAAGCGCAGGTTGAATTGCAGCGGCGAGACAAGGCCTCGCCATGGGCCGGGAATGCCGGCAATCCCGTCGGAACCGTTGGTCAGCCAGATCTCGTTCGACGCCGCGATTCGCACCGATTCCGAAAAGCCGAGCGTAACGATCGCGAGATAGTCGCTGCGCAGCCGCGCGGTGATCAGCGCGACCACAGCGCCGGTGGCGGCAGCCGTGAGCGCGGCGGCGCCGATGCCAAGCGGGATGGGGCAGCCGGCCTTGGTCAGCAAGGCCGTCGTGTAGGCGCCAACCGCGAAGAACCCCGCAAGGCCGAGATTGATCATCCCCGCCAGTCCCCAGGTCAGGTTCACCCCGAGCGCCATCAGCGCATAGATGCCGGCCGTCACCGACATCGCCAGAAGATAGGTGACCACTAAACCTCTCCCGCGGGAGCGGGAGAGGTCGAGATGCGAAGCATCGAGGGTGAGGGTGATCGGGTCGGCACACTGCCTACCTTCTTTGCGGCACGCTTCAAATTCGGCGCCCCCCGCGGCACCCTCACCCTCGGCGCTCCCGCGCCTCGACCTCTCCCACTCCATGGGAGAGGTTTTGTCCAGTCATCACCTCCGCCAGTTCGGTCATGCTTGGCACAATCATATCGGGCTGGTGCGGCGTCGCGCCGAACGGACGCCGGCGCCGGTCGATGAACGCCGTGCGCATGCCCGTCGCCTTGGCGCCAATGCAGTCGAAGGCGTGGTTGGCGACGAACAGCACTTCCTCCGGCTGCACCCCGGCCAGTTCCGCGGCCTTTTCGTAAGTCGCGTGATGTGGCTTGAAAGCGCCCGCCACCGCAACGGAGATGATCTGGTCGAAGGCGACGCCGTGATATTGCCGCGCCGTCTCCAGCATGTCCGGATCGCCGTTTGATAGCACCACCAGCTTGTAGCGCATCCGCAACCGGTCCAGTGCGGCGGGGACCTCGGGAAACGGCCGCAACCGTTCGATGGCGGCGACCAGCGCGCGGACTTCGTCGGCGGTGTAGGCGATGCCGGCGCGATCCATCACAAACGCCACGGCGCGTTCGCCGATCTCGCGATATGGCGTATGATCGCGTCCCAGCAACGCGTCGATCATCGAGTTCTCGAAGTGCGTGCGCCGCCACCAGGTGACGAAGGCGTTCGGGCTGCCGGGCCAGCCCTTCGATTTCAAGAACGGCGTGGCGACCTCCACCAAACCAGACTGCATGTCCACCACAGTGCCATACTGGTCGAACATGCAAACCTTGATGGTGGATTTGAGAAGCTCGGGGTCAGTCATGGCA
Organism: uncultured Alphaproteobacteria bacterium; assembly: GCA_963762885.1. GTDB lineage: Bacteria > Pseudomonadota > Alphaproteobacteria > Acetobacterales > Acetobacteraceae > JASHVB01. The sequence continues at coordinate 54,230 of CAVXNH010000073.1, forward strand.
GAGAGCACCCTGTCATTGCGAAGACCGCTACGCTCCTCGCAAAGACAGCCAGGGACAAGGGGGGCGTCGCGTCACGGATGCAAGGTCAGCTTCTGCACGCGCCAGTTCAGCAGCTCCGCCACGAACAGCGTGTTCTCCGATGGGCAGGCCATCTCGTGCACCCAGCCGAACTGCTTCGGCAGCTTGCCCGCCATGCCCAGCACGCCAAGCACCTTGCCGTCCAGCGTCAGCTTATAGATCCGTCCGGGATAGGCGTCCGCGCTGTAGAGCACCTGGTTCGGGCCCGGCGTGATGCAGATCGCCCAGGGCGAGCCCGGCGCCATCGTTTGCGGCGTACCCGGAGGAAATGGCAGGTTGGGCTTGTTGCCGATCGCGGGTTTGGCGTTCGGATCGTACGGCACGTCGATGGTGATCACGCGTTGCAGCGCGCCCTGCGTATCGAACACCTGGATGCGCCGATTGCCGCGATCGGCGACGTAGACGTTGTTCTTCGCATCCACCGCGATGCTGTGCGGCGTCATGAATTGTCCGGGCTCGCTGCCCGGCGTCCCCCAGGAGCCGAGCCATTCGCCATCGCGGCTGACGCGGGCGACTCGGGAATTGATGTAGCCGTCGCTGATGTACCCGTTGCCCGCCGAATCCCAGGCGATGTCGGTGACCTGGCGGAACATGCCATCGACTGGTGGCAGCGGCGGCTTGGGATGCTTCAGCGGCGCGGTGTCCTCGTCCGACGCCTCCTGCTTGCGGCCGAACACCATGACAACGCGTCCCGCCTGGTCGAACTTCACAACCTGGTCGGAACCTTTGTCGGTGACCCAAATATTGTCCTGCGGGTCGATCTTCACGGTATGCGCGAACGACCAGGCGTACAGGTTGTGGCCGATCTCGCGCAGGAATTTTCCGTCAGGGGAGAATTCGAGCAATTGCGCGGCGGCAGCGCCATAAGCCGGGCCGGTGTTGTTGCCGCGGGAGAATGCGAAGATGTGGCCCTTGGAATTCACCGCCACGCCGGACACTTCGCCGAGATACATATTGGTTGGCAGCTTCAGCAAATCGGGAACGGAGTTGAAAGCGATCTGCGGAACGGTCTGAGCGGCGGCGGATACCATGCAGGCTGCGACCATCGCCAGCGCGCCGATTATTTTCCCCGCATCCAGGCCTCCCTCGCTGCGCTGCATTGGGTGGCTCGCGTGCGTGCGTGTCAATGGCAAGACATGACAGACGCGACCCTGCCCAGCATAGTCGGATGCGGATCCAGGGAGACAACGATGCGCTTGATGGTGGCACTGCTGTCCGTTGCGTTCGGATCGGCCGCCGTCGCACAGACGGAGGCTCCGGCCGGACAAACTATTGCCGACGCGGCGACGTTCGGCGCCGTCGCCACGCTGGCTCCACTGTGCGGCTTGCGCGATGAGACCTGGGCGTTCGACCTGCGGCGTGCAGCGATGCAGACAGCGACAGGTAGCACTGCCACCGACGACGCCGCACTGTCGCAGGCCCCGGGCAGCGATCAGGTTGCCGCCGCGCTGGGCTACGGCGACATGGAGGCGTTGGAGGATTTCGCCGCCGACACCCCGGCCGAAACCTGCGCGTCGTTGCGGCAAAATCCCGCGTTGACCAGAGCGGATGCCGCGGTCGATGCGTTTCGCCGCCGCCGCAACGGGAAGCCCGTCGGCCAGGTAACGACGCCCGGGACAATCCGCACGCGATATGCGATGCTGCACGCGTCGCGCCCTTGGGATTCGCTGTGCGGCATCTGCATCCGCCTGGTTGGCAAGGAGCCATCATGAAGTTGACGGACATCGACCGGGTGAACCACCTGGTTGCTGAACTTGCCGGGGTGAAGGAGCTCATTGCGCTGGCCGATCGCGCCGATCCCAGCGATGTCAAACTGTTCATCCAGGGCCCCGGCGATGCGTCGATCGAGATGTCGGCGGAGGGTGTTGAATTCGACGCACTACCGCGGCTTTTCCGCGACGCCGGATTTCCTCACCCAGCTCAAGCGCCTGGCGCTGGAGGAGATCGCGGCGCGCCAGAAGGCGATCATCGGCGAACTCGCCGGGCTCGGCGTCGAAGCGGACGAATAGGACGGCATCAAGTCGCGCCGCAATCTCCCGTGTCATGGCCGGCCTTCGCCGGCCATGACACGGGGAGCCGTGGTCCGCCGGCAGCCGATTTGATTATTCCTCCGCGCGTCCTAAAACGCGCGCGCGCCCAGGATGCCGCGTGGCCGCAACGTCAGCACCAGCAGGATCGCGAGGAAGCCGACCACCGTCCGATAGTCAGGTGGCAGCACGAGCAATGACAGTTCCTCGGCGATACCGACGGCAAGCGCGCCGACGACGGCGCCGGGTATGCTACCCAGGCCGCCCACCACCGCAGCGGCGAAGATCGCCAGCAGCGCGCGAAAGCCGGTCAGCGGATCGATCGACGTGTCCAGACCAAGCAGCATGCCGCCCAGGCCGGCGAGGCCCATCGCGGTAAAGTTGACGATCTGGGCGATCAGGTTGGCGTCGATGCCTTTGATGGCAGCGAGCGTCGGATTGTCGGCGACGGCGCGCATCGCCTTGCCGATACGGGTGAAGCGCAGGAAGGCAAACAGCGCCAGCACCGCGACGGCGGAGATGACAAGGTCCTCGAGTTGCTGAGGTCCGAGCCGCAATCCGGCGAAGCGCCAGTCGCGTTGGATCGGCAGGTCGTAGTCTCGCAGGTTATTGCCGAAGCTCAGCCGGACGACGTTTTCCAAAGCGATGGTCAGGGCGACCGAGGCGATGGTCGCGGTCACCAGGCTGTTGCGACGCAGCGGTCGCAGCACCAGCGCGTCGCTGCCCAGTCCGCACACGCCCGCGACGAGAAACGCGCAGGCAGCGGCTGGCACCAGCGGAAAGTGCAGCGTGGCGTTGGCGACGTAGCCGGCGAACGCGCCGATCGTCGCGTGCGACGCGACGGCGAAATTCGGGAAGCGGAGCACGGCGTAGATCGCGGTGAAGCCGATCGCCGGCGCGGTTAAAATGGCGCCGGCCATCAGGCCGTTCAGAACGAGCTGAAGCACGGCGATGGTGTTCATCGTCAGCTCATGTCACTGCGAGGAGCACAGCGACTTATAATATGTCATTGCGAATTGGCCACCGTCCGGCGGTGGCCGACCCGCCCTGAATGAAACTGCGGTGGTGGCCGCCCCCCACGTCATGCCGACGTAGGTCGGCATCCACGACTTTTCTCGCGGCACGCAGCAAAGTCGTGGATGGCGGGCCTTCGCCCGCCATGACGTGGGAGCCGGGCAACACGGGTTGTTTCTTGCCAGGAGCGAAGCGGTCCCTGGGCTTGACCCGGGAAGCAATCTCCGCCTGCCGAGCCGTCGGCGGTTCGTCAGGCAGGAGATTGCCGCGTCGCTTACGCTCCTCGCAATGACAAGGAACAGCAGTGACGCCCACCTACCCAACCTCAAGAAACCTGAACTCTCCATTCTCCACCCGGTTATATCGGAACTTGCAGTCGGTGATGTCGCCGATATCGGTAAAGGTGCACGGCCCGGAAGCGCCGCTGTACTTCACTTCCGTGCCCGCCTTGATCAGCGGCAAGCCTTCCACCGCGGTGAAAACCTTCTGCCCGTCGCTGTTGGTAATCTTGCGCACGGTGTCGCGGATCGCAGTGCCGTCGGCCTGCCCTGCCTTGGCGATCGTCAGCGCCACGATGCTGATCCAGTCCGTGGCCTGCGCTTCGTAGGCGTCGGGGGCGGCAATACCCAACCGCTTAACGCACGCCGCATAGGCAGGCGAGTTGAGATCCGCCGAGGGCTGCACGGTAACTACCCCCTGAGTCACTTCCTTCGGCAGTTGCTGCACCGACTTCTCCGTCAGCGCATAGGATTGACAGAACTTCGTCCCCTCGAAGCCGGCGCGGTACAGGTCGCGCAGGATCACCGCGACATCCGGCGCATAGCCGTTCAGGTAGATGAAATCGGGCTTGGCGGCTAACGCCTGATCGACCTCGGACCGATAGCTGGTCTTGTCCTTGTCGTAGACCAGCGAGCCCACCACGGCCACGCCCTCCGGCGTCAACGTGTCCGTCAGATAGTGCCGCGTCGGCTCGGCGAACGGCGCTTGGATCGCCATGATGAACACGCGCTTGGCGCCGTGGCGGATGATGAACTCGGCGTGCTTCGTCGCCTGCAACTGGTTGTTCGGCTGGGTGCGAATCAGATAGCCCTGATGCGGCAGGTGCGTGATGCTGTCGGCGCCAGAGACCGTGGTGAGGAACGTCTTGCTCTCCCAACACACCGGCGCCACCGCGGTCGTGACCGCGGACGCCCAGGTGCCCATGATCACCGGCACCTTGTCCACGTCGATCAGCTTGTGCGCGGCGCGCACCGCGGCTTCGGGATTGGTCTCGTCGTCTTCCACCACCAGCCTGATCGGCTGTCCCGCCACGCCGCCGGCGTGGTTGATCTCGTCCGCCACCGCCTGCATTGCCTTCAACATACGCGGTCCATCGAAGCTGCCCGCGCCGGTCAGCGGGGTCAGCACGCCGAGGTCCATCGTGCTGGCCTGCGCGCGGCCGATCGCCGGCGCGGCAAGACCGGCCGCAGCCGCGGCAATTAGATGGCGGCGGGTCAGACGGATCATACAACTCTCCCCTACAGTTGTTCGGTCGGATGCGCGCCGAGGAAGATCCGCCGGATCTCCGGATCGGCCCGCAGCGCCGCCGCATCACCATCGCGGTTGTTGCGTCCATCGACAAGGATCGTCGCCCAATGTGCGATCTCCAGCGCCTCCCCAGCATTTTGCTCCACCATGGCGATGGCGATGCCCTCGCGATTGATCTCGCAGATGGTCGCGAACAACTGTGCTGCCGCGATCGGCGACAATCCGGCGGAGGGTTCGTCGAGCAATAGCAACGCCGGCTGCACCATCAGCGCCATCGCCATGGCCAGCACCTGGCGCTGCCCGCCCGACAGCGTGCGCGCGGCACGATGGCGCTTCTCTGCCAGCATGGGGAAGCGCGCGAACGCAGCGTCGATGCGCGCAGCGGTGTGAGTCGGATCGATGTAGCCGCCCATCTCCAGGTTCTCGCGCACCGACAGGGTCGGGAACACGTTAGCCTCCTGCGGCACGAACGCCACGCCGCGCCGGGCGATGGCGCGCGGGGTAAGCCCGTGGATCGGCGCATCGCGCAGGTGTATCGTACCACGCGCTGGATGCAACAGGCCAGCGATGGTCTTCAGCAGCGTGGATTTGCCGGCGCCGTTCGGACCGATGATGGCGACGATTTCACCGTCATTCACAGTGAGCGAGACGCCTTTCAGAATTTCGTCGCCGCGTCCATAGCCTGCGACGATGTCATGGGCAGCGAGAAGGGGAGTCATGGCGACGAAATCCTCTCCCGCGCTTGCGCGCGGGAGGGGGCGCCGCGAAGCGGCGGGTGAGGGTGTTGCGGCCCCCTCACCCTCGGCGCTCTCGTGCCTCGACCTCTCCCGCGCGTAGCGCGGGAGAGGTTTTACGCCCCATATAAGCCTCTTGCACAAGCGGATCGTTCGCCACCTCGTCGAACGTGCCTTCGCGCAAATACTGCCCCTCCGCCATGACGATCACCGGATCGCAGAGCGCGGCGATCGTGTCCAGGTGGTGCTCGATCAGCAGCACGGAGATGCCCTCGGTGCGCAGGCTGCGCAGGTGCTCGCCGATTTCCTGTGCCAGTGTGGGGTTGACGCCGGCCACCGGCTCATCGAGCAGGAGAAGGGTGGGTTCCGCCATCAAGGCGCGACCGATCTCCAGCAGTTTTTTCTGACCCCCGGACAGTTCCGCTGCGCGATGGTGCAGCACGCGCGTCAGGTTCAGCCGTTGCGCGATCCCGTGGGCACGCTCGCGCAGAACGGCTTCGCGGCGGCGGGCGGCCGCGGTGCGCAACAGCGCGGGAACGATATGCTCACCTGGCTGGAGTGGGCCGTAGAGTAACAGGTTCTCCAGCACGGTGAGGCGCGGAAAGCCGCGCGCGATCTGGAAGCTGCGGACGAGGCCGGCGCCGGTCACCCGATCCGGCCGCCAGCCGGCAATGCTCTCGCCGTTGAAGCGGATGCTGCCGGAATCCGGCGGCACCATGCCGGAGATGCAGTTGAACAGCGTGGTTTTGCCGGCCCCGTTGGGACCGATCAGGCCGGTGATGAGGCCCGCCTGCACGCTCATGCTCACGCCACGCAGAGCATGCACGCCGTAGTAGCTACGGGTCAGGTCGCTGATCTCGAGCAAGGGCATGCGGCGCCATCGCGTTGGGGTTGAGCTGGTACGGCAAGGATGCACCGGCCCGCGTCATTCTCCCATGGATCGACGGATTTTGCGCGGTCGAAACACCGCAGTGTTGCCTGCCCGCCGGACCGGTAACCGACAGAGGCGGCGAACGCTGCCGTCAGACTTCGGCCTGGGGTTCGCCTCGCTTGCTCAACAGCTCCGTACCGCGCGCGAGCAATTGATAGCCTGCTGCGAGGTTGCGGTACGCTTCGACCAGATCGGGATCGGTGGCGCGCGCGGCAAGCTCTTCGTATTTCTTTGCGGTCGCAGCGTAGTCCGGCATGTGTTGCCACGCCTCCCCGTTCGTCAGCGGCGAACCGGTCGCACCAAATGCGTGGGAATGCACAATCAATTCTTGATGAAGATATAAATGGGCGAGAAAGAAATCGGATTTGCAGCTATTCCGGCAGGCGCCCGTCGGCGTTGCGCGCGGGCTCTCAAAAAGAGGCCCCGAGGCGAACAGGCCCCGGGGCCAGGGATCGTCTGGGTCGCCGGAACCGGGGAGGTTTCCGACCGAACCTATTCTAATATCCAAACCTTCCCACTGATTTCACAAACGCACGTACTCTGCTCCGCCGGGCGATGGAATCGTAACAATTGCGTGATCATGCGGCCGCCGCGCATGCCGATCACCCGGTCGGAGGCTGCCGGAAACTGCGCCAGCGGTTCATCCCGCGCACCGCGTCGCACGCCGCCCTTGTCACTTCGACCGTCGTCGCAATCCGCCGATCCGGCAGTGACGAAAACGGCTGATTGACCCGGGTTCGCTGATAGCGAATATTGCCTCGTGGCATGGCGCTCATCATTCCTCCGGACGTCCTGCGGCAGTTGGCGGCAATCCCACGGCGCGGTCGCGAACGGCTGCTGGAGGCGCTCGAATTGATGGCCGCCGAACCCGCCACACGGTTCTCGTTCGTAACCGAGATGGTCGGGCAGCCGATGTGGTCATGGACCGCCTGGGCAATCGAAGGGATGTCTATCGATGAGCGCGATCAAGCCATTGGCCGAGACGCCGGAAACCGTGACCCTGACGCGGGCTGATTTCGATGCGCTGTTGCGCGCGGCCGAGGACGCCGCAGACCTGGCGTCAGTTGAGGCTCATCGGGCCTACGAGGACCGCGTTGGGAGGGAGACTGCGCGGCGCAACTATCTTACCTCAGAGGAAGCTCGCCGGTTACTGGACGGGGCCAGCGCGGTCCGTGTCTGGCGCGAGAAGCGCGAAACCACGCAACGGGCCCTGGCAGAGGCGGCAGAGGTTGCCGTGGGGTATCTCGCGGAGATTGAGGGCGGCAAGAAGCCCGGCAGTGCCAGCGCATTGCGCCGAATCGCGAGGGTCCTGGATGTGCCGATGGAGCATTTGGTTGTGGAAGGCGTCTCCGCCCGGTCGTTCGGCGGTGCGTAGCGCGGTACGTGACGCAAGGTAAGGCGACGCCCAACAATAGACGCATCATTTGCCACCAGGACTACGCGTCCCCGTCATGGCCGGCCCATGGCCCCGGGCGCTTGTCCCGGGGCTTGTGCCGGCCATCCACGCCTTTGTTCGCATCAGCATTGCAAGGCGTGGATGGCCGGCACAAGGCCGGCCATGACGGGGGAACGCATCAGCGTGCCACCAGCCGACTCGTTCATTGTTGGGCGTCGCCTAAAGGCGCGTTGAGGCCGAATGTCGGCCCATCAGAGGCGGCCGGCAAACCCGCAAGGCGAAGAGCCACGAGAAGGCGCAGTATGCTGACCCGATCACCCTCCCTCGCGTCGCTTCGCGCCTCGACCCCCGGGTCAAGCGCCCGGGAGCAGGCTCTCTCCTGCGCAACGGGAAAGGTGCAGTAACTACCGGTTCATCCCGCGCACCGCGTCGCACACCGCCCGCGTCACTTCGACCGTCGTCGCCTTCCCCCCAAGATCCGGCGTCACCACCCCATCCGCGCACACTTGCTCTACCGCCCGCATCAGCAAAGCCGCGGCCTCCGCCTCGCCGAGGTGCTCCAGCATCATGGCCCCGGTCCAGAACGTCGCCACCGGGTTGGCGATGCCCTTGCCGGTGATGTCAAATGCGCTGCCATGGATCGGCTCGAACATCGACGGCGAGCGCCGTTCCGGGTCGATATTCCCGGTCGGAGCAATGCCCAAGGAGCCGGCCAGAGCCGCGGCCAGGTCGGACAGAATATCAGCGTGCAGGTTGGTCGCCACGACCGTGTCGATCGACCGCGGCTTGCGCACCATGCGCGTGGTCATCGCGTCCACCAGCTCGCGCTCCCACGCCACGTTGGGGAAGTCGCGCGACACCAGCAATGCCATCTCGTCCCAGAACACCATGCCATGCCGCTGCGCATTGGACTTGGTAACCACGGTCAGGTGCTTTGCCGGACGTGCGTCGGCGAGCGCAAAGGCGTAGCGCATGATCCGCTCGACGCCGCGGCGGGTGAAGATGGCGACCTCGGTCGCCACTTCCTCGGGAAAGCCGCGATGCGAGCGGCCGCCCTGGCCGGCGTACTCGCCCTCGGAGTTCTCCCGCACGATCACCCAGTCCAGGTCGCCGGGGCCGACGTCGCGCAACGGACTGGTGACGCCCGGCAGGATGCGCGTGGGACGCACGTTGGCATACTGGTCGAGGCCCTGGCAGATCGGCAGCCGCAACCCCCACAGCGTGACGTGGTCAGGGATGTCGGGGTCGCCGACGGCGCCGAAATAGATCGCGTCGGCGGTGCGCAGCGAGGCCAGCGCGTCCTCCGGCATGAAGCGGCCGTGCTTGCGGTAGTAGTCGGACCCCCAGTCGTAGTGGTCCACTTTCAGCGCGAAGCCGCCGTCGCGTGCGGCGACAGCGTCCAGCACTTCCAGGCCGGCGGCGATGACCTCCGGGCCGATGCCGTCGGCGGGGATGGCGGCGATGCGGTGCTCGCGAGGCATGGCGCTGGTCCTTGGCTGGTGCGGTGCGTGACGTTCGTAGCGCCGGTTGTCCCAGGCGTCACGACCCACCCGCGGCAATCTTCTCGATCTCGGCATCCGCGAACCCGGCTTCGCGCAGCACTTCCTGCGTGTGCTGCCCGAGCGTCGGCCATAGTCGGCGTACCTCCGGTGGGCTGGCGGAGAACTCCGGCGCAATCGCCGGCACGGTGACGCGGCCCTCCACCGGATGCTGCGCATGCTGGAAAAACCCGGTGTCGCGCAAGTACTCGTCGTCGAACAGGTCGGCCAAACTGTTCGCCTTGCCGCAGGGAATGTCGGCCGCGGTGAGGATGGTCAGCCATTCGTCGGTGGTGCGCGCGCGCAGACCATCGGTCAGCACCGCCAGCACCGCATCGACGTTGATGGCGCGTGCGGCGATGCTGGTGAAACGCGGGTCGCTGATCAACTCCGGGCGGCCCAGGGCGGTCAATAGCCGGGCATACTGCGCATCGCTGGACGCGATCACGCTGATGAAGCCGTCCTTGGTCGGATAGGGGCGGCGATGCGGCGTCATCATGCGCGGATAGCCGACGCCACGTTCGGTTTCTCCCAGCGTGGCCCACCACAAATGCTCGATCAGCAGAAACGACAGCGTGGTTTCGAGCATCGGCACGTGGACCTCCTGGCCCTGGCCGGTGCGCTCGCGGTGGAACAGCGCCATGCCGATCATCGAGCCCAGCATGTGGCCGGTCAGCTTGTCCACCAATACGGTCGGCGCGTAGCGCGGCGCGCCATCCGGCCCGGCGTTCAGCGACGGCAGACCGCTGAGCCCCTGGATCAGGTCGTCGAACGCCGGCGCGTCCTCGCGCGCGCTGCCCTTGCGAAATCCCGAGGCGCTGGCGTGGATCAGCCGCGGGTTGCGTGCCGACAACGTGGCGTAGTCCAGTCCCAGTCGCTTCGCCGCGCTGCGCCGCATGTTGTGCACGAACACGTCGGCGCCATCGATCAGCCGCAGCAGCGCGTCCTTCGCCGCCGGCTGCTTCAGGTCCAGCACCACGCTGCGCTTGTTGCGGTTGAGGTTGGCGAAGTAGCTGCCCATGCCCTGCGTGCGCGACGGACCGATCCAGCGGGTGTCGTCGCCGCGCGGACTTTCCACCTTGATCACGTCGGCGCCGAGGTCGCCCAGCATCTGCGTGGCATATGGCCCCAGCACGACGCTGGTAACGTCGATGACCCGAACACCCGCGAGCGGTCCGGTGGCGGGCTTTTCATCCATGTGCCGCATCATAATCCCCTGGACGTGGTCTCGTTCTGCCTGTCATTGCGAGGAGCGCAGCGACAACGCAAACTCCCGCGGGAGATTGCTTTGTCGCTGCGCTCCTCGCAATGACAGGAAACTCCGACACGGTAGGAAACCCGACACCATGCCCAGCTTGATCCTCACCGGCGACGTCAACCTGATGAACGTGGACGATCCCTCGGTGCCGTTCGCCCGCGTGCGTGACGCATTCCGCGATGCCGAACTGGTGTTCTCCAACCTGGAATGCTGCCTCTACCAGCCACCACGTGGCCACTCGTTTCATAACGAGGGCTTCTTCGCCGATCCGTCAATCGGCGGCGAGGCGTTGCGCATGGCAGGCATCGGTGCGGTCGGCATCGCCAACAACGTGAACTATGGCGAGGCGGCGATCCTGGCTTCGGTCGCGCGGCTTGATGCGATCGGCATGCCGCATACCGGCGCCGGGGCGAACCTCGCGGCGGCACGCGCGCCCGTGCTGTTGCAACGCGGCGGCCTGCGCTTCGGGTTTCTGCAACGCAGTTCGGTGTATTGGCCGACCAACCACGAGGCCGGACCTGATGATCCAGGCATCGCGGTGATCCGCGGCCACACCGCCTATCAGGTGCCGATGCACAAGATACGCCCGGAGATTCCACCGATGAACCGGCCGGGCATTCCTCCTGTTGTCGTCACCTGGGCCGATGCGGACTACCTGCGCGCCTTCACCGAAGAGGTCGCCGCGTTGCGCGCGCAAGCCGATGTGGTTGTGGCGTCGTGCCATTGGGGTCTGGGCAAGGACGTGCTGGCCTATATGCGGGAGATCGCGCACGCCGCGATCGACGCCGGCGCCGACATCGTGATCGGGCACGGTCCGCATTACTCGCTGCCTGTGGAGGCGTATCGTGGCAAGCCGATCTTTTACGGCCTGGGCAGTTTCTCCTTCCACACCGGGCATGGCGGGCGTCAGCACGGAGATTGGATCGGCATGATGGCACGCGCACGCTTCGACGGCGCGCGATTGGCAGAAGCCGGTTTCCGCTTCGTCCGTCACAACGAACGCAACGAAACCGTGCCATGCGCACTGGCCGCGGAACAAGCGGAATTCGCGGATATCAGACAGCGGAGCGAGGCGTTCGGAACGCGGTTGATCGCCGCCGGCGACGATGTGCGCGTGGAGCTTGGATAGACGCCGCACATCGCGCGGCGCTTCGGCAGCGACTGCTGGGCCCGTAAGCTTTTAACACGGAGGCAGATCGAGAGCCGCGGAGAGCCGCGGAGGCAATTTGACTGCACACCGAAATGAGTGAGGCACGGGCGATGCGGCACGCACGGCTCCGTGGCGCTTCGTGGCACTCGCGCTTCCTCCGTGTTAAAAACGTTGTCGCGGTGCCGCCGACCCACAAGACCATCCGCGGTCCTGGCAAACTGCGACCGCTCCCCGCGTTGACATCGCGCACCGCCCGTTCGGTAATCCCTGCATCATGGCACGGAACGTCCGATGAATGTCCTCACCAGGCCGGACCCGGTCGCGCGGGCGCGTGATCTGGCCGCCTCCATCTCCTCCGCCGCGGACGAGATCGAACGCACCCAGAAAATTCCCGAGCCCCTGCTCAGCGAACTGCACGCATCCCGCCTGTGCCGCATGTTCCTGCCGCGCGCGGTGGACGGCGACGAGGTCGAACCCTGGGTGTATTTCCGCGCCCTCGAGGAAGTCAGCCGGCACGATGGCTCGTTCGGCTGGAACCTGTTCGTCTGCAACAGCATGTCGCTGATCGCGCCGTTCCTCGATCCCGAAACGATGCATACGATCTTCGACGATCCCCGTACCATCGTCACCTGGGGTCCGCCCAACGCAAGCAAGGCGATCGCCGTCCCCGGCGGCTATCGCATCAGCGGCGAATGGAACTTCGCCAGCGGCTGCCGCCAAGCCAACTGGATGGGTGCGCACGCGAACGTCGTTGAGCCGGACGGATCGCTCCGGTTGAACGCCGCGGGCCGCCCGATCGTGCGTACAGCTGCTGTTCCCCGCAGAGCACGCGACGCATGTCCTCAACTGGAATACCATCGGCATGCGTGGCACAGCATCCGAGGGCTACTCGCTGGACAACCTGTTCGTGCCGGAAGCGTTCAGCTCGACCCGCGAGGATCAGACGCTACGGCGGCTCCCCGGCCGGCTCTACGCGTTTCCCCAGCAAGGCCTGTATCCGGTCGGCGTAGCCGGCGTGGCATGCGGTATCGCGCGTGCCATGCTCGATGCATTTGTCGAGCTGGCAACACGCAAGTCGCCGCGCGGCCTGGAACGGCTGGCAGACAACGCGGTGGTACAGAGCAATGTCGCGCGCATGCAGGGACGGCTCGGTGCCGGCCGCGCCTATCTGGTGGAAACGCTGATGGACGTCTGGGCCACGGCGGACGACACCGGCGTGATCGACATTCCGCAGCGGGCGCGGGTTCGGTTGGCCTGCGCGCACGCGATCCACGAAGCGATTGCCGTGGCGGACTTTACCTACAAAGCGGCCGGCACCGACGCGATCTTCCCCGGCACGCCATTCGAACGCCGCTTCCGCGACATGCACACGCTATCGCAGCAGATCCAGTCTCGCGACGCACATTTCGAAGCCGTCGGCCGCATATTGTGCGGTATCGAGCCGGAGGGAACGTTCTTTTAGATTGCTGCGCTCGGATGAGCCATAACGCCAAGCGGCACGAGCACACGTCTCGGGGCCGCCCGTCCCTCAACCGATTTTATTGGGCGGCGTTTGACAGTGGACGCATTTGTATCGCGAATTCAACCGTGCTCAGCTTGCCATCCCAATAGGCGATCAGTGCTGCCCGGTTCTCGATGATCCATTGAGAAACCAGTGCGAAGTCGCGCTGCGGCAACGCGCCGCCGACAACCCGTGGCGCCGGACGAATTGCCACCACCGCGGTGTTGGTGGAGTCCATGCGGTCGCCCGGCGTGAGACAGACCTTTACACGCGCATCGTGCCGCGCGCGCCCGCGCGGACTGACCCAAACCGTCATGGGAAGGCCGGTATCACGGGGGTAAAGGTTTGCCATCTCGATATCGTCTTGCTCGTTAGCGCGCCGAGCCTTAACGATCCGTTGCGAACCTCCGCTATTCTTCAAGGCAAGCCTGGGTTCCGACATGGCAGCTTTTCTCCGGAGCGCAACATAGCAGGATGCGATGAGACAAGCCACTTTCCTGACGTGGCACAGGCAGCCGAGAAACGCCGATTGACGCGCAGCTACCGCTCGGTATCGTCTTGCCCCGAAGGGTAAGGAGACTGCCGCGATGTCCGAACTGAAGCCGATCACCGTCATCTACCCGGTCATGCCAGCGAAGGACGAGGCCGAACGCGCCGCGCTGCGCCCGATCGGCCGCAACCGGCAACTTTACCAGAACGCGATCCACGGCGCGTCCGACATCGTGCGCGCCGCCGACGAATTGGGGCTGTGGGGCATCGCCACGATAGAGCACCACTTCTGGTCGGAAGGCTATGAAGTCGCGCCGGCGCCCAGCGTCGTCCAGGCCTATTGGGCGGCGATCACCAAGCGCATCAATGTCGGCGTGATCGGCTATGTGATGGCGACGCACAATCCGATCCGCGTCGCGGAAGAAACCGCGGTGATCGATCAGCTCGCGCAGGGCCGCAGCTTCGTCGGGCTGGCGCGCGGTTACCAATCGCGCTGGACCAACGTGCTCGGCCAGCATTTCGGCACCCGCGCGACCAAGTCGCCCTCCGCCGCGGTGTACAATGCGCAGACCCAACTCGCCGGGTTCTCTCAGGCCACCACGCTGGAGAAAGACCTCGCCGACGATGCGAAGAACCGTCGCATCTTCGAGGACCATGTCGAGCTGATGCTCAAGGCCTGGACCCAGGAAAGCTTCGACCACAAGAGCGATAACTGGCAGATCCCCTATCCCTACGACACTGGCGTCGACGACTGGCCGCTGGCGCGTGCCGGCGTGACGCAGAAATTCGGCGCGCCGGGCGAGATCGACGCGCAGGGCCATACAAGGCGCGTGGCGGTGTGCCCGGCGCCGTGGACGCAACCGCACCCGCCGGTGTTCATCTCCGGCAGCGGCAGTCCGGAAACCATTGCCTTCTGCGGCAAGCACGGTTTCGTGCCGACGTACTTTACCAACATCCAATCCGCCGGCCCGCTGGCGGAGACCTATCGCAAGGCCGCTGCGGCGCAGGGGCGCTCGTTCCTGCCGGGTCAGAACCAGTGCATGGTGCGCTGGATCCAGATCGGCAAGACGCGCGAGGATGCACTGGACCGCATTCGAAACTATGACCTCGATATCTGGAAGAATTTCTATGCCGCGATGGGCCGGCGGAAGGTGGAGAACGACGACTATTTCGGCTCGCTGGTGAGCTCGGGACTGTTCGTGTTCGGCTCGGTGGACGAAGTGCGCCACGAGCTGCTGGAGCAATGGCGGGTGTTCCCGGCGGAATACATCACGCTGATCAACCACTACGCCCAGACGCCGAAGGATGTTGTGATCGAGACGCTGGATACGTTCCAGCGCCACGTGAAGCCGGCGCTGGACGAGGTGATCTACAACGCGACCCGGCAGGCGGCGGAGTAGCGGCGGAGGCTGCTATACCAAGCGCCACCGAGACTGTCCTACGGCAGGACGCCACCCGCGCCATCGTCACGGCGACCCGCCCCCTCGTCACGGCGACCACCCCCCCATCGTCATGGCCGGCCTTGTGCCGGCCATCCACGCCTTTGCTGCGGAGGCCACGGAAAGGCGTGGATGGCCGGCACAAGGCCGGCCATGACGATGGGGTGGGAGGGAGGCCATGACGATGGGGTGGGAGGCCATGACGATGGGGTGGGGAGGCCGTGACGATGGGGTAGGAGGCCGTGACGATGAGGTGGGAGGCCATGACGATGAGGTGGGAGGCCGTGACAATGGGGTGGGAGGCCGTGACGATGGGGTGGGTGGCCATGACGAGGGGGCGGGTGGCACCGTCGGCAGGTCAGTCTCAAGGGCGCTTCGTATAAGAGCGCCGGGCCGCTGCCCGGTCAGGCAACACGGCGCTCGGCAGCGTCGGCCAGGTAGCTGGTTCTGCCGCCGACGTGCAGCACCAGCTCCATCGCTCCATCGAAGCCATCGAACAAAGTTGGCGACAGGGTCGCGTTGCCATCGGTCCAGCGCAAGCCGTCCGCCACCTCGAACGCATGGAACCCCTCGATCAGCCGCGCGTCCTCCGCCTCCACCACGCGGAACCGTGCTCCCTGGCGCAGCGCGATGCACCGCAGTGCCACCCCGAGTGAACGCGGATCGCGCGCCATACCCAGTTCCGCCGGCGTGCCAGCCCGCGACATCACGCTCACGCAGCCATGTGCATCCGG
Source organism: uncultured Alphaproteobacteria bacterium (assembly GCA_963762885.1). Classification (GTDB taxonomy): domain Bacteria; phylum Pseudomonadota; class Alphaproteobacteria; order Acetobacterales; family Acetobacteraceae; genus JASHVB01. Next base: position 70,046 of record CAVXNH010000073.1, read on the forward strand.
CAGAGCGAAGACCTGTGCCGTGCCATGGCGCGAAGACGCATCGATCCGCTCGCCGTCCACCAGCAGATGCAGATCGGGATCCTCGGTAAGCGATTGTCCGGGTCGAGGGCCGGCACGGTCCATCAGGTGCGTCCAGGCCGCATCGACGATCGGCCCACCGGTCAGCACCGGCGCGCACGTCGCCTGCGGCGGCTGGTCCCAGGCGCTATTGGCGTTCTGGAACAACCAGCGATTGCCATCGTCGCGGTAGCTCTCTGCCGGCGCCCCGTTCGCCACCATCACGTCGTGGCGGTCCAACTCGACATGGTACAGCGAGACCTCCTGCGCGCGGTCGTCCCACAGGATCGAGCGGTGATTGACCAGGAACTCCACCGGGATCAGCACGCCGTCCAGATACAGCGAGTGTCCCTTGGTCACGTGCAGGTCGCGCGCCGGCACGTTGTCCGCCAGTGCGTTCTTGCGCACGATGACCGGCGTCGCCGCGCTGCGCCGGCCGCGCGTCGCCAGCACCCTGCCGACACCGATCCAGGTGATCGGGCGCGTGCCGCCATCCCAGGTCAGCACCGTATCGCCAACGGCCAAACGCTCGACCGGCACTTCGCCGCCGGGCGTGCGGATCAGCGAACCCGCGCAGAAACACAGCTCGTTGGTGTCCACGAAGTCCGCCGTCGTCAGTGTCGTACCCGCGGCGACATCGACCGTCAGCGTGCCCACGGTGTTGCCGTTCTGGATCACCGACACGATCGAGCCGTCGATGCTGAACGTCGCCGCCCCGTCGGTGTCCACCGCGATCCTGTCGCCGGCCGTGAAGTTCGCGATCACCCCGTTGAAATTGTCGATCGACGGAGTGCCGTAATTGGTGTTCGTGCTCGTGACGAAGCTGGTCCCGCTGTCCGGCGTGTCGATCGTCTGCAACGCGTCGATGCCGATCGTCAGCTTGTCGTCGCTGCCCAGCGTGAAGGTCTGCCCGCTGACCGTGCCGGCGTTCAGGGTCAGGCTGTCGTTGGAGCCGAGGCTGAACGAGCCGCCGCCGGAGATGATCGGCGTATCGAAGGTCAGCGTATGGCTGTTGGGAATGACCAACTCGCCGGAGTTGAACAGATACGCGGCGAGTTGATCGACGCCGGTGGCGCCGATCGGCAGCGGGTTGCTGTCGGCGTTGCTGAGAAAGGGCGACGGATCGGCGAAGCTGTTGATGGCGCCGGAGGAGTCGGGGCCGAAACTGATGCCGCCGTTGTTCTGGATGTAGTCGACGCCGTAGCCGATATTGAGCACGCCGAAGCCGTTGAAGCCGACCCAGATGTTGCCGTCGAAGGTGATGGTGCCGGTGGTGTCCTCGATGTCGACGTTGCCGGTGCCGCTGCCGGCGTTGGCGATGTTGAGGTCGCCGCCGATGGTGACGTTGGCGCCGTTGAGGATGGAGAGCTCGCCGGAGCCTGAGTTGCCGACCGAGACGGTGCCGGTCGTGGTGAGATCGGCGTTGGGGCCAGAGACGGTGACGATGCCGGCGCCGGTCGCGCCGACGCCGTCGTCGAGCGTGGCGGCGGAGACCGTGGCGCCGCTGGTGATCGCAAGCAATCCGGTGGCGGCGTTCCCGACGTCCAGCGCGCCGGTGACGTCCCACGCGGAGGACTCCCCGCTGACATTGACCGAGGACCCGTCGGAGCCGACCTGGTTGGCGATGACGGCGCCCGGCAGCCCGGTGGTGCCCGGATCGGTCTCGACCGCCGCACCGGACTGGATAGCGAGGCTGCCGAGCCCGGCATCGCCCACGACGAACTGGCCGGTGTTGGACAGCAACGAGAGGCCGCTGACCGTGGCATCGCCCTCGCTGCCGGCGGCTACGGCAATATCGAAACCCTGAGACGGTGGCGCCGTGTTGCCGCCGGTAAACACCGTGGCCTGGTCTTCGATGCGCAGATGACCGTCACCGCCGTCGCCGACCTCGATGCCGCCGCCCGCGTTGACGACCGACGCCGCACCCGTCACCGTCAACGAGCCGTCGCCGCCGGCGTCGACACCCAGGATATCGACCGCGGCATCAGTCACGGTTGCCCCGTCGGCGACGGTCATTTCGCCCGTGCCGCCGCCGCCGATCTGTAGCGAACCGTCGGCGCCGGTATTCTGGATCACCGTATCGCCGCCAGCTTCCCACAGGTATCCGCTGTCGCCGGTTACTGCTCCGACCGACACGCCCTCGGCATTGATCGTCGCTCCGCTCTCGACGAGCATGGTCGCGTCGGAGGTCGAATCGACGTCGATGCTGCCGGACGCATCGATCGTTGAAGCGATGACGGTCAGGTTGCCGGAGTCGGTGATCGCCAGCGGATCGCCCTCACCGGCGAGCGTCAGCACCGCGCCGTTTTGCAGCACCCACTCGCCCGTTCCGCTGAACACGGCGTTCATGCCGGTGGCGGCGCCGGTCATGATGCCGGCGGTTGGCAGGTTGAATGTCAGTGTCTCGTGCGCATCGGGCACCGTGACCGGCTGCCAGTCGCCAGAGGTGCCGAGGCCCGTGCCGTCCGCGCCGGTCCAGGTCAGGTCCGTGATGGCTGCGCCGCCGAGCAGAACGCCGTCTTCGAACCCGTCGCCGCTGGTGCTCGTCACCAAGGTCTGGGTGACGGACACCCGCTCCCCGTTGGTTCCGGCGCCCAGGTCCAGTACCCGGTTCTGGAAGTAGTCCTGCGCCGCACTCAGTGTGGTGAACGTCGGGGGGGCGGCCATCTGCGTGCCGCCGACAGTCACGGTAAAGGTCAGCGAGGTGAACCCGCCGCCATAAGCATTGTTGCCTACAAGGCCGAGGAGCAGGTCTGCGGTCGGGCCATTCAGCGTGAAGCTGTCGGTGCTGGTCAGGGTCTCCTGCCCGCTCGCGCCGGTGGTCGCGTAGCCGCCTTGCATGCCGTAGCCCAGGATCGTCGCATTCGGCACCCCGAGCTGCGCCTCGATCGCCGGGTCGGGCTCGCCGGAGAAGACACCGGTGCCGTTCAGGATGCTGCCGAGCTGGCCGCTGTTCGACGCCAACACCCCCACGGCTGCGTAGACGCTGTTTTGCGCCTCATTGGAGCCAGGTTCCCCCCAGAAATCGGCACTGAGGCTGTTGATGTTGGCGCTGCTGACCGCCGTCACATAGCTGCCCGCGGTCGCGTCGGCCGTTGCCTCGTCCCCGCTCACCCCGCCGGTGCCGCCCGACGTGCTCGCCGTCGACTTTGCCTCGTTGTCGATTTCGGTACCGCCGGAGGCAATCGACGTCGCCGTGGCCTGCTGCCCCGCCGCCGTGATGGCCGTGGATGTGGCATCCGCCTTGCCCTTCGCCGCACCCGAGCCGCCGCCGATGGCGTCCGAGACGGCGGTGGCGGCGCCAGTGGCGATGGCGTCCGTGCCGGAGGTCGCTGTGCCCGTGGCGATGGCCGTGGCATTTCCGTTCTCGCCGGTGGTCAAGCCCGCGCCGCCGGCGCCGCCGAACGCGGTCGCCTTGGAGGTCACCGCCGTCGCACCCGTCATGTCGCTGGTGGCTTTGCCGTCGGCGCCGTTCGCGCCCGCGGAGCCGGCGACGAGGGCGCCGCCCACGTACGAGTTGCCGCCGGCGCCTGCATCACCGATGGCGTAACCGGTCAACGAGCTGGCCTGCGTCGGATTGTTGTCGTCATTGAAGTCAAGAATTGAGGTGGCTTTCCCACCGGTCCCGCCAGCGCCGGTTGTGCTGCCGCCACCCGCGCCGCCGTTCGCCCTCTGCGTGAGCGTCAGGGAGCCTCCGTACGGAGCATCATTGACCGTATGCGTTCTGCCGGTCGCGTCATCCTTCAGGTAACTGTACGCGCCGCTGCCGCCGCTCGCGCTCTTGTTCGTGCCGTCCACGTTTGAGCCGATGCCGCCGGCACCGCCGTACTGGAGGACGCGGGCATAGGCCGAATAGCCGCTCGCGTAAGCGGTGGTGAGACCAGCCCCATCGATCCCGCCGGCGTTACCGAACCCGCCGCCGGCGCCGGCCTGCTGCCCGTACGTGTTGGAATTCCCGCCGGTACCGCCGAATGCCTCGCCACGAGCAACCGTCCTGCCGCCGGCTCCCTGTCCCGTCGCGATTGCCGAGGCGGTGGCCTGGGTCGCTGCTCCGCCCTGGCTGCCGCTCGTGCCAAGCGCGGCCGTGTTGCTGCCGCCCATACCGCCGTTCGCGGCGGCCCCGCTCACGACATAGTCGCTCCCCGTCGTTGTGCTGGTCGCCTTCGAGGTCGCGATCGCGGCGCCGCCGGCAGCGGTTGGACCCGTGCCGTTGCCGGTGGAGCCGCCCGCTCCGCCGGTGGCGGTGGCCGAAAGATCGACGGCGAGATTGCCGGTCAGGTTCAGGTAAGCCGATGCGGCGCCGCCCACCACGCCGGCGGTTGCGCCGCCGACGCCGTCGACGCCGCCGCCAGCCCCACCCGTGGCGGTGACGGTGCCGGTTACCTGGCTCGCGTCCGTATATGTGAAGGGTCCGAGATATGAACTCGCGGTTCCCGCGGCTCCGGCGGTGCCGCCATCGCTGTTGCCGCCCGCGCCGCCGATTGCGGTCTGCGACAGGGTTAGATTTCCGCCATACGTCCGGCCGACGACCTGGTCGTTCAGCGTGCTGCTCGCACCTTTGCCGGCGGTGCCGTAATCGCCGGCACCGTTGCCGCTGGTCCCGCCCGCGCCGCCTAGCTGCATGATGCTCGCGCTGGCCGAATACCCGATCGCCGTCGCCTTCTCGATGCCACCGAACGTGCCACCCGCGCCGCCATGCGTGCTGCTGCCGCCGTTGACGTCACCGCCCCCCGCCCCGCTGTTCACATCCACGGCCGCGTTCGCCAGGCCGCCGATCCTCGGGTTGGTCTGGGTCGCCACCGCGGTCGCGCCGGTGACCGCGCCGCCCGCCCCTCCGTTGCCGTTCGCGCTGGAGCCACCGCCGTTCGCGGCGTACACGGTGGTGCCGGCGGTCACGCCGTCGCCCGCGGTCGTCGTGCTGGTCGCCGAGCTGGTCGCGTAAACCGTGCCGGCCGCCGCCCCGTTGCCGCTACCGAACGCACTGCCGCCGGCTCCGCCGTGGTCGGTCGCCCCCGCGTACGCCTCGGCTTTGACCGCATGGGGGCCGGTCACATTGACCGTCGCATAGGCATTCGCGCCGATGGCGGCAATGCCGGTGCCGCCGGAGGAGCCGCCAGACCCGCCGACCGCGGTGCTGCTGCCCCTTACGTACACGGTACCCGGAGTGGTGGTGCTAAACGTAAGATACGATTTGCCGTAGCCGGCCGCCCCGCCCGAACCGTCGCTACCGCCGCCGCCGTTGCCGCCGTCCGCCGCCTGGCCGAGATAAAGGTTTCCGTCGGTGGCCGAGCCGGTGACCCCGTTAACCAGCTTGCTGTGAGCGCCTGCGCCACCCGCGGCCCCTACCCCACTGCCACCGCCGCCCGAGCCGCCGTATTGAAATGCCGAAGCAAAGGCGGACAAGCCGATCGCATCGACCGCTTGCTCGGTTGGCTGGCCGACAGTCAGCGACTGCGTGCCGATGGTCGCGTAACCGCCGTTGCCGCCCTTTTGGCCGGCGCCATAGCCGCCGCCGCCGACGCCACCCGTGGCAGTGGCTTTGGCCCGCGCCTGGCCCGACGGATTATTCGCATAGGCCGATGCGACACCGCTGCCGCCCGCGCCGCCGCTGTCCCCCTTACCGACGCTGCTCGTGCCAGTGCTTCCGGGAAGGCCTGCCTCACCGCTGTACCCGCCAGTGCCGGCCGCATAGGCAAAAGCGATGGGCGGAGGCGGGGTGACCGTCGTGGGGACTGTGGTGTTCGTATAGGCGTAGCCCGCGCCACCTTGCCCGCTGGCGCCCCCGGCGCCGCCGGTTCCTCCATGCGGCGGGGTATAACCCTCACCGCCGCCGTTGCCGATGCCGCCGGTCACGTTGGTGGCGTTGTTGAAATCGCCGGGGAACGTCGCGGTGTCGCCGGTGTTCCTGAAGCTCGCGAGAGCGCCTGGCCCGCCTGGCCCCCCATTTGGATTGGCGCCCGTCGTCGCGTTGAACGGAGCCGTGCCCGTGGCACCGGTGACCGTTACGGTATAGTGACGTGGCGCCTGCTGATTTTTGTGTGCCGGACAATGGATCCTCCAATGAAGCAGCGCGGCCGCGCCCTCTGGAGGGGTTCGCGTCGAACGTCTTCTCTTGAGACAACGATAGCGGCGCCGCGACGCCTCTGCGTGGCGGTCATCGACTTCAATCGATGCACCAGATACGCCTGATTTTATGCGATGGAAACTAAAAAATAATCTTTCGGCCAAAAGCACACGCTTTTATTTTGGGACTGGCAATTATTTGGCTGATTTTCGCCGCAATATTTTGGCCCAACGCATACATTTTCTGCAATGTATTTGGTGTTTTCGGTCGATTTACGGCAGTTTAACATGTTGATATTTATAGTGGATTATACCGTCACCACAACGGGCGTGCCACGCGGTCCGAAAGCCGTGATGGCCCCAGCCCTCTTGCCCGAAGGCAGTACATCGGCCGCACGTCCGAACAGCCGTGTCCGCCACCCCCGGCGGCGCTTGCGCGGCCGGCGGCATCCATGCGAAGGGCCAACCCTCCCTCAACGGGTCAGGATATAATGGACAACGGCGTACACTTCATTTCCGGCCTGCCACGCTCCGGCAGTACGCTGCTGGCTGGCATCTTGCGGCAGAATCCCCGGTTCCATGCCGGTATGACCAGCCCGGTCGGCTCGATGTACATGGCTCTCGAAACCGCGATGAGCCGACGCAACGAGGCCGCGGTGTTTATCGACGACGTCCAGCGGCGCGCCGTGCTGAAGGGGCTATTTTCTAACTATTACGCAACGATCCACCCGGAAAAGCTGGTGTTCGACACCAACCGCGCCTGGTGCACCAAATTGCCCGCCCTGGTGCAGCTTTTCCCCGCCGCCCGCATCATCTGCTGCGTGCGCAACATCGGCTGGATCATGGACTCGATCGAACGCCTGGTGCGCCGCAATGCTTTCGAACTGTCCGGGATGTTCGGCTTCGAGGCGGGCTTCACCGTCTATTCCCGCGTCAACCGCCTGGCCAGCAGCGACGGTCTGGTGGGGTATGCGCTGGATGCGCTGCGGGAGGCGTTCTTTGGCGAGCAAGCGCCCCGGCTGATCCTGGTGGAATACCAGGCGTTGACGCGCGCCCCGCGGGACACGATGCGTCACCTCTACGCCATGCTCGAAGAGCAGAATTTCGAGCATGATTTCGAAAATGTGGATTACCAGGCGGAGGATTTCGATAGTGCTCTGGGTGCCCGAGGTCTGCACACTGTCCGTCGCCGCGTAGAGTGGGTAGAACGGCAGAGCGTGCTACCGCCCGGTTTGTTCGAGCGTTTCTCGCAGGACATGTTCTGGCGGGTGCCCGACGCGAATATCCGCAACTTACCGATCATCCAGTTCGGCGGCTGAAGGATCTCCCCCTCCCACAAGGAGAGGGGGAGAATTCTTCGGTTCTTCTCTAGTCCTCGACCGCCCCGCTGCCGCTACTTCTTCGCCGCGGCCCGCGCGTCGGCGACCTCCTTCTTCAACTCCGCCAGGTCAAGTGCGCCGGGCACCATCGTGTCGCCGATGACCAGGGCCGGCGTGCCCTCGATCTCCAGCGTGTGCGCCAGCTTGATGTTGGCGTCGATTCGCTGCTGCACCGCCGGTGAATCGATGTCGTGCGACAGCCTCGGCCAATCGAGCCCAAGCTTCTCCGCCGCGGCCTGGATCATCGGCAGCGTGGTATCCGACGGCAGTTGCATCACGGCATCGCGCAGCTTTTCGTAGCCGCCCTGCTGCTGCGCCGCGAGCAATGCCTTGGACCCCAGCGTGCTGGACGGTCCCAGGATCGGCAGATCCTTGTAGACCAGCTTCACGCCGTGGTCCTGCGCCAGGAACTTCCCCATCACCGGCTCCAACCGCCGGCAATAAGGGCAGCGCGTATCGAAGAACTCGACGATGGTGACGTCGCCGTGCGGGTTGCCGGTGACCGGATCGGCCGGCGTCACCAGCGCGTCGCGATTTGCCTCCAACGCCGCCTGCTGGCGCGCTCCATCGTCGGTCTGCAATGCCGCGACGGCATCCCGCAGGATGGATGGGTCGCTCTTCAATGCGTTGCGCATGATGGCGACGATTTCGGCGCGCTGCGCCGGGGTGAACAAGTCCGCGGCGGCGGCGCGTGGCGATGCGGGCAGGCAGGCCAACGCAAGCAGCAGGACGGAAGCACGGAACAGCCTGGTCATGGGTAATCCTCTCTGGGGCAGCGCCGGCAGTTGCCGGTGGTGACGAACGCGTTTATGGCACGGTCCCCCACCATGGCGATGCGGTCCTGCCAAACCACGGCCGGCCGCCCGGAACAAGGATCGGCAAACTTGCGGAGCAGGCTATCGGTCCCGGCGCGGGGCATGCGCGCTAGTCTAGCGGTTTGGCGCGCGTTCGTCCTGTCGGCACTCACGCTGGGTAACGCGGCCTGCGGCTCGATGCCGAATCTGAACCCGTTCGCCGGCCCGACGGCGCCGCCGGAGGGTCAGCAGGGGCACGTCCAGGGCTTCCTGGGCGGGGTGGTCGCCGACGAGCCACGCGCCGCGCTGACGGGGCGGGAGGCGCTGTCGGCCGGCGGCAACGCGGCGGACGCCGCGGTGGCCATGGGGTTCGCGCTCTCGGTTACGCTCCCCTCGCGCGCCGGCCTGGGTGCCGGCGGTGCCTGTCTGGCCTATGCCGCCGACAAGAAGTCGATCAATGGCGGCGTGCCGGAGGCGGTGCTGTTCACGCCGACCGCCCCCCCAGTGCCGGGCCGAACGCCGACCGGCCGGCAGCGATGCCGATGCTGCCGCGCGGCCTTTACCTTCTCAGCGCGCGCTATGGCCACCGGCCGTTCGAGAGCCTGGTGGTGCCGGCGGAGCGGTTTGCCCGGTTCGGTGTGGCGACGTCGCGCGCGCTGGCGACGGACCTGGCCGTGGTCGCCGGCCCGTTGATGGCCGATCCGGGTGCTGCCGCGGTGTTCAGCCATAATGGCGTGCCGTTGCGCGACGGCGACCCGCTGGTGCAACTCGACCTCGCCGCGACCCTGTCGCAGCTTCGGGTGGCGGGAGTCGGAGACTTGTACCAGGGCTCGCTGGCCCGGCGGCTGGAGCAGCAGTCGCCACTGGTGGGAGGGCCGCTGTCGCTGAGCGACCTGCGGGGCGCGCTGCCGTCGCTAGCGCCGGCGCTGATCGTGCCGTGGCGCAGCGACCAGGTGGCGTTCCTGCCGCCGCCCGCGGATGGCGGGCTGGCGGCCGCGGCGGCGTTCGACACTTTGCAGCGGAGTCCGGGTGACTACAGCGGCGCCACGGCACGAGCCCTGTCAGTCGCGGCGCTCTGGCGGGCGGGTGGCGCGACGCCGGACTCATTGCTGAAGGACACCGCATTGCCTGCGGCCGGGCTGCCGCTGCTGCCGGCCTCCACGACCTGGGCGGCGCTGGATAAGGACGGCAATGCCGTCGTGTGTTCGGCTAGTCTGGACAATCTGTTCGGTACCGGACGCATCGTTCCCGGGCTGGGGTTCTTGCTCGCCGCCTCGCCGGCCAGCGTGCCGCTGCCGTTATTTTCCGCGGCGCTGGCCTGGAATGAGCACTTGAAGGCGTTCCGTGCCGCGGTCGGCGGCTCCGGCCAGGCGGGCGCGGCGGTGGCCACCGCCGCGGGGATGTTCAATACGCTGGTCACCGGCTTTGCGATGTCGACTCCGGTGCCCGACCCGGGCCGCGCCAACGTCATCGAGTGCGCCAGCTACCTGCCGGACCAGACCTCGAGCTGCCGCTGGGCGACCGACCCGCGCGGAGCCGGCCTGGCGGTGGGCAGCAGCAACTGAGCAGCGGGTCCGCATGACGCTGAAGGTTGGCCGGGGCGCCAGCGCGCCGCCTTTCATGGTGATGGACGTGATCGCCGCGGCCAACGCTCGTGCGGCTTCCCTGCCGCCGGCGGCGCCGCACGTCATCCGTATGGAGGTCGGCCAGCCCGGCACCGGCGCTCCGGCCGGCGCGGTCGAGGCGGCGGTGGCGGCGCTGCGATCGGGCGATGCGTTGGGTTACACCGAGGCATTCGGCCGGCGCTCGCTGCGCGAGCGCATCGTTGCGCATTACCGCGAGTGGTACGGGCCGGACGTGCCGATCGAACGCGTGGCGGTGACGGTGGGCGCGTCGGGGGCGTTTCCGCTGGCCTTCCTGGCGGCGTTCGATCCGGGCGACCGGGTGGCGCTGGCGTCGCCGTTCTACCCGCCCTACGTCAACATCCTGACCGCGCTGGGCATGCAGCCGGTGGTGCTGGAAGCCGGGCCGGAGACGCGCTTCCAGCCCAGCGTGGCGCTGCTGGAGGCGCTGGACCCACCGCCCGACGGGTTGATCGTGGCAAGCCCCTGCAATCCGGCTGGCACCATGCTGCATCCGGAGGAACTCGCCGCCATCGCACGCTGGTGCGACGCGAACGGCGTGCGGCTGGTCAGCGACGAGATCTACCACGGCCTGCACTACGACAGCGCTATCGCGTCCGCCGCCTCGTTCAGCGGCAGTGCGGTCGTGGTGAACAACTTCTCGAAGCCGTTCCCGGTTGAACCATCGACAGCGAGTAGAGCGACTATCGCGACGGCTGCCGCCGTCAGCCCCAACGCAATCGTAATCGGCAGTTTTTCCAAGTATTTTTCGATGACCGGGTGGCGAATCGGCTGGATGATCCTGCCCGATGATCTCGTGCGCCCCGTGGAGCGACTGGCGCAGAACTTATTCATCAGCGCCCCGCACATCTCCCAGATCGTCGCCGAGGCGGCTTTCGGCTGCCACGACGAGTTGGAAGCGAACGTCGCCCGCTACCGCCGATCTCGTGATCATCTGGTACGGCAGTTGCCCGAGGCGGGATTCACGAGGCTGGCCCCCGCCGAGGGAGCCTTTTACCTGTGGGCCGACATCAGCGACCGGTCGAACGATAGCGAGGCGTTCTGTGCTCGGATGCTGTCCGAGATTGGAGTGGCGGCCAGCCCCGGAGTGGATTTCGACCGAACACGCGGCACCCGTTTCTTGCGCTTTTCATATTGCGGGCCGGAAAGCGATATGCGGGAGGCAATTGAACGGCTGAAGGCTTGGAAATGACGATATAGCCTCCCCCAAGCATCCGCTGCTGACACCCTAAGGAACTGAAGTTCTCGTCTGCGCCAGATGATCCGCAGACCGTCCACCAACCCTCGCCGCCTACCGTCCACCGGCCGCCACCACAACCGTCTGCCGGCCCGTGAACATGGGTGGGACTGTCCGCACCACCGCCGCGACCACAACCGTCCGCCGCCTGAACTCTGGTGGACTGTTGGCGGAGGGTCTCAGGGACCGTGGGGTGGGCCGGCTACCCACGATTGCTGCTGACCGACGCAATGGCCATTCACAGCCAAGCTGTGAGCAGGGGAATCGCACTTGAAACCGCTTCAGTCCGGCCGTGGCGCTTGCCCGGCTCGGAGGTGATCAATTCTACCCCTTGGCATGTGAAACATGCCTGGGGAGGCCGGCTTGGAGCAGTTTATTGCCTGCTGGGAAGAACTGGAGGATCCGCGGACCGGCAACGCCGGTCTGCATGACTTCCATGACCTCCTGATGATCGCCCTGTGCACGGTCCTGTGTGGCGGCCAAGGCGCGGTGGACATGGCACTGTTCGCCGCGGCGAAAGAACCGTTCCTGCGCGGCTTCCTCAAGCTCAAGCATGGCGTGCCCAGCCATGATACCTTCAGCCGCCTGTTCCGGTTTCTGGATCCGACCCAGTTCCGCGCCGCGTTCCAGCGGTTCATGACAAACTTTTCCGAGCGATGTCAGGGTGTTGTGGCAATCGACGGCAAGGTGCTGCGGCGCTCGTTCGACCGCGCCAGCGGCAAGTCGCCCTTGCATATGGTCAGCGCCTGGGGTTGCGAGCAACGCCTGGTGCTGGCGCAGATCGCCACCGACGCCAAGTCCAATGAGATCACCGCGGTGCCGAAACTGCTGGAGATGCTCTCGCTCAAGGGTGCGATCGTGACGGTTGACGCGCTCAACTGTCAGCGTGACATCGCCCAGCAGATCGTCGAACAGGGTGGCGACTACGTCCTGGCACTGAAGGGCAACCAGGCTACGCTGCATGACGATGTGGTCCGGTTCCTCGACGATCCGGAGAGCAAGACCAGCACAGCCAAGCCGGTGGTCGATGCGGATCACGGCCGCATCGAGACCCGCACGGCCACGGTCTCAACCGATATCGGCTGGTTGCAAGAGGATCACCGCTGGCCCGGCCTGGCCGCCATCGGCAAGGTGGTCCGGGTCCGGGAAATATCGGGCAAGACCACGACCGAGGCGGCCTATTACCTGATCAGCACAGTGCTCTCCAGCGAACGCTTCAATGAGGTCGTCCGCTTCCATTGGGGCGTCGAAAACTGCCTGCATTGGCGGCTGGACGTCGTGATGAACGAAGACCAGGCCAGGAACCGGCTGGGCAACGGTGCGCACAACCTCGCCGTGCTGCGACACATGGCGATGAATGTCATGCAAAAGGACGCTTCCAAAGGGTCGTTCCGAGGTAAGCTCAAGCGTGCGGGATGGGACGACGCCTACCTCTCGCGCCTTTTGGCACTGTTTTGAAATGCGATTGCCCTGAAGCTGTGAGCCATGTCACTGGCTCCGCTAATCAAACCATGGCAGAATGCGCCAGTGATCATTAATGTTGGTCTGAGAAGCTAAAGCTTCCCCTCGACACCGCTCCACCGTGCGCGATGTCTCCCGGCAGCTAACGCAGAGTCGGCCCGCCTATGGATAGCCGTAGTAGGCGAGGTAGTCGGAACGATTGGGTGGCAGTGATCGGCCTGCGGACCAATGCGGCCTTGAGGGTCAAACCGTTCGATCTCTCAACCGCCGTACCACCGCTAGGGGAACGTCAATGGTATCAGATACAAAAATGCCTCGTGTGGAGGCGGCGCACAAACTCTATAGGTCAGACCAAGGACTGACCCCGTATTCTCTTGCTCTCCTGGAGCAAGCTCAGAAGTAATATGTCGGGCACACTGAGGCTGTAGGCGTGCTCTTTATCGACGGAGCGATGATGTACCCCATGTTCATTAAGAGTGGCATCGACGGCGGTCCTTGGGGTGGGACCGGTCGCGGGGGAATCCCGAGAGGAAAAGGTTGGGGCTTCACAGGCGGCGGACCAAGCCAAGGCAATATCGCCACGCATGTTGAGGGCCACGCATCCGCCATCATGTGGCAACGGGAAATCAAGCTGGCCCATTTATTGGTTGACCGTGCCATGTGCTCGGTCTGCCACCAGAACCTTTACAATACGCTCCCACCAGGGAGCACTTTGTTCGTCTATTCGGTCGCTGAAGGGCAAACGACCGTTCGAGCCAGCCACGGGGCTTAGGGCTGGGAGAACAGCACGCATGACGGTATGAAGCGGGAAATGGCGACAGCGGCTCGATGCGGCCCTTGAACCAATGCTTCGCTCTCATTCGGTGGATATTCGGCTGAAGTGTGAGCGGTATCGCAAGCCGCCCTACCGACCGCCACTGCGAACATTCCCAAAACCCTCCCAGCCAACCGGCCACCACGGTCGAGACCGTCCCCCTCCACCTGACCCTCCAAAGGTTGTCTCGCCAGGGTTCCGGCCAGTGAAAACCGTCTGCCGATCCCTGAACCTGCCAGGACTGTCTCAGAAGGGTTCCGGCGACTGTCTGCTGATTCGGCGGCCGGTGACCTTGGGATGACGGTGGGATGACGGTTGGCAGCGATCGGTCTGGCCAACTCGTGAGGGATGATCGGGCCAACTATTTCGGTTATGATCATCCTGCCGGCCATAGCTGCCAACGATGAGCCGCCTGGCCATCTCAGAGCCGGGATCAGCCGGGCAGATTAGGGGAGAACGACATGCCAGTATCATTGAATTGGGCGTTGCTCGGATTTGTCGCTGGTGTGATTTCCGTTCTCGTGTTCCACCAGGGCATGTGGGAACTGCTGCATCTGCTGGGGTTGATGCCGCCCTGGTATCCGACCCGTGGCGTTCCTCCGCTTGGAGTGCCACTGATCATCGACCTGTGCTTCTGGGGCGGCGTCTGGGGTGCTGTGTTTGGACTGGTACTACCCAGGCTGCCGGCATCATATCCGATGTGGGTCCGTGGATTGGGGCTTGGCATAGCAGCGGCATTGGTCGGGCTGTTCATCGTGCCGCTAATCAAGGGTTTGCCGGTGGCAGGAGGCTGGGCGGCTATGGCGTTTGTGCGTTCGTTTCTGATCAACGGATGCTGGGGAATTGGCGTGGGCCTTATCTTGCCGCTGCTCATGCGGCAGGCTCACTCAAAGCTGGCTTGATCGAATTGCCGACCATCTGCCGCCTTTCCGGTATTCGCTGGCGACCCGCGACACTACGATAGGTCCGGTGAGCGACCGCCTCGAAACGTTTGCCCCGCAAGTGTGATGCCGGTGGCGGCCGAACTATCGGTCGATTATCCCGTGCCTCAATCATGATCGTTATCGAGAAAAGCCGCTATGATTTCACTGGGCCTCGCAGGTGCACAAGGGCACTTGGAGGTAAGGCACCGGATCAACCAGCCTTCCAGCCAAGACCATCTCGAAGTACACGTGCGTCCCAGAAATCGCCCTGGCCTTTCCAACGGCACCGAGCTTCTTGCCGGCCGCTAAATGCCCATGAAGCCGGCACTCGACTTCCGTATTCACATACTCAACAATGGCAACCATCGGGGCAATTAATCAGGGTTGACGGTCGAACGCGCCGTCTGAAGGCATACCCGCCAGCCTAAAAGGAGGAAACGGATGTCGGCCAGCGATGAAATGCCACCCTCTACCGTTCGCCAGGACGTGTCCGATCCTGGATCAATCAAGGGCATGCGTGTGTTCATCAGCTACGCCCATGAGGATTACGATAAGGCATTGAAGATCAAGACCCATCTCGACAAGATGGGTGTGCATGTCCTGTGGGATCGTGGATTCCTTCTCGGCTCGGGTTTTCATGAACAAATCAAAACACAGATCGCCTATTCCCACATATTCATGCCGATCATAACGACGGAATCAAGTCAACGAGGTTAGGTCCATCAGGAGATCGGCTATGCCATGGCCCTGAATGTTCCTGTACTGCCCGTCGCTCTCAAGGGACTCCCGGAGGCTATGATCGGGCCGCTTCATTCCGTCATGCTTCGGAAAGATGATGATATTAACAAACTCGATGACTTTATTGCGCCGGACGCGCTCGCGTTGTTGGTAAACCTGTACGATGATCCGACACTCGCGCAGTACGTTTGTGCCGATGAATTTGAAGACCGAGCAGCATTATTTGCCCGCTATGCAAGCGAAGTCCGGCGACTGATCGGAAAATGGCACGCACCCGTCTTACAAAGCAGTGCCCTAAGTTCATTCCATATTCCTTCAGAGATTACCTCTGATCTCGTCTGGACTAATCGCCACGATCCCGATAACCAGAAAGGGTTACACCACAATCGGCTGCAACGTCGGGAACGCCTTGCTCTGCAATGGCATGCCTGCCGCTCAGGCGCTCGCCTCATCATTTACCCAGAGATTTTGACTGGAAAGGGTTGGGGTAAGCTTGCGGCGATTATGAGGTGGTCCCCATCCGTTGGACAGGAATTGGGGTCTGCTAAGAGAGACTCCCGCCAGTTGCAACCCCCCCGTCCCGTGCGAGGGAGGCCGTGCAGTTGCTTACCACGTTCTGCTGATCTTTTGAATCCCTTTCTTGCGGTTGTTGCGCCTGTGGACATGTGGGCAACGCGGAAGCGGAGCGTAGCGAAGCTGGAGCGTTGTCCACATGTCCACAGGCGGCCACCTCCATGAATACTTCACGCGGCGTGCGATAGTCCAAGGCTTGGTGCAAACGCTCATCGTTGTAGAACGCAAGCCATGCACCGATACCTCGACGCGCTTCGGCTACCGAACCGTAGGCCTTGATGAACACCTCCTCATACTTCAGGCTGCGCCACAGCCGCTCGATGAAGATGTTGTCCAGGAACCGCCCTTTGCCGTCCATGCTGATCCGCACACCGCGCGTTTCCAATTCATCCAGGAATGCCGCGCTGGTGAACTGCACACCCTGATCGGTGTTGAACACTTCCGGCTGGCCGTATCGCTCCATCGCCTCCTGCAACGCCTCGACACAAAAATCCGTCTCCATCCCAATCGACAACCGCCACGCCAGAACCCGCCGACTGAACCAGTCCATCACCGCCACCAGATAGACGAACCCCTTGGCCATCGGAATGTAGGTGATGTCCGCGCACCACACCTGGTTCGGTCGCTCGATCGTCATGCCCCGCAACAGATACGGATACACCGTGTGGCCAGGATGCTTCCGGCTGGTGTTCGGCTTCTGGTAGATCGCCTCGATCCCCATCACCTGCATCAGCCGCCGCACCCGCTTGCGGTTCACGGCATATCCCGCGCGCCGCAACACCGCCGCCATGCGGCGTGCACCGTAAAACGGCGTTGCCAGGTATTGCTCGTCGAGCCGACGCATCACTTGCAGATCATCCGCACTCACCGGTGCCGGCCTATAGTATAGTGTCGAGCGTGCGATCTTCAGCAGCCGGCATTGCGCCACAATCGACAGTCGCGGGTCCGCCCGGTCGACCATCGATAGCCGGTCAGTCCGGCTCATGGCCCAGACCTTTTGCGAAAAAAATCGCGTTCGACGGTCAACTCGCCAATCTTGGCATACAAGCTCGCGAGCTGCGCCTCATCGACCGTGGCCGCGTCGGCCGCCCCGGCGTGACCGCGGACAAACAACGAGGCAACCCCGTCGAGCAGCGCCTTCTTCCATGCGTGGATCTGGCTAGCGTGTACCCCGAACCGGCTCGACAACTCCGCCACGGTGCCTTCCTCCCGCACCGCTGCCAACGCTACCTTCGCCTTGAACTCAGCCGTGTGCTTCTTCCGGACATGCGTCATCGGTCACCCCTGGCCCGTAGGCCGTTCTAGGGGCGGTACTCTCTCTTAGCTACCTGTCCAGTTTTCCGGGGCCAGCTCACTACGGACCAAACGATGCTTACCCTCCCACCATTGACGCCCATTGGATTTGGTCGCGAGCTTGCTGCCACTCACTACGGCCGTTATGGCCCTCTTCCAATGCTATCGCCTACCAGCCTGCCACCGCCACTTTCGGTGGAAGCGGACGTTCAGGCCCTGTCACGAACTGTGAAACCTCTGCAAGCAAGACTTATGAAAATTACGCAAGTCCGACACAAACGCCTCTGCGGCTACAGGAGCTTCACCTAATCAATGACGGCGGCTGCGTTCACGCATCGAATGCTTCATTGGTCATCTAAAAGACCAGCGACATATCGTCATCCGATCTAACAAGGCTGCAAGCAACTTCCTGGGGTTTATTCAGATCGTGCGCACTCATATCTGGGTGAGGCGTGCCCACATGGCCTAGGGCCGGGTGGGCGTCAATCCGACGTCGCGAAGCGCCGGATGGGTGCTTCCGCCGCGCCTTACGGATCCCATCCGAAGAGTGGGAACATCCATCCAAGTTCGCGCACGATCATCTCATTCATCGGTGGCGTGATCGTGGAACGCCAATCTCCTGCGACGCCTTTGCGAAAAAACGAGCCGTCCCCGCCAACGTCACCCGTCTGACGGCCCGACAAGGCCGCAAACGAGCTGCGACTGATGCACGATGCCGCCAGATCGCGGTTGTTGGCTACGCCCAGGAACGCAAAGAGTTGCACTGCCATCGCCTCAGGTAGCTGTAGCAGGCCTTCATATGTCAGCAACAGACAGTCCGAAGGATATTGCTGCTGGAGTTCCAGCATTGCCCGAGCGCCTTGATGCAACTGGGGAATCGCGTTGCGGACGAACGCCGTCCTGGCCGCGACAGAATCCTCGCTCGGCGCCGTTTTGTGAAAGAAGTGCCACGCCGACGTCAGTACATCGCGTGGATCCCGCGAAATGCCGATGAATTTCGCGGTGGGGAACAGATGTTTGAGCCGGGGGAAGAAAAACACGTTCTCGGGTGTCTTTTCACCGATCGCCTGGAATTCTTTGCCCTCAAGCTGCCGTTCAAGGGCAAGCAGGATAGCGGTGCCAAGCAATACGTCGGCATCTTGTCGGCCAGGCAACGCATATCCGTTGGAGTGGCCGAACACGTCGCGGTTCTTCGCTTCCAAAGCCGTTCGGCGATCCCCCAAAAAACCATCGATCGGCACTGCGAATTGCTTCCAGAAGAGCCCTTCGCCGCGACAGCAGACCGCGGGGTGGCTGTTTAGCAATTGCTGCAGCCAGGTCGTTCCGGAGCGCGGCGCGCCGCCAACGAAGAAAAGCTGCCGTTGCAGCAGGCGACCGAAGGCGGCGTGAATCTCGGGCCAGCTTCGTTCCACGCCGGCCGCTCACGCGATCAGTTTGTGGACCGGCTCGCCGAGCAGGGGGTACCGCGTGGTGCAGCCCACATCCAGCACCAGCTCCAACGGTCCGTCGAACTCGTGAAACAACTCGGCTGGCAGAACGCCATCGCCGTCAGTCCAGCGCAAGCCGGTGTCCGGCTCGAAGCTGTGGAATCCGTTGGTCAGCCGCTCGTCCGACGCCGTAATGATCTGGAATCGTGCGTCCTGCCGCAGCACGACGCGTCGTAGTGCCACGCCCAGCTCGCGAGGATCGCGCGCCACTCCCAACTCCTGCGGCACAGCCGAGCGCGAGACCACCCGCACGCCGTCGCGCGCGGACGAAAGTGCGAACATGTGAGCCGTGCCGTGATGGTACTGCGCTTTGACCCACTGCCCGCCGACCAGCAGACGCAAGCCCGGATCGTCGGTGAGCGGCAGGTTCGGCCGTGGCCCGGCGCGCGCCAGCAGCCGCGACCACACCGCATCCACCATCGGGCCGCCGGTCAGCACGTTCGCACAGGGCGTCTGTCGGGGCGGTCCCCAGCCGGCATTCGGATTCTGGAACAGCCACCGATTGCCATCGTCGCGATAGCTCTCCGCCGGCGCGCCATCGGCCACGAGCACGTCGTGTCGATCCAGTTCCAGATGATACAGCGACACTTCCTGCGCCCGGTCATCCCACAAGATGGAGCGGTGGTTGATCAGGAATTCCACCGGAATCAGCACGTCGTGAAGCAACAGCGCGTGCCCCTTGGTCAGCCGCAAATCGCGCAGCGGCACCTCGTTGGCCAGCGCGCCCCTGCGCACGATCACGGGCGTCGCCGCGCCACGCTGTCCGCGCGTCGCCAACACCCGTCCGACACCGACCCAAACGATGGTGCGCGTCGCACCGCCCCACGTGATCACCTGGTCGCCGCGCGCCAGGTTCTGCACCTGTACTTCGCCGGCAGGAGTGAGGATGCTGGTGCCAGCCAGGAAGCACAGGGCCTCGGCGGTTACGTCGGTACCGTCCTCGGGGTCGCTGGTCATTTGGAATCCCAGCCCGGTGTAGTTGCCGGCCAGATCCAACGTGGTGGAGAAGTCGCCCTGACTGATGGTGAGCACATCGGACGACAAGTCCAGCGTCGCCATGCCACTGCTTAGGAATTCCAATTCCGCCAGGTCGATGGCACCGCCAGCCTGGAGCGTCGTGCCATCGGCAACGCCGCCCGACAGGATCATGGTACCACCGCTGATCACCGTGGCGCCGACGGCAGTGCCGTTATTCGAGATGACCTCGAAGCCGCCGTCACTGACGGTGGTTCCCGTGGTCGTGCCGCTATAATAGACGGACTCGTAGCCGCCACTGCTCACGGTGGTACCGGTGGTCGTGCCGTCATAGTACACCGGACTTAGTGCCGCCGTCGGTCACCGTGGTGCTGACGGTGGCACCGCCATAGGATACGACCTGGTATCCGCTGTTGCCTACCGTGGTACCAGTCGCCGTACCGCCGTAGGAGACGTACTCGAAACTGCCGTCGCTGACCGTAGTGCCGATGGCCGCACCACCCCAGTACACATAGTCGACGCCACCATTTGCAACGTTGGTATCGGCAATCGTGCCGTCCGGCAACACGTACGCCGTCGCGCCGCTGCCGAGTGCAAGATCGCTGGCCGACGTCGCATACACGGTGAAGCCTGAGGCCGGTTGATCGACCAGAACGCCACTCGAAACGATCGTTCCCGTCGTATTGGTCTGCAATCCGCCGGAGAGGACGACCAAATAGCCACCGCTGTCCACGGTCGTGCCGTTCGCCGAGCCACTCAAGAAGATAAACTCCGCGCCGCCACTGCTCACCGTTGTGCTGTTTGCGACGCCACCATACGATACGTATTGAAATCCGCCGGCGTCGACATTGGTGCCGGTCGTCGCGCCGCTGTAGTACACTGTCTCGGTTGCGCCACTCTCTATGGTCGTGCCTATGGCGCTGCCCTGGTACACGACTATCTCACCACCTCCGGACTCCACGGTCGTGCTGACCGCGGAACCGCCGTAGGAGACGACGTCAAAACCGCCGGAACCGACCGTCGTATCGCTGGTGGTTCCACTGTTGTCGATGATCTGGTAACCGCCGGCATCGACCGTGGTGCCGATAGCAGAGCCCATCGAGTAGACAAATTGGACCGCATCGCTGCCAACGGTCGTGTCACTGGCCACACCATCCGCCAGGACGTATTCGGTCTGCGTCTCGCCGAGAACGAGCCCGCTGGCGATGGTGGGATAGAAACTGCCAGGACCATACGGCTGGAACACGACGACACCGGTCGGGATCGCCAAGCCGCCTGGCTCGATCGTTGGATTTGGCGCATCGCCGCCCGGGAGAACAATAAGCTGGCCACCGCTCTCGACAGTCGTGTCGTTGGCGACACCGCCCGAAGCGACGACCTCCACGCCGCCGCTGCTGATCGTCGTGAAGCGGGCGGAACCGCCCGAGAATACGAATTGGATGCCGCCGCTGAGGACCTGCGCATCGAGCGCCGATCCCGGGTCGCCAACGTTCTGCACGCCGCCAGACAGGACGATGGCCCCGCTGTCCGCGCCGTCGAGAATGTTTTCTATGCCGCCGCTGCTGATGATCGTGAAGCGCGCAGAGCCGAAACGGTCAACGTCAAGCACGCCGCCGGCATCGACATCCGTCCAGGATGCGAGCCCGTGGGACGAGACCATCAGCGTACCGTCAAGCGTCGTGTTGAGGGCCAGTCCGTTGGAATAGATGAATTCGTTGCCGCCGCCGTTCACTGTGGTTCCGGAGGCGACGGCATCGCCGGCGAACCCGGATACGTACAGGGCGCCGCCGCTGTTCACTGTCGCGCCGAGCGCTGCGCCGCCCTGTAACACGGTCTCGGAGCCGCCGCCTTCGACCGTCGTGCCGCTCGCTTCGCCGTCATAGTTGATGTAAGCCGCGCCGCCGCTGTTCACCGTGTCGCTGATGGTCGTGCCGTAAACTGATTCGTCTCCGCCGCTGTCGACGGTGATGAAGCTGCCGGTGCCAAAGCTTGACACATCCTCGTTGCCGCCAGGCTCCACAATGGTGCCGATGGCCTGCCCACCCTCGGACACGACTTCGGTCCCGCTGCTTTCGACCGTTGTGTCGACCGCGGACCCGTCGGACAGGACGTCGTAGCCGCCGGAGTCCACAATCGTGTCGCTGGCCGTTCCACTATAGTAGACATCCTCATAACCGCCGGCGGAAACCGTTGTGCTGACCGCGGACCCGCCCGAATAGACATGCTCCGTCCCGAAATTGCCCACCGATGTGGCGCTCGCTACGCCGCCAACGGAAACCTCCTGATAGCCGCCGAGACCAACCGACGTGTCGGTCGCCACACCGCCTTCGGAGACTATCTGGTAGCCGCTCGATCCGACCGTTGTGCTGACCGCCAGACCGCCATCGAACTGATAGCCGCCGCTGCTCACAGTCACGCCGCTCGCAAAACCGCCCGCGGACACATATTCAAAACCGCTGCTGAAAATCGTTGTGCTGACTGCCGAACCACCGGCATAGACGTTCTCGCTGCCACCACTCGACAGTTGCGTGCCGCTGGCGCTACCGCTCGCCAGGATGTACTCATCCGCCCCGGGGCCAAGCGAAACGCCGGTTGCCGTGTCCTGATAGACACTGACACCGCTGCCCGGCTGGAACACCACCACGCCGGTCGAGATCACCGCGCCACCAGGTTGCACCGTCGTCCCGGGGATCTGACCGGCCGGGATCACGACAAGGTAGCCGCCGTCTTCGACGGTCGTGTCGCTGGCCGTCCCGAACACGAGTGCGGCACCGCCGCTATCGATTGTCGTGTTGGAGGCGGAGCCATATGAATATACGAACTCTGTACCGCCATCACCGATCGTGGTGCCGTCAGCGGCAGCGGAGAACACAACGGTCTGTACGCCCCCGCCGCCGATCTGGGCATCGATGGCGGTACCGCTGAAGCCGACCTCCTGCGTGCCACCATTGCCGATCGTGGTATTGCTTGCCGTGGCGCTGGCATTCACGAGCTGCATGCCGCCGGCAACGCTCGTGTAGCGGGCTACTCCTCCATCTTCGACAGT
Source organism: uncultured Alphaproteobacteria bacterium (assembly GCA_963762885.1). Taxonomy (GTDB): domain Bacteria; phylum Pseudomonadota; class Alphaproteobacteria; order Acetobacterales; family Acetobacteraceae; genus JASHVB01. The sequence continues at coordinate 92,529 of CAVXNH010000073.1, forward strand.
CTCGGTGCCGCCGCTGTTCACGGTGTCGTTGATGACGACACCGCCGGATTCGACCAGCTCGTTGCCGCCATTGCCAATCGTGGTGCTGACCGCGCTGCCGCCATTGGAAACAGTCGCGCTGCCGCTGCTGCCAATCGTGGTTTGCGAGGCAATGCCGCCGTTGGAAACGAACTCGGCGCCGCCGGAGCTGATGGTTGCAAAACTGGCGGTGCCGGCAGCCTGGATGTCGAGAATGCCGCCAACACTCACCGACGTGTCGCTGGCGCTGCCACCCATGAGATACTGGTAGCCAAAGCCAATGATCGTCGTATCGCTGGCGAAGCCGCCATTGTCGACGTACTGGGCGCCGTAGATGTCCACCGTCGTGCCGATGGCCAACCCACCGACGCCAACGGTTTCGGTCCCGCCACTGCTGACCGTCGTTGCGCTGGCGACCGCGCCGTCCACCAACGTCTGCGAGCCGCCGTTTTCGATCGTCGTCGCGCTCGCGAGATTGCCGGAGTTCAGCGTGGCGGTCGCACTGACGCCGCTGATCAGCGAGCTGATCGCGGAGCCGTTCGACAGATAGTCCTCGGTCTCCTTCGGTCCCACCACGAAGTTGGACGCGACGCCGGGTGTGGCGGAAACCACCAGGTGCAGGTTGCTGGACAGCACCGCCACGCCGGTGGACATGACGATGCCGCCGGCTTCCTGGTTCGTCCCGACCGCCGACCCGCCGGGTAGAATGATCAGCGTGCCGCCGCTGCGCACGTCCGTATCGTTCGCGACGGCGTCCGTCCCATACAGCAGTTCGAAGCCGCCATTGGCGACCGTCGTGTCGGTCGAGCTGCCGCTATCTTCGACCACCTGCGTGCCGCCGCTGGTGACAAGCGTGTCAATCGCGTTGCCGGGAAGGACGACAAGCTCCACACCGCTCACGGCCACCGTCGTCTTGCTGACAATGGCCTCATCGACCTCGACGCCGCCGCTGCTGATGGTTGTGCCAGTGGTAACTGCACCTGTACCGGAGACGTACTCCGTGCCGCCATCGAGCAGGGTAGTATCGACTGCGCTGGCAGTGGCGTTGCCGCCATACACCTCGGCGATGCCGCCGTTCACCGTCGTGCTGGTGGCGACACCGCCGAAATCCACAAACTCGGTGCCACTGAGATTGATCGTCGCCCCGGTGGCCATGCCGCGCGACACGAGCAACTCGCCGCGAGAACCGACCGTGGTGTCGATCGCACTGCCACCCAAACCGACGGTCTCGACGCCTCCGTTACTGACGGTGGTGCTGACGGCGGAGCCTCGCGCGCCGACTTCCTCAAAGCCTCCGGCAACGATCGTGTCGCTCGCAACGCCGGAGACGAACTGGAAGCCGCTGCTGAACACCGTGGTGGCGGTCGCCATGCCGCCGAAGTCCACGGTCGCCGAGCCGGTGGACATGACCGAATTGCTGACGATCGACCCTGACTGCAACACAGTCTCGCGGGCGCCGGGTTGAATGGTGGTAAAGCTCGCGACGCCGCCGGAGGAAATGATCGCGCTGCCAAGCACATTCGCGGTTGTGGCAGTGCCGCTGGCCGCGACCACCATGGTTCCAACGGCGCTGACGATCGTGCTGACCGCCGTCCCGCCGGACGACACGTATTCGAAGCCGCCGCCGTTGACCGTGGTGTTGCTCGCAGCGCCGTCGGCAACGATCTGCTGGCCGCGACTGTTCACCGTGTTGGCGAACGTCGTGCCGCCTTGCAGGACGTATTCGGTTGCGCCACCGCTGACAGTGACGTTTGTTGCGCTGCTGCCGAGCAGGCTGAAACCTGAACTGGGCTGATACAGCACAACGCCGGGCGGGCCAGGCGAACCCGTGGTATTGGTCTGTGACCCGCCAGGCAGCACGATGAAGTTGCCGCCGGGCTCGACAACCGTGCCGCTTGCCTTACCGCCGGACAGCACGACCTCGAAGCCGCCGGTGCCCGCCGTCGTGCTGTCGGCCGTACCGCCGGACGACACGATGGCGAAGCCGCCGCTTTGCACCATCGTGCCGGTGGTTTCGCCACTCGGTGCGACGTGTTCGGTACCGCCGGCGTTCACCGTGGTATCGAGGGCCTCGCCGCCGGCGGAGACATACTCGGCGCCACTGCTGTTCACCGTTGTGTCGCTGGCCGCGCCGCCGAAATAGATGTAGTCGGCGCCGGCATCGTTCACGCTCGTAAAGCTGGCGGTGCCGCCGGCGAACATCTCTTCGGTGCCGCCCGCGCTGACCGTGGTGCTGACCGCCGAACCCGTAACGTCTTCGATTCCCCCGAACAGCAGCGTGGTGAGGCTGGTGGTGCCGCCCGAGGAGACCAATTGAAAGCCGCCCAGCCCGACTTCGGTCGAGACGGCCGAGCCGTTGTCGGCAATCGTCTGGCTGCCGCCGTTGTCCACGGTTGTGTCGTTGGCGACGCCGCCGGCGGATACATGCTCGACGCCGCCGCTGTCGATCAGTGTGTCGCTGGCGATGCCCCCGAAGTAGACGTACTCGCCGCCGCTATTGTTCAGGGTGGTGAAGCTCGCAGTGCCGCCGGCATAGATGTCCTCGACGCCGCCGCTGTCCACGGTCGTGCTGACGGCCGACCCATCGACACTCTCATCGCCGCCGTTGCTGACAACCGTGAAGCTGGTTGTGCCGCTGGCCAGGACCTGTTGGACGCCACTGGAGAATATCGTCGTGCCGATCGCCGTTCCGCCCGAGGACACGACCTGGAAGCCATCGCTGCGGACCGCGGTGTCGGTGGTGGTGGCGCCGGCCGATACATATTCGTAGCCGCCGGTACTCACGGTGGTATCGCTGGCGCTGCCGCCGCTGGATATGACGTCGTAGCCGCTGCTGTAGATCGTCGCGCCGACAACCACGCCGCCGAGGGTCACGTCCAACTGGCCGCCGCTGTTCACCAAGGTGTCGCTGGCGGTGGCGCTGGAATTGATGAACTGGACGGCTTTGTTGTTCAGCGTGGTGCCGATGGCGACGCCGCCGGACGAAACGTATTGGAAGCCGTCGCTGTTTACCGTGGTATCGGTAGCGGTGCCGCCGGAGGACACGTTCTCGGTGCCGCCGGAATTGACGATCGTGTCGCTGGCGCTGCCGCCGGCCAGCATGTCATCGGAGCCGAGATAGGCATCGGTGGTGCTGATCGCCACGCCGCCCGACAGGGCGTACTCGGTCTGTTCGAAATTGACCACCACGCCCGTAGCGCTGCTGCCGAACACGGTGACGCCGGATGCATTGGAACCCACGAGCAACACCTCGGGTCCGCCAATCGTCCCCGTCGTGTTGGTCTGCGAGCCGCCTGCCAGCACGATGAGGGTTCCGCCGGCTTCCACCATCGTGCCGTTGGCGGAACCGCCGGAGAACACGACCTCGGTGCCACCGCTGCCGATGGTGGTGTCGCTCGCCATGCCGCTGGAGAACACGACCTCGATGCCGCCGCCGTTCGCGGTGGTCGAGATCGTAACGCCACCCGACGAAACATACTGATAGCCGCCGCTATCCAGCGCGGTGTCGCTGGCCGAACCGCCGGTGGTCTCGGTGACGCCCTGCGCGCCGAATAGCTTCTGGATGCCGCCCGCGCTGACTGTTGTGCTGGTGGCTACCCCGGGCGTATCGACGAACTCCTGGAAGGCCCCGGGGCCTTCAAAGGCGGCGCCGTACACGTCTTCGACGCCGCCGTTGAACACCGTGGTATCCGATGCCACGCCCGCGGCGATCACCGTCTCGGTGCCTCCGCTGGTCACACTGGTATTTTCAATGGTGCCGCCTGACGACACCGTTTCAAAGCCGCCGAAACCGATCGTCGTCGCGATGCCTTTGGCGCCCGCGGACACGTTCTCGGCGCCGCCATTGCTGACGGTGGTGTCGATAGTCGTGGCACCGTGCCTGAGCGCCGCCTGAACCCCGCCGCTGCTGACCGTGGTATCGCTTGCGGTGCCGGAGATCACCCATTCGGTGGCGCTGGCCTTCACCGTGGTACTGACGGTCGTAGCATTCGAAAGGACGTACTCGACGCCGCCACTGCTGACCGTGGTGTCCCTCGCAGTGCCGGCGGAATACACGAGTTCTTCGCCGCCGCTGTTGATCACGGTATCGCTCGTCGTGCCTTCCGGCAGGACTGTACTCAATGCCCGTGCTGCTGACGGAAACGTCCGTGGTGCTGTCGACGAAGTAAGCTGAATCCCTGCGCCGGCTGGAAGAGTGCGACACCGGTCGTGGTGACCGCACCCGTTGTGCCGGCCTGGGTGGCACCCGGCATCACGACGAATGTCCCGCCATCGCTGACCATGGTGCCGCTCGCACTACCCTGCGGCAGCACGTATTCGTAGCCGCCATCCTCGACGGTCGCATCGCTGGCGGTCGCGTGGGGAAGGATGACGACGGTGCCGCCGCCGTTCACCGTGCCGCCGCTGGCAATCGCGCCGCTCGACACGTATTCGTAGCCGCCATCGTCCACGGTGGTGTCACTGGCGGTCCCGCCGGCGAACACATAGGTGGATCCGGTATCGCTCACCGTAGCAGAGATGATCGTGCCCTGCGCGTCCAGCGTGCCACTGCCGTCCACCATGGTGTCGCTGGCCACGCCGCCGGCGGACACCAGTTCGAAACCGCCAAAGCGGATCGTGGTGCTGACTGTCACGCCACGGTTGTCGACATTCTGCACGCCGGTGCTGTCGATGAAGGTCATGCTGGCCCGACCGTCGGCGGTCACCGTCTGGCTCGCACCCGCGCTGACAGTGTCGCTGGTCGTGGCCCCACCGGAGACCTGCTCGTAGGCCCCGCTGTTCAGCCCCGTGCTGATCGCCGAGCCGCTGCTATCGACGTACACGGACCCGCCGCTGTTGACCTCCGTATTGGATATCGTCCCAAAAAAAGCTGCTGTCGCGCTGCCACCGGAATTCACCGTGGTGAAGCCGGCAAAACCATGGGCCGAGACGTTCAGAAAGCCGCCACGATCCACGATCGTTTCGGTGGCAGATCCGCCACTGTACACACTCTCGGCGCCACCATTGCTCAATGTGGTGCCAATTGCAGAGCCGCCCGGCGTGAACTCCTCGCCGCCGCTGCTGGGGTAAGCGACGGCACCGCCCAGCACATACTCGATCTCGCCGCTGCCGACGAACAAGTCGCTGGTGATGGTGGGATATAGGGTAACCGATACATTGGATTGGTAAACGACGATGCCGGTTGTAACGACGGTGCCGTTACCACCTACTGGCTCATAAATCGGTACGTATGCATCGGGAAACTCGATGAGGTACCCGCCACTGCTGATCGTATCGAAGTTACTCTCGCCGCCGGAGAACAGGAATTCAAAGCCGCCGGCATTCACACTGTTCTCGGTAGAATTACCGCCGGCTGAAACGATCAGGAACCCGCCGCTGTCTACCGTACTGCTCTCGACCTCGCCGCCCACATCCACAACCACCGACTCGCCGGCGCTCACCGTTATGCCGCTGAGCTTCTCACCTTCGGTGACGGTCGTTGTTGACATCGGCTAGGGCCTTCGCGCCGAGGAACCGCGTCGCTGTGCCTTTCCCTTGCCGTCCGCCGGTTTGATACGCTCGGCGAAAGCCGGAACTCGTTGGATCGTTGCGATCACTTGCTCGGGGGTGATCAGCCGCGTGCACTCGAACTGCCGCGGCGTGTCCTTGTGGCGCGGACACCAGAGGAAGTCCTTGTGGTCGAACATCAACCGCGGATCGTTCCAGCACGAGTTGCACGCGTGCCAGTTGATCACCCGATACGGTGTCGCGAACTCGTTGGTCGGATGCGTAAAGCCGCTGATCAGCACCACCGGTGTGCCGGCCGCCCAGGCCAGCCACGACAGCCCGCTGCTCAGACCGACGAAGAACGCGGCATGCCGCAGCCAGCGCGCCCGCTCCGCCAGCGGCCGATCACCGGTTTCGTCGTCCACCCCGTGCGGGATGTGATTCCACATGATGCCACCGCCGTGGATCGGCTGGCGGTCGATGCAGATCACCCGATAGCCGTGCGACTTCAGGAACCGCGCCAGATCGTACCAGCCGCGTGGATTGTTCCAGTACTTGCACTGGGTCGAGCTCTGCGTGGCGATACAGACATACGGCTCGGGGATCGGCCGGCTCTCATCGGGCAAAGCCAGTTTCGGCGCTTCCTCCTGCGGATCCACCCCAAGAATATAGCCGGCGGTACGATGCAGCCCGACATGGCGGAAATCCGTCGGCTGCCGGATGTTGTCGTCATCCTTGAAGAACAGCCCGAGCGAGTAGGTGGCGTAGGCACTGGACACGAGGTCCTGTGCGACGACCTCATCGTGCGTAACGAAACGGATGTTCGGATAGGCGGGACGCAGCAGCGGAATGATGGCCGGGGACATGGCGCAGGTCACGCGTGCGTCATGCACTGCGGCGAAACGGGCAGCGTAGGGAAACCACCCCAACGTGTCACCGAGCGTGCCGACCGGAAATTGGATCAGCACGTCCCGGCCACGCGCGTCGTATTTGTGGCTAAACATGGGTGTGGTCGCATCCTTCTCCAGGTCCCACACCTCGATGCCTATCCTGACATAGTACTGCTTGGAGGATGCAACGAATGCGCCCTGGTTCTCCGACTGAAACAGCGTATTGCTGGTGTCGAGGTCATGCAGGCGCACGCGCCACCGGCCCTCCGTCCGGTTCGGCAGGAGCAATCGCGCTCCCTGATTGAAATCGAAGCGAATACCGTTGGGGCCCTGCTGCGTGGGTTGCGGGGCGGGCGCGACATGCGCCGGCTTCGGCGCAACCGTCTGGTCCGCCTTCAGGGCAGACGATTCCGCGGGTGTGACGGCAACGACGGGAACCTCCATGGACGACTTGCCTCCCAGTTCACGTCGCCTATGACACGTTATCAGTTTGATATGGTTGCCGACTTGGGCACGGATTACAAGAGTTAGGAGGACTCAGGACAAGATCGTCTCCCCCGGCGTGGTGCAAGAGCCTGCGCTCAATGACGGGTTCTCCGGCGAGGTCTGGCTGGTTCGGTCAGCCTGCGGACACGCCAAGCATCAGAGCAGCCGCCTTCGTCGTTATAAGCTGGGGTTGAGCCACTTTGTTTGCTGGGCAGGGGTTCATGTCAGTCGTTCCTCGTTGCTGATCAGAGGATACGACGCTGTAACAGGATCATCGCCCCCTCTGGGAGCCATGGCACGCGTATGGAACGGTTTGAGTTACGTCGGCCACTGCCCTGGCGACGTTGGTGGCCCGTCCTTTTGCGAGACGGGCGGTCGATTGCTCGCGTATTGCGGTCACCCTCCGTCTTCGACATGGCCGCGCCCTGTGGTGCGGCGGGGCCATGCACTTGATGGATGCCGGGACGAACTCGGACTTGGCGCCGAAATACCGGGTCGGCATCAGCCGGTGCGGACTGGGGTCCGGAGATGTGGACTTCGCGTTTGCTGATGCTCACCTGCCCGAAGAATAGGCGCATGCAGGCGCGGCGCGCAGGACCCTCCAGGACCGGGCCTGCGAGGCGCTCTTATTGGTGCGCGCCTTTGGCAGCGATCTCCCACACACATTCCACGCGTCCGTCGCGAATACCGACATAGTGGCGATTGGCGTTGATCACCGCGCCGTAATGCCAGGGGTAGAGTTCGACTTTATCGCCGATGCGAAGCGCGCGGGCATCCTGCTGCAAATCGAGGATGCCATGCTCCGAATTCAGCCGCTCCATCGTCGCACCGTGCGGCGCCAGGACGCCTGGCATGCCGCCGCCCTGGCTCACGCCGATCATCTTGTGTCCGCAATCCAGCACCGCGCGGTCCGGCACCAGGTGGCTGAGCACGGTGGCGACGACCTTCAGCGCCAGGCCGTAGCCCATCTCCGGCACCGCGCGGATGAGGCCGTAATCCGCGGTGGCGTAGGCGCCCGGCTCCACCTCGGTGATGCCGTCCATCGTGCCGGCAACGCGCCAGGCCGCGGTCGCTCCACCCGCACAAATCTCGACCGGCAGTCCCGCATGCTCCAGATCCGCGCGCGTATCGACGAGGCGCTGGAAATACATGCGCTGACGCGCCTCGCGCTCCGCCGGATCGGCGATGCTGTTTGACGATTCATAGCCGGACAGGCTCTGGAAGCGTAACTGCCGGTGGCGGGTGATGTACTGCGCGAGGGCAACCGCCGAGGCGCCCGGCTGCACGCCGCAGCGGCGCAGCCCGATGTCGATCTCCACCATCACGCCGGGCGTGATGCCGAACGGCGTGGAGCTTGCCTGGATGCGATCCTATTCTGGATGAAGGACCTCCATAGGCTTCGACCGGGAAGCGATGTGGTGTCTGATCTTGTCCGGCAAGGGCCGACCCTCGACAAACCGCGATCACATGTGCAACCGGTATCAGGATGATACACGGCGGCTCGGCAGTGGACGGGAAGCACAGCCCGGCTTACGACGCCGTCACACAACTTCAAGTCGGATTATGGCTTGTCAAACGTGTAAGCAGGTAATATGAGCAATGCAAAGAATCATCCATATCGAGTAGGCTCGTGCTAAGCCGGTTATCGTCCAACGTGGTTCTAAGTGTTATTTTGGTTGTAACCGCAGTCAATGCCGGAATGCTCTCGGTCGCCTATTCTTGAATTCAGACGTAATGAGAGGCTTAGCGAAGAAGTACAGATAAAAATCTACGACCAGACGGACCAGATACAACGCTTGATAGGTCAGCTATCGGGCCAAGCCACCTCATCCGACACGGCTCAATTGCGTGCTGAGACTGAGCAGTTGAAAGCGGAGATCGGCCACCTCAGGGAGACTCAGCGAGCGGACATTGGCGGCATCATCGCAACTCAGGCAGCGGAAATCGGTCGCCTCAAGGCAACTCAGGAGGAGCAAACTGCTGCGTTCAAGAGTGGGCAGGGAGAGCTTATCGGGAAGCTGGAACAACTCAATCGCGAACTTCAAGAGCTACAGCGGGCTTCTTCAACGACACCCGCATCTCGGTCGCCACTCGACTCTGCACTCCACAAGCTGGTGCAGGGTCATATTGCTTTCAATAATCCAAAGCGGATGCGAGTAAGTGAGAGTGGCGAGATTCAAGCTGTGCTCGCAATCAGCATCCCTGCCGACGATCTAATGAAGCAACTAACTGCGGCTGGAACACATGAAAGCTCATCCTTGCTGGTCTCGGACCATATGCAGGCTACGTTGATCGATGGCGGGGCATTTGACGTGGCATCTGCCGGGCCGCAAACGCAGTGGATAAGCAAAGATAAAGTGCCTCTTCGCTGTTCTGAGTGGGTGGCAACGACCGTCCCTTGTCTCATCCCGGCGCCAGCCCATTTGGTCATGTTTCTTTGTTCGGCTGAAAGGGGCCGTTTCTTCGTCCCGGCCTGAGGACCCCTGGGCGCCCGGCACAGCCCCGGTCAAGGATGGCCCCGGCCCTTTGCCGGGGCCACCGCGCTCGCGCGGCGCGAAGCGTCCTTGAGGGGGGCTGTGCGTGGCGCCATGCTCGGACCGGTCGGGTCACGGGAGGCACAGCAATGCGCGACACCAACCTGCTGCAACTGGCGTTGGGCCTGACGCCACCCTGGACGGTGACCGGCAGCGACTTCGACCCCGGGGCACATCGTCTCGATATCCACATCGACTTCCCCGCGGGCAGCCGCTTCTCCTGCCCGGAGTGCGGCGGCGCGAACTGCCCGGCTCACGACACCGAGCAAATGACCTGGCGTCATCTCAACTTCTTCCAGCACCAGGCTTGGCTGCATGCCCGTGTGCCACGCGTGCGGTGTAACAATTGTGGGGTCAAGAAGGTCGGCGTCCCCTGGGCACGTGCGGGCAGCGGCTTCACCTTGCTGTTCGAAGCGCTGGTCATGGCGATGTTTCCGGCGATGCCGGTCAATGCGGTTGCCAGGCAGGTTGGCGAGCATGACACCAGGCTGTGGCGTGTGCTGCATCATTATGTTGAGCAGGCCCGGGCGGACAGCGATGCCTCGGCGGTGACCCGGGTTGCGATCGACGAGACTGCGGCACGGCGCGGCCACGACTACATCACCCTGTTTGTCGACATCGACCAGGCCCGCGTGGTGTTCGCAACCGACGGCAAGGACGCCGAGACCGTTGCGGCCTTTGCCGACGACCTTGCCGAGCATGGCGGCGATCCCGATGCTGTCGACGAGGTCTGTATCGACATGAGCCCGGCCTTCATCAAGGGTACCGCCGAGAGCCTGCCGAAGGCGGCGGTGACGTTCGACAAGTTCCATGCCGTCAAGATCGTCAACGATGCGGTCGATCGGGTACGTCGCGCCGAGCAGAAGAGCCAGACCGTGCTACGCGGTACCCGCTACCTCTGGCTGCGCAATCCAACCAACCTGTCGAGCCGCCAACGGGCCGCACTGGAGAGCCTTCCGACGCGCCATCTCAAGACGGGACGCGCCGATCAGATCCGGCTCGCCTTCCAGGAGCTCTACGATCAATCCTCGCTCGAAGCGGGCGCCAACTATCTCAAAGCGTGGTACTTCTGGGCCACCCACAGCCGATTGCACCCGATGATCGAGGCTGCCCGCACTGTCAAGCGTCACTGGGACGGCATACTCCGCTGGTTCGACAGCAAGATTGCCAATGGACTGATCGAGGGCATCAACAGCCTGGTGCAGGCTGCCAAGGCCAAGGCACGCGGCTATCGCTCAAGCCACAACCTCAAGGCCATGGTCTACTTGCTCGCTGGCAAGCTCGACCTCAAACTGCCGGCTTGAAGTCGTTACTACCCACGTGAAACAGCGAAGAACCCGATTTATTCTAAAGGCGAGCGCGTGCTTCGCGTTGAGGCCGTTGCTCATAACATTCGAGAGTTCCGCAGCGGGCGTCTGATGGATAACTCCCAAGAATTCGTCCGCCGATTGAAGGGGATGCTTGAGCAATTCATGGAGGCATTGAGCTGAATCGGTCAGTGCTTTATCGGCGATGAAATGCTTGAGTGCTTGCCGTTGGCGTCGCGGGTCGGAAAATCGATGGTTGGGGGCATCGATCTCAACAAACGACGCCTGCACCACGTCGTCGAGGCGGTCACTGCTCTGTCGGCCTCACCCGACGGCGTCACCGCCTCGGCACTGGCCGATCAGGTCCGTGCGCTCGGCAACAAAAGCCTACCAGCCTACGGTCCCCACTAGGCAGGCTAGTATAGCGATTCCTGATTCCTGCCCAATCTGAGGGATTCCCTCGACCACGGCGGCTGGTGTAGGCCAATTCGTCACTCAAATGGAGGGCGGCGATGGCGGCAGCACGGCGTGTGGTTGAGATCGAGATAGGGCCGGAGGAACTGTCCCGGCTGGAAGCGATCGCGCGGTCGCGCATAGAGCCGGCCAGTCGCGTGGAGCGGGCGCGCATCCTTCTGGCCTATCGTTCGGTGTCATCGTCGACAGCGGTTGGTGCGCAGATCGGTGTGACGCATCATACTGTGCAACGCTGCCTGCGTCGGGCGGTGCAGTTCGGCGTGATCGCGGCGCTCGATGATAGTCCACGGCCTGGTCGAAAGCCGGACATCACGTCGGAAGCCAAGGCCTGGCTGACATCTCTGGCCTGCCAGAAGGCCAAGGACCTTGGCTATCCGCACGAACTGTGGACGACGCGGCTACTGGCGCGACATGCCCGCACGCATGCAGCGACGGCCGGACACACCTGTCTGTCGCACATCGTACAAGGCACAGTCTGCAAGATCCTCGCTGCGCAGGAGATCAAGCCGCACAAGGTGCGCTACTATCTGGAGCGCCGCGACGAAGCCTTCGAGGCGAAGATGGCCGAAGTGCTCTGCGTCTATCGCGAGGTCGCCATCATGAAGCGGAGCGAAGGCGCACCACCTGGTGTGGCCATCGTCTCGTACGACGAGAAGCCTGGTATCCAAGCTATCGGAAACGTGGCGCCCGACCTGCCGCCACAGCCTGGTAAGCACGAGACGTTCGCACGCGACCACGATTATCGACGTCACGGCACCTTAAGCCTGTTGGCGGGTATCGACTTGCTGACCGGCCACGTGCATGCCCGCGTCGAGGATCGCCATCGTTCGCGCGAATTTGTCGCTTTTCTCAAGCAGCTCGATGCCGCCTATCCCAACGACACTGCCATCAAGTTGATCCTGGACAACCACGCGGCGCATCTCTCGAAGGAGACCAAGGCCTGGGTGGCGGCGCAACCGGAAGGCCGGTTCGCCTTCGTGTTCACCCCAAAGCACGGTTTCTGGCTCAACCTGGTGGAGGGCTTCTTCTCCAAAATGGCCCGCTCAATGCTCCGGCATATTCGAGTTGCGTCCAAGGATGAGCTAAGGCGTCGCATCATGGCCTATCTCGAGGGCCTCAACCGTGAACCTGTCATCCACACTTGGACTTATCGGATCAGCGAGGCGACGGCATAGGGTCGGTTTCAAGGAAACGCTGGACCAGTATCTGAACAAACTGCGCGGCAAACAGATCGTCCAGCGGATCGGCGCGACGCGTCGCTACGAGGTGATGCCGTCCGGTCTGCGCGCCATCGCGGGCCTGGTCGTGCTCCGAGAAAAGCCATCAAACCGCTGCTCACGACCGCTCAGGACATCAACCCCACTCGCGGAGGACAAAACTCATGATCCCTCGATTGCCACTACCAGGATCCGCGAACCGCCATGAAGGGCGTGCTTCACGAACTTGGGATCGCCGCATGACCATCGACAAATTCTTGTCGGGCTTCGTCCTCAAGCGCCTATCCGGTTGTCGCATACAACCAAGTAAGTATCCCTCGGCAAAGCCGGAAGCTCTAGAATTTTGGCTGCTCAAAGCGGCTGGTGTGGTCGCTGACGCGGCCCTAGAATCAGTCGGCCACTAAAGTGACCAGTCATCGCTGGAGGCTCAGTTGCTCCAGACGTTGTCCCGCGTTCGTCGTTCCGGATGAAGTTCCGTGCCACCTCATCCCCCGACCCGGTATCGAGTGCAAAAATACTCTCACGCCTCGAAACTCCGCCCAACGAATTTCTGTCTGCTTTCGCCTGTTCGGCGTCTCCAAGAAATGGCCTGTTTGCCTTGATAAGGCCATCTGCTTGCCAGACTGCGATTTCGGTACGGTGCCCTGGAACTCCAATTGCGCATTTTGGCTGCTCACATCCTGGCGTTTCGTCGATGGATAACCCGGGCCTACTCCCGGAAACGTCAAACTTCTACTGCCTCCCTGGCAGAGCCGGGGGGACCCTCATTGTACTAGGGCTAGACGGGCGAGTCGCTGCGGTAAGGTATTGTGGCCCCGGGTTAGCTCGTGTTTGCGTCAACCGGATAGGCAAGGGACTAACGAGCCTGCCGCCTGGCGAGCAGCATGACGCAAGCCGCAAGGAGGCAAGCGGCGGCAGAGACGATGATGGCTTCGAAATCCTTGGCGAGGCGGCGGTTGCGATTGACCCAGGCAAAGAAGCGCTCGACGACCCAACGTTGCGGCGCCAGCTTGAAACCAACCTGATTGGGCAGCTTGCGGACAATCTCCACTACAATGGATGTCGCATTGGCGACCCGCTGCCCGGCATAGACGCCGTCGGGGCGCCATCGTGATGCTGCACTGACGCCGTATGCATCTGCAATTCCAGGCTGCGCCGGTCGCTGTCCGCCAAAGCATGCCTCTTGAGGCTGTTAATCTTCTTGCCCGCATCATACCCTCGCGGGCTACAAGACCCGGTTGTCTCGACGCTCCGCGTATCGACGACCGCAGCGACTGGACCGGCCCCGAAGCCAACCCGCTGACGAACCTGCATCACCAGATGATGGTCCAGGCGCGCCCATGTCCCGTCATCACGGAAGCGGGTGAACCAGCAATGTATCGTCTGGCGCGGTGGGAAATGCTCGGGCAGCATGCGCCACGGACAGCCGCCACGCAGCACATAAAAGATGCATGCATGGTCTCGCGCATCGTCCAGGACTGTTTGCGGCCGAATTTCGACGATGGCGGCAGCAACGGTGCGAGCACCTGCCATTCGGCATCGCTCAGATCGCTGGGGTAGCGCAGGATTGCGCTGGTCATTGAATCACGAATTTGTGACACGCGCCCTGGCATCCTGATGGGCTCATAATATCGCGGCATTTCAACGAATAAACGCGCGAGGCCAGTCTTCATGCCTTGATGCTGGGAGGCCCAGGATGGGACTGGAGCGACAGCATGGAAGGTTGACCCCCTGGCGGTACCCTCCCGCCGTCGCCCGGTCACCATTTCGAAGGCAACCGCTGACCTCGTGTCACGTTATCACAATCAAATCGGACGCGACGCGGGGCGTCTCCGGGCCCCGAACCGGATGAAATATCGGACACAACGGCGCGGTACAAGCACTAGTTACGCGACACGACTTGGTGCGAGGGCCAACTGTCGGCGGACTGGGTGTCGCATCGGTCAATTGACATCCCAGTCCAGTCAGGAAAGGATTTGTGTATGATCACCAACGAAATGAGCGATGGACTGGCCGGTATCCTGCGCACCGCCATAGTGGAACTCGTCCGTCGCGATGGTCCCGATCTGTCGGCACGGCAGCTTGGCGTATTCTTGACCTGCTACCTCGAGACTGAGGCTCAGACTGTCCGAGGTTTGGCAGCTAAGCTTGGTGTCTCGAAGCCGGCAATCACCCGGGCACTTGACCGGCTATCCGAGTTCGATCTGGTTCGCCGGAAGACTGATCCGCTCGACAGACGCAGCGTGTTGGTGCAACGTACGGCGACTGGCATGGCATTTCTGCGCGAGTTGCGGACAATCCTCCGCGATGCCGCAGGTGCGCTGCACATAACGGCGGAGCCGGACAGTCGGCTCGTCACCGGTCGGGTAGTGAAGCGGTCCGAGCAACGCACTGACCGTTGAGTTGCGTCGGGAGCCCGTTGCCGGCCGACGGGCAGTGCCAATGAGGTGATCGAGGGTCGCTGCCAGGTTGAGCGGGGCGGTGCAAGGTTGCCCCCATTCGTAAAGCCGGCAGTGGATCGCGACGAACTGTGGCAAAGTGCGCGTGTCGACGCTGCGTCGCGGGGGTAGCAACCGTGCCTCGCAAGCGCGGGGTTGGGAGCAAGTTATTGCGCAGCCGACTTCAAGACGGTGGATGTGGAAATTTCCAGTGAGACCCGGACTGAGCTGGACCCGGGAAATTGGACAGGTAACTAATTCTACATAGTCACATTCCTCCTTTGGCCGCGGCGCGGAGATCGGTTCACTCCAGCCGGCGGGCCTGGGTGGCGTAAGCGGAATTGATTGCAGCCTGCCTCTGACGATGGCGGACGTGCATCTGCTCGATGACGTCGTCGCGTGACACCGCGGCCTGTGGCAGGAAGTGCTTGAGCAGAGTCTACGATATCGGCGCAACTCAACAAAGGTTCGGTGTCGTGCTGGGCGGCGCGCTCTTCCGCCATGAACAGCATGGCGATCATCACCATGGCCATGTGGTGATGCCAGCCGGACCAAAGCCGGACTTGATAATCCGCCATGCCGCAGTTGCCTTTGCCATCCTGGAAGGACCGCTCCACCCAGAAGCGCTGGCCCTGCATAATGGCGAGGCGTTCGAGCGGGGTTTCGGCCGCGGCATTGCTGAGTGTGAACTTGATCTCGTCCCGCGCCCCGATCTCACGGCGGACGGTAAGGTGCCAGCACTGCGCGGTGGTTTCCTCGCCGTCCCACAGCCAAACGCGCTGGCTCAACGCCTCCACGATCAGCTTGCCGCGGGTGCTGTCGCGCAGAGTGATGCGCCGCCAGGCGGTTGGCGGCTGCTGTGCCAACCACTGATCGACCCGGATACCAGGGGTTTGTGCCTGCAACCGTGCGGGACGACGGCCGCG
>CAVXNH010000074.1:0-114186 GCA_963762885.1 uncultured Alphaproteobacteria bacterium
CTTGAAACCGACCCTATGCCGTCGCCTCGCTGATCCGATAAGTCCAAGTGTGGATGACAGGTTCACGGTTGAGGCCCTCGAGATAGGCCATGATGCGACGCCTTAGCTCATCCTTCGGACGCGACTCGAATATGCCGGAGCATTGAGCAGGCCATTTTGGAGAAGAAGCCCTCCACCAGGTTGAGCCAGAAACCGTGCTTTGGGGTGAACACGAAGGCGAACCGGCCTTCCGGTTGCGCCGCCACCCAGGCCTTGGTCTCCTTCGAGAGATGCGCCGCGTGGTTGTCCAGGATCAACTTGATGGCAGTGTCGTTGGGATAGGCGGCATCGAGCTGCTTGAGAAAAGCGACAAATTCGCGCGAACGATGGCGATCCTCGACGCGGGCATGCACGTGGCCGGTCAGCAAGTCGATACCCGCCAACAGGCTTAAGGTGCCGTGACGTCGATAATCGTGGTCGCGTGCGAACGTCTCGTGCTTACCAGGCTGTGGCGGCAGGTCCGGCGCCACGTTTCCGATAGCTTGGATACCAGGCTTCTCGTCGCATACAAACAAATGGCCGCACCAGGGTGGTCGCCTTTTCGCTCCGCTTCATGATGGCGACCTCGCGATAGACGCAGAGCACTTCGGCCATCTTCGCCTCGAAGGCTTCGTCGCGGCGCTCCAGATAGTAGCGCACCTTGTGCGGCTTGATCTCCTGCGCAGCGAGGATCTTGCAGACTGTGCCTTGTTAGATATGTGCGACAGACAGGTGTGTCCGGCCGTCGCTGCATGCGTGCGGGCATGTCACGCCAGTAGCCGCGTCGTCCACAGTTCGTGCGGATAGCCAAGGTCCTTGGCCTTCTGGCAGGCCAGAGATGTCGAGCTAGGCCTTGGCTTCCGACGTGATGTCCGGCTTTCGACCAGGCCGTGGACTATCATCGAGCGCCGCGATCACGCCGAACTGCAACCGCCCGACGCAGGCAGCGTTCGCACAGTATGATGCGTCACACCGATCTGCGCACCAACCGCTGTCGACGATGACACCGAACGATAGGCCAGAAGGATGCGCGCCCGCTCCACGCGACTGGCCGGCTCTATGCGCGACCGCGCGATCGCTTCCAGCCGGGACAGTTCCTCCGGCCCTATCTCGATCTCAACCACACGCCGTGCTGCCGCCATCGCCGCCCTCCATTTGAGTGACGAATCGGCCTACACCAGCCGCCGTGGTCGAGGGAATCCCTCAGATTCGGCAGGAATCAAGGAATCGCTATACTAGTATCGCCTGAACCACTTGCAAAACCACGCTGGTGGC
The DNA here is from genome assembly GCA_963762885.1 of uncultured Alphaproteobacteria bacterium. Taxonomy (GTDB): domain Bacteria; phylum Pseudomonadota; class Alphaproteobacteria; order Acetobacterales; family Acetobacteraceae; genus JASHVB01. The sequence continues at coordinate 1,294 of CAVXNH010000074.1, forward strand.
GTGAATTTTAGTGCTAACCTGTAAGAATTGAGCGGGACGCCCGCATTCGTCTTGCGGTATCTCCTGGAGCTGCAGAGAATCAGGTATACCCCGACTCTGAAAAAGTCTGCTCGGGGTACCGACCACACTCGCCGAAAGTGGCGAACTCGGTTCCCCGCTGGGACGAGTCTAAAATGCAACACACTGCCGAAATCGGCGCCCCGGCCGTGGCGGGGGGAGTCAGGTTTCGATTCGCTATGCAAATCCGCTCCTCGCCTCGAAGTGGAGGGAGACCCATGCCGGCAGCCAAGGCGCTACCGATCGAACTTTCGCCCGACCATGAGCGCCAACTGAAGGCACTGGTCCGGGCGCATTCCACACCGCAAAAGCTGGCGGAGCGGGCGCGCATCATCCTGCTGGCCGCCGAGGGGCCTGGGCGTGGAGCAGACCCCTCGGCAACTGGGGCATTTGGCGCAATACGGCGGGCCACTGGCGCCGCCGGTGGCTGGGGAGGCCGACGCCGCCGCCACGGTGGCCGGGCGCGTCTGAGCGACGCACCGCGTTGCGGCGCGCCTGCCGAAATTCACCCCCCAGGCGATTTGCCGGATCGTGGCGCTGGCCTGCGAAGACCCCGAGACGGCTGGAGGTGCCGATCAGCCACTGGAGCCAAAGCGAACTGGCCCGCCAGGCGGTGGCCCGCGGCATTGTCGACAGCACTCGCACTGCTGGGTCGGGTGTTTTTTAAAAAGAGGGGCCGACCTCAAGCCGCACCGCACCCGCTACTGGCTGACAGCCAAGCCCGATCCCGGCTTCGACGCCAAGTGCATCGACATTTGCGCCGTCTACCAGGCCGCATCCGCCGCGGCCGAACAGGGCGTGCGCACCGTCTCGATCGACGAGATGACCGGCATCCAGGTGCTGGAACGCGCCGCCTCCAGCCCTGCCGATGCAGCCCGGACAGGTCGAACGCCGTGAGTTCGAGTACGTCCGCCACGGCACGAAGAGCGCTGATCGCGGCCTTCGATGTCGCCACGGGGCAGGTCCATGGCACCGTCAGCGATACCCGCACCGAGGCGGATTTCGTGTCGTTCCTCGCCGAGTTGTTCGCCTCGGCGCCGGCTCGACCGCGCGGTGGGACGTGATTTGCGACAACCTCAACACCCACCTCTCCGAAGGCGTCACCCCACTCGTCCCGCCGATCTCTGCGGCATCGACGACGAATTGGGCGAGAAGGGCAAGTCCGGCATTCTCGCCTCGATGGCGACGCGCGAAGCGCTTCTGCGCGACGCCAGCCATCGCATCAGCTTCCACTTCACGCCGAAGCACGCGTCCTGGATCAATCAGATCGAGATCTGGTTCTCCATTCTGGTGCGCAAGCTGCTCCGCCGCGGCAACTTCACCTCCAAGGCGCATCTCAAGCAGCGGATCGAGGCGTTCATCGGCTATTTCAACCTAAATCCGGCAGTTGGCCTCTCCAGGCACTCTTTGAATTGGCCACGCTACACGGTCAGGTTGCAGTGCCACCCGCCTGAAGCAGGCGGGGCGGGTCCAGTTGGCGGCCTTTCAGGTATTTCACCAGCGCTTCGCTGAGGATGCGGTATCACCTTTTCGATCGGGGTCAACTGCTCCGCGGTTGAACGTAGCTCTCCAGGAATGCCCCGATCCGGGTCAGAGCCGCGCGCGCCCAGGCGTGTTTGGCATGAGCGCTGCTGACGTGGATCTAGTCTGGCCAGCATGGGTGGTTTGCCGTCCGATCGCGGTGAGCAGCAAGGACCGTGAGGTGATGGCCTCGCGGTGGTGATCCGGATCGGCGAGCCGGGCAAACAAATTCCACCAGTTGAACGCCAGAGCCACAAAGCGTGCCATCAGCCGGCAGCGCTTCAGGTCCTGCGTCGTGAAGCCACCCCAACCCCATTGATTCTTCAGTTCGTCGAAGTCGTTCTCGGCATCGGCGCGATCACGATATAACTGGCCGAGGGTCAGGATCTCGGCATCCAACGAGGTGACCAGGGCCGCGAACTCCCACATCTTCTTACGAGGATCGACGGTGGCGAAGCTCAGTCGTTGCTGGCCGTCCGCGTCCTGGTCGGTGATCGCCAGAGGCCGGTCCAGCTTGCGGCGCAGCAAAACCACCCGCCGTTGGCGGCTCCAGCCCTGCAGGCGAAGCTCGATTGCCTGGCCTTCCCAGCCGCGACCCGCCGGGTGCCATTGTCCCGCCGCCATCGCACGCTCGATCGCTCGGGTCACGTTCGCGGTGAGGCGCAGCCGGAACAGGTACGGCAGGCGCCTTTGTTCCGTATCGCGCATCACGTGTTCCACGCCCCAGGCGTTATCGCCACGCAGCAGGACCGGCTGGCGCCCGGGACCCAGACGATCCAGCAAGCCCCACAGGTCGGGCGCGGAATGCTTCGGTGTATGCTGGTTGCCGGGCTGCACCTCGACCTCCAGCATCAGTCTCAAGCCACCGATCATGTAACTGTGGTAGGTGTGGGACGGTCGCCCTGGTTTGGCAGGGTTATAGCTCACAACAGCGCCTTCCTGTTCGCCATACAACGGCTTGACCGTTGTGTCGGCATCCAGGATCCAGGGTTCACTCAGTAGCGGACGGGTGGTGTAGTCGAGTTGTTCGCGCAACCAGTCGACACCCGCCTCGGCTTCGATCCTTTCGAACGCGCGCCGGATCGCGTCCTCGCTCAGCACGCGGCTCATGCCCAACAATGGCGGATTGACGGTGTCGGCACGCAACGCGGTGATGTGGGCGTAACGGCGATGCCCGGACAGGACCGACAACAGCGCGGTTCCCAGCACGTCACGCCGGGAGGGTGCGTTCGGGCTGGCATAATGCAGCGGGCAGGCCGCGACCAGGTTGTCGAACAGGCCGGCCGATTTCAGAAAGGCGATGAAGAACGCCAGCTGACCCGATGGGGTGACCGGTGCGGCCGGGTCCCACTCGATGTGAACGCGCCCGGCGAAGGTGTCGACCGGAACCGATTGGTCGTGCGGACGCTCAACCGGCAGTTGCTCACCCGAGGGGTGAGGTGAGGCGAGCGATCGTGGTTCTTGCATGCCCGGAAAATGCACGCGATTTGCGCGAACCAGCAACTTCAACCGCCGGATTTAGGGTCCATAGGCTCGAATCGTGGTATCAGCGGTGACCAGAGTGAAACCCAGGCGCGCCGCCTGTGCGACCAACATGCGGTCGAACGGGTCGTTGTGCTGCCATGCCAAATCGCCGGCATGTTCTGCATCGATCGGTAACACCGGCAGTTCATGAAAGCCGTTGGCCGCAACGGCCGCAACCAACGAACCGCGGAACCTGAGCTTCTTCAGACGGCGCTTGATGGCGATCTCCCAGACGGAAACCGCACTGATGAATACCTGGTTGGTGGGATCGGCGATTACGGCACGCGCGTTGGCATTCAGCACTTTGTCCTGATCGTCCCACCACAGAAAGACATGGGTGTCGAGCAGCAGGTTCACGTTTCTCCACCGCCGAATAGCGCCTCGATGGTGGGGTCGGGCGCATCAAAGTCGTCGGCGATGTAAGTGATACGCAGGGCCTTGGCCGGCCTGCGCGGTTCGCCACGCAGTGCGAGCGGGACGAGCCTCGCCTGCGGAATGCCGTTCTTGGCGATGACGATTTCCTCCCCCGCAGCGGCGCGATCCACTAGGCTGGAGAGGTGCGTCTTGGCTTCATTGAGGGTGACGAATGGGGGCATTGGCGCATTCCCTGACCAGACCGACCAATAGGGATTGCGCGGCGTTGGTCAAGGCGCCGAGTGCGTTGCCAGCGCACCACGGGGCACGGCCGGTCTGGCGAGGCACCGACGGGTGTTCCCGAATCGGGCTCGCAACGTCCGGCTGCGACTGCTAGCCTCGCGGTCATGAGCGTACGGTTGTCCGGTCTGTTTATGCGGTGCGGCGCATGAGCCGAGCGGCGCGGCGCGGCGCGGCGCGGCAGTGGCTCAGGCGGCGCGGCGCAGAAGGGCGCTCGAAGTGCCACGCCCAAGGGCGCAAGTGAGGCGGTGCGCCGCATCGCTGCCGCCGCACAGGCGAGCGCGGCCGAGCTTGATCTCAGCAACCTTGGCCTGACAGTACTGCCGGAGACGATCGGGCAGCTCACGCAACTTCGGGTCCTCAACCTCGACAACAACCGACTGACCGCGCTGCCAGACGCGATCGGTCTGCTCACCCACCTGGAGAAGCTCCTCCTTGGGGGCAACAAGCTGACTGCGTTGCCCAGTGTGGCTGAACAACTCGCCCAACTGCGGAGCATTGACCTCAGAAACAACTCACTAACCAGCCTGCCAGCGGTGATCTGTCAGCTTTCGCAACTACGAGAACTCAACCTTGTCGAAAACCGAGTGCCCGCATTGCCGGACGCAATTGGGCAGCTCAAATACCTGCAAGTCCTCAACATTTCCGGCAACCGGCTCGCCGCGTTGCCGGAGACGATCGGGCATCTCTCGCGGCTCAAAGTGCTATGGCTATACAATAATCAGTTGACGATGCTGCCGGAAACATTTGAGCAACTTGTGCAACTGGAGCGGCTTTCGCTTTGCAAAAACCAGTTTCAGGAATTGCCCGGGGTAGTCTCGCGCCTCAAGAGGTTGCGAGAGCTCAACCTCGAGGAAAATCAACTTTTGACGCTACCGCCCTTGCTACGGCAAATGTCGGACTTGAAAAGCCTCTACCTGCGCGACAATCCCAAACTCGGATTGCCGGCGGAGTTGCTTGGTCCAAGTTTTGTAGACGTAGTAGGTAGCCAAGCGAAGGCGGCCAACCCCGCCGACATTCTCGACTACTACTTCCGTACTCGGCTTGAGGCCCGTCCTCTCAACGAAGCCAAGCTAATCCTCGTCGGCTTTGGCGAGGTTGGAAAGACCTCCCTGGTCAATCGCCTAGTACACGACACATTTGCCCCGGGCGAAGCCAAGACCGAGGGCATCGCCACCGCTCACTGGCCGATCCGACTAAACGGCACGGAAGACGTCAGCCTGCATGTCTGGGATTTCGGCGGCCAGGAGATAATGCACGCCACTCATCGCTTTTTCCTGTCTCAGCGTAGCCTCTATCTACTGGTGCTGAACGGCCGCGGTGGGCGGCAGCAGGCGGACGCGGCTTATTGGCTCAACCTGATCGCCACGTACGCGCCCGGCTCGCCGGTCATCATCGTTCGCAACAAGATCCGCGAAGATCCCTGCGCGCTGGACCGCACCGCGCTGCGCCGCGACTTCCCCGCCATCCGCGACGTGATCGACACCGACTGCGCCGATCCGCCAATCGGCATCGACGCCCTCGCCACCGCGATCCGTCGCGAGACAGACGCCTTGCCGGAACTGCGCAGCCGCTTCCCCACCACTTGGTTCGCCATCAAGGACCGGCTCGCGGCGATGTCGCAGAACTACATCAGCTTCGACGACTACCGCGCGCTTTGCGCCAGCAATGGCGAAACCGATCCCGCAGCGCAGGAGTTGCTGGCCGTCGCGCTGAACTGTCTCGGCATCGTGCTGAACTTCCGCGACGATCCGCGGTTGCACGACCCCAACGTGCTGAACCCGCACTAGGTTACCGAGGGCGTCTACGGCATCGTCAACCACTCCGCGCTGACCGCGGAGCAGGCCGAGTTGCGCGTAGCTGACCTGCGCACCATGCTCGACCCCACGCGCTTCCCACCCGGGCGGCATGACTTCCTGCTGCAGTTGATGCGCCGGTTCGAGCTGGCAGTGCCGTTCCCGGAGCAATCCGATCTGTACTTGGTGCCGGAGCGGCTGAGTCCGGAGCAACCGCCGGATGTCGGAGAATTCGATGCCGCGCACTGCCTGAATTTCGCCTACGAGTATCCGACGCTGCTGCCGGAAGGACTGTTGCCGCGCTTCATCGTGCGGACCCACATCCGCAGCGCTGGCTGCCCACGCTGGCGCTCGGGTGTGGTGCTGCGCTGGGAGGGCAATAGCGCGCTAGTGCTCGGCGACACGGTCAACCGTCGCGTAATCATTCGAATCGATGGCCCGGTGGCGGGTCGGCGCCGCCTGCTGGCGGTGATCCGCGACAACCTGGATCACATCCACGGAAACTACACATTCCAACCCAGGCAGATCGTGCCGGTACCAGGTCATCCCGCCGTTACGGTGCCCTACGAGGACCTGCGCGCCTTCAAGCGGGATAGCGTGTCCTCGATCCCGGTGGTGATCGACGGACGCACGCGCATGCTGAAGGTCCAGCAGTTGCTGGATGGCGTCGACCTGGTGCCGCCACCGCCTGCGGAGACCCACGAGCGGTCGGAGATGCCGCGGGTCACGGCCTTCATAAGCTACGCGCACAAGGACGAATGGCTGCGCGAGGAACTCGATACCCATCTGACGCTGCTGCGCGTCACCGGCGAACTGGACGCCTGGCACGACCGCGGCATCACCCCCGGCGAGAAGTGGCAAGGCAAGATCAACGAAAACCTGCAGCGTGCCGATCTCGTATTGCTCTTGCTCAGCCCCGACTTCATCCACTCCGACTACTGCCGCAAGGAGATGGAGATAGCGCGGCAACGTGAGGCCGACGGCCAGGCAGTCGTGGTGCCGATCATCGCGCGGCACTGTAGCTGGCGAAACCTGCCGGTGCAGGAAAACCAAGCGCTGCCCAAGGACGGGAAACCCGTCGCCGACGCCGGCCACGACCAGGGACATCGCGATGCTGCCTGGGTCCAGGTCGAGGACGGCATCCGTCTCGTCCTGAAAACCATACGACCGGCCCGCTGACTACGCCACAACCGGCGTCTGTCCGCTGCGCCCGCGCCAAGGTTCAAGGTTCCTCGCCCAGCTCCGCCAACAACGCCGCAACTTCATCTCGCAGCGCGGGCAGATTGTGCCGCACCGTTCGCCAGACCGCTTCATTGTCCACGTCACGATAAGCGTGGATCAGCACGTTGCGTGTTGCGATAGCGGGCCGAAGATCCGGTATGCGCGCGGCGAGCTCCGGAGCTTCCTTCGCAAGACGGTTGAGCGCTTCTCCGACTATCTCAAGCTGCCGTTCCACCGCCGAACGAAGTAGGCGGTCAGCGAGATAGTCATCGAAGCTGCGTCCAGCGGCGAACTCCGCCACGAGGTCGGCAGCGCGACGCACATCCCAAAGCCAGGCTCTCGAATCATGTTGCATATAACATCTGCCGGGAGCGCTCGATGCCCGCGCGGACGAACGGATTTTCCACCGCGCCGGCCATGACAAGATCAACCGGCCTGCCGAGCAGCTCGGTCAAGGCATCGCGCAGCGCGAAATACTCCGTCAGGCCGGGCCCAGGCCGGTCCTTTCGGTACGACACCAGCAAGTCCACATCCGAGCGCTCCGGATCGAAGTCCGTGCCGCGCGCAGCCGAGCCGAACACATCCAGCCGCTGCACGCCGAAGCGGCGGCAAAGCTCGGCGATCTCATCACGATGCTCCTCGATCAGTTCCAACATGAGCGACACGTCCCTGGCAGGCATGAGCCTCGCGACAGCGCCAATGTGGTCAAATCAGGGACAATGCTCAACACTCGATCCACCTTGGGTATGTGGAGGACGCCAAAGTCCATCGTTGGCCTGTTCCGTATAAAAGTCAGCCTTTAATATGGCCCCGCCCCGAAAGCCCTTGGCAACCTTGACTTGGACCAATGATTGGACCAAGTTACTGCTGTGTTGAGGGTGCTGTCATGGATGTCCCCGTCAGCGATGCCAAGGGCCAACTGACCGACCTCGTCCGTCGGGCCGAAGCGGGGGAGGATGTGGTTCTGACCCGCCACGGCCAGCCCGCTGTCAGGCTGGTCCCGGTGCGGCCCAAGGTGACGCCGGAGCGACGCTGGGCCGTGATGGAAGCCGTCCGTAGCCGGGCCGGTGCGGCGCTGCCGGGCGCCGACGCGGCCCACAGTCAGGACTTCCTCTACGACCCCGAAACCGGAATGCCCGGGTGATCGTGATCGATACGTCGGCGCTCATGGCCATCATTCTGGCCGAGCCGGATGCTCAAATATGCATGCTTTGCCTGCGCGACGCTGACGATATCGTCATGTCGGCAGGAACGCTGGCCGAGTGCCTCATCGTCGCCGGCCGCCGCGGCAAGACGGAGGATATGGTGCAACTGGTCGATGGAATCGTGATCTGGATCGAACCTGTATCGGCCGCCGCGGCACGGCGTATCGGAGATGCTTATGCGCGGTGGGGCAAAGGCGTGCATCCCACCGGCTTGAATTTCGGCGATTGCTTCGCCTATGCCGAAGCGAAATATCGAGAGTGCCCTTTGCTGTTCGTCGGAAACGACTTCAGCAAAACTGACATACAATCGGCCGTAGCCTGATCCGAAACACGGTTCGAAGGTTGCGCCGTAGGACATAGCTTCCATTCGGCGGCGCTAACTCAAGTGTCAGGGGCCGGCGTGCCCACCGCACCTCACCTTCCGGTCGCCCGCAGATACCACTCCATGATCTGCCGCCCCTGCCAGAACAGCGTCCCCTCCCGCTGCGCCATGTGCGCCAGCGCCTGTTCGAACCAGCCAATCCGGTGCGGCACGCCGCTGATATACGGATGCACCGCTAGGCCCATCACCTTGGCGCCCTGTGTCTCCGCCTCGGCGTATAGCCGGTCGAACTGCGCCACCGTGCGGTCGTACATCTCCCGGGCCTGATGGTGTTGGATCATCATCATCGGGATGTCGTTCAGTTCGACACTGTAGGGCATGGTCAGCAGCGTCCCATGCGACGTGCGCAACTCGCACGGCAGGTCGTCCACCACCCAGTCGGCGCAGTAATGAATCCCCGCCTCCGCCAGCAGGTCCGGCGAGCCCAGCGTCTCGGTCAGCCCCGGCGCCAGCCAGCCCACCACGTCGTGCCCGCCGGCCACCCGCAACGCGTCCATGGTCGCACGGATCACCGCCCGCTGATCCTCCACCAGGTGCGTCGCCATTTGCCGCCAGCCGTGCCCCATGAACTCCCAGCCCGCCTCGCGCGCGGCCGCCGCAACCCGAGGATACGCCGCCGGCACCGTGCCGTTGATCGTCATCGAGGGCGCAATACCGTGCGCATCCAGCGCCGCCTTCAGGCGCCAGAACCCCACGCGCATGCCGTATTCATGCCACGCCCAGTTGGGCAGGTCGGGCAGCACCGACGCCCCCTGCGGCGCGGTCAGCACCTGCCGCGGCATCGGGCGCTCGATCTCCCAGTTCTCCACGTTCACCACGATATAGACGGCGACGCGTTTTCCCTCCGGCAGCGCCAGCCGAGGCCGGTCGATGCTGGCCTGATACGCCAGCCGAGCGGCCGGCTTCAGCGGATCGATCATGCCACCCCCTCACCATCCGATCGCATAGGCGGACCGCCGAGGATCGGCCCCCGCCCACTTCACGCCACTCACCAGATCCGACTGTATCGTCGTCACCGATCCCGCGGCGTATATGCGTTCCGGCCACCATTCCACGCGATGACCCAGCGCCGCCAGCGCCGCTCCGGTTGCCTCGCCAACGTCGCGTTCGACGCGCAGCACGCCGGGCAGATAGCTGTGCGGCAAGGTCGATTCCGGCCAGGAATAGCTGGCGAACCGAGGCGCCTCGCACGCCGATTGCGGGTCCATGCCGAACACCGCCTGGTTAAGGAACGCCTGCACCATCGCCTGCCCCAACACCTCGCTCCCCGGCGAGCCGAACGGCATCACCATCCGCCCCGGCTGGATCGCGATCGCCGGATTGGCCGACATCCGAGGCCGCCGCCCCGGTCCGACCCGCCCCGGATGGTCGCGCCCCGAATACCCGCGCGAGCCCCACATCGACGGCAGAATCCCGGTGCCCGGCACCACCGCCCCACCAATCGTCCCGTCGCTCGGCGTGGCGGCGAACACATTCCCCGCGCGGTCGGCGACGCACAGAAACGACGTCGCCGGCTTCGCCCCCACAAGTTCCGCGCCAGAACCGGCCGACGGATCAGGTCGCCAAGGCGCCGGCGTCACGCCCCCCACCGAGCCCGCCGGCGGCAGCCCCGGCCATGCCCGCTCCGGATCGATCATGCCGCGCCGCCGCGCCGCGTAGTCCTTCGCCAATAGCGTCCCCAACGGCACATCGACGAAATCCGGATCGCCGAAATACGCCTCGCGATCGGCGGCGGCGAGTTTCAGGCCCTCGGTCACCGCATGGATATAGGCCGGCGAATTGTGCCCCATCGCGCGCAGGTCGCAGCCTTCCAGGATGTTCAGGGCCTCCAGCACCATTGGTCCCTGCGACCAAGGCCCGCAGCCGTACACATCGAAATCACCGAACCGAGTGCGGCACGGCACTTCGACCCGCGCCCGAAACTCAGCAAGATCGTGCGCACGCAGCCAGCCGCCATTCTCCTGTTGGTGCCGCACGATCGCCGAGGCGATGTCGCCGCGATAGAACGCGTCATGCGCCGCCGCCAGCCCCTCCAACCGGTCGCCGCGCGCCGCCCGTTCCTGGTCCACCATGTATTGCAGCGTCCGCGCCAGGTCGGCCTGGACGAAGTTTTCACCCACATCCGGCACTCGCCCGCCGGGCAGAAAGATCGCCGCCGTGGTCGGGAATTTTTCGAATTCGTGCCGTTTGTCCGTCAGAATTTCGACGAAGAACGGATAGGCGGGAAAGCCATCGCGAGCGAAACGGATCGCCGCCGCGGCAACATCGCCGAAGCGCATCGTGCCCCAGCGTGCCAACGCCTCGATCCAGTTGGCCGGCGCCGCCGGCACCACGGTGTGCAGCAACCCATCGGGGATGCGGCCACCGAACGCGCGATGGAAATGCTCGATGTCAGCGGCTTGCGGCCATGGCCCGACGCCGTTGATCACCTGCACCGTGTCGGTAGCGCCGAGGCACACCATAATCGGCGCGACGCCGCCGAAGCCGACGAACTGCGTTTCCAGCACGTCGATCGCCAGGCCGGTCGCCACGCCGGCGTCGATCGCGTTGCCGCCGGCTTCGAGGATTTGCAGCCCCGCCAACGATGCATGGGCGTGCCCCGACACCACCACGTGCTGCTGCGCCATGATGCATGGGCGGCGTGGGCGCGCGGGACCGAACAGGTAAGCGGGATCAGGCATCGGTGGTTCCTAATTCATGATGCAGTGCGAGTCGGTAATCAGGAGCAGAACATTCTCGTGGCGATTGTGCCTCTTGGCGTCTGCGCTAGCTTTTAATACGGAGGAAGATCGAGAACCACGGAGGACCACGGAGAAGATTAGAATCGCGGTTCGCGCGAAGCACAGTTCTATGCTTCTCCGTGGCCCTCCGTGGTTCTCGATCTTCCTCCGTGTTAAAAGCTTGCTTGCTTGCTGAAGTCCACGCGCCGCCGTACCCCCGCAGCCAATAACAACGCTTCTCCAGGCGCCCCATCACTCCAGCGTCACCACGTGCCGAGGCCGGCCCCAGTTCGCCGCCGCGGCAGCGCAACGTTCGACATCCTCGTCCAGCATCAACCCCTGCGCCACCAACTCGCGCGCCGCCGCGACGATCGCCTCGACATACGCCGCCTTATCGGGATAGCGCTCCAGGATCGCGGGCCGCGGATCGCCGGTGGCCTCGCGTTCAGCGCCAGTCTCCGCGAACGGAATGTAGCTGCCCTCGAAACGAAGCTGCATGCCATGACCGAAGCCGCGGGCGCGCAAATTCCAGCCGGTGTAGGTGCCCAGCGGCGCCGCCACCATCGGCACGCGCACACCCGGAATATCGTTGCCGTCGCGATCCACCGCCGGCACCTGCACGGTATAGGTCTTGCCCGGTGCGCCCGGTGTATTGCCGCCCGGCACCAGCACCGGCGGCTCCCGCAAAATTCCTCGGTCCGCGTCCGGCCCGAAATCCAGCAGCGGCAGCGCGTTCGGTGTGCGCGGCGTGGCGACGCCCGGTATCGCGGGAAACCGGCTGCGCCACTCGGCAATGTCCACCAGCGTCCCCTCGGCCCGCGTCGGAATGCGGCTGGCAGGAGGCGGCGTGCCATCCGTCGCCCATCGGTCCATCGCATCCAGCGCCGCTCGGAACAGCATGGACGTCGACACCACATTGGAAAAGTTCTGCCCAATGCCGCGCGACGGCACCCGCGCCACCGGATCGGCGAAATGCTGCGAACTGGACCACAGATAGACCCGCACGCCATCCGGCTGCTTCAGGTCATTCCCCAACGTGTCGGTATGTGCCAGCGAGCCGCGCCGCACCCAGTATTCCGTCGACGTCTGCGTGTGCATCACCAAAGGATCGGTTTCGGGACGCTTCAGGATCGCATCCTCGCGCCCTGTCAGATGATCGCGCGACCACGCATAGGAGAACGGAAAACTGTCGGCGATGTTGAAGTGATCCTCGTATTGCTGGCCGCCGGATACGATCGGGCTGGCGAAGCGATGGTTCAGCCATTTGCGCCCCGCGCCGGCGACATGCGGCAGCACGCCGTCGAACACGCGCCGCCCCTGCGCATCGGCGTTGAAACCGCGATACACGAAGTCGCGCAGGCAGCGGCCGGTCTGCGAGCGGCCCCATGCGTACGCCTTCTCTATCCCACGCAACGGATTGGCGTCGCTGCAGTCGTGTTTCAGGAAACCGACGGCGTCGCGCACCACCACGTGGCCGAGCCCCATCACCTTCGGATTCTGCGCCGTGTAGGCCAGTTCGTAGATCCAGCCTGGCTGGAAGCCCGCCGGCAAATAGATGTCGGTGGCCGACGGGATCAGCGCTTTCTCCGGCGTCGCGGTTTCGCCGCCGGTCCCACTCTCCACCCGCGCGAAGCTCCACGCATCCGGCCCGATCTCGATCGGCGGATCGTATGGATACCGCCGCTTCGTCAGCCTCGCCTGCCGCGTATCGAGCGACACGGTGGGAAAGCTATGCGCCGCAGTGCGGCCGCTGAGCGGAAAGCTGGTCCGCCCGGGCGCATCGACCATGTACTCAACCCGCACCGTCCCGGTGATCGGCGATCCATCGTCGTTGCGCGCAACCGGCACGTCCAGCACCATCCTCCCGTCGCCGGGCAGCATGTCGCCCTCCCACGCCACCCACACCACGCTGTAGCCGCGCCGCATGAAAAAGCCGTTGCCGGCGTGCGCCGCGGTCAGCGGATCGTTGCTGTGCTGCGCGTCATTGAAGAACTGCAGCGCGCGCTTATGGCCGCGGTTGCCGTAGTCGTAGAACAGCCGCCGGTTGCCGCGCGCGAGGTCGACCGGCTTGAGGATCATGCAGTCGGCCTCGCAATGCACCAGGCCGTTGGCGTCGCGGGGAGCGTTGTCCAGATCGACCACGTCGCGTTGCGCCGCCGCCAGTGGATCGAGCGCGAAATGCACCCGCCCGGTGAGGCGTTCGTACGGACCGACAGCGCCGAAAGCCTGGCCCTCCGCGAAGGGGCGGCGGTCGGTGATGATGAACTCGACCCGGTTGGTCATCGGCGTGATCTCCTGTCCCGCGCGAACCGTAAACCTCTCCCGCCTGCGGCGGGAGAGGGCCTGCCCCCGAGCACTTGACCCGGGGGTCGCGGACCGAAGCGACGCGGGTGTGGGCGATCGGGTCGGCACACTGCCTTCCCCGCCGCCAGGAGTGCAGGAGGCACAGCGTGCGGACCCCATCACGCTCGCGCGCGTGACCCTGCTCTCCCTGGCGGGAGGGGTTGTATAATGACCGACCGGTCAGTAATTAACCTCCATGGCCAGCGACACCAACACTCCGATCCGGTCCCGCCGCCGCACGCGCCGCAAGGAAGCCCGACCCGGCGAAATCGTCGAAGCGGCCCTGCGCCTATTCGCCGACCGCGGCTTCGCCGCCACCAAGCTGGAAGACGTCGCCGCCGCCGCCGGCATCGGCAAGGGCACGATCTACCTCTACTTCTCGACCAAGGAGGATCTGTTCCGCGCCGTCGTCCGCCAGGCAGTGCTGCCCAACCTGGAAGCCGCCGTCGTCCTGTCGCAGGCCCCCGACACCTCCGCCGCAGACATCCTCCGCGCCATCGCCGAGCGCTTCCTGCTTCTGCTGGAGACCGACCTGACCGCGATCCCCAAGCTGGTGGTTGCCGAATCCGGTAATTTCCCCGCCATCGCCCGGTTCTACGCCGAGGAAGTGATCCTCAAGGCCATGGCGCTGATTCGCGGCGTGCTCGCCCGCGGCATCGAGCGCGGGGAATTCCGCCCGATCGACCTCGACGGCGCGCTGCCGCTGTTCTCCTCACCCATGCTGTTGCTGTTGCTATGGAAGCACTCGCTCGGCCGCCACACCGACATCCAATTCAACGCGCGCCTCGTAATCGCAACCCACCTCGACATCCTGCTCCGCGGCCTCGCTGCGGACCCGCCGCCATGACCCGCCGGCTTATCCTCGTGGCAATGCTCATCGCCCTGGTCATCGGCGGCGGCCTCTGGTGGCAAAGCTACGAGGCGCCGTCACCCGGCTGGCAGGGCTACGTGGACGCCGACTACGTGCGCGTCGGCCCCACGCTGGGGGGGCAATTGGTCACCCTCTCGGTGCATCGCGGCGACGAGGTGACCGCGGGTACACCGCTGTTTGCACAGGATGACGCCGACGACATTGCCGCGCGCGACCAAGCCGTCGCTACGCTGGCCGAGGCACAGAGCCGCCTGACCAACCTGGAGAAGGCCGGCCGCGAAACCGAGATCGCTCAAGCGCAGGCTGACGTCGTCGATCAGCGTTCTACCAGGGACCGCATCGCTCGGGACCTTGCCCGCAACCGGGAACTGCTGCGCTCCGGCGCAGCCACGCAGCAGATCGTCGACCAGCAGAGCGCCGATTTCGATTCAGCCGTCGCTCACGTGAAGGCGTCTGAGGCAAAGCTGCAACAAATCCAGGAAGCCACCGGGCGGCAATATGAGATCATGGCGCAGCGCGCCGTGGTCGCCGAACAGCAAGCAGCAGTGGCGCAGGCGGAGTGGCGGCTGGCGCAGCGCCACGTCGCCGCGCCGGCCGCTGCCCGCGTTGCGGATACCTATGCCCTGCCTGGCGAGATGATGCAGGCCGGCGCTCCGGTCGTGGAACTGCTGCCGCCGGGCAACATCCTGATCCGCTTCTTCGTTCCCGAAACGACACTGGCAACGGTCCATCGCGACGAACGCCTGGCGATCGCCTGCGACAGTTGCGCGCCCGACCTGACCGCGCGCATCTCCTTCATCGCGCCGCAACCAGAATACACGCCGCCGGTGATCTACAGCGAGGCCGCACGGGAAAAGCTGGTCTACCTGGTCGAGGCGCGGCCCGATCCGGCGCAAGCGGCGACGCTGAAGCCCGGCCAACCGGTCAGCGTGCGGGTGGCGCCGTGACATCGCTGGCGATCGACGTGCATGACTTGGTCAAGAGCTTCGGCGCGGTGAAGGTCGTGGACGGATTGTCGATGCAGGTGCCGGAGGGGGAAATCTGCGGCTTCCTCGGCGGTAACGGCAGCGGCAAGACCACCACGATTCGCATGCTGTGCGGCCTCCTGCGTCCGGATGCCGGCGGCGGCACCTGCCTCGGCTTCGACCTGCTGCGCGAACCGATGCGCATTCGCGAGCAAATCGGCTACATGACGCAGCGCTTCAGTTTCTACGACGACCTGACGGTGATGCAGAACCTGGAGTTCGTCGCCCGGCTGTATCAGTTGCCGCAGCGCGACCGCGCCATCGCCGAGGTCTTGCAGCGCATGGAGATGACGGCGCGGGCGGGGCAGTTGGCGCGCGAGCTATCGGGCGGTTGGAAGCAGCGTTTGGCGCTCGCCGCCTGTGTGCTGCATCGGCCGCGCCTGCTGTTGCTGGATGAGCCGACTGCGGGCGTGGACGCTCGGGCGCGACGCGAGTTCTGGGACCTGATCCACGAGATGTCGGCCGACGGCATGACCGTGCTGGTCTCGACGCACTACATGGACGAAGCCGAGCGTTGCAAACGCGTGGTGTATCTCGCCGGCGGCAAACTGGTGGTGCAGGGCACCGCGGCCGAAGTGGTGAGCGGAGCAGGCCTGACAGTGTTCCAGGCCACCGGAGCAGGCATCGAGGCGAACGTGCGACGGCTGCGCCATACCCCGGGTGTGGAGACCGCCGCGGTGTTCGGCGATGCGCTGCGGATTGCGGGAAAGGATCGCGCGGGCCTGCGCGCGGCGATCGACGCACTGCCAGCGCCAGCGCTGAACTGGCAGGAAGTGCCTCCGCGGCTGGATGACGTGTTTATCCACCTGCTGACCGAGCAGGAGCCGGAGTGATGGTGGTGGCAGCGACCGACTGTCACGGTGCCGCGTCGCACCGTCGCGGTGACGCGTTGCACCGTCATGGCCGGCCTTGTGCCGGCCATCCACGCCTTGCGGGCGTCCACGAAGAACAGGCGTGGATGGCCAGCACAAGGCCGGCAATGACGGTGCGATTGCCATGAACTCGTTCTCCTTCGCACGTTTCATCGCGATGCTGCGTAAGGAGTGGTTGCAGATGCGGCGCGACCCGATGACCATCGGGCTGGTCGTCATGCTGCCGTTGATGCAGCTTTTCCTGTTCGGCTTCGCCATTAACACCAACCCGCACGACCTACCTACGGGCGTGCTGTCAGCCGACCATTCGCAATACGAACGCACGCTGACCGTGGCGCTGCAGAACACCGGGTATTTCCGCATTCGCTCGTTCACGTCGGAGCAGCAGGCGGACGAGGCGCTGGCGGATGGGGAAGTGCTGTTCGTGTTGGAGATTCCACCGAACTTCGCGCGCTCGGTGGATCGCGGCGATCATCCGTCGGTTTTGCTGGACGCCGATGCGACCGATCCGGTGGCGATCGGCAATGCGACCGCGGCTGTCGCGGCGCTGAACGCCAACGTGCTGGCGCGCGACCTGCCACCCAATATGCAGACCACGCCGGTGCAGCCGCCGTTCAACGTGGTGGTGCATGCGCGCTATAACCCGGAGCAAATCACCGCTTTGAATATCGTTCCGGGGTTGATTGGCACGATCCTGATGATGTCCACGCTGGTGATCACCACGCTGTCGATCACGCGCGAGCGCGAGGCGGGCACGATGGAGAATTTGCTCGCGATGCCGATCCGTCCGATCGAGGTGATGCTGGGCAAGATCGTGCCTTATATCGGTCTCGGCTATGTGCAGGTGCTGCTGATCATCGGGGTGTCGTCGCTGGCATTCCAGGTGCCGATGCGGGGCTCGCTGCTGGTGCTGCTGGCGGCGCTGGGCGTGTTCATTGCCGGCAACCTGGCGCTGGGGATCACGTTCTCCACGTTGGCGCGGACGCAGCAGCAGGCGCAGCAACTGGCGCAGTTCTCACTGCTGCCGCAGATGATGCTGTCGGGGTTCATGTTCCCGTTCCAGGGCATGCCGGGCTGGGCACGAGCGATCGGGGAGTTGCTGCCGCTGACACATATCCTGCGGGTGTGTCGCGGGATCATGCTGAAGGGTAACGGGTTCGCCGAGATCGTGCCCAATCTCTGGCCGATGGGGCTGTTCGCGCTGGTGATGGGCGTGGTCGCGGTGCTGTGCTATCGCGAGACGCTGGATTGACAAACCTCTCCCGCAGGAGCGGGAGAGGTCGAAGTGCGAAGCACGAGGGTGAGTGTGATCGGGTCGGCACGCCACGCTCTACCTGCTACGTGCCGACCCGATCACCCTCACCCTCGGTGCTGCGCACCTCGACCTCTCCCGCTCTCGCGGGAGAGGTTTCCCCAACCCCTCAGCAGTGCGATCGCCACCACCACCGCGGGCAGCAGCGCGGCGAGCCGGAAGACCCCCTGGAAGCCCATCAGGAACGCCGCCGGGTCACCTGCGCCGCCGTCCAACGCCGACGCACGCAGCGTTTGGAAACCCAGCATCAGCACGGTCGCCCCGGTGACGATCCCCATCGTTCGCGTCATCATCACCAGGCTCCCGGCGACGCCGCGGTTCTCGCGTGGCAACGTTGCGGTGGCGATTTCGAAATACGCCACCTGGAACAGCCCCAGCCCGCTGCCTTGCAGGAACAGCCACACCCCGAACGGCAGCAACCCTGGTGTGGGTCCGGCGAACCCGATCAGCAATTGCCCCAGCCCCGTCGCCAACGCTCCCACCAACGCCAGCCGGCGCGGGGCGATGCGTCCCGCCAGCCGCCCTGCGATCAGCGCCGCCAGCGCGGTGCCGAGGCTCGACACCGCCAGCATCGCGCCGACCTCCGGCGCCGCCAGTCCTGCCACGCGGTCGAGAAAGAACGGCACCAGCAGCGGCACCGAAAACCCGGCCAGGCTGATCAGCACATGACCGGCGTTGAGCACGGAAAAATCCACGTCGCGGAAGTAACGCAAATCGATGATCGGAAACGCGGCGCGGCGTTCCTGCACGACAAAGCCGAGCGCCGCCACGACGAACAGGATCAGGAAAGGCGCCGCGCTGCCGCCGGGTTGAAGCCGATTCAATCCGACCAACAACGCGCTGGCCGCCAGCACGAGCAATACCGCGCCGATCGCATCGAACCGTTCGCGCGGGCCGGTGGGCAGCGCGGTGGGCAAACCCCAGGCGAACGCGAATGCCGCAAGCGATAGCGGCGCGCGAAACCAGAACACCGACTGCCAGCCGAAGCGTTGCACCAGCACGCCGGCAAGCAGCGATCCCGCTGCGCCACCGAGGCCGAAAACCATGGTGTAGACGCCGAGAACCCGGCTGCGGTGCGCTTCGGGGTACAGCGCGGTGGCGAGCGCCGGGCCGCACGACAATGCCAGTGCCGCGCCGACGCCCTGCGCCACGCGCGCCGCCAGCAGCCAAGCCAGTGACGGTGCCACCGCGCACCACACAAACGCCGCGGTACTGCTCGCCGTACCGAGCAAGAACACGCGCCGGTGGCCGAGCATGTCGCCCAGCCGGCCGAACACCAGCATCAACGCGGCGTAGGTCAACGTGTAGGCGATGACGACCCATTGGATCGCCGGGATCGGCAAAGCGAATGCGCGGATGATCGCCGGGAACGCAACGTTCACCGCCGAGTCGAACGGCACCACGAGCGTCCCCAGACACACGACAGCCACGCCCCATGCTGGCGGCACAGTGCGCCCTGCCATCACATCAAGCACCGTTCCCCTTCGTCATGGCCGGCAGCCCCCTCCCCTCGTCATGGCCGGCCTTGTGCCGGCCATCCACGCCTTTGCTGCGGGCGTCACGGAAAGGCGTGGATGGCCGGCACAAGGCCGGCCATGACGAAGGGGCGCACAGACATGACGAGGGAGTGGATCAGCGTGCGGCCAATCGATTCGCTCATTGTTGCGCCTCGCCTAACGGGTCGCAACGCAGCGCGACGCAAAGAAAAGGGCCAGGGTCACACCCTGGCCCCGGTCTGCGCCGCTAAGTGGCTCAGACGGCCTTCTTCAGAGTCGGCGAAGCCTTGAAGCGCACGGTCTTGCCGGCCTTGACCTTGATCGACTCGCCAGTGCGCGGGTTCAGTCCCTTGCGGGCCTTGGTCTTGCGCACGGTGAAGGTGCCAAAGCTCGGCAAGGTAAACTTCCCCGACTTCTTCAGCTCCTTGACGATGGCGTCCATTAGCGCCCCAGCGGTGCGATTAGCGGCGGCACCGGTGAGCTCAGCTTGGTCCTGGATCACCTGGGCGAGGAAGGCTTTAGACATGTTCTCTCCTTTGTTCGCGGCGTAGGTGACGCGGCGCCCCCAACCAAGACCATCGCAGCCGCATCGTTTGGTCACGGCGTCAACGGTTAACTCGGTCGATTCGCCGCGTCGTTGCAACGGTTCTAGCCATGTCAATCGCGTTGCGCCAGTCTTTCCAGCGCATTTTGCGCCACGAATCGAGGTAAAATTCAGGGCTTTTGCAAAAAACCCTCTCCCACGCTGTGGGAGAGGGCAAGGTCAGGGGTGTGGGAGAGGCTAACTTGGGGTCGCGCAACGACCGTCTATAACCCAGCCTGGGACACGAACTTTGTCACCAGGTAGGATTCGATCGCCTCAAGCCCGCCTTCCGAGCCATAGCCGGAGTCCTTCACGCCGCCGAACGGCACTTCCGGCAGGGCCAGGCCGTGATGGTTGATCGACATCATGCCCGCCTCCACCGCCGCGGCGATCGCATTCGCCGTCTTCGCCGAACGCGTGTAGGCATAGGAGGCCAGTCCATAGGGCAGCCGGTTCGCCTCGGCCACCACGTCGTCGAAGCTGTCGAACGGCGCGATGACCGCGAGCGGGCCGAACGGTTCTTCATTCATCACGCGAGCTTCTTTCGACACGTCGGTCAGCACGGTGGGTTCGAAGAAGTTGCCCTTGTTGCCGATCCGATTGCCCCCGGTGCGGATGTTCGCGCCATGCTGCACTGCGTCAGCGATGAAGCCCTCCATCGCGGCGACGCGCCTGACATTGGCCAGCGGTCCCATCGTGGTGCCTTGCTCCAGCCCGTCTCCCACCTTCACCGTCTTGGCATAACCGGTGAAGCGATCGACGAATTGCTCGTAGACCTTCTCCTGAATCAGGAACCGCGTCGGCGAGATGCACACCTGGCCGGCGTTGCGGAACTTGTTGGCGGCGAGCAATTTGCTGGCCAGTTCGACGTCCGCGTCGTCGAACACGATCGCCGGGGCGTGGCCGCCCAGCTCCATCGTTGCACGCTTCATGTGCGCACCGGCCAGCGCCGCGAGGTGCTTGCCGATGGCGGTCGAGCCGGTGAACGAAATCTTGCGGATCACCGGATGCGGAATGAGGGTACTCGGAGATCTCGGCCGGCACGCCATAGACCAGGTTCACCACGCCGGCCGGCACCCCGGCATCGACGAAGCAGCGGATCAGTTCGGCGGGCGAGGCCGGCGTCTCCTCCGGCGCCTTGACGATGATAGAGCACCCGGCAGCCAAAGCGCAGGAGAGTTTGCGCACCACCTGGTTGATCGGGAAATTCCACGGGGTGAACGCGGCGACTGGACCCACCGGCTCCTTGATCACGAGCTGGTAGATGCTCTCGGCGCGCGCCGGCACCACGCGGCCATAGGTGCGGCGGGCTTCCTCCGCGAACCAGTCGATCACGTCGGCGCCCGCCAGCGTCTCGCCTTTCAACTCCGCCAGCGGCTTGCCTTGCTCCATCGTCATGATGCGGGCGATGTCGTCTGCGCGCGCCCGCAGCAGGTCCGCCGCCTTGCGCATCAGCTTCGAGCGGTCGAAAGCCGACACCTTGCGCCAGACGTGGAAGCCTTTGTCGGCGGCTTTCAGCGCTTGGTCGAGGTCGCGCTGGTCCGCGTGCGCAACGGTGCCGACCGGCTCGCCGGTGGCGGGGTTGAGCACGGTCAGGGTGCGGCCGCCGGCGGACGCGATCCAGTTGCCGTCGATCAGCAGTGAGACGTTCGGGTACATGCTCCGGTCCTCCTTGGCAGACGGGATGGGCCGGGGGTTTAGCGCAGGGCAGAGCAGCGGGAAACCTGGGGCGGACTGGCGCCGTTCCGCTAACGGAAAATGAACCTTTTGCAGCGATGCTCGCCGGCGGAGCGTGCTCCATCGAGCGCGACAGGCGGAGGGCGTCCCGTTGTTGTCCTGGTGGAAGAATCTCGGCCTGCAAGCGCGCTTCATGGTGTTCACCAGCGTTGGCCTGCTGGGCGTCGCGCTGAGCGTTCTGGCGGCGGTTGGCTGGTTCGAAGTCGCCCAGGTGGAGCAAAGGCTACGCGACGCCTCGGACAGTGAATTGCGGTCGCTGAATGCGTTGGTGTCAGCCGCGATGGAGCAACGCGCGGACGACGCGAAGAACGTTGCGGTCACCGTCTTCAACCGCTGGTTCGACCACCGCAACGCCGACTATCCCGGAAAACTGTGGAGCGTCTGGAGCCCGCAGATGACGGCGTTCATCGCACAAATGACCGCCGCGACCGATGGGTCGTCACCGGAGCGCCTCGGCAAGCCACCACGCGACGCAATCGATGAGGAGGCGTTGCGGACCGGCCTTCCGATCGGCCGGTTTGTCGAGGGAACCTATCGCTACAGCCTTCCCGTCGTGCTTGGGGTCACGTCGGGCACCAACCTGAAGTCGTGCTTCGATTGCCATGGCTCCACCATGAACCTGACCCGCGGCCAGGTGCTTTCGGTATTCTCCAGTAGCCTGCCCACCGCGGTGGATTTCGCGGCGCTGCGGCGGTTGTTGGCAGAGATGGCGGCAGCATCGGTGGCAGGATCGCTGTTCCTTGTGCTGGCGATTCGGATGATTTTTGCCCGCGTGATCAGCCGACGCCTGAACCGCATTACTGCGGTGATGCGGCGGCTGGCCGACGGCGACCGGACCATCGAAGTCCCGGCCCAGGACCGCGCCGACGAAATCGGCGCCATGGCACGCGCGGTGGCGGTGTTCAAGCACCATGCGATCGAGAACCGGCTCGCCACCGAACGCGAAGCCGAGCACCAGCAGGCCGGGCTGGAAAAGACTGCCGCCTTGCAAAAAATGGCGGCGACGATCGAGGCCGATACCGGCACCGCCTTGGAGCAAATCAGTCACCGCACCGCCGCGATGACGCAAACGGCTGTCGGGATGAATGCGTCGGCGTCACGTACCGGAGCCGCCGCCCGGAGTGCCGCACAAGCCGCGGACCAGGCGGTGGCCAATGCGCAGACGGTGGCCAGTGCCGCCGAACAACTCGCCGTCTCGATCAGGGAGATCAGCGGACAGGTGGGCCAATCGGCTGCGGTGGTCGGGCGGGCGGTCACCGCCGGTAGCCAGGCGCGCACGACGATCGAGGCGCTGAACGGCAAGGTGGGACGCATCGGCGCGGTCGCCGATATGATCCGGGATATTGCGGCACAGACTAACCTCCTGGCGTTGAACGCCACCATCGAGGCGGCGCGCGCCGGCGAGGCCGGCAAGGGCTTTGCCGTGGTGGCGAGCGAGGTGAAGCAGCTTGCCAACCAGACGGCTCGCTCCACCGAAGAAATCGCCCGTCACATCGCGGAGGTGCGCGGCGCCACCGTGGAGTCGGTCGCCGCGGTCAGCACTATCGAACGGACCATCGGCGAGATCAACTCGATCGCGAGTTCGATCGCCTCGGCGGTCGAGGAGCAGGGAGCGGCGACGGCGGAGATCGCGCGCAATGTCACGCAAACGGCGGAGGCGGCCAGCGAAATCACCGGGCGCATCGCCGAGGTGTCGGCCGAGGCGGAAGCAACCGGACAGCACGCAGCCGACGTCCAGATCGATGCTGCAGGTTTGGCCGAGATGGTGGGCGAATTGAGGCACACGGTGATGCGGGTGATTCGCACCTCCACTACCGAGGTCGATCGTCGCGAGAGCACGCGATATGACGTGGATCTGCCCTGCCGCCTGACCGTGCCGGGCCACGGTGTGCTGAATGCTCGCGTGATCAATCTCTCGGAAGGCGGGGCCAGTATCCGGGATGCGGCGGTGCTGTCTGTCGGGGTCCGCGGCACGCTCGGCCTCGACGGAGTACGCTCCGCCTTGCCATTTGCCGTCGAGGAGAGCGATGGCTTCATCGTGGGGATTTCCCTGGCGCTGGACGAAGCGGCCAAAGCGGCGTTGCGGCCGTTGCTTGAAGCGCTGGCGGCACGGATTGCCGCATGAGGCTGCCGTTGTGCCGCGGCCATGGCGTAGCGCCCACAATGACATTGATGATCGCAACGCCTCGTACCAAGCGTACTCCGTGCCTCGCGGACCCGATATTGAAGCCAGTCCGGCGCCGCTGAAACGACGCAGTCGGCTACTGCAACGAAAGCCTGGCCGTTCCCTGCTCAAGACCCGGAAGGGAGCAATCGGCCGAGCATAGGAAAAATTACTTGACATATCGCAGGAATTGCATTAGCTTGCGCTTCGTCAAGGGGCATGCCGCGCCGAGGTATTAAGGTTCTGAGTACGTATCAAGACTCGATCTCGCCTTTCAAATGCGCGCGTGTCATTGAGTTGGAACCATCGATTGCATCGTGCGGCTCCGCATCGTTCGGAGCCAACGATGGTGCCCGGCGCGTTCGCGATGCCGGCGCCAGCCGAAGCAACGTGCTATCGGTTACCCCTTTGCAGTCCCGGTCGGACATACGGCAGCCGGCGGGCGGTACGAATTAAGAGTTTTGTTAGATATATTATCATAATTCGCCGCACGACATCATCCGGCCGATTCCGGCATCGGCGTCGCAGAATTTCCCGCCGCTATGGAGAACGCATTGTGAGTTTTCAGCCTAAGTGTCCCCCTTTGCCGCGGATTGCGCTGGCGAAATGCTCCACGTTCACGGCTGCGACGTCATTACCGGCGGCGGCATTTCGCATGAACGGCCCACACTGGTCTGCGGCGGCGCCGGCTCGCCTCGAACCAGGGAAAGCGAGCTCGAACGATGACGCCTGACGTACCATCGGACGATCGTCCAATGGATGCGGAGCAGCAGGAAAACGTCAACTTGCGTGCCACGTTGGCCGAGGCCGAAGACGCGCCGCGCGCGATCCGATCGGGCAATGTGGACGCCATCACGGTGACCACGCCGGCCGGCCCGCAGGTATTCTCACTAACAGGTGCGGAGCAACCGTACCGCGACATGATTGAGGCCATGAGCGAGGGCGCCGTCAACGTCACGCCCGACGGCATGGTACATGTACTGCAATCAGAGCTTTGCCGACATGGCCAAGGCCGATCTTCGGAAAATCATGGGCACCAGCCTGCCGAAGTATTTCGCCGGGCGGGATGCGGCGACCATCGCCACAGCGCTCCACGATGGCCCCATCAGTACCACACGAGTCCGCGCGCTATTGCTCACCAGAACCGGCGAGTCGGTTCCGGTGAGCGTCGCCATGCACCCCCACCACGGCTGGGCCAATACAGGCATCATCATCACCGTCGTTAGTGATCTGACCGAGATCGTCGCCGCGCAGGAGGCGATCGGACAGGTCAATCACAGCCTGGAGCTTGCCAACCGTTCGTTGCGCATGCTGAATACGTGCAACACGATCATCATTCGCGCAACCGACGAGCAGCAACTGCTCTGGGACACATGCAACAGCCTGGTCGATGTTGGTGGGTACACGCTGGCGTGGATCGGCTATGTCGAACATGACGAGGCGAAGTCGGTTCGCCCGGTCGCCTGGAACGACAGTGACGGAGACTACGTTGCATCGGTCCGGGTTTCCTGGGGCGATAGCGAACTAGGCGGGGGACCGGCCGGACGGGCGATCCGCGACGGCCACGCGATCGTCATGCGCGACGCCGCCACCGACCCGACATTCGCGCCGTGGCGCGAATTGGCGCAGCGTGACGGCCTTCGATCGTCGGCGGCCATTCCGCTGCGGGACGGCAACGGCGTTTTCGGCATTCTGGCAGTCTATTCCGATCGGCCGGGCGCGTTCGACGAGAATGAACTGGCACTGCTCACGGAACTTGCCGACGATATCGCATATTGCATCACCAACCTTCGGCGCGCGGCGAAACTCGCCGAGACGAGGGCGTTACTGGACAACATTTTGCAGAGCTCGACAAAGTATTCCATCATCAGCGAGGATCTGGATCGCAAGATCCTGTTCTGGAACGAGGGCGCCCGGCGCAACTACGGCTACACCGCCGATGAGGTTGCCGGCAAAACCGAGCACATCCTGGAGACGCCGGAGGATCGTGCCTCGGGCGCAACGGAACGCCTGGCCGAAATTGCACGAGACAATGGAATCGTCGAGGGCGAACTCCAGCGCATTCGCAAGGATGGTTCGCGATTCCCAGCCAATGTCGTGGTGACGTGTCGCAGCGACGCCGCGGGCAATCTGGTCGGCTACCTGGTCATCAGCAGCGACATTTCGGAAAAGCGGCAGGCGGAGGAGAAACTACAGGCGGCCTCGCAGTATGCCAGGAGCTTGATCGAGGCGAACCTCGATCCGATGGTGACCATCAGTCCGGACGGCAAGATAACCGATATCAATCACGGGACCGAGCTGATCACCGGGCGGCGGCGTGAGCATTTGATCGACACCGATTTTGCGATGTACTTTACCGAGCCGGAGAAGGCACGCAGCGGCTACCAAAGGGTGTTCGCCAAGGGCTTCCTGATCGACTATCCGCTCGCCTTTCGCCACGTGGCCGGGACCGGTGACGGAAGTGTCGTGCAACGCCAGCCTGTACTACGAAGCAAGCGGCACAGTGGGAGGCGTGTTCCTGGCCGCGCGCGACACCTCCCGATTGTCATCCCCCGGCACGAGCCTGGAGGCAACACGCCGCTGGGAGTTCTGGCGCTATTTTGGCTACGGGCTCGCAATCATTATGGCCTATGTCGCCGTAGCTCAGACATCGCTGTTTGTGCAGGACTGGCTACATCGGCAGCAGGACATGGCAGGCATCAGCCGAACCATGGCGACCAATGCGCGGCTACAGTCATTGCTCACGGCGGCAACCCCCGCCGCAGCACGCGTCCGCGTCTTGATACTGCAACGACAGGCGGGAACCGACGCTGCACTCGGCTACAAGCAAACCTATGCTATCGCGTCGCCAAACCACAACCTCGGACATATTGCCAGTCAGGTCCCGATGACCGCATTTGCCAGCCAACTTTCCGAACTGGTCAGTGGCAACTGCGTCCTGGTGAGGCAGGAAATAGTCAATCAGATTCCGGAGCGATCGGCTGCCATCATATGCCCGATCGCCGGAGCTGCGGATTGGCCGATCGGCCTGCTGACGATGAGCTGGGACAAAGGCGACTCGGTGCCGGCAAATTTCGACGCAGCGATCACCGAAACGAAACGGGCGGCGTTGGATATTGCCGGGATTTGGGCGCATGACCGGAACTGAAGACCAGCTGGCGCGCGAACACGCGCGCAGACTTGCGTGTCGGACAGGGCTGCTCATGCCATTCGCTACCAAGAATCAGCTTGGCTTGGGAGCCACCTATTCCGGCGGAGCCAGTGGGGCATTGAGTTGGATCAGATATCGCAACAACTGATCAGCGTACTGCTCGGTGGCGGCGGACAGGCTGTCGTTGCCGTGCTGGTCATAACGATCATAGGTTTGGTAACGGACCGGAAGCGCATGATCTCCGACCTGAAGGCGAAGGAGAGCAGGATCGATCGGATCATCGATGACTATTATAAGGCCAATGTGCAGATAAGCGAAGCCTTGTCCAGCATCAAGCAGCTTCTGGAATTGAAGTTGCGATGATCAACCTCTGGAAATGGCTTGGGGTCGAAAAGCGGATCCATGCGACAGTCGCGCCGGCGATTATCTCATTGGAGAAGCGCCTCACCCGGCTGAAGTCCTCCCAGGACGCCTTGAAGGTCGAAGTTGTGCAGATCAAGCGGCTGATCGACATCATCGTGACGCAAAACAGTCCGCACTGAACGGGCCACAGTCCGCTCGAGGCTGATCACGCCGGGTGGGCGGCGACGAGCAGATGTTGCAGCTTGCCGCGTGCCTCGTCGGGGATCGGCACCGGGCGCTGGGAGCCGCGCTCGACGAAGACGTGCACGAAATGCCCCTCGGCGGCGGCGATGTCCTCGTCGTTGCGGAACACCGCGAGGTCGTAGCGCACCGAGCTCCGGCCGATATGCGCGACGCGCACCCCGACGGTGACGCGGTCGGGAAAGCTGAGCGAGCTGTGATAGCGGCAGGTGACTTCGGCGACGACGCAATGGGTCGGGCCGTCGAGCAACCCGATGACGTGTTCGCTCATTTCGTAATAGGTGACGGCGGTGTCGAAGTAGGAAAAGTAGTTCACGTTGTTGACGTGCTGGAAGACGTCGTTATCCATCCAGCGCGTGGTGATGGCGTGGAACCAGCGGTAATCGGCCCGCCGGCCGGGTGGATGGCGCGTGGTCATAGCGGGTTGTCGAGCTCCTGCGGTTGAGCGGTGCACGTAAGCCGGTTTGGGTTGGGGTGTCCATGCAATGCTGTTCGGTCATGGCGCCCGGCGGAGGGTGCGTATCGGAACGTCCCGACCCTGCTCGATCCTTCCACCGCCGGGTGCTATGCCGTCTCCGTGGCGCCGGTCCTGCGCCATTACGCAGCACTGGAGAACCCACGCATGGCCACCGGAGCGACCGACTTCGACATCCCCACCCTACGGGCGCGCCGTACCAACAAGTGGCACAAGTTCCCCGACGATGTGCTGCCGGCCTGGGTCGCCGACATGGATTTCGGCGTCGCGCCGTCGGTCACCGCGGCCCTGAAGCGCCTGAACGACAATCAGGAATACGGCTACGCGGCGCGGGAAGGAGTGCTGGCCGCGGCATTCGCCCGCCGCATGCAGAGCCGCTTCGGCTGGACCGTCGATCCTTCCGACACCGTGGCGATCGGCGACCTGGTGCAGGCGACGTTCTCCTCGGTGATGGCGTTCAGCGAGCCGGGCGATGGCATTCTGCTGCAGCTGCCGTCGTATCCGCCGTTCATGGCAGCGATCAAGGATACCGGCCGCCGCCTGCTGGCGAATGCGATGCGTGACAACGGCACGCGCTGGGTGCTCGATCTGGCCGCCTACGAAGCGGCGCCCGATCCGCGCGCGCGGGTGCTGACGTTCTGCCATCCGCAAAACCCGACCGGCCGCGCCTACAGCCAGGCCGAGCTGGAGGAGGTCGCGGCGTTCGCCATCCGGCACGACCTTGTGGTGGTGTCGGACGAGATCCACGCCGATATCGTCTATCCCGGCAACACGCACATTCCCCTGGCATCGCTGTATCCGGAGATCGCTGCGCGTACGATCACCATCACCTCGGCCACCAAGAGCTTCAATATTCCGGCGCTGCGCTGTGCGGTCATGCATTTCGGCACGCCTGAGTTGAAGGCTCGCTTCTTCGCCCGCATTCCGGCGCGTTTGCTGGGCTCGCCGGGGGTCACCGGGGTGGATGCGACCGTGGCGGCCTGGGATGACGGGCAGCCGTGGTTCGACGAGATCATGGGGCAACTGCAAGCAAACCGCGATTGGCTGGCGCAGACGATCGGCAGCGAGCTGCCGGGCGTCACCATGCGCTTGCCGGATGCAACATATCTGGCATGGCTGGATTGCTCCGCGCTGGATTTACCGTGTCCCGCCGGGCAGTTTTTCCTCGACAAGGCGCGGGTCGGGCTGAACTTCGGCGAAACGTTCGGGCCAGATTATGCGGGGTTCGCGCGGCTGAACTTCGCCACGCCGGCGCCGGTGTTGCGGGAGATCGTGGGGCGCATGGCAGCAGCGATCAGGTCAAGATAACGCGCGAAGTCGAAACTGCGCGGGGCGGACGTTAGCGTCCGAACCGGCGCTTGCGTTGCTGGAAGGCCCGCACAGCGCGGAGGAAGTCGATTTTCCGCAACGCCGGCCACAGAACATCCGTGAAGTAGAACTCGCTGTAGGCGCTCTGCCAAAGCAGGAACCCGGAGAGCCGCAGTTCGCCGGACGTGCGGATGATCAGGTCCGGTTCGGGCGCGGCGAGGTAAAGGTGCCGGCTGATGGTTTCCGGCGTGACGCGCGCAGCGACGTCGTCCAGCGTTTCGCCGCGTGCTGCCGCCTCTGCCAGCATGGCGCGCACCGCATCGGCGATCTCCTCGCGCCCGCCATACGCGACGGCGATGGTCAGCACCATCGTGTCGTAGCCGGCGGTTGCGTCTTCCGCCGCGCGGATGGCGGCACGCAGCGCCGGCGGCAGACACGCGGTCTGCCCGATTGCCTGCACCCGCACCCGACGGCGGTGGATCTGCGGATCGACAGCGAGCTGATGCAGCTTGATCTCGACGGCGGCGAGGATACCGGCCACCTCGGCCGGCGCACGGTTCAGATTGTCGGGCGAGCAAACCCACAACGTTACAGCCGGGATCGACAACTCGCCGCACCAGTCCAGCACGGCGTCGAGTTTCCGGGCGCCCAATTCATAGACCCGCGCCGGGTCGGCGACGCCCCAGAGCTGGCCCCAGCGCCGATTGCCGTCGAGGATGAGCCCAACATGCCGCGGTGGCTTGTCCGCAAGCACCTGGCGCAGAAGCCGGCGCTGGTAAATGGCGTAGGCCGGCCCGGACAACGCGGTGCGCATAGCCACGCGAGCACGGCGCAGCCACGTGCGCCAATCGGTGCGCAAGGCCGGAGCCAGGGGCAGGGTCGATGGCGGATGCACCGGTTGCGACATGAATTCAGCGCGCCGATGCGGATTGGGGCGCCGGAGCGAAGCCCATCGCGTCTTCGTACTCGCGGCGGATCGAGTCCGGCTGGCCAACAAGATAGGGAAAATCGCGGCGCGGGACTTCGCCACCACGCGGTCCGGCGGCCTCGATCTGGGTGCGTGTCGCGCCCTTGGTCAGCAGCTCGCGGCTGATGATCGGCAGGGGAAGACAGCGGTTTTGCTCGGGATCGCGGATGGTCGCCTTCGGCTCCTCGCCCGCCGCCACCGCATCGAGCTGCTGGAAGAAGCGTTGCCGCATCATGACGATGCCGCGATCGCTGCGGCCGAGGTGCTCGCGACCGCGATCGGTGATTGCGCCCTGGCCGACCCAGCCGACAAAGTCCTGATTCATGATGTGGCTGGTGATCCAGCGGCCGGTCCGCGCGTCGGTGATCGGCGCGTGCCAGTAGGGGATGCGCGCCTGTTCGAACGGTTCGCGATCCTGTGGCACGCGGGTGTAGAACCAGCCGACGCTGAGCGTGTTGGTGTCGTCGATCGGCACGCGCCACTCGAAATGATTGCCGGTGAACAGCGCATTCGGCCACAGGCAGACCCGCCCGATCGTCCACAGCGGACTGCTCTCGTCAGAGCCCTCGCGCACCCGGCGGTAGACCAGCCCGTACTCGAACTCGTCGAAGCCCAGCTTCAGGTGCCGCGCCGCGTAGGTGTCGTTGCGGCCGGCGAGTCGGCTACCCCAGTTGTCGTGCATCCATTCGAAATGCACCGGGTCGATCGAGTTCTCCTGGCACTGAAACCAGTTGCAGGGGACTTCCGAGAACACGATCTGGACGAAGCCATTACGCCAGGCAAACGGTTCCCAGTTCGGCAACAGCGGTGCCGGGTCGGGGCCGAGATAGGCCCACAGCAGCCCGGCCAGAGCCTGCACCTTGTAGGCCTTGATCCGGATCCGGTCACGGAACCGTACCTCCGGCGCATCGATGTCCTCGAACGGTTGCTCCCGGCACGCACCCGCCTCGTCGAAGCGCCAGCCGTGGTAGCTGCACCGGAGGCCGCAGGATTCGACGATGCCATAGGAAAGGTCGGCGCTGCGATGCGGGCAATGGCGGTCGAGCAATCCGTACTGGCCGGAAAGGTCCTTGTACAGCACAAGGTCTTCGCCCAGCAGCCGCACCGGCTTGAGCGGATTGTCGTCGAGTTCGGCAACCGCGGCGATCGGCTGCCAGTAGCGACGCAACAGCGTGCCCATGGGCCTGCCCGGCGCGACTTCGGTGAGCAGTCGATTGCGTGCCTCGCCAAGCATCGTGTTCGAGTCGCCTCCGTTTCCCAACCCACGAGCGAATTTATGCGGTTCGTTCGTGCAACGCCAGCGTTACGAGAAGCCGGGGGCGGCTCGCGTGGCTTCCTTCCCCTGCGCTGGGGGTCACGGCCTGTGCAGTTGCAGCGCCAGATCGGGACGGTCGGTCGTGAAGCCGGCAACCTGGAGATCGAACATGCGCCGGATCGCCGCGGCGTCGTCGCACGCCCAGCCGCCGATTTCGAGCCCCGCCTCACGAACTGTCGCGACCGCGGCGGCATCCAGCCGGTTGGAGCGCAGTCCCAACATCGGCACGCCCCCCGCGCGCGCCGCCGCGCAGACGGCGTCCAACCCAAGATCGGTTTGCAGATCGGGCGTGACCAGCCAGGCGTGCGTGCGCGGGGTGGCGAACGACACCGCCTCGCACACGGTGCCGAGCTGAAACGACGTGATCGTGCAACGTTCCAGCATACCCTGGGCACGCAAGGCTTCCATGACGCGTTGGGGGAGGCCGGTATACGGCACGCGGCCCGGCCCGGGCTTGAGTTCGATCCGCAGGCCAATCGGCGTAGGGCGGAACAGCTCGATCACTTCCTCCAGCAGCAGCATGCGCTGCCCGCCGGTGCCGCGCAGCACCAGCTTCGACAGGTCCTCCCAGGTCCGCGCCACCACCGGGCCGGTGCCGTCGGTCGTGCGGTCCAGCGTCGCGTCGTGGATCACCACGAGACGCCGGTCAGCCGAGAAATGCACGTCGAACTCCACCTGTGCGACCGGCAGCTTGGCGGTGTTTTCGAACGCCACGCGGCTGTTTTCCGGCCACAGCAACGCGCCACCGCGATGCGAAACGATGTCGGTCATCAATGCTCCCTGTTCTGCGCTTTTGCGATGATAGTGTCATTTGACCGCGCCGGAAGTGCTTCCTAGCATTCGCCGCGCCGAAAGGTCCGCAATGCGACCGCACGAGGAAACGCCCCATGCCATCGATCCCCCGCCGCCGCATGCTGGCCCTGGCTGGTGCAGCCTCCGTCCTGCCGCGGTTCGCCATTGGCCAGTCCGATACGCGTCCGCAGATCACCATCGCGGTGCAGGCGCTGACGACCAGCAACACGCTGGACCCGGTCGCGGAACAATCCAACGTCGGCGAGCGTATCCTCAATTCCTATGTCGAGCTGCTGATTGGCCGCAACCTGCAAGATGCGCTGCAACAGGTGCCGCAGCTTGCCACAAGCTGGCGGCGCATCGATAAGCGCACCGTGGAGGTGTCGCTGCGGCAGGGGGTGAAATTCCATAACGGCGACGAACTCACCGCCGAGGATGTGGTGTTCACCTTCGGATCCGAACACATGTTCGGCGGCACGCTGCCGAACGGCATGGACAAGACGCTGCACATGGATACGTCGCGGCCGACGCAGCAATCCAAGACTCTGCCGCCGCAGGTTCCCGCAGTGGGCCGGCGGCTGTGGCCGTCGCTCGACAAGGCGGTTGCGGTCGACAAATACACCGTGCGGTTTGTGAATGTGACGCCCGACGTGACGCTGGAAGGGCGGCTGAGCCAGATGGGCTCGCAGATCATCAATCGCCGCGCCTTCGAACAGGCGGAGTCGTGGTTGGCGTATGCGCGCCAGCCGATCGGCACCGGCCCTTATAAGGTCGCCCGCTACACGCCGGACGTCGAACTCGTGTTCGACGCGCATGACGAATATTGGGGCGGCCGCCCGCCGATCCGCTCGCTGCGCTTCGTGCAGGTGCGGGAACTGGCGCAGCGGGTGAATGGGCTGCGTGCGGGGCAGTACCAGTTCGCCTGCGACCTGACGCCGGACCAGATCAAGGTGGTCGAGTCCGACTCGCACCTGGCGGTGGCCGGCGGCCCGATCCCGAATATCCGCATCAGCGTGTTCGACAAGTTCGACACCGCACTGCGCGACCCGCGCGTGCGCCAGGCGATGATCCACGCGATCGACCGCAAGCTGATCGTGGACGAGCTGTGGCTGGGACGCACGGCGGTGCCACCCGGACTGCAATTCCCATTCTACGACGACATGTTCGTGCAAGGCTGGGCTGCTCCTGAATACGATCCCGCAAAGGCGCGCGCACTGCTGAAGGAGGCCGGCTACAAGGGCGATCCGATTCCGTATCGGCTGTTGAACGACTACTACACCAACCAGACCGCCAACGCGCAGGTGCTGACCGAGATGTGGCAGCAGGTCGGGCTGAACGTGCAGATCGAGATGAAGGAGAACTGGGCGCAGATCTGGGAGGCGAACGGCAAACGCGGCCTGCATGACTGGTCCAACACCGCGCAGTTCAACGATCCGGTGTCGTCGATCGTGGCGCAGCACGGGCCGCAAGGCCAGCAGCAGCAGGTCGGCGAGTGGCACAACGACGAGATGAACAAACTATGCGGTGTGCTGTCCGCCAGCACCGACAAGGCCGAGCGGAAGCAGGCCTTCGCGCGCATGCTGGCAATCTGCGAGCGCGAGGATCCGGCCTACACCGTGCTGCACCAGAACGCGACGTTCACCGGGATGCTGAAGTCGATCCAGTGGAAGTCGGCACCCGATTTCGCCATGGATTTCCGCGCCGCCAAT
The DNA here is from genome assembly GCA_963762885.1 of uncultured Alphaproteobacteria bacterium. Classification (GTDB taxonomy): domain Bacteria; phylum Pseudomonadota; class Alphaproteobacteria; order Acetobacterales; family Acetobacteraceae; genus JASHVB01. The sequence goes on from CAVXNH010000074.1 coordinate 35,097, forward strand.
TGGGGTGGTTCGCTGCCAGGTTGAACCTGTCATTGCGAGGAGCGCAGCGACGCGGCAATGACATGCGCCACTGTTAGTCGTACTACGCCGGCTTGATCCCGGCCCGCCGCAAACTTCGCACCCAGTCCGCCGCAACCGTGTCGAGCGCCTTCTTTGCCGTCTGCTGCCCCAGCAGTACCTGGGAGATGCCGCTGCGCAACTGCAACTCCAGCGTCGGCCAGATCGCATCGCGCGGTTCTAGCGTTGCGGTCTGCATCGCCTCGGCCAGCACCGGCGCCCATCCGAAACGTTCCTGCACGTCGGGCTGGTTCAGCACCGAAACGCGTGGCGGCGCGTTGCCGCGATCCAGCGAGCGGCGCATCCACTCCTTGCTGGTCGCCATCTGGATGAACTCGAACGCCCACTCCTTGTGCTTGCTCGAGGTCGGTACACCGAACGTCCAGCCGCCGACACTGACCCTGCTTTCCGCGCGCGAATGCGCACCCGGTGCGACCGACCAGGCCCATTTCCCACCCGTCTTCGACAGCTTCGGATCGTTGATCAGCGTCCCATACGGCGCCAACGTGATCGTCATGGCGTAACGATCGGTCTGACCGCCGGCGATGATCTCGTCGAATTCCCAGGTCATCGCGTCGGGCACGACGACCTTGTACTTGGTCATCAGGTCGCCGTAATATTGCAGCGCCTCCACCGCGCGATCGTTGTTGATCAGTATCTCCCAGGTCTTCGGGTCGAAATACGCGCCCCCGTTGCCGCGCAGGAACGGCGAGAACCCTCCGACCATCGCCGGTCCCTGACGGCCCCAGATGCCGAGCCCGTAGCGGTTGGGCGCGCCCGCCTTGGTCGTCGCGATACAGGCAGCCTGGAATTCGGCCCAGTTTTCCGGTGGCTTGTCGAACCCGGCATCGGCGAGAAGCTGCTTCTGGTAGTTCAGGATGCTGGCGGTGACGCGGTACGGGATGCCGAGCAATTTGCCTTGATAGCTGGCCATGTTCTTGATCGGCGGCAGGAAGTCGTCCCAGTCATAGTCGGGATGTTTGTCCGCCGCCGCGGCCAGCAGCTTGTCGTGATCCTCCATGTGCGGTGCGAGCCAGCCGGCGAAGGTCGCGGTCCATTGAATGATGTCGATGTCGTTGCCGCCGCCGTTCAATTCCGCCTTCAACTTCGCGCTGAGCGCGTCGATCGGCAGCAGGGTGAAATCGACCTTGATGCCGGTGGCTTTTTCGAACGCCGGCGCGACCTCTTCGGTCAGGCACCAATGCCACGGACCGTTATCGCCGACGAACACCAGCTTGTCGGGTTTCGCGTCCGCGCGCGCCACGTAGGGTGCGGCGATGCCGGCCGCCGCGGCTTGCAGCAGCCGGCGGCGGCCAAGCTTCACCTTCGGATCCAAAGGCAGCGTCATCCCCGGCCGATCCCGGCGCGGCGCAGGCTGCGCTGCCAATCGGCGGCCACGCCATCCAGTGCCTCCTTGGCGGTCTTCTGCCCCAGCAATGCCTGCGAGAGGCCGGAGCGCAACTGGATCTCGCAGGTGTCCCAGACCGGGTTGGCCGGCGTCGGAAAGCCGGTCTCGATCGCCTTCGCCGCGGTGGGCGGCCAACCGATCTTCTCCACCATCTCCGGGTCGGTGAGGATCGAATTGCGCGGTGGCGCGTTGCCGCGAATCATCGCCCGCTTCTGCCATTCCTTGCTGCAGCACATAGCGATGAACTCCGCCGCCCACTCCTTGTTCTTGGTGTATTTCGGCACCGCCAGCGAGTGACCGTCGATCCACGTCCTCCCCTGATCCGGCGATTGCGGGCCGGGCACCGTCGTCCACGCCCACTTGCCGCCGGTCTTCGACAATTTCGGATCGTTGATCAGCGTGCCGTATGGCGCGAACATCTGCACCATCGCATAGCGATCAGCCTGGCCGCCGGCGACGATCTCGTCGAATTCCCAGGTCATCGATTTCGGGCGGCACCACCTTGTACTTGGTCGCCAGGTCGGCGTAGAACTGCAACGCCTCGACCCCCTTTGCATCGTTGATGAAGATCTCGCCGGTATTGAAATCCACCAGCCGGCCGCCGTTGGAATACAGCCACGGCACGAAGCCGACGAAGATCGCGGCACCCTGCCGGCCGAAAATGCCGAAGCCATAGCGGTCCGGCGGCGTGTTCAGCGCGACCGCCGCCTTCAGGAACTCCGGCCACGTACCGGGAGGATTGGCGAAACCGGCATTCTGCATCAGGGCCTTCTGATAGTGCATGATGCCGGTGGTGATGCGATAAGGAATGCCGACCAGCTTGCCGTTGTACGACGCCGCCCGCTTGGTGCCGCCCAGGAAGTCGCTCCAGTCGAAATCAGGATGGCGCTCGACGATCTGCTTCACCACCAACTCGTGGTCTTCCATGTGCGGAGCGATCCAGCCGGCCATGCCGACCGACCACTGCACCACGTCGATGCCACCGCTGCCGGCACCCAGTTCGGCGCGTAGCCGCGCCCGCCAGGGATCGACCGGCAACAGGGTGAAATCGATCTTGATGCCGGTGGCTTTCTCGAAGGCCGGCGCGACCTCTTCCACCATGGTCCAGTGCCACGGGCCGTTATCGCCGACATAAACCAGTTTTTCCGGCTTGCTCTGCGCCTTGATCTGCGGCGCGGCCAACATGCCTCCGGCGGCGATCGAGGCTTGCAGCAGACGCCGCCTGTTGATTCCGGTCATTGCGTTTCCCCCTGTTGTTGTTTCAACCCTTGACCGCACCGGACGACAGGCCGGCGACCAGATGCCGCTGTGCGGCAAACGAGAAAATCACCACCGGCAGGATCACCATCACGCCGGATGCGGTCATGCCGCCCCAGTCCACGCCGGTGTCGCCGCCGGAGAATGCCGCCATCAGCACCGGCAGCGTGCGCGACGCGTTGTTTGTCAGCACCGCGGCGAACAGGAAGTCGTTCCAGGCGAGCTGCAGCGACAGGATGCAGACCGCGACCAGTCCGGGCCGGATCAACGGCACCACCACATGGGCGAAGGCCTGCGCTCGGCTGGCGCCATCGACCCAGGCGCTTTCTTCCAATTCGCGCGGCAGGTCCTCGAAGAAGCCGCGCATGATCCACACCACCAGCGGCAGGCTGAACGTGGTGTAGGCGAGCACCACGGAAAACCGCGTGGTGGTCAGGCCGATCTTGCTGAACAGGATATACATCGGCACCAGCACGGCGATCGGCGGCAGCATGCGCATCGCCAGCAGCCCGAAGAACAGCAGCGAGCGGCCGCGGAACGGAAAGCGGGCGATCGCGTAGGCGGCGGGCACACCGACGCACATCGACAGCAGCACCGCGCCGGTCGCCACCACCAGGCTGTTGACGAAGGCCGCCAGGAAGTCGGCGCTGCCGAGCACCGCGGCGTAGTTCTCGAAAGTCGGCCACCACATCAGCACCGGAGGCATGGCGAAGATCTGCAGCCGCGTCTTCAGCGACAGGCCGATGATCCACACCAACGGGAACAGGAACACGACGGTGAGCGCGATCAGCGCGGCGTAGACCGACCCGGCGAACAGCAGCCGGCTGCGACGGGAGCCAATGCGGGCGGGCGCCGCCATCAGTGGAGGCCGCCGTGATCGTCATGGCGGGCGGAGGCCCGCCATCCACGACTTTGCCACCGGGACAAAGTAAAGTCGTGAATGCCGACCGGGGCCTGCCACCGGGCGCTTGACCCGGTGGTCAGCATGACCTGGGGGGCGTCCATCACAGCGTCTCCCGCCGGCGGATGACCGCGATAAACAACAGGCACAGCGCCATCGACATCAGCAGCATCATCCACGATGCCGCCGCACCCAGGCTGAGGTCGAAGCGGACGAACGACGCCAGGTAGGTGAACATCGACAGCACCATGGTGGCGTCGCCTGGCCCGCCGCTGGTCATCACGTAGATATTGTCGAAAGCGCGGAACTCGAAGATCGTGCGCAGCAGCAGGGCGACGACGATGTAGGGTCGCAGCAGCGGCAGCGTGATGTGCCGAAACACCTGCAACCGGCTGGCGCCGTCGATGGCGGCGGCCTCGATCGGCTCGCTGGGCAGGGAGCGCAGCCCGGCCAACAGCAGCACCGCGACATAGGGCGCGTTCTGCCACAGGTTCACCACCGCGACCGACACCAGCGCGGTGTCCGGCCGGCCCAGCCAGACGATGTGGCTGCCGATGAGGTAGTCAATGATGCCGTGGTCCGGATCCAGCAGCAGCTTCCAGCAGAACGCGGCGACCACCGGGGTGATCATCATCGGGATGATCAGCGCGGTGCGGAACAGGTTGATCCACGGCAGGTCGATGTTGAGCAATAGCGCCAGGCCCAACCCGGCAGCGAGTTCGGTGGCGACGGTGACCGCGGTGTAGCCAAACGTGATCCCCAGGCTGCCGACGAAGGCCGGATCGGACAGCAGGTCCTGGTAATTGTCGAGCCCGGCGAAGCGTCCGCCGAACAGGGCTTGGTCCGGCTCCCAGCCCTCGAAGCTCAGGTAGAGCGAGAACAACAGCGGCAGGCCGAACACCAGCAGCATCAGCACCGCGGTCGGCAGCACTGCGAGACGGGCGAACTGGCGGTCGAGCCAAGCTGACGCGCTCCCTCGCGCCGGTGGCGCGCGGACTGTGCCAATAGCGGTCCCGAGGCGGGCTGCCGCGGTACCTCCTCCCATCGCGCCGTCCATGCAGTGTGGTCCGACCGGTTTGTTGTCGAACGAGGATAGCGCCAAGCGTGCAGGGCGTCACGCCGGGCGTGCACGAGGTTAACAGGGCGGGGTGCGTCGGTCGAAGGGTGCCGACAGGCTGCCGATCGGCAATCCGGCCGGCGGCCGGCGGATTATTCCGTCCCCAGGGGCAAAAAAAACGCACTTGGTTACAGTTGCGTGGAATGTAGGCCCCGCGCGCAAACCTTCTCTTAATGCCGATGTGGTCCTCTGGCACCTGCTGCACAGGAGGGGCTGCCGTGACGGCCAGTCGTCTGATCAACCGCAATGTGGTCGCCGAACGGGGCCGCACCAGCATGCGGCTGGAGCCCGAACTGTGGGACGCGTTGCTCGAAATCTGCGAGCGCGAGAGCCAGGACATGAGCACGCTGGTCCGCCAGGTGGAACAGGCCGGCCACCAGGGTGGCCGCACCAGCGCCGTGCGGGTGTTCGTCCTGGGCTACTACCGCGCCGCGGCAACCGAGCAAGGGCATGGGCTGGCGGGACACGGCGGGTTGCCGCACTCCCGCCTGCCTCGTGCCGCGCGATCGGCGGCATGAGTGTGGTGGCTGTTGCCGTGCCTACCGGTCGTCCCTGGCCGGGCTCTGACATGGCACCACATGATGCTGCCGCAGGATGCGTGGGTCGATCAGCTTGTGTTCCGGTTGGCCTGAGGCGGGCGCGGAGCGACGGCTTCTCATAGGCGTCCTGCTCCGCAGCGGGCGAGGCGATGACGAATCGCATGGCAGGCAACCCTGGAGTAGCGATCAGCCCAATCTGACGACCGATCCCGTATTGACTTGCGACATGCGGCAGGCCGGGAGGACGCGACGCTGGCTCAGTCCACCGCGGCGGCGGCGGTGGGTCGGCAGTCGGCGCGAAGGAAGGGGCATCGACGATCACGGGTGCCGCTTGCGCCGCCTCAGCGCGGTCGCGATCGTTTCAACGCGGTCTGGTCGCACCTCGGTCGGAGCGGGGCTGTCGTTGCGGCCCTGATTCCCGGCCAAGGCCGTATTTGCGGGAACGCCTGCGTAGCAAGAAGGGGTTGGTTTCCAGCCGGCTGGATCTGCTATAAGCCTGCCTGAGGCCTGCCGGGCTAACGGATCGGGTCTCGACGGACAAGCCGGACCTGAATCGACGTTCGAACGGCGCCACAAGTCTGGCCGGTCAGTGACGGGGTCAACCGACATGCCTGAGACCCAATGGCCGGATCGCGCCAAACGACACCTTCAGTGCTTACAGGAAACCGCATACGCGGAGCTGGCAAGCCTGTCCGGTCTCAGCAGCAGGGAAGAAGCATTTCGCGCCTTCGTCTGCGATCCCCTTCCCGCTGACCTGTACAATAAGATGCAGCAGGAATTCGAACATAAATTTCGTCTGCGGATCTGGATCAACAAGCTGCAAAGACTCCTGAGGCCGTCCACGGAACCGTTCAATATGTTCGATCGATACCGTGATTGGCTTTCTACAGACAGACCGACGCCATATGAGCATCCGCTGCTTTATCCCGTTCTTCTCCAAATCGTTGCATCTATAAAAGACGGCGCTGCTCGCAATGGACTCGAACGGATTATTCCGCCGCTTTTGCTTTTTGGTACATTGCCGACCGGTAGCATCAACGCCTGTGCAACTCCCGTTCCAGATAGCGACAACTGCCTTGTGCTGTTCGATTTCGGACTATTTCAGTTTACCGGCGAAATGGCGAAGGTGTTGGCACGGCTGCTGCCCGTGCAGCTTAAGGCGACTGGGCTACGATTGGATATGGGCAAGGCCCCGGTAGCCGAATATGCTGTGGACCAGCAACCGGACCTGATCGCTCATTTCGATCGCGTCCTACGAAAATATCTTGTAGAAGGCAATCCACGACGGATGCCCGCGCTTGAAATCGGTCAGGACAATCAGCGTCTCTTGGCGGGAGCGCTGATGGATGCCTCCCGGAGCTTCATTTTAGGACATGAAATGGGCCATGTTCTGTCTGGTCATCTGTCGAGCAATACCGAAGTTCGCCAAATGATCGGGAAGCTGAGCACAAAAGAGATCGTGAGGGACTGGGAGGACGAATACGTAGCCGACAATTGGGGATTCAATTACGAGCAATTGCGGCGGCAGGGCCCCGAATGGGCCCTGGTGGGATCCAGCGTGTTCTTCAGTTGCTATAGCGCCGTCGAGCGGTGCCTCATTGCCCTCATCCATGGTCTTACCGACGTCGAAAGCCGAGGATCCGAGACACATCCTCCCGCCGCGTCGCGGCGCGAGCGATTGCGGAATATTGTCAAGGAGGATACGGATCCGGAGTACGTAGGAGATTGCCTTGAGTGGAGCAGCTATATCGAGGCGCTTATGGATGCATTGACGGCGCGTGTTTGTCCGGGCTTCAAGCAAATGCATGAGGACGGGGTCCGCCCGTTCGGTCAATGGGCACGGGCGTAGCGGCCATCGTAACCAGCCCACCGAAAATCCGCGCTGTGTGAAACCCTCGCTGCCGTAAGCTTAACCTCCAGCATCGTCAGAGAGGCTCACATGACAGAAGAACCAACCCGCCAGCCGCCCCTTGCCGATCTGGCAACAAGGCATTCCTTGCAAGTTGGCAAGCATCTCCTGGATGTGGACGGGATCGACTTGAGCAGCACGAGCCCTGCTCATCCGTCGCGGCAAGATTCCCATACCAGCCAAATCCTTTTGGAAGCGGTTCGTCGAGAATATCAATACGCAAGGCTGGGTCTGGCGTTGGGATTGATCGCTATCCTGGTGGGAGCGATATTATGTCTGCATGGAATTGCCGGTTCCACCTCCTGGACAGCGAAGGCATTGGGCGTTTTCGAAAGTAAGCTAAACGATGCGACCCCTGGCGTAATCGTATTTGTCGTTGGTGTATTCGTGATCATATTCACCCGCCCGCGAGTCAATCTGAAAAAGATACGGGAATGACGCTATCCGCGCCTCTCTGAAATTCCCGCGTTACATTCGGCCGGCATGAACCATGCCGTTGCGCCACGCAACCTTTGCCATTACGGGGAAGCATCGGGAGTGCTTTCATAGGTATGCGAAAATCGGTTCGGCGCGCCTGCGGCGTGGGGCTTGGCGCGGCAGCGCTGCTGGCGCTGGCCGGCTGCGACCTCGGGCCAGATTACCAGCGTCCCGAACTGGAGATTCCCGCAGCCTATCGCGCCAGTACGGCGACCGCTGCCACCGCCTGGCCGTCCGAGGACTGGTGGCGTGGCTTCAACTCGCCGGACCTGAACGCGCTGATCGACCAGGCCCGGGCCGCAAACTTCGACCTGCTGGCGGCGATCGCCCGCGTCCAGCAGGCCGACGCCCAGGTGCGCATCGCCGGCGCCGGCCTGCTGCCCAGCCTCAACGCCACCGCCAACACCAACTGGGTGCAGGAGAGCCTGCTCAACGCCGGTCGCGGCGCCCGCAACCTCGCCGCCAACGTGGATTTACGCGACTACACCACCGGCCTGAACGTCGCCTACACGCTGGACTTCTGGGGCAAGATCGCCGCATCTCGAAAGGCCGCGGTGGCCAACGCCATGTTCAGCCGGTTCGACCAGCAGACCGTCGCGCTGACCGTGGTCACCAGCGTCGCCAGCACCTGGTTCACCGCTCTGGGTGACGCGGATCTGTTGACGGTGCAGCAGCACAACCTCGCGTCAGCCGAGCAAACCCTGGCGGTGATCCGCGGACGGCTCGACGCCGGCACCGCCTCGGCGTTGGACGTGGCACAGCAGGAGGCGCTGGTGGCCGGCGTCCGCGCCACCATCCCCGCTTTGCGCAGCCAGTTGGAGCAAGAGATCATCGGCCTGGGCATTCTGATTGGCCGCCCGCCGGAGGCGGTGACGGTGCAGCCCGGCACGCTGAACGCCCTGTCTCTGCCGCTGGTTGCCGCCGGGCTGCCCTCCGAATTGCTCGAGCGCCGCCCCGACGTAGCCAGCGCCGAGGCGCTGCTCATCGCGGCCAATTTCGACGTGAAGGTGGCGCGGGCGGCGTTCTTCCCGCAGGTCCAGCTCACCGGAACGGCCGGGTTCGAGAGCATCGCGCTCGGCACTCTGTTCGGCCCGGGCGGGTTCCTGACCACGCTGGCCGCCGGACTGACGCAGCCGCTATTCGACGGCGGCACCTTGCGCGGCCAGTTGGAGCAAGCCCGGGGGCGGCAGGCTGAGCTGCTGGCGGACTATCGCAAGGCGGTGGTGCAGGCCTTCACCGACGTGGACAACGCGCTGACCGCCTGGCGCTACATGACGGAGCAGGAGGCGCTCCAGCGCGTGGCGGTGGACACGGCGCGGCGCGCCGCCGACATCGCCCGGGCGCAGATGCAGGCCGGCACGGTGGACATCACCACGGTGCTGAACGCCGAGACCACGCTGTTCGCCGACGAGACCACCCTGGTTCAGGTGCGTTTGGCCCGTGTTCAGGCTTTACTGAGTCTGTATAAGGCGCTGGGCGGCGGCTGGAGCGAGCCGCCCAGCCCCGTGCCGGATCAGTTTCCCGGCCTGTCGCCTGGCGTGGTGCCGGGCGCGGTCGCGTTGCCGATCGGGGGGAATCTACAGTGACTGGCGACAGAGCATGCCCATGGACGCCCTGACGCGCGGACCTGTCGAAGTGGCGACCCGCGGCCGGACCCGGTCGTGGGCGATGGCTGTGCTGTGCGTGCTCCTGCTGGCGGCGATCGTCGGAGCAGTGTGGTTCTGGCCGACCAACTTGTTCAACCAGTCGGCGCGCAACAAGAAGCCGACCCAGCCGATCCCGGTGCTGGTCGCGGCGGCCTCGCGGATGGACGTGCCGATCTGGCTGGACGGGCTGGGAACAGTGCAGGCGTTCTACACCGTCACCATGCACACGATGGTCGATGGCCCGCTGGTCGCCGTGGACTTCAAGGAAGGCCAGGACGTGCACAAGGGCGACGTGCTGGCGCAGGTGGATCCGCGCACCTACCAAGCGGCGCTGGACCAGGTGACAGCGAAAAAGGCGCAGGACGAGGCGTTGCTCGCCAATGCCCGGGTCGATCTGGTGCGCTACCAGAAGCTGGTGGCAACGAACTACACCACGGCGCAGCAGGCCGACACCCAGAAGTCTCTGGTGGCGCAGTTGGAAGCGCAGGTGCGGCAGGACCAGGCGCAGATCGACACCGCGCGCACCCAGCTCGGCTACTGCACGATCGTCTCGCCGATCGATGGCCGGACCGGCATCCGGCTTGTCGATCCGGGCAACATCGTGCACGCGGTGGACGCCTCCGGACTGGTGGTGATCACGCAGTTGCAGCCGATCTCGGTGCTGTTCACGCTGCCGCAGCAGACGCTGCCGGCGGTGGCAGATGCGATGCGGGCGGGGAAGGCGACGGTCGTGGCATATGCGCAAGGCCCGGCGGGCAGCCGAGGCGCGGCGCTGGACACCGGCGTGCTGACGGTGCTGGACAACCAGGTCGATCCGACCACCGGCACGATCAAGCTGAAGGCAACGTTCCCCAATCGCGACGGCAAGCTGTGGCCGGGCGGGTTCGTCGGCGTGCGGTTGCAGGTGGACACGACGCACGATGCGATCGTGGTGCCGCCGGCGGCGATCCAGCGGGGGCCAAGCGGACCCTACGTATTCGTCGCGAAGGAGGGAGCGGTGAAGCGCCAGCCGGTGACGGTCGGGCACGAGGACGAGCAGGAGTCGATCGTGACCGAGGGTGTGCGAGCGGGGGACAGCGTGGTGATCGACGGCGCCTCGCGGTTGTCCGACGGCACCAAAATCGCGGTGGTGCAACCGACGGCGCCAGAGGAGCGGAACGAGGTCGCGAAGCCCAACGCCCCAGGGACGCGCCACTGACATAAACCTCTCCCGCGAGAGCGGGAGAGGTCGAGGCGCGAAGCGCCGAGGGTGAGGGTGATCGGGTCGGCACGCTCTCAATCTCAATCGATGCCGCGCGAAGAGCGCAACCCGCACGACCAACACCGCGCTGGGAAGCCGGCAGCGTCTCGCTGCCGTCTCGTTTCCCGTCATACGCGACAATGCCCTACCGCGTGGGACTCGGCCGGGACGGGTGCCGAACAGCCCGTCTCGCCAGCGTCTCGTTTCGCGGTGTGCGAGACGGCGCTGCGTTGCGTGGGAACCGGCAGGTGTGCGGGCGAATTGGTGCATGGGCTTTTGCCCGGTCTTCACTGGGCTGCGCGCCAGGTGGCCCCGGGTGCGGCCTCCTGCTGCCGGCCGCGACCACTGCTCTCGTGACTGGCCTGCCGACTGCGAACGAGGCTGACGCCTGGCCGCTGATCGAACTGAAGCCGGCGTAGCGCAGCCACGAATCGGGACGGCGGGGCCGCCACGTAGCAGGCAGCGCGTGCCGGCCGAATTGGTGCATGGGGTGTTGCCCGCCATTGCTCCTATGCCGCAGCCACAGCCGGTGCGATGCCGCCGGCGCCGGGCCGGGACGGCGCTCGCGGTGCCGCGCCGGGAACCAGTCCCGTGCCGGCCGCAGCGCCCCGGGCCGCCTCACGTTGCATGGGGTTCTGCCAACCATCCGGACAGTGTGCCGCCGGCGGCACATCATACGCGGCTGCCTCAGAGTCCGACTCGAATCTCAAGCCCAACGAGCCAGCCTCCTGGCGAGCAGCATAACGCCAGCGGCGTGGAGGAAGGCTGTGGCCGATGCGATGGTGGCTTCGAAATCCTTGGCAAGGCGGCGGTTGCGATTGATCCAGGCAAAGAACCGCTCGACCACCCAACGCCGCGGCAGCAGCTTGAAGCCAACCTGGTTGGGTAGCTTGCGGACAATCTCCACCACAATGGATGTCGCACTGGCGACCCGTTCGCCGGCATAGACGCTGTCGGCAAATACTTTCTGGATCGAGGGGAACCGGGCGTGAGCGGCTTGCAACACCGCCGGAGCGCCATCACGGTCCTGCACTGACGCCGGGTGCACCTGCAATTCCAGGCTGCGCCCGTCGGTGTCCACCAGAGCATGTCGCTTGCGGCCGTTGATCTTCTTGCCGGCATCATACCCTCTCGGGCCGCCGGCTTCGGTGGTTTTGACGCTCTGCGTGTCGATGACCGCGGCAGTGGGACCCGCCGCGCGGCCGACCCGCTGACGATCCTGCGCCACCAACTGATGGTCCAGGCGTTCCCATGTTCCGTCATCGCGGAAGCGGGTGAACCAGCGATACGCCGTCTGGTGCGGTGGGAAATGCTCCGGCAGCATACGCCACGGACAACCGCCGCGCAGCACGTAGAACATGGCATTCATGATCTCGCGCATCGTCCAGGACCGTTTGCGGCCGGTTTTCGCTGGCGGCGGCAGCAACGGCGCGAGCACCTGCCATTCGGCATCGGTCAGATCGCTGGGGTAGCGCAGATCATCACGGTCGTGCTCTGCGCGGGTTTCGCGGGTCCACATAGGAGGCTCCAGGTGCCAGGGGGCCTCCTAGATTCCATCAACTCTTGCGGTTTCAACCCCCCACCGGCAGGTTTCGAGACGGCCTCTCAGCCTCGCGCGCAGCGGGCGGCGTCGCCAATTGGCGCATGGGGTGTTGCCAACCATCCGGACGACGCTGCGCCGGTGGCGCCGGCGGCGGGGCAGGCGGGGCTGCCGCGGCCTCGGGCGCGACGGCCGGCGTGGCGAATTGGTGCATGGGGTGTGGCCCGCCATCCGGTAGCTCGACCCCGGCGAATCTGTACTGCGCCACGTCCTCCGGCGCGGCGCCCGGCGTCGCGAATTGGTGCATGGGGTGTTGCCCGCTATCCGGCGTCTCGACCCCCGCGAACCTGTACCTGTGCCACGTCCGCCGGCCCGGCGCCCGGCTGGTGTGTGAGTTCCCACTCCTGCTTGAACCTCTCCACCTCGCCCTCCATCGCCCGGCGGATGGCGGCGACGTAGTGGGGATAATCCAGGTCGTCCTTGCGCCGCAGCGCCTGGCGCTTCTCCAGCGAACGCGTGGCGGTCTGCGCGAACCGCAGGAACCCGAGCGCCAGCGACGCGACCCGGCGCTTTTCCAGCGGGGTGGCGTCGGCCGCCTCGGCGGTATCGAGCAAGTGCATGCCGGTGGCGTGTGCGGCGACGATCTGGCTGGCGTGCATCGCCTCGGCGGTGGTGCCGGGTTCCAGGCCGGCGATGGCGAGCATGATGGTGGTGCGGTGGTCGGCGTCGGAGATCGCGGTGCCGTCCGCGCGGGGGGCGGGGCGGCTGGCGCGGATGGTGTCCTCGAGCAGGGCGGTGATGGCGGTGAGGTTGACGGGTCCGTTGGGCTTGAAGATGTGCAGGGGGTCGTAGGGGGTGTCGAACATGGGGCCCTCCGGGCTGTAGGATCAAATGGCTCGGAAGATAGCGTGTATTAGGAAAATATGCAAGGCGTTCTGGAGTAGGTCGTGGCTCAGTCAGGCCGTCCCCGCAGACCAAAAGTGGCGGTGGCCGAGTTGCCTGGCCTACGCCTGCTGCATTCGACCCAAAGTGCCGGAGGGCGACCGCAGCTTCTACCGCCGGATGCGCCCATTGCGAACCTTCAGCGCCGCGGTCACCTTGCGTCAGACCCGGGTGTACCGGACGCGAAAAGTGGCCTCCCGCACTCCCCGCAGGATATTTGCACGAGGGGTGCACGGTGAAGACGCTTATCAAACCCTGACAATAGACCACAATAGCGCGCCAGGAGGTCCCACCATGGCCAACACGGGCAGAAACTTCAGCCTTACGGAACGCCAGCAGCGCTTTGTCTCCGAGCAAGTTGCCAACGGCCGGCATGCCAGCGGCAGCGAGGTCATTCGGGAGGCGCTTCGCCGCTACGAGGACGACATCCTGTCTGAACCGGCTCGCCTCGCCGCGTTGAACAAGCTGGCCGAGGAGGGCGAGGCCGCTTACATGCGCGGAGAATACACCAGACTGTCCAACCGCCAGGAGGTGCGCGCGTTCATCCGCAAGAGCGGCGCGCGTGCCATAAGTCGCAGCCCGGAGCACGTCGCCTGAGGCTACGCGATGTCCTGTTCACCGCGCCCGCGGAGCGCCAGTTGGACGAAATCCTGCGGTGAAGCGCTGCTTAGTTCGGCACTCTCAGACGACAGCGGTATGAGGTTCTGGTCGAGCAAGATGGCCCACGCGGCACGCACTTGCTCGTCAGTCGCGAGTTCCCCTCGGGCGGCTGTGGCTTTCGAGGCCGCAATAGCAGAGCGTTCCTCAGGCGAGAGCGCCATCGGCAACTCCGCGTCGTCATTGCCAGCAAGCAGGAGAACCACGCGGGCTATGTCGTTCTGTGCGGCAGGCGGCAGATTGCGGGCTGCCTCAAGCGCTTGACCGAGCAATCTGATCATCTGGCAAGAGTAGCGCTTCCTTCAACCAACACTATCCTCATCCAGCAATTCTCAATGCGATTGAGTCGCGTTCTGAGTTTGCCCAGGGGTCGTGGCCGAGCGGTGCCGATCCAGAGCGAGTTGCGCCTGGACTGAGTCTGATCTGCCACATGTTGTAGGCAAATGGACGCCCGCCCCAACATGCTGGCAGTTTTTTCTTGCATCGAAACTCAGGCCTTGATTCTGCATCGACATGAGTATCGTCGGGGAGCTGATCGCCGAGCTGGGTACGGTCTGCGCCGGTCTGCCGGACCAGCGCAAGACACCGCCGCTCGACGGCGACTACACGATGGCCGACATCGGCCTCTCGGCCTTCTCGTTGTTCTTCATGGGAAGCCCGTCATTCCTGGCGCATCAACGGGCGCTGGCGCGCGGCCAAGGCCGGTCGAACTGCCAGACCCTGTTCGGCATGGCGGCCATCCCCTCCGACAACTACATCCGCCTCATGCTGGACGGCGCCTCGCCCGCCGCCTTCGATAGCCTGTTCATGCGGGCAATCGAGCAAGCCGGGCCGCTGACACGCTTCCAATGCCTGGGTGGGCGTGTGCTCATTGCTCTCGACGGCACCGAGTATTTCTGCTCGCGCAAGATTAGCTGCCCTCAGTGCTCGACCCGACGCCGCTCCGATGGCGGTGTGGAATGCTTCCACGCCTTCCTCGGCGCCACCATGGTTGCACCGGGCCATCACCAGGTGTTGCCGCTGCCGCCGGAGTTCATCGCCCCACAAGACGGGGCGGAGAAGCAGGACTGCGAGCGCAGCGCCGCCAAGCGCTGGCTGGCCCGGCATGGCCGCTCGGTCGCGCATCTGCGGCCAATCTTTCTCGGCGACGACCTGTTCGCCTGTCAGCCGATCGCCACCGCCATCCATCAGGCCGGCGGCAACTTCATTCTCACCTGCAAGCCGTCTTCGCATCAGACCATCACCGAATACCTGCACGGCGCCAAACTGGAGGAACATCGACAGACGGCCCGCAAAGGCCGCAACGTCACGACAACCATCTACCGCTGGCTCTCCGGCGTGCCGTTGCGCGGCTCGGCCGACGCCATGGCGGTCAACTGGTTCTCCATCGAGATCTGCAACGCTGCCGGCAAGCGCACCTATTACAACAGCTTCGTCACCGACCTGCCGGTGACCGCCGACAGCGTCGCCGAACTGGCCGCCTGCGGGCGGGCGCGCTGGAAGATCGAGAATGAGACCTTCAATGTACTGAAGACCAACGGCTACCACCTCGAGCACAATTTCGGTCACGGCAAGCAGACGCTCGCCAGCGTCTTCCTGACCCTCAACCTGCTCGCCTTCGCCTTCCATACTGCCGCCTGGCTCGCCGCGCTCGCCTGGCGAGCGGCCGTCGCTGCCTGTGGCGCTACGTACCGCTTCTTCGAGGAGCTACGAACGATCACTGCCTATGTCGTGTTCGATGGCTGGGCCCATCTGCTCCAGTCCATCGCCGCGGCCGACCTTCGGCCGCCTTGACGGCCGACCGACCGCCCCCTCCCCACAGCCTACCAAGACCAGGAGACAAGCCAGAAAACGTCAGCCAACCCTCATTTAGAATCGCTGATCCTCATCGGAACACCCCGTCAGGGACGCGTCGGCCGGCGTGACGTGCGACGGACGTGGAGGATCACCACCGTATCCCCATCAACGAAATAGCGGATGATATACGGATACGTGCTGCCCAGCTCGCGCATGTTCTTGCCACGCACGGGGCGGCAGGGGAATCGCACTTGAAACCGCTTAACTCCGGCCGTGGCGCTTGCCCGGCTCGGATATGATCAATTCTACCCCTTGGCATGTGAAACATGCCTGGGGAGGCCGGCTTGGAGCAGTTTATTGCCTGCTGGGAAGAACTGGAGGATCCGCGGACCGGCAACGCCGGTCTGCATGACTTCCATGACCTCCTGATGATCGCCCTGTGCACGGTCCTGTGTGGCGGCCAAGGCGCGGTGGACATGGCACTGTTCGCCGCGGCGAAAGAACCGTTCCTGCGCGGCTTCCTCAAGCTCAAGCATGGCGTGCCCAGCCATGATACCTTCAGCCGCCTGTTCCGGTTTCTGGATCCGACCCAGTTCCGCGCCGCGTTCCAGCGGTTCATGACAAACTTTTCCGAGCGATGTCAGGGTGTTGTGGCAATCGACGGCAAGGTGCTGCGGCGCTCGTTCGACCGCGCCAGCGGCAAGTCGCCCTTGCATATGGTCAGCGCCTGGGGTTGCGAGCAACGCCTGGTGCCGGCGCAGATCGCCACCGACGCCAAGTCCAATGAGATCACCGCGGTGCCGAAACTGCTGGAGATGCTTCTCGCTCAAGGGTGCGATCGTGACGGTTGACGCGCTCAACTGTCAGCGTGACATCGCCCAGCAGATCGTCGAACAGGGTGGCGACTACGTCCTGGCACTGAAGGGCAACCAGGCTACGCTGCATGACGATGTGGTCCGGTTCCTCGACGATCCGGAGAGCAAGACCAGCACAGCCAAGCCGGTGGTCGATGCGGATCACGGCCGCATCGAGACCCGCACGGCCACGGTCTCAACCGATATCGGCTGGTTGCAAGAGGATCACCGCTGGCCCGGCCTGGCCGCCATCGGCAAGGTGGTCCGGGTCCGGGAAATGTCGGGCAAGACCACGACCGAGACGGCCTATTACCTGATCAGCACAGTGCTCTCCAGCGAACGCTTCAATGAGGTCGTCCGCTTCCATTGGGGCGTCGAAAACTGTCTGCATTGGCGGCTGGACGTCGTGATGAACGAAGACCAGGCCAGGAACCGGCTGGGCAACGGTGCGCACAACCTCGCCGTGCTGCGACACATGGCGATGAATGTCATGCAAAAGGACGCTTCCAAAGGGTCGTTCCGAGGTAAGCTCAAGCGTGCGGGATGGGACGACGCCTACCTCTCGCGCCTTTTGGCACTGTTTTGAAATGCGATTGCCCTGGACGGGGCGGCCACGCTCCGGGAGATGGTTCAGGATATCACCGAGCGTCCTGAGACTGGCGGCGACATCCCGCGCCGCCCGCGGGTTGCACCGCGCGATATGGGGCCGAATAGCCTCGAGATGCCCTGAGTGCCGGTTCGGTCCACACAACCTCGGTCAACGCGGCTCCGGCTTCGGGCAGGGCAAATCGTTCGGCGTTCCCCAGGAATCCAACCACTCGGCGATCTTGGCGTGCGGCACAACCCGTCCCGCCCGATACGCGGCCATGGCCTCGGCATCGAAGCGTGCGTCCTCGGCTTCCTCGGGCTCAAAGATCGATCGGGTTTCGGAGTCAGCCATCAGCACCGCCCTGTCGTGAACAATGCAGCGGAGATCGAGGCGGCCCGAAAGCAGCATGGCGGCGGGTGACGATGACCTTACCCTAGGTGGAACCCGTCCCGGACCTTGGGCCCTTTGGCAAGTACCCATTCGATCCTCTGAGATTCAGAGACACTCAGGCGATGGAGAATTGAAGGATGCGGTAGAGCTGAAAATCGGTGATCACCTGCACGCCGAATACGCTGCAAATATCCGGCACCTTCCGGTTTGCTCTCTGCCGCTTTGGCTTCGAAACCTCACGTGTGACGACAACGCGATCCGGCATGGCCATCGCTGCCGCCACCAGAAACGGGTCCTTACCGATCTTCTCAGTCTCAACGTCATTGAGATCGGGCGCATAGCCGTGCACGATGACGTGTGTCACTCGGGCGGGCGCGATAGGCTCGTTCAGAACCAGCTGATCTCTCACGTCCGTCTGCTTGATCCAATCCGCCAGTGGCCCGGGCGGAGGCGTCACCTCGTCGAAGATGACCCTTGGCATCTTGATAATGTTATTGGCCGCCTTCTCGAGCAGCCACGCCCAGAACTGCGGAATCCTGTCGACAGGGTAATAATCCTCGTGCGCCCGTATCAGAACGTTCGCGTCAAGAAGATACAGGGTCATTGCGCCGGAGGACGCACTTGTCGCAGTAATGGGGGAACGGACGCCGGACTTACACCGAGGATTTTAGCGGCTCCCGTATAGGACAATGTTTCTTCTTGCAACGCGCGGCGCACAGTATCGAGGAGCCCGGCACCCAGCCTGTGACGGCGCACGGTATAAAAATTCGGCCCCGCCTCGTCAGGCTGCTTGTTTTGTTTTTCCCTCTCCTTCTCCCGCCGCCAGCGCTCCGCAAACATCGCGAAAAGCGAGGCCGCGACGGATCGATCAATCCAACCCTTTTCCACGAACCTATAAGCGACCGCAGGCTCGCTAACGTTCCACTTGCTGGCGAGTCGGCTAACTTCCACAATTACAGTCTCAAAGTTGGCCGACTTTAGGCCCGACAGATCCGGGATCGCATCCGTCGGCAACAAGAACTCACTCGCCGTATCGTTGCAGAACCGCTCGACGACGTTTTCTGGCACGTCGCGCAACGGACCACTCACCCCGCTCGCGCCGATCCAGATGTGCGCCAGCTCATGTATGAGGGTAAAGGGGCGGGCAGCTTCGGCGTCGTTGTCGTTGATTACAACGAACGGTACCAACTCGTCAGCCAGAGCGAAACCACGAAACACGTTCTCGCCAATATCCGAATGATAGGACCCGACATCGCCGAGCAATAGGACGTAAACTCCCGCCCTTTCGACTGCGGCGCGCATCAGAGCGAAAAGCTGGCTTGGTCCTCTGACTCGCTTTTGCTGGTCTTCGGAAACCCCAAGCGTCCCCCTGATCGCCGCCACCACGTTGGCCGGCCTGTCAGTGATGCGGGCCGAACCGACGAAGGCGAGCCGCTCGGCTCCTTCTTCCAACTCCTCGAGGGCCTCACGCAGCATTTGCTGCCTGGCGCGAACATCCCGAAGCAGGGCATCAAGCGTCGCGTTATCCCGGGCTGCGACGGTCCCTGCGTGGGTCCGAAAATCTTCGCCTCGGTCGCCCCGCTCCGGGGGGGTTGGCAGATAGAAGGTGATGAGGGGACGGCGGTAAGCCATCACGGCCTTCCGCAAGAACGTCTGGCCGGGGGCGCCGACACCGGATTCGAGCCGGCGTAGCTTTTCGACCGCGGTGGCCTTGGCCGTGTCCTTCAGCCCCAGCTTTTCCGCAGCTTCAGCCAGCGTCAGCCCAGCCGTCTCCCTCGCCCATTTCAGGATATCCGGATTAATGCGCTCAGAGGTCGCCATATCCATGCCGCCACGTTAGGCCGATTTCGGCGGCAGCGGAATCCCTCGGTAGGCCGCATCAGGATGCCTCGGGCGACCTCGACCATACGGGTGCTGAAACCCGCGGTAACACACCGCTACGTGACTCCCCACCAACCCCCCGTGCTAAACACCCCCAACCACCCCCCAGAGCCCGACACCCCTGAACAGCATCTCCGCCCCATTCATCGCCCGACCTATCGCCACCTGGCTCCTGGCGCTCGCCATCCTTTTGTCCGGCGCGCTCGGCTACAACTCCCTCCCCGTCTCCGCCCTGCCAGAGGTCGACTTCCCCACCATCCTGGTCACCACCCAGCTCCCCGGTGCCGGCCCCGAAACCGTCGAGACCCTCATCACCGCCTCGCTGGAACGCCAGTTCGGCCAGATCCCCGGCCTGACCACCATGACCTCCGCCTCCTCCGAGGGCACCAGCCAGGTCACCCTGCAATTCGACCTCGCCCGCACCATGGACAGCGCCGCGCAGGACGTGCAGGCCGCGATCAACGCCGCCGCCGGCACCCTGCCGGTCACGCTCCCCTACCCGCCGGTCTACGCCAAGGTGAACCCCGCCGACGCGCCCATCCTGACCATCGCGCTCACCTCCGACCTCCTCCCCATCTCCACAGTCTCCGACGCCGCCGACACCCTGCTCCAACCGAAACTCTCGGAAATAGACGGCGTCGGTCGCGTCACCGTCCAAGGCGGCATGCGCCCCGCGGTGCGCGTGCGCGTCGATCCCGCCCGCCTGGCCGCCTACGGGCTGGCCATGGAGGACATCCGCACCGCCGTCTCCGCCGCCAACGTCAACGGCGCCAAAGGGGGCTTCGACGGCCCCCGCCTGGCCTTCGCCCTCGGCGCCAACGACCAGCTTGTCGAACGCCGACGCCTACAAGAACCTGGTCGTCGCCTGGCGCAACGGCGCGCCGGTGCAACTCTCCGCGGTAGGCAGCGTGATCGCCGGAGTCGAAAACGATCGCGTCGCCGCCCGCTGGAACGGCACGCCGGCCGTGGTGCTGGACATCCAGCGCCAGCCCGGCGCCAACATCGTGCAGACCGTGCAGCTTCTCAAACAGGCGCTGCCCAAGCTGCAACAGGCGATCCCCTCCGGCATCCGCCTCAACATCGTCACCGACCGCACCGAGACGATCCGCGCCTCGGTCCGCGACGTGCAGCTCACGCTGCTGATGTCGGTGGGGCTGGTGGTGGCGGTGATCTTCGTCTTCCTGCGCTCGCCGCGCGCCACCTTCATTCCCGGCATCGCCCTGCCGTTGTCGCTGGTCGGCACTTTCGGGGTGATGCACTTGCTCGGCTACGGGCTCGACAACCTGTCGCTGATGGCGCTGACCATCGCCACCGGCTTCGTGGTGGACGACGCCATCGTCATGATCGAGAACGTCGTGCGCTACATCGAACAGGGCATGCGCCCGCTCGAGGCCGCCTATCGCGGCGCCGGCCAGATCGGCTTCACGATCGTATCGCTGACCGTATCGCTGATCGCGGTGTTCATCCCCCTGCTGTTCATGACCGGCGTGGTCGGCCGCCTGTTCAAGGAATTCTCCGTCACCCTGTCGGTCGCCGTGGTGGTCTCCGCGGTGATCTCCCTGACCCTGACCCCGATGATGTGCGGCCGCCTGCTCCGTCCGGCGTCCACCGAGCATCCCGGCCGCCTCGCCCGCATCAGCGAGACCGCGTTCGACCTGATGCTGGCCGGCTACCGCCGCAGCCTGGACTGGACTTTCCGCCACCAAACGCTGGTCCTGCTGGTCGGCGCGGGAACGCTGGTCGGCACCGTCTGGCTCTACATCATCGTGCCGAAGGGCTTCCTGCCCCAGCAGGACACCGGCGTGGTCATAGCGGTGACCGAGGCCGCCCAAAGCGCCTCCATCCCCCGCTTGCTTGCATTGCAGACCCAGGCCGCGGACCGCATCGCCAAAGACCCGGCGGTGACCGGCGTGGTGTCCTTCGTCGGCGCCGGCACCATCAACGCCACCCCGAACAGCGGCCGCCTGACCATCGCGCTGAAACCCGTGGGGCAACGCGACGCGGCGCCCAAAGTGATCGCCCGCCTGGAAGCCGCCGTCGCCGACATTCCCGGCCTGAACGCCTTCTTCCAACCGGTGCAGGACATCACCATCGGCACCCGCGTCAGCCGCACCGCCTTCCAATACACCCTGATGGACACCGACGCCGCCGAGCTGGCGCGCTGGGGCCCGAAACTGCGAGCCGCCATGGCGGCGTCTCCCGCCCTGGCCGACGTGGCGTCCGACCAGGAGAACGAGGGGTTCAGCACGTTCATCACGCTCGACCGCGCCGCGGCGATGCGCCTGGGCGTGTCGATGCAGACGCTGGAGGACACGCTATACGACGCGTTCGGCCAGCGCCAGATCTCCACCATCTTCGGGCAGGCGAACCAGTATCGCGTGGTGCTGGAGGCCGACCCGGACTGGCAGTCCGACCCGGATTCGCTGCGCCTGCTGCGCGTGCCCGCTGCCAGCACCCTGCTGCCGACCTCGCCGGCCATCACCACCATCGCGCCGCAAGCGCAGCAGCAGCCGGTCGCCCCCCCCAACGCGCAGGTGCCGCTATCGGCGATCGCCACGATCACGCGGACCATCGCCCCGCTGGTGGTGACGCATCAGGAGCAATTCCCCTCCGCCACCCTGAGCTTCAACCTGGCCCCCGGCTATTCGCTGGGTGACGCGGTGGAAGCGGTGCGCCAGGCCAGCCAGTCGATCGGCATGCCCGAGACGATCCTCGGCAGCTACTCCGGCGACGCGGCCGAGTTCCAGCGTTCGCTCGCCGCCGAGCCGTGGCTGATCGGCGCCGCGGTCGTGGTGATCTACATCGTGCTGGGCGTGCTGTACGAAAGCTGGATCCACCCGCTGACGATCCTGTCCACCCTGCCCTCAGCCGGCATCGGCGCCTTGCTAGCGTTGATGCTGTGCGGCACCGACCTGTCGCTGGTGGCGCTGGTCGGCATCGTGCTGCTGATGGGCATCGTGAAGAAGAACGCCATCATGATGGTGGACTTCGCGTTAGAAGCGCAGCGCGACGGCGAACCCCCCGAAGTGGCGATCCGCCACGCCTGCCTGCTCCGTTTCCGCCCGATCATGATGACAACGATGGCGGCCTTGCTCGGCGCCCTGCCGCTGGTACTCGAACGAGGCGCCGGCTCCGAACTCCGCTGGCCCCTGGGCGTGACGATCGTCGGCGGTCTGCTGCTGTCGCAGTTCCTAACGCTCTACACCACCCCCGCCGTCTACCTCGCGTTCGAGCGCATGTCCGCCCGCTTCCGCCGTCCGCAGGAAGTCGCGGCAGAATGAGAAGAAACCTCGCCCACGAAGTGGGAGAGGTCGCGGCGCGTAGCGACGCGGGTGAGGGTGCCGCCAACAGCACGGTGCCTTCTACGGCCCCTCCCCCAAGCCCCTCACGCTTGAGCTCTCCCGCGCCGAGCGACTGATTGTCACCGCGCAGGTGTGCGCGAACGAAGGCCACCGGCCACATCTGCGATCACGTCTGTGATCCAAACGGATCGTCGCGCAAGTAGTGCTTGTCGCGCGGTCCGTCGAACAGCTACGCTTCGGGTCAGGCGGCTCGATTGGGCCAATTTTCCGGAAAACATCGGTCCAACCGGCTGTGCCACAACAATCGGCCGGAGGAGCGCGAGATGGGTTTCGGAAGCAACTCGAATTATTACGCTGCCTCTCTACCGTCCGGCAGATAATTCGAACGGCTGACCATTCAGAGGACATCAAATGAACATTGAATTCATCGGCCTGGGCGGCATGGGAGCTGCCATCGCAAAGAACATCCTCGCCGCCGGTCATCAGATGACGGTCTGGAACAGATCGCCTGGCCCGGTCGAAGCGCTTACCGCGCTCGGTGCGAGAGCAGCCAGATCAGCCCGAAGAAACCATGCAAGGCGAGGCGGTTCATCCTGCTCATCCGCTGGGTCTACTGGCTGATTCGCCGTCGCGAAGGCATTGGACTGGGCGACGCCAAATTGATGGCTCTGCTGGCCGCGTGGCTCGGTCTGCCCAGAGCTTTGCTGACCTTCGGTTTGGGCGTCGCACTCGGAGCTTTGGTTGCAGTTGTCCTGCTGATAGTTCCGTCGGCGCGTCGTGACTCCGAAAGCTGGGCGCTCAGCAAGTTGCCGCTGGGCACATTTCTCTGCATCGGCGGAATCATCAGCAGCCTGTGGGGTCAGCCCATTCTCGCCGCGTATCTCCGCTGGGCCGGATTCTAAGTGAAAGCGCAAGCCGGAGCAGCACACTCCAGCCTGTCGCGCTACCTGTCAGTGCAGGAGTAGCAAGGATCAATAGAGGCCTGAATCAGCGGCGTGTCGGCGAGCCGCGCGCCCTGCACCATCCAACGAATCGCCGGCATCACTGCAAAGGTCGGCGTGCGCACATGGACGCGGGCTGGATTCCGCGAGCCTTCTTTCCAGGAGACCGAATACATCACCTCTCCGCGCGGCGCTTCGACGCGGGCGGTGGAGGTTCCGGTGATGAAGGCGAACTTTTCTCCCTCGGTGTGAATTTCGCCGGGCGGCAGTTTGGCCAGCGCCTGGCGAAGAATCTTGCAGCTTTCCATAATTTCGAGAGCGCGGACGAGCAGGCGTGCGCGAACGTCGCCATCCGGCTGTACCGGCACGTCAAACTCCATTTCCGCATAGGCCGCGTAAGGCGCATCTTTCCGCAGGTCCTGAGGCACGCCAGAGGCGCGCGCCACTGGCCCCACAACGCCGCAGGAGATGGCCCTTTCATTCGTCAACACGCCGATGCCCGCGCAACGCGAACGCGCCGTTCTGCTGGTGGTGAAGATGGGAATGACGGTGCGCGCCATCTCGCCTTCCAGCGCCTCGACCATCTTGAGAATCGATTGCGGATCGGTGATATCGCGATTAACTCCGCCGATGCGGTTCATCGAATAGTTGACGCGATTGCCGCTAATGGCGGCGAGAATGTCCATCACCTTCTCGCGAATCTCGAAACAGGTCATAAACATGGTTTTAAATCCCATGAGCTTGGCCGCGATGCCCGCCCAGAGCACATGCGAGTGCAGCCGCTCCAGCTCCGCCATGATGACGCGAATATATTGCGCGCGCGGCGGCGGTGTGAGGCCGGTCAGCCCTTCCATCGCCCGGCACAGTGTGAGTGTATGGATATTCGAGCAGATGCCGCAGACCCGCTCCATCAGCGCGATGACCTGAATGTGGTTGCGCGTCTCCGCCAGGTGCTCGATGCCGCGAAAGTTGAACCCGATATGCAACTTGGCGTCGATAACGGTCTCACCTTCGCATATCATGTCCAGCTTGTAAGGTTCTTCAAGAGCCGGGTGATAAGGGCCCATGGGGATTTTGTAACTCATATTTTCTCCTTACTCACGGCCACGGCGTCGCGCAGGTTTACGCCCGGCGTCTCTCCCTGGCGCAGAAGCAGCGGCTCATATTCGCGGCCCGTGAAGTCGATGCCATATTCCTCGTGAATCTCGCGCTCAATCCAGTCCGTGGCTTCAGTGAGATCAAAGATGCTTTCGATAGATTTACCGGCAAGCTGAAAGGAAAATCCCAGCAACTGGCCGTTGAGGTCCCAGTGGTATTCCAGGCGAAATCCTTCGTCCTTGGGAAGCTGATAGGCGGTGATGGTGATAAAGCGCGCGTGTATTTCGTTCATCGTCTTGGCCAATTCGCGCACCTTCGCTGCGTCCAGTGCGAGCCATTGCACACCGCCCATTTCAACAAAGGATACTGAGATGCCGAATTTTTTCTGAATCGTCTCAAGCGAACTCATTATGCGCCTCCATTGGTAGGGCTGGCCGCCTGCTCTGCGACAACAGCCGCCGGAACCACAGCCGGCTTGACGGTCTGCTTGCGGGCAACGGTGTAGGATTTTTTCAACTCGCCGGGAGTCAGGTAAATCGGCGGGCACTCCGAGTCCTGGCTCAGCGCATGTTCCTTGCAACCCTCCACGCAGCGCCCGCAGAAGGTGCAATGGCCGGGATCGTAGCTCCAGGTGAACTCACCCTTGCCGGCTCTGAACTCGATGGCGCGCGCGGTGCAGCGCATTCTGCAGATCGCACAGCCAGAGCAAAGCGCGGGATCGAAGCGCACCAGGCCCCGGTAATGCTCACTCACTTTGGGACGCGCGGGAAAGAGCAGCGTCCGCGAGCCGCCCCACAGGTTCTTCCACAGCATGGTCAGAATGTTCATGCTTTAAGCCTCATGAAAAGCGCGGACGCAACCGCCAGCACCGCGAAGATAATCGTGCATTGCCAGTAAAAACGGACCGTGGTGTCGATCTGCAACCGCGCCGTGGCTGCCGCCGTCACCGACAAGAGCAGGACGATGACAAAGCTAAGCGCGACAAAGACCAGCGCGGCAATCCACCACAGAGTGAAGGCCGGAGCAATCAGCGTGGCAACAAGGCCTGTTGCCGCAACCCATTCCAACCCGTGCGAAAGTTCCCACATCGCCAGCTCGGGGCCGGCGTACTCGACCATGGGGCCGGAGTAAATCTCCTGCTCCGCGTTGGGCAGCGAGAAGGGATTGAGATGAAGTTTCGCGGGCAGGCAAACCAGAATCGCCGCAATGCCCAGCCAGCGCAGCGGAGAAGCAGGAAGTTGCGCCAGCGCCGAGAGGCTGAAGGTGTGTTGCGAAGCTGCGATGGAGATGATAGCCAGCAAAAAGACCACGTTGTAGCTGACGCTGAGCACGGCTTCGCGCGCCGAGCCGATCTCTCCGAAGATTGAGCGTGAACTGAATCCCGCCGCGATGATGCACATGGAGGGCAGTTCGAGCAGCGCCAGCAGAAGAATCAAATCGCCCTGGAAGCCGCCGATGGCGGGCAGCACCGGCAACAGTCCCACAGCGCCCGCCGCAGCAGAGACGGCAATCAGCGGCCAGGCCTTCATCAGCAGGCCGCCTACACCCGTGCGCTGAGGCGTGTCTTTACCTAGCAGCTTGATGAAGTCGAAAAACGGCTGCATAAAGGGAGGGCCGATGCGTCCCTGCATTCGCGCGACGGCCTTGCGTTCCACCCACAGGAAGAACCACGCGGCAGGCACGGCAAAGAGCAGGCCGGGAAAAATGAGCAGGCGCGCTAAGGCCGTTGTCAGGCTGCCCCAAATCTCTGGCGTCATCATGCCTGCACCTCCGTGGAACTACATGCGCAGCTTACGCAATTTTCTCCGGGGTCGCCCACGATCTCGGGCTCGGCGGCCGCAACAGGCGGTTTGGAGCCGCGCGCGGCCAGAATCTCCGCGGCCTTGGCGACGCCCAGAATGATGGCGTCAGGACGGGGCGGGCAGCCGGGAACAAAAACATCCACCGGAATGTGCTTGTGAAGCGGCCCAGCCAACGTGCGGCTGTCAATGAAGACATTGGTCGTTGCCGGGCATGACCCGATGGCCACCACAGCCTTGGGCCCGAAGACCTGTCCGTAAACTGTCTTGATGGCATTCACCGCGTTGTGGGTGACCGGACCGGTGACACAGAGAATGTCAGCGTGGCGCGGGCTTCCTTCCAGGCGCACGCCCAACTGCTCGGCGTCGTAGCGCGGAGAGAGAGCAGCCACAATCTCAATGTCGCAACCGTTGCAACTACCCGAGTTCATGTGAAAGAGCCATGGGCTGTGGCTACGGCAATAGCACATCAATTTACTCCAGAGCTTCATGGTCTCCCTCCAAGCAGCATTTGCAACGCGTTCGGCCAGAGGCCGCCAGCCAAAACCAGCACCACGAGCGCAACGATTACAGCCTGTAACAGGAATGGTTCCTTTATTAGATGCGGCGGCGATGAAGGCGGATGCGGCGCATGCTCCGGCCCCCACCAGACGCGGGTTAAAGCCAATGTGTACGCAATCAGGGCAAAGATCGACGAGACAATAAATACCGCAGCTAATGGCCAGCCAATTTGCACCGCAGTCTCGTAGAGCCTCCAGCGGCCGATGTAACCCATGGTTGGCGGAATGCCCAGCATAGCCAACATTCCGAACAAGAATCCAAAAGCCGCGACCGGGTAGCGCGTGGCCAGGCCGGTGTGCTCGCCGTCCAGCGCGCCGTCGGCCTCTGGTCCGCTGAGGCAGATAAAGAGCAGAGCCTTGGCGAGGGCGTGGGTTGCGGCGGCAATGATTGTGCCATGCAAACCTAAATAACCGGCTTCTGGACCACGTGTATCCATCCAGGTTACTGAGTCGAGACCAAACAACAGGAAGCCCACATCCTCGATGGTAGACAGTACGAGCAGGCGTTTAAGACTGCGCTGTGTGAGCATCAGGAGAGCGGCGAGGAACGATGTAAGTGCTACTATCCAAATCCACAGAGGCTGCGGCAAAAAGACGTTGAGCCGTTCTATCGCACCGACATAGAATTCACCGAAGGCGGCCATATCGACGACCGCGATGATGAGGCCGAGGACGAGTGCGGGGAGTTCGTCTGCAAGTGAGAGCAGCCAGAAGAGCATCGGAACGGCAGCCAACTTGACCACGATGCCAGTGAGCAGTAAGGCGCGCGACCAGTGCTGGTTCTGGCCGCCGTCATTCAGAAGCTCGCTGCCGACCACACAGAGAACGGAGACAAGCACTACAGTGAGATAGATAAACTTAGCCGCTTTCGATCTTGCCGTTAGCCAGACTATGACCACAGTAAGTAGCGCAGCAAGCTCAAGCAGGCCGAGGCGCAACCATGGATTGCTGACTAGTAGACCGCCCACGGCGAGCCCGCCTACGACCAACATAATGGGCCAAAGTGGAACTTTGCCCTTTGCGCCTCTGATCAGCGAAGCGACGAGAAGTGCGACTGCGGCCACAGCGATGGCGGCGATGAGCAAAGGAGAAACGGGCTCAAGGCCACTCTCATAGATCCCCAGAGGATCGGGCATGCCCCAGCGAACGAAGACGAAGACTGACGCAGCCAGCACAACGACGAGGGCCAACGCATGTCGCTCCATCCAAGTGACAACAATGCCCAGCCCGCGCGAAGCAGCCTGCAAGCCGCGCCAGACGCCCAGGTAGACAGCGTCCACATTCGACCAGCGGAAGAACTCGTGCCAGTTTTGCAAAAAGATGCTGGAGAAGTCACCGGCTGTGAGCCTTCCCTGCTCCGACAACGGCTCACCTCCAGTGAAGATGCCTCCACCTGCCAGCGCAGCGCCGGCTGTCTGAGTCGGACGCGCAACGTAAGCAATGGCGTAGATCAGCCCGCCGAGAATCAGCGAGACCACGGCCAGCACCAATCCGCCCATGGTCGAGAAGCTGCCCGCACCCACCGACAAGCCAAACCAGGTTACCTGCACCGGGCTGAGTTGCAGCGCCAACAGAATCGGATTGAGCAGATAGTTGACCGCTAACTGCGGCGCGACGCCCAGAATGACGCTGCCCGCAGCCAGGAATCCCATGCCCCAGACCATCGTCGGCGGAGATTCGTGCGCGTCCTTGGTCGCCTTGGTCAGCGGACCGAGGAAGACGGCGCTGGTGGCCTTGGCACCAAAAAAGACCGTGCCCAGGCTGGCCGCCCACGCAACCATCGCGGGAACGGCCCATCCGGCCTGCAAGGCCGCCGCGTAGAGCATCCACTTGCTGGCGAAGCCGCTCATCAGCGGAATGCCCATCATGCTGCCCACGCCGATCAACCACGATAGTGTCGTCTTGGGCATCTTTTGCGCCAGGCCGCCGAGTTGGTTCATGTCGCGCGTGCCCGTGGCGTGCTGCACCGAGCCAGCAGTCAAAAATAATCCAGCCTTGAAGAATCCGTGGTTGAGGCAGTGGAGCAAGCCGGCGGCAATGGCCAGCGGGGTGCCGATGCCGATGCCCATCATCATGTAGCCAATTTGGCTCACGGTGGAGTAGGCCAGCATGCGCTTCAGATCGGTCTGCACCATGGCGTACATCACGCCCACAGCCATGGTGACGGTGCCGACCCACATCAGGGATTCACTTCCCCAGGCGAAGCCTCCAGCTTGCGGCCACGCGCCAAAGCTGTGCATGCGGGCGGCCAGGTAGACGCCGGCCTTCACGTAGCAAGCCGCGTGCAACAGGGCGCTGACCGGGGTGGGAGCGGCCATGGCCTCTGGAATCCAGGTGTGCAGCGGAACCTGCACGGATTTGGCCACCAAAGCCACCAGCATCAGCACAAAGATGCCGCCGGTAAATGCATGAGCCACCTTGGGATCGGTCCACAGAGCGCTGCCGGTGCGGTGGTAGACCACGAGAATCGCCGCCAGCAGGCCGTATCCCGCGATGTGGGTCATCAGCAGCACCTTGCGCGCTCCAGCGACGGCCTCGCGGTTGGTGTACCAGAAGCCCACCAAACTGAAGGAGCACAAGCCGACCAACTCCCAGCAGAGATAGAAAACAAAGAGGTTAGCGCTGTAAACCAGACCAACAAAGCCGGCGATGAAGACCAGCATGGAGGCGTAGAAGCGGGTGGCAGCCTTGTCGTGGGCCATGTAGCCGATGGAGTAGAGGAGCACGAAGGCGCCGAGGCCTGTCCCCATCAAAGCAAAAAGGACGCTGAGGGCGTCCACGTGGAAAACGAGATTCAGCAGGCCATCCCAGTGGAGCACGGTCAGATCGACTGCCTGTCCGGCCTTGACCGACCCCACCAGCCCGGCCACGGAAGTTACTGCAGGCAAACAGGTTAGAAAGGCCAGAATCCCCTTTGTCCGGGCGTTAAAAAGCCGCGCTACCAGAATTTGCAGCGCGGCGCCCAACAGCAGGGAGCACGGCGCAATCAGAATCAGGGTCTCTGCGTTCATAGTTACGATGCTAGTTTGCAGGCAGGTTTGGGGATGTGACAGGACTCACTCTAAGGGCTTAGGTATCGCAATGCGGTACATCATTGTGATCTAGATTACCTTTGGCAGTAACCAAAGCTTTCCCCAACCCGGTTGCGTTTGGGTTGAACATGGCCGACACTATAGATTATGTTCAAGCCGGGTCGGCTTCTTGCCAGCATCTCGCTCTGTGTCGTGTTCTATTCCCCGTTCTTTTCCTATGGACAAGAGATGAAGCAATCGAGCGTCTTAAATTATTACAACTTCAAAGGCCCGTCACCCCTTCCGAAGCAATTAATCACTTTCCTGGAGCTTCAGGCCCGGTGGGATGATGCGGGGGAAGGTTACATAAATCTGTCGGAATCGCGCACCAATCCTGTGGGATCGCGCTTGCGCTTCGTGAAGATTGACGAACAGGCGACACCCGGAGGCCACGGTACGGCGCGCTATCGCATGTTCGCTGAAGGAGCTCCTGAAAACAAGGTCTATGCTTTTGGCACCTGGCCTATAGCCAGTAGCATGACGAACGATTCACGGGATATCTACGTGAATGGACAAGGTTTGTTGATGCTTCACAAGCCTACGCCCGAGCAGGAATTGAGCTTCGATGTTGGAGTTGATGAGTTCGACGTTACGGCAACTACCGATAGCGCGGTGCCGACGCGCTACCTTCTTTCTTCAAGAGACAGGCAGCTTACGATCTACGGCATTCTGGTTCCCAACCCTGTGGCGGCCGAAGATAAGGGTTGCAGGCTGGAAGCGAGAATCGCCCAGCCTGATGCAACGGCAGCCCTGATTGTTATCGACCGATTTCCCGCAAAGGCAAAGATTCCACTGGTGTTGGAGTCGGAAGGATCGTCCACCAGCCAGATGCTGACGACGAACGCGCAGGGCCATGCGGTGATGATCGTTTTTCCGTATGTAGCCGGCATGGCGAAGGGGATGCTCAAGGCGAACGCGGAAGGTCCCGGCTGCATCCCCTCCGTGGTACTGCCGTGGGGCGGGGCTCAGCCTGCGACTTCGACGACTCCGCAGCTTGCACCTGGTAAGGATGAGGGGAAAGCGACGGATTCCAAACAAGAACACAAGAAGAAATCTATATTTCAGAAGTTTCATAAATCTGAGCAATAAACGATATGACACGCAACAATAACCTCTACTTCGAAGTAGAGGTTATTGGGCGCAAAATTGGGTTATTTGGGAAGCGAATCAGGGGTCAGGAAGTTGGAGAACGGGGCACGCTTCTCAAGGCTCATGGTGATTCTTTCGGGTTGATGAGCAGGTCACCTACATCTTTCAGAGATCGTCCACAAAAGAAAATCGCGCAGTCGCTTTAACTATGCTTGCCTTTCCACTCGGCGTAGGGACCTTGGAAGTCTTCGATGCTGTCTTCGTGGAAGACCCATAGGCGGGTGGCTACTTCATCGATTAAGTCGTGGTCGTGAGTTACCAAGAGGACTGTGCCCTCGTAACGCTGGAGGGCGATGTTGAGGGCGTTGATGGCTTCGAGGTCTAAGTGGTTAGTCGGCTCGTCGAAGATTAATATGTTGGGCTTGGTGAGGATTAACTTACAAAAGGCCAGGCGGGCTTGTTCGCCGCCACTGAGAGTTTTGGTATGCTTGTCGCCTTCTTCACCGGAGAATAACATCTGGCCGAGGATGCCGCGAATATCTTCAACGTGGGCGTCGGGCCTCCAGCGATGGAGCCACTCGGCGACGGTGAGGCCATGTTCGATCGTGGAGCCGACGTCCTGGGGGAAGTAGCCGATCTGGGCTTCGTGGCCCCAGAAGACGGAACCTGAGTCGAGGGTGAAGTCCTTGTCGGCGAGGCCGGGGTAGTTATTGAGTAGGCTTTTGAGGAGCGTGGTCTTCCCTGCTCCATTGCGGCCCATTAGACAGATTTTTTCGCCACGCAGAAGGTTGGCGGTGAAACCGTCGATGACCGTGTGATCTCCATATAACTTGGTGAGGTGCTTGAACTCGAGGACATGCTTGCCGCTGGGGCGGAGCTGGTCGAAGCGGATGTAGGGGCGTGCGATGTTGGAGCGGGCGAGGTCGTTGGTTTGGAGGCGCTCGACCTCTTTGCGTCGGCTGGTGACCTGGGAGGAGCGGGTTCCGGCGGAGAAGCGAGCGATGAAGTCGTTGAGCTGGGCGATTTTCTTTTCGCGCTGGGCGTTTTGCGCTTCAAGGGTGGAGCGAATCTGGGTTTTGGCCACCACCATCTCGTCATAGCCGCCGGTGTAGGTGATGATGGTTTCGTAATCGATGTCGGCGGTGTGGGTGGTGACGCTGTTGAGGAAGTGGCGGTCGTGGGAGATGGCGATGAGGGTGCCGTCGAAGTTATTTAGAAAGTCCTGGAGCCAGTGGATGGATTCGAGATCGAGGTAGTTGGTAGGCTCGTCGAGGAGCAGGGCCTGGGGCTTGCCGAAGAGGGCCTGAGCGAGGAGAACGCGAACTTTTTGGCCACCCTGAAGTTCGCCCATGAGGCGCTGGTGGAGGGG
Organism: uncultured Alphaproteobacteria bacterium; assembly: GCA_963762885.1. Taxonomy (GTDB): domain Bacteria; phylum Pseudomonadota; class Alphaproteobacteria; order Acetobacterales; family Acetobacteraceae; genus JASHVB01. The sequence continues at coordinate 67,527 of CAVXNH010000074.1, forward strand.
CTCGGCGATGTCGAGGCCGTCGAGCAGGACAGCGGCGTCGGACTCGGCGGTGTAGCCATCCTCGTCGCCGATGACGCCTTCAAGCTCGCCGAGGCGCATACCGTCGGCGTCGGAGATTTCCGCTTGCGCGTAAATCCTGTCGCGCTCTTCCATAGCGGCCCAGAGCGGCTTGTTGCCCATGATGACGGTGTCGATGACGCGATGGGCATCGAAGGCAAATTGGTCCTGTCGCAGAACGCCGAGCTTGCGCGGGCGGACGACGGTTCCCTTCTGGGCGTCGAGGTCGCCGGCTAGGATGCGCATGAAGGTGGTTTTGCCGGAGCCATTAGGTCCGGTAAGGCCGTAGCGGCGGCCGGGGACAAAGTTCACACTGACATCCTCGAAGAGAATCTTCGAGCCGTAGCGCATGGTGACGTTGCTGACACTGATCATTGTTATCGGGTTCCTGTATGAGGCGCAGCAGGGTAATGGCTGCGCGGGCCGGGTTAAGCTGGGGCTGAAGCAAGATTTTGGGGGCAGATGGGCGCGGCCCCGGAGAACTGCTGCACTTCCAGTTTCTCATGAGGGGCGGGGCTAGCCGATTGTTTGAAATGAGGCATAGAAGCGAGTTGCGCGCAGGAGCCTTATTGCCGCGAAGGGGTGACTTAAGAAAAACAAATGACTGCGCTGAGAGAGAAGCTGGCCGATAAGCTCCTGTGGGGGTTTGTCCGGAGAGACGTGCGGGCGGATCTTATTGGTGAGGCAGATGGATTTAACGCAAAAGGATTCCGAGCAAGGGGCACAGGCGGTGGAAGGCGGAGTGATGGAGCGGCGCGCTCAACCGCGCACGGATGGCTGGGGAACGGCCTGGATTGGCATCTTCCCGGAAGGAATCAAGGCCATGGGTTACCTGCTCGATTTGGGGCATGGTGGGTGCCGTATCGAGACCGATGAGGCCATTTCTGCCGGGGACGATTCCAGTGTCGAGGTGCTGTTGCATCTCAAGGGCTACACGCTGCGTCTGGCAGGCGTAATACGCCACCAGGAAGATGGCAAGACCCGGGCCGGCATCGAGTTTACCGATGTAAGCCCGCGCAAGGCAAAACAGATACAGAAACTGCTGGATCAACTCATCGCGGAGTTGGCGTAGGCCTACGGGGGGAACGCTACCACTTTGCGACAGGTGCACAGCTTTTCCATAACTTTTTCATCTTCCTCGCGACTCTTTTAGATCAGTTGCGTCTATAGGAATGGGACGGTTCCCGGAATGGTTTTCGGCTTGGAAGGCCGAAGGGAGCCGGAAGCGCGGCCAGACGGGTTTGCCCGCCACTGGCTATACTGAAAGTTGTGGATGGAAGAAATTACACAAACTGAACAAATTGAACAAGCTCAACAATCCAGACAAACCCAGCCGCGAGGCTGGTTACCCTATGAGGTCAACGAAGCCATGAAATCGCTCTTTGAACGGCTGCGCACGCGCCGTCTCGCTTCCATGTTTATCTTGCTTGCCACGCTGTCGGCTGCTATTGTGACCGGCTCTTATGCCGCTCACGGAGTCCGCGGACAAGAAAAGCAGAATGACAGCACCGACGCCACGCCACTTAAGGTGAACAATTCCACGGTGGCTCCCAACCAGTTTGTGGAGATTGCCAAAAAGGTTGGGCCGGCGGTAGTGAACATCAACACCCAGACGCTTCCCAAGCAGTCCACCAACAAGGGCCGGCGCAATTATCACGGCCGTATGCAGCCACTGCCCCAGCAACCCGGCGACGAGGATCAGGATCAGGACCAGCAGCAGGGCCAGAGACAAGGCCAGGGTCCGGATAACTTTCAGGATTTCTTCAACCGCTTTTTCGGCGGTCAGATGCCGGACATGGAGGGCGGGGACGACGGCCAGGTTCGCGAATCCCTGGGTTCGGGCTTCATCGTCGATCCCAAGGGATACATCATCACCAATTACCACGTGGTGGAGAAGGCCGACAAGATTTACGTCAAGCTCTCGACCGATCCCGACAATCAGGATGAGGGCCGTCCGGCGCGGGTGATTGGGACGGACAAGGCCACGGATCTGGCGGTGATCAAGATCGAGACCAGCACACCGCTGCCGACCGTCAAGCTGGGTAACTCCGACACAGCGCAGGTGGGTGACTGGGTAGAGGCCATCGGCAGCCCGTTTGCGCTTTCGCAAACCGTTACGGCGGGCATCATCTCGGCCAAGAACCGGACTATCGAGCCGGGGGCGAGCGGGCAGTTCCAGCACTTCATCCAGACCGATGCGGCGATCAATCCGGGCAATAGCGGCGGACCGCTGTTGAACATGAACGGCGAGGTGATCGGTGTGAACACGGCCATATACACGCAGTCGGCCGGGTATCAGGGAATCGGCTTCGCCATGCCATCCAACACGGTGGTGGATATCTACAACGACCTGATCAGCGCCAACCACAAGGTGACCCGCGGCTCCATCGGCATCATCTTTAATCAAGGACTGTCGGGCGCGGTGAATCGCGTCTACGGCTTCAAAAACGGAGTGGTAGTACGGACGATCCAGCCGGGCGGACCTGCAGAAAAAGCCGGCCTGAAGGCGGGCGACATTCTGCTGACCATCGATGGACGCGCGATCAAGGACGGCGACGATCTAGTGAACGAGATCGCCAGCCGGAGACCGGGCTCGAGCATCCGGCTAGGCTACCAGAGGGACGGCAAGCAGGCTGACCTCACAGTCACGATTGGCGACCGCGACAAGGTCTTCGCCGAATTAGGCGAACATCAGGCTGAAACCAACCAGGACGAAAAAGGTGATGCGGGCGAGGCCATTCTGGGCATCGTGGTTCACGAGATTCCCGCAGCCATTGCCGCCAAGCTGCACAGTCCCGGCGTGATGATTCAATCGGTGCGCACCGGATCGTTCGCCGACCTGCAGGGATTGCAGCCGGGCCTGGTGATCGTCCGCGTCAACAAACAGCCCACGGGCACTAAGGAGCAGTTCAACGACGTAGTGAGCAAGTTGAAGACGGGCGACGACGTGGTCTTTGAAATTGTGGACCCGCGCCATCCCGATGATGGAGTCAATCTGATAGGCGGAACACTGCAATAGCGTTTGGAGGGGTGCCGGCGGCGGAGTTCCGTTTCCCGCACCCTTTTCCCGTTACGCTTTGGATTCCCTGTAACAAATCGGGTTTCTTTTATCCGCAATGCAGGAAAATTCGCTAAACTTAACGTAAGGTCCAGTCGTAATTACCGTCACAGAGGTGAACCGCGTGCTGACTTATCGAACAAGCCTGGTGTTGGCAATGTTTACGGCACTGGCCGCACCGCCGGTATTCGGAACCACTGCGCACACTGCTACGACCGGAAAATCCGCGCCGCATACTGCTCAGGCACATGTCGCTCAGACACACACTACGCGGACACACATCGCGCAGGCGCAAGCCGCGCAGTCGCACACCGCACAGGCGCACACCACGCAGACGCACGGAAGTCAGTCACACGCAACCCAAGCGAGCGGAGCCCACAAAGGAAAATCCAAAGTACGACGCCCTCGAGGCCAACAAGTCATCGCGCCAGACAGGGTAATGGAGATTCAGCAGGCCCTTATTCGCGTGCATTATTTAACCGGCGAGGCCGATGGCCAGTGGGACGAAAGGACCAAAGCAGCCATGCAGAAGTATCAAGCCGACCAGGGCTGGCAGACGAAGCTAACGCCTGACGCACGGGCGCTGAAGAAGCTCGGCCTTGGCCCGGATTATTCCAACGCGATCAATGCGAAGAACGCCACCTTTGCAGAGCCGCCTCCGGTTAGCACCATTCCCCCAACGGTGTCGGCCGGTTTTGCAACGGCCTCGGGCGTGAATAGATAATGTTCCCACAAAATCGTAATGCGATTTCACATCAAGCTAATGGACGATGATGAAAGCTACCTAATTGGAATTCGAGTGAATTTAGGTTGGAAGACCTGAACTGTTGCACTTTCTTTCGATTTCTTGCCAGAGCTCTCGATTGTTCTTTCCGAATAAAAACCAGCTACAGCAATCAAGTCACCTGCTTCATCAAAGCGATCTATCAGATCAATCTCATGAATTAGACCTCTGCAATATCGGTAACAATAATTACATAGACACAAATATTACTGGTCACTCCTGAATAGCCCGCCGGAATGACTCCGGGGTATTGCCTATCATTAATAACCAGGTCTTTGACGCCATCGACACCTATGTGCAGACTGATATTCAAATCCTCACTCTTATATACGTAACGCCCTAAGCTCGCTTCTTCTGAATTCGTCGCCAGGGCTGGAGTCACCATGAATCCCACGAAAGCGTATGCAAGCAAAGATGAATCTCAGTCTCATCATTTCTCCTCCGAAGAATACTATAACTCGGATTGAGCCTTCTCAAGCGTCCCATTGCAATTATTCAGGATTGCAACCTGGCGTCTTAGAAGTGAAACACCGGCATTCCCTTCAGCAGGAACTCGTAGCGCGGCCGGAGGGTGTCTGGGCCGGAGGTGATGGTCGAGTCCAAGTGGATGAGCGAGTCGGCGCTGTCGTACTTCGGCCACGGGGGCAGTCCCGGGCCATTGGGGTCGCCGGTCTTGGCGAAGTTGGTCCAGTAGCCTATCATCTGCTCGCTCAGCGTGCGGTCCTCAGGACGCCAGACCGCGCCGGGGCGGGTGTCGAGCGTACCGAAAACATATTCGATGTCATCGGAGTGGAAGGCGAAGGAGCCGGGGTGGTATTTGCTGGGCGGTGCAGCTAACTCAAGGTGATAACGATAGACGGGCGAGTCGCCGGTCTTCCTGTGCGCTTCAATCCACTTCCATGTGCCGAATGCGATGAAGTTGTCGCTGCCATAGTCGATGGCCGAACGCAAGGCCTGCTCATCGGTTTCTGCGGGGTAGAGCTTGAGAAATTCGTCGGCACGTTCTTTGTAGAGGCCGCCAATCATGCTCTTGAACTGCTCCGCGGTAACCGGGCGCATGGCGTAGAAGCTGCCCTCATCGCGGTTCCATCCTGCCAGTAGCGGCACGTGGGCCTGCTTGCCCGCGGCGTAGGTGTCGACCACCGGCTCGGTGAGCAACTTGCCGTCGACAACGGGCCAAAAGCCGCCCTTCTTGTTTTTAGCCGCATCCAAGACCTTATCCGTCGGCAGCGCACGCAGTTCCGCCGACGTAGTCACTCCCAGCGAAGCACCCCACTCCGCATCTTGTTTTTCGCGTGCTTCCAGGGTGTCGGTTGGCAGCGGATCGCCGAAGGCCGCACCGCTTTCGCCGATGGCCTTTTGGAAGAGTCCGCGAGCCGCAGGAGAGGCCATCAGCGTGCTGACCGCAAGAGAGCCGGCGCTCTCGCCGAATATGGTCACGTTGTCAGGATCGCCGCCGAAGTTTTTGATGTTGGCCTTGACCCACTGGAGCGCGGCCACCATATCCATCAGGCCGTAGTTGCCAACCGCGCCGTTAGCTTCTTTGGCCAGGTCAGAGGTAGCCAGAAAGCCGAAGACTCCCAGCCGATAGTTGATGGTGACCAGCACCACGCCTTTGAGGGGCAGAAAATCGCCGTTATGACGTGGCTCCGAGCTGGCGCCGCCCGAGTAGCCGCCGCCGTGAATCCAGAACATGACGGGCAGTTTGCTCTTGGCGTTGGCGTCGGCGGGCGCGTAGACGTTGAGGAAGAGGCAGTCTTCGCTCGCGCCACTATCCTGAAAGATCATGTCGTCGAAGACATGATTCTGGGCGCAGTGGGCGCCGAAGCGGGTGGCGTCGCGCGCGCCCTTCCACTTGACAGGTGGTTGGGGCGCCTTCCAGCGCAGCTCGCCGACTGGAGGCGCTGCGTAAGGCAGTCCGAGAAATGCCAGGACCTTGCCTTCGTTGATGGTTTTGCCGCAGGCCTTGCCTTGCTCGGTCTTCACCGTAAGGGAGTCGGCATGGGAGATTGTTGACACTCCCGCAGCCAGAGCTGCGATGGTCAATATGGACATCGCTATCATTCCAGTTCGCATGGCAAAAGCCTCCGCACAACATTATAGAAAGACGGGCTGACGACGGCACTCATTTCAAGACGTACGGCAGGAAAGCCGAGCTCACTTCCCGATGATATTGATGGCCACGATGATCGTCTTAGGCGGCATACAGGCGTTGTTATCGCAGGCCTGGTAGCGGAGCTTGGCCTCGACCAGATGGCCGCCTGACGCGGCCACGATGCGCGCCTGGATAGTGAACTCGCCAGAGTAGACGCTGAGTTTGGTATTGGGGTCGAGGGGGAGTGTAAAGTCCGTGCCGGGCGGATAGACAGCGCTAACAAGGCGTACGCCGGAACTTTCGGGAATGGAGAAGGTGGCGGGGATGAGTTCTCTTTCTCTGGGCGTATGGGAGTTGATGTGCAATCCCGGCGCGACGCGGAAGTGAAGGGCAACTGTAGTTGGCTTTTGAGCGGGTATGGTGACTTGCTCGGGATAGAGATATACGACGGCTGGCTTTGCAGCAGAACGAGATGAGCTATCGAAGAGCGGCCCTTGGTTCTGCGCGAAGGCCGAGGCGAGCGAGATGGCTGCGATGGTGGCGATTCGCATTCCGGTTTTACAGGCAATCATCATTCTTACCTCTAGCGTGTGACTCATTGAGCTACTTTACAATTCCCAGCGCCTTCTTGATATTCCTTTCGAGTTCATCCTTGGAGGTCATACCCATTTGCGCTGCTACTACGATGCCGTTGCGGTCCACAAAGAAGGTTGTGGGCAGCGCGTCTAAGTCGCCGTACGAATCGGCAACGGAGCCGCCGTCGATGAGAACCGGGTAAGGCATGTGCATCTTCTGAACGAAGCGCGCGATCTCCTGTTTTTCATCGCTGAATTTGCGGGGGTCTTTACGGTCGATATCGTCGGCGGAGATGCCCAGCACTTCGAATCCCTGCGCCGCGTATTGGTTGCGCAGATCGATAAGCCAGGGAGTTTCGACCTTGCAGGGAGCGCACCATGTGGCCCAGAAGTTGATGGCCAGCGCATGGCCTTTGAATTCGGACAAAGAGTGCTGATTGCCGCTGAGGTCTTCAAGGGTGAAGTGTGGTGCGGGCTTGCCGAGGAGCGGGGAGTTGTATTGCAGCGTACCACCTGCATCGACAACCAGCTCGCCCTGCGGAGCCGAGGTCCTCAGCCGCTCGGCGGCCTGATGGCGGTACTCCCAATTAGCCCATCCAGCCCAAGCAAAAACGGCCAGGATGAAGAGAACGGCGGTAAAGACGAGGGTGTTGCGCTTCACGGGGATGGACCTCTTTTCTATTGTACTTATTCCATGCACTATCTTCGATTCGGGCGAGCCGAAGGCAGTTGGCCGCACCGCAGGCGCCAAAACTGATACCATCAATAACCGATGAGCGAACATAGGAAACAGCCCCTTTCGGGGAAGCGTGAAGCTGGCAGGACGCCCGCGCCGGCGGCTTTGGTGCGCACCGAGGCGGCGGCACTGGAGGCGCTGGCCACGCGCCTGGAAGGGCCAATGGCAGCAGCCTTCGACCGTGCCGTTGAGCTGATTTTGCGCTGCGGCGAGGAGCGCGGGCGGGTGGTGGTTACCGGCATGGGCAAGAGCGGAATTATCGCGCAGAAAATTGCCGCCACGCTCAGCTCCACCGGCTCCCCTGCCCTGTTTCTGCATCCGGCCGAGGCGGTGCATGGCGACGTGGGCGTGCTGATGGCGGGCGACGTGGTGGTTGCGCTATCGGCCAGCGGCGAGACGGAGGAGATTCTGCGGCTGTTGGCTACGCTGAAACGCAAGGGCGACTCTCTGATCAGCTTCTGCTGCAATTTGAATTCGACGCTAGCCAAGGCCAGCGATGTGGCGCTGGATTGCGGCGTGGAGCGCGAGGCTTGCGGGCTGAACCTTGCGCCGACGGCTTCAACCACTTCAATGTTGGCACTGGGTGATGCGCTGGCGGTTGCGGTGAGCCTGCGCAAGGGATTCCGCGCGGAGGATTTCGCCGAGCTACATCCCGGCGGTAAGCTGGGCAAGCGTCTGGCCAAGGTTCGTGAGCTGATGCACGGGGGCGATGAAGTGCCAGTGGTCGCTCCCTCGACAGCGATGACCGATGTGATCTACGAGATGTCGTCGAAGAAGCTGGGGATTACGACGGTGCAGGAGCGGGGACGGTTGCGCGGCGTGATCAGCGACGGCGACCTGCGGAGATTGCTGGAGCGCGAGGGTGGCGCGGCGCTGAGCAAGACGGCCGGTGAGGCGATGAACGACCATCCGCGAACGATTGCGGCGGAGGAGCTGGCGGCAACTGCACTGGCGATTTTGGAGGAACGGAAGATCACTTCGCTGGTGGTGGTGGATGAGGCGGGAACTGTCGAAGGCGTGCTGCATTTACACGACTTGTGGGGAGTGGAACTGATCTAAGAACAGTGGTCAGGGATCAGTGATCAGAAAACCATCATGACTCTCTCAATACTCCGCCAATTTCGATTTGGCGGAGACTCCCTGAAAATTACTGCTTGCGCATTTTACTTCTTCTGATTGCTTTCCTCGCGGAACTTGGCCAGCACCTGCAAATAGGCGCGGGCGGTTTCGGTAATTGTCTCCGGGGTTCCGGCGTCGATGGCGGCCAGGTTGACCAGGTCGCTGCCCACGCCCAGGGCGCGCGCTCCGGCGCGGAGAAAGGAATCCGCGGTTGCAAGGGTGACACCGCCGGTGGGAATAAGCTTGAGATGTGGGAAGGGCGCGAGAAGCGCCTTCAAATAGCTGGCTCCGCCTACTGCCGAGCAGGGAAAGATTTTGACGTAGTCCGCGCCGGCACTGGAAGCGGTGATTGCCTCGGTGGGTGTGAGCGCGCCGGGGATGGAGAGCTTTTTCCTGGCCTTGGTGACAGCTACGACTTCAGGATGAAAGCTGGGGCTGACGATAAACTCCGCACCGGCGTCGATGGTGGCATTGGCCTGTTCGGCAGTGGTGACGGTGCCTGCGCCAAGCAGGAGTTCGGTTCCGTACTCCTTCTTGAGTTCCCTGAGAACTTCGATGGCGCCGGGGACGGTCATGGTGACTTCAACGACGGTGACTCCGCCGGCGAGCATGGCTTTGACGACCGCGTGGGCCTGGGCGGCATTGCGGGCTCGCAGGACGGGAATCAGGCCAACACGTTCGATGATTTGGGCTGTGGTTTCGGGCATTTTGTTCCTCTTTCAGGCGACGGGACTATCGTGCGATGCGCGCAGAGCCGCCTTTGACGATGCGTTCGACTTCGGCAAGCGTGGCCATGCTGGTGTCGCCGGGGGTGGTCATGGCAAGCGCGCCGTGGGCCACACCGCAGCGGACGGCCCATTCTATTGGTTTATTGGTAAGCAGGCCGTAGATGAGACCGGAAGCAAAGCTGTCGCCGCCGCCGACGCGGTCGCAGATTTCGATGTCGCGCTGCTGAACGTGGATAATCTGGTCCTGATAGATGGCAATTGCGCCCCAACCGTTGCGGCTGGCGCTGTGCGCCGTGCGCAAGGTGCTGGCGATGAGCTTGAGATTCGGATATGCAGCCGCAACTTCGCGCAACATCTCTTCGTAGCCGGCGATGGGAAGCTCGTCGAAGTTCTCGCTGACGCCTTTGATTTTGACGCCGAGCATGGCGGAGAAATCTTCTTCGTTGCCCAGCAGCAGATCGACCTTGCGGACCAGCTCGCGGTTGACTTCCTGGGCGCGTGCCTTGCCGCCGATGGATTTCCAGAGAGAATCGCGGTAGTTGAGGTCATAGGAGACGGGAGTTCCGTGGCGGCGGGCGGCGTCCATGGCTTCAGCGGCGACCTCGGCGGTGGAGGCGGAGAGGGCGGCAAAGATGCCGCCGGTATGCAGCCAGCGTGTGCCGGCACCGTCGCCGAAGATCGTGCCCCAGTCAAAATCGCCGGGCTTGACCTGGCTGATGGCGGTGTGGCCGCGATCGGAGCAGCCGACGGCCGCGCGCACGCCGAAGCCGCGCTCGGTGAAGTTGAGACCGTTGCGGACCTGGCGACCAACGCCGTCGAAGGGAATCCACTTGAGGAGGGAGGTATCGACGCCGCCCTGCAGGATAAGATCTTCGACCAGGCGGCCAACGGGGTTGTCGGCCAGAGCGGTGGCGATGGCGGTGCGCAGGCCAAAGCATCGGCGCAGGCCGCGGGCTACATTGTATTCGCCGCCGCCCTCCCATACATGGAAGTGGCGCGTGGTGTGGATGCGGCTCTCGCCGGGATCGAAGCGAAGCATGACCTCGCCCAGGCTGAGGCAGTCCCAGCGGCTGGGAGAGTCGGGAATGAGAAGTTTTTCCATAGGCTTTCAGTAACACTGTATCGCATTGTGGCAGTGGTGGTCAGCGTTACTGGTTTTTGAGGGGATGAGCGCGTATGTGGGAGACGTGCGGTCTGAGCGGTTAGGATATGGCCATGCGAGATTTTACCCTTCGAGCCATTTGGTACGGGGTGATGGTTATTAGCCTGGGAACCGCGGCTGTGCTCTCTGCCCAGGCTGCGAAACCGGGACTCGGCCCGGCGACAACGGGTACCAGTGCCGCACTGTCGGTGACTACGTGCACGCACTCGAGAACGTCCTTGAAGGCAAGCTATCCCCGCGCAAGAAAATTGCCGTCGACGCACGGGCCCGCTACAGCCTTGAAGCGTGTCGCGTGAAGTACGAACGCGTGTTTCGGTCGCTGAAACAGGCGCACGAGGGGAAGGGAGCGATCTCGGTGGATTCGTCGACGCTCTGGGAGACCTAGAGGGGACTGCGCCACGGGTGCCGCTTAATAAATAGCGGCTTGGTGCGCTCGGCATAGACCACGCGGATACACATCCGAATGGCGTCGCTGCGGCTCACCCCGTCGGCATCAGCGAGCCGCGCGACCATCTCGGCCTCGGCGGGCGAGAGCCGCACGGCGAAGCGTTCTTGGCGTTTTTCATCTGCCATCGTAAGCCGATTGTACGTCTAACGTCGAGAACGGTTGTGTCCGCGTACGTCTAGTATGTCGTTGAAATTTCAGCTCTTTCCGCTCAACAGTAGAGTGGTAGTGTCTGGGCATGCCCTCCTCCAAAGACACCAAGCGAAGTAAGGCCCCCAAGATCATCCTTCCTGGAACTCGCCGTGGATCGCGCCTGGTCGGCTACTGCGCCGCGCAAGATGTCACGCTCGTCGCCTAAAGCGGCGCCGCTCGCACCCGGGGACCCGTCGGCTACCAACACGGCCACGTACCCCGGACCGAACGGGCTCGGGAACACGATCGAGACCAACACCAACTACACGATGGGGCAAGAAGACCGGTGTATCGTTGTTGTTCAGAGCGGCGCAACAATCGGTCTGCCGCCAGAGCCTCTTCTTGGGTACCCGGTGTTCATTGTCGCAGACGGCGGCATTGTTACCGTTACTGGATCCATTCGGGGTGGATCACAGACCCTCGCACAGGGCTCTGTCGGAATCTTTATCTACTCAAGCATCTCCGGCGAGTGGTCAAAAGTCACAGGCAGTGGTGGTGGCGGAGGCGGAGGTGTGCAGTTCCGCGTCTCAGCGTCTGTTCCGTACGCCGGGCAAATCAATTGTACACTCGAAGTCGACTTGACCGGAGGCGCTGTGCCGGTGGCGCTTCCTGCGATGTCAGCCGGCTCCACGATCACGATCAAGGTCCTCCCGAACGGAAGCGATCCGTCGGCGGACAACCTCACCATCACGCCACCGACCGGCAAGCAGCTCGAGGTCCCGCTCTCTCCCGGTGAAGCAACGCCGGGTCAGCTTGGCGGTATCAATACACCCGTCGTCGTCCAATACGCGGGCCAAAAGGGCCTCACGTTGGTGTACGAAATGGATTCCACTGGCAGCTACCTCTATTTGGTCTGAAACGGAGAGATCATGACTCGTTTTTTCGCATTGTTCGCGGTGGTTCTCTGCGTGATCGGACTCGGCATTGGAATGAGCATGGGCTGCACGTCCGATGAACTGTCGATGCCGGTCTTGTCAGTTCATGAAAGTGCCGAGGCTGGATTTCGGCCCATCAAGCTCAGTGATAACCCCTACGCAATTCCAATTGGGCCGGCCGGCGGAGGAGTCGGGGGCAGCTACCCTGGCAACCTCGTGTTGCTCCTGGGTGACGCGGCCTGCCTCGACGGTCAGCTTCCCAACGGCTTCCAACAGCCGCAGACAGTCGCCAACGATCTGATTGGGGCCACAGGTGACGCGGCCGTCATTGCCGCACACGGCTCCGGAACGTCATTCATCACAGCCGGTACGCAGCTCCCCGTCTATTCCAACACGAGCGTGTGGGTTCCGGTTGGCGGCGACGGTGGCGTTTGGTCCTGGGCGAACGAAACGACAGTGTCCACGATCAATACGTTCACGACGTGCGGACAATGGACGCCACCCGAGGACACGAGCCTCGTGTGGACTTGCTACGTCATGTGCCAAGACGTCACTGGTGTCAGTGGCGGTGGGCACATCAACGGACATAACTTCTCTGGGAGTCTACAATTCAACGTGACGCAATCGGGAACGAGCGCGCCCGTGCTCAATCCATCGACCCCTACGTTTAGCTCGATTGGATCCAACACCCTCACCGGCTCGGCACAAGCTGTTGTAGTCGCGTCTACGAGCATTGCCGTGCAAGCGGAGTACACTTCAGCGCTACTACGGTGGACTGCCAGTGTGCGTGCTCGGGCATCGGGGGGCGGTAATGCGACGCCTTGTCGTCTTCATATTTGCGCTTGCGGCGCTCGTCTGCGTAGGCCACACACCCTCGCAAGGCGTCGCACACGCGCAAGTTGGTTTCGGCGCGCCGTTGCTCACGGCTACACGGCTAACGCCCCCCGTGAACGACGGCAATAACCTAGAGTGGTGGGACGCCCGCCGGCCTGGTGCTCTTAGCGGGTCCAACGCGATGAGCGCGTTTCCCGACCAGATAAAAAACATCGTCGCGACGAACAGCGGAACATGTACCTGGAGTGCAGGCACGGGCGGAGTGTTAGGCGGAGTGCCCACGTTTACGTGCGCCGCTTCCGCGTACATGACTATCGCGGGCACAATCACTCTCACAACAGGAAGTTTTACGCTGTACGCGGTGACTCATTCTGCCGCGTCTCTGCCGTCTCTGGGTTACATTTGGGACAGCAACGGAACAGCCATTCGCTCTGGCATTTTTGTTTATTTGACAAACCATGCCTATTTTGTACCCGTTGGATCGTTGGACGCGAGCTCCGTAGTTCTGACGGCGGCAACTGACTATATATTCGCGTCGGTCATGGTTAGTGGGGCCGAAAAGCTCTACATCAACAGCTCCGCGGCAACTGTCGCTACTGGTACGGATACTTTTTCCGGAAGCATGAAAGGCGGATACATCGGTGATTACCTCGGTGGCGGTGCTAACGGATGGGATGGCCCGATCGAAGCTATTTACATCCGCGCTGGAGCCGACTCTACCGGAACCATTAGCTCGGTGTTTTCCTACTACGCCTCTTTGACCGGCAACACGTGGAATTGAACATGCGCAGATTTCTATCGTTTGCTTGTGTCCTGAGTTTGTTCCTATGGGCGTGTCGTCACACGCCCTCGGCGTCGTACGCTTTCGGTAAAAAATTCGGCGTGGGCATTTCAGCGCAATGCCCAGGGCCCTCTATTCCTGCCCAGATTGTGGGTATCGATTTCTACCGGGCAAAGCCTGGACACCGGCTACAACGGCTACGGCCAGATCGTAGTTTCTACGACGAGCCCCTATGCCAACATCATGTTGAATTACGACGGCGGGTCGCCACTATTCCCCATTGAAGGAGGGGCTGGGATTGCTGGATGGAATATCGTCCCCCTCGTGGAACCGGAGAGGCCATTCTACCCGCCGGGTGTGGCCGGCACCGGGCCTGGATACACGGACGGCGAATACCCGAACAACCTAAGCGGCGAAACATCCAATTCAGGGATGGCCAACACCATCAACGCACTCTGGCAGGCGCGCACGGGCAACAACTACCCGATTGCCGCCACGGCCGTGGGGTGGGCCGGCGCTCCTATCGCCAACATCAACAAAGAGGGAGGCTACCGCCCATATCCCGCTAGCATCAACGAAACGGCCATCTATGCTTCCCTCGCAGCCGGCCTAGGAAAGAGTTACCTCGTAGGAGCGGTCACTCTCACACACGGCGAAGCCGATGCCGAGATCCACAACACCTCTTACGGTACGCAAGTGTACCAAATGTACACGGACTATGTGTCTGATACACACGCTACTACGGGCCAATCCCGTCCGCTCGTCATGATCGCATCGCAACAATCCTCTATTCCATTTTGCGCCGGACCAACAGCGTGCGGGCCTGCATATCTTGACTGGGGTAATACAGGCGTACAACTGCTTGCGCAGAGCAACGCTCACCCAACGCAAATAATCGTCACCGGGCCAAAGTATGCTTTCCAGTACGCGCAAGACAATTTGCACTTGCAAGCGCAGGGATACCAGCGACTAGGAGAGAAGTACGGCGAGGTCTTTGACCTAGTCGTGAACCAAGGCCTTCTTTGGTCTCCTGTCCAGCCTACGTTTCTGTCCCGCACGGGCGCGGTCATCACCATCAACTACTTCGCGCCGTACCCTCCTATCGTCTTCGACGCGAACATCCCCAACCCGCACCAGTCGAGTAACACCCAATGGTCCGCGGGGCACGGCTTTACCGTGTGGGATGGCGCAAGTCCTCCCAACCCGTTGACTATCTCGAGCGCGGTTGTCTCGGGCAGTAGTGTCGTTCTCACCCTCAGCGCCACGCCCACGAATCTACCCGTAACCGTGAACTACGCGCTCGACCAAGATGCACCCCTCAACTCCTACAACGGCGGGACTGCCGCTGGCATGATTGGTCAGCTTCGAGATTCCGACCCTTTCATCGGATGGGATCAGCAAACCCTCACGGTCAACGTGACCAATGGCTTTGCGCAAGTCTCCGCCACAAGCACGGGACAGCTTTACAACCGCATCAATTACGACAACGTTTCGGGATCCGGTTTTCCGTCCGGAACAATCGTCACGGCATGCGACAACAACAACTTGCCCGCTACGCTCACGCTCAGCCATGCGTGGACCGGCGCTAGCGGCACGGCAGCCGTTACTTTTGCTCACAACCAATACAACTACGCAGTGCAGTCAACGAATGTGGTCCCATAGCACCAGCCCAATGGAAGTCGCCGCAGACAAGCATCACGCTCGCTCCGGGCGCAAACACGGTGTACATCAATGGCGGATCGTCGGACGCTGGCGCCTTTACATTCTCCGACAACGGAACGGACTTTTGGCCTAACGCAAACATCGACGTCAACGTCAAAGTGCAGTATGCCAACTTAACCGCCATGCAAGCCAGCCCTTGCCACTTCGCTGGGTGGTGCCTCACGAGCCCACCTCACCGAAAGCAACATCGCATGCACTATCGTCAACGAGAGCGAATCGCCCGTTACAGTCACGCTCATTTGGGAGTTCGGGTTGTACGTTACCAACTACACGAGCGGCACACCGGGACAGATCGGCTGATCGCTTGACCAGCCAGCCAGGCTGAGCTAGCTGTCGTCTCCAACGGCGAAGCGTTCTTGGCGTTTTTTATCTGCCACTATGAGCAGATTGTACGCCAAACGTCGAACAATACACGCCGGTTGTGCGTCGCGTGTACGTCGTACGTATGTCATTGAAATTTCAGCTCTTTCCGCTCAACTGTAGAGTGGTAGTGTCTGGACATGCCGTCCTCCAAAGACACCAAGCGCAGCAAGGCCCCCAAGATCATCCTCCCTGGAACGCGCCGTGGATCGCGCCTGGCGGCTACTGCGCCGCGCAAGATGTCACGCTCGTCGCCTCGAGCAGCACCGCTCGCCCCCGGCGACCCGATTGCCATCAACACCGCCACGTCCCCTGGACCCAGCGGAGACGGCAACGTCATTGAAACCAACACAGTCTACCAAATGGGACAAGAGGATCGATGTGTCCTCGTCGTGCAGACCTCGGCGACGATCGCGCTGCCCTGGAACCCCTCCTTGGTTACCCTGTGTTTGTCGTGGCCGACGGCGGATCCGCCACAGTGACGGGGCCCATTCAGGGTGGTAACCAAAATCGTGTCGCGGGGCTCGATCGGGATTTTCGTCTACTCGGCGATCTCGGGCGAGTGGTCGACCACGATTACGACAGCGACACCTATTTCAGGTCCGACCGTCATCGTCAATCACGCCACTGGGCCTGTAACCATGACATCTGACGAGACAGTGCTCGTCGACACTACGTCAGGCAGTATTTCTACGATCACGCTCGGCGGCGGAGTGCTCGGCACTGAGTACGAGGTCAACGACTACGGGTGCGAAGCCAACATCAACAACATCACAGTCTCGCCCGGCGTTGGCATGCAGCTCGAAGATCCGAACAGCCCAGGCGTCTACCAAACGGCAGGCACCGCGTGCGTCTTCGCTACGCCGGGACAGTTCTGCCGGTGGAAGTTCGACGGCACGAGCAAGTACAAGATCAAGGCGTCGGGGACCTGATCGACGACGGGTCGCGTGGGCCGGCCGGGGGGCGGAACGATTACGAACGTAGCGCAGTAAACCTAAGAGGAAATCCAAATGATAAAGCGTGTTGCGCTGGCGTTCCTGCTGGCACTCGTGGTCGCGTGCAAACCGGCCGCAAAAACCGAAACCAAGCTCAGCGCAACGCAGGGGCAGGTGGGACCGTTCGTCATCCCACCTTCGTGGAAGCAGGCCGCTTGGTTCCTCGACGGCTCCAACGTTTCTACCTGCGCGAGCGACAACAACCGCACGTGTTCGAGTTCTTCGTGCACGTCGGGTGATGGTCCGTGCTTGACGTTTGGAAGCATTCTGTCGCGATGGGGTACTTACGAGCCGCTTATTCAACAGAAGACTACGCTTACGATCATGAGTTCGATGGTCTACCCGGACACGATCTACATGCAGCCACGTATTCAGTACCTGGGTACCTATCCGAGCGCCAATTTCATCGTCTCTTGCAATCTGCCCACGGCCACGTGGTCCGGCGCCATCGGAACGGTCACGGCAAAGAACCGCGCGACCCCTCAACTATTGACAGCCAACCTCTCAAGTTTCACCGGGGTTGTTACTAATCAGCTCCTAGTAAACGCAACACACCCGTCCGAAGCGTGGACGTACAAGGTCGCTAGCGGCAGCGTTTGGGACATTTCGCAGCCTGTCACCGGATGCGATACTGCCGCCAGTTTTCCGTGCCCGACCCCGCTTACGGAAGTCGACACGTGGGCGACGAGTGACGTGGTCAGCGCGTACACGCCTTATACCATCTACATGGCGAGCTTTGAGCCCGTCAACCAGAGCGACGTTGCGACTTCAAGTATGGTCGTGAACTGTAAACTAGATGGGTATAACCCGTCTCCGTTTGTTTCATATTTGCCGTTTCGATCCAACGCGGGCGTCGTGTTTTCCAACGATATCGAGACAAGATTGGTTGAATACGCGACGAGCGGTAACTACCTCCAAGGCAGCAATTCTCAAGTCGCTCCGACTTTCGATAACAACGCCTACCTAGCGTATATCTCTGGAATGTTCAACCCGACCTTCGATGCCGGGATAATAAGCGCGACGGCATCGATTATCCCGATACTTTCACAGCGGACTCTTCGAGGATGATGTTATCTTAGCGTCCACGGCATCTACCTTCATTGATGGTTTCTACAGCGGCAACATCGTGGTCAACGCCGACAACTTCATAAATGGCGTCTACATCGCTACCGGCATCGACCAACTAGGTGGGTTCCTCGTTAGCCACGGTCCCCTCTGGGGTCCCGGTTACCTGCACGTGGACGCTGGGTCTACTTTCGGGATTCGCTATGGCTCTTTCACGTCATATTTCTTGCAGCAAGGCGCCACACAACTCAACGCATCCACGACGGCGTGCGCGCAGGAATCCAACACAACGTTTACGTGTGGGATCAATCTCACTCCGGCGAACCTTGACGCCGTCGTAGGTAGTGGCGGATTCGGCGGTACCGCATGGGCGTTTGGCGCTGGACAATCACGAGCGTTCAACAATGAAAAAAGCTCTCTCACTCATCGTACTCGCCTGCGTCGGTTGCGCATGGATTGCGGCACACGATCCGTCAGTCCACCCGCCTCAGACGAAAGACTGTTCCGGCCTCGGCGAGGAGCGCTGCGGTGTTCCGTCTTGCTGCGATGCATGGAACGACTACCACTGCAACCCCATGTCCGCACGATGCGAATGGCAACCGTCGTTATCTGGGGCGCGAGCCGTTCGTGACGCAGGAATCGATCAGTGAGCGCGCTTCCGCTGCTGCTTGCTTGACCTACCCGTCAGGCTGAGCTAGCTGTCGTCTCCATGACGACGCGCCTCCCTGTCTCGTGCTGCATCATCGTTCGCGACAACCCCCAAATCGGCATCCTCCTCCGGCTTATTCGCGATTACGTCGCGGAAATCGTGGTTGTCGATACCGGATCGACCGACGCGACCCCCGAGATCGCCAAGGCGCTCGCCGACCGCTTCGAGGTCTTCACGGACTGCAACGGCCCCGACGGCAAGATCAACGACTTCTCGAAGGCGCGCACGCGAAGCTTCGAGCTCGCGACGCAGGAGTCGTGCTCTGGGCGGACTCCGACGACGAGCCCGATTTCACAAACCTGCACTCCGAGATCGAAGTTCTCAGGGCCTTGCGTGCTCAGCTCAAGAAACCGGTGCTGTTTCGATACGGCTACAACTACGGGTTCCAAGGGAACGCGGTCGCCGTACGTCACGAGCGGGAGCGCATGTTCCTTCGGGCAGACATCCGTGCCTTCAAGTGGGAGGGACGCGTCCACGAGCTTTTGGTTGGCGCGAGCCAGTCCTTTTCAGACCGAAACGACGACGTCGCGATCGTCAACCTACGGCATGGCTTGGACACATCGCCGCACGAACGTGGGCCGTGAATCCGATCGTGACTTGCGGATCCTTCAGGCTTCCGTCGAAGACGAAGGTGGTCTTGAGAAAGCGTCGCTTCGGACGCTTTATTGCTTGGCCGGTGAGTTGATCTCGCGCAAGCGTCACGCGGAAGCCGTCAAGGTCTGTACCGCCTATCTCGCGCGCCCGGCGCAACGGTCGAACGATCGTTTATGTACGGCTACCGCGCGAAGATGGATCTGAAGCGGACGGCTGGTACACCTCAGCACTCGCTTGGGCGCTTTTGTATCTTGCAAATGCGCAAGGCGATATGCTCTATGGGATCGACTCTCCAGGCGGGATCAACGATGCCGCCAAGGATCCCGCGCTCTTGCTAGGCGCGATCTACCGAGAGATTGCTCTCGAGGCGGCGTCGCTCGGCGATCAAGCGCGAGCGGACCATGCGCATCGGGCTGCCGTGCGATTTTTCGCCTAGGGCTGAACCTGAAGGACAACGTCAACGACCACGACGTTCCCGCACGCCCATCTCGCGGCCCGCTTCAATTTCATCGAGTGCCTTCGAGCGCTCGGACACGAGCAAGAGGCGCTTACGGAGACCGAAGTGGCTCTCGCGCCGACCCCGGGCTCGCCCGCGTTCCTGAAGCATCGCGGGGAACTGAATCTCGCGATCACGAAGAAGGGTCTCGTCGGGGAACTTGGTCAAGCTTTTCGAATGGGGCGCCGTTGATCAGAGCGGAATCGAAGGAATTCACGCGATTCTCACAACACCACCAGCACTAGCGCACGCCACGACTGAACCACCACCCGTATCAATGCGCGGCGGTCCGAAACCTGGCAAGCTCGACATTATCCTGGCATGCGGCGACACGCGCGAAGAGTGGAACCCCAAGCGCGTCGATGAGGTCGGCGTAGGGGGAGCGAGACGGCCGCGTGCGACTGGGCTCGCGGCATGGCTTCTCGAGGACACCGCGTGCGCGTTTACACGCGTTGTGGCGAACCGTCCGTCTACGACGACGTGGAATATCTGCCGAGTGCGATGTTGCAGGGCTCAGAGCTGACGTCGCCATCGCATGGCGCTTCCCGCAGCTTCTTGATCTTGTGGACGCGCCAAGCAAGTTTGTGTGGGCACACGATCCCACGCTTCAGAACGCCCGCGCAGAGCATCGTGTTGTTGCGCTTTCGGAATGGCATCGCAAATCGATTCTCGAAACGAGCCCCGTGCTCAAACCAGAGAATGCCATCGTCATCGGTGGAGCCATTCGCATCGAAGATTTGCGAACGATGGCACGATCAACGTGAACCACACAAGGCCGTCTGCATGAGCGCGCACGAGCGCCACCTGATGGCATTCATCGACATCTGGCCGAAAATTCGGGCGGAGGTTCCAGATGCGACTCTCGATCTGTTCTACGGCTACGACGAGTGGAAGCGTCTTCCAACGAACGTGGCCTTCGCGGAGCAGATTCGATACTTTGATCGGAAGCGGCCGATGCTCGAGGCCATGGGGGTCACGTTCCACCCGCGGCTACCCCCGAAGGAGATCGCCAAAAAGATGCTTGGGGCTTCCCTGTGGCTCTACCCGACGCACTGGCCCGAGTGCTGGCCAGCGGTGGCCGCACAAGCCCTGACGGCAGGACTCGATATCGTTACGACCGATCTGACAGGGACTTCCGAAATTGTCGGATCCGAAGGTGCACTGATTCTGGGTACCGGTCATCCGAGCGGTTGGACACTGGAGCCGGGATACCAGAGCATGTTCGTCGCAGCGGCCGTGAGCGCGATGCAAAACCCGCTTCAGCACGAGTACCAGAACGCACGACGCCGTCGCGCGTCGGAGCGATTCGGATGGTCGGCGCGCCTCGATGACTGGGAGCGTTTGCTGCAAGACGATCTGAAGTCAAAACGCTCGCACGTAACGACAGACTACGAACGCTTCGTCGCCGAATCGGTTGCCGCTATCAAAGAGACCCCGCGTGTCGACTTCTCGCTCGCCACGTGCTCGCGCTCCCCGAGCTACGCCACGCGGGGCTGTGGCTCGAGTTCGGCGTTTTCCGCGGTCGAAGCCTCAAGATGCTGGCAGCAGCCAAGGGTGACGCCAAAGTCTTCGGATTCGACACGTTCCATGGATTGCCGGAGGATTGGAAGCCCGGCATCCCGAAAGGGCTCATTCAGCGTCGGTGGCCGTTTGCCAGATGTGCCTGGCGCCGATTTCGTCGTCGGGCTCTTCGAAGACACGCTTCCGACGTTTCGCTTCGAAGCGCCCGTAACGCTCGCGCATATCGACTGCGACATTGGAAGCGCTGCCCAGACCGCACTCAAAGCGATTCGGCCACACCTGGCTGACGTGAGCCACATCGTTTTCGACGAGCTTTGGAACTATCCGGGGTTCGAGGCGCACGAAATGAAAGCGCTCTACGATCAGCTCGTAACACACGGGTTTGAGATCGAGTTTTTGGCGCACAGCAAAGACGAGCAGGTTGCTTGCCGCGTCACTCGCCGGAAGGCAAACGTAGAGCTGTATGACGCAGCGTTCTACGCCAACAACGTCAAATCGCGTCAGACGTACGCGTCGCTGGCGAAGATCATCGACGAGATCATTGGGCCTGAGAAAAAGCACATCGAGGAGCTTGGATGCGGTTGCGGCTTACTCCTCGCTGAGCTGCAATTGCGTGGACATTACGTCCACGGCGTCGATGGATCTAAGGATGCTATTGCGTTGGCGCCTTCTGAAATCCGAGATCAATTGGCACAGGCAGACTTAGCCGCCTCCGGTATGTCGGCGAACGGTTCTAGTCCCTGGGCTGCGGAATTTGCGAGGAGACGCGGCCATGCAGGTTTTCACGTGGGTATCTGCATAGAGGTCGCCGAGCACTTACCGGCGTCGGCCGCAGATGGTCTCGTTGGGTACCTGACGGCCGGTGCGAAAGAAACGATCGTATGGAGCAGCGCGCCGGTCGGTCAGGGTGGGGTTGGCCACGTGAACGAGCAGCCGTATGAGTATTGGCTCGATCGCTTCAACGCACGCGGATGGTCCACGGACGTCAACGCGACAACCAGGCTCCGAGACTGCATGCGTATCCACAAGTCCGTGCATTGGGACTACGCTCGCAACTTCTTTGTATTGCGCCGTACTAGCTGAACCCTTGCCTCATCCGCAAGTACCGCTTACACTCTCTCTCCGCCACGCGCGAAAGGTATCCCGATGAACAACGGAACAACGACGAACGGTGAAGTGATCACTCCGGAGGATTTCGACGCCATGACGGACGCCTCTGACAAGCCGACGCGAGCCTCACGCGCGGGCGCGAGCGCACGGGCACGTGCACGAGCGCCAGGCGACGCGCCCATTGCGGCGACCGAAGCGACGGCGCAACCGGTGAACACGCCCGAGCAAGCTCAGGCCGCTCGCGACGACATCTACAGCCGCACAAACGTTCCCGAGCCGCTCAAGCTCGTCTTCAACCGTCTCCCGCCGGAGGAGATCGTGTTCGTGCTGGCGCACGTCGAGAACGCCTACCGCTCCGGACTCGCAGCGGGTACGTCCGAAGGCATGTGCGGCCACGGGCCTGCCATGACGAAGTACAACGACGTCATCTCGGCTCTGTTCAAGGCCGTCTCGCTCCTCGACAGCGATCGTCCGGACATTCGCGGCTGCCTGAAGATCGCCGACGAGGCGCACGCGCGACTCACGGAGCCCTGAGTCTTTTCGCGTAGCCACCACTGAAACTCCTCGAAGGAAAAGCACATGGCAGATACGAAGAAACAGAAGCGCGGGTTCGCCGCCTTGAGCCCCGAACGCCGCGCCGAGATTTCTCGGCAGGGCGGCAAGGCAGCTCACGAAAAAGGGACCGCCCACAAATGGACCAAAGAGGAAGCGAGTGCGGCTGGCCGTAAAGGCGGTCTCGCAGCACACAGCCTCAAGGACGAAGCCGTATCGGCCGACTGACGTCGATGCCAACGCGTCCTATTCCGTCGCGCCCGCCGCTGCGGGTGTTTGGTCAGCGCGGAATCGTCGAAAAGATCGCGGAGACGAACGGCGGAACGATCGGGCGCCAGGGTAGTGATCCGGTGGAATCTGTTCCGGCACCTGGCGTCCCTGGGGTAACGATGCCACCGGGTCCACCGCCGTACATTCCGCCTTCTCGTGTCGACGAGACCGTCCCTCTTCGTGCGCGTATCAAAGCGCTGCAAGAAGAGATGGCGCCGCTACGTGCCGAGCTGGAGCCGCTTCGTGCCGAGCGTGATCTCTACAAGCGCCGATTCGAAGCGGTCACATTGCTGAGGGACCGTTCGGAATCGTGATCAAGCGAACCGGTCATAGGGCGGTCGTGCTCGTGGGGGCGCGTCAGTTCACGACCGTCACGATCCCTGACGGAACGGACACTGAGAATGGCGACCCGGTCCGATTGCAAAGACCGACAAGGGCTTCGCGCTTGTCGAGTCGCTCAAGCAGCCGCTCGAAGCCTGCCCCATCGTCATCGTTGCAGGCGTGCTGCCGCACCGTCGGTTTGAATGCACGTCGGGCAGCGTCGCGCGTACGTGTCGCTACGGCCGGCTCGAGAAGGTCGCGGCAGGCGATCGTGTGATCGTGGACCCAGACGTACAGCTCGCGCTCGTCAATCTAGGTCCAGTAGCCGTGACGCAGTCCACGCCAGAGTCCGTCGAATGGGACGACATCGGTGGCCTCGAGCACGTCAAACAAGAGCTTCGTGAAGCGATTGAAGATCCGGTCGTCCACCGCGATCTTTACAAGGCGTTCAAGCTCAAGCCGCCGCGTGGGATCTTGCTCACGGGCCCTCCTGGGGGCGGTAAAACACTCCTTGCGCGAGCCGCAGCAACTGCGCTCGCAAAGCTCCAGGCGGTAAAACGACCGGGTTCTTCTCGATCACGGGCCCCACGGAGATCCTCAACAAATTTGTCGGCGAAAGCGAGAAGGCGATCCGGGGAATCTTTGATGCGTGCCGAGCGCACCTCAAAGAGCACGGCTATCCAGCGATCTTGTTCATCGATGAGTGCGAAGCGCTCCTATTCAAGCGTGGGGATGGCCCGTGGGACGGACTTTCGCGCACCATCGTCCCTGCGTTCTTGACCGAAATGGATGGCCTGTCGACAAGCAAGTATGCGCCGCTCGTCATTCTTGCCACCAACCGTCCTGACGTGCTTGATCGAGCGATCATGCGTCCAGGACGCGTCGATCGCCACATCGAGATCCCGTACCCCGACGCTGTTGCGGCGCGACGGATCGTGGAGATCCACCTCAAAGGGCGCCCCGCCGAAGACGGACTCATCGATGCGATCGTCGCGGCGACTCCGAAGCCCTCGAGCGGAGCTGCGCTCGAGAACGAAGTCGGTCTCGTTATTAAGCGCGCCCTCAATCGCGCGAAGCTCGGTGGGGCGCACAAGCTTTTGCTGCAAGATGTGAAAGGACAGGGGTAATGAGCGGGATGAACGGCACGACTGGTGGGACATCGGGACTAGACGGACCCGTAGGAAGTACTCCCACGATGGCCGACGATGACAAGGTCATTACGTGCCGTTGCGGAAACCCGCTCAATACGGTGGCGGCACTCGAGGCGATGTTCTTGCGCACCGATATCAAGCCAGGACACAACTCTGGGTCCGCTGCAACCGATGTGGCGTGAATATTCTTCGACGAAGTCGAGGTGACTACTACTATCCGCCACGGGGCGCTCAGAAGCAGCTTGGACGCGCGGCCGGCGACAGTCCACACAGGTCGGCGATCTCTGAGCTGCGAAAGATGAAGCGATCATGAGCGAGACCATCGAAGTGGGCGGCGGCGTTCGCGCCGTGGTGGGTCGGACGTGGGTGATCTGCCAAGAGCACCGCAAGACGGTCGACGACTACTCCCGTGCCTTCCCGCCGGCCATGGAGACCGCCGAGAAGGCCTCGCTGTTCTTGATCATGATGGGGGACGGTGAAGCGCTACAGGCCTCACCGACCATCAAGTGCCCGGCGTGCGCCATTGGGCGCGACCGCATCGAAGACGCCGACTACGCGTGCCTGCGGGCCGTGCGGTGTGCGTTGCCGCCGGATGCAGTGCCGCTCGATATCGTTGTCCGCGTTTACTCGTGGAAAGACGGAAGCGCGCCCGACGAAACCCCTTTGCCTGGGTACGCGTCTGTCCGTGAGTACCCGGAAGCTGGGCGCTACGATTCACGCTTGTCCTTAGCGACCACCGCGAGAACGTTCTGTCGCCCATCAAGCTCTCGGCGTTTCGTGACGGACCGTCGAGAATGGGCAAGCATCTTCGGTTCACGCTTACGCCAATCGCCCGAAGCCTCGAGCACGGATACCCACCGGAATACCGACCTGTGCTTGGAAGCTCTCGCCAAGTCTGAGTCTCCCTGGTACGCAGGCGAACTATCGCCGGGATCAGGAACACATACACCACGACCGTCAGCGGGTATCGAGGGCGATCATCACACCGATGAACGCCTTCAGGCTGCCGCTCGTGACCAAGAAGATGATCACACACATGACGGAGCCGACGATGCCCATGAGGATACACATGGGCAGCGGCGTGCCCTGCTTGCTGAACTTGCCGAGCAGCCGAGGCGCCGAACCGTCGAGGGCGGCGACTGCCTGAACGCGAGCCGAGCCGAGAGTCCACACCGAGGCGGAGCTCAGGTACCCAAGAATAAGGACGGCTCCCAGGAAGTAGCCCAGGGCCTTGGCTGCGCCGCCCGCCGCGCTGGTCAGGACGACGTTGACGGCGGCCGGAATACCGGTAGCCGCGCCCAGCTGCTTCTCGGTGAGCAGGAGCAGCATGGCCAGCATGACGGCGACGTACATGCCGGTGGTGATCAGGCCGGCGCTGAAGATCGACCTCGGTACGTCTTTCTGGGGGTTGACCATCTCTTCGGAAGCCGAGCCGGCGAGTTCGAAGCCGACCCAGAGGAAGACGATGACCCCGATGATCGCCAGGAAGCCCGTGACGCTGGGCGTGTAAGAGCTGGCCGGCGCGATGCCTTTGGGCAGGCCGTGCCGGGCAAGGAAGACGATGGTCAGGATCACGAGGATCGCCATGGTGATACCCTTGAGGCCGGTCCCGATATTGCCCGTCCACTTGCCGTACTTGAGGTTGATCACGGAGAGAAGGATGGTCACCCAAGTGAAGATCAGCCCGACGACGATCGACTCCCAGGTGTTGAGCGCATGCTTGGGCGTGAAGAAGACGTCGATGACGCCGATCGTCACGGCCGTCAGCGTGCCGCCCAGCCAGACGGCGTTGGAGAGCCAGTACATCATGGTCGCGACTTCGCCGAAAAGCCCGCCGAAGGCCATGCGACACCAACATAGGACCGCCTCGGCTGGGAAAGCGGCGGTCACTTCGGCAGTCGTAAGACCGAACGGGATGAGGAAGATGAAGAAGGTGATGATCAGCCAGGTGATGGCTGGCCGCAACCGGAGGCCGTGGTGTAGGCCAGCGAGTCGAACCCGATGATTGCGCAGGCACCAAACAAAGCCAAGTCCCAGCGACGTAGGGTCTTGCGAAGCTTGGCTTTCTCCGTGCGCATCTCAACTTCTGGCATATGACCTCCCAAGGCTCCGCTCCGCAGAACAACGCCCCACCCGGCGCCTCAGAATCCAGCTGGAGCTCTTTATAGCACGACCTTTGAATGATACATCGATGCAAATCAAGTGCACCCCCCATTTTCCGACAAACCGAGGCGCGTGCCGGAGTCCCGTTCGTGGCGGCGCGTCATCGCGGTTCATGACGGTCGTCCGTCCAGACCCACCGGTGGCGGCACGCCGCCTGCCAAGTATCTAGAAGACCGTAGGACAGACTACTGAGCACGCGCCCTACGTCGTCATGCGGCTTCTTCGGGCTCGTCGCGCCAGGTGTCTGAGGCCGGCGGCGTGCGCCACCCAGCGCGCGTAGACGACGTCCTGGCGGCACACCATCAGGCGCAGTCGGGAGCGGCGGCGCCCCTGCGCCGCCGGTGCGCCGCCTCGTCCCACACCTCGGCTTCGACGCCGCGCGCGGCGAGCGCGCGCTGCACCTCGTAGAGCCTGTCGGGATCGCTCAGTCGCGCGCTGGACAAGGGCAGTCCATGTCGGGCACGTGTGCGGGTCAGGCGGCCTTCTCCAGGGCGGGGAGCAGGCCACCATCGCCGGTGAGATGTCGGTGTGGTGATGGACGATCTTCCGGCGTCGGCTTCGCGGCGATAGATGTACGTGACCCGCTGCTCGATCGCGATCTGCTCGCCGGCGAGCGTCGCCTCGCCCTTCTCGATGCCGATCTCGTAGGCCAGGTCGCCGACGACCTCAATGCGCCGGCCGAGCAGCTCGGCGTGGCCGCCCGAGGCGAGCTGGGCCACGCCCTCGAACCTGAGCCGCGCACCTCGTCCCAGCCGGTCTGCAGGCCGCCGATGGGTGCATGGTCGTCACGGTCGCGTCGTGCGACCAGCTCCTCGTTCAGCGACGAGCCGTCGCCGTCGAGCATGCGCTGCAGCCCGGCGTAGAACTTGGTCGAAGCGTTGCGCACGTCGTCTTCAGAGGACATGAGGTCCCTCCCCGGGAGTCACGGTTGCGGCCTGAACTGCGGCCTTGCACATGAAAGGTCTCTGCCCCGCGGCTTCGCTTGCCACGCAGTTGCGCCGTGCGCCGGCCGGCCCCGGGAGCGAGGGGGCTCCAGTCAGACGGCCCCGTCCCGATACCCGCACTCGAGGCCGAGTACGCCAAGGCGAGTGAGCGTGACGCCCGGCCGTTGGTCTCGGTCCGGTCAGCCTCGAAGGGATTGCGGAACCATCAGCCAGCCATCCGCAAGCGCCGGCACAGCCTCGCTCTCGCCGGCCCTGGCAGCGTATATCACCATCGTCACGCCGGCGCGGTGCTGCTCCTGGCTGCCACCGCCCACGACTCCCGCACGGTCACGGCATCGACCTGCTGATCTTCGCCCTCGCCGCCATCGCCAGCGAGCACTGGGCCGTGGCGTCGAGCCTCGAGGCGCACGTCGCCGTCGCTCACGGTGAGCTTTGCCGCCGCCATCCTCTACGGCCCGGCGTTCGCCGGCATCGTCGCCATCGCCGGTGTCTTCTTCAGCGACTTCGTCATCTCGCGGTTGCACTGGACGCGCGTGGTGTTCAACGCCAGCGGCTCGCCCTGTCGGGGGGCTCGCGGCGCTCGCCGACGAGCGGCGCCATGCCGGGCCGGTCAGCCTCAAGAACGACGCCCTCGCCATCCTGGTCGCGGCGGTCGTCTTTCTGGTGGTCGACGACAAGCTTGTCGTCGTGGTCATCAGCATCTCCGGGCGCACCATGCCGCACCGGCTGGCGGCGACGCTCGGCAAGATGGGCGTGCCATACATCTCGATGGTGCCGGCTCGGCGCGCTGCTGGCCTTCGCCTACCAGGAGAGCCGCTGGGACATCCTCTACTTCCCGTTCCTGGTGTTCGTCATCTACAACGGCTTCAAGCTCTACGCAAACCTGCAGACCGAGACCGATCACGCGCTCGTGCTGCTGCCGACACCATCGACAAGCGCGACGAGTACACCTACGCCCACTCGCAACGCGTCGCCGGCTACGCCGGCGAGATCGCCCGCGCCATGGCCCTGCCGCGCGACGAGGTCGAGCTGATCGTCTCGGCCGCGCGCGTGCACGACCTGGGCAAGATCGCCACGGCCGACCGCATCCTCTACAAAAAGGAAGCCCTGACCGACGAGGAGCGCCAGGCGATCGTGGCCCACCCCGCCGACGGCAGCGAGCTCGCCGGTCAGTTCAGCATGTACCGCAAGGGACGCGACTACATACGCCACCACCACGAGCAGTGGGACGGCACGGGTACCCCAACGGCCTGGCCGGCACGCACATCCCGCTCGGCGCGCGCATCATCACCGTGGCCGACGCCTACGACGCCATGACCTCCGACCGCCCGTACCGCGCGGCGCTGTCGCCCGAGATCGCCTTGGCCGAACTGCGCAACGGCGCCGGCCGGCAGTTCGACCCCGCCCTGGTCGACGTTTTCGTGGGCTGCCGCTGGCGCGCGCCAGCGCCCCTCGTGAGCAGCGGAGTCTCTGCCTAGCCCCGCGTCCGCGCAAACGGCCGGCTGTGCCCGCGTCGCGGGAAGAGTGTGGGGCGGCAAGACAGTCGAACGGCGGCCGGCACGTCGTGAGCGCCCCGGGCAAGCGACCGCGCGACCACGAGCGTCAGGCGCATGGGAGGCAGACCATGGACCACAGTCATCTGCGGCGGCTCTCGCGCCCGATCGCGCGGCCCGCGACGACGACTCACCCCGCGACCGCGGCCCAGACGACGGCCCCGGCCGCGGCGACTCCTCCAGCCGCGGCCATGCCCCCGGCCGCGGCGCAGGCCCCGGCCGCGGCGCAGGGCCCGGCCGCGGCGCAGGCCCCGGCCGCGGCGCAGGGCCCGGCCGCGGCGCAGGGCCCGGCCGCGGCGCAGCGCTCCGTCGTGGCGGTCGTACGCGTGAGGCAGCGGCGCCGCCCGGTCACCGCCTGCGAGGTCTGCGGACGCACGCTGCTCACCGGCGAGACCAGTCGTCAGATATCGAGCGGCGACCTGCTGCTCGAAGCCTGCGAGCTGTGCGCCATGAGCGCCACGCGCGCCGGCGCGCGACGCGCGGCCTGACGAGCCACCCGCGGCGCCCCCGCCCGCGCGACGTCGACACGGCGCGAGAGGGTCGCGCCGCGGCGCCCGACGCGGCTAGTCAAGGGCCGCCGCGCAACGACCGATACCGTTACCGTGAAGTCCAAGACCGAGCGTCCCCGTTGGTTGCGCGTCCAGCAGGCCGCCGATCTGCTCGACGTCAGCCCAAGCACAGTGCGTCGCTGGGCTGCCGACGGCAGGCTGGCCTGCCGTCTCACGCCGGGCGGTCAGCGCCGCTTCCTGGCCGACGAGCTGGCCGCGCTCGTGCCGACGACGGCGGCACGCGTACCGCTCCGCTCAACGACGACCGACGGCGCCGACCGGGCCGATGCTCGTGGCCACGGCAGTGCCGGCGGCAATAGCGGCGGCAGCGACGGCGGCAGCGACGGCGGCAGCGACGGCGGCGAACGGTATCAGCTCCTCTTTGAGACGAGCCTCGAGCTGGCTTCGAGCCTTGAGATCGGCGAGGTCCTGCAGTCGGCGGCCCGGCGCCTGAGCGCCGCCCTGCAGATCCCCGACTGCGACATCTACCGCCTCGACGACGATGGCCGCATCGTCTGCATCGCCTCGACCGTGCTCGGCGCGCGCGACGACACGTGGGTGGGCCAGTCGGTCGCGCTCGAGCACTGGCCGTGCAAACGGCTCGCCGTAGAGACCGGCAGCGCCGTCTGCGTGAGCAACCTCGACGACCCGCGGCTGAGCCGCGACGAGCGCGACAACATGCGGGGCTACGGGCAGGGCAGCTGCGTCTCGCTGCCCCTGGTGGCGCGCGACAAGGTGATCGGCCTCGTGGGGCTGCTCGACCGCGTCGAACGGCGGTTCACCGCCGAAGAGATCGACACCGCCGAGGCGGTCTGCCAGCTCGTCGCCCTCGCCCTCGAACGCGCCCGGCTGTACGAAGAGGTCAAGAGCCTGCACCTGGGCAACCTGCGCGCGCTGAGCTCGGCGCTGTCGGCCAAGGACTACTACACCCTGGGACACGCGAGCCGTGTGGCGGCCTACATGGCGTTGCTCAGCCAGGAACTGGGCTGGCCCGACGAGCGCCTCGAAGAGGTCGAGAACGCCGCCTTCCTGCACGACGTCGGCAAGATCGGCGTGTCCGACCGCGTGCTGCTCAAGGGCGGTCCTCTCACCTCCGAAGAGTGGGAGCTCGTGCGCCAGCACCCCGGCATCAGCGCCGAGATCGTGCGGCCCCTGTTCGACAAGGAGCTGGTGGCCGGCGTGCGCCACCACCACGAGCGCTTCGACGGCGGCGGCTACCCCGACGGCCTCGCCGGCGAGGAGATCCCGCTGATCGCCCGCGCCATGTGCGTGGTCGACTGTTACGACGCCATGTCGTGCCGGCGACCCTACCGCCCGGCGCTCAGCTACAGCCAGTGCCTCGCCGAGCTGCGGCGCTGCGTGGGCACGCAGTTCGACCCGAAGATGGTCGAGGCGTTCCTGCGCGTGCTGCGACGCCTGCGGCGGCGCCGCACGCGCGTCGCCGCCCTGGCCCAGCAGGCCGCGACGCTCGTCGACCCCGAAGCTCACGCCCTGCTGCACGCCCGCGCCGACGAAGCGTCGCCCGCCTACCTGACGATGGTGGCCGCGCTGCGCCGCTTGCGCGACGAGCACCCGCCGGTGCGTTTCGTCACGAGCTTCGCCCTGCGGGGCGACCAGTGCATCACGGTGCTCGACACCGGCGAGACCGAAAGCCAGTTCTCCCGCTGCGGCGATCCGTGGCTGCCCGAAGACGAGCTCGCCCGCGTGCTCGCCGGCGAGGGCCTCGTGGCCAACGTCCTGAACGCCGACGACTTCGGCGTCTGGGTGTCGGGCATAGCTCCCCTGCGCGACGGCCGGGGCGACGTGGTCGGCGCCGTCAGCGTCGATGCGCCGATCGTCGAGTCGCTCGACCGCTCGCTGCAGGGCGACCGCTCTCACACCCTGGCGGCCATGCTGCAGTCGGCGGCCATCCGCTTCAGCCGCGCCGAGGTCGAGGCCATCACCGACGGCCTCACCGGCCTCTACAACCACCGCTACCTGCACGAGCGCCTCGAAGAGGAGCTCGAGCGCGCGGCGCGTCGCGAGACCACGCTGTCCCTGCTGTTCTGCGACTGCGACTGCTTCAAGGACTTCAACGACGCCTGGGGCCACAAGGCGGGCGACGCCGCCCTGGCGCGCATCGCGCGCGTCGTCGAGGCGCGCAGCCGGCGCATCGACCTGGCGGCGCGCTACGGCGGCGAGGAGTTCGTGCTCGTGCTGGTCGACACCGACGCCGCCGACGCGCTCGGCGTGGCCGAGCGGATCCGCGCCGAGGTCGAGGCCTCGAGCATCAAGGCCGACAAACCGCTCACGGTCAGCGTGGGCGTTGCCACCTGCCCGACCGACGCCTCGGCGCGCGACGAGCTGCTCGACAAGGCCGACTGGGCCATGTACGCGGCCAAGCGCGCCGGCCGCAACCGCGTGCTCGCCTTCGGCGACGGCCTCGTGGCCAAAGAGACCTGGCTGTCGCGCCGGGGGCGCTAGCCGGAGAGGCGCTCGACCGCGGCCAGGTCCGTCTCGCTCAGCCGCCAGGCCGTGGTGGCCGCCACGTCGGCGCGCACCTGCTCGGACGTCATCGCGCCGGCGATCACCGAGGCGACCTGCCGCTGAGAGGCCAGCCAGCTCAAGGCGAAGCTCGAGCAGCGTGTGACCGTGGTGCTCGGCGTAGGCGGCGAGCTGCTCGATCTGCGGCAGCCGCTCCTCGACGAGCGCCTCACGTCCCGCGAGGCGCGTCTGGGCAGGCGTCGGCCGGCCGCCTCGGTACTTGCCGCTCAGCAGCCCCACGGCCAGCGGAAAGAAGGGCACGAAGACCATGCCGAGCGAGTCGCAGGCGGCGAGCACCTCACGCTGGGCCTCGCGTGCGAGAAGGTTGTACTCGTTCTGCACGCAGGCGAAGCCGCGCAGGCCGCCGGCGCGGGCCGCCTCGTGGGCCTCGGCGAGCTGCGCCGCGGAGAAGTTCGAACAGCCGATCTCGCGCACCTTGCCCTCGGCCACGAGCTCGTTCATGGCGGTCAGCGTGTCGGCGATGGGCACCGCGGGGTCGGGCCGGTGCAGCAGGTAGAGGTCGATGTACTCGCCGCCCAGGCGCTCCAGGCTCTGCTCGCAGGCGCGCCTGACCCACCGCGGATCGCCGCCCGACAACCCTTCGGGTACCTCGCCCATGCCGAACTTGGTGGTGACCACGACGTCGCGGCGCCGCGCGCCGAGAGCCGAGCCGAGCAGCGCCTCGGAGGCGCCGTCGGCGTAGACGTCGGCCGTGTCGAAGTGCGTGACGCCGGCCGCGAGGGCGGCTTCGACGACGCTCGCCGCCCCGGCGGCGTCGAGCCGCCGCCGGAAGTTGTTGCAGCCCAGGCCCGCCGGCGAGACCTCGAGCGTGCCGATCCGACGCTTCTCCGCCATGGCCCTCCTTCGCCCGGTGACGCGCCGCCTCGGCGCGACGACCCAGTTCCTGCGCTTCTCAGTCCCCGTGCGGGGCCCCGCCGACACCGCCCCCCGTTATGTGGAAGAGGGCGTTGTAGATGAGCCGCGCCGCCGGCGCCGCGGCGTCGGCGCCCTCGCCGCCCTGCTCAATCATGACGACCACCACGTACTTGGGGTCATTGACCGGCGCAAAGCTCGCATACCAGGAGTAGTCGCCCTTACCTGCGACCTGCGCCGTGCCGGTCTTGCCGGCCACCGCCACCGGGTAGCTGCCGAAGGTGCCGTACGACGTGCCGGCCGGGGTCGAGGCGGCCTCGCGCAAAGCGCTGCGCACGAAGGCGAGGTAACTGGGATCTATGCCCAGGTTGCTCGGCGCAGTGTAGGGGAGCTTGCGCAGCACGGAGCCCTGTGGCGAGTCGATGCTCATGCCAAGGTGCGGCGTCACCCGGTAGCCCCCGTTGGCGATCGCCGCGTAGTTGACGGCCACCTGCAGCGGTGTGGCCAGCAGGTCGCCCTGGCCGATGGACAGGTTGATCGAGTTGCCTGGTTTCCAGATGCTGTCGATGCGCCAGCCCGTGGGGTCGGTCTTCTTCGAGTACGTCCGGCGCAGCCAGGCGGGCGTCGGCACGACGCCGGGCGACTCGCCGGGCAGGTCGATGCCGGCCAGGTGTCCGTAGCCCAGCTTCTGCGCCCAGCCTTCGAGGTCGGTGCCGGAGCGCAGGTAGAAGTCGTAGCCGACCTGGTAGAAATAGGTGTCGGCCGACTGCACCAGGGCCTGGGTCAGGTCGATCGTGCCGTGGCCGTTGGGGTTCCAGTCGTGCCACACCGCGCCGTGGTTCGAGTAGGTCGGGCCGGCGTACAGGGTCGTCGACGGACTGAGCACACCGGTCTCGAGGCCGGCGATCGTGTCGACCACCTTGAAGGTCGAGCCGGTCGGGTACTCGCCGGCGATGGCGCGATCGAGCAGGGGATCGTCGGCCTGCGGCCGCAGCAGGCGCTTGAGGTGGGCGACGCTGATGCCGCCGGAGAACCAGTTCGGGTCGTAGCTGGGGTAGTTGGCCATGGCCACGACCGCGCCGCTCTTCGCGTCGAGGACGACCGCGGCGCCCGCCCGGGCTTGCGGGTAGCCGGCGACGTGCGCCAGCTCTATGCCCGAACGCACCGCGTTCTCGGCGGCCTTCTGCACGCGGGCGTCGAGTGTGAGCACGAGGTTGTCGCCGGGCTCGGGCAGGCTGCCTCCGGCCGCCTGCGCCACGGGCTTGCCCTCAGCGTCGACCTCGACCATCGAGGCGCCGTCCTTGCCCTGGAGCCAGCGGTCGTAGGTGGCCTCGACGCCGCTCTGGCCGACCTCGTCGTCGGGCAGGTAGCCCCTGAACCTGGCCTGCTTGAGCTGCTGGGGATCGATCTGGCCGAGGTAGCCCAGGATGGGCGCCGCCAGGTCGCCCAGCGGGTAGGCGCGCAGGTAGCTCTCCTGCACCTCGACACCCGGGAAGGACTGGTCGCGCTGCAGCAGATAGGTGACCAGCCCCCTGGGCGCGTCGCGCCTGATGATGACGAGGTCGTAGGGCAGCCACGACTGTTTGGCGACCAGGGCGAGGATCGTCTTGGTCGGCACGTGGACCAGGGGCGACAGACGGTGGGCCAGCTCGCTCAGGCCGCCTTTGGGCACGTCCATGGGGCGGATGCCGATCGCCAGGCCGGGGCGATTGTCGACGAGCATCGTGCCGTTGCGATCTTCTATGACGCCGCGCGGCGCCTTGATCTCGATGCTGCGCAGGCTGTTGTTCTGAGCCTGAGCCAGGTAGTTCTGGCTGTCGAGGACCTGCAGGAACCACAAACGAAAGACGAGCACCCCGAGCAGCACGACGACGAGGCCGCCGACGATCGCCACGCGCACCGCTACCGACGGCGGGCGCAGGGGCAGGCGGCCGCCGGCAGCCCTTCCGGAGAGCCCCGGGTGGTCGAGTCTGAACCTGGTCCTCGGCACGTCTACGCATCTCCGCCGTCAAAGCGGTCCCGCAAGGCGGCGACGATCGGTCGTCGAGGATCGCGCGCTGCCCGGATTGGATCGCGCGCTGCCCGAGAAGGAGCAGCTCACTGGATCTCAGTGTCGCGCCCGGGTCGGCCGATGGCAAGGCCGTCCAAAGGCGATCGTCGTCTCCGCACCTCCGTGGCCGATGGCGACTCTGGCAGTGTAACCCCCGGTGCTGGCGAACCGCTGAGCGAACGCTGTGAAACTGCCCAGACACGGCGGCGTCGAAGCATCGCGACCAGCCGCCGTCGCCCTGCCCGCTCAGAGTGCGACCGCAAACGAGCGACGGGGGCGGGGTGGCTGCCGAGCCACCCCGCCCCCGTCGCGGACGCGCATGCGCGGAACACAGGCTGCTGTCTTACTTCACCCTGACGACGGCCGTCGCGGTGGCGCCGAGGTCGGAGTCGTCGCCGTTCCAGATCGCCGTGAAGCGGGTCGACTTGTCGAGGTTCTTCTGCGTGAAGGTGAACTCGCCGGTGCCGTCGGCGGTCATCTTGACCGGGACGGTGGCGACGAACTTGTCGGTCTTCTGGCCGGCGTGGCGCTCGTAGATCGACACCGTGGTCGGCGCATCGACGTTCATGATGGCGCCGATCAGCTTGGCCGACGAGTGCCGTTTCACCACGGGGCGCAGCGCCCGCAGGATCATCTGGTCGGAGCTCATCTCGATGTCGCCGTTGACGTACGCGGTGGTCGCGCCGATCCCCTCGGGCTCCTGCGACGAGTAGTCGCCGCCGTTCAGGTAATCGACCACGATGTCGTTGTTGGTGGGCGCCGCCTCGAGCGCGCTGACGATGTCGGCCACGCTCTGGCGATCGTCGCTCGCCGGCTTGGCGGTCGTCGCCGAGTCGGCTGCCATCATGTCGTCGTAGTCGTAGTAGTCGCCGCCGTCGCCGGCGCCGTAGACCTCGATATCGGCGCCCAGGTCGGTGCCGCGCGGCAGATCGAGGGTCACGTGAGCGGTCTGCAGGGCGGCGACGCCGTACTGCGCGAGCTGCACGGTCACGGTGTTGGCGCCGATCTTGAGGCCGCCCGGCACCGAGACCGACACGATGCGGGTCTCGTTGGGCTGCGCCGAGAGCGTCGTCTGGAGGTCCACCGACTTGACGGTGACCGGGGCGATGCCGTCGGGGTTCGCGGTGAGCGTGTAGAGCATGTTGTCGAGGTCGCCGGTCGCGTCGTAGGTGACGTCGTATTGATCGTCCCAGATGTTATTGATCGTGACGGTGTAGTCCTTGGTGCCGTCGTTGACGACGACGGTGGAGGTCGTGGTGGCGCTGCCGCTCAGCTGGCCGGCGTCGATCGCCTTGTAGATCGCCCCCTGGGCCGCGTACGTGGCCAGGCCGGCGCCGAACGTCTCGAGGAACGTGGGACTCGCGACCACAGCCTCGGGCATCTGCGTCTCGGTCGATTTCGTCGTGCCGTCGAACGTCGCCGAAGACGAGACCGTCAGCGTCGTGGGCAGCGTGCCGACGACGCCCTCGACGCCCGAGTTGCGGTCCTGCGTGATCGTGCCCTGCACGGCGGCCGGAGCCATCAGCTTGTAGGGCTCGAGGGTGCTGTGCCAGATGCCCGAGACCCAGGCGTTGGTCAGGTAGCCCGTCGTCGCGCCCAGCCAGTCGAGCGGGTGACCATAGGCCATGACCGTGGTGCCGTCGACGTAGGTCACGGTGCCGGCGGCGCCGACCCATAGGTCGCCGGTCGAGTACAGCGTGCCGACGGAGGAGCCGGCCTGGAGGGTCTGACTCCAGTCCGGAGTGTAGTCGCCGGCCGCCTCGGCGGTGGCCGCGGCCTCGACCTGGTAGCCGGCGCCCTCGAGCTTGGCGGCGGTGTTCTTGAACAGCTTGGACTGCGCGCTGACGCCGCCGATCTCGATGACGTCGAGCGGCGCGAAGACGGCCGAGCCCGACGTGGCCTGGACGCTCTTGGCCTTGCCGACGCTCGCCGCCACGACGACGCGCTTGACCGTCGCCGAGGAGGTGGTCACCGGCTTGGCGAGCTGCACGGACTCGGCGTGCGCCGCCGGCGCCACGGCCCTGCTCGCCGCGTTGTCGGTCTGGACGGCGATCATGTACTCGATCGGCGTCGCCAACCCGAGCCCGTCGGTGGTGAACAGGTCGCCGTAGGACACCGCGCCGATCAGCGGGTCGGTGGCCGGCTGCGGGTCGTTGGGGTCGCCGGCGTACAGCGGGCTGCCGCTCATGCCGGCCGCGATCCCGCCCCTGCCGGTGACCGACGTGTCGGCCGAGAACAGGATGAGCGCACCGTCCTGCGTCTCGCCGGGCACGATGCTCTCGATGGTGGCCGGAACGGCGACCGGCGTCTGGTCGGCCTCGGTAGCGCCCCCTAAGACGGTGAGGAAGTAGCCCTGCACGGGGCCGCTCTCGAGCTGCGCCTGCAGCGCGCTCAGGTCCCAGGTGTTGGTCGGCGGGGCGGCCTTGGCGGCCGGCGCGGCGACCGCCGCCCACAGCGCACCGGCCACCAGCAGTGCCATGACGACAACTAGTGAAGTCCGCTTACCTACGGCAACGCGCATTGTCCGATCCCTCCCGATCGCCCCGGCGCGGAGTGCGCCCGACGCCACCGTATACCACCGCGCGACAGATGTCTCGTACGTACGCTTACGGAGGATCCGGACCCAGAGGGCTCGCAGGCAGGAAGGGGGCGACGGCGTGCCGCCGTCGCCCCCTTCCCCGCGCCCCTGCTTCCCCCTCTCCCGCGCCCACCGCCCCCTATCCAGCGCCCCCGCTCCCCTTCCGCGCTCCCTCCGCTGCGCTCCGCGGCACCAAAGCCGCGAAGCGGTCAAGCCACCTCGCGCTTTTCGATCTCGGCGCCGGTCGGCTCGAGGTCGTCGTGGAGGTGCCTGTTCACCCCCTTGGTGTCAGGCCGGGCGATCACGAAGTAGACGGCGCCGACGATGGCGATGATCACCATCACCGTCAGGGTGATCCAGTCGAGGTTGAAGTACCCGCGCGGGCTGGCGAGCCCGGTCGGCACGACGATGTTGACGAACATCAGGCCGAGGTAGGCGAGGGCGGCGATGTTGACCGGCCACGCCCAGCGCCCCAGGCGAAAGGCGCCTTGGGGGATCCAGCCGCGAGCACGCGCGATGGTGGCGGCGATCACCGTCAGCAGGAACGACAGATAGATGCCGCTGACCCCGAACGACACGAGCGAGACCAGCACGTTGGTGTTGGCGGGGTAGGTGATGAAGCCGAAGTGCACGTTGTGGTTCGGCGAGATGAACGTGAGCAGCACGAACAGCACAGTGACGACCGTGCCGACGAGCAGCGCGTTGACCGGCATCTTGTGCCGCGGGCTCACCCTGGCGACCCAGCTCGACGCGGGCAGGGCGCCGTCACGGGCGTACGAGAAGGCCAGCCTGGTGCCGGCCCCCTGCACCGAGCTGCCGCACGAGAAGAAGGCGAAGATGATCAGCAGCAGCAGGAAGTCCTGCACGCCGCTGGGAAGCTCGGCCAGGATGAAGGGCACGCCGCCGCCCTTGACGGTCGCGCCCACCGCGTTGTGGGCCGGCATGGCCAGCAACAGGGCGGCGATGAGGATGAACGACGCGATGCCGCCGATGATCAGCGCCCAGCGCATGGCGCGCGGCACCTGACGCCCGGCGTCTTTGGTCTCTTCGGAGATGTCGCCGGCCGCCTCGAAGCCGTAGAAGATGTAGACGGGCGCCAGGACGGCGATCAGCGCCGCACCGGTCCACCAGTTTCCGTGGAAGTTCAGCGCGAGCGGGTTGCTCGCCACGTGCTGCACGTTCTGGGTGCTGAACAGAAAGCCGAGGCCGTGGTGAAAGCCCTTGATGGCCAGGATCAGGGCGACCCCCAGGGTGCCGACGATCTCGACATAGACGCCGAACCGCGCCACTCTCGCCATCACCCTCGCGCCGGCGATGTTGACGACCGTCTGGATGCCCAGCAGGATCAGCACGACGATGAGGATCACCCAGTGGCTCGTGGGGTCGAGGTTCCAGCTGAACCAGTTGTGCATGAGGGCGGTCACGTAGGAGACGATGCCGGTGTCGACCGCCGCCACCGTCACGAGCAGCGCGATCCCGTAGAACCAGCCCACGAACCAGCCGTACTTGGGCCCCACAGAGAACTTGCTGTACTGGTAGAGCGCGCCGGCGACCGGGTAGTGGCTGGCGAGCTTCTCCGAAGACCAGGGCCACGAGGAGCATCCCGGCTACCGGCAGCCACGTCAGCCAGACGTAGGCGGGTCCGCCGGTCCCCACGCCGAGCACGAAGAGCGAGTAGATGCCGACCATCGGCGACAGATAGGTAAAGGCGACCGCGAAGTTGCTGAAGAGTGGCAGCACCCGGCTGAGCTGAGGTTTGTAGCCGAGGCTCACAAGGCGGGCGTCCTCGTCCCTTGAGGCGGCCGGGGCGCTCGTGGCTGCATCGTCCCTGTCGGGTGTCACGCCACCCGGCACGACCGGTTCGTACATGGTGCCCTCCCTCTGTCGATGTGGCCCCGCCGGGGCCACATCGTTTGTATTCGGAGGGATTTGCCCTGATTAAACGCCGAACAACTACGACAAGCGTTAGCGCGTGGTCAGACGGTCGGAGGCGTGGCCGGACGGTCGGAGGCGTGGCCGGATCCGGCCCCGAGGGCGCCGAGCGGCAGCCTTACGACAACGACTGTTTGATCAGCCCGGGCGGCACCTTGACGCCGGACCGCCTGGCCGCCGCGCGGAGGGCGGCAGCCGACTCGCGCGACTCCTTCTTTATCCGGGCGAGGTACCGTCGGCCGGTGGCCGTATAGGCGGGTGGCACAGTCGCCGTGAAGACCGCGCCTCGAATGGCGGCCTGCAGGTAGTAGAACGTGTCGTTCATCGTGGCGCAGAGTTGCCGGATGCGGGCATGCGCCACGCGAAACGCCGGCGGCGGGTCCATGCGCGCCAGCGCGGCCTGTATCTGCTCGAGGGCCGGCAGCAGCGAGTTGTTGATCTGGGCGGCGACGCTGAACCCATTGGCGGACTGGTGCAGGATCTTCGTAGAGGCTGCCCAGAGCTTCGGATCGCTCTTCAGGGTCGACGCGAGCGCCTTCAGGTACGCGGCGGCCTGCTGTTTGGCCGTCTGCGCCGTCTGCGGTGCGGGGGTGGGCGATGCGCTGCCGCCCGACTGCGATCCGCAGGCCCCCAGGAGGGCGACGCACGACAGGCACACGATGGCGATGACGACCCACTTGACCTTGACGTTCATGAGATCCCCCAGACGACATGACTCGCGCAGCAACTATCTTCTTCATCGGGTCATGGCCCCAGGATCTTGAACAGGTAGAGAACCGCAGTCGTGCCGAAACTCGGCCCCGCGACTGTGCCGCTGCGGCCAACCTTCACCCGGCGAGCAAGCGGCTCACGATCTTCGCGACGCGTCGTTGATAGACTGTCGCTCAGTCCCGCACCTGCGGGCTTGCGCCCAGTGCGCACCGGCGCGGAGGTGGCGAAATCTCGGGGGGCTTTCTTGTCTGGGTGGGCGTAGCCTTTCTGGCCGCCGCCTGCTGGGGCCTGATCGTGGTGCTCAACAAGCAGGTCCTCGAGCACGTGCGCCCGATCCCGGTGAACTTCTTCGTGCTCGTCGTCTCGACCGTGAGCCTCGTGGCGGTCGCGGCGCCGCTCAGCCTGCTGCATCTCTGGTCGCTCGGCTTCACCATGACCTGGACGGCCGTGGGCTACATCGCCATCGGCTCGTCGGTCACCTGGCTGATCGCCTTCACCGCCTACTACTCCGCGCTACGCTCCGGCAGGGTGGGCGTCGTCGGACCGCTGACCTGCACCGACCCACTGTTCACGGCCGGGTTTGCGGCGCTCATCGTGGGCACGGCCATCGTGGGCCTGACGATCGTAGGGCTGCTGGTGGCCTTTGCCGGCGTGGCCCTGATCTCGCGCTGGATGGACGACGAACCCGAACCTCACGCGCCGGCGCTCGAAGGCGCCGCCGGTCCGCCGTTGCCGGCATCGGCCCGCACGGTCGTCGTCCTGTCGCTCGTGACCGCCGCGGGGTGGGGCTTCAGCCCGGTGATGATCGAGCTCGCCGAGCGCTCGACGCACGGCGCGAGCACGACCATGATGGTGCTCGGCGAGGCCCTCGGCGTGGTGCTGCTGGCGCCCTTCATGCTCGCGCGCCGCCGGCCGCTCCTTGTGGCGCCGCTGGGCGCCGGAGAGCGGCGCCGGGTCGTTGGCCTGCTCGTGGCGGCCGGCGTGCTGAACGCGTTGTTCACGGTCATGTGGTACGTGCTGATCGACCAGATCGGACCGGTGCTCACTACGCTGATCGTGGCCACGTCGCCCATCTTCGCGATCGTCGGCGGGATCGTCTTCTTGCGAGAGCGCCTCGGCGCGCGCCTTGTGCTGGGCGCCGCCATCACCCTCACAGGGGTGTTCCTGGCGACCCTGCCGCACGTGCACTGACCGGCGCGCCCCGAAGCGCGAGCCGCCCCTCGGCGCGTTAGCTCGAGTGGCGGTCCCGCCAGGCGGCGAGCACGAACTCGGGGCTGGCGGCCTGCGCGAAATGGGGCGCGAGGTCGAGGCCGGTGTCGTCTTCGACCGCGCACCACAGCGCCTTGAGCGCGTCGCGAGTGGCCGGCCCCGGCGCGTCGCCGTACACCTGGTCGTCGACGCGCCCCACCGGCCGGACCTCCCAGCTGCTCGCCGCCACGAAGACCTCGGCGGCGGCCATGATGTCGCTGGCCTCGCAGCTGCGTTCGGCGATGCTGAGGCGTCGGCGCAGCACCCGGCGAGTGATCGAGTCGAGGATGCCTTCGGTGAGCGGCGGGGTGCAGAGCGCGCCGTCGGCGGCGACCCAGAAGATGGCGCCGGTCTGGGCCTCGAGGACGTGCCCGTCGGGAGACACCAGCAGCGCTTCGTCGAAGCCGCGCTCCCGCGCGAGACGCTGGGCGAGCATGTTCGCCGCATACGAGATCGTCTTGGCGCCGATCAGGCAGGGCCGTGGCTGGTCGGTCACCAGGGCGAGCGCCACGGCGCCGAGACCCGTCAGGGGCGGGTGGGCGAGGACCACGCGGTTGCCCCCTCGGGTGAGGACGATGCGCACGTCGAAGCTCACGCCGGCCTGGCCGTCGGCGGCCATCGCCGCGAGGAGCGCGTCGATGTCGGCCTCGAGCGCCGCTCGCGGAAAGGGGAGGCGCAGCACGTCGCACGAGCGCGCCATGCGGTCGAAGTGCTCGGACAGCAGGAACGGCCGCCCCAGGTAGACGCGGAAGTACTCGAAGCAGCCGTCGCCGCGCAGCAGCCCGTCGTCGGTCGCCGGAATGGCGGCGTCGGCGAGGTCGCACAGCCGGCCGTTGATGCTGGCGCGGTAGCGCACGGCGCCCGGCGAGCTCGTCTGCAGGTCCATCAGCGCCTCATTCGGTAGTCGGTTCAGGGTGCCGCATCGCCGGTCGCTGCCGTCACTTGTCGATCCAGTAATGCTGGAAGTCGAAGATCCACACCGGGTGCAGGTAGATGCCGCCGGTGCGCTTGGAGTGCAGCGTGGTGACCACGGACTGGTAGAGCGGCACCAGCGGGGCCTGGCTCATGATATACGACTGCATCTGGTCGAACTTCGCCAGGCGAGCGGCCGGGTCGAGCATCGCCTGCGCCTGCAGCAGGCCCTTCTCGATCTTGGGGTCCCACCAGAAGCTCGGGTTGCTGCCCTCGTCGATCGCCGAGCTCTTGCTGAGCATGCCGTTGATATAGTCGAACGGGTCGGGGTAGTCCATCCACCAGTTGTTCAGGCCCGTCGCGGCGGCGC
Organism: uncultured Alphaproteobacteria bacterium; assembly: GCA_963762885.1. Taxonomy (GTDB): domain Bacteria; phylum Pseudomonadota; class Alphaproteobacteria; order Acetobacterales; family Acetobacteraceae; genus JASHVB01. The sequence goes on from CAVXNH010000074.1 coordinate 110,239, forward strand.
CCTTCTTGCCGATCAGCGTCCAGTACGACGACTGGTCGAGCAGCTTGATGTTCGCCTTCACGCCGATCTGCGCGAAGTCGTACTGGATCGACTGCAGCAGCGTCGGCCAGGGGCGCCACGTTGCTGGAGTAGAGGGTGGTGGAGAAGCCGTTCGGGTAACCGGCCGCGGCCAGCAGTTGTTTGGCCTTGGCGGCGTCGTAGCCGTAGAAGTCACCGGCGGCTCCGTCGACGTGGCCGGGCAGGCCGGCCGGGTAGATCTGGTTGAGCGGCAGACCGGTGCCCGACAGCAGCTTGACGATCTTGGCGCGGTCGATGGCCCACGACAGCGCCTGGCGCACGGCCACGTTGTCGAACGGCTTGACCGTGTCGTTGAAGAACAGGCAGTTGAGGGCCACTGCCGGCTCGACCACGACCTGGCTCTTCCAGGTGGGGTTGACGCTCAGGCTGGGGAAGTTGGCCGGTGGGATGTAGTCACCCAGCAGGTCGGCGTCGCCGCTCTGCACCTTGAGCACCGCCGTGGTCGGGGTGATCGAGAAGTCGAACTGCATGGCGTCGACGTACCCCGACGTTCCCGTGTAGTTCGTGTTGCGCGTGAGCAGCAGGTCCTGGCTGGCCGTCCAATGAGCGGCGACGTAGGGGCCGGTGCCCAGCGGGTGCCGACCGACCAGCTTGCCCCACCTGGCGACCCACTCTTTGGCCACCGGTGCGCTGAAGGGCATCTCCATGATGTTCAGGACGGTGGCGATGGGCTGCTCGAGGTCGACCTCGAGGGTGTACTTGCCGGTCGCCTTGTAGCCGGCGATGGTCTTGGCCTTGCCGTTCAGGAAGGCCTGCAGGCCGACGATGCCGGCGTAGTAACCCTTGGCCGGCGCCGTGGGCAGGCTCATCATGCGCTGGAAGCTGTAGACGAAGTCGGCGGCGGTGACCTCGCGGTTCACGGGAGGGGCGAACTTGATGCCCGGCCTGATGTGGAAGATGTAGGTCTTGCCGCCGTTGGTGATGCCGCCGTTGGCCACGGTCGGCACCACGGTAGCCATGTCAGGGACGATCTTGGTGCCGGCCGAGCCGGGGCCGCTGGAGTAGTTGAGCAGGTTGCCGAAGATGCAATGCTCGATGGCCCAACCGGGGCCCTCGAAGTCGATCGCCGGGTCGAGTGTCACCGGCTCGGCCTGGAAGGTTACGACCAGCGTGCCGCCCCTGGTCGGAGAGGCCGAGCCCGACGGCGCCGACGCCGACGAGGCGCCCCCGCCGCAGGCGCCGAGCGCCGCGAGCAGGCCGGCGCCCAGCACGGCCACCAACACCCGAACCATGACCCGCTGTCGCATGACGGCTCCCCCTCTTGTCTCTGGTTGGCGGCGGTGCGGCGGCCGTCGTGGGCACCCCACCCCGGCACGCCGCATCGGCAAGACTCCCTGGTAAGCTGACCGACTCGGCGGGGTGTGTCAAATCGGTCGCCGCCGGCTCGCGAACGCTCGACCGCTGCAGGGCCGGCCGAGGACGATGGCGTGCAGGAGACGATCGTGAACAGGGGGGAGCCCAGATGAATGACAAGCGCTACACGGTGGCCGACGCGGTGTTCGAGGCCTTCCCCCACTACGCGCGCGGCGTCGTCATCGCTCGCGGCGTCGCCAACGGCCCGTCGTCGCCGGAGCTGGTGGAGCTGTTGCGGCAGGCCGAGGACTCTGTGCGGCAGAGCGTCGCGCCCGACGAGCTGGCCCTCGACCCTCGCATCGCCGCCTGGCGCGAGGCGTTCAAGGCGCTCGGCATGAGACCCAGCGACTATCGGCCCTCCATGGACGCCATGGCCAGGAGGGCGCTCAAGGACCAGCAGTTGCCCTCCATCGGCGCGCTCGTGGACATCGGCAACACGGTCTCGCTGAGGCGCCTCGTGCCCGTCGGCGGCCACGCGATCGACGTGCTGATCGACGGCATGGACCTGCGCCCCGCCACTGGGCGCGAGACGTTCGCGCCGTTTGGCTGCGACGATGAAGAGACGCCCCCGGCGGGGGAGTTCATTCTCGCCGACGGAGACGTCGTGCTGGCGCGCCGCTGGATCTGGCGGCAGGCGCGCCACACCATCCTGCTGCCCACAACGACCGCCCTGATCGTCAATGTCGATTGCCTGCCGCCGCTCGGAAAGGCCGACGCTCTGGCCATCTGCGGGGAGCTTCAGGCGATGATCGCGCACTTCTGCGGAGGCGGCTCGACCATCAGCATCCTGTCGAGCGATCACCGGAGCCTGAGCCTGAACGAACCCGATGCCTGGTGGAACGTCACTCCCTGTGACCGACCGAAGTAATCTGGCGCGGAGGTAGCGACACCGCGCCGGCCACCGAAAGGGAGGCGCATGAACGCTCACCACCGGCTACTCCGCGGCAAACGGGCGACCGCGCCGCAGGCGACCGCGCCGCAGGCGACCGCGCCGCAGGCGACGGCGCCCCAGGCCGCGGCGCCGCAGGCCGCCGCGAGGTTCGCGGTCGCCCTGCTCGCGGCGGCCCTGCTCGCGGTCGCGCTCGGCCTGGCCGCCTGCGGAAGCGCGGCCTCGAGCGGCAGCCATACTCCTGCCCCGAGCGCGTCGCCGACGACCGCCCTGGAGCGGGAGCTGGACCACCTCGATCGTCTGGTCGTGGTGCGCAGCGACGCGTTTCCACAGAACCACCTGGGCTTCAGCTTTCCGGAGAATTTCGGCGTCGGCGCTGCGGCGCGGGCTCGCGTCGCGCGGCAGAGTCACCGGCACATAGGCGCCTTCGTCGTTGATCGCGATCGTCGACTTGAGCTGCTCGTCGGCGTAGACCGAGACGCGCGCGATCGTCGCCGGTTTGCCGGGCTCCGCGTCGTCGTATTGCAGAATGACCTTCTGTCCCTCGGCCACCGGCGAGTCGCCGCTTTTGACGCCGAAGGCGGCGAGGATCGCGCCGGCGGCGTCCTTGCTTGCGCCATTGGCGCGCAGCAGATCCTCGAACGCCTCGCCGCGCCGCAATTGCGCCAGCCGTTCGCGGCTCTCGGCCGGCGCCGGCGTCATCGCTACGTCGGTTACGTTCTCCGGCACCATCTTGACCTCGATCGAGGCGAAGGGCGCGTTGGCGTTCACTGAGCCGGCGGCGGCGTAGGAGAGGGCGCCGAGCGGGTCGATGCCGGCTTGGCTGGTGCGCTTGAGCAGAAGTTGCGAGGGCAGCGCCGGCGCGTCGTCGCCCGACGCGGGGGCCTTCAGCAGTTCCGCCACCTGGGCCTGCGCTTCAGCCAGCGTCAAGTCGCCGGTGGCGGCCGCCGCCTGGTCGGCGGCGAGATCGCGCTGTGAAAACGCGACTTCGGCGTCGTCCTGGACCGGGCCGGGGTCGGGCGGCGCGTCGGCCTTTTCGGCCGCGCCGCTGGTCGCCATCAGCGGGTCGAACGGCGGCACCGCGTCGGCGAACGAATTGGGGGTCAGCGTCAGCGCCGTCGACAAGATCGTGAACGGCCGCATCCGCACGACCTCCTTGTCGCCGATCTTGATCGTCGTCGGCGCCTTGTAGGTCTGCTTGGCGGCGACGACGTCGATCGGCCTGACCAGTCGGTCGCCGGTGCTCGGATTGACTCCCTCAGCCTCCTCGTGGCGGGCCAGATTGGCGAATTCCGGCGCTTCGGCGAAATTCGATTGGCGATCGAGGTCGAGGTAGAGAGCCGCGCCGATCAGCGCGAGGCCGGAAAAGCCGGAGAGCGCGACGCCGGCGAGCCAGCGCGGCGAAATCCGCCGGCGCTCGCGGCCGTCGACGCGCGGTTCGCCGAGTTCGATCGGCGGCTCGTGGCCGAGCTCGACAATCGAGCGGAGCCTCTCGGTCGGCCCGGCGACGCGGGCAATGCGGGCGGCGGAAGTCGTCACTTTTGGTCTGGTCGCTCGCTCGCTGTCCGCGCCTCGAGGCGGGGTCCCCTTAGTATCGGCGCCGCCGCGGCCGCGCAACGCGCCGATCG
>CAVXNH010000075.1:0-36505 GCA_963762885.1 uncultured Alphaproteobacteria bacterium
GGCCAAACAAATCGGAATTATTCTCGAAAAAATAACCTCCTTTTTGAGCACTTTTTGAATTTTGCAAACCATCTTAAAAACACCTTTTGACCAATTCTGAGGCATAAAACGGTCAAAAAACACCCAATAGAGGCTGGTATTGAGGGTATTCGGCACCATCTTGAGGTGTTCTGCACAATCTTGAGGTGTTCTGCACCATCTTGAGGGGGGGTGGGGGCGAGGGGGATCTGCACTCAGCAAAAGGGTTTTGCTCAAATCACCTCAAAAGTGCCCACAACACTGCATTTTCGCCTTCCAAATTTTGACTCGGGGACTTCGTCAGAAATATGACTCACGAGTCGTATTCTGACGAAGCGCCTCTGAAACCCACAAGCTCCAGTGAGCAGGCCCTGATGAAAGGAGGCACCCCCACCCCCCCCACCCCACTCCCCCCCCCCCCCCCCCCCCCCCCCCACCCCCCCCCCCCCCCCCCCACCCCCACCCCCCCCCCCCCCCCCCCCCCCCCCCCCCCCACCACCCCCCGCCCCCCCCCCCCCCCCCACCGCCCCCCCCCCCCCCCCCCCACCCACCCACCCACCCACTCACCCACCCACCAACTCACCTACCAACCCACCCATCCACCCACCCACCCCCGGCCAAACAAATTGGAATTATTCTCGAAAAAATAACCTTCTTTTTGAGCACTTTTTGAATTTTGCAAACCATCTTAAAAACACCTTTTGACCAATTCTGAGGCATAAAACGGTCAAAAAACACCCAATAGAGGCTGGTATTGAGGGTATTCGGCACCATCTTGAGGTGTTCTGCACAATCTTGAGGTGTTCTGCACCATCTTGAGGGGGGGTGGGGGCGGGGGGATCTGCACTCAGCAAAAGGGTTTTGCTCAAATCACCTCAAAAGTGCCCACAACACTGCATTTTCGCCTTCCAAATTTTGACTCGGGGACTTCGTCAGAAATATGACTCACGAGTCGTATTCTGACGAAGCGCCTCTGAAACCCACAAGCTCCAGTGAGCAGGCCCTGATGAAAGGAGGCACCCCCACCCCCCCACCCCAATCCCCCCCCCCCCCCCCCCCCCACCCCCCCCCCCCCCCCCCCCCCCCCCCCACCCCCATACCCCCCCCCCCCGCCCCCCCCCCCCCCCCCCCCCACCCCCCCCCACCCCCCCCCCCCCCCCCTCCCCCCACCCACCCACCCACCCACCCACCCACCCACCAACTCACCTACCCACCCACCCATCCACCCACCCACCCCCGGCCAAACAAATCGGAATTATTCTCGAAAAAATAACCTCCTTTTTGAGCACTTTTTGAATTTTGCAAACCATCTTAAAAACACCTTTTGACCAATTCTGAGGCATAAAACGGTCAAAAAACACCCAATAGAGGCTGGTATTGAGGGTATTCGGCACCATCTTGAGGTGTTCTGCACAATCTTGAGGTGTTCTGCACCATCTTGAGGGGGGGTGGGGGCGGGGGAGGGGGATCTGCACTCAGCAAAAGGGTTTTGCTCAAATCACCTCAAAAGTGCCCACAACACTGCATTTTCGCCTTCCAAATTTTGACTCGGGGACTTCGTCAGAAATATGACTCACGAGTCGTATTCTGACGAAGCGCCTCTGAAACCCGCAAGCTCCAGTGAGCAGGCCCTGATGAAAGGAGGCACCCCCACCCCCCCACCCCACCCCCCCCCCCCCCCCCCCCCCCCCCCAATACCCCCCCCCCCCCCCCCCCCCCCCCTCCCCCCACCCCCCCGCCCCCCCCCCCCCCCCCCCCCCACCCCCCCCCCCCCCCCCCACCCACCCACCCACCCACCCACCCACCCACCAACTCACCCACCCACCCACCCATCCACCCACCCACCCCCGGCCAAACAAATCGGAATTATTCTCGAAAAAATAACCTCCTTTTTGAGCACTTTTTGAATTTTGCAAACCATCTTAAAAACACCTTTTGACCAATTCTGAGGCATAAAACGGTCAAAAAACACCCAATAGAGGCTGGTATTGAGGGTATTCGGCACCATCTTGAGGTGTTCTGCACAATCTTGAGGTGTTCTGCACCATCTTGAGGGGGGGTGCCCGCCTGGCCCACGCCGGCTTGCCCCGTCCGCGCCCGCAATCCAGCGAAATGCGCCATCGTCGCGCTCGCCTCCAGCTCCCGGAACGCCTCCTTCTCCGCCACCAGCAGCCGCGCCGCCCGCGCGTCCTCCGTCATGAATACCGCCGCTGCCGCCCGCACCGTCGCCGCCAGGCGATCCAGCAACCGCCGCGCCTCGAGTTTCTCGGCCGGCGGCATCGGCAGCCCCCGCTTCAGCCGCTTCGCCAGATGCCCCATCACGTCGCGGTCGATCACGTCGCCCGCCGCTTCGAGGTTCGTCGTGAACACCAGGATTTCGTTCAGCCGGCGATGATCCGCCTCGCTCAAGACCTCGGGTTCCAATTCGCTCAGATAGTCGCGAATCGCCCGGTTGAGCCGGTCCAGCACGTCGTCCAGCCGGCGCACCTCGCCGATGCGCTTGCGATCCGTCGCTCCCAGGACCTCGGCGGCGCCCGTCAGCATCGTCTCCAGCGCGTCCGTCATCCGCAGCGCCTCGCGTGAGGCCGACGCCAGCGCAATCGCCGGATTCTCCAGCGCCGCATGGTCCAGATAACGCGGCCGCGACGGATCGTCCGCCTCCACCCGTGCCGGCAGCAGCCTCCGCAGCAGCGCCGCGAACGGACCGAGCACCGGCAGGAAAACCAGCGCCAGCGTCAGGTTGAACAGCGTGTGGAAATCCGCCACCGCGCGCGCCGGATCGGCGTCCAGGCGCACCATCAGCACGCCCAGCCGGTCCAACAGCACCAGCCCGACGATGCAGCCCAGCGCCCGGTTCAGCAGGTTGCCCACCGGCAGCCGCCGCGCCACCGGATCGTCCCCCGACACCCCCTCCAGCACCGGATTGATCGCGGTGCCAAGGTTCGCCCCCAGCACCAGCGCAACGCGGCGTCCGGCGGAACCACCCCCTTGGTCGCCAGCGACATCACCAGCAACACGACGGCAACCGACGAATGCGCCGCCCAGGTCAGTGCCGCCGCCACCAGCACATCCAGCACCGGTTGCGTGGTGATTGCCCCCAGCACCATGCGCAGGCTGGTGGTATCCTCAAACGGCGTGATGGTGCTGACCAACTGGTGCAGCGCCATCAACATCAATCCCAGACCGATCGCGACGCGCCCCAGGTCGCGTGTGCGGGTCGCCCCGGCGCGACGAAACAGCAGCACGCCGATCAGGATCAACGCCGGCGCGACGGCCGAAACGTCGAACGACAAGACTTGTACAATCAAGGTTGTGCCGACGTTTGCTCCAAGCATCACCGCGAGTGCCGGCACCAGCGCCACCGCCCCGCCCGCGGCAAATCCCGTCACCATCAGCCCCGTCGCGGTGGAGGATTGCAGCACCGCGGTCACTCCGAGCCCGGCCAAAAATGCCGCCAACCGGTGGTTCAGCGCGGTGCCGAGCAGCCGGCGCAGGTCGGGACCATAGGCGCGCTGGATGCCGGTCTGCACCATGTGCACGCCCCACAGCAGCAGCGCCACCGCGCCCGCCAGGTCCAACAGCGTCCAGGTGGTGTCCATCCTCGCCCTCCGTCCCGCGGGAGCCCGTAAGGGCCGGCGTCGTTTTATGCCGTTGCCGCGATGACCATTAACGCGATCGTGGGGCAGTCGCCAATGATCGGGTGATTGGCCGGACCGTCACAACGTCATCGCTCCCCGTCGGACAATGGCCGCGAAGCGGTGGTTGAGGGTGACGCGGCACACATCTCTAAACCGGCGCGCCGCATCAGCTGGCAATGCTATCGAATTTTGGCCCAGGAGTGCTGGCCAATTTTGGCCCACCCCCCGTCCTTGAACCTACGGTCTCCCGATCGGATCGGGGTGCCTTTTGTGGACTGGAAAGCCAAAGTGGAATTGTTCGAGCAGCTCCGTCGGGAGCATGAGTTTGGGGTCGGCACGATCGCCGGTGTGGCGGCAAAGTTCGGGGTTCATCGGCGCGTTGTGCGCCGGGCGATCGCGAGTGCCGCTGCCGCCGGTGCAGCATTACCCGGAGCGGGCCAAGCCGAAGCTCGGCGCGGTCGAGGCCTTCATCGACAAGGTGCTTGACGAGGACATCCGCGCGCCACGCAAACAGCGCCACACGGCCCGACGCATTCACCGCCGGATACTGACGGAATTCCCTGACGCCGCGGTCGCGGAATCGACGGTGCGCAACCACGTGCGTGAGCGCAAACGCCAGATGGGGCTGGAGCGGCGCGAGACGTTCGTGCCGCAAAGTTACAGTTGGGCTCAGGAAGCGCAGGTCGACTGGTATGAGGCCTGGGTCGATATCGGCGATGAGCGGACCAAGGTGCAGGTGTTCGCGATGCGCTCGATGGCGAGCGGAGCGGCGTTCCACCGGGCCTATCTGCATGCCACGCAGCAGGCGTTCCTGGAAGCGCACGAACACGCCTTCGCCTACTTCGGCGGCGTATTTACCATGCTGCGTTATGATAATCTGGCCAGCGCGGTGCGCAAAATCCTGCGCGGCCATCGGCGCGAAGAGACGGTGCGGTTCCTGGCGTTCCGCTCGCATTGGCGGTTTGCCGCGGAATTCTGCACCCCCGGCGAGGGGCACGAGAAGGGCGGCGTCGAAGGCGAAGGCGGTTATTTCCGGCGCAATCACCTGGTCCCCGTGCCGAGTGTCACCGATCTCGATGCGTTGAACGCGCTGCTGTTGAGCGGCTGCCGCGCGGACGAGGCACGGGTGCTGGATGGACGGACGCAATCCGTCGGCGCCGCGCTGGCAGAGGAGCGCGGCCATCTGCTGTCACGCGCGACGGAAGGCTTCGATCTGGCGGAGGTGGTGTTCCCGTTGGTCGACAAGCAAGGCTGCATCACGGTGAAGACCAACTTCTATTCGGTGCCCATCCGCACGGGCACCCGGGTGGAGGCGCGTGTGCATCCGCTGCACGTCGAGATCTGGCATGCAGGCCGCCTGGTTGCCCGCCACGAACGCTGCCACAGCCGCCGCCAGCATGTGCTGGATCTCGAGCATTACCTGGACGTGCTGAGCCACAAACCCGGCGCGTTCGCCGGGTCCAAGCCGCTGGCGCAATGGCGCGAGGCCGGTCGCTGGCCCGCCTGCTACGACGAACTGTGGGACCGGCTGCGAGCGCGGCACGGCAAGCAGAACGGCACGCGGGCCATGGTGGCTGTGCTGGCGCTGGGGCGCGAGTTCGGCCAAGACCGGCTCCGCTCGGCGGTGGCCTCCGCGGTGTCGCTGGGGGCCTGCGATGTGGCCGCGGTGCGCTATCTGCTGACCGAGGCCGGACTGCACAAGGCCCGGCCCGCAGCGGTCGATGTGGGCGCATTGGCCCGGTATGACCGGCCGATGCCGGATCTCGCCGATTACGACACGCTGCTCGTCTCCACGCCGTGCGCGGGGACCGCATGATGAGCGAGCTTCAGGCGCAGAGCATCCGCCAGCACTGCAAGACGCTGCGGATGCCGACGATCGGCGGCCAGTTCGCCCGGCTGGCCGAGGCCGCCACCCGCGAGGGCCAATCCCATGTCGGCTACCTCGATGCGTTACTGGCGGCCGAGATGGAGGAACGCGAGAGCCGGGCGATCACGCGGTTGCTGCACGAGGCGAAGCTGCCGCGGATGAAGACGCTGGATGCGTTCGAGTTCGACCGCTCCGGCGTCTCGGCCGGGCAACTGCGCACACTGGCCGAGGGCGACTACGTGACCAAGGCTGAACCGATCCTGCTGGTCGGCGAGGCCGGTACGGGAAAGACGCACCTGGCGACGGGATTGTGCGTGGCCGCCTGTCGTCAGCGGCGGCGGGTGCGGTTCACCACGGCAACGGGGCTGATCAACGAACTGGCCGAGGCGGCGCATGCCAACCAACTCAGTCGCGCGCTGGCCCGGTGGGAACGGCTCGACCTGATCTGCATCGACGAACTGGGCTACGTGCCGCTGGCCGAGACCGCGTGCGAGCTGATGTTCCAGGTGATCGCCGACCGGGCGGAGAAGGCGGCGGTGATCGTGACCACCAACCTGCCGTTCTCCGAGTGGTCGCAGGTGATCCCCAATCCGCGGCTATGCAAGGCGCTGATCGATCGACTGACCGACCAGGCGCACATCATCACCACCGGGGCGGACTCCTACCGGTTCCGCCGCACCACGGCCCAACGGAAGGCAGGGAAATCATGATGGGGAGGACAGAGCAGCGCCGCTGATCTGCTGAGCCGGGCCTCGGCCCGGCTCAGCAGATCAAACACCGGGGGGTGGGCCAATATTCGTCAGCACAAGTGGGCCAATATTCATTGTCACAGCCAACCTGGTGCACCCGAAACGGGCTGGTGCGCTCTACGATGCCTTCCGGGAGGAGAAAAACCGCGCTGTCCAGGAGCGGGCCACAGCGTCGGCAGCGCTGCAACGCCGCCATCGGGCGTATGCGGACGAGCTTCGGGCGTGGTACCGCGCTACGGTTCCGCGAGGAGCGCACGAGCGGCCTGACTGGTGCCTTCCGTGCCGACGCGCTCCAGCACCTGCGCGACAAACAGCGGGACGACCGCGCCACGCGAATTCAGCGCGAGGCGAAGGAACGCCGCGAGACCCGGGCGCAACACCCGATCCCGACCTGGCAGGGCTACCTGGAAGCCGAGGCGGCGCGCGGCAACGAGGCCGCATTGGCTGCGCTTCGCAGTCGAGCGCAGCGCCAGGCACAAGTGGAGGCACAGTTGCTGGAGGCGGAGAACGCCGAAGAGGCGCGCCATGTGATCCGCCGCCATCTGCGTCCCGCGATTCGGCGCGACGGCCGCGTGATCTATCAGCTGGGCGACGGCGGGGTGGTGTCTGACGAGGCACGGGTGGTGCGGGTCAACCAGGTTACCGCTGGCGCCGCATTCCTCGCCTTGTCGCTGGCCACGGAGCGATTCGGTCCTCGGCCCCTGGTTGTCCAAGGGACTGACGATTTTCGGGCGCAGGTGGCAACACTCGCCGGACAAGAAGACCTCGCCATCACCTTCGCCGATCCGACGCTTGAGGCGAAGCGTGTGCTGACCGCCTTTGAGCGGACGAAAGGGGTTGATCGAGGGGCGGATCGGGGCGATAGTCTACATAGATAAAATTGTATAATCCGGAGGCCGCCAGCAATGGGTGCCACGGTAAGTGCCGCGCCGAACCAACGTCGTCTGCTGCTGGGATCGGCCGCCATCATCGCGGGCGCGATGACGGTCAGCAGCCTCGCCACGCAGTTCGTCGCCTGGCGCGTGGGGTTTCACCCGGCCATCGGCGCGCCCTGGTTCGGTCACTTCTATGCGCCGTGGAGCTGGATCGCGTGGCAGGAGGCGGGTTGGGCACCGAACGCCAGAAGCACATTCCAGATCGTCGACGCGGGCCTGCTGGCGAGCACCGCGCTGACGATGCTTACGACGGTCGCGATCTCGACCGCGCGGCGGCGGCGCCCAGTTCGCCATGAGGGCGTGCATGGCACGGCGCATTTCCAGACCGAGCATGATGTCCGCCGGGGCGGTCTACTGCCGCGTCGCAGCGGTGATCCCCACGCCGGCGTCTATGTTGGCGGCTGGACGGACGCCAAAGGTCGCACTCATTACCTCCGGCACGACGGGCCGGAGCATTGCATCGTCATCGCACCCACACGCAGCGGCAAAGGCGTGGGCAACGTGCTGCCGACACTGCTGTCCTGGCCGGCGAGCTGCGTTGTCTACGACGAGAAGGGCGAGCTCTGGGCATTGACCGCCGGATGGCGCTCGACGGGCGCCGCGAACGTGGTGATCCGATGGGAGCCGGGAGCACCGGAGGGAAGCGCCGGCTTCAATTTCCTCGACGAGGTTCGGCTGGATACGCCGCACGAGGTGGCTGATGCGCAGAACATCGCGCAGATGCTGTGCGACCCGGAGGGGAGGGGGCTCGCCGATCACTGGCAGAAGACCAGCTTTGCGCTGCTCACCGGCCTGATTCTCCACGTGCTCTATCTGGCGAAAGCCAGAGGCACGACGGCAAGCCTGGCAGATGTCGCGAACACGCTGTCGAACCCGGAACGGAAATCCGAGGAATTGTGGGCGGAGATGGTGGCAAACCGCCATCTCCGGACCGGACCACATCCCGTCGTCGCCGCGGCCGGGCGCGATATGTTGGAGCGCGAGACACGTGAGCGCGGCAGCGTGCTGTCCAGCGCCAAGACCTATCTGGTGCTGTTCCAGGATCCGCTCATCGCCGGGAACACCAGCCGCAGCGACTTCCGCGTGCTCGACCTGATGAACCACGCGAAGCCCGTGTCGCTCTACGTGGTGTCACGCGGCGACGACAAGGAGCGCTTGCGCCCCTTGGTCCGCCTCATGCTGGCCATGATCACCCGCCGGCTGATGGGCGTCGAACTGCGGTTCCAGGACGGCCAGCCGCTCATGCCGCACCGGCATCGCCTGCTGCTGATGCTGGACGAGTTCCCGTCGCTGAACCGGCTGCATCTGATCGAGGATGCGCTGCCGAAATGCGCCGGCTACGGCATCAAGGCCTATCTCGCGACACAGGACCGCGAGCAGATGTTCCGCGTCCTACGGCGAGCACCAGTCGATTACAGGTAACTGCCACATCCGCATCGTCTACGCGCCAAACGAATGGACGACCGGCGAATGGGTGTCGCAGATGGTCGGCAACACCACGATCGTGAAGGAGGACGTAACCGAAAGCGGCACGCGCTACGGGCCGATGAAGCATGTCAGCCGGACCTATCATGAGGTCAGCCGGCCGTTGCTGACGCCAAACGAGATCATGCAGTTGCGGAAGCCGGAGCGGGACGACGCGGGCCAGATCATCGCGCCAGGGGAGATGTTGGTGTTCGTCGCCGGTGAGGCGCCGATCCGCGGCACGCAGATCCTCTACTTCATGGATCCGGTGTTCTCCGCTCGGGCGAAGGTTCCCGCACCGGAGAGCGGGACGACAACGAAGCCGGCTATGGTGTTTAACCCATGATGCAGCGGCACCATGTGGCGATCTGCGCCATCGCCGGTACGGTCCTGGGCGTGCTCGCGGTCGCGCACGCGGCCGGCCTGCGCGTGAACGCCACACCTTCCATGCCGGTCGGACTCTGGATGGTAACAGCCACCAGTTTTTCCCCGTGGCGCGGCGAGATCGTCGCCGTGTGCCTACCGACCGGCGATCAGGCCCGCGAGGCTTTCCATCGCGGCTATATCGCTGCCGGATCGTGCCCGGGAGGCACCGAGCCTCTCGTGAAACCGATCGCGGCAATCAGCGGTGACGTGGTGGTTGTATCAGCGGCCGGAATTGCCGTGAACAACGCGCCGATCGCGAACACCGCGCCGCTCGGCCGGGATGACGCGGGCCGGACACTGCAGCCCGTGCCGGCAGGACTGTATCGCGTCCCGCCCGGGGAGCTGTGGCTACTATCAGGCCACGATCCGCGAAGCTTTGACAGCCGATACTTTGGCGCCATTCCGATCGCCAGCCTTCGGGGCACTGCCCGCCCCATATGGGTTCTGCAATGATCACCGTGCCGCTGCTCGCCTGCGCACCCAACGTGGCGCCGACAACCCTGGAGGCCGTCATCAGTGTTGAGAGCGGCGGCAATCCGCTTGCGCTGAACGTCAATGGGCTGTCGGTGCAGCCGCCGCCGGCGCGGGATACCCGCGAGGCCGCGAAGGTCGCCGCAAGCTTCATCGCGCGCGGTTACAGTGTCGATCTCGGTTTGATGCAAGTGAACAGCCGAAACCTGGTCGCACTCGGCCTGACTCTGCAGCAGGTTCTTGACCCTTGTATCAACGTCCGCGGCGGCGCAACGATTCTCACCGCTGACTATGCGGAGGCAGCACGAACCCGCGGCGAAGGCCAGCCGGCGCTCCAGGCAGCACTGAGCGCATACAACACTGGTGATTTCTATCGGGGTTTCGCGAACGGCTACGTTGCCCACTACTACGGACCGGGCGGTGTGCCCGCTCTGACGCACAGCGGACGCGAGGCCGTCGCATCGGGTAAGATGGCCAACCCAGAGATAGCGCAGCGCCCGGCCAATCCCTTCACAGCGGATACGAGCGTCTTCGTGCGGGAGGCAGCGAATGTCCGGATCGAGTAGCCGCCGGCGCGGCCAGGCCGTGCCGGTCGCACCGACGCCGCCCGACGCTGTTCTGTCCGATAGCGTCGCCGACATGCTGGTTGCTGGCGTGGTGGTGGAACTCGACGCCGACGAGGCAGAGGCACTCGGCGCGTTCGAAGAGACTGCGGTCAATGAGGCTGACGCATGGGACGCGAACGCGGACCTCGAGCCGGACGAGGCCGTCACGGCGGGTGAATACGCCGATCAGGTGGCAGCCTCGATCATCGCACAAATCAAGCAGGGCACCGCGCCTTGGCAGAAGCCGTGGACACCGGCTCAACAGTTCATGCCGTACAACCCCACGACCGGGAACCAATACAGCGGCATGAACGCGGTCTGGCTGATGAGCAGGGCCGAGCTGCACGGTTATGGGGATTCGCGCTGGATCACATACGGCCAGGCGGAGAGCCAAAACGCTCAGGTTCGCGAGGGTGAGAAGGGCACCGTGATCCAGTTCTGGAAGTGGCGGGGCATCGAGCCGGTCCGCGATTCGGATGGCAAACCGATGCTGGACGAAGACGGCGAACAGGTGCACCGGGTGGTGCGCTACGAGCAGCCGCGGGTTTGGTCCGTCGTGGTCTTCAACGCCACGCAGGTCGATGGCTTGCCGCGGGCACCGATGCCGCCAGTGTTGGCTGAGTGGGAGCGACACGACGGTGCGGACGCGATCGTCGCCCACTCGGGTGCCGCCATACGTCACTTGTCCGATGACCGCACGTTCTATCGGTTGGCTGAGGACGCGATCACCCTCCCGGGGCGCGGGCAATTTCCGTCCGGGGACAGCTATTTTGCGGCGGCGCTGCATGTGCTCGGCCGCTGGACCGGCCACCCGTCGCGGCTGAACCGCGACCTGACACACCCCTTCGGGTCGGAAGGCGATGCGCGCGAGGAACTGCGCGCGGGGATTGCCTCGCTCATGCTCGGCGAGCAGCTCGGGATCGGCCACCATCCAGGCCGTCACGTTGCTTATGTAGGAAGCTGGATTCGGGTGTTGGAACGTGACCCGCGCGAGATCTTCCGTGCGGCAGCCGACGCCGAGCGGATCGCCGTTTGCATCCGCGCTTTCGAGATAGAGCAGGAACTTCAAAGCGACCAGGATCGGGAGGCGGGTGGTTTTCAAGCATTGGATACGGCCGCGGCCGTGTCCGGGCCCGACGATCTTGTAGCCGTGGCACCAGCCGCCATTGAGGTACGTGCACCGACCCTTATCCGGGAGGACCATCCTGCGATGACAATGACCGAGGATCGCACCTACCTCGCAGTACCCTACGACGAGAAGGACGATGCCAAAGCGCTCGGCGCGAAGTGGGATCGGCAAGCGAAGGCTTGGTACGTGCCGGCCGGCGTGGAGATTGACGCCTTCTCCGCGTGGCTGCCGGCGCGCGGAGAAGTGCACATCGCCGTGGACGCTGATCCGCGCGAAGAATTCGCGCTGGCGCTGCGCGAAAGCGGCTTGCGGATCGAAGGGCCGCCCGAGATGGACGGCGCGATGCATCGTGTATCGGTCGACGGCGACCAGGGGCGCGAGCGCAGCGGTGCGTATGTCGCGCACCTCGACGGCCGGCCGGCCGGCTTCATCCAGAATTTCCGGACCGGCCAGCGAACGAACTGGAAGGCGTCTAGCCGTGCCGCTCCGCTCGACGCACAGGATCGGGCGCAGATGGCGGCGGAGGCGGCGCAAAAGCGGCAGCGAGCGCGCGGCCGAGCGCGAGCGGATGTATGAGCGCACGGCTCAGGAGGTGGACGCGATATGGACTGTTGCGACACCGACGCAGGCGCATCCCTACCTCGCCGAGAAGGGGGTTGAGTCGCACGGCTTGCGAGAGGATGCGGTTGGACGGCTGTTGGTGCCGCTGTACGACGCTGACGGCAAGCTGTGGAGCTTCCAGCGCATCGGACCAGATGGGTTCAAGCAGTTCTATGAAGGGGGGCGGGTCGAGGGTGGCCACTATGTCGTCGGCGATCTGCAGCGCCCGGGGCCGGTGCTGATCGCCGAGGGCTACGCTACCGCGGCGACGCTGCACGAGCTCTCCGGCCAAGCGACGATCGCCGCGTTCAATGCGGGGAACCTGATACACGTCGCGGAGACGTATCGGCGGCTTTATCCAGATCGGGCCATCTACATCGCCGGTGACAATGACCATCGGCGAGAGGCTCAAGGGAAACCAAATGTCGGGCGTGAGAAGGCCGAGCAGGCCGCTGCGGCGATCGACGGTTTCGTGCTGCTGCCGAACTTCGCGGAGGATGACCTCGGATCGGATTGGAATGATCTGATGCGAAGCCAGGGTGTGGACGCAGCGCGCCAGCAGCTTGGGGTGGCGATGGCCATTGCGGAGAGAGAGCGGATCGTCCGGGATATGTCCACCGTGCAGGACCGCGAGCTGAACCCGAGCCAGGCGGTCGTGATCGCGTCGGCTCTGGACCGCAGCCAGACAGCGGAGATAGACCTGGAGCAGTAGGATCGAGGCGTCGGGCCGGAGGGTGCTCATGCGTGCGATTGGACGGTTTGCCGGCGAGCTTCTGGGCGTGTTCTCGTCCGGCGTGCTCGGATTCTTTGCGATGCTGCTGTTGGCAGCCGGCACGGTGCTCGCGTGGCTGATCGGGTGTGCCTCCGCGCTGCTACTTATTGTTGCCTTGGCTAAGTCGGCATGGTGGCTGCATACGCACAGCCACCACGCGGCAGTGACGGCTCTCGGCTTCTACGGATACGCTGTGGCCATCTTCGCGCTGATCCCCGTGCTGTTTTGGCTAAAGGACAAGCTAACCGGATGGCCCGAACGACGGCGCCAGTCAGTGGTTTAGTGCGAAGCTAGACAGCCGAATGCGGCTTCGCAGATACCGTCCTCGTCCTGCATGTTCACGAGGCATACCCTGTCAAACCTGCAAAGCACCGTGTCTGGCGTTAAACAGAAGCCGAAGCCCGCAGACGCTCGTGCAAGTGACCGCTCTGCGCCCACCTTCACCATTCCTAGATCATGACACGGTTTCCCGAAATCGGCCGTTCGTTCATGTTTTGACTACAGAGGGCAACCATATGCGGGCCATCGCGTCATGTTGACGGGCGGATCCTGGTATACCGTTTGAGCGACGACCGCGACTGGGCGAACACCTGACGGTGGCTCGCCGCGACTATCTTTGCGTTCAGATCGTCAACCTGCGCCGACGTCAGGCTCGCGGTCGAAACAGAGGGGCCCTCGTCGACCTCCGGCAGCAACAGAGCAAGGCGCGGCGAGATCGGGTAGTACCATGAAAGCGTCGCCGGCGGCTTATCGCCATCGCCATGCAAGTTTATCACTGGCTGGTCGCCCGTAACAAACGCTAGGTCCGTCATGTTTTCGACCAGAACCAGCTGGCGGTTCTTCCTCTCTAAATACACGCCCATGCCGATGTTCGTCGCGAACATATGGCTCATGATACTCCAGATTCTTGACACGTCGAGACCGTTCTTCCGCTTCAAAATTTCGATCGTTTTGACCTTAATGCCTTTGGTCCGCATATGCTGCGAAGCAAGAAAGTGAAACAGCGTGATGCAGCTTTGCTCATCGGAATAGAAGCCGATGTCCTTGTTCAACGCGCGTTCTAACAACGGCAGAAAGGACGCCTCGATCCTGGCGTGATAGTCCTCAAGCGCATTGGTCCGGAATGTATCGATGAGATCGTCTAGGTCAGCCGCCTCGCCTTCAAAAAAAGCCGGTGAGAGACGAGTTTCAGGAAGTCCTCATGATTTTTCCGTGTCAGAGGATGCAAGCCTTGGACATCGATCAGAAGAAAATTGATCAACGCTATGTCGGCAGTCGTCAATTTTCCTATCTTGTAGAAATACCTTTCGACTGCGATCATTGTCGTGCCGGTCGGGATTATCCTGCCGTCCATCGAGCAATAGAGTTGGTCGTCAGTCGACCAGGCTTTCAGATATCGCTGCCAGACATGATGCTGTCGGCGCTTCTTGATCAGGTCCGGCCGAGGGGGGTGGAAAACCTCCAGCGGTTCCGGGTCGGGTAGCTTGTCACGGGATATCTGTCATCGCTTCCTCCTTGTCTTCATTCCACGGTTCACAGGAAGCAGAATTTGTGCGGTTCTTATAGCGGTCTCTTATTCCAAAAACGCCTTCTTGACGCTCCTGTTAAGCACAAAGCGCTTGTGGTAAAAGATGTGGCACATAAGCGCTGCATTGTAGAAATCCGGCCCTCGTATTGGCGCGATGTAGTTCTTGCATCCCGTCGCGCTCTTGAACGCTTTGCGCGGCGCTTTTTCGCCTGAGAGACAATCTGTCGAAATCACAACCTTCTCCGACAAATTTATCTCCGCCGCGGCGATATCTTCGATAGTTACGCTCTGCTCGTCAGGCGTCCAAAACCCCATAAATTCATCTGACTTGCCCTCCCGGGTCTTTTTGGTTTTCCATGTGTGGCGATATGAACGAGCTCGATATCGGTCGCCGGGGAGGAGAGCAGCTCTAGGAATCGGGCCTTGCTCCGCGCCGACTGTAAATCGTTCGCGACGCCCATCAGGTCAAGCATGTGCTTGATAAACCTGCCCTCTGAAGCCCGGGTCTTCTACTTTAATCCCGGCACTCGATTATCAGGACAGAGGGCTTCACTGCGCGTCATCGCCTTTTCCGCGTCTCATCTGCTGCCCGTGCATGGTCTGCGGACGTACCTCGAGCACTGAGGAAAGATCGATCCAATCCATGATTGGCGCGTCCCCCTTCGGGGTTGTCAACGAATGAATGTCCATAGTCCCACGCAAGACGCCCGAAACCGGCCAGACCGCTCCCGGCCAAGACTGGCCATAGCACCGGCGCATCCCGAGACCCCTCTTTGGCGCGACATGGTCATCGACAGGCGGTCGCTGCAAGACACACCCATGACCAAGCAGAGATCACTCGATAGAGGCGGGCTATTGCACCACCGGCCCCAGCTTGATCGGAATGGTTCCGCCGGCCGTGCGGTGATCCACGTAGGGCCGCAGGTGCATGTCCTTGTTGACCATGACCACGAAACGATAGCCAGGCCGAATTTCGAGCGTGTTCGGGATGGACAGGCCGGCGCGCGCGTATTCCTGTCCCAACTCGCCGAACTGCTGACCGAGCGAAGCAGCAGCGATCTGCTGGGAGCTGTAGTATCCGCTGACCGGTGCTTGGGGCTGGGAAAGCTGAACACCGGCGCCGGCGATTGAGATTAGCAGCGCGTTGCCGATCTTCGACCAGAAGTGTGTGTTCACCTGGTCATGGAAGCCGGCGTAGCCTCCTTGGTCCGCACCTTCCATCGAGCCGAGGTCGATCGACTCAGTATCGGGGAAGATGACGCGGTTCCAGATCACGCCGACACGGGTTTGCCCGTTCGACACCATGTTGTCGTAGGAGCCGATCAGCCGCGACCCTTGGGGGATCAGCAGGAACCGGCCCGTCGCCGTGTCATAGACGTTTTCAGCGACCTGCCCGATCACCATGCCAGGCAGGTCCGAGTTGATGCCGCCGACCATCACCGCCGAAATCGCGGTGCCGGCCATGACAAGGTACGGCGAGGACGGATCGCGCAGCGTCGCCTGCAGATCGTCCGCGGTGCCTGTCACGTCGCCGGGTTGGTTGAGGAATGCCTGCTTCTCTCGCTGCGTGCTCGCGTCCACGTGCGTCGGCGGATAGGTCGGAAGGCCGAGGCCGCCCGGATAGGTGCTCGGCGCCGTCAGGACCGGCTGGGCCGCTTCGGAGCCGGTCTCGCCGGCCACCACCAAGCCTGGGGCCATCGCCGCCGCCACAGTGCCTGTGTTGGCCGCCATCTGCTGGCCGCCTTGCGGTTCATTCAGGGTGGTGCCTGCGGTCATCGCAGACGTGGCGGCCGTCAGATGCTCCTTCTGGACCTCCGCGAGCTGCTGATAATAGTTCCGCCACGCCTCGCGCCGCGCCTTGCTAGCTTCGTCCTCCCCCTGCGTTTGGCCGTCGCCATTGTCGGATGGCATCGCTGATGGCTGCTGGGCCGGCTGAGTTTGCGGCCGCGCGGTGTGTGTCGGCAGAGGCATCTTGGCGACTGCGGGCTCGACCTCGCCGCCGAACGGCGCGTTGCTCAGCACGGCCGAGCCGTTGGCTGGTTCCGGCTTGTGCGAGGCGGCCTGCTGCGCGCTCGCCGCTGCCTGCATCAGGCGATCGCGGTAGGTGTAGCCGATCGCCGCTACCACCAGCATCGCGGCACTGACGCCGAACACGATCGGCAGCCTGTTCAATCGGCGCACGCCTGCGCCGCGTGTCGGGGGAGGGGCGAGAAGTCCCGGCGAACGCTCGGGAGTATCCGGTGTGCCGCTCACCGTGACGCCTCCGTCTGCGTCACTGTGAAGGGGCCACCGGCCTGTAGCCCACCGGCGGTGTTGCGCACGAAGAACCTCGACCCTTCCGTGCTGCCGTCGATGGTCAGGCGGGCAAGATCGCCGTTGTCCAGCGGCGTCACCAGATAGCGGACGTGATGCGCGCCTGCCGGCACCGGCTGACCGTCCTCGGCCACGGCGAACCCACTGCGTCGGAGCGCCGAAGCGAAGGCAGCGGTGAACGCATTGCCGGACTGATCGGATGGCGTTGGGTCGAGAACGACGGTGCTGGACGCAGCTGGTAAGCGCATGGAGACGAATTCGGCCATGCCATTCGCCAGGACATCGACATCTGCCGGCTGCTGAAGCTGTGCAACGTAGGATGTGTTCGGCCCCACCGTGCAGGCGGCCAGGGCCGCCAGAAGGAAGGGCAGGGGGGAACGCATCCAGCGGGTCATCGCGCACCGTCCCGCGTGATCAGCACGCGCGTTTGGCCGCCGCCCACGCCGGACACCAGTTCGGCGCGATCCAGGACACGATCCACGATGTATCGGTCACCGGCGATCCGATAGTTCACCATCTCCTGCGACGGGCTGGAGAACCAGCTGCCGTCATTGTCCAGCCCGACAAGGGCGGGGGCAGACCCAAAGGCCATGCTCTGCGGAAATTGGATGTACGTCTTTGCTCCATCGCTGTAGACGCGCAACGGGCGCCAACTCGGATCATCGCCACTGAGCCGGAAGCCGAAATCAAGGTTCGCCACGTTCTCACCCGTAGGCAGCGTGGTCGCTGCGGCGCCCCAGGCAGCATTCTGCTGATATGTGCTCCATTGGCGCTGCATGTCGTCGGGGTAATTGAACGCGACCAACGGCATCCACTCGTGCTGGGTGGACACAAGCTTGATCGCGTAAGTCCGCCGGTTCGTTTCGATCGTCATGCTCGACATGAGGCCGGCGTCTGCGGGCTTGATGATGAGATGTGTGACCTGGCCTGCAGGGGAGCCGGAGAGGCCCGGCGAGACGTTCCACCGAACTTTGTCGCCCACGTTCACGTTGTTAACGATCTCGCCCGGCTGCAGTGCCAGGTCGCACACCTGGAGTGGTGCGCAGACTACCGTTGGGAGTGTCGCGCCATACAGGAAGCGGATGACGCCGTCCTCGCCGCGTTGTGGCATCTCCGCCCGACCCGCCCATCGCCGCGCCAACGTCACGGCCTGCCGTTCCTTGGCGTTCAACGGAGCTGATGGCGACACGAGCGAAACCGGCGGGGGCATGGTGGCGGGCGCAGGGGCGCCGGCTGCCTGCGTCGTGCCGGCCGTATGATCCGAGGCCGCCACTCCGGAAGCTGACGCCGACGCGGTAGCGTCTGTGCGTAGGATTGGTGGCACCTGCGTCGGCTGGGTCTGCGCGTGCGCCAGCACGGGCAGGCAGATCAGAAAGCTTACTCCCAAAGCCTTCGTCATGTGCTTTTCTCCCCGGCTACTGGCGTTGCGACCAGTCGAACGATTCGACGTAGAGACCGGTCGGATTGACGAGGATCGTCGCGTCATCGGTCGGCGGGTTGATGCCGATCGTGATCGTCGCTTGCCAGTGCTGCGACGACTCCAGGGCGCCTTGTCGGGTGTGGCGGTCTTCGCGCCACTCCACTCGCCAAGTATTGCCCGAGAGCGGGAGCACAGACTCCACGGCGACGCCCACGCTGTCGTCCTGCGCGCGTTTGAAGGGGTCGTTGTGCGAGAACCAGTCGTTCAGGGTAGGTCCGGCTGCGGCGTTGCGGTCAACCATCGCGTACGCTTCGGTAATGAGGTGCTTCTCGGCCGCCACGTCCACGTAGACGGACCGTACGTCATCCACCCATCGTGCGAGTTGCGCGCGGATGAGGCGGGGATCCGCCGGCGCCGATACATCGGCACGGCTGACAGCGATCGCGTCGCCGAGCTTGTCCGTCTGGACCACATAGGGAACGATCCGGCTTTGTGCGCCGATCCACGCGATCCCCACGACGGCGACAAACGCGACCCCGAGCGAGGCGAGGGCCGTCAGTCGCCAGGCGTGGGCCTGCGCGATGTAACTGCCGTAACGCTCATTCCACTCGCGCCGTGCCGCCAGATAGACGGCCGAATGCGGGTTGTCGGGGTCGAGGGCACGCGCCTTCGAGGGCCGGGTCATGGCGGTCAGACTTCAGCTGATGGTGTTGCCGCCACCGCCGCCTGGTGGCGGGGGTGGCTTGCCGCTGTCGCCCCTGAGAAGCCGATTGCGGTTCGCCAGGTCGGCGTTCATGCGCCAAGGCGCGAGTCCGTGCCGCGGTTGCTGACCACTCAGGCGTCGCCCAACGTCGGCGAGGGGCGCTGAGACGAGATTGCGGGCCGCAAAGCCCGTCATCGCTGCGGCGCGGCTGATCCTGGACCGCTGCGGCGCATCTCCGCCGCTCGCTTCTGCGGCCTTTGCGTCAGCAGCGTCGATCTGTGTTCCAGCGAGCCGCACCGCATTGCCCATCATCGAACCGGCACCGACCATTCCCAAACCAGCTGCTCCTACGGCGCCACTGACGGCTGCGGCCGCGCCGACAAGTGCGGAGCCACTCGCCATGCTGGAGCCGTTAACGATGTGCTGCATCGTGTCGGGCAGAACCTTCACCAGGGCGAGCATGACGATCGAACAGCCAATCAAGATGCAGAGCGAGGCATCCGTCACGTCGGTGAATGAGTTGGCCCAACTCTGGATCAGACCGGTGCCGATGCTGACCAGAAGCTGAAGGACAAACAGCTTGGCGCCCACTGAGATCGTGTAGCGGACAGTGCTGACAGCAAAGTCCTTCGTCCAGCGCGATCCCCCGAACGCCATGAACAGCACACCCATCGAGATGATGAGAAAGCTTTCCACCAGGGCCAGCACCATGAACGCGGCCATCAAGGCGAAGCAGACCTCAATGACGATACCGGCTACCATCAGTCCGGCGCTGGCCTCCGGGTGCCAGATGCTCATCTGATTGAGCACCATCGCGGCGATCTTCACGCCGGCGGCGAAGACATCAGACGGCGCGATGCCACCTCCGCCGGCAGCGCTCGCGGCCTGCCGAAACGAGCTCACGATCGCCTGGCCCCACGTAACCGAATTCTCAAGCAGAGCCAGGAAGAAGCCGAGGAACAGGATCTGGTTGACGATCTCTGCTAACCACTCGCTCACATCCGCACCACGGAACGCGAGCTTGAAGCCGCCCATACCATTTCGACGCCGGCCAAGATGCCAAACGTTCCCGTCGCGAAGCTACGAAGGGTGCCTTCCCAGCCGGCAGAGCGAGCCTGGAATTGTGCCACAATCTGATCGAGCACATTGGCCGATTGGGCGTGCGCTGGCGCTGCGATCACCAGTGCCGCGAAGGCAAATCTGACGCGGCGATGAGGCAATGCCGAGGCATCACCACTGCTTGCCTCCGGAGGTCGGCGGCACATTTCCCAGCGGAGGGAAGGTCCGCGCTGGACTGGTGGTGCGGCCGGGGCGGATGGTGCCGGACAGTTCAGCGTGACGCTGGCCTGCACTGTTGCTTTGGTGACGATTAGGCAGCGCCGGCCGACGGCCGCGGCTATGCCTGCAAGGATCGCCGCGGCAACGGAAGTCTTGAGCGTTAGCAGCTGCCATCACCATTGCTGATAGCCGGTGGTTGCGATCGAGGGCGGCTGCGCGAAGTGCTGCATCGCGGCGTCCTCGGTAGCCTGCCGGTCGGCCTGCACGGCCATGCCGGTTGCCTGCATCTGCGCGGTCGAGACCAGTGTTGCTTGTATCTGCGCCAACTGCGCGGCGTTGGCGCCTGCCAGCTCATTTCCAGCCTGGATCGCCTGCATCTGGCCTTGTGCCGATTGGGAGTGCTGCTGGAGGGCTTGCAGGATCGCGGCCTCGTTCCGCTGCTGCGACTGTTGCAAGCCAAGGGTCTGACCCATCGTGTTGAGGTTGTTGCCGATGGTCTGCTGCCAGGTTGTGAACTGGCCTGCGATATTACCCAGGCTTGTCACCTGATTGGCGTAGGCCGAGGCGGATTGGAGCCGGGTGATCATCGAGCCGGAGTTGCCCGACAACAGCGACGCCGCGTTGGATAGCGCCTGCACCTGCATGATGTCCGACTGCACCGTGCCCCAGATTTCCTGGGGAAGCGCCACGGTGTTTGTGATCATGTTGGTGTATTGCTGGAGCTGCGTCTGATACTGCTGCAGCTGCGTTTCCAGCGCCTGCGCCTCCTTGGCGTACTGCAGAAGCGGGTCCACGTGGTGGAGCAGTTCACGCAAGTGACGGCCCATTGCGCCTACGCCGGCGGCGGGACGCGGCACTCGCCAACGCGGCGAAGCAATGGCGGCAGCAAGCATTCGCCGCGCAGGTCGCGGCGGTCACTGGAGACCTGCATATTCCACTCCCTGTTCATCGAGCCATGCGAAAGGCCACCGGTCGCCGTCGTGCTGCGAGAGCCGATCAAGGTGTGCGATCTGTTCTTTCGAGCTGATGCCGGCGAACGACAGCGCGATCGGGCCGAGGCCAAGGTCGAACAGCCGCCGCCCTTCGGGGGACACGAGGTAGTAGTGCCGCTTCTTGGTGGCTGTCCGGATGATCTCGATCTGTGTCTCGTTCAGCCCCATCGCCTCGTAGAGATCGCGCGGGCCGGGATGCTCAGAGGTGCCGGCCGTGGCGGCTTCCTCGTTCGGCAGGAAGATCTTGGTCGGGCAGGACTCGATCAGCACGTCCAGGATACCGGAGCGAGCCGCGTCCGACAGGGATTGCGTCGCCAGGATCACCGAGCAGTTCGCTTTGCGCAGCACTTTCAGCCATTCCCGGATTTGGCGCGGAACACCGGATGGCCGAGCATGACCCAGGCCTCGTCCAGCAAGAGATACGCCGGCTGACCCTTCAGCGGCGCGCTCGAACCGACGGAAAAGGTAGAGCAGAACCGGGATCACGTTCCGCTCGCCCATCGCCATCAGGTCCTCGATTTCGAAGACGATGAAGTGCGCCTCGGCGAGACCGTCCTCCTCGGCATCGAGCAGACGGCCGAGCGTGCCTTCCAGCGTGTAGTAGCGAAGCGCGGACCGAATCGTCTCATCCTGCACCTGTGCCACGAAGTGCGTCAGAGTGCGGTCGTTGGCCTCCCGGAGCAGCACGATCGCCCGGTGGATCGTTTCGCGCTCGCCCGGTGCCGGTGGCCGTCCAGCCTGCAGCTCGAAGCACGTGGCGATCCAGTCCTCCGCCCACGCAACGTCCGCTTCGGTCTGAAGGATGGAGAGGGGGCAGAAGGCCGGTCCGCCCGCGTCGCCGGCCACGTCGTAGTGGCGTCCCCGGCACGCATTGACCGTTGCCCACATGCTCCGGCCCTTGTCGAAGGCGCAGATCGTTACCCCGGGATAGCGCAGCGCCTGGAGGGCGATGGTGCAGAGAGGACCGATTTGCCGGCGCCGGTCGGCCCGAAGACGACGGTATGGCCAACGTCACCCACGTGCAGGTTGATCCGGAAGGGCGTCGCGCCCGCCGTGGCGCCGTGCATCAGCGGCGGCGAGCCGGCCGGATAGAAAGGGCAGGGGTTCTCGTCGTGCCCTGTCCACACGCCCGCCAACGGCAGCAGGTCGGCGAGGTTGCCGGTGTGGATCATCGGCCGACGGACGTTCGGTACCGCGTGGCCGGGTAGAGCAGCCGAGCCACGCTTCCATGGTGTTGACGGTCTCGATCCGGGCCGAGAAGCCCTCGCGCATGATCTCCCGGACGACCAGGCGGGCATTCTCGATCAGCGCGGCGCGGTCCGCGTCCATCAGGACGATGACAGGCGTGTAGTAGCCGAAGGCACCAGGGCGGAACTGGCGTCGGCGATCGCCGCATCCGCCTGGCCGGACATGAACAGGGCGTCCTCGTTGACCGAGCCGCCCTGGGTCTTGAACACCTGCGTCCAGAAGCCGCGAACCTGCTGCTTCCACTTGCGGCGGAATTTGCGGAGCTCGGCCAGGGTCTCGTGCTGGTCCAGATAGATCATGCGGGTGGACCAGCGAAACGAGATCGGCAGGTGGTCGAGCATGTCGAGGATCCCGGGGAAGCTTTCGGCCGGAAACCTTCGATCGCGACGCAGCAGATGAAGCGGCCATCAAGCGCGTTGCCCAGCCGGGCGTGTCGCCGGGCCAGAGTTCTCGCCCGCCGATCACCGCATCCAGATAGGCGCCGGCTGGTGGGACGTTCAGCGCAACTCCTCACCGGTCAGGGCGAAATGCAGGTAATTCACCAGATGATCGCGCAGATGATCCCGGCCAAAGCGGTCGGCAAACGTGTAGCCTTCCATCCGCCGAAGCCTCACCGCATCGCCCACGGCGTCCTCCAGGTCGCCCAGCGCCTTCTTGAATTGCTTCCAGGATTCGGTCGGCCGGGCTTACACCCTCGGCGGGATCGTCGTCGTAGATCAGATCGGCCAGCTTGCCTTACGGCGCAACGGTGGAGTGAACTGCACCATGATCGCGTACTCGCCTTCGTAGTGGCTGCCTTCGCGCAGGAATTGTGCGCGACGTTCCGCGTCCACGAGGCGCGAGACGGGATCGGGAAAATGCGAACGCTCTGCCTCCGGGTAGCTGGCCGTGGGCAGGCGTACTGCATCGATCCACGAGGCCCAGCCGGTGCCAAGACGCGAGAGAGCAGCGTTGACGCGGCCGGATAGCCAGTTGCGCTCGCCATCCGTGCTGCTAGCGATGTCGGGAGCGCGATAGAACCATCCGCGAGCAGCGAGCCGTCCTTGCACAGGACAATCCCGCTATCGACCAGATGGCTCCAGTTCAGCAGGTCGGCGACTCCGGCTGCCTTGTCGCGGAACGGCTTGAGCCTGAGCATGGCGTCTCTATTCCGTCCGGAAGGGGCGCGACCGCGCCGCGTAGTAGCCGCGATACCTGATGTGGCGCAGATAGATCGTTGTCATCTGCGGATCGACTTTCGCCATCCAACGCAGCAGGGGAATGGAGACGAACCACAGCACAGCACCCACGACGAAGGAGACAGTGTTCATGCCGGAGACGGCGAGGCCTCCCGGCAACGATTGCCGTGCTCAGTGCCGGCTCGCGCTCGCCACCCAGAAACAGGTTTGGGCGATGCAGGACACGGTGGAAGGGCAGGCGGCGAAGGCGTCACACAATCGCTCCTGTGATGCCGAGCGCGGATGCGAGGTTCGTTACGCCGACGATGAAGGCGCAGACCAGCACCAGCATAATGATTCGGCGTACAAATTCATTGATCTCACCGCCGAACACCAACGCCGCACCGCAAGCAACCATCGCGAGAAGTGAGATCGTAAAGGCGACGGGACCTGTGAGATCATTTTTCAGGGTTGTCAGGGGCGTGTCCCAGGGGAGACTGCCACCGCTGGAGTTCGCGGCATGTGCAGCGTCCGGATGCCAAACTGCCGCCATCACCAAAACGAGCAGGACCGCGGGCAGCCAAGCCTGGCGCAAATCGCGAGGGGACAGCATCATGATTGCTCCACGTCGCCAAATTGGTATTCAGAATTGACGAGGCCTTGGACCGGTATGACTTCGTCGATCCGGCGTCCCGGCGATCCGTCTGTTTTCACGATCGAGACGATGAGGTTCACGGCCTCGGCGATCAGCGCGCGCATCGACGCACGACTGACCTCCGCAATCAGCTGTTCAAGGCGCTGCAGCCCGGCCGCGCATGATTGGCGTGAACGGTGCAGAGGCCGCCTGGATGGCCGGTATTCCATGCCTTGAGCAGCGAAAGCGCCTCGCCGCCGCGAACCTCCCCGACGATAATCCGGTCGGGTCGTAGGCGCATCGTTGCCTTCAGGAGGCGTTGCATGTCCACGGTGTCGGTGGCGCGCAGGCTGACCGCATTATCGGCCGCGCATTGCAGCTCACTGGTGTCTTCGATGATGACCAAACGATGTTGTGGCGCGGCCTGAACCATCTGATCGATGATCGCGTTCGCGAGCGTGGTTTTGCCTGTACCGGTTCCGCCGACGACCAGAATGTTCTGACGTCGATTCACAGCGGCCTCAATGGCGCTGCGCTGCCAAGCCGACATGATACGCTGGCGTTCATAATCGTCCAGCGTGAATACGGCGGAGGCCTTGCGCCGGATCGTGAAGACCGGGGCCGATACGACAGGCGGAACCAGGGCTTCGAAGCGTGAACCCTCAAACGGAGGATACGCCGGCAGCTCACATTCGAGGATCGGACTATCGCGGGTCACGGTGCTACGCAGCGTCGAGGCGACGGTCCCGATGAACGATTCCGCTGACGCAGGCTGCATCGTGCCGACGGGCTCATCCCTTGGCCCAGGCGGTCGGCCCACACGGTCCCGTCAGCATTCAGCATCAGCTCGACCAGGCCGCGTTCGGTAAGCAGCGCGCAGAATGGCCCGAGCTGCCGCTTCATCGATTCAGCGACTCGTCGCGCTTGTTCCTCGCGACTTGATGGCTGTCCCTGGTCCATCATGCTTTCGTCCGGCGCATTGGCCGGGCTTCGTGCCCCGTCATATACAATAAATACTATGTATGACCGCACGCCGCAAGGTTCTTGATGGGCCGGTGTGCTATTTCGTGGGAGGGCCGGCCAGGCGGAGCATGTCGCCGATTTCCGTGCCCAAGACGCGCGCTACGGCGGCCATGGTGGCCAAGGTGGGATTGATCTGGCCGGCCTCGATTTTGGCGACATATTGCTGCGTCAGACCTGCCGACTCGGCGAGGGCTGCCTGTGTCAGCTTAGCCTTGTGACGTGCCTCCCTGAGCCTTTCGCCGAAGCGGGTTTGAAGGTCGGGCCTGGAGCCGTCTGTTTGTGGTGGTTGTGTGACATCTCGTTCGCTCGACATCGTCCGCGTGAGCGTCAGGACTGCAGCAGTTCGAATGCCGCGCGTCCGACGGCCTTGGCCAGCGCCCCGATCATCCGCAGATCCGGATCACTCACGCCGCTCTCTATCTGGGCGAGGAAGGCGAGGGCAACGCCGGCGCGTGTGGCAAGCTCCAGTTGCGTCAGGCCCGCGCGGAGGCGGGCAGCCTTGAGGTTACGCCCGAGCCGGGCGTCGAGTCGGGGCGGAATGCCGTCGGGATCCATGACGTCTCCTGTATACGTATCGGCCAAACCAGGAGAGTGGTCGGAGTTGCGGCTGCCCGCGCTCGGGAAGTGACCGACCACCGAAAGATCGAGTTGGCATGGACAGCGGACCTCATGCGCGATCCGTACATTCGCCTTATCTGCGCGTCAGCAGTCCACATGGAATAGTATGTGGAGTTTGCGTCGGCAAGCAGGGAGAGGCCGGTGATCGACCTATGTTCGGCGAAGTCGTGGTGTTGGGCGGCGTAGCATCGGTACTCACATTTTGGTGCACGACTTTTGCGAGCGTCTGTGCTGTCGTAAGCGTAACGTTCTGCTTTCCCGATTCGACCAGCGAGACGTACTGCTGAAGCAGGCCGGACTGATCGGCGAGTTGCGCTTGGGTCAGCCCCGCCTTCATCCGAGCGGCTTTCAGGTTTGCGCCAAAGATCGCCACGAGATCATTCGGGTCGGGGTCATCCGGATCGGACTTGCCGGCGCTGGGTTTGGCCATTTACGCGTATCTGCCCTCGGTTAACGTCGGTCGTGCGTCCTCCTCGCACGGCCAGCGGCCGTGACCAAATCGTCACACCCGCATGATTGAACGCTAGCCGATTTCGCGCAGGCTCGGAATGGACCAAGACTGATTTTTGGCCGGCCTGTCTCCCCTCAATGGGACGCGTGGAACGAGTGTGGAGGTTCCGCCACAGGCTGCCTAATCGGAAATCCGCGAGGCGCGAGCGCCGACTAAAGGACGGACACAGTGGCGCTCACCCGGCAGCGCGAGAGCGCGCAGGTGTTTGTCGCACGGGAGACCGCACGCGACACGGCGCAGCTTGCGCGGCAGATGGCGCGCGAGGAGATCAAGGCGGCCTCCGTGGCGTGGGCCACAGCGGACGAGGCTGGCGCCGGAATTGCGGGCGCACGTTAGGCAGAAAGAACACGGCGAGCGGTCCGTCCAAAGCGCCGATGCTGTGCCACAACGTGCGGCCGAGGCCGCGCACCGGCCGGGAGACATGGCGCAGCCGCCGGTCGCCGATCTGGTATCGCCGGCACAGCCGGTCGGCGAGCACGAGCGGGCCGCGCTGGAAGACCCCGTCATTCCAGCCTATGTGGACGCGGCCGGGCGCGCAGCCGCGGCCGGGGGCTGGACCCTGCCAACATCGCGGCGGCCGTAGCGAAGGACCGTGCCGTGCAGCAGGAGCGCGAGGCGCTCCCGCACTACCTGCGCGGGGCCTTTCGCGATCCGCACGCGGCCCAGGTGCAGCTCGACGATGGGGTGCACAGCGTCAGGGCTGGACCAGCACCGCAGTCCGCATCGCGCAGAACCCCGCCCGAGCTTGGGGCGCTGCGCGGCCGAGCCGGGTTCTTCGCCGGGACCACGGCGAAGGCCGAACGCGCCATGGCGGAACGGGCTGCCGCGGCGGTCGCACCCAGCCTGGAGCGCATCGCGACGGCGGAGGCGAGGGCCGCGCAAGGGTATCGGGAGGGCGTGGAGGCTCAGCTCAGGGCGGACGCCACACCGATCCCGAAGCTTACCGTGCGGGCAGAGGCGGCCGTGGCAGCACTGGCGGCGGTCCCGGACCAAGAGGCCCGTGCGGAGCTGTGGACCGGAATCACAGCCGACAAAGTGATCGGCGCCGAACTGCAGCGGTTCTCAGATGCC
This sequence comes from uncultured Alphaproteobacteria bacterium, assembly GCA_963762885.1. GTDB lineage: Bacteria > Pseudomonadota > Alphaproteobacteria > Acetobacterales > Acetobacteraceae > JASHVB01. Next base: position 27,171 of record CAVXNH010000075.1, read on the forward strand.
GTGCAACGGCGATTGGGCGGCGATGCCGTGCGCGCCATGCTGCGGGCCGGAGGCCGGCCGATCGAGGCGGCATCCGTGGGGCGCCAGCACCAGGCCGCGCTCGCTGCGGTCAGCCGGGCGGTTCACACAATCAAGCAGGGCGAGTGGGCCAGCGCCCGTCAGGCCGAGGTGGCGCGGCTCACGCAGCGTCAGGCTTGGTAACAATATCACCACGGGTTGAAGCCGTAGGCATCAACCTCGCGGGCCGGCTTTTCCTGCGGATGATTGCAGTTGCACACCATTGCCGCCGGCCCTAGTTTATGATCTCGCAACGTGCCGTTCACGACATCTTCTGGATCCCGGTAGGCAGCCAGCCCTGCCCCGGCCTTTCGCGCGAGTGAGCATTGGCGATGGCGACAAACACACGAGTTTCCCGGATTTCACGTTCTCGAGTTATACTTTGGGGACGAGGCCAGGGCCTCTACTGATCGGACTGCGACGCTGGCGTCGCTGCCGATTCTGAACAAAGCGGTGTCCGCCCCTCGCATCGACGCGTACGGGCCCTGGAACGTGATGGAGCCGATGAACTTGTTTTTCTTGTCGCTGTAGGCGTCTTTGTCGTCGGTGATCGTCTTGACGAAATCGTCGTCGATGAACGCGGCGCGGAAAACGTGGTCGCCTTCGGGCAGGTAGACGCGCATCTCGGCGTCGGAAAAGGGATTGAAATAAACCAGCTTCGAAGGTTTGGTTTCGACGTCGATGCGTCCGAGCAACTGGCCGTCCATCCAGAAGCCCATCTTCACGGGCTTGGCATCGGCCCTGCGCTCGCCGGGGAATCCGAAGCGGACCGTATAGTCGCCGTCGAAATCGACGCGATGCGAGGCTTCCACGGTGCGAGTAATCAAGGCGGCGCAGGGTCTGAGCTCTTCAGGTCGCAAGCGGCCTCGATCGGCTTCTTCGGCAGCGGATCGGCACCCATGGCGCGCGACGCGATGGTCTCGGCCGCCGTCAGATACTTCTCCATCAGAACGGGCGAGATGGTGAGGATGTCGCCGATGTTGTCGAATCCGTAGCCGGAGTCGTCGGTGGGAAAATCCTTGTCGGCGCGGAAATCGACCGCCAGCAGATCGCGGATGGTGTTGCGGTATTCGTTGCGGTTCAGGCGGTGCGCGGTGACGCGGCCGGGATCGGGTTTGATGGCCGCATCGGCCTTCTCGAATTCGCCCTGCACGAACTTCACCAGCGCCTGCATCTGCGCCTCGGGCGGACGCGGCACGCCTTTGGGCGGCATCTCGCCGGTCGAGATCTTCTGCGACGATCTTTTCCCAGGCAGCGCGATCCTCCGTGATGGTGGTGGGATCGATGTAGGGAAGCAGGTTCACGCCACCCGACATGAGCGTCGCGTTGTGGCAGGCCGAGCACGTGTTCTTCAGGACGGGTTTGACTTTGGCGTCGAATGCGGCGGCATCGACGGCGGGGGACTTGGCTTTGGCGGGCACCGGCGGGACGGCGGCAAACAAGCCGGCGGCGAGCAAGGTACTGGCCAACACCAAAAATGGTGTCGCTACTGAGTGGATCGGGAGTCGCTTCATTCGGCTGCTTTATGTGGCGCTTATGTCTGAACCCAAGTTACTGTTCTGGTTGCCTATTATAGCGGTTCCGGGGTAAAAGGGCACCCTTTCATCAAACTTAGGGTGGCTGTACCCACTCGAACAAGCGGAGGGCACCCCTGAGAGCCCCCCCCACTGGCTACTGCACAACGAGGGGCGTGCGCGGGAAGGCGAACTTGCGGCCGACTTCGTCCACCACGTCGATCTGGCACTGATAGCGGCCCGGCGCTAGATCTTTCAGCGGAACCTGGAACTGCACCGGAACCGCTTCGGGGCGCGTGTCCGCGAGATGCGTGGCATCGAGCGGGCCTACTTCGAATGCCTTGGCGCCTTTCTTATTAAAGAGGCTCATACTGATCTTCACGCGGCGCGACTTCGCGTCCGCCGGGTCCGGCCGGGCGTCGTAGACATCGAAGTTGACGTAGAGATTCTGGCTGCGCCGGAACACCTTGGTGATGTTCGGAATTACTTTCTCGTCGCCCACGATGAGCGGGTTCGCCGTCAGTTCCTTGCGCGTCACCTTCTCCGCCGAGCCCACCGCCGCCGTCACCTTCTCGCGCTGGCTGCTCCAGATGATAGTGCTCATCTTGAGCCCGGAAGTATCGGCACTCAGGTCCGGCACCGTGAATGCCGATTCGAAAGTGCCCATCTTACCCGAGATGTTCTCGCGCACGACGAACTTCAGATGGTACTTACCCGGTTCGAGCGTAAAGCCTGCATCGTACTGATAACTTCTGCGGCCCGCCAGCGACGCCTTGCCCTGATCGAGCTGGATGCGGATGAAGTCGCGCACGTTGCCTACGGTGGAGTGCCGCTCATCCTGAATCTGCCCCAGGAAATCGAGCTGCGTGACACTGGCGCCGCCTTTAGCCGCCAGCGCGACCACCGATCCCGGTATCTTGATCGACACCGGCACGAAATACGCGGTGGGCGCTACGCGGAAATAGTCGATCTGCAGCGCGATCGGAAGATCGGTGACGGGGTCGCCGGCCGAGAGCGCTTCCTTCAGCTGCTGATCCTTATCCTGCGCGTTGAGCTTGCCCCAGACTTTATCGGCGTAGTAACCGGGCCGATGCTCGATCTTCACTCCCGCGATTTTGGAATTCGTCCTGACGGTGATGCGGCGGTATTTGCCATCCTTCGCATTGTTGGTGCTGTAGTAACCGAGAAGATAGTAACTGCCCATCCCCTCCTGCGCCTGAGTAATGCCGGCTTCGATATCGTTACTGTCGAGAAACGCCTTGCCGCCGGTTTCTTCGGCGAGCGTGAACAACGTTTCCTGAGAATCGTTGATGGTCGCGCGCTGCGAGTTATAGACGGAGCCGTTGAAAATACCCGTGCCGCGCGATGCGGCTTTGCTCGCACCGCCGCCCGGAGGATCGGCCATCAGGCCGCGCGCATCGATCGGATAAATCGCGAGGTTGGCTTTCACCGCCGCGTTGATCGAAGCTTCGAGCTGGGCCTGATTATCCACTCCGGTCTTGCTCACACCCGCCGAAAAGTAGACCAGCGCTTTCTTTTCCGGGAAACGACGCCAGCATCTTCGCGGCCTGCTCGATGGCGGCCAGTTTCTGGTCGGTATTGAAGATGTTGAATTCGGTTTCGTCGGCGACGAAGGCCGCGCCGGTGTCTTCACCGTTATCGTCGCCGGTGTCGGCGAGACCCGCGAGGTCGGCGTCTTCACCGATCGGCAGTCCCTTCAGAACGGTCGTCAGAACATCCCGGTCGTCGGTGAAATCCGAAAGAACCAGCGGCGCGCCCGTGCCCGTGAAAAAAGCACCGCCACCATATCGTCTTTGGTGATGTGCTTCTTCAGGTAATCGAACGAAGCGTCCTGGGCGCGCAGTTGCTCCGGAATTCCCATGGACGAAAAATCGAAGAGGAACACGAGCAGGCGCTTGTCGTGAAACTGAATGCGGCCGGGGGTGGAGGACGTAATGGTGGTCTTCGGATCCTCCGGGAGCTTGAGCTGATCGTCGAGCGTGAGCGTCGGGGCGGCTCCGATTCCATGGTGAGGTGCTGGTATTCGAACACGGAAATCTTCTGCGGCTTGCCATCTTCGAGCACCGTGAAGTCATCCGCTTTCAGGCCTTCGATGGGTTTCCCGACTTATCTTTGATGGTGACGTCGACAATGACCAGGTTACTGTTGGCGGTGAAGGTGGGCGTGCCGCCGGTGCCGGAGGCGCATCGGCGAGGGCGAACGGCAAATAGCCCGGCCACCACGGTCACGATGGTAAGTCTGCGGCAAGCCGTCATAATAGGAGAGTCACTCAAAAGTTAAACCTCAGCAGCAGGCTGACTGTGCGCGTTCCCGAAGCGCCGGTGGGTAGCCCATAGTTCGCGGCGTTCACCGTTGTTCCGATACTGGTGATCATGACATGATTCAGAGCGTTATTGGCGTTGACGCGGAGCTGCAGCTGGCGCGAGACTCGCCGAAGCGGAACGCCCGGTTGAACGAGGAGTTCAGAGAAAGACGGAACAGAACCAGGGATGGTGTCGCGCCCGGCGTCGCCGAACTCGCCGGCGGCCGGGATAGTGAACGCGGCCGGATTGAAAAATACGCGTTGCGCGCCTTCCACCGGCAGCCCCGTGGCTTCCGCCCGGCTGTTTCCGAAAGCGGCCAGACCGCCGGTATTGGAGAGATTGCCCGAAACATAAGCCGTCAGAGGCGTACCCGATGCCGCGGATAAATTGCCGTTGAGAGTCCAGCCCTCCAGCAGCGCTGTCTTCCATCCGCCGTTGCGCATCATGCCGTGCACGTCCCACCGGCGACGAAAAAAGGAAAGTGGTCTGCAGGTTATGCCGCTGGTCGAAGAGGAAAGACCGCGCTCCAGATGCCAGATCGTTCATATACTGCACCAGCGTGCCGCCGGTTCCCGTTGAAGCTGGATGCGTCGTCGATGCGACTTCGAGAGCGTGTAGAGCGCGGTGGCAGAAATGCCGCGCGTGAAACGGCGCGTCAGCCGCACCTGGCCCGCGTTGAAGATCGAATTGGCGCCGTAAGTCAAGATGAACCGTGCATGGCATCTCCAGGCTGGCGCTCGAAGGTCCCGCCAGCGCGGTCGGGTCTCGTTAACCGCGAGGTTCGTGCCCTTGGTCCCGATATACTCCGTCTCCATGACCAGCCCGTGCGGCAGCGTATTCTGGATGGTAAAGTTCCACGTCTGCGCGTTACTGAGCTTGTAATTGGGATTTACCGCGAAGGTATTGGTTACGGTCTGCGAGGGAGACGGCGCAAAACCATCCTGCAGCGTCAACTGGTCGGTGAAGCTGGTGGTAAGCGACGCCGTTTTGGCGAAGGGCGGCTGCGATGCCATGCTGCTCGGCGATCGATCCGTAGGGCGAGCCGCTGTAGAAGATACTGTAGCCGGTGCGGATGATCAGGCTTCTTTTCGCCCAGGGACGGTAAGCAATGCCCAGACGCGGCGAGTAATCGTTGGTAATCGGCCGCACGAGGCTGGTGGGCAACCGACGCAGGTCCCGGCGTAACCACCGTAGCGCTCGTGAAGCCGGGGCTCAGCTCCAGATTCGCCAGGTGGCCGTACAACTCGGTGTAAGGCGCGAAGTACTCGTAGCGAAGTCCGACGTTGAGGGTCAGCCCGCGCGAAACGCGATAGTCGTCCTGGGCGTACCAGGCGGTCGACCAACTGCGGAAGTAGTTATTGGCGCTGCCGAATCGCAGCGAGCTGGTTTGCGGATTGCCCAGCAGAAAGTCCGCGAAGTCGAAGCCAGTGCCCGCCAGCGGCTGGCAGGTGGTCGGATTGTCGCCGGAAACGAGCAGGCTCGGGCAATTCAAGCCGGTCTTCGTGTCCACCAGTTCGCTTGTCAGCAGGCCGCTGAAGCTAAAAGAGCCGCGCGAGTTGGCGTAGTTCAGGCTGTTCTGCTGCAGCCGGCGGTAGAGATATCCGAACGTCAGGTTATGTTTGCGGCTTGTAAACGTAAGTGATCGTGTCGGTGAAGTTGGTGGTCTGATTGCGGCTGAGCGAAGCCGCGCTGTCGCTCAGACTGGAAAAGTTCGTGAAGGATATGCTCGGAGGCCCGTAGTTGATCGGATCCTGCTCCGTGCCGGTGATTCCCAGGTTACTCGCCACGTTGTTGTGTAAGCGAAATACGGCGTGGCCTTGGTGATGTTACGGCTGAAAGTCAGGTTCGCCGTGTTATTGAAGCGCGGCGCGAAACTGTGGCTCCATCCGGCCGCGGCGCTCAAGCCGTAGCCCTGGCTCTGGTCGGTGAATCCGAACAGCTGACGCGATTTCGAGTTCCGGTCCTGATACTGGATGTTGAAGTTCGTCCGGTCTTTGCGGTTGATGGGCGCGCTCAGGCGCACGCCCAGGTTCTCCGAGTTACTCGGGACGGTGCTGATCAGTCGGTAATTCTGGACCAGCCCCGCGTAAGTCGGTTCCGGAAAGTATTGCAATAAGCCGGCGGCGGCCGAATCGATGCGGGACGGGGGAACAACATTGCCGGAGAATGGCAAGCCGCTCAGAGGGTCGTAAATAGTAACTAGCTTGTTGTTGACCTCGGCGGCGGAAAAATCGCCGGCGCGCTCGGCGTCGGTCGGGACCGAACCCAGCATGTTCGACCCGTTGCGGTTGAGCGATCCCTGGTAAGTGACGTTGAAGCTGGCGCGCTGCCAATTGACGATCTTCGGTATCACCATGGGCCCGCCGACCGTGCTGGTGAAATTATTGGTCGAGGAGTAAGGCTTCTGCGAGGGAATCCCGTTCAGCGAAAAGGGCGCCGCGTTGAGGACCGAATTCTGGTCGGTCAGCGATACCGAGCCGGTATAAGCGGATTGATTCCGACGGCGGTTTCCGAAGGTCGCAAACTGGCCATTGTAGGGGCCGCGCCGCGCATTCTGCCCGCCCACGTCCGCCGCCGCCGCCTCCTCCCCCACCACCACCTCCGCCGCGACCGCCGCCCCCACCTCCACCGGGTCCGCCGCCGAAACCACCGCCCGGACCGACGCCTAATCCTGCGCCGCCCAGATCCCCGCCTCCGGCCGCGCCGACGCCGAATCCGCCGTTGATGGCACTGGCCCCGAAGCCGCCCAGCCCAAGGCTGTCGTTCGTTGTCATGCCGGGAGGCACTCCGAGCACGTTAGCCCCGCCCTCGCCGAGCAGACCGGCCCCGAAGCCGGGACCGCCCGGGCCGCCGGGACCACCGCGCCCGCCGCTGGCCATGCGCTGTCGCCGGGCTTCGTCGTCGCTCGACGCCGCGAGGCCGCCGCTGGTGCTGCCGTTGACCAGAAATGAATCGTCCGCTTCGCCGAGATCGAGCGGAGCGTTCGTGGCATCAAGGCTGTCGGCTGCCGCCGCCTGCTGGCCTTCGGATGTGGCCCGCACCGTGGCGCTCTGGAAACCCTGCCGTCCGGGTCCGCCGCCCCCGGCCCGCCACGTTGGGGCCGCCGGGGCCACCCCGTCCGCCGCCGGGACCAAATCCACCGCGCCCGCCAGCACGCCCGAAGCCCTGCCCTCCGCCGCGGCCCTGCCGGTTGCGTTGCCGTGTAGCGGCAGCGGGTGCGGGTGTTTTCGCCTGCGCCCCCTCGCGCTCGCCAACCTTCGGCATTTCGAGCGTCCAGCTCTTGACCAGGGGTAAAGGCCCGACCGTGATCCGGTCGTGCGCAGTGGTGAACTCGAACATCTGCACCTGGACATCCCAGTCGCCGGGCGCGAGGTCCATGGTGAATCGGCCGTCTTCGTCCGTGTAGGCGGAAACTCTGGTGTCGCCCTGCACCGCTATTACGGTGGCACCGGGTACAAACTCGTCGGCCGCGCGCACGGTGCCGCTGTACTGCGCCGCGTTAAGGGGCAGCGCAGCGAGAAGGCACGCGATGGTGGAGGCGCACGGGAACAGCCGCATCAGGCTATCTATATTGTCATGGCGGTCAAGAGAAGTTCCCGTTTTGGCGGTAGGAACCCGGCGAGCTTCGCTCGCCCGGGTGGGCTGTGAAGCCCGCCGCAAGCTCAAGCTTGGCCCACACTCAGAGCCTGAGGGAGAGTTCCCGGAGCGCGTCGGCGGCGATCCAGCGCGCGGGTCTCGGCCTTGCGCCCGTATTCGTACGGCGCATTGAATGGCAGCCGGTAGCAGCGCCGCATTCCGCTTGCCGATATTGCGCAGCGCCCAGTTGACCGCTTTACGCACAAAGTTTCGGTCGTCGAAGGCGTATTGCTCGACGAGCGGCAGCGCGTCGAGGAACAGTGGATCGTCCGCCGCCTTATCGTACCGCGAGACCCGCCAGCGTCGAGAACGCGGCGCGTCGTACGAACTCGCGCTTATCCGGCGCCCATTTGCGGATCTTCTGCCAGGCGTAAGGCGTGCGGTCGAAGAGATTGCAGCAACAGCCGTCGCAAATGTCCCAGGACTCGAAGTCCCGCGCCCATCGGTCCATGGTGGAGCGGGTAATCTTATCCGGTTCGCCCACCAGGCTCGCGAGAATGCGGGCGTCGTGGATGCCGGTGCTCCAGAGTTCCTCAGCCAGCGGCTGACTGCGGCCAACGCTGCGCGCCATAGCGCGTAGCTGCGGCACGCTGACACCGATGACGTTGACGGCGTTGACGCCGAACCGCGCCATGCCTTGGCGCGCGGCGGGATTGCCGATGGCGTGCATTCGCGCAGGATTTCCCTGACGGTCATACGACTCGGGCGCGCGCCAGTTTGGCCGCGCCGATGGCCTGGCCCACGTGGCGCAGGCCGTGCTCGGCGAGTGGATCGCCGGACTGACGGCGGTGGTCTCGAGACGCTGGCGGCCCACTTCGCGGATTTCGCCGAAGCGCTCTTGCGGGAGTTCGCGCACGAGCGCGCCATAGCGATCAAAGGCCGCGCGCACCTGCGCGATCAACTCGGCGGCCGACTCTCGCTGCCCGCCGCTTCCGTCGACAGAGCCACCAGCTGCGAGCGGGTGAGTTGCCGGCCTTCCAGATAAGTGCAGAGGCGATTCGTGTGCCTGCCAGGTGCTTCGCGTGGAAGCCCGCGGAGGTCATTTCGTCGGGCATGGCCCGCAAAGCTGGGCGATGCTCAGCGGCGCGAGGGCGCGCTCCAGGTCTTCGCGGATCTGCTCGCTCGCGCGCAGCAGATGGCCGGTTACAGGATTGATGCCGGGGACGACCCCGCGCAGCCAGGGCTCAGGTTGCATAACGATACATGTTGACGCCCGGGGACGAGGAGGTGCGACAGGCCGTTTGGCCTGTCGGACTGAAGAAATGTCGGCAGGCGCGGACACAAGCGAAGAAGCATGCTCATCTTATCCTGGATAAGGCGCGGTTTTGGGTCATGCCTGTGGTCACGCCTGCCCCACCTTTGGCCTTGCAAGCCACTGCGTATCGGCTTCGTGGCGCGCACTGCGTGCCGCGTCGAGACTCTCGACCCTCGGCCCGAGCGTAACACGAACTTATGAAGCAACCCACGTAGTGGCATCAAGCAGTGTGCTGCCGCCACACTGATGCGCGCGATCGGCTTCTGCCAGCGGCACCACGTCGACAGTAGTCGGCGTCATGGGCAGCGCCACCAGATCCCGCTCGAGCGCGATATGCAGCACTTCGTCCATATGCTCGACGAAATGCAGCTTCAGCACAGTGCGGATGTATTCCGGAATATCCGGCAGATCCTTCTGATTCTCGGCCGGCACAATCACTTCGGTGATGCCGTGCCGATGGGCCGCGAGGAGTTTTTCCTTTCAGGCCGCCGATGGGCAGCACCTTGCCGCGCAGGGTGATCTCTCCGGTCATCGCGACAGCAATACATC
>CAVXNH010000076.1:0-7851 GCA_963762885.1 uncultured Alphaproteobacteria bacterium
TTCGTCCGGGTCACCGGCGATATCCGCGGCGACCTGTTCGGCTTCCTCTGCGGCCACTCGCCAAGCTACTTCGCCGAGCGTCTGCCGGGCGCCCTCGCCAGCCGCATCAGTGCCACCGCCGCTGCCGTCTACGCCGCCGAGAGCAGTGTGGCGTGGAATGCGCTGCCGCCGAGCCTGGCGGTGGTGTGCGCGATCGGGCTGATCGCCACGGTCAACACCTCGATCGCCCTGGTGCTGATCGTATTCTCGACCGCGCTGGGCGCACTGATCTTTCACTTGGCACGCCGCGGCACCCCGCTGCATCGCCGCTATGCGGAAAGCGCGGCACGCGTGGACGGCGAGTTGGTGGACGTGATCGGCAACTTCAGTGTGGTGCGCGCCTTCGGTGCCATGCGGCGCGAACAACGGCGGTTCAGCGAGACCGTCGGCACGGAAATGACCGCCCGGCGCGGCAGCCTTTACTATCTCGAAAACCTCCGGCTGATCCACGCTGTGGTGACGGCCTCCGCCATCACCGCGATGATCTACTGGGCCATCCTGTTATGGCAGCAGGGGCGGGCCTCGGTCGGCGATATCGTGCTGCTGACCACCCTCGCCATCAGCATCCTGCACTGCACGCGCGACCTCGCAGTGGCGCTGGTCGATCTCACCCAGCATTTCGCCCGCCTCGAAGAAGCCATCGGCGCCCTGCTGCATCCCGCACGAGCTGCCGGACCGGGCCGACGCCATGCCGCTGTTGCCCGGCCCTGGCCGGGTGATGTTCGACCACGTGCGCTTCGCCTACCCGACCCGCGCGCCCGTGCTGCGCGAGTTCGACCTGACCATCGAGCCCGGCCAACGGGTCGGCTTGGTAGGTTTCTCCGGCGCCGGCAAGTCCACCGTCCTGTCCCTGCTGCAACGTTTCTACGACGTGGAGTCCGGCCGGATCACGATTGACGGCCAGGACATCCGCGACGTGACGCAGGAGAGCCTGCGCCAGACGATGGCGATCGTGCCGCAGGACATCTCGTTGTTTCACCGCTCCGTGCTGGAAAACATCCGCTACGCCCGTCCCGACGCGACCGAGGCGGAGGTGCTGGCGGCGGCCGAGATGGCGCACTGCCGCGAGTTCATCGAGGCCTTGCCGGACGGCTTCGCCACCATGGTCGGCGACCGCGGCACCAAACTGTCCGGTGGACAGCGCCAGCGGCTGGCAATCGCCCGGGCGTTGCTGAAGGACGCGCCGATCCTGCTGCTCGACGAAGCGACCAGCGCGCTCGATAGCGAAAGCGAACGCGCGATCCAGGCGGCGCTCGACCGGCTGATGCATGGCCGCACGGTGATCGCCATCGCGCACCGGCTGTCCACGTTGCAGCGCTTCGACCGCATCATCGTGATGGATCAGGGCCACATCATCGACGACGGGTCCCCGGGCGAGTTGGCCGTGCGCCCCGGCCCGTATCGCGAGTTGCTGCGCAAGCAGATGATGCAGCCCCTAAAGGAAGCCGCGTAGGGCGTCAGCGCGTTATCAGGGCATCGACAGCCCCCTGCTCGTTATCGATGGCGACTTGTTCACCCATCGCGCCTATCACGGCTGGCCGACGACGATCCGGCAGATCGGCGGACGCGGTGGCGGCGTCATCGTCGACGTCGCCAACTCCCTGCTGGGCCTGTTCGAAAGCGAACAACCGCGTGCCGTCCTGGGGGGCAGTCCGGCACTGTGGTGGCCGTTGATGAAGCCAGGAAGCAGGATGTCGTTGCCCCAGCCTATGACTGGGCTTCGCCCGAATAATCACTCTGACGCGCCCGACATATCATACCGTCAGACCCGCCCGGCAACCTCATCCCGAAAGGTCCGCATCCCCGCGATCACCCCATCCGCATCATCCTGCTCAAAATCGAAGTCCAACCCCGTCACGCCGATCGCGCGCAACGCACGAATATCCTCGATCGTCTCGGCAACAGTCCCAGAGAACAGCCGCCGGTTGCCATCGCTGGCCGGCGGCATCGGAATCGCGTGACGCTTCACCCGATACACCACGCCCATGTTAGCCGGATCGCGCCCCGCCTCGCCCACCAGCCGCCGCAGCCGAGCAATCCCTGCCTCCAGCCGCGGCAGTAAATCCAGCAAATGCGCGCGGTTGCTGCCGATCGGGTACCACGCATCCCCCACCCGCGCCGCACGACGCATCGAGGGCCCGCTCTCGCCACCTACCCAGATCGGCGGATATGGCTTCTGCACCGGCTTCGGATCGAACACCAACCCGTCCATCTTCACATACGGATTGTCAATGCGAGGCCGGGCCTCGGTCCACAATGTGCGGAACGCATCCAGATAAGCATCGGTCACCGCGCCACGCTCGGCGAACGGAGTCGTCACCACGGCATTGAACTCAGCCGCCAGCCAGCCCGCGCCGACTCCCACCACCAGCCGCCCACCCGAAAACACATCGATGCTGGCGAGCATTTTCGCCGCCAGCACGGCCGGGCGATGCGGCACCACCATCACCGCCAGCACTAACCGGATGCGTTCCGTCTTCGCCGCGATCCAGGATGTCGCGGTCAATTGCTCGTGCCGATAGCCTGGCGCCGCACCATAGAACTCGCCGGATTCCGAATACGGATAGCCAGGCGCACGCATGTCGGGAATCGCGACATGATCGGTAAGGGTCAGGTAGTCGAAGCCCAGCGCCTCACCCGCGCACGCCACCCGAGCCATCGCCGTCGGGTCCGCCATGCCGCCGCTCATCGGCAGGTTGAAGCCGATCTGCATGCCCTCGATCATCGTGTTCTCCAAATCCAAACTGCCGCGTCACGCCGCCCACGCTGTCATCACGAGTTTACTGTCATTGCGAGGTGCATAGCGCCGAAACAATCTCCCGCCTGACGATCCGAGGAACGCTCGTCAGGCGGGAGATTGTATCGGCGCTATGCGCCTCGCAATGACAGGGGGGCGCGCCCCAACACGCCATCCAGCGCCGCCCGCAGGACCTTCGCCGGCGCATCGACACCTGCCGCAGTCCGCCACGCCACATGCCCATCCGGACGCACAAGTACCGCCCCGTCATCCGACAGCCCGTACGCCGCGGCCCACGCTCCATCGTCATCCGCCAGCGGACCATCCCCGCCGATCATGTGCGCAACAAGCGGCGGGTACGTCGCACCTGCAAGCTGCGCCGCCGCATCGATCCACGCCCCGCCGCGCGCGCCGGTCAACAGCACAAACCGCGGCCCGAACAGCTCCACCGTCGAAACCTGCGTGCCATCCTGCCGCAGCCATACATGCGGCGCCCGGCACCCCGGCCGAGCCGACGGCACATATTGCGTCACGGGATCGTCGATCGCCGGCGCCGTGGAACCATCCCCGATCACCGCCCCCGACTCATATGCCGCCCCAAAAATCAGCCCCTGCTCGCTCAGAAATGCTGCGCGCGGCAACACCGCGCCATCCTGCCGCGCCGTGCGTCCCATCGATAGCGAGTTCTCAAGGCTCGCCTGAGTGATCGCCGCCCCGATCGGCTGCCGCTCGGCATGATAGCTATCAAGCAACCGCGCCGAGGCTTGGCCATGCAGCACCGCCGCCAGCTTCCACGCCAGATTGTGGACGTCCTGCACGCCAGTGTTCAGCCCGAACCCGCCGGTCGGCGGCATCTCATGCGCCGCATCGCCAGCCAGGAAGACACGCGCATCGCGATACCGGTCGGCGACCAGCGCCGACGCCTCCCACGCGCTGACGCCCAGCACCCGCACCGGCAGATCGTCCACCCCCACCGCCTTGCGGATCAGCGCAACGCAACGCTCCGGCGTGAAATCCGCCGGCGTGTAGTTGTAGTGCTTCAGGCTGTGGATCAGGAAACCCCACCGGTCCGACGCATTGATGGTCAGGAACGTCGCGCGCAGATCCGGCTGTTCGACGAAATACAGCGCCGCCGGGCGATCCGCCGTCCACGGCGTCAGATCCGCATTGAACAGGATGTTGACGCTGTCATAGACGCGTTCATGCCCAATCATCCGCACGCCGAGCTTCCGGCGCACCTTGCTCTGCGCGCCATCGGCGGCAATCAGATACCCCGCGCGCACCAAAGTCTCGGTACCGCCGGCGCGATCGGCCAGCACTGCGGTCACGGCATCCGCATCCTGCGACGCCTCGATCAACTCGGTGTTGAAGCGCAACTCGGCCAGAGGTTCGGCCGCGGCGAAACGCCGCAGCACCGGCTCCAGATCGTCCTGGGCGCACAGGCAGTTCGGCACCGGCGTCGCCGCGCGGTTCGCCGCCGACATCCGCCCGGGCACCCGCCGCTCCAGTTCCCTCCCGGCCAGGCTCTCGGTCCACACGATGAACCCGGTGTGCTCTGGCGCCAGCCCCGCATCGCGGATCGCCTGTTCTATCCCGAACTGGCGGTAGATCTCCATCGTGCGCGCGTTGATCCCGCGCGCTTTCGGCAGGATCGACGTGCCGGGATGCCGCTCCACCAGCAGCGACCTGATGCCCTGGCGCGACAGGAACAACGACGCCGACAGACCGACCGGGCCGCCGCCGACGATCAGGACCGGAATATCAGTCATGCCGCGGACGCCGGCAGCGGTGCCACTCACGCATTGCGCAGCCCGCCCTGCACATGCCGCGCGAACAGCGCGAACAGCCGCCGCGTCACCGGCCCGACCTCGCCGTCATGCACCGCCGCGCCGTCGATCTTCACAATCGGCTTGACGAAGCTGGTCGCGCTGGAAATGAACGCCTCGCGCGCTCTCCGCATGTCCTCCACGCTGAAGCGTGATTCCTCGAACGGGACGCCCTCCTCGCGCATCAACGCGAACAACGCATCGCGCGTGCAGCCGGGCAGGATAGCGTGATCCAGGCCGCGCGTGCGCAGCACACCGTCCTTGTCCACGATCCAGAAACTGGTGGCGGCGCCTTCCGTCACCATCCCCTCGCCATCCACCAGGATCGCTTCCAGCGCGCCTTGCTCTTTCGCCGCCTGGCGCGCCAGCACGTTGGGCAGCAGGCCGGTACTCTTGATATCGCAGCGCTCCCAGCGCTGGTCCGGATGCGTGATCGCGCTCGCAGTCCAACGCGTCACGTCGGAGGGATACGGCGGAATGCGGCGGATCGTCACCACCACCGACGGCGGCACCGGCTGCGACGGAAACGCATGATCCCGCCGAGCGACGCCTCGGGTGATCTGCATGTAGAGCAACCCCTCGCGCACCCGGTTCCGCCGCGCCACCTCCTGCAGCACATGCCGCAGCGCCGCCCTGCTCATCGGCTCTGTCAGGCGCAACTCGCGCAGCGAGCGGTCGAGCCGGTCAAGATGGCGATCCTCGTCGATGAACCGGCCGTCGTGCAGGTGCACCACCTCGTAGACCCCATCGGCAAACTGGTAGCCACGGTCTTCGATATTCACCGACGCCTGGCGTTGCGGCAGGTAGCGTCCGTTGACGTAGGCAATACGGCTCATGCGGCGGAGTCCTCGGTTGACGCGGCGAAGCGAGCATACCGGCGCGGGCGATGCAACGTTGCCGCAACCTCCACCGCCGCATCCTGCGCCCACGGCCATGCAAACCTGGGTGGCAGATCTGAGCGGCCTGATCGTCGGTTTCGCCTTGGGCGGCGCCGCGCTGCTGCATTTCCTGCCGCAGATCGAGGCCATGGTGCAGCCGGCCGTGGTCGCGCCGGCGCCACCAACGGCCGCCGAGCACCAGATCCAGGTGGCATCGGTTCCTCCGCGTCCGGTGGTCACGCGGCCAACCGGGCTGGCGCCGCCGCTCCCTGACCCAGCACCGCTACCGGACCAATCGAGCTTAATGCCAGCGCCGGCGCCGATGCCGGAAATATCCGAGCCGGACGAGACCGGTCCCAGCGGGCCGCCGCCGCCGCGCGGCAGCGGTATGGCCGGCACCGGCTTCTTCGTCGCCGACGGCATGATCCTGACCGCGGCGCACGTGGTCCCGGAATGCCGCCGCGCCGAGATCGTCTCGCCGTTCGTCCGGCGAACCGCGGCCCAGGTGACGGCGCGCGATACCAGGCACGACATCGCCCTGATCGAAGCCTCCGGGGTGCATGCGCCAGCAACCCTGGCAATCGGCCGCCCGACCGCCTCCGGGGGGCGGGTTTTCGTGCTCGGCTATCCATCGACCGCCGGCTTGCTGAATCCGGAGGAAACCTGGGGCATCCTGGAGAACGACAAGCTGCCACGTGAGCCGGCCGCGCTGACCGATCCGCGCGAGCAGGTGTGGATGGAGGCCGGTCGGGTGACGCATGGCTATAGCGGCGGCCCGATCTTCGACCCGAAATCCGGAAAGGTGGTGGGGATCGTCCGCGCTATGCTGGACGGCAACAAGTTGCAGGCGATCCGCGGCATGCCGGTGTCGGGCATGACCATCGGTCCCGGGTCGGCGCTGTTGACCTCGTTCCTGGAGAATGCGGCGCCGGGAACGAATTCGTTTCCCGCCGACCAGTGGGGCGAGGATCCGCTAACGGTGGTGCGGCACGCGACCGTGCACGTGCTCTGCTGGCACTGACGTCGGGTTCGCCGGCCGCTGCCCCGCCTTAATGGCCAACGTCATTCGTCATGGCCGGCCTTGTGCCGGCCATCCACGCCTTTGCCGCGAAGGTCATGGAAAGGCGTGGATGGCCGGCACAAGGCCGGCCATGACGAGAGGGGGGCCGGCCATGACGAGAGGGGGGCCGACCATGACGAGAGGGGCGCCCGGCCATGACCTGCGGGACGCCGACTCATGCGGGCACCGATCGCCGGCTCGGCATCACTGCACCAGCAGCACGCTGCCGCCGCTCACACTGCCCGCCAGCCCGGAGCAGGTTGAAGCCAGCGTCGAGCCGCCTGACAGCGCAACGGCCGACCCGATCAACTCCAGGCATTGCCCCGCGCCGCTGCCCACGCTGCCAGCGCCGCTCAGCGTGATCGGCGCGATCGGGAAGTAGAACGCACCGGAGAGCGAATTACCGCTGGCCCCTTCGGAGAAGCTGGCGCCGCCCGCGCCGTTGCTGGCGACCACAAGGTCCTGCAGCGTGCCGGATGTCGGCGCGGTCAACGTCACGTTGGTGTATCCGGACGAGACGGTGAACGTGCCGGAGGTGATGACGGTGACGCCCGTGCCGGTGACCGTGCCGCCGCCGCCACTCCCGCCAAGCGTGAAGTTGCCTGCCAGCGTACAGGTGCCGGCCCCGAGCGTGGCGCTGCCGGCCAGGCTGAACGTCCCGTTCAGGTCGTGCGCCGGCGCCGCGCTCAGCGTGAAGGACGTGCCGCCGCCGGTGGAGATCTTGCCCACGGCCTGGAACGTGCCGCTGGTCATGTTGCCCAGCGTCATGCTGGTGCCGGTGGTATTGATCGCGTAGCCGGCACTGCCCGCGCCGATGGTGAAGCTGTTGCTGGCGCTGCCTGCGCCGATGCTGAGCGTCGCCCCGCCGCCATTGTAGAGACCGCCTGCGATCGTGTAGCTGCCGGCGCCGAACGTCAGCGACGTGCCGGTGTTGCAAATGCTGTAGAATGATCCGCTGCAGCTTCACGGTGCCGGCGCCGATGTCGTAGGTGCCGGCTGCAAAAGTCGTGGTGGAGCCACCGCCGACGATGATGCCGCCCGAGATGTTATAGGTGCCCGGCCCGAAGTTCGCACCCGACCCGCCGATGTTGATGGCGCCATTGATGTCATAGGTATTGGTCGACGAACCCGATACCGCGAAGTTCAGCGCGATGCCGCCGCTGGTTGTGATCGTACCAAAATGATAGGTGCCCCCTGCCGGGCACGTCACCGTCCAGGTCGGTGAAGCGAAGCTGCCGGTGCAGCCGATTGCGGTGAGCAGGGTCTGCGGCGGGTTCGAGGCGCCCGAGGTGTAGCCAAACGTCATCGCGG
>CAVXNH010000077.1:0-533279 GCA_963762885.1 uncultured Alphaproteobacteria bacterium
TACCGCATGAAGTTCGCCATCACCCCGTTCGCCGCGCGCCAGTTGGTCGACCACGGCCACATCACGTGAAGGCAAGCTCATGAACATCCGTCCTATCTGGTCAACGACGGCGATGCGATCGAGGTGAAGGAAAAGTCGAAGCAGCTCGCCGTGGTGCTGGATGCGACGCAGAGCTCGGAGCGCGACGTACCCGAGTATCTTGAAGTGGACCATCGCGCCATGAAAGGCCGCTTCGCGCGCGCACCGAAACTATCGGACGTGCCGTATCCGGTGCAGATGGAACCCAACCTGGTGGTCGAGTACTACTCGCGCTGATCTTATACCAGCCCGCAAAACGATTGACGTTCGACCGCTTCGCAGGGACCGCCCCAACCGTCATGGCCGGCCTTTTGCCGGCCATCCACGCCTTTTGCCGCGTGCACGAAGGCAAGGCGTGGATGGCCGGCACAGGGCCGGCCATGACGGTTGGGGCGGTCCGTGCGAAGCGGTCGAGAGTCAATCGTTTTGGGGTTGGTACTGATCCTCAGCGAATGCAAGGATGGGCGATGTGACCAGGTCGCCTACAGGAATCCAACCACGCGGTATGGGGGCTCGCTATCGTCTGATGGTTTCAAACGAAACGAGCCCCACCGGAGTCCGCTACTGCTTCTGCTGAGCCGTGCCCTGATTGTACTGGCTTGCGGGTGGCGCCAGGCTCTGCGCGCTGCCCTGATTGTCCTGGCTTGCGCTTGGCGCCAGGCTCTGCGCGCTGCCCTGATTATACTGGCTTGAGCTTGGCGCCAAAGACTGTGCACTGCCCTGGTTGTACTGGCCGACCGCCCCGTCTGCCCGGTCTGCGCCAGAGCCGCCGCCGCGCTGAACGCCAGCGCCGCCGCGGCGACGCCGTAGATGATCTTGCTCCTCATTCGATGTCCCCTTGTTTGATGTGTTTGTCGCCAATCAGGTAGGTAGTGCCCGATAACGCGGCTGCCGCGATATGGTGGCAGTGCCTGAACTATCCAACCCGGCGATCAATTTATTGTCACATATTACGGCCGCAGCTTGTTTGGCCGGTCGCGTTGCCACGCTATCGCTGTCTGGCGGACGCGTCCGCTGCCGTTTGGGACATGTTGGGTTGCTCGACAGGGGTGACCAACTCCGCAACGTCGATATGACCGACATAGAGGGTCACCCATTGTTGCGGACCCACTGTGGACGAGCAATGAGACAAGGTCGCCGCGTGCGGCATTGCCCATGTGCAATTGGCCAGAAACCACCGATTCAACCGTCGTCGCGGGCCGGGTGCCCACTTGCTCGATCACGTCGCCCGGCCTCAGGCCCATGGGTCGCAGCCTCGGATCCTGGCGTGACCTGGCTCATGCAACACTTCCTCGATGTACGCGTCAGTTGGTACCGTTTAACATCTTCCGGCGTGATCGCAGCCAGGTGCAAGCCGAGACCATTTGCCTGCGCACGCTGCACGCTGGCAGCGCTGGCTAATACGTCGCTGCGGAGCGCCATCATGTCCGGCCATGGTCGCGTTTGCACCGGCACAACCATCATCTGCCCTTGCCGCCATACCGAAAGCGTCATCTCCGCTTTTGGCGGCTCCTTCGATCACGGCGCGCAAAACTGCCCGAGAATCAGGCATATCCTGCCCATCGGCCGCCGTAATGATATCGCCCGGTCGCAGCGATGCAAGCGCCGCCGGGCTGCCCGGATCGACGCCGGTGACGATGGCGCCTTGCATGTTCGGGCGCCCGAAGCTCGTCGCGAGCTGCGCTCCGAGATCCTGCAAATGCAACCCGACCCAGTCCGGCACCGCATCAAGGCTGCGCAGCCGGCCAGCCACGAACTTCGCGTCGTTGGACGGCAGAGCGAACCCGAGACCGATCGACCCGAGCAACGAGTTGTTCGAGAGCAATGCGGTGTTGACCCCGATCATGTCGCCCTGGCAGTTGAGCAGTGGCCCGCCGGAGTTACCCGGATTGAGTGTCGCGTCGGTCTGGATGAAGTCGTCGAGCGGCGTACGCATCAGGTCGCGGTTCAGTCCGCTCACGATCCCGGTGCTGACAGATGTGCCGATCCCCAGAGGGTTGCCGATCGCGATCACCGGCTGGCCGACCTGCAACGTATCGCTGTCGCCAAACTGCAATGCCGGCAGCGGCTGCGGCATGTTCACCTTCAGCAAGGCAAGGTCCACGAGGTTCGCCGCAGCGATCAATTGCGCCGGTACCTCGGTCTTGTCGTGGAAGATGACCCGGATCATCGCCGCACCCTGGATGACGTGCTTGTTGGTGATGATGATCCCGCTCGGATCGATGATGGACCCGGAGCCGACGAAAACGGCGATCTGGTCATCGGGCGCCGGAGCAGCGGCGGATTTGACGGCAGCGGACTTCTCGGCGGTTGAGGGGGTCGCGGTCGCGTCCTCCCCGTTGCTGACTTTGACGACCGTGATGTTGACGACCGACGGCAGCGCGCGGGCAATGGCGGCCGTCACGTCACAGGCCCCGGGGGGCATGGCCGCCGACGCCTCCGTGCCCGTCGCCGCGAGTGCCACGAACGCGGCAATGGGCAGCACGGTGCCCACAAGGCTGCGGCGAACCGCGGCGAAGCTCAAAACCCGGCCCAGGCGAATTCGGAGAGTCATGCTGGTCCTTGTCATCGGTTAACTCGGTCAATGAGGGTACGTGATCTTGGCGGCCCACCACGCACCCGCACGCGGGACACGACTGGACCGCAAACAACTAAGTGTCCGGGGGTGGTGGCACAAGCGGGAAGGTACTGGCTTGTCAAAAACGATTGCTTTGTCAGGCCGCGAACAATGAAGGAATTGATTGGCCGCACGCCGATCCGTTCCAGGTCTTGGTAAGTTTGTCATGGCCGGGCTTGGCCCGGCCACCCACGACTTTGCAGTGCGGCACAAAGAATAGACATGAGTGACCGGGTCAAGCCCGGTCATGACACGTTGCAGCATGTCGGCCTCGCGGCCGGCCGGCCCCGCGTACGGAAGCTACCTCTGCCGCCAGGGCAGCGCGTCCGCCTTCCACCCGGCTTTGACACCGCGATGACCGTCGGCGTCCACGCCGCCCTCGAAGCCGTCGGATATGTTGTAGACATTCGGAAACCCAGCCGCTTGCGCAGCCTGCGCCGCAGCCAGGCTGCGCTGTCCGCTGCGGCACAGGAAGTAGATATGGTGCTCCGGCGTGAACCCGGCCTGCCGCAGGTGGTCGACGAACGCGTCGTTGCGCTGCATGGCCGGATAGACCTGCCACGGGATCAGGTCCCGCCTGTTTGCCCGCCGAGGCCAGATCCGGCAGGCCCACGAATGCCCACTCGGGCTCGGTGCGCACATCCACCAACTGCGCCTGCGGATCGGATTGCAGGGCTTCCCATACCTTCCTGGGCGGCACATTCTCGACCATCTTGGACACTCCGGCTGCATGAGGACGCGACAATGACCGGGCTATACCACGGCTCCCGCTGGGAGGACGACCTTGCCGCCGCCATCGGCAACACTCCGCTGATCAAGCTGCGCCGCGCGTCGGAGGCGACCGGGTGCAACATCCTCGGCAAGGCCGAATTCATGAGTTCCCGGTGGCTCGGTCAAGGATCGCACCGGGCTGTTCATCATCGCCGATGCGGAAAAGCGCGGCGCGCTGAAGCCGGGCGGCACCATCGTCGAGGGTACCGCCGGCAACACCGGCATCGGCCTGACGCTGGTGGGCAATGCGCGTGGCTACCGCTGCGTCATCGTCATCCCGGAAACGCAGAGCAAGGAGAAGATGGACTTCCTGCGGATGATCGGCGCCGATCTGCGTCCGGTGCCGGCCAAGCCATATCGCGATCCCGGTAACTACGTCCACGTGTCGCGCCGCATGGCCGAGGAGATGGGCGGTGTGTGGGCCAACCAGTTCGACAACCTGGCGAACCGCGAGGGCCATCAGGCCACCACCGGCGTCGAAATCTGGCAACAGACGGAGGGCAAGGTGGACGCGTTCACCTGCGCTTGCGGCACGGGAGGAACACTGGCGGGTGTGGCCTTCGCGCTGAAGGCGAAGAACCCGGATGTGCGCATCGTGCTGGCGGATTGCGAAGGCAGCGGGTTGTACGGTTGGGTGAAGAGCAATGACCTGTCGATGACGGGAAGCTCGATCACCGAGGGTATCGGTAACTCGCGCGTCACCGCCAATCTTGAGGGCGCGCCGATCGACGACGCGGAACGCATTCCCGATGCCGAGGCGCTGGCCTGCATCTATGACGTGCTGATCCACGAGGGGCTGTCGGTGGGCACGTCGTCCGGGATCAACATCGCCTCCGCGATCCGGGTGGCGAAGGCGCTGGGACCGGGGCACACGGTGGTGACGATCCTGGCTGACGGTGGCTCGCGTTATCAGTCGAAGCTGTTCAACCTGGAGTTCCTGCGGTCGAAGAACCTGCCGGCGCCGGCGTGGATGGCGTAATGGGCTGAGGCGCCGAATTGTTGGTGTTGCGACCCTGACGCATCGTGTCCGGCAACCCGGTGTCATTGCGAGCGAAGCCCGGCAACCCGGTGTCATTGCGAGTTGACCACCGGTCGGTGGCTGACCCGCCCTGGATGAAACCGCGGCGGTCGCCGCCCCCACGTCATGCCGACGAAGGTCGGCATCCACGACTTGCGTGGCCACACGCAGCACGGTCGTGGATGCCGACCTTCGTCGACATGACGTGGGAGGCGATCTCGGCTGGTTGTTTCTTGCGAGCGAAGCGAAGCAGTCTCCCGCGTGAGTTTGTAGTATCTCACAGGGGAGATTGCTTCGTTTCGCTCGCAATGACAGGATTGGACGTCCGTCAGAGACAGAACATTAGCCCGAACCTCAGGTTCCAGCGGCGCTCGCGGCAGTGGGAACAAATCCGCCCATCCGGCGCCGGGCAAGAAAGATGATCGCCGCCAGGGGGACCGCAACGTAAAGCACCCATGGCGAAAGTTGGCTGGCGCGGAAAAACCCTGAGGACAGCAACTGAATATCGAGTGGATCGATTGCGAACGCGCCGGTTGTCCAATTGAACTGCACGCGCGCGACACCCAGCAGGATCGCCGCCGCCCAGAGCGTCTTGCGCCACCATCGCATCGGGGTTCGCAGGCACACGACGAGAACCACGAGGCTGAACACGGGTGCGGCAATCAGGGCCGCGAGCATGACAAAGTGAGTCGCATCCTTATCCCACAGCGTGAAGCGATGGATGGTTTCCAGCGGCGCCGTCAGCGGTTGCAAGCGGAACGTGTCGATGACGTTGGGCTCGCCTGCGACGCTGTGCCATCGCAGGCTGGCCACTACCCATTTGCCGGAGAATTCGTATTGCAGGAAAACCGAGACCCAGCGTGTCGTCCGATCGTGCGCAAGATTGTGAACGGTCGTGACGGTCTTCACGCCTATCTCGACAGAACGCGAATGTTCTGGCGGCAGCAGCGTGGCCATTTGTTCCAGCGTCGGCCGTAAATTGGCGTTCTGCAACGACGGATCGAATGCCAATTCGAGAACGTCGTAGTTACCGGCGTGCAAATCGGCGACGAGGCTCTTTGCGAAGTCGGTATCGGGTCCTTCCAGGAACGACTTTGGCGCGTCTTCGGCCCCGAACGCCGCCAGGGGCATGATAAGGACAAGCATGATGAGCAGGGCTTTCACCATGCCCTTCCCATACACCAGGACGGTAACGATAATGCTTCGGTGCAGCTTTGCACGGACGGCCCTACCCGTCATGGCCGGGCTTGACCCGGCCATCTATCGCGGCACCGTGCTGCATAGATGGCCGGGTCAGGCCCGGCCATGACGGTTGGGGTCGGTCCGTGCCGTATGTCAAACGTTTTGCGGACGGGTGCTACAGGCTCTGCGCAATGCCGCTTGCTTGCGCGGGCAATGCCTTTGCTATGCAAACAACTCCGTCATCGCCGAATAGACCAGGGTGCGCAGGTCGCGGCGCAGCGTCAGCCGGGCCGTCGCTGCCGATCACCTGGGTCATGAACACCACCGCCAGCTCTTCCTTCGGGTCGATCCAGAACGCGGTCGAGGCCGCGCCGCCCCAGAAGTATTCCCCAACGGTTCCGGGCAGCCGGGTCTTGGCGACATTGATATTGACGCCGCAGCCGATCGAGAAGCCGACACCGGCATAACCGCCTTCACTGAACATGCCGGGCGACGTCATGTCCGCTACTTCCCGGTTATCCGGCGAGGTGGTTCAGGCTGAACAGCGCCACCGTCTTGGGGCTGAGGATTTGCACGCCGTCGAGCGTTCCGCCGTTCAGCATCATCCGGCAGAACCGCATGTAGTCGTGCGCGGTGGATACCAGTCCGCCGCCGCCGGATTCCAGGTTCGGCGGCGTGGCATAAATGCTGTTGCCGGCGTCGTCCTGCAGCGTGATGCCGCCGCCCTGCTTCGGCTGATAACAGGAGGAGAGGCGGTCGAGCTTTTCGGGCGGGCACCAGAAGGCGGTGTCGGTCATGCCCAGCGGCTCGAGCAAGCGCGTGCGCAGGAACTCGCCGAAGCGCATGCCGCTGAGCTTCTGCACCAGGTAGCCCATCACGTCGATCGAGACCGAATAGTTCCACCGCGTCCCCGGCGAGAATTCCAGCGGCAGCCTGGACAATTGCTCGATCATCTCGTCGAGGCCGCCTTCGGTGTTGCGGCCGGTGAATGTCCAGCGCGGCGATAGGCGGCATCGACATTGGTGCGGTTCATGAACCCGTAGGTCAGGCCCGCGGTGTGGGTCACCAGGTCCACCACCTTCATCGGCCGCGCCACCGGCGTGGTCATGAACGCGGTCGCCGGCGCCTACCAGGCTGGGCAGGCCGGTCGCGTAAACCCCCAGGTTCTTCCACGAGGGAATATGCGTTGCGACGTCGTCGTCGAGGCCAATCAGGCCTTCCTCGACCAGCATCATCAGCGCGACCGAGGTGATCGGCTTGGTCATGGAATAGATGCGGAAGATCGCGTCCTCGCGCATGCGCTTGCCGCGTTCGAGGTCGATGTGGCCGGCCATGCCGAGATGGGCAAGCTGGCCGCGCCGGTAGATCATCGTGAGCAGGCCCGGCAGGTGGCCGGTCTCGACGTAACGCTGCGCCATGATGTCATCCACCCGCGCCAGCCGCGACGCCGAGAGGCCGATCAATTCTGTCCGCATTGTTGCTGTATCCTTGGCTGATCTGGTGGGGCGATTGGCGACAGGCCCGGTGGCGTCTGTCAAGGACCCACTGTCATTGCGAGGCGCGTAGCGGTCCCCGGGCAATGACAGGCTTCCAACAGCCCTTATACCAACGCGCCGAACGAGTCGATTCTCGACCGCTTCGCCCGGACCGCCCTTAACCGTCATGGCCGGCCTTGTGCCGGCCATCCACGCCTTGCCTTGATACACGTGACAACAGGCGTGGATGGCCGGCACAGGGCCAACCATGACGGGTAGGGACGGCCGTTGTCGTACGTCAATCGTTTTGCGGGCTGGTTTTACTCATCAATCGGTAAGTGGGGCAATTCTGCCCACAAGGTCATGACCGGCCCCCGGGTCAAGCGCCCAGGGCGAGGCTTGGCCCGGTCACCCACGTTTTTCCTTCGTGCCACACAGCAATGTCGTGGATGGCCGGCCTTCGCCGGCCATGACACATTACTGATTGTCGCCTTACTTATCGACGGCTGAGTAGTGTCCGCCGACCACCCCCGCCAACCGTCGCAGTCCGGCCCATTGCTGCTGTAAATAGCCGCCGGTGTGCAGCGCTTCCTCGCCTGACGGGTCGCCGGTGCGCACATAATCGCGGGAGAAATCGGCTGTGCCGAACAGCATGTCCCACCACGGGAACACGGCGCCGTAGTTGCAGCTTCGCTCGCCGGCCGCCAGCACGCCGTGATGCGCGCGGTGGAAGCGCGGGGACACCAACAGGCGCTCGCCCAGCCAGCCGAACGACAGCCGCACATTGGCGTGCGCCAGGCTCTCGACGAAGCGCAGCACCAGCACCAGCAGCGGGAATTGCAGCGGCGGCACGCCGATCAGCCAGCGCGATCACGCCGAACCACAGCGCGGCGATCACGTCGTCCAGCACGTGGTTGCGGTCGTCCGACCAGAACGTCATCTGCCGTTGCGCGTGGTGCAGCGAGTGCAACGCCCACCACCAGCGGAACATGTGCGACAGCCGGTGGCGCCAGTAGTCAGCGCAGTCGAGGATCACCGCGTAGACGCAGAACGTCAGCACCTGCTGCCCCAGCAGGAACGGAAACAGCCGTTCGAGCGTGGGCGGCACCAAACCCTGGTCGGCGATCCAGCCGTTCAAGGCGACCTGGGTGCGATAGAACAGGACGAAGGTGAACAAGGGGAGAATACCGACGCGCGACAGCACGGTGTAGAACGCGTCCACCAGGACGGCCTTGTTGTCCGGCCAGCGCTCCACCGGGCGCCAGCGCTCCAGCGGCACGCACAGCGCGAAGGTCAGCGCCACCTGCACCGCGCCGTACACGGCGAACAGCGCCCAGCCGTACGACACATCCTCCCATTCCATCCAGCCGATCTGGTAGAGCAAGGGGACCAGCAGGTGTTCCTGCAACCAGCCGGCGGCGAGGTCGAACGGGTCGGGCATGACTCAGCGCGCCGGCGCGAAGGCAACCTTGGTGGCGGGGCGCGCCGCGTCGTTCAGGAAGATGCCGTGCGGCGAGCGGCCGACATCGATCGTCTGGTAGTCGCCGGTGGCGGGATCGAGCACCGCGACCTTCTCGGCCCAGCGCCGGGTGATCCACAGCTTCCCGTCCGGCGCGAAGGCGATGTCGTCCGGGCCGCCGGGGATCTTGTAGGTGCGGATCGGGGTCAGCGTGGCGGCGTCGAGCAACTCCGTCGTGCCGCCGGCGCGGTTGTTCACCCACAGGATCTTGCCGTCGGGCGACAGGAAGAGCTGGTGCGCGCCCTTGCCGGTGACGATGTGGCGCAGGACGTGGCCATCCGCCGGATCGACCTCGGACAGGTAGTCGGCGCCCATGACGGCGACCAGCACCTTGCCGTTCAGCCACAACACGCCGGCCGGTGTCTTGCCTACGGGCTCATTCCACAGGATCGCCAGCTTCTTCAGGTCGATCGCCACCAGTCGGTCGGTCTCCTGCAACGACACGTAGACCTTCGTCGAGTCGGGCGAATAGGCCAGGTGGCTCGGCATCGACGCAATCGGGAACCGCTTCAGCAATTGCATCGTCGTGCCGTCGTAGACATCGACCTGGTTGCGGGCGATGCCGTTGACCACGAAGAACCGCCCGTCCGGGCTGAACCCCAACTGGTACGGATCGACGCAGGGCATGCGGCGCTGCACGGCGCCGGTGGCCGGATCGAGGTACAGCAATTCGTTGCCGACGGTGTCGCCGATCAGCAGGCTCTTGCCATCGGGTGTCAGCGCCCAATGGTGCGGCTCGCGCAGGGCGGGGATGCGGCGCAGTTCCTTCTGCGTCGTCATGTCCACGATGCTGATGGACGCGCCACCGGAATTGATGACGAAGGCCAGGCCTGCGGCCAGCGCCGATGGGACGAGGACGGTCGCCAGCAGCAGCAACGGCAGTAACGCCAGCGCGGCACGCTTCAATCGCATGGGTTCGGCACTCCGGCAGGACGGGCGATGCCTACGCCTTCGGCCCCGCCTCCATCAAGCGACGTTTTCGATGGGCAGGCAGGAGGGATTTCAGGGGGTTCCGAGGCGGAATGATCAGGTGGTCGGAAGTCGGCGTTCGGGGCGCCGCGAAATCACTCCAGTCGTCCCCGCGCGAACACCGCACTGGCGAAGGCAAACAGCACGCAGGCCGGGGTGGAGATCAGCAGGTTGTCGGTGAAGGCGTGGACGGCGACCGCCAGGAATACCAGTCGCATGATGGAGCGGTCAGACGGGCACAGCGCCGCCGTGTGCTGGCGCACCCAAAGGAACATCAGCAACACCAGCAAGGCTCGGCCGATGTCGCCGCCTTCGACTGCGACGCGAAGGTATTCGTTATGCGCGGCGTAGGTTTGCAGCAACCGGGCCACCGGATCGGCGTCCGGAATGATGAAGTTTCCCGCACCCACGCCCCAGCCGAGCCACCGCGACATTGCGGCCGCTTGCTCGAAGTTCGGCCACAACAACTGCCGCCCGCTCAGGTCGCCGGGGTTGGTGGAGAGGAGTTGGAACACGCGCACCGAGACTACGTCGGATGGCAGCAACCCCAGCGCCAGCAGCGCAACCAGCGGCGCCGCCGCCGCGCCCGACAAAGCCAACAACAGGCGGTAGCGCGTGGGAAACGCCGGCGATCGCGCCAGCAGCAGGCTCAATGCTATGACCGCTACGGCCAGGGTCATCGGCGCTCGCGCGCCGGTCAGCAGCAAGAGCAGGAGGTTGGTCGCCATCAGGCAGAAGTCGCGGCGGCGGCCACTGCGGTTCAGTTCCAGCAGACAGGCGTAGACAGCGGTTTCGCTCACGCCCGCGAGGAATGCGGGGTGGCCCAACCCTGCCAGGCGCAAGCCGCCGCTGTTGATGAACAGCGGGCGAAGCCCGGCCGCCGCGAACAGGGCTCCGGCCGCCACCGACAGCAGCGGCGCCCAGCAGGTCATGCGGATGATCGCCTGGACCCAGGGTCGGGACAGATTGCTGAACCCGAAGGCGAAGGGCGCGGCAGACCCGACCAGCGACCGCAGGCTGCCTCCGGCGGTCAGTCCGGGCCACAGGCCATGGGTCAGGCCGCCGGCGAACATGGCCAGCCAGGCGAAGGCCGGATTGAACGGGTCGAGGCGAGGGCCGTACCGCAGCGCCGCCACGATCGCGAGCCCGAGGCCCAGCGCCTTGATCAGGGCAATCGTCGGCTGGTAGGCGCCTCCGCCCAGCACGTCCACCGCCGTCATTTCCAGGCTGGCGGAGGTAACCACCAACCAGGCGGCGGTGAATTGCGGCGTGAACCGGAACGCCAGGAAGATCCCGCCGGAGGCCGCCGCCGCCGCCAGCAACAGCCAGAACAGCGCGGGCACGAACACCGCACAGCCCAGCGAAACCAGCAGGAAGCCGGCGGCGGCGAGGTTCACCAGGGAGGTGTCGTGCAGCGGGGTCTGGATCACGAGGCGCATGCGGGGCTCCGGGATGCGGGCCGGCAGCATGCGGGGGGAATGGTGAATAATTTACTCGCGGCGGCCCTTTGGACCGCCCCAACCGCCCCAACCGCCCCAACCGTCCCAATCGTCCCAATCGTCCCAATCGTCCCAATCGTCCCAACCGTCCTGGCCGGGCTTGACCCGGCCATCTATCGCGGCACCCTGCTGCATGGATGGCCGGGTCAAGCCCGGCCAGGACGGTTGGGACGGTCCGGCCATGACGGTTGGGGCGGTCCGGCCATGACGGTGGGGCCGGGCCATGACGGTCGGGCCCCGGCCATGACGGTTGCGGCGGTCCGTGCGAAGCGGTCGCGTATCAATCGTTCGGCAGATTGGTGTAACAACGAATGGGAGCGCACACCCATGACGGACTTCGGCCTGATGAGCTTCTATAAAGCAGAGCATGGTGACGGCCGCCCGCTCACCACCTGCACAATCGCCCCCGGTCACTCGGCGCGGTTCAGGCTGGTCGGCGTTCCGCCCGGCGCCAACCTCACGCTTCGCAGCAGCAATCCGACGCGCGCTACCATGACCATGCTCACCCGGCACTCGGCCGGGAGCATTCATCTGCTCGAGTGGGAAACCAGCGCGTCGGATATCGCGACCGACGCCGTCGAAGCCACGACAGCGTTTGAATACCTGGTGCAGTTGAACGCTGCCAGGACGACGCTGCCCGCACCTGCGCCCACCGTCATCGTGGCTCGCGCGAGTTTCCCGGGGAACCCGATCGAGACCAAATCGGCGGAGCTATGGGTGACAACGGATCATGAGCTCGCAGAGCGCCTGGCGACGTATGTGCGCCGATTGCTGAATGACTGTCTGCCCAAGTCGATCCCGGAACAGCGAGAATATGGCGGCGTCATCTATTTGTCGCCGCGCACCGGCACGCTTGGTCACACGCAATATGCCGGCGTGCCGCCGGTGGGCAAGGTGGACATCAAGCAGGATGAGCCGAACATGGCCTGCCCTGCGGGGACTACTCCGGTCGCTTGGTATCACACCCACCCGTTCGAAAAGAACAGCCAGGGGTTCTCATACCTGTCGCACGAATTCGTAGAACATGACAAGGATCTCTCCGACGTCAAGATTCTTCCAGGCTATCTTGGGGTCTTCGACGGATCGTTCTGGCGCTATGATCCCGCGCCGCTGCCACACGATAATTCATATACCGATCCCGTGACCTTCAAACCGATCCAGATCCGTGAGGGTCACTTCGTCCAGCTTCCTGAAACGCTACGCACTAAATGACCAGTGCCTGACGTGGTTAAAAGCGCTGCCCGATCGGCAGTTGTGCCGGAGCATCCCACCCAGGATGGCGCGCTGAAACCAGGTCCTTATCGGGTCGCCGCGACCGTGCCGCACGCGGCGGCAGCGTCCAGGACCTGGGCATCCGTGCGGACCAGGCGCGGGAATTCGCCGGCAGCCAGCGCGTCGAGGCTCTTCGCCGGCAGCTTCAGCGCCGCGGCGTAGTGCCATGACCAGGCGAGGATGTCCTGGATGAAGCCGCGTGTCGCGGGGTTGGGGATGGCTTCCAGGAACAGCAGCGGATCGCTCTGGTCGTTCACGCTGTCGGCCCAGCGCTTCAACGCGAACAGCCCCTGGCTGTAGCCGGCCAGCAGCCGGATCAGGTCGCCGTCGATCGAGTCGTCGTTGTGACAGTTGCAGCAGGTAGCGCTGTCCCACGGCCAAATTCACCGCGGGATCGTGCAGGCGCTCGACGTGAAGGCCGTCGAGCGATTGGTCGACGCCGACGGCCGACGGGCCGTGGCTGGCTTGATCTGCATCAGACCCGCGCGCGCCGGAATGCGACACCGCGGCGGGTGTGGAAATTGAATTCGTGGTGCACCAGCGCATAGATCAGCGACGGATCGATCACGAACCCGCCCGCCGGGTGCAACTCGGGCGGGTTGCTCCCGCCTGGGGCGTGAACTGCGCGGCGTTGCGTAATTCGGTGGCGAACTGGGTAAAGCCGACCGCATGGGCCAGCAGCGCCAGCGGACGCGCGAACGCGGCGTCCTGGCCGGCGTCGGCCCACAGGGCGCGCAGTTCGGCCTCGGCCCGGCGCTTCGCCGACCTGGAGCAAGGCGAAGGGGCCCGGTTTCCCCCGGCTCGGCGCGCAGGGCGTCGAGGTCGGCGGTGCCGAGCGTCTCCGCCGTGGCGCAGGTGGCGGACGGCCGGAGCATGCGGACGGCAACGGACGGCCCGAGCCCGGGCGGCGATGCGGCCATAGAAGGTGTCGATCTCCTGGGCGGCGCGGCGCAACCATACGACGGAGGCACCGCGGTCGGCCTCTCGCTGGGCGGCGCGGGCCGCCCAGAACGCGTCGGCGGCGCGCAGGGAGGCGGTGCGGGTCGCCCGCCAGGCGGTCTGGAAGAAGTTGAACGCCATCGACGGGTTGCCGACGCGCCAGGCCGCCAGGCCGCCAGCAAACAGGGGCTCGGTGGCGTTGGCGGTGGGGGAGGGGTGGGACAGCAGGGGGGCGGCCGCGGCCACCGCCGCGGCATCGCGGTTCTGCACCAGCAGCGCTCGCACCGGTGCGCCGGTGGCGTCGCGGCCCGGTTTGCGGCTTGGCGGCTCCGGCGCGACGTCAGGCTCGGTCTGTGCCCGCAAGGCGCGGATCGCCGGAGCGTCCGGCTGGTCGCCATAGCTGGCCAGCCAGTCGGTCAGCTCCGCCGCGGTCAGATTCGACAATCCACTGAGATAGCGATCTGCGAGGATGTGTCCGAGCAGCAGTTTGTTGTTCAGCAGGCCGGTTTCGTGGGTGGCTTCGGCGATGTTGCCGGCGGCCTGGAGGGCGAAGATATGCCTGACCTGGGCTGCTTCGCCGGGGGAGAGCGGTTGTGGCAAAGCCAAGCCGGGGTATCCGTTCAGCGCGACGCGCGGAACACCCAAAGCTGTCTGGTCGTCCGTACCACGCACTGTCTGCGCATGAGCACAAGAATATCCTCCTGCGACGGCAATAGCCGCGCAGAACATCCAGGCTCGATGCGGCAGACGGCGGGTCAGTGCAGACCTGCCAACTCGCATCCAGCCCCAATACACGACCCGATCCCGCTTGGCAACACTTGCTGTCGATGCCCGCCGATCGGCGGCTGACATGCTCTGATCCGGGAAGCCGGCGGGGTTTACTGTATATGGGGTTTATATTTCTGGGTTATTACCAGGGTTGTATTGTAGAAATCCTCGTTTCTTCTATGTAAAGCGCGAAACCCAAGTAATGGCGGGCCTTCTCGTCGTTCGCGGGCGGTCGCATGCCCCGCGATGCACGGTCGAAAATCCTGCCAGGTGTGGAGGGACTGCTCCGGCGTCATTGCGGGCCCGTCCAGGCACCGATTTGCTTTGCGAAACCGCATTCAGTCGAAAGATAGTCGTTGAGGGAGACAGCAATGCCGATCTCACGCAGGATGGCACTCGCCGGCGGGTCCAGTCTCGTTGTCGCTGCCGGCATGCAGCCGGCCGCGGCGATTGCCGCACCAGCCGAACCGCCGATCCGCGCAGCGATCAAGACCAGCGACGGCCACTTCCTGACAGCGGTGAACGGCGGCGGCATCGCCGGTCCGAACGATTGGCGCTCTCCGTTCCACACCGACGCTGCGCAAATCGGACCGTGGGAGCGCTTCTCCTTGATCCGGCAACCGCTGCGACACCTGACGCTGTAGCGATCGCGGCTGGGCGATTGGGTGAAGGAAGCAAGCACCCGCGGGGAAGTAATACCAGCCCGCAAAACGATTGACGTACAGACAACGGCCGGCCCCAACCGTCATGGCCGGCCCTGTGCCGGCCATCCACGCCTTGCCTTCGTGCACGCGACAAAAGGCGTGGATGGCCGGCACAAGGCCGGCCATGACGGTTAGGGACGGCCGTTGTCATACGTCAATCGTTTTGCGGGTTGGCATAAGTGCTTCAATCAGTCGTGCCGCAATCCCCCGTGTCATGGCCGTCCCCGGGTCAAACGCCCGGGGACGGCCATGACACGGGACGCAACGGTCCGCCCCTCGATAATTCGGTTATTCCTCGGCAGGCGCTAAGGCCAGCGCAGCGCCGTGGCCTTGCTGCCTGCCGATCACCCACCGGCCGGGCGCGGAATCCGATCGGTATCGATCTCCTGGAAGTTCCAGAAGCTATCGAGTGCGATCCGCAGCCGGTTCGGTTTGGGCCGCAGCCGCACGCCATCCAATGCCGAAACCTTCGTATGCGGCGCCAGCACCGCGCGCCAGAAATCCGGCGTCAGCACCACGTCGTCCAGCGACGCGTGCGTCCCCGCATCTTGCTCTCCCCCGCGCCATGCGAGGCGCATCTGCAATGGCGCCAACGTATGCACGCGCTTGCCGAAATACGGCGCCTCGTACGCCACACCGGAGTTCACCGTCAGGATCGCACTGACCTGCGGCAGCGCCATCATCCGGTAGGCGTTGTCGTTCACCACGCCGATCACCCGTGCCGGCGCGCCGGCCGCCACCTCCAGCAGGCTGTGGCTGCGGTCGAGCGGATGCGGCTTCAACACCACCGCGGCGTGATCGGCGCACAACGCATGGATCTCGGCGGTCAGCCGATGGGCGTCGAAGAACGCGCCGCCGACGATCTGGGTGGAGTCGAAGCGCCGCTGGCCGATCACCATCAGCGTGTCGTCCGGCACACGCGATTCGGAAATGTAGCGGCACATCGCCTCGCGCAGGCCGGCGGTCGCGAGCACTTCGCTCTCCGAGACCGCCATCGGCAACAGCGCCGCCTGCGTTTCCGGATTGGAGGCGCGCGCCGCGAACAGCAGGTCGTCCAGGAAGCGGATCGGATGCAGCCGCAGATCGACGTACGGCACCGCGTGCGCCTCGAGCAATCGCACCAGCCAGGGCGGCAGTTCGTAACCGACACAGAAGCGCCGGCGCAGGCGAGCGATCACCAGGCGCTCGAGATTTTCGGCCAATGGCACGGCCCGGTAGACCGACGCCCAGTATGCATCGGCGGCCGCCGGCGCGCGCAGCAATTCGATCCAGCCGCCAAGTGCCGGAGGGTCGTTGGTGGTCAGCCGTTCGACCGGCAGTCCGCATGCGAGGTGAACCAGGCGCTTGACCGCGTTCCATAGCCAGAGCGTCTGCCGGTCGGCGCCACCCGGATGGCCGTGGGCATCTGGGCGCAACAGGTCGCCGACGACGATCGTCCCCTCGATCATGCGCGCGGCACGGGCGTTGCGATGCCCGGCGCGGCATCGAA
Organism: uncultured Alphaproteobacteria bacterium; assembly: GCA_963762885.1. GTDB lineage: Bacteria > Pseudomonadota > Alphaproteobacteria > Acetobacterales > Acetobacteraceae > JASHVB01. Next base: position 16,301 of record CAVXNH010000077.1, read on the forward strand.
GCGCTTCTGAAAATACAGCCGATCATGCCCGGGCGGGCAGTCATCCAGCTTGCCGAACAGCGTGAACCCGATCTTGCGATAGAACGAGCCCGCCTGGAAGCTGAAGGTATCGACATAGACGCCGCGGCAGCCCCGCCGCAGCGCTTCCGCCTCCGCCGACGCCATCAGGCCGGCGCCAACGCCCAGGCGCCGCAGCGGACTGGGCACGAACAGCATCTGCACGTGCAGCCATTCGAACAGCGTGTAACCCCACAGGCCGCCGGTAACCGACCCGCTATCGTCACGGATCGGGATCACCAGCAGGCACGGCCGCGCCGGTCCGATCAGCGCCAGCGAGCTTGCCTCCAGCGCGGCGTAGATCGCCTCGAAGGTTCCGGACGGAGGGGCATCGGACGCAGCAAACGCCGAACGATATTCGCTCACGGCGCGCGTCCTCCAGCTTGCCGGCGGGACGGTTCCCGGGCTCGTCCCGCATGCTCAGACGATGGTGTCGAGTGCCGATCCGCTGGACCCGGGCTGCGCGGCGCTCGCTGGCGGTGTCGGAGGGGCGCCGCCGCCGCCATGGTGGTGGTGGTGATGGGCCTGGCCGGCCGCTTGCACCGGCGGCGGCTGCGTCGCGGCGGCTGTCTGTCCCGCCCCCCCCGCACCGCCTGTGGCCGCGGCTTGCGTCGCCTGGGCCTGCGCCTGGTTTTGCAATTGCTGGGCGATGGCCGCGGATGGCGAGCCCGAAACGCTTGCGATGCTCATGACAGTGGTCCTGGTTCGAAGGAAGCACCCCGACACTGCGCTACGATAGTGAACGAAGTCTTAAGAGCGCGGAATAATCCGGAACTCGGCGATCGGTGCGACAGCCTTTAGGAACCGTCCGGGAACCAATAAATCTGCTGCTGGCGTATCGCAAATTCCGTGTCATGGCCGGCCTTCGCCGGCCATGACACGGAATTTAGAGCGCGATCACTTGGAGGATTTGTTCCCGGATGGACACTCGACACGGCTGGTGGAACGTCGCGGCGCAGCCGTATGTCGTCACGCCAAGTCAGCCGTGCGACACGGGCCGGTTGCTTGCACGACGTATTGGCGATAGCGATACCACCGCACGAACAAGCGCCGATTCCGGCGCAGGAGGGCCGTCGCCAATGACCATTCGCCTTACCCGCCGGGCAGTCATGCTCGGCGCCCTGGCTGCGCCTGCGATTATCGGTACTGCGCAGGCCGCGCCGATGAAGATGCGACTGTCATCCTCGCAGCCGAACGATCCGAAATACGCCAACGGCCGCGTCTATTACGACAACCTCGTGCAGCAGTTGAAGGCAGCCGGCCTGGATCAGCAAATCGACGTGCAGTTCTTCCCCGACAACCAACTCGGCCAGGAGATCGACGTCATCAATTCGGTGAAGCTTGGCGTCATCGACATGATGGTATCGGGCACGTCGATCTCGGCCAACCTGGTGCCGCTGGTCGGCGTTTATGACCTTGGCTACATGTTCAAGAGTTTCCCGCAGCAGACCAAGGCGTTTGACAATGGCGCGGCGAAGCCGATCGAGGACGCTCTGCTGAAGGGCGCCAATATTCGCGTCATCGGCTGGGCGTACAATTTCGGCTCGCGCAGCGTGCTGGCACGGAAGCCGATCAAGGAACCGGCGGACCTGGCCGGGCTGAAAATCCGCACGCTGCCCAACCCGGTGATCACCGAATGCCTGCGCCTGATGGGCGCCGCCGCCACGCCGCTGGCGTTCGGCGAGATCTACACCGCGCTGCAGGCCGGCGTGCTGGATGGGCTGGAGCATGATCCGCCGACCATCCTGGCCAGCAAGTTCTTCGAGACGGTGAAGGACTATTCTTTGACCGAGCATAATTACTCGCCGCTGGCGACGTATTTCAGCGATGCGACGTTCAGGAAGATGGATCCGAAGCTGCGCGACGGGTTTCTGGATGCGGCGCAGAAAGCCTCGGTGGACACCCGCGCGCATGGCCTGGCGGTAGAGCAAGAGGCGCTGGAGGTGTTGAAGGGGAAGGGCGTGTCGGTGTTCGAGTGCGACCGCGAGGCGTTCCGCCAGCGTGTCGCGCCGCAGACCGAGGCGTTTGTGAAGGCGCATCCGGACGCCAAGCCGGTGGTGGACATCATCCAGGCCACCCCGGCGTGACGGCCTACGAAACCTCTCCCGCTGCGCGGGAGAGGTCGAGGCGCCTTGGCGCCGAGGGTGAGGGTATTGCGGCCGCACACACCAATCTTCCTTCGTGCCCGCGCGAAAGATCGGAGTGTGCGGCCGCAACACCCTCACCAGCCGCTGCGCGGCCACCTCTCCCGCGTAGCGGGAGAGGATTCTAATCCCGCGAAGCGGGAGAGGTTTCCGACATGATCGACCGCTTCCTCATCCGCCCCCTCCTGCGCCTGGTCGAAGCAGCCGCAGCCCTATTGCTCGCCGCCGATCTGCTGGTCGTGTCGTATTCCGTGCTGTGCCGCTATGTGCTGAACGCGCCGCTCGAATGGGCCGATGACGTGGCGCGCGGGCTGATGGTCGCCATGAGCTTCTTCGGCGCCGCGGCGGCGTTGGCGCATAGCGAGAACGTCGGCATCGCCTTCTTCGCCGAACGCATGCCACCCACCCTGCGCCGCATCTGCGGCGGCATCGCCGCATTGCTCGTGCTGATCACCGCCGCCTCGGTCGCGACCGACGCGCTGACGCTCGGCGTGCTGACCACCGGCCAGACCACCGGCTCCGGCCTGCCGCTGGAGTGGACGTTCTATCCGATGGGCCTCGGCAGCGCCTGCATGGCGGTATTCGCGCTGGACGACTTCCGCCGCCATCGGGCGGCCGATATCGCTGTCGCGTTGCTGACTGTCGGAGGGCTGGCTGTGGCGGCGTACGCCTGGGGCACGATCTCGCCTGACACCATGCCTGGCCCCGGGCCGCTGATGTTCGCGGGGTTCGTCGTCTGCCTCGTCGGCGGCATGCCGATCGGCTTCGCGTTGACGCTGGCGGCGCTGATCTTCATCTGGGTGGACGGTTCGCTGCCCGGCGTCATCCTGGCGCAGCAGATGGCGCGCGGCATCGACAATTTTGTCCTCCTCGCCATCCCGTTCTTCATCCTGGTCGGCTACCTGATGGAGGCGAACGGCATGTCCGTGCGCCTGATCGAATTGCTCGAACGGCTGGTCGGGCGCATGCGCGGCGGGCTGAACGTGGTGATGGTGCTGTCCATGGTCATCTTCTCCGGTATCTCCGGGTCGAAGATGGCGGACGTTGCGGCGGTCGGCTCGGTGCTGATCCCGGCGGCGCGGCGCACCAACCAGAATCCCGGCAGCGCGGTGGCGTTGCTGTCCGCATCGGCGGTGATGGCGGAAACCATCCCGCCCTGCATCAACCTGATCATCCTGGGATTCGTCGCCAACATCTCGATCGGCGGATTGTTCATGGCCGGGCTGCTGCCGGCGGGACTGATGGCGCTGACGCTGATCGCGGTGGCGATCCTGTTCGGCCGGCCCGCGGCGCATGTCGAAGACGCAGAGCGTGCGAAGACGCCGATCGGCAAGCTGTGGGGCGGCGCGGCGGTGACGCTGGGGCTGATCGTTATCATCTTCGGCGGCTTCAAGTCGGGCTTTGCGACAGCCACCGAGATCTCCTCGTTCGCCGCGATGTACGCCTTCGTGGTGGGCGGCGTGGTGTTCCGCGAGCTGGGGCCGCGCGCCGCGGTGCGCAGCTTCGTGCAGTCGGCCAACCGTTCGGGCCTTGTATTGTTCATCGTTGCGGCGGCGCAGGCGCTCGCCTTCGTGCTGACGTTGCAGCAGGTGCCGCACGCGCTGGCCGAGCTGATGATCGGGCTGTCGCACAGCGGCGGCATCGCGCTGTTTCTGCTCTTGTCGATCGGCATCCTGATCGTCATGGGCTCGGTGCTGGAGGGCGCGGCGGCGCTCATCATCTTCGGTCCGCTGCTGGTGCCGGTAGCGGCTCAGCTCGGCATCGCGCCGCTGCACTATGGCGTGGTGCTGGTGATCGCCATGGGCATCGGGTTGTTCGCGCCGCCATTGGGGCTGGGGCTGTATGGCGCCTGCCTGATCGGCAACGTGCCGATCGAGGTGACCGTCAAGCCGATGCTGGCCTATCTCGGGCTGCTGCTGCTGTGCCTGCTGGCGATCGCGTTCGTGCCGGGCATCACGCTGTGGCTGCCGCATGCCGCGGGATATCGGTAGGGCACTTGTTATTGCGAGTTGACCACCGGCCGGCGTGGCCGACCCGCCCTGAATGAAAGAAGACTTCTCTGGATCCGCCGTTGCGGAGCAAGCGATATCTTCTTTCTTGCCACGATCAGGCGACGTACCCGGCACCTCGTCATCCCCGCGCAAGCGCTAGGGCATGCGCACAAGTAATCTGGGAATCGGAATGTGATTGGCCCGACGCGGGGCGGATCGGCTTGGGTGTATCGCGGCAACGGACACACAGGAGCCGCCATGGACTTGTCACTTGGGACATTCGGGGATGCGCGTCGCGACCAAAGGGGGGCGCGATCCTCGAACAGATGGTCGCGCGCAAGACGGTCTGCCTCAAACGGCTTGGCGGCGACCGTGGTGGCGAACTCGGAGCCGGGCGGTTCTTCGCCAACGAGCATGTAACCACGGCAAAGATCATCGCCTCCTGGAGCACGCAGACCGGCGCCGCCTGTGCCGGTCTGCATGTGTTGGCGATTGATGACACCTGTGAGGTGAAGTTCCCGACCGCGGCGCAGCGCCGCCGCGGGCTCGGCCCGGTGAAGAAAGGCAATTCGTACGGCCTGCTGGTGCATTCGATGATCGCCGTCGACGCCAACAGCGGCGCCTGCCTCGGTCTGGTGGGCGGGCAGATCTGGACCCGCCCTGGGGTAAACCCGATCCCGCATCGCAAGCGTCCGCTGGAGGAGCGCGAATCGATGCGCTGGCTGGATGCCGCCGCGCAGGCGAAGCAGGTGCTGCAACTGGCGGCGACGGTGACGATGGTGGACGATCGGGAGTCGGACATCTACGCCAAATGGGCCTCGGTGCCGGCGGACGGCTTCGATATGCTGACCCGGGTGATGAAGGACCGCCGGCTGGCCACCGGCGGCATGCTGTACGCCGCAGCGGCCGGTTTTCCAGTGGTGGGACGGCGACCAGATCGATCTGCCGGCGCGCGAACCCGGCAAGGCGAAGCGAACCGCGGTGGTGGAGATGCGCTATGGCGAGGTGGAGATCCGCCGCCCGGACAGAACGCGGACCGTTCGCTGCCCAAGACGCGTGCGGCTGCGGGTGATCGAGGCGAAGCGAGGTCGATCCGCCAGCGGATGTGGAGCCGGTGCATTGGCGGCTGCTGACGACGCACGAGATCGCCGATGCGGGCGGCGGCATGGCAGATCGTCGGCTGGTACCAGCGTCGCTGGGTTATCGAGCAAATGCATCGGGTGATGAAGTCCCAGGGACTGCAATTGGAAGACAGCCAGGTGACGACGGCGGAGCGCCTGGAAAAGCTCGAAGCGGCAAGCGGTCAAGGCGGCCTGCATCGATATCCAACTGACGCAGGAGCGCGACGGCAAGCATCAGTTGCCGGGCTCGGCAGTGTTTACCGAGCCGGAAATGGATACCGTCGAGGCGCTGGTTCCAACGCTCGAAGGCAGCACCGAGCGGCAAAAGAACCCTCACCCGATTCACAGTCTGGCGCGGGCGAGTTGGGTCGTCGCCCGCCTCGGCGGTTGGAACTGCTATTACAAGCCGCCAGGGCCAATCACCTTCCGGCGGGGAATGGAAGCCTTCTACCAGATCCACCGCGGCAGGATGCTCGGGTTCGGACTGACGCCAGATGTGAGAATCCCCTAGCGCGCAAGCGGGGACCCAGCGGCATGGGTCCCCGCTCGTGCGGGGATGACGGTGTAATTTGCGGTGAATGCGGACCAAGTGGCGTTTGCCGCATAATGCCGCAACGCCACGGGATGTCGCGCTGGCCACCTGATCGGCAGCGACATCGGCAAGAAGATGAACCCCGGCTATTCGATCTCGGGCGCCTCAAGGGCCTGGCCGAACTGTGCGGGGTGATGCGGACGGTGGAGGCATTCCGCGCCGGCAAGGTGCTCTGAGGGCGGCGCGGGGGTCTCCTCCGCGGAGGGCTGCGCGCACCGCCCGCAGTGCACCCGCCCCGCCAGAGGGTGCATAACCCCTCGCATGATCGACCCCGACGTTCAGGCGCGGCGCGAGCTTGCCCGGCACCGCGCCTTTGCCACCGCGCTGCTGATCCTGATGGGCGCGCTGACCCTGGCCAGTTTCGCTCTACCGCCGGGCTGGTGGCCGGACCTGCTGCAAGCCGCGGCCAAGGCCGGCTTCGTCGGCGGCATCGCGGATTGGTTCGCGGTGACGGCGTTGTTCCGGCACCCGCTGGGCCTGCCGATCCCGCACACCGCGATCATCCCGAACCACAAGGCGCGGCTAGGGCAGGCGCTGGGGCGCTTCGTCGCCACCCATGTGTTCACCGGCGACGAGGTTGCCGGTGTGCTGCGCCGGCTCGACATGCCCAGCATCCTGCACCGCTTCCTGGCCGATCCGCAGTCGGCGCATCCGGCGGCCGTGGCACTGGCCGGCATGCTGCCGAAGCTGCTGGCGACGGTGGAGGACGGCCGGGCGCGGCGGCTGGTGGCGCGGCTGGTGCCTCGGATGATGGGCGGACCGGGCGCCGGGCGACTGGTGGCGCGGGCGCTGGGCAGCCTGGTGGAGGGCGGCCGCCACCAGGAAGTGCTCTCGTTCATCCTGGCGGAGTTCAAGGCACTGCTGGCCAGCCGCGAGGACACCTTGCGCGTCGCCATCGAGGAGCGGGTGAGGGAGCAAGGCGGGCGGCTGGTCGGGTGGGCGCTGGGGGCGTCGGTGGCCCGGCGGGTGCTGGCGACGGTGAATGCCGAGCTGGATAAGGTCAGCCCGGACGGTTCGGAGCTGCGCGCGGCGTTCGATGAGTGGGTGCGGCGAGAGATCGTGCGCATGGAGGAGGACCCGCAGCGCTCGGCCGAGATTGGCGCGGCGGTCCGGCGGGTGGTGGCGCACGAGACGGTGCAGGCCTGGATCTGGGACGTGTGGTCGCGGCTGCGGCTGGCGCTGGAGGCCGACGCTGGGCGTCCGTCGGGGCGGACGGTGGCCTACATCGAGGGAGCGCTGGGTAACCTGGGGACGCTGCTGGAAAGCGACCCGGCGGCGCGTGCCCGGGTGCAGACCGCGGTGGAGGGGCTGGTCGCCTCGGTGCTGCCGGCAGCGCAGGCGCGGCTTTCGGAGTTCATCGCCCAGGTGGTCGCGGGCTGGGATACCGCGACGATCGTCGAGCGGCTGGAATTGCGCGTCGGCAAGGACCTGCAATACGTGCGGGTGAACGGCACGCTGGTCGGGTTTCTGGTCGGCGGGCTGCTGTACGCCGTGCTGCGGGCGGCGTTCGGGCGGGTCAGTTTTTGAATGAAACCGCGCCGTTCGCGACCAATCAGGACATCAAGCACATTCACGCGGCATGGCAGTTCGTCAGGCCCGGCCGTCGCCTGATCGCGATTTGCTCCGAAGGTCCGTTCTTCCAACAGGACGGCACGGCAAAGGAGTTCTGCGCGTGGCTCGAAGAGATCGGCGCCGACGCGGTGAAGCTCCCCGACGACACGTTCCGCGAGAGCGGAACAGGGGTCGCCCCCGGATCATCTTCGCCACCAAGCCAGACGCTCCGACGCCCAGGGGAACCGAGGAAAGCGACGCCGTCGCTTTCGACATTCCGATGAACCAAATCGAACGCGACCCCGACCAGCCCCGCAAGGTGTTCGAACCTACCGCGCTCCGCGAACTCGCCGCATCCATCCGGGCGGACGGCCTGCTACAGCCCATCGTCGTGCGGCCCTCGACCACGGGCCGCACCCGCTACATGATCTCGGTCGGCGAGCGACGCTGGCGTGCCCACCAGATCAACGGGGCCGCGACGATCCGGGCATTCGTGACGACACCGAAAGATACGACCACGGTCCGCGTCATGCAGATCATCGAGAACGATCAGCGCCAGGACGTCACCCCGCTTGAGCAGGCGCGCTCCTATCAGGCGCTGATGGACTCGACCGGCTGGACCGTCGAGGAACTCGGCGCCCGCATCGGCAAGGCGCCGCACCGGATCACCGAACGCACGGCGCTGCTCAATCTCCGGCCGGAGTACCAGGCCCTGCTGGCGAGCGGCAACCTGAAACCCTCCGAGGCGACCGAACTGGTACGCCTGTCACCGCGCGGGCAGGACACCCTGTTCAACGCCATCCGCACCGGTTGCTGCCGGAACTACAACGACCTCCGGGCCTCTTCCACCGCGCTGGTCAACGCGGAGGCCCAGCTTCTGCTGATGCCCGACGCGCCGCCGCCGCCGACCAAAGAGGACCGGGAACTGGCCAACGCCTTCGAGGCTCACGTCGAACGGGTCGCGGCGCTGCTGCGCTCCGGCATCCACGAGAACCAGATCGTCGCGGTGCGCAAGACCAGCCCGCACCGGGCCGGCACCCTGGCCGATCTGCTGGCCGTCATGCAGACCGACCTGCGCCGCATCGAGGTAGCGCTGCGCGAGGTCGCCATCCAGGCGAGTTTCCTCGACCAAGCGGCTTCCCGCTTATCAACCAGTCGCCCCGACGATGGGGGCGTAGACGCCCTTTCTGGTGAGTGCGGTTGAGGTCGCGATAGCCCGGCATGCGGCATCGATCATACCGAGCATGTTCCTGCGATGGTTGGTGGTCCAACAGAACGCGCCGAGATAGTCGGGCAGGTGTTTCGCCGAGGGTGCCTTGTAGGTTGCCTTGATTGCAGTGCTGAGATTGGCAATGGCGGTATTGACCCAGAAGAAGGGCGATCCGCGTTTACGGTCAGGACGTTTGGCCCCGGTGACGGTGGCTTGATGAGTTGTTTGCACCGCCGGATCGGCGAACGCGGCGAAGGCGCGCAACCCATCGGTGTGGACCTGGGCGCCTGGAGCAATGTGGGCCTGGCGGAAAGCCGCCACATGAGCGGCGGTAAAGCTCTCCACGACCTTCATCATGACATATCCCATGCCACCGCCAGCGGTGCGCTCGCAGGCGGCGATCACCCGGCTCTTGCCGGCAGTTCCACATCCTTGGTTTCGCTCGCCGCCAAGATAGACGTCATCGGCTTCGACCGTTGGACGAGCGCTGCCGTCGGTGGGAGCGGTACCGAGTTGGTGACGTTCCCCGCGCTCGGTCATGGCGTGGCGCAGGCGCTTATTCACGTACCATGCGGTCGGATAGGACACGCCAAGCCGACGGCCAAGTTCAACGGACGAAATTCCCTGCTTGGTGCTGGTCACCAGATGCATGGCGCGGAACCAGCAGGTCAGCGGCAGCTTAGTGTCGGACATGACGGTGCCAGAGGTCAGCGACCAGCGTCGGTCGCACCGCGTGCAACCGACACGGCGTCCGTAGACGTAGTTCTTCTGGTTGCCACAGTCCGAGCAGACCATTCCCGCGGCTTGGCGCGCGGTACTCAGCGCCGCCAGGCAGGCCTCTTCCGTGCCGAAACGTCGTTCAAACGCGACGTCCGTCAGTCCGCGCATCAATTCCAACATGGCGTTCCTTCCATTGGCTGGAAAAGAACATATCAGGAACAAGAGCGCCACGTCAAGCGGGGCGACTGGTTGATAAGCGGGAAGCGGCTTGATATGGCGGCGATCGGCAGGTGCGCGCGGGTCATACCCCGCCGCGCCATACCCCCCCTAATTCCGCGAGCGAGCAAACAAAACCCATGCACGGTCCCGGAGGGGGCGAGCGGGCGGGCTGAAACCCCATACCCTGGGCGAGCCGGCCATCGCCCGCGTGCCGCCGTGCGGCGCGGCCATCGCTTCCACCCAGACCTACAGGCCCAACCAGTGATGATGCTCGCGTGGGTCAAATTCGAGCAGCAAGCTGCGCTAGTGGCGGAGTTAGCTCGTTGGTCAAGCCGCCTCGCACCGCGGCGAGTGCTTCAACTTGAATGTCTGCAATGGGTGGTGGCTGTGTAAAAAACGACCTGCGTAACCATTCGGCGCAATAATTCGCTGCGTTCGCCCAGGGGCATCATTAAAACGGAAGAGCCCTGCACGACAGAAGGCAACAACGGAAGAGTATTCTACGATCCAATTGCGGCGTTGATTTTTTACACAGCCTCGGTGGAAAGCGGACATTGAGCGCCGGGGTTGCGCCTCGGTTGAGGTCGTCGCAAGGAAAACGAATGCCAGTCGCGCCAGCAACTCAGCTATTGCCGGCCAACCGAAATTGTGGTGACGTTATTGCCAAATCAGAAACGGCTGCACTAGGATCCTCAGACCTGGAGAACAGCACATGGCCGGCGCAGGGGGGGCACAAGCAGTTGCCTACAACGGCAGCCTTAGCATCGACAATCAGAATGCAACGGCCTACCTGATGGGTATCCAGGTTCCGGCCGGAGTCGTCGATGCACTGATGCAGTGGGACCCTGGCGCAACGTGCGTCTACAACGACCCGATGGTTGGACAAGCGTATCAGCATTACAGAAACCAGCCGAACGGCACGCCAATGGCGGTTTCACGAGGCTGTTTAGGACAAGCCAATGGTCAATGGATGCTGTTCGTGGTGCAACCGTAATGCGCCGCTCCCGCAGGTTTCTATGGTCGATGGGGTTGCTGACTGCGTCGTCGATTGGAGCCTGCAGCAACGACTGGTGGGAGTATCGTCCGCCGCCGACGTCAGTTACTGATAACGGCATTGCAATCAAAGATATCCACGTCTACGACGATCGCACGCTGCAGCAGCAACTGCTTGGCCTCGGCAACCGGCTTGCCCAACTCTCCGGCCTCGATCAGGGCTCGTTGATCAGCCGCCTGGGAACAATTCAGGGCGTGTCGGCGACACAACGGCAGTTCAGCCTGCAAGCAACAACGGCGCCAACACCCGCGGTGACGACTACCGCCGTATCCGCCATGCCATCAACCGCCCAGGTCAACGGCACGACGACCTCGACCGGCACGCCGTCGATTGCCCAAACCAACGCCACAACGGCCACCAACGGCGTTCCCTCGGTGGTTACCACGAATTCCACCAGCTCGGGCACGGCGGCGACGGTCCCGACCTCCGCGATGACGTCGGTTACTACAACTGCCAGCAGCACCACGGGAACCACGACGCAGACCGTGACGACGACACCGAGCACGACGACCGGCACCAATAATCAGACCACAACAACGAGCCCGGGCAATACATTGCAGACGGCGACGGTGGCGCCTTCACTTACGGCGACGCCCCCCGCGTTGCCATCGACGACCTCAATCGCGTCATCCCCAGCGATAAGTCAGAGCGCGCTCAATACTCTCGACGAAGAAATGCAACTGAGCTACCAGATGATCAACTTGCAGCTTCTGCTGCAGGGCTCGCTCAATGAAGACTATACGCCCCAGGGTGTTCCGAGGCGCCACGTAACTTTGGGTTTCCCGATCTCGATCAGTCCGGCCCGTGCTGGCGAGGTCGCGGAAGTCGAAGTCTCGGTTTGCAACGCGCAGGTTCAGGGCGCTACCAGCAGTGCCGCACCCGCTATCCTGCGAACGATCATTCCGCAGGAGAAGACCTATAACGTTGCCAGCCTTGTGAACGACGCCACCCAGTTAGGCGCCGGCGCCATCATTGCTAATGTCATCGATCTTGGTGCCAGTTTCCTGTATGGGCATCAGACCTATCGTCTGGTTCGTGAACAGGACACTGTTGCACTGGAGCGGGAGCATTCCGAGCGAGAGCGCCGGACTCACGTCAGCGGACACCTGCCCCGACAGTCGGCGGCCGGTGACCTTCGCCTGGCAATTTCATCCGGTCTTGGGGCAGGATACTGTCGAGCAAAACATACGCAAGGCTCTCGCCCAGGTCTCGCTCGCGCCGATCAGTAACCCTACTGGTATCCCGCCAATAGCCCAAGTCACGATCTCGAGGTGCTGGAGAAAGTACGACAAGAAGACCGGGATTGTCGGTGAGCCCACCTTGTGTGTCGATGATGACACCCCGAGGGAGGTTCCGATTACCTACAACACGCTGCTCGTTCGTACAATCACACCCACCGACAACGGCGATGGCACGATTACCACGACAGTATTTGGCACATTTCCGGCTGGAACGCGCGTCGGATTGGGCGGCAACGCGTATCTGAGCGAAGCGAGCCTGGGCTTTGAGAATACCGGCTCTTACATCAGGTTCAGCGCACCAAATCAGACTGTCGGAACGCAACAAGCGAGATTGATCGGCCCGGATGGTACCGAGGCCGATCTCGTGTCGTCACCTGGACCGGTGTCCAATTGCCTGCTCCCTGGAAGGTCGCGTTTGGCGACGGTGACACCCTTCAGCGACACCATCTCGAGGGTCAGCGTAGCGTTTCAGCCGTGCGTCGGCTTCGACCAAACATACCCACCGATCGTTGTTGTCGCCGGCAGAGCGTTCGGGCTATCCGATAATCCCTTCCAAACCCCGTCGGACAGCAATGTGCTGACCTTCCTGGCGCCGACGGCACTTCTGCAAGGCCAGCCCAGCCTCGTGCTGAGGCGGCTGTTTCTCGGCCCGGAGTACCAGGCGACATACGCGCTATCCAGTCTCGCCAATCAGACGACCGTGACTTCAATTTCATTCCTGGGATCGGCTAAGACCGCCGCTATCTACGCCGTCACCGGAAGCGGGCTGCAGCGGGCGCATATCAGCTTTCCTCCAGCCGCAGCTTGGGATCCGCCCAACACCGACAAGTCAGATACCTACCGTACCTTCCACGTGTCGTCAGATCAATTGGCAACAGCAAAGAGTATCGTCTTTTCTGTTCCCAACGCGGCGCCAATCATCGAGGCTCTGCCCGCTGCGGCCAATAGCGGCGACTCCAGTAGCCAACTGAAAATTACCATTCTGCAGGTGGTCGAAGGCGAGAAGGATCCGACTAAAAACACTACCACCTATCTTCTGACCGGGCCCAAGGGCAGCGCTCTCGATCAAGCGACATTCAAAGTGCCGTTGAACCTGCAGTGGATTGATCACGGTGACACCTTTATCCAATTCTCCTTGAGCCCGGATCAAATCAAACAGTTGCACGCAATCGTCCTCAAACCGCCAGCGCAGTCGACGCAGGGCACAGCAGCGCCAGCTACTGGCACCAATCCTCCCCCTGCGGCGCCCCCGATTGTGGTGGCTCTGCCCGCTTCGCAGAAGGACACAACTACGGCAAAGGCAACTTTGGTGCAGGATAAGAAGGGTGTAGGTGTGGGCAGCACGGCGCCGTACAAGATTGCCGGCACGAACCTCGACCTCGTATCGGAAGTCCGCTATCTGAACGTGCCGGTGCCGTTCACGTATGCCACAGACGGGACCTCGCTGACCATTCCTCAGCTGCCCGCCGCACTGGTGGCTAATGCCGGGAATGCGCCACTCGAAATTAGATTTTCGGACGGCACCAAGCAAGACTACGCCGTCTTGATCAACCCTTAGGCGGTCAGGATCGTCAGATACCGCCTGCACTGGGGCGTGATGAGGGGCGGTCTTCGGGAAGAAAGGCCTCGGTGTCTGGATTAACGTCCAAAACTCGGAAGGTTCAGGCAATCTGTCTCGCGTCGCGGGTCGATTGGACACATGACTGCAGCCTATATCATTCATGGGATGAGATGGATCCGGCAGGTGAGGTGGGTGCGGCGACTACCTCACCGAACCTCCGCCCACTCAACAGGAACGTCCGCTTAGGGTCGAGGCTGTGTAAAAAACGCCTCTGCGTAACGATTCGGCGCAATAATTTGCTGCGTTCGCCCAAGGGCACCGTTAAATTGGAAGAGCCCTGCGCGACAGGAGGCAACAATGGAAGAATATTTTAAGGTCCAATCGCAGCATTGAGTTTTTACACAGCCTCGGTCGAGAGCGGCTGTAGCCCGCAGTCGAAGTGACACCTCCCGCGCGACCATCGACCCGCTTGTCTCACACCCCAGGCGGCGGATCATCCGCCGGGTTGCGGTTCGGATCACCGTTGCCTCTCTCACCCGGGACTCCCGTCTGGTTGCTTCCCTGATCGCCGGTGCCACCCCTGACAGACGGCACCCAGCCCAGCGGCGCCATGTTCACCGCCTGCTGCACCGTGTCGCCATCCGGCACGCTCGACAGACCCTCGGCGCGTCGTGCCTCGTTGACCTTCATCCACGGCCCGCCGACCGCCTGACGATAGGCAGTGAACCGAGAGAGCAGGTCCGCCTTGAGGAAATGCCCATAGTCCCAATCAAGGAACGTGTCGTCGCCGTCGAGTTCGTAGAATTGCTCCGCCTTCGCCTTCCACCGTTCGCAATACCCTGAGATCGGGCCATTGAGGTACTGCTGGCCCATCTGCACCATCGCCGGGCCTTCGGTCTCACCTTCGATCGCCAGCTTGTACGGCGGCACGTCGAAGGCGCGGGCGATGTCGCGAAGCTGGAAATTCCGAGATTCGATGAACTGGCTATCGACCATCGACAACCCGAGCGCCTGCCATTTCAGCCCCTGCTCCAGGATCGCGGTCGCCCCCGAATTGCGCGGACCGGCTTGCAGGCGCTGCCACTCGTCACGGAGTTGCTCGCGGATTTCCTTGCTGGCGAACTTCTGGTCGGTGGACAGCACACCACCCGTGCGCGCGCCTTGCCCCACGAACCGGGCCTGGTGCTCTTCGAGGCCGATCCCCAGGCCGAGCAATTCTCTCACAAGCGAGAGGCGCGACGATCCCAGCAGCGAGTTGTACATCGGCAGCCAGCGCAGGTGGAACATATCCGCCGATGGAATCAGCAGCGGATGCTCCCGCAGCATCGCCATCTCGTGCAGGCCGTTCCGTGTGACCGCATAGAAGTACTCGCCGCTGGGCGCTTCAAACAGCCCAACCCGGTCAGGGTGAACCGGAACCAGGTAGAGCGGATCGCCGCGGCCGTTCCGAACCACCGGCGCATAGCCGTTGCCGCGCAACACCAGCGAGGCTTGCAGCATCTCCTTGAACTCGAAGGCGGTCTGCCAGTTGTTCGGGTGGCGCATCAGGCGGTGCAGCGGGTGATCCTTGAAGACCTCCTTCCCGCCATCCGGCAGCCGCCGGTAGATGTCGAACGGGATCTTCGCCACATCGCAGGCAAGGATCGAGACGCACGCCATGCAGGCGACATGCCGCATCGCCGATATGGAGTTGACCGGCACGCCGGCAAACACTCGCCGTTCTCATACGCGGTGGCGCATCGAGCCGGCCCGATGCGTGGCGTCTCTCCCGCTTCGCGGGATCGAATCGCGAACCAGATCGACGCAAGAAGCTCAGAGGGGGGCGCCTGAGCGAGCAGTCCGATACCGGCTTTCAGCGTCTTCGGCAGGCGCGGCGACGGCCACGGTTGCGATCTGGCGGCCCCGCGTCATCCGCGGTGTCTCGGCGGGGCCGGCAGGGGAACCGTCACCGTAATGCGCACCGTCGAGCCGCCCAGCAACGGCCGCGCCGTCATGCCCCATTCGGCGCGTTGCAGGCTCCCCGCGGCGGTCACGCCGTCTGCCCGCAAATCCAGCGTCAGTGTAAATGGCCGTGTCACGCCGTGCATGGTGAGTTGCCCGGCCAGGCCCTGCGGCCCGCATGCGCCGTCATAGGCGAGCTCGGGATAACGCGTGGCGTCGAGGAAATCCGGCCCCAGTATTGTCTGGCCAAAGCTTGCCGGAGCCATCGCCAGGCTGGCCACGTCGGCCTGTAGCGTCACCGAGCAATGCGTGGGGGCTGCGGGATCGTACGTGAAGCGGCCATGGAAGCGGGCGAATTGCCCGTCCAGCGGCAGCAGGCCGAGGCCGTAGGCACGGAACCCGACGGTGCTGCTGCCCGGCGTCAGCTCGACACTGACCTCCTGTGCGGCGGCCGCGGACAGGCAGTGGCCCAGCAGCAACAGCATCCCCAGTATTCCGGCCAATGTCGCATATCGCACGCGGATCCCCTGTTGGTTCGCCATTGCCACACAGCGGACCCGGTGTGCCATCCTGGCCGCCGCGCGCCAACGCCATCGGCGCTCACGAGCAGGAGGCTCGCCATGTTGGTGTTCTGGAATCCGGTGCAACTCCGCCATGCACCGCGATTTTTCCTGATGCGCGGCCAGGTTCGCCCGCATTTCGAAGTGCCCGCGCGGGCCGAGGCCCTGCTCGCTGCCTGCCACGCGCTGGGGCTGTCGGTCGTGACCCCGCCGGACGCCGATCCCGCCGCCCTGGGGGCGGTGCACAGCGCCGGCTATCTCGGCTTCCTGCGGCGGGCCGCGGCCGAGTGGGCAACGCTGCCGGATGCGGGCGATGAAGTGCTGCCGAACGCGTTTCCCTCGCCCGAGGCGCTGGCAACCGGCGGGCGCATGCCGGCGGGCCTGATCGGACAGATCGGCTGGTACGGCACCGACCTGGCGTGCCCCATTGGACCGCTCACCTGGGAAGCGGCCGAGGCCGCCGCCGCCGGGGCGATCGCCGCCGCCGACGCAGTCGCGGGCGGCGAGAACGCCTATGCGCTGGCCCGCCCGCCCGGCCACCACGCCTATCCCGCGCGGTCAGGCGGGCACTGCTACCTCAACAACGCGGCAATCGCGGCGCAACGGCTGCGCGCCAGGGGTGCCGCGCGCGTCGCGGTGCTGGACATCGACAGCCATCACGGCAACGGCACGCAGGGCGTGTTCTGGGACCGCCCGGACGTGCTGTTCGTTTCGGTGCATGGCGATCCGAACCGCTACTACCCCTGGTACACCGGCCATGCCGACGAGCGTGGCGGCGGGGCCGGGGAGGGCTGCAACCTGAACTTGCCGTTGCCGCTGGGCACCGGCGACGAGGGCTGGCTGGAGGCGATCGGCACCGGCATCGCCGCGATCCGGCGGTTCGGCGCCGAGGCGCTGGTGGTCAGCCTGGGCTTCGATGCCTCGCGCGACGAGCCGCTGAATGGGCTGTCCGTCAGTGAGGACGGTTTTGCCTGCGCTGGCGCCGCCATCGGGGCTGTGCGCCTGCCGACGGCGATCGTGCAGGAGGGTGGCTACAACCTTACGGTCATCGGCGGATTGCTCGGCAGGTTCCTGGCCGGTTTCGGCGGGATGTGACATGGATTCCCCTCCCGCTTGCGGGAGGGGCCAGGGGAGGGTGCTTCGTGTCGCACACACCATCCTCCCCCAACTCCTCCCGCATACGGGACGCCTGTCGCCTTTTTTCTCTCCCCCCGTTACCTCCTCATTCACCAATCCGCCCGCACAATGCTCCGGTCCGCAACCGACCGGTCCTCCATGCGCGCTTTCGGCATCCCCGCCCCCGAGCCACTCCATGGCTCGCGCCCACACCTTCGCCTTCTCTGGCATCGAGGCGGTGCCGGTCGAGGTGCAGGTGCAGATCTCCGGCGGCACGCCCGCTTTCCTGGTGGTTGGCCTGCCCGACAAAGCCGTGGGCGAGGCCCGCGAGCGCGTGAAGGCGGCCTTCAGTGCGATGGGCCTGTCGCTGCCCCCGCGCCGCATCCTGATCAACCTAAAACCCGCCGACCTGCTGAAGGAAGGCAGCCATTTCGACCTGCCGCTGGCCCTGGGCGTGCTGGCTGCGATGGACGTGCTGCCGCGCGACGAGATCGCCGGCTACGCCTCGTTGGGCGAACTGTCGCTGGATGGCGCGCTGAGCCCGGTCGCCGGCGTGCTGCCGGCCGCGATCGGTGCCTCGGCCCGCGATCTTGGGCTGATCTGTCCGGCAGGGCAGGGCGGCGAGGCGGCGTGGGCCGGCCGCATCGAGGTGCTGGCGCCGGCCGATCTGCTATCGCTGATCAACCATTTCCGCGGCACCCAGGTGCTGACCCCACCCGACCCCGCCGGTGTCGCGGAGGCCGGCCGCGGCCCGGACCTGGCCGACGTGAAGGGCATGGAGACCGCCCGCCGCGCGGTGGAAATCGCCGCGGCCGGCGGCCACAACCTGCTGATGATCGGCGCTCCCGGCGCCGGCAAGTCGATGCTCGCCGCGCGGCTGCCGGGATTGCTGCCCGACCTGGCGCCGCGCGAGGCGCTGGAGGTCAGCATGATCCACAGCGTCGCCGGCTTGCTCGCCGGCGGCCGCCTGGTGATGCGGCCGCCATTCCGCGAGCCGCACCACTCCGCCTCGCAGGCGGCGCTGAGCGGCGGCGGCCAGCGCGCCCGGCCGGGCGAGATCAGCCTGGCGCATCGCGGTGTGCTGTTCCTCGACGAACTGCCGGAGTTTCCCCGCCCGGCGCTGGAATCGCTGCGCCAGCCGATGGAGACCGGCCGCACCACGGTGGCGCGGGCCGCGGCGCATATCACCTATCCCGCACGGTTCCAGCTTGTCGCGGCGATGAACCCGTGCCGCTGCGGCTATCTCGGCGACGCGACGCGAGAGTGCGGCCGCGCCCCGCGCTGCGGCGAGGACTATCAGCATCGGGTCAGCGGCGCGGTGCTGGACCGCATCGACCTGACGGTGGAGGTGCAGCCGGCGTCCGCCGCGGAACTCGCGCGAGCGCCGCCGGGCGAAGCGAGCGAAGCGGTCGCGGCGCGGGTGGCGCGCGCCCGGGCAGCGCAGGCCGAGCGCTACGGCGCCGACGGGCCGCTGTGCAATGCGGAGGTGGATATGGCGGCCGTGCGGCTGGTGCCGGACGCGCAGGCACTGGCGAGCCAGGCGATGGAGAAGCTGCGCCTCTCGCCGCGCGGCTACACGCGGGTGCTGCGCGTCGCCCGGTCAATCGCGGACCTGGCCGGGGCCGCGTTGGTGGGTCGGGTGCATGTGGCGGAGGCACTGGCGTTCCGCCACCGCGTGCACGGGCGGCCGGGATGATTGATACCTATCACTAAAATTGTTATATGACCGGTGCGCGACTGATCCGGCGCCGCAAGCGCCGCTACGATGACAACATGATCCTTGAGATGGTGCTCTGGGAGGTACCGGAGCCGGTGCGTCGATCGGCGCACGGACTGAAATATTCCTTGTTTCATGGCAACGGGAACGCTCGCGTGGTCGGGTACGACAACGAAGCCGGTAAAGGAGACCACCGGCATTATGGCGGCTTCGAGGGGCCATACCATTTCACCACGGCGAAGCGATTGCTGGAAGATTTCCTGGCGGATGTGCGAGCGATCCGCCGCCGTGGCTGACGGAGGCGCGGGATGTCCAATGTGAAGGTGATCGTCGGCGGCACGATGGAGGACGACGCCGCCGATTTGCTGGATGCCTGGCAACGCACGGCGGCGGGGGAACATGTTGCCGCCGAGCGGGTACTGGCGTTCGAAAGTTGGGAGGGCCTGTCCACGGTGATGACCGGAGAGCGCTTTCGCCTGCTGCGCCATGTTCACGCCCATCCCGAACCATCCATCAGCGCCTTGGCACGCGCGCTCGGCCGGCAATACAGTCGTGTCCACGCGGACGTTGCGGCGTTGCAGGCCGTTGGGCTGGTCGCGCGCATCGACGGCGCATTACGCGCCACAGCGGATCGCATTACCGCGGACATTCGGCTGTAGTCGAAGGGCCATGCGACCTGGCCGGCAGCGCGAGGATTTCCAATGCGCGTTGCCAGCGCGGCGGAATTGGCGTCACCCTGCCGGCCGAACAGCCAGGAGAACACCCATGTTCATCGCGATGAACCGGTTCAAAGTCGTGCGCGGCGCGGAGGCGGACTTCGAGCACGTATGGACCAGCCGCGACACCCATCTGCAAGATGTGCCCGGTTTCGTAGTCTTCCACCTGCTGCGCGGACCGGAACGTGACGACCATACGCTGTTCTCGTCGCACACGATCTGGAGCAGCCGGGCGGATTTCGAAGCCTGGACCAATTCCGAGGCGTTCCGCATGGCGCATCGCAATGCCGGGCAGAACCGGCCGCTATATCTCGGTCATCCGGATTTCGAGGGCTTCGAGGTCGTCCAGGAAGTCCGTGCCGGACAGGAGGCGGCGTGATGCGCTTCGAGGGCAAAGTCTGCCTGGTGACCGGGGCCGGCTCCGGCATCGGCCGCGCCACCGCGATGGGCTTCGCGCAACGCGGTGGAAAGGTGGTGGTAGCCGATGTGAACGGCGAAGCCGCCGCGTCGGTCGCCGGGGAAATCGCCGCCGCCGGAGGCAGTGCGATCGCGGTGACCGCCGATATGACCAAACCGCGCGAGATCGACGCGATGATCGACCGCGCGGTCGAGGTCTATGGCCGGCTTGACGTGCTGCACAACAACGCGTTCGGCGTGCCGCCGACATTGCAGGGCCGGCGCATGGCGCGGGTCGCCGAAGCTGGACCAGGGGGTGTGGGACTACACGTTGCAGGTCGGTCTGACCGCGGTGATGCAGGCAACCCGCGCGGCGCTGCCGATCATGCTGCGCCAGGGCGGTGGGGCGATCGTCAACACAGCGTCGATCTCCGGGCTGTTCGGCGATTACGGCATTGCCGCGTACAACGCGATGAAAGCGGGCGTGGCGAACTTCACGCGCGTGGTGGCGATGGAATACGCGGGCCAGAATATCCGGTGCAACTGCATCTGCCCCGGCGCGATCGACACGCCGCTGTTGCGGCGATCGCTCGACACCATCCAGGGATTTTCTCAGGCGACCGTTGCGGCCATTCCGATGGGGCGGCTGGGGCGGCCGGAGGAGATGGCGAATGTCGTGCTGTTCCTGGCCTCCGACCTGGCATCCTACGTCACCGGCGCGGCGTTCGTCGCCGATGGCGGCCTGACGGCGAAGACCGGGATTCCGACACGCTTCACCGACTGACGCACGCTGCTGCACGTGTGGCGACACATCGCGTGGCGCCACCGACAAAAAGTAAGATCAGATTCACCACAAAGACACGAAGGCACAAAGTTCTTTACTCTGATTGCAAAAAACCCGCAGAGCAGGTGCTCTGCCGTTTCATTGATTTCAGCACGGAGAAAGTGCGGAGAACACGGTGTTCACGGAGAAGGAGTTTATGCGCCTGATGGAATTTCACAATGGCGTAGCCCACGCCGGTGCAGTGTACATCTCTTCTCCGTGAGCACCGTGCTCTCCGCTCTTCCTCCGTGCTGAAAAATAACGCCGCGGCCGCGTCATGTCATGGGCGTGTGGTTGTCACGCCGGCCGAAACCCGCGCCGCTACCAAGCGGTTCGCCGCCCAGGCAATCATATCAACAAAATCCACCACCAGAACGAAGAACTTTGTGCCTTCGTGTCTTTGTGGTGATTTTACTTCTTCGAGCGTATTGCTCAGGCCTCACGAACCTGGCCAAGAACGGACCGGACCGGGTCACGACCCGCCACGCAAAACCTCCGGATTCACCACGTTGATCGGCGAGCCCGCCGCATACGCGTTGATCTGGTCGAAGATGTCGGTGAACTGGATTTCGTATTCGTCGCGCGAGACGTAGCCGATATGCGGCGTGCAGACCACGTTCTCCATCTTCAGCAGCGGATGCTCCATGTCGGGCAGCGGCTCGTCCTCAAACACATCCACCGCCGCCATCCCGGGCCGCCCGGCGCGCAGCGCAGCCACCAGCGCGCCAGGCTCGATCAGTCCGGCACGGCTGGTGTTCACCAGTAATGCCGTCGGTTTCATCTGCGCCAGATCGGCCGCGGTGACGATGCCGCGCGTCGCCGGCACCAGCCGCATATGCAGCGAAATCACGTCGCACTCCCCAAAAAACGCCGCCCTTGTCTGCGCTGTCGCATGGCCGTCGGCACGCGCCTGGACCAGCGACGCCTCGCGCGCCCAGAACTGCACGTTCATGCCGAACGTTCGACCGAATTCGGCGACCACCCTGCCGATGCGGCCGTAGCCATAAACGCCCAGCGTCTTGCCGCGCAGCGAGGTCCCGACGCCGGACTGCCAGTGTCCCGCGCGCAGCGACGCCATCTGCTGCGGAATCTGCCGCATCGCTGCGATCACCAGGCCCCAGGTCAACTCGGCGGTCGCGTAGGACGGCGTGCCGGCATGCTGGCTCGACGATACGATCACCCCCAGCCGCGTGCAGGTGTCGATGTCGATATGCGGATAGACGCTGCGCTGGCTGATCAGCCGCAGCTTCGGCAGCCGCTCCAGCAACGGCGTGCGGATCTGCGTGCGCTCGCGGAACAGCGCCACAGCTTCGGCGTCGCGCAAACGCTCGGCCAGCGCATCGACGTCCTGCACGTGGTCGTTCCAGACTGTCACGTCGTGGCCAGCCAGCTTCGCGAAGCAGGGCAGGCTGCGCAGCGTATCGAACCAGTCGTCGAGGATCGAGATTTTCATGCGTGTATTCCCAGGAGCGTGTTTGAAACCGCAGCCACCGACGGCCGCTTCGAGACGCTACAATCCGACGACACGGGCAATCACCGGAGCGAGCGCGTCCATATAAGGCTCGTGGATGACATAGCTCGCAAATCCCCAACGCTCTCGGCGCGCCAGCAGGTCTTCGACAATCTGGTCGACGCTGCCGATCAGCACATAGGGGCTTTGCAGGAACTCGTCCGGGGTCAGTTGCGGCCAACGGGCGGTGAGTTCCTCGGCGGCGCTGCGGCGCTGGTCGGTGACGATCACGCGCTGCACCAACACGTTCAGTTCCAGTTCGGCATAGCGCTGCTCGCCGGCAGCCGCACGGATCAGCGCCAGCCGCTCGTCGATTGCGGCCACGCGCCAGCCGGACACGTCAGCCGGGACTGCGCCGCCCTGGCGGAAGGTCAATCCTGACAGACCAACGATGTCGGCCTGCTGCGCCGCCAGGCTCAACAAGCGCGGACCGTAGCCACCCACCAGGATCGGCAAGCGCGGACGCTGCACCGGGAGGGCTTCGATGCGATGGCCGGTCACCTGATAGTGCCGTCCGGCAAAACTCACCGTTTCTCCCGCCAGCAATCGCCGGATGATCGTGACCGCCTCGGTCAGCCGTTCGACCCGGATAGCACCGCGGTCGAAACCCAGCCCGGCTTGCGTGTATTCCGAACGGATGGCGCCGGCGCCGAGGCCAAGCTGGAACCGCCCGTCGGTGAGGATGTCGATCGTCGCGGCTTCGCGCGCCACCAGCACGGGGTGGCGCAGATCGTTGTTCAGCACGTTGGTGCCGACGCGCAGCCGCGTCGTCGCATTGGCCGCGCTGACCACGGCCGGCATTGGCGCCATGAGGTCCGTCAGGTGATCGGGAACGTTCAGCGTGGTGTAGCCGAGCGCCTCCACCTTGCGGGCCTTGTCGGTCCATTCCAAGCGCGAGCGCGCAGACCAGACATTCACGCCGAACCGGAACGGTGTCATGTTGCGGCCTGGTACAAGGCGGCAAGGTCGGCGTGGTTGGTCAGCCAGCACAGCGCGTCGCGTTGCACCAACGCCAGTGAGTCCATGAACGCGATCGCTCCGTATGGCCGGCCAAACACGTGCGCGTGGACGGTGATGTCGAGGCAGGCGAACGGGCTGCCCAGCCCCGGCCAGCCCTCGACGATGCGGGCCAGCGTGCGGGTGAACGCCTCCGGCTCGTTGCCGTAACGGACATAGAGTGGCATGTCGTTCACCTCCATGGTGAACGGCATGCCGGTCAGCGTGCCATCCGGTGTCTCGATCCGGTACGGCAGGTCGGAATCGAACATGTCGGCGTGCCAATGGAATCCCGCCCGCGCCAACAGATGCGACGTGACCGCGCTGGGCGTGCAGCGCGGGCTGAGCCAGCCGCGCGGCGCAGCCCCCGCGGTGCGGGTCAGCACATCGACACAGCGGGCAATATCGTCGCGTTCCGCATCGGGGGTGAGGTAGGGCGGCAGCGTGCCCTGGCTCCAGCCATGCGCCGCCACGGTGTGGCCCCGCGCGGCGATGGCAGCGGGCAGCGCGGGATAGCGCTCCGCCACCACGCCGCTGGTGTAGAACACCGCACGCACACCGGCACGGTCGAGCAAATCCAGCAGCCGTTGGGCGCCGGCCTTGGGGCCGTACTCGGCCCAGGACAGCGCTTGCAGGTCGGGCACGCCGGGCTTCAGCGGATTGCCCATCGGGCCGATGCCGGGCGCGCTGCCCTCGGCCCAGCCCTCGAGCATGACGCTGACCGACACCGCGAGCGGGCGCCCGGCGGGCCAGCCGGCGGGCGCCGGAGGGCCGATCATGGCCACCCCAGCCAGGCGCAGATCGCGCGCCCCATCACCCATTCCTTGTCGCTCTCGGACAGGAACGGCAGTTCCTCGGTGAACATCGTCACCGCCTGGCGATAGGTGCAGGGCAGGCGGGTGAGGTCGGTGCCCCAGAACATGCGCAGCGGTCCGAACGTATCGAACACCTGTTCAAGGTAGCCATGGATGTTGCGGTATGGATACGGCTGCGTCGAACTGGCCGGCGTTGCCGACGCCTTTGCCGCGACATTCGGCCGTTTCGCCAGGGAACACAGCAACGGAATGTCGGCGTACGCCGCTTCGTCCTTGGCGCGGCGCAACGCGAGATGGTCGATGACGATGCGCAGCCCGGGATAGCGCTCGGCGATGCCGTCGATGACGGGGAGTAGACCGGAACAAGAGATCATCACCGGCAGGCCGTGGCGTTGCGCGGCTGCCCATACCCATTCGGCGCTGCCGTCGGTCAGCCAGGCGCTTTCGCGCCCGGCGGTGAAGCGCAGGCCGAGCATGCCGGCCTGCGCGCGCCAGGTTTCCGCCGCGGCGGGATTGGCGGGGTGCAGTGGCAGGCGGCCCATGATGGCGAAGCGATCCGGGTGCTGTGCGGCGGCTTGCAGCGCGAGGTCGTTGCGATCGCCCTCCCACGACGGCGGCACGATCACAACACGATCGACGCCGGCGGCGTCCATCTCGCGCAGCAGCGTGTCCTTGCCCAGTGGCGTGTCGCGATGGGCGTAGTTGTGGCCCGCGGCGGGCCAAGGGCGCTCGGGCGTATCGGCGCCCCAGATATGCACCTGCGCATCGACGATCAGCATGACGGAACACCCCCTCTCCCGCTACGCGGGAGAGGGTAGGGTGAGGGTGCCGCGTGCGGCACGCAATACCCTCACCCGGCCTCTCCCGCTGTCGCGGGAGAGGGGTTGTTCTTAGTGGAACACGAACGTGCGAAGTTCGATGCTCTCGCGTGGCAGCATGTCGGGCGGCGCGGTCGGATCGTCGAACGCGGTGTGCGGCGCAAAGCGGGCACGGCCGTCCGTCGCCGAGTCGTAGCACTTCAGCAGCAGTGCCTCGTCCGCCTGCATGTCCGGCACGTAGAACCAGCGATGGTTCGGATTGAACGTCACGCCGTAGGTCTCGCCGACCCGGTCGCGATACACCAGGTCCGAGGGCACCAAATCGCCCGGCGCGACCGACCGTGCGTCGCATACCGCCAGCGGAGCATCGCGCAACGGGCCGCGGATCGGCCGCCACAGGTTGATCACCTGGGCGCGCCCGCGCAGCAGTTCCTCAGCCTCATCGCCGAGAAAGTCGCGGATCCGCTGCGGGCCGGACAAAGCCGTGTGGTCCACGTGCACACGGGTCGCCGGCTGGCGCGGCGTGCCGGGCGCGCGGTCGTCCACGCCGTGCACACGGCGCCGCACGGTGTGGTCGAACACGAACACGCGCCGCGCCCCGGTGGCCTCGGCCAACAGGCGCTCGGCTTCGGGGTAGTAGATGCTGCGCACTTCCGCATCGTCGTAGAAGTCGCGCACCGCGCTGTGGTGCCGCACCAGCGCGAAACCTTCACGGTCGAGCGTGACCTCATCCGCGACCGGCCGCAGGCTGCGGATCGGCACCACGTGCGTTTCCGCGACACTGTTCGAGCGCGCCACGCCGGGCGGCGGATCATAGGTGTAGTTGCGTGGCCGCTCGGTCATTGGTGCGAGGTAGTGCAGCGGCGCTTCGACCTGCACCAGGCTTTCCAGCGCCGCGTTTCGATGCGGCAGGATTTCGGCATAGGCGTTCATAGTTGGCTCCTCACCTGTGTGGTTGTCCGGAAGGCGCGTCAGGTACGGGCGCGTCGCGCGCCAGACCGGATGGCGGATTTCGTGCCAGACATCGGCCGACGACAGGCCCAAGTCACGCAGTTCGCGGTCGGTCATGCGTGCCAACTCCCGCAGTTCGGTCGAGCGGCGGCGCCACGTTTCGAGCGTTGCCGTCAGGCGCGCGAACAGACCCGGTTGCCGCGTGGTGGCGACGCCTGAGGGGCCTGAAAATGCCTGACAATTTGTCAGTGATGGATGGACCAAGGTGGCCATGGGCTACCTCCAGATACAATTTGAGTGTGCTCAACATGGGTGCCATCCCGGCGCCTGACAAAGGATGCTTTGTCAGGCTTCACATGAGTTCATCTCATGGCTAGGCTGGCTTCATGGCGCCACTTCCCTCGCTCAACGGCTTGCGTGCGTTCGAGGCGGCGGCGCGTCATCTCAGCTTCACGCTCGCCGCTGCCGAGTTGCATGTGACGCAAACCGCGATCAGCCATCAGATTCGCCGGCTGGAGGAACAACTCGGCCTGCGCCTGTTCGAGCGGCGCAATCGCGGGCTGGCGTTGACGCGCGAGGCGCAGGGCTATCTGCCGTCGGTGCGTGCCGCCTTCGAAGACCTGCGGCGTGCCACAGAGCGCCTGCAACGGCCCGGACGCGACGAACTGCTGGTCGTCAGCACCACCGCGTCGTTGGCGGCGAAATGGCTGGTGACGCGGATGGCGGCGTTCCAGGACGCGCATCCGGGTATCGAGGTGCGCATCACGACCTCCGCGCACCTGGTCGATTTCCGGCGCGAGCAAGTCGACATGGCGGTGCGCTACGGGCGCGGAACCTGGCCGGGTTTGCGCGCACAGTGGCTGATGGCGGAGGACATCTTTCCGGTTTGCAGCCCGGCCTTGTTGCATGCCGACAAGCCGCTGCGACGGCCGGAGGATCTGGCGCACCATACCCTGTTGCACGCCACGGTGTCGCGCGAGGACTGGCAGCTATGGCTGACCGCGGCGGGGTTGCCGACCTCGCTGGCGACGCGGCGCGGGCTGACATTCGACCAGAGTTTCATGGCGACCCAGGCAGCGATGGAGGGGCTGGGCGTGGCGCTGGGACGCACGCCGTATGTCGAAGCGGATATCGCCGCGGGGCGGCTGGTGGTGCCGTTCGATGTGGTGCTGCCGGCGGATGCCGGGTTCTACATCGTTGCGCCGGAGGAAACCGCGGACACGCCGAAGATTGCGTTGTTTCGGGAGTGGTTGATCGGGTCGGTGGCGCCCGGTGCAGTCGCACCACCGCCCGACAATTGAGTTCGGGCGATCACATCAGGGCGGCATACAATGCTGCTCGCCAACGACCTTGGGGGCAGCGCAGCAAGCAAGTATTTTAACACAGCGCAGCCGTTGGCCGCAACCAATGATGTCGCGCATAGCCGACCGTCATCACACCTACGTTTGTGGCGCGCCGTGCGTCGCTCCGCCGCAATCGTGCGTCGCGCGCCAAAGCAAGCAAGACTCAACGCAAATGAACGCAAATAAGCCCAGATAAACGCGAATACGCCCGGGTCTGTCACGATCGTGCTCGGTAGACATCGCGCGACTGTTCGCGCCGAGCCACGGCGCCGCGGCGCCCCCCAGTTACATTCGCGTTCATCTGCGTCTATTTGCGTTCATTTGCGTTAAGTCTTGCTTGCTTTGGCGCTAGCCGCTCTGGCCGCCATGTGAATTCTGGAAATCACCGCAGCATGCGAGAATTTGCCAGGTCAGTAGTACAGAAGGGCTGCATAATATGGGCACCATCCTGCGTGCGTTCTCAGAACCATTTAATACAATGGCAAATCCCCCGGCTTTGCCGGGGGATATTTACTTACAGCCTCGAAGGCCGGCCACCCACGACTTTCCCTGTCGCAAGCGGCAAAGTCGTGGGCGGCCCTGGGCTCACAAACGAAGTGCAACACCATGGTAGGGTGTTGCAATGGCCCAACAATACGATCACCTCACGCTCGAGGAACGGTGTGCGATTGCCCGTCTTCATGAAGACGGGCAATCGCTCCGCCAAATCGCGGCAGCTCTGGATCGCTCGCCATCGACAATCTCTCGCGAACTGAGACGCAACCGCGGCAACAAGGTTGGCTATAAACCGGCCTACGCTGAGGAGCAGGCCAGAGCCCGCCGCTGGACCGGGTCAAAACTTGAGCGCGACGATGCGCTCCGCAACCTGGTTCTCGACTGCCTGCGGAACGGTTGGTCGCCCGAGCAGGTCGCCGGCCGGCTCCGGCAGCAAAAAGCGGCAACAACGATCAGTCACGAAACCATCTACCGCTTCATCTATGCCCAGATCCGCCGGACCCAGGATTTCGCCTGGCAACTCTATCTGCCGCGCGCCAAGTTCAAGCGTGGCTATCGTGGCCGCAAGGGTGGAAGTCCGGTTCAGCACATAAAAGACCGTGTCTCCATCGGCAAACGTCCACTCTATATCAATGCTCGCCGTCAGCCCGGCCACTGGGAGGCCGACTATGTGCTGTTCAGCAAATACGGCCAGTCCGTGCTGGTTGCCCAGGAACGCGCCTCGCGATTCATCCTGCTGGCCAAACCGCCCAGCCGCAAAGCCGAGACAACCGCCGACCAACTGCACACCTGGTTGGCCACTTTGCCAGCCCAACTGCGCCGAACCCTAACCCAGGACAACGGTACCGAGTTCGCCAACCATCACAAGCTGCGCGATGCACTCGGCATCAACACCTACTTCTGCAATCCACATAGCCCCTGGGAGAAGGGCGGCATCGAGAACGCCAACGGCCGCGTGCGACGCGACCTGCCACGAAAAACCGACCTGCGTCAGTGCTCGCAACGCCAAATCGACGCCATCGCTCGGCGACATAATAATACCCCTCGCAAATGCCTTGGCTTCAAAACCCCCGCTGAGCTATTCTCCGGCCATCTGTTGCACTTCAAATGTGAATCCACCGGCCTGCCTTCGCCGGCATGACACGGAATTTGCGATCCGGGCCTGTCGCAGAGCACTCAACACGACAGATGCGATAGCCCTGGACCCGTTCGAGCCCGTCATCAATCCCCCGCGGCAGGCGCCGCAGCGACAGCGCCGGAAGCCGGCACCGGAGCAGCGGCCGGGCGCTCATGCCGGCGCATCACCAGGAGCAATAACAGGGACGGTACCACGACCAGCGCCATCACGCGGAAGTCGTTGTTGTAGGCGATGATCTGCGCCTGCTGATCGATCATCCGATCCAGCATCGCCGCGCCATGCCGCGTCGCCGGATTCAGCATGCGCGATGCCGTATCCCCCGCTTGCAGCACGCGGTCGAACGGCGTGATGAGGGCCGCGATGTCGGCATGCGACGCCTGCATCCCACGCACCAGGAGCAATGACGTGATCGAGACGCCCACCGCCTGGCCGGTGTTGCGGCACAGCGCCTGCAACGACGTGGCATGGCCGCGCAGCGCCGCTGGCAGCGTGGTGAACGCCATCACCGTCATCGGGTTGAACACGAAGCCAATGCCGAAGCCTTGCAGCAGCAGCGTCACCATCATGCGCGATTGCGACACGTCGGGCGTCCAGTCGCTCATGGAATAAAGCGCGGCGCCGAGCACCAGCAGTCCCGCCGCCATCACCTTGCGCTCATCGACCTTCCTGGAAATCATGCTGGCCAACTGCATGCCGATCGCGGTGCCGATACCGCGTGGCGCCATCGACCAACCCGCTGCTTCCACCGGATAGCCGGCCAGGGTTTCCAGGTACGGCGCCATCAGCGCGGAACTCGCCAGCATCACCGTGGCGGTGAACAGCACCATCAGCACGCCGGCGACGAAGTTGCGGTCCTTGAACAGTCCGGGCGGCAGGAACGGGTGCTCTGCGGTGAACATGTGCACCACGAACAGGTACAAACCGAGGCCCGCCAGCACCGCCTCGACGACGATCTCGCGGGAAGCGAACCAGTCGTCGGTCTGGCCGCGATCCAGCATGAGCTGCAATGCGCCGACACCCATCGCCAGCACGGCAAAGCCGGTCCAGTCGAAGCGCAGCTCGCGCCGCGGCAACGCCTTCGGCAGGAAGATCAGCAGTCCGGTCACCGCCAGGATGCCGAACGGCAGGTTGACGTAAAAGACGTAGCGCCAGTTGTAGGTCTCGGTCAGGTAGCCGCCGAGCGTCGGGCCGATGATCGGTCCAACCATCACGCCCATGCCGAATATCGCCATCGCCTGGGCGCGGCGCTCGAACGGATAAATGTCGAGCATGGTGGCCTGGCTTAACGGCACCAGCGCGGCGCCGCAGATGCCCTGGATGACGCGGAAGCACACCATCTGCGCCAGAGTATCGGCGGCGCCGCACAGCATGGAGGCGATGACGAAGCCGGTCATGCAGGCGATGTGCAGGTTCTTGCGGCCGAAGCGCACCGCCATCCAGCCGACCGGCGCGGTCATGATCGCCGCGGCGATGACGTAGGACGTCAGCACCCAGGTGATCTCGTCGGCGCTGGTGGACAGCGTGCCCTGCATGTAGGGCAGCGAAACGTTGGCGATGGAGGCGTCGAGCGACTGCATCAGGTTGCCCAACATCACGCACAGTGTGATCAGCGCGCGGTGGGGAACTTTCTGCGTGGCGCCGGACATCATTGCTCAGCGTTGGCAAAGTGCAACGGGCGCGGATTGCGGCTGGCGCGGTGGCGGCATCGGCATCCTGCGGGCTCTTCGGTATCGCCTGCATTGTGGTCCCAACCTGCGGGACCCGCCAAGAGCCATGCGTTGCGGTGCTTGCGGACCGGTTGGCGGGACGTGGGGATGATTGCAATTTTTTTGTTACGATGGAACATTGCGAAAGGTAAATCGGCCTTCGAGATGTCGCTTCACACGGTGAAGGAAACACCATTATGCTCGGGTTGATGCAGCAGCAGAAACTGCTCCTTTCCTCCATCATTCAATACGCTGCGCGCTGGCATCCCAAGGCGGAGGTCGTGTCGCGGTTGAGCGAAACGGCCATCCATCGCACGGATTACGCGACCGTCGAGCAACGGTCGCGCCGCCTTGCACGGGTGCTGGAACGGCTCGGCGTCAGGCTCGGCGATCGGGTGGCAACGATGGCCTGGAACAACTACCGGCATCTGGAGCTGTACTGGGCCGTCTCCGGCATGGGCGCCATCTGTCACACCGTCAATCCCCGGCTTGCCCAGGACGACATCACCTACATCATGACCCACGCGGCCGATTCCGTTTTGTTTGCCGACCTGAGCTTCGTGCCGTTGATCGCGGACATTGCGCCGGCGATTGCCGGGTGCGTGCATGATGTCGTGCTGGTGGCGGATCCCGCGGAGATGCCCGATCTTCCGTTGCCGCCCGGCATGACGCTGCATTGCTATGAAGAGCTGATGGCGCAGGCCGGCGACGATTACGACTGGCCGGATTTCGACGAGAATACCGCCAGCGCGCTGTGCTACACGTCGGGCACCACCGGGCGGCCGAAAGGCGTGCTGTATGCGCATCGGTCTGCCGTGCTGCATGCGATGGCCGCCAATACGGCGGATGCCTATGCGTTTCGCGCCACCGACCGGATCTTCCAGGCGACCTCGATGTTTCATGCCACCAGTTGGGCGTGGCCGTATTGCGCGGCCATGAGCGGCGCGGCGCTGATCATGCCCGGTCGCTGGCTGGATGGCCCCTCGGTGCTCAAAACCTTGAATGAGGAACGCGTCACCTTCTCTGGCGGGGTGCCGACGATCTGGCTTGGCGTGCTGGACGCGCTGAGATCGAGCAATGGGCACCTCGACACGCTGAAGCGCCTGATGATCGCCGGCTCGGCCTGCCCGCGGGTGTTGATCGAGGGTTTCGGCGCGCACGGCGTGGACGTCTACCAGGCCTGGGGCATGACCGAGTGCAGTCCGATCGTGACCCATCACGTGCCGTTGCCGGCGACGGTCGGTCTCGATGCCGAGGCGGCGACCAGACTGCGTTTGAAACAGGGCCGTCCGATCTACGGCGCCGACATCAAGATCGTCGATGGCGACGGCAACGAATTGCCGCATGACGGTGTGGCGTTCGGCGATCTGTTGACCCGCGGGCCGTGGATTTGCCGGGAGTATCTGTATCGTGGCGCTGATGGTGCGGCCGCACCCGATGGCTGGTTCGCCACCGGCGATGTCGCAACCATCGATCCGGGTGGGCATGTAGAACTCGTCGATCGTTCGAAGGACGTGATCAAGTCGGGCGGCGAGTGGATCAGTTCGATCGCGCTCGAGAATATCGCGGTGTCGCATCCCGACGTCGCCGAGGCCGCGGTGATCAATGCGAAACATGACAGATGGCAGGAGCGGCCGCTGCTGCTCGTGGTGCCCCGCGCAGGCCGAACGATCGATGTCGGCAGCGTGATGAAACTGTACGACGGCGCGGTGGCGAAATGGTGGTATCCGGACGCTGTGGTCGTGGTCGATGCGTTGCCGCACGGTGCGACCGGCAAGCTGAATAAGCTCGCTCTGCGGCAGCGGTACCAGGACTACCTGCTGCAAAACCCTGCGGCGGGGGTGGCTGAGTGATTTCGACCGTGCGCTGACAGCGTTCACCCGTCATTGCGGATTTGAACATCGGCCTCGAAGCGAAGCATTCCCCGCCAGACGAGCCGCGGGACCGCTTCGCCCACCCCATCCGCCGGGCATGCGGGACGCGATACCAAGGGCAGCCGGCTTTCCCGCTGTCACACTTTGCGCCAAAGTCCCAGCCAAATGGAGGACAACGCGCCATGGGGATCACCGCCCAACTCGCCGTATTCACCGCCGGTATCAGCCTCGACCGCCTGCCGCCCGAGGTGGTGAACCGCGCGCGCTTCCTCGTGCTGGACCTGGTCGGCAACATCGTCCGGGCCCGACACGACGCCGAGAGCACGCCATCGTTCCTCGCCGCGGTGCGCGCCATGGGGATGGCCGCGGGCAACTCCGGGGTGTTCGGCGACGCGGCGCGCTACACGCCGGCCGGTGCGGCGTTCCTGAATGGGGCGCTGGCACACTCGCTGGATTTCGACGACACGCACGCCGCCGGCTCGCTGCATCCCGGTGCGCCGGTGATCCCCGCCGCACTGGCCGCCGGCGAGATGGTAGGCGCGTCGGGCGCCGATGTGCTGGCGGCGATCGTCGCGGGGTATGAGATCACCTGCCGCGTGGCGCTCGCGCTGCCGGCGGGGGAGCATTACGACCGTGGCTTCCATCCCTCGGCGACCTGTGGCGCGTTCGGCGCGGCGGCGGCGGCGGCGAGGGTGTTCGGACTCGATGCGGACGGTGTCGCGGGCGCGCTGGGTACCGTGCTGAGCCAGTGCGCCGGCAGCCTGCAATTCCTGGTCAACGGCGCCTGGACTAAACGGCACCAGGTCGGCTGGGCGGCGGTGAACGGACTGATGGCGGCGACCCTGGTGCGCGAGGGTTTCAAGGGCGCCGCCGAGGCGCTGGAAGGCCGCCACGGCTTCCTGCGCGCCTATGCCCCGAACCCGAACCCGGACCGCGCGGTACAGGACCTCGGGTCGGTGTTCGAACTGATGGCGACGGCGGTGAAACCGTATCCGTCCTGCCGCTACGGCCATGCCGGCATCGATGCGGCGCTGGCTTTGCGCGCGGCAAACGACCTCAAGCCCGGCGACATCGACCGCGTGACGCTGGGACTGCCGCGTGCGGGCATGATGCTGATCGGCCAGCCGGCGGACAAGAAGGCCAACCCGGAGAACGTGGTGGACGGGCAGTTCAGCGGGCCGTTCGTGATCTCGGCAGCGCTGGCGACGGGGGCGATGGGCTGGGATAGCTACAACCACCTGCGCGATCCGGTGCTGCGCGGGTTGCTGTCCAAGGTGGTGTGCGAATTCGATCCGGAGATCGAGGCGGAGTTCCCCGCCAACATGTCCGGCAAGCTCACCATCGAGGCGGGGGGGCGGCGGTTCAGCCAGAAGGTGGTGGTGCCGAAGGGCGAGCCCTCGAACTTCCTCAGCGAAGCGGAGCTGCGCGCGAAATTCGCCGGGCTGACGGACGCGGTGTTGGGTGTGGACCGCGCTGCGCGGCTGGCCGATGCGGTGCTGGCGATCGACACGGTTTCGGACGTGGCGAGTTTGATGCGCCAGACGGCGCCGCTGATGCCTGCGCGGCTGGCGGGAGAGTAGTGGCGGAACGACTGGGTCCGCGTTGCGAAGAAGAATACTCCCCCTCCCCTTGAGGGGAGGGGGAGTGCCCTTTTACTGCGTCGGGCGCTTATTCTGACGCCTATGTGGTTCTCCCCTTGTTGCCTGGCGCGCGAGGTCTATATCGTGTGAAAGGAATCGGTGGAAATCTTTCTGGAGAAATGAAATGGAGGCCGCCGCCAACGTCGTCGATGCTGCCTCCCCTGCCCGGCGGGCGGCCGTGGTCAGCAAGGCCGTTGCGCGATCGGCCGAACTGCTTGGCCTCACCAATGCCATGCTCGCACGCACGATCGGCGTGTCCGAGGCAACCGCCTCCCGTCTCCGCTCGGGTACCTATGCGCTTGATCCAGACAGCAAGCCGTACGAACTCTCGCTGCTGCTGATCCGGCTGTTCCGCGGCCTTGACGCCGTGGTGGGCGGCGATGCGGCCTCGCTGCGCTCGTGGATGGTGTCTGCCAACCATGCTCTTGGTGGCGTGCCGCGCAACCTCGTGCAGAGCGCGACCGGGCTGGTCGCCACCGTGGATTATGTGGACGCCGCGCGCGCTCGGGTCTGAGGCAAGAGCGTGGTCCGGTGACATCTGGCGGATGGTGGAGAGCCAGTCGCTGGTGGCCACACTGAAGCTCGTCGATACGCTCGACGAACAGACCATCCTGGAAGCCGAGCTGGAGGGCAGCAAGCCGGCCATTCCCGCAACCTGCGCCGGTCTCGACTACCTGCTGGCAACACCGTTTCGTTATGCGCCTTACCGGCACGGGAGCAGGTTTCGCCGCGCTCGCCAGATTGAGGGTTGCTTCTATGCGGCAGAGCAATCGGAAACCGCCGTGGCGGAAGAGGCGTTCTACCGGCTGTTGTTTTTCCTCGATGCCCCGGCTGCCAGCCGTCCCACGAACCCCCAGGAGCGCACGGCATTTCGCGTGCCCGCCGGAACCGGGCGCGCCATCGATCTGACGATGCCACTGCTCAATCGCGATGCGGCGATTTGGGAGCACCCTACCGAATACGGACCCTGCCAGGAGCTTGGCGACGCCGCGCGCGCAGCCGGCATCGAGGCAATCCGCTATCGCTCGGTGCGCGATCCGGGCCGGGGCGCCAACCTTGCCCTGTTGTCGCCGGCGGTCTTCCGCGCGACGCAGCCGGACGTCTTCGAGACGTGGCACGTGTTCCTTCGCGAGGCATCGGTGCAGGCAGTTCGGGAGATGCCCCGCCGTTCGATCGAGATTCCGTTCTCTGTCTGGGCGATGGATCCACGCGTGCCCGAGCGGTTGCCGGGTTGATGGCGAGAGCTCCAGTCGTCACGGCCCGGCTTGGCCCGGCCATCCGTGCAGCACGGTGCGGCGACTGATGGCCAGGTCAAGTTCGGCCATGACGATTGGGATGCATTCGCTTTTGCGGCGGTCGGGTCGAGGTTAAACTATCCGCTGTTCACTGGGAGAATTCTCATGCCTGCGCCCACCACCGATACCGTCGCGACCGTGCTCCGCCACGCCGAGGCCACCTTTGATAAGTCCCGCGAAAACCTGTTCGAACTGCTGCGCATTCCCTCGATCAGCGCGCAGCCGGCGCACCAGCAGGACTGCCGGCGCGCGGCTGAGTGGTGGCGCGACCAACTCATCGGCCTCGGGTTCCGCGCTGACGTCAGGCCGACGGCGGGACATCCGGTGGTGGTCGGGCATTACGATGGGCCGGCGGATTATCAAGGCCCGCACGTGCTGTTCTATGCGCATTACGACGTGCAGCCGGTCGATCCGCTGGAGCTTTGGCACAGTCCGCCGTTCGAGCCGCAGCTTGTGGATGGCCCGCATGGCAAGCGGTTCGTCGCGCGCGGCGCGGTGGACGACAAGGGCCAGTCGGTGATGTTCCTGGAAGCGTTGCGCGCCTGGCACGCGGCCGGCGGCGGCATACCCGCGCGCATCACCGCGTTGATCGAGGGCGAGGAAGAAGTCGGCAGCGTCAACCTGGAACCGTTCGTTGCCGCGCACAAGGACGACCTCGCATCCGACCTGGCGCTGATCAGCGACACCGGGATGTGGGACGTCGATACGCCAGCGGTGACCACGCGGCTGCGCGGCATGGTGTATACCGAGGTCACGCTGAAGGCGGCGAACCGCGATCTGCATTCGGGATTGTTCGGCGGCTCGGCGTTGAACCCGATCAATGCGCTGACCCGTATCCTGGGCGAATTGAAGGATGCGGACGGGCGCATCCAGTTGCCGGGCTTCTACGACCGAGTGAAGCCGATCTCCAACGCGCAGCGGGCGCAATGGGATCGCTGGGCTTCGACGAGAAGGCGTTCCTTGGCGGCATCGGCCTGTCGGCGCCGATCGGCGAGCGCGGGTTTTCCGCGCTGGAGCGGCTATGGGCGCGGCCGACTGCCGACATCAACGGCATCTGGGGCGGCTATACCGGCGATGGCAGCAAGACGGTGATCGCGGCGGAGGCCAGCGCGAAGGTGTCGTTCCGGCTGGTGCCGGGGCAGGACCCGGAGGAAGCGTTCGACCAGTTCAAACGTTTCGTCAGCGAGCGGTTGCCGGCGGATGCGCATATCGAATTCAAGTCGTTGTCGGGAGCGCCGGCGTTCGAGGCCAATCTGGATTCGCCCTGGGTGCACGCGGTGCAAGCGGTGTTGCGCGATGAATACGGCCGCGAGCCTCTGTTGATGGGCAGTGGCGGTTCGGTGCCGGTGGTGACCTCGCTGCACAAGGTGCTGGGGATCGACACGCTGCTGATGGGCTTCAGCCTGGACGACGACCAGGTGCACAGTCCGAACGAGAAGTTCGAACAGCGCTGCTTTCAGCATGGGCTGCGCTCGCACATTCGGCTGCTGGCGAAGTTCGCGGGGGGATAACGCCTACGCCGCCGCCGGTTTCGGGGAAGCGGTGGGTGCTCAGGCGGTGGTTCTCGTTCTGGCAGAGGAATTGAATTTGGGCGATCACATAAGGGCGGATCCGGCGCTCCTCGCCAAGGACCGAGGACAGCGTAGTCATATCAACTCGCAAAACGATTGACTCTCGACCGTTTCGTACGGACCGCCCCAACCGTCATGGCCGTCCCTAACCGTCATGGCCGGCCTTGTGCCGGCCATCCACGCCTTTTGTCGCGTGCACGAAGGCAAGGCGTGGATGGCCGGCGCAAGGCCGGCCATGACGATTAGGGCGGTTAGGGCGGTTAGGGCGGTTAGGGCGGTGCGTGCGAAGCGGTCGAGAGTTCGATCGTTCGGCGGGTTGGTATAAGGCGTGGGATTGGACGCGCCCGTTGATTCGAGACGGTTTCGTATTGCCCTCCCTGACAGCGGTTGACGAAAGCAAGGTTTTGAAACACAGATTTCACAGATTTCACAGATTAAGGCGCAGAATATGTTAACTTGATCCGTGCCTTAATCTGTGAAATCTGTGTTTCAAAACCTTGCTTTATTACCAACATCTCCGATCGTGGATGGATGGGTCCATTTCGACGGTATGTAAGTGCGATAGGCCACGCAGCAATTATTTCAGGAATTCTAATAACACATATTGCACGGAGAAGCAGGCCAGGTGACGAATTCACGCA
The DNA here is from genome assembly GCA_963762885.1 of uncultured Alphaproteobacteria bacterium. Taxonomy (GTDB): domain Bacteria; phylum Pseudomonadota; class Alphaproteobacteria; order Acetobacterales; family Acetobacteraceae; genus JASHVB01. The sequence goes on from CAVXNH010000077.1 coordinate 53,824, forward strand.
GAGAAGGGCCGCGCAAAACCGACGATACCCTGCACGGCTTCTCGGAACAATTTAATATTCTCAGTGAAATCTGTGGCTTAATCTTCTACTCGGTGAAATCCGTGTTAAACGCTTGCTTCCTTTAGCCGCTCGGTTCCGGACCGACGATCGGCATACCATCAAGCCAGCATCTGCTCATTCCAAATTTATTACTGTTACAGACCCACCACGCTCGCCGCCGCTACACCATAACGCGGTCCCGCAACGTTATCCGGGGCGAACAATGTCTCCACCTCGGCCAGCGTCGGGGCCGACACCGTCAGCGCGACCGCCGCAGCGTTCTCCTCCAGCCGCTCGCGCTTGCTGCTGCTGACGATCGGTACCACGTCCTGGCCGCGCGACAACACCCAAGCCAGCGCGAGCTGGGCCGGCGTGCAGCCCTCGGCGGCGGCGATGCGTTGGAATTCCGCGAACAGGGCCAGGTTGCGGCGCAGATTGTCGCCGGAAAAGCGCGGCATGCCGCGGCGCATGTCGCCGACCGGCGGCTCGGCGGTGACGGCGCCGGCCAGGAAGCCCCGCCCCAGCGGGCTGTATCCGACGAAGCCGATGCCAAGCTCGCGGCAGACGCCCAGCACGTCGGCCTCGACATGTCGGGTCCACAACGAATATTCGATCTGCACCGCGCTCATCGGATGCACCGCATGGGCGCGGCGTATCGTCGCCGGCCCCGCTTCCGAGATTCCCAGGAAGCGCACTTTCCCCGCGTGCACGAGGTTCGCCATGGCGCCGACCGTGTCCTCGATCGGCACCGTGGGGTCGACGCGGTGGATATAGTAAAGGTCGATCGTGTCGGTGTTCAGCCGGCGCAGGCTGGCCTCGCACGCCTGCTTCACATAGGCCGGCCTGCCGTCTGCCGTGGGCGTGCCATCCGGCCGGCGCAGGTTGCCGAACTTGCTGGCCAGCACGTAGCCGCCGCGGCGGCCGGCGATCGCCTTACCCACCAGTATCTCGTTGGCGCCCTTGGCATAGGCGTCGGACGTATCGAGCAAGTCGATGCCCAGCGCGGCGGCGCGATGGATGATGCCGATCGCATCGGCCTCGGCCGGCGGCGTGCCATAGGCCTCGGTGAGCGTCAGGCAGCCAAGCCCGATGGACGAAACCCGGAGCAAGCCGAGACTGCGCCGCTGCATCGCGTTGTCAGTCGTCCGGGGAGCAATGCCGCGGGCCGGCGTCCATGCGCGTGCGGACCGCTGTCACAGCGGGAAGGGCAGCAGCCCTTCCTTATAGCCGTCTTGATCGAAATGCTGTTGTCCCGAGGCCAGCCGGTTGTCCTGGATGTATTCCGCCACGGTTGGGTTCTCGGTCAGGTACCACTGTTCGTCGACCGTCATGGGGAACGGCATGCGCCCCTCGAAATATCCATTGTGGACGAAATGATCGCGGGCGGACTTCACCTTGCCGTTTTTGATTCCGGTGACGACATCCGGATAGGTTGCCAGATACCAGGCTTCGTCGACATCGACCACCGCCAGCATCGCGCGGATGACGCCGAGGAAATCTTCATAGCTCGCGCTGACCCGCGGCTTGTCCTTGCCACCGACGATGGTGACCATCGCCTTGACCTTGCTGAACGGCGGAAGGTAGGTCACGCTGGCATTCCCTGAAGCGAAGCGCCTGGCAACGCAGCGCTGGGCGCGACACTATCGCTTCAGGCGGCTACCCCGCAAGCATGGCTACGCCTTGGCGATGCGCTTGCGTCCCATTTTGCGGGGCATCGATCGTTTCTGTCCGAGACCGATCTTCTTGGCCAGGGCGGACCGCGTCTTGGCATAATTCGCCGCGACCATCGGATAGGACGGCGGCAGGCTCCATCGCGCCCGGGTACCGATCGGGGGTCAGCTTGTGGTCCGTCATCAGATGCCGCTTCAACATCTTCATCTTCTTGCCGTCTTCCAGGCAGACGATGTAGTCCGCGAATACCGATTTCGTGGGTGGCACGGCAGCCTTCGGCTTGGTCGATTCCGCGGGCTCCTCGCCCACGCTGGCCAATGTGCGGTACACGTCGCGGATCAGGTCCGCCAGCTTATCCGGATCGACGGCATTCTTGGCCACATGGGCACTGACGATCTGCGCCGTCAGTCCTAATACTGTATCATTTGATTTAGCCATTGTTGTTTGCCTCTGGTCAGCCCGATTCGTTCGCCCCGAACGACGTATCGCACCGAACCATAGATTATCCACAGTTTCAAGCGACACGAAATCTCCGCTGCCGACGCTGTCGACAGCGGAGTTGCATGCGAGCAAGAATTTCGCGCCGTCGTTGCGATCAGGCCGACTTCAATTGCGCTTCGGCGTATTCATAGTTGGCTAGCTTATCGAGCCAGTTCTGCAGGTAGTTCGGGCGAACATTGCGGAAGTCGAGATAATAGGCGTGCTCCCACACGTCACAACCCAGCAGCACCTTGCCTTCGCCGGTCGCCAGCGGGTTGGACCCGTTCGGCGTCTTGGTCACCTTCAGCTTGCCGTCCGGAGCCAGCACCAGCCATGCCCAGCCGGAACCGAACTGGCTGACACCGGCCGCCTTGAACTCATCCTTGAACTTGGCCACGCCACCCAGGTCTTCGTTGATCTTCTTCTCCAGCGCGCTCGGGATGCTGCCGCCCTTCGGGCTCATGCACTGCCAGAACACGATGTGGTTCCAGTGCTGCCCCGCATTGTTGAACACCGGCCCACCCGCGCCGGCCGTCGACTTGACGATCTCCTCGAGCGACTTGCCTTGCAGCGAGGCGTCCTTCTCGACGAACCCGTTCAGCGCGGTGACGTAGGCCTGGTGGTGCTTGCCGTGGTGCAGGTCGAGGGTCTCCTCGCACATGCCTTGCCCGGCAAGGGCAGTCTTGGAGTAGGGCAGGGTGGGTAGTTCGAAAGCCATTGGCATCCTCCGCATGGTTGCAGTGAAACGTTGAGGTTCGACGAGGCCGATCGACCGGCCGAACGCGGCGCCGTTTGATGTCAGTGCCGTCACCCGCGTCCCGGTCCCCCGTCAGCGCCGGCGCGGCGCAGGATACAGCGCCGTCCCCACGGCGCAAGCGAGGCCACCCGACAATCCGCGGCGCATCACGCTTGCGTGTCCCGCCGATCCGTCCCACCTCGCGCGTTATGGACGAGACGCTCGCCACGCTGGTGCGCCGGCACGACCCGGACCGCTTCCTCACCGCGCTGTTCGCCCCATCCGAGCAACGCGATACCCTGCTCGCGCTCTATGCGTTCAATCATGAACTGGCGCGTGCGCGCGACATGACGTCGGAGCCGACGCTGGCGCTGATCCGCCTGCAATGGTGGCGCGAGGTGGTGGATGGCGCCGTGCGTCGCCACGAGGTCGCTACGCCGCTGGCTGCTGCGATCGATCGCGGCGCGTTGCAGCGCGCCGACCTGCATTCGCTGATCGACGCGCGGGAGATCGAGGCGGATGACGCGATCGATACGGTCGAGGCGTGGCGGACGTATGTGCTCTCCGGCGCCGGCGGGCTGGTTGTCGCCGCCGCGCGCTTGCTGGGCGCGCCGGAGCCGGAGGCGCTGCGTCCGCTGGGGGCGGCTTACGGCGTGGCCGGGTCGCTGCGCAGCGTGAAGCCGCTCGCGGCGCGCGGGCGGTGCCTGCTGCCGGTGGACCTGCTGGCCGCGCGGGATCTGTCGCCGGAGGCAGCGATCGCCGCGCCGGATTCTCCCCCCGTGCGTGCGGTGCTGGACCGGCTGGCCGAAGAGGGGCGCGCGCTGCTGCGGCAGGGCATGACGGCGCCGGTGCCTCGCGGCGCGATTGCGGCGGCGCTGCCCGCGGTGCTGGCGCGGCGCGACCTGGCGCGCTGGCCGCGTCTGGCGCCGGCGCAACGCGGGATCGGCGACCGCCTGGCGGTGACCGTCGCGGGGCTGCGCGGGCGGCTGTAGCGTCCGGAACGGCGAGTCATGCCGATCCGCGGGAAAGCGCCATTAACGCCATATTCATTTGCCGGCGGCAGACTGGGCGCGCTTACACCGGCGGAGAAGAATAGGATGTATCGTCGCACATTGCTCGCGGTCACCATGCTGTCCGCCCTGCTTTCACCATTGGCGGGTCATGCGGCCGACGTGCCGCCCAGCCTGTCCGGCACCACGCTGGTCTCGGCCGAGGAGATCGCGAAACTCGAAAGCGGCGGCGCAATCGTCATCGATTCGCGCGTGGCGTCCGAATATGCGGACGGGCACATCAAGGGCGCGGTCAGCATCCCCTATCGGGAAAAGAGCGAAAAGTCCGTCGGGTTCGACGCCAGCGTCGACGAGTTCAATGTCGCCAGGTTGCCGCCCGACAAGGCCGCGGCGATCGTGATCTATTGCAACGGCCCCGACTGCTGGAAAAGTTTCAAGGCATCGACTGCCGCCATCAAGGCCGGCTACACGAACGTCTATTGGTATCGCGACGGCTTTCCGAACTGGAAATCCAAGGGCCTGCCCATCGAATAGCGCTGGCGAATAACCGAAGGCGATCCGAAACGGGCCGCTGATCGCTTATCGGGGATGAGCAATCGGGCATGGCGCGACCGGACCAAGCGATTTCTGGCAGGAATGCGGGAATGCACGGACTGACGATCAGGACGCGTATGCTGGTCGCCTTCGCGTTGATCGCGGTCAGCCAGATCATCGTCGCGGTCATCGGCCTGCATGGCTTTCGCCTGTCGAACTCGGACCTGGCTGAAATCTACCAGGACCGCCTCGTGCCGGTGAGCAGTCTTGCCCGCATCGACGATCTGATGCACGGCAGTATCGAGCAACTGACCATCGCGGTCATTTCCCGTCCGGGCCCGCAGACTGTGCGAAAATATACCGATGCCGTGGCGGCCGATCTCGCCACGATCGACGGTCTCGCGGCGGATTATGCCCGCCACGCCTCTGGGGAAGCGGACCGCAAATTGCTGGGCGACTGGACCGCCAGGCGCGGCCAGCTTGTCGCCAAGGGGATCAAGCCCGCCATTGACGCCCTCAATGCGCAGGCGTTCGACGATGCCGAAGACATTTTGCTCGGGGTCGCGGTGAAACAGTTTGGCGCCGTCCAACAAGGCTTCGACGCCATCGTCGCCAGCGAATTGAGCCATGCCGAGGGTACACACAATGCGGCTGAGCGGCGCTATGCTTTCGCACGCGGTCTGACGCTCGGGTCGGTCGCCTTCGGCCTCGGGCTCTGCGCGCTTATAGCACTCTATGTGACCCGGTCGATCTCCGGCCCCCTCGCGGCCATGACGACGGCGATGCGGCGGCTGGCGAACGACGAATCCGGCGTTGCCATTCCCGCGGTGGACCGCACGGATGAAGTGGGCCAGATGGCGCAGGCGACGCTGGTGTTTCGCCGTCATGCCGAGGAGTTACGTGCACTGCATGCGGCGCAGGATAAGGCGAATGCACTCAAGGCGCGCCAACAAGCGGCGATGGACCGTCATACGCAGGATTTCGGTATCTCGGCTGCCGCCGTGATGGCGGGTTTGGCAAGCTCAGCGGCGAAGATGCGCCAGGCGGCGGCCGAGATGTCGGAAGCGGCGCATCAGACGCGTGCGAGCGCCGCGCGTGCCGCCGATGGCGCGGCCACGTCCACCAGCAGCCTCGCTGCCGTCTCAGCAGCGGCTGAAGCGATGTCTGCCAGCATCAACGAGATCGACCGACAGGTGTCGCGTGCCACGCAGGCGGTTGCCGAGGCCGTTTCGTGTGCTTCGACGACCGATGCCAAGGTAGCCGGCATGACGGCTGCGGCCGATCGCGTCGGCGACATCGCCCACCTGATCACCGGCATAGCCGGGCGCACCAATCTGCTGGCGCTGAACGCAACGATCGAGGCGGCGCGCGCCGGCGACGCCGGCAAGGGTTTCGCCGTGGTCGCCGGTGAGGTGAAGGCGCTGGCAAACCAGACCGCGCGCGCTACCAACGAGATCTCCACTCAGATTATGGCGATCCGTTCGGCGACCGGCGAAGCGGTGACCGCGGTGCGCGCGGCGAACGCCGCCATCGGCGAGGTCAGCGACGTGGCGACGGCGATTGCCGCCGCGGTGGAACAACAGGTCGCGGCAACGCGAGATATCGCCGCCAGCGTGCAGACGGTGAGCGCGGCGACCCATGAGTTCAGCCGGGCGGTGCACGAGGTGTCCGCTATCTCCGAAAGCACGGATGCGGCCAGCGGCATGGTGCTGGCAGGGGCCGACGACGTCGGGCGCAACGCCGAGAAGATGCGCGGCGAGGTGACCCAGTTCCTGCGCGCGATGACCAGCAATGACGATGCGGAGCGGCGCCGCTACGAGCGGCTTCCGGGGGGCGGCATGCAGGCGGCGATACGGACGCGCGGCCACCCGGAACAGGACGTCGCGGTGGTCGATATCTCGCGCGGCGGCGTCGCTGTGCGCTGCGATTGGCGGCTGGAGGCGGGGACGGAGGTCGAGGTCGCGCTGCCCGGGGCGACGCAGCTCGTGGACGCTCGTGTCGTCCGGGCCGAGGCTGGATTGCTGGGCCTCGCCTTCTCGCAGGACGAGGCAATGGTGCGAGAGATCGATCAGGCGCTGGACCACATCGCGCACCTGGGCAGCTTCGGTTCGGCGCGCGAGGGGCTGCGGGCGGCGCGCTGAGGCGAAGCGGTCGTGGCGGTGCCGCGACGCGGAACCGCAATGCCATGATGGCGCCATGGCACCTTTCCCTCCGGTTCGCATCACCTTCGGACGAAACTCGTCAGGGCAAGTCCCGGGCGTAGTGGTTTTCTGGGGTCGGTTTGGATTCTATGTTCGATGAATTCTACAAACAGAATATCATTTTTGAAACCGTCCTGACAGAGTCGAGCCGTTATATCCGCGTCGCTAGTGTTTTTCTTCGCCGAACTTGGCGCGCCCTCAGGGGCGCGTCTTTTTTTGGACCGCTGGTGAGCAGGGTGCCCGGGCTCATCCGGACCGGCCTGTGGCTTCCGGCGGACCAGGCCGGTTGGCGGCGCCAGTCCGCCGCCGCCGTCGCGTCAATGCTGAGCCGCGCCCTCGATCGCCTTGCCGACGCCGGAGTCCGGCCCGATCGTCTCGATGAACAGCAGCTTGTCGGTGGGGATGGTCATGTCGAGCGGCCCGTGCCAGTCGGCGCTGTGGCGCGCGACCAGGCGCGTGGTCTTTTGCTCGGTCTTCGGGTCGGTGCTGGTGACCGCCTCGAACACGTCGGTCAGCACGATCGCGCCGTGCGCTACGGCCTTCAACCGGCCGAAATAGACCTGCCCGCTGCTCAGCGTCACGGTTTGCAGGCTGCCGGTGGTGGGTCAGTTTGATTACCCGCAATGTGTGGGGAGCGGACCGCGGCGCTTTCCACGCCGTTGTTCAATTGTTGTTCAGAATCACCTTGACTGGGTAGGCCTGCGCCCCTATGGTAGCGCCTGAACAACGACAGAACAACGGAGCGTGTGATGGAAAGGCGATTCACGGCAACACTCAGCCGATCCCAGGGGCGCAGTGCCTGGGCGGCGATCTTTCGACACCCGGCGCGACTGGACACGAACACCAATAAGGTCGGATTGAGGGTTCGCCAGGGGCTGGGGACAGCAGACGAAGCAGAAGCCCGGGCACTGATAGAGAAGCTGAACCAACTGCTCAATGATCCGACGTTTCGGAATGTGTCCGCCAGGAGCTTGGCGGAAGAGCGTTTCCCGCAACGCGTTGTAGAGATTTTCTACCACGGCATGGACCCGGAAGAGAACGACTTTGGGGCCATTCGGGATGGAATTATCTGTTTGCCAACTTCGGAGGATTCGGATTACCGGTCGGCGCTACTCCTCGGCACAACCAGAGCAGGCAAGACGACATTGCTCCGGCAGTTGATTGGCACCGACCCGCAGACGGAACGCTTCCCATCAACGTCGACCGCCAAGACGACGGTCCATGAAACAGAAGTTGTGCTCGCCTCGGGTCCATACAAAGCCGCTATCACATTTTTTCCGATGGACGAAGTGCGGGAGCACCTTAATGAATGCATCTCGGAGGCGGTGCTTACCGCTTATCGCGGCGAGGGTGACGCGGAAGTCCTGAGAAAGCTGCTGATGCATGTTGATCAGCGCTTTCGATTCAACTACATCTTAGGAAACGGAACTCAACTCGACGATGAAGATGACGACGCGGAGGACGATGGGCCGCGCCTGCTGCCTGACGACGAACCGGTCGACGACACCCTCGACATCGATGCCACCAACGCACTTCTCGCTGAAAGCCTCGTGATAATAAGGACTATCGCGAAGCGACACGGTGAACATCTGAAATCCGAATTAGGCGCCGAAGACGAGAAGGACCAGCGTGTCATTGACGAACTTTTTGAGGAAAGTCTCGATCGAATTCTGCGCGAGGATGACGAGTTTCACCAGCTAAGCGACAGATTGATGGACGAAATCGAGCTGCGCTTCACGCTGCTTGACGCCGAAGGTGAGGTCAGGCGGAACAAACAGGGATGGCCTCAGTCCTGGTCCTGGGAGACCGAGGATCGCAAAGCCTTCATTAAGGCCGTAACGCGGTTTTCTGGAAACCAGGCGCATAGCTTTGGTCGGTTATTAACACCGTTGGTCAATGGTGTTCGGGTGTCTGGTCCCTTCTGCCCCGAATGGAATGACGGGCAACAACCGAAGGTTGGACTATTTGACGGTGAGGGCCTTGGACATACGCCAGAGTCCGTGGCCGCAATATCGAGTTCCTTGGTAGCGCGCATCCAAAGATCCGATGCCGTCGTCCTTGTCGACGATGCGACGATGCCGATGCAAGCCGCGCCTGTCACTGCCATAAAGGAACTGATCTCCTCTGGCGGTGCCAGCAAATTGATACTGGTGTTCACCCATTTCGATCAGGTCCGTGGGGACAATCTGCCAAATTCCGCGGCCCGCCAGCTACATGTTCTGGCTTCGGCCGAGAACGTGCTTGCCTCTATCGGTGAAGATCTCGGCCCTTTCGCCGAAAGGGCGCTGCGCGGCCGGTTGAAGGAAGGCTGCTTTTTCGTGGGAGAGATCGATAAGCGTCTCATCCCTGAAAGGAACTCTCAGAAGCGCTCCATCGGCCAGTTGCGGGACTTACTGGCCGCGATCGACGCCGTGGTCGCAAAACCTGCGCGCGTCCAGACGAAGCCGGTTTATTCCCGTATGAACTTGGTGCTCGCCGTTAAAAGCGCTGCCGAGGGTTTCCACGATTCCTGGTGGCCGAGGCTTGGTCTTTCGTCAAAGCCGGGGGTTGGCAAGGAGCACTGGAAGCGCATTTGGGCTTTGACGCGTCGGCTTCAGACACCTGGCGGGAGCGACGAATACGACAATCTCAAACCAGTTGCCGATTTTCGCACCCAGCTACAGACCAGGCTCTACGTTCTGCTCCAGAATCCGGTCCGGTGGGACCCGAACGATCCCACCGACGATTTAGAGAAAATGCAAACCTTCGACGCGCTGGCGGAGGCCCTGGCGAAAAGGGTCCAGGAACTTGCAGCACAACGCGTTCGGGGTGCACGGATGCCTGAATGGCAATTGGCCTTCAGTCAGTCAGGTCGCGGATCTAGCTATCATCGGGCGTCCATTATCGGTGAGCGCATCTATGAGCGTGCAGCGCCGGTGCCAGACGTCATTCCATCGCCAGACCGCAATTCGTTTCTAAATGATGTCGCTGCTCTGGTTGAGGGCGTATGTGCGGAGATGGGAGCGCACCTCGAGTAGGTCCGATTTCGGATTTTGACGACGTTTGGGTAGTCAACCTATCCAGTCCTGGATTGGTCGACCAAGAGCGGGAGCGGAGAACATGCTATGAACGATACCCTTCACGTCCTCATCCGTGCGCTAGAGGCGCGTTCGCCTGTCATAACGCGAATGGATTTGACGACGGTACTCCAGGATGCCGCCATCAGCGGCGCATTGCTGAACTTGGCTAATCAACCTGAAGATCTCGATCGCTCGGCGAGAGCGGTGGAGGTGCTTGTCAACAAGGGAGGGGTCCAATTCCAGGACGCGGAAGCCAACGTTCGGAATCTGGTCACCGAACGCCATTTCTACGGGAGCTTCTGTGAGTTAGGCGCTTACGATTGGCTTGATCGACACGATATGAGATTCGCGGCGCAAGTCACACTGACGGGTCAGGAGGTATTGAACCCGTACGGATGCACAATTGATGGCCGGTTCGCAGCCCGCGATGGCTACTTTGATATCAAGGGCCTCGGATTCCAGGCGTACGTCGCGGACCAGTTCCGTGTGACATTGGCTAAACAATTGAGCGGTTTAGATGTCACGATCGACGGATCCATGGATGTGTCTGTGAAAGACATCGAGACGTTCGCGTTTTCTCGACTTCCCATGCTCCGCGTCGCGCTCGCTGGTGGTGGGATTGAGAACATTCGTGAACTGAATTGGACTATTCGTGCTGCGCCGCCGCAAACGATTACCACATCGGTGCAAACTATCGACGCATACCAGCTCGCTGAAAAAAATCGGTATTACCCATTCAAGACTGCCGGCCAGTTTGCCAGAAATGCACCGTTCGTACTCATATTTGCCTACGCTGCCCAATTCAACCACTCCCTGTCCCTTAATTTCGGAAATAGCACAACCGTTACGCTCCGATCGATGGCACGCCGCGCCTTCTTCCAACTGACATCTGATACGACGCCTGCGATCCAATTCGACGATCAGCTAGATTCCGGCGTAACGGTAGGTGACGCGGCGAGATTGCTCTCGGGTCTGATGTTCATCAATTTGGACAACGATGAGAGCCGGTTGTTTCTCAATCCGCGCGCCACACACCGTATCATGCGTTCGCACGTCCAGCAGCTTTTTGATTTCTTTCCGATGCCGAACCTTGGTATCGACGACTTTGCCCACGATGACTACTGAGCGAGCAGCTCACGTGATGGGATATTTGGGAGAGACAAGCGGATCGAGATAATCGAGAGCGGTGCGAACCGATAGAATGCCGCTGCATCGAAAGTCTGCCTACGGTCGAATCCGGCTGTAACCGCTGCCAGCCCGTTACCGCCCGTCAGCTCGGCGGCCGACATTCAAACTGACCCACTACCAGGCTGCCGACCGGACCCGCCCGTCCAGGCTACCGGCGATAACGGGTTCCGTGTCGGTCGCGGCAAACACGGCATGCGTGCAGAGCGACCCGGTGGCGTTCGCTCGAACGCCCGGTCATGCCGTCGCAACCGGCTCGACCAGCCGCTGGTATTGCATCTCCACATCCACTTTCCGGATACGCGCCGTGCCGGCGCAGGCGACCGCGGCGGTGCCGGCGGCGACGCCCCAGGCGAGCGCTTCCGCCAACGTGCCGCCGCGCGCCAGCGCCAGAGTCATCGAAGCGGTGAAACTGTCGCCGGCGCCGACCGCGCTGCGCACCTCGCAGGGCAGCGCCGCCAGCCGGATCACCCCGTCCTCGCAGGCGACGAACGCGCCATCCTCGCCCAGCGTCACCGCCACCAGCCGCGCCGCCCCCGCCCGCACCAGGGCCAGCGCCTCCGCCTCTTGCTCGTGCGGCTGCATCAGTGTGCGGCCCGACAGCGCCTCCAGCTCGCCCAGGCTCGGCTTGATCATCTCGATGCCGCTGCCCAACGCGGCACGCAACGCGGGGCCGGAGGTGTCCAGCACGAAGCGCTGGCCTCGCCGTGTGGCCGAGCGAGCGACCCGCGCGTAGATATCCTCCGGCATGCCATGCTCCAGGCTGCCGCTGGCGATCAGCCAATCGCAGGGGATCGTGTCCACCACGTCGAGCATGCGGTGCCAGTCGGCGTCGGTGACGTCCGGTCCTTCCTGCACGAAGCGGTATTCCAGCTTGGTGGAGGTTTCGAACACGTTGAAGCAGATGCGGGTGTAGCCGTTGATCGGGATGTTCAGGTGCGGCACGCCGACCTCGTTCAGCATTTCCTCGATCAGTGCGCCGGTGACGCCGCCGCCCATCATCACCGCCAGCGTATCGCCGCCCAACTCGTGCAGCACGCGCGCCACGTTGATGCCGCCGCCGCCGGGATCCAGGTGGTCGTCCCGGGTGTGGATTTTGTGGGTATGCACCACGCGCCTGGCAGAACAGGCGATGTCCAAAGCGGGGTTGAGCGTCAGGGTGATGATGCGAGGCAACATGGGATCGGTCCGTCCGAGGCTGTAAGCGCGCATACTGGCGGATCGGCGGCCGCCGCTGATTGATCAGGATCAATGCCGCCGCGCGGTGCTGCGCGCATGACGGTGCCCACAGTTCGGAGGGCACAGAACATGGTCGGCATCAGCCTGACGGCAGAGCAGATCCGCGCGGCGCCGCCTGACGTGCGCCACTGGCTGGAGCAACAATGCGCCGCCATGTTCGCGCCGGCGGCGGAAGTGCAGCCGCATGCGGAGCCTCGCCGGCTGGCGCAGGTGACGCCGGGTGAGGCGCAGGCGCTGCTGGAGCAAATCGAGGACATCCTGCCGGTGGTCAGCGTGTTCTTCGAACTCGGGCGCGAGAACGTTGGCGTGCCGGTGCAGGGCATGCGGGTGTTCCGGCTGCCGGAGATCCTGCGCCATACGCGGCTGGAATCGGTGGCCCAGGTGATCGAATGCCTGGACGTCATCAATGACGCGCTGCGTCATGTCCGGCACGATCCGGAGGCGATGATCTGCGCGGTGGATCACGAGGGGCGGTGCTTCGTGGCGGAGGCGACATCGCACTCCGTCCTGACACTCTGGCAGAGCATCGTCGCGTCGCGTGGCTTGCAGATGCCGGCTAAGCCGGTGCCCGAAGCGGAGACGCCTGCCGCGCTGGCGAGTCGCTCATGAACCGCGTCGCGCGTGACCTGACGCCGGTCGTCGATCTCAGCCTGGAATCGGGCACCGGCCCGTTCCGCACGCGGCGGCCGGTCTATGTGGACCTGCTGCCGCCTTGCAATAACGCCTGTCCCGCCGGGGAGAACATCCAGGGCTGGCTGGCGCTGGCGCAGGCGGGCGAATACCGCAAGGCGTGGGAGTTGCTGGTCGGCGACAATCCGTTGCCGGCGACGCATGGGCGGGTCTGCTACCACCCCTGCGAAACCGGCTGCAATCGCGGGCACATGGATGCCGCGGTGTCGATCCACGCGGTGGAACGCTTCCTCGGCGACATGGCGAAGGCGGAGGGCTGGAGCTTTGCCCCCGCTGCGCCGCCGTCCGGCAAGCGCGTCCTGGTGGTGGGCGCCGGGCCGAGCGGACTGTCGGCGGCATATCACCTCACCCGGCTCGGCCATCAGGTGGAAATCCACGAGGCCGGTCCGGTGGCCGGCGGGATGCTGCAATTCGGCATCCCCGCCTATCGCCTGCCGCGCGCCGAACTGGCAGAGGAGGTCGCGCGGATCGAGCGGTTCGGCGTGAAGATCGTGCTGAATCATCCGGTGACCGACGTGCTTGCCGAACGCGACGCGGGCAAATTCGACGCGGTATTCGTGGCGATTGGCGCCCATGTGGCGCAGCACGTCGATATTCCCGCGCGCGACGCGGTGCGGGTGCTGGATGCGGTGAAGATGCTGCGCGACATCGGCAGCGGCGAAACCCCGCAACTTGGCCGGCGCGTCGTCATCTACGGCGGCGGCAACACCGCCATGGACGCGGCGCGTACCGCGCGGCGGCTCGGCGCGGAAGAGGCGCTGATCGTCTATCGCCGCGACCGCGCGCACATGCCCGCGCACGGGTTCGAGGCGGACGAGGCGCTGGAGGAAGGCGTGCGCATCCAGTGGCTGACCACGATCAAGGAAATCGTCGGTCCGACGCTGACGGTCGAGCGCATGGTGATGAACGACAAGGGCCGGCCGGAGCCGACCGGCGAGTTTGACACGCTGGAGGCGGACAGCGTCGTACTGGCGTTGGGCCAGGTGACCGACAGCGACTTCCTGCGCAACGTGCCCGGCGTTCAGGTGAAGCCGGACGGTGTGGTGGAAGTGGATCGCCACATGATGACCGGCCATCCCGGCATGTTCGCCGGCGGCGACATGGTGCCGAGCGAGCGCACCGTCACGGTGGCGACCGGTCACGGCAAGCTGGCGGCGCGCAACATCGACGCGTGGCTGCGGGCCGGCGCCTACGACGCGCCGCAGCGGCCGCCGGTAGTCGGCTTCGACATGCTGCACCTGCCTGTGTTCAGCGACGTCGATGTGTCGCAGCAGCGGCGGCTGGAAGACAGCGAGCGGCTGACCGGCTTCGACGAAGTCATGGCCGGCCTGTCGGAGGCCGCGGCGCGGCACGAGGCGCAGCGTTGCCTGTCCTGCGGCGTGTGCTTCGAGTGCGACAACTGCTTCGCCGCGTGCCCCGAACAGGCGATTGCGAAGCTAGGAGCAGGCAATGGCTACAGCGTCGATCCGATGAAGTGCACCGGCTGCGCAGTGTGCTTCGAACAATGCCCGTGCCACGCGATCGAGATGGTGCAGGAGGCGGATTTCGTTGACCCGCCTTAATAAACCTCTCCCGCGGGAGCGGGAGAGGTCGATGGTGCGAAGCACCGAGGGTGAGGGTGACCGGGTCGGCACGTAGCAGGTGAAGCGTAGCGTGCCGACCCGATCACCCTCACCCGGCTTCACTTCGCTTGCCGACCTCTCCCGCCGCAGGCGGGAGAGGTTTCTTGAAGGAGACTCCCCCCTATGCTGCGCAACCCCGCGACGATGGACGGCAATACCGCGGTGGCGCATGTCGCCTACCGGGTCAACGAAGTCTGCGCGATCTTCCCGATCACCCCGTCCTCCACCATGGCGGAACTCGCCGACGAATGGTCGGCGCGCGGCCTCAAGAACATCTGGGGCAACGTGCCCGTTGTGCAGGAGATGCAAAGCGAGGGCGGCGCCGCCGGCGCGGTGCACGGCGCGTTGCAGTCCGGTGCGCTGACCACGACGTTCACTGCCTCGCAGGGCCTGCTGCTGATGATCCCCAACATGTTTAAGATCGCCGGCGAACTGACGCCGACGGTCTTCCATGTCGCGGCGCGCGCGCTCGCCACCCAGGCGCTGTCAATCTTCGGCGACCACTCCGACGTGATGGCCGTGCGCTCCACCGGTTTCGCGCTGCTGTCGTCTGCGTCGGTGCAGGAAGCGCACGATGCGGCGTTGATCTCGCAAGCCGCGACCTTGGCCACTCGAATCCCCTTCCTCCACTTCTTCGACGGTTTCCGCACCTCGCACGAGATCGGCACCATCTCCCTGCTCTCCGACGAGCAAATCCGCGCGATGATCGACGACAATCTGGTGCGCGAGTTCCGCGGGCGGGCGCTGACGCCGGAACACCCGGTGGTGCGCGGCACGGCGCACAACCCGGACACCTTCTTCCAGGCACGCGAGACGGTGAACCCGTTTTACGACCGCACGCCCGATGCCGTGCAGCACACCATGGATCGGTTCGCGGAACTGACCGGCCGGCATTACCACCTGTTCGATTACGAGGGCCCGCCGGACGCGGAACGCGTGCTGGTGCTGATGGGCTCGGGCGCCGAGACCGCCCGCACCACGGCGGCGGCGCTGCGCGCGCGGGGCGAGAAGGTGGGCGTATTGCAGGTGCGGCTGTATCGGCCGTGGTCAGCCGACGCGTTTGTCGCCGCATTGCCGCGCAGCGCGACTTCGATCGCGGTGCTGGAACAGACGAAAGAGCCGGGTGCGACGGGCGAACCGCTTTATCTCGACGTTGTCACGACGCTGGCGCAGGCCGCCGCGAGCGGAAAATGCCGCATGCCGGTGGTCATCGGCGGGCGCTACGGATTGTCGTCGAAAGACTTCAACCCCGCCATGGCGAAGGCGGCGTTCGACGAGCTGAAGCTGGCGGCGCCGCGCAACAGCTTCACCATCGGCATCAACGACGACGTCACCCATAGCAGCCTGACGCCGGACCCGGCATTCCGCGTCGAACCGCAGGACGTCGTCGCCGCGGTGTTCTACGGGTTGGGCGCCGACGGCACGGTCGGCGCCAACAAGAACAGCGTGAAGATCATTGCCGAGGATGCCGGCCTCTACGCGCAGGGCTACTTCGTCTACGACTCGCACAAATCCGGCGCGCAGACCGTGTCGCATCTGCGGTTCGGCCCGCAGCCGATCCAGGCGCCGTACCTGATCCAGCAGGCCAGCTTCGTCGGCGTGCACCAGTTCCAGTTCGTCGAGCGCTTCGACATGCTGCGGCTGGCCGCGCCCGGCGCGACTCTGCTGCTGAATGCTCCGTTCGGTCCGGACGACGTGTGGGACCATCTGCCGCGCGCGATGCAGCAGCGGATCATCGACCTCAAGCTGCGGTTCCACGTGATCGACGCGTCCGGCGTGGCGGCCGAGGCCGGGCTGCGCGGACGTGCCAACACCGTGCTGCAAACCTGCTTCTTCGCCCTGTCCAACGTGCTGCCGCGCGACGAGGCGATCGCGCACATCAAGCACGCGATCAAAAAGACCTACGAGAAGCGCGGCGAGGACGTGGTGCAGCGCAATTTCGCCGCGGTGGACGCTGCTCTGCAAAACCTGCACGAGGTAAGCGTGCCGCTGGCGCCGACCAGCAACTGGGAGCGTCCGCCGACCGTGCCGGCCAACGCTCCGGCTTTCGTGCGCAACGTCACCGCGATGATGCTGGAGGGCCGCGGCGACGAAATCCCGGTCAGCGCCATGCCGGTCGATGGCACCTGGCCGTCCGGCACCGCGGTCTGGGAGAAGCGCAACGTCGCCGACACGATCGCCGCCTGGAACGAGGATCTGTGCGTGCAATGCGGCCAGTGCAGTTTCGTCTGCCCGCACGGCGTGATCCAGGCCCGCTACCTCGACGCCGCGAAGCTGAAGGACGCGCCGGAGAGCTTCAAGTCCGCGCCGATCAATGTGCGCGGCTTCCCCGATGTGCGCTTCACCTTGCAGTTCTCGATCGAGGACTGCACCGGTTGCGGCCTGTGCTACGAAGCCTGCCCGCGGCCAGTCCGACAGACGCCGCCGACAGGGCGATCGTGATGCGCGACAAGCTGCCGCTGATCGAGCCGGAGCGCGAGAATGCGCGGTTCTTCGCGGAGTTGCCGCTGAACGATCGCTCGCGCGTCGATTTCGCCAATGTGCGCGGGGTGCAGTTCCTCGAGCCGTTGTTCCAGTTCTCCGGGGCGTGCGCGGGGTGCGGCGAGACTCCGTACTTGAAGCTGCTCTCGCAATTGTTCGGCGATCGGCTGCAGATCGCCAATGCCACCGGCTGTTCGTCGATCTATGGCGGCAACCTGCCGGTGACGCCATGGTCCACCAACCGTGAGGGCCGCGGTCCGGCCTGGTCGAACTCGCTGTTCGAGGACAACGCGGAATTCGGCCTGGGCTTCCGCCTCGCAGCCGACCAGCATGTTGCGCTGGCGCGCACCCTGGCGCAGCGGATGGCACCGCAGCTTGGCGATGAGCTGGTGCAGGCGATCCTCGCCGCGCCGCAGGTGCAGGAGTCGGAAATCCGTGCGCAGCGGGCGCGGGTTTCGGTGCTGACGCAGCGGCTGCGCAGCTTGGGCGCGGTGCCCGAGGCGCTGGATCTGCTGTCGGTGGTCGATCACCTCGTCCGGCGCAGCGTATGGATCGTCGGCGGCGACGGCTGGGCGTACGACATCGGCTATGGCGGGCTCGACCACGTGCTGGCGAGCGCGCGCGACGTCAACGTGCTGGTGCTGGACACCGAGGTGTATTCCAACACCGGCGGCCAGGCGTCGAAGGCGACGCCGCTCGGCGCGGTGGCGAAGTTCGCCGCGGCGGGCAAGCGGGTGGCGCGCAAGGATTTGGCGTTGCAGGCGATCGCCTACGGCAACGTCTATGTTGCGCAGATTGCCATGGGCGCCAATCCGCAGCAGACCTTGCAGGCGTTCCGCGAGGCGGAGGCGTATCCGGGTTCGTCGCTGATTCTGTCGTATTCGCATTGCATCGCGCATGGTATCGAGATGCAGCAGGGCATGAAGCAGCAGGATCTGGCGGTGGCCTGCGGCTACTGGCCGCTGTTCCGCTACAATCCGGCGCTGCGCGAACGGGGAGAAAATCCGTTCGTGTTGGATAGTCCCCGGCCGACGGTGCCGTTCAAGGACTATGCGTATAACGAAATCCGTTACCGCTCGCTGGCGCAGACCCGGCCTGAGGAAGCCGCGGTGCTGTTGGCCTCGGCGCAGGCGGCTGTGTACGAGAAGTATCGCACGTATGAGGAGATGGCCGGCTGGTCGGCGACGCGGTTCCATCCGGTGGGCTTGGAACGTGGCGCGCAGGGATCGGCTGCGTTGCCCACGGTGACGCATCCGGAATGGGAGCATATCGGCGTACGGGGCTAGCGACCGAAATCCTTCCCCCGCCAGAAAGTCCCTCTCCAGGTGGAGAAATTCCTCTCCCGCTTTGCGGGAGAGGTCAGGTGAGGGTGACGCGTGTCGCACGCAGCCCCCTCACCTGACGTCTCCCTCAAGCGGCGAAATCCAATTTGCGATTATTAATACCACCCCGCCTAACGATCAACTCTCGACAACTTCGCACGAACCGCCCCAACCGTCATGGCCGGGCTTGACCCGGCCATGACGGTTGGGGCGGTTCGTGCCGTACGTCAATCGTTTTGCGGGTTGGTATAAAATCATTGCATCACCGGCCTCGGCTTCCACGGCATGTCTGCTATGCCAATTCTGCGAGACCTTCCATAGACTTTAGAAGATCGTTGCCTTGACGATTTAGCAGGATCGTGCGATTTATAGATCGGGTGGTTTCGCTTGATATGAGCGCCCGGCTCACCGGTTTCGCCGCTATGAGCGGCGGGTGACGGGGAGGTACCACGAAACGGCGACCATGTGAGGCAGCTTTTGCTGCGCCTCCGTCTTTGTCGTTTCTCGCGCGTGAGCAAACCAGGCGCCCCCGTTTCCCCCTCTGCGTCCGTCAATCGGCACAGCGATCGGAACGTTTGTGGCGCACGCCGTGCCGGCTCGGTCGTGCACCGTGCCACGTTGCAGCCGCAACGCCGAACATAAGGCATCTGGGAATGTTCCAGCAAATATATGACCCGGTCGCGCATTCGCTCGCGATGACATCGCTGGTCGCCGCGCTGCCGCTGCTGACGATGTTCGTGCTCCTGGGCGGCCTGAAATGGTCGCCGCTGACCTCCGGCGTATGCTCGTTGCTCGTCGCCATGGCGGTCGCGGTGTTCGCCTATGGCATGCCCGTGGGCGTCACCGTCAACGCCGCCTTCTACGGCGCCGCCTTTAGCGTCCTGTCCATCATCCTGATCGTCATCAACGCGATCTGGATCCAGAACATGATGGTGGAATCGGGCTACTTCAAGGTGCTCAGGCGAACCTTCGGAATGTTGTCCGGCGATCTGCGCGTACAAGCCGTGCTGATCGCGTTCTGCTTCGGCGCGCTGCTGGAAGCGCTGGCCGGCGCCGGCACGCCGATCGCCATCGTCGCGGTGATGCTGGTCGCGCTCGGGATGGATCCCTTGAAGGCCGCGGTGTGCGCGCTGGCAGCCGATACGGCGCCGGTGGCATTCGGAGCGCTCGCGGTCCCGATCACCACGCTCGCCGCCGTGACCGGCCAGCCATACGATCAGCTAGGAGCGATCGTCGGCCGGCAAACTCCCGTGCTGTCGGTGGTCATTCCGCTGGTGCTGGTGTGGATCGTCGATGGCCGTCGTGGGATTCGCCAGATCTGGCCGGCGGCCGTGGTGACCGGCCTTGCCTTCGGCATCGCCCAGTTCGTTTGCTCTAACTTTATCTCCGGTCCAGCTTTTCCGATGTCATCGCCGCCCTGGCCAGTGCCGCCGCACTCGTGGTGCTCCTGGAAGTCTGGAAGCCCAGCGAGACCGTCCGGACACGCCCCGCCGGCAGCGCGCCGACGGGTGCATTGCCGGTCGGCGCCGCGGTGGTCGAGGATGCGACTCTCGCCGCGCACGACAGCCGGCGCGACCGGGTGATCGCCTTCCTGCCGTATATCCTGATCGTGCTGATCTTCACCGCGGCGCAGTTCCGCGTGGTCGACCATTGGCTCAGCGTCGGCATGGTCAGGTTCGCATGGCCGGGCCTGAAGATTGTCAGCGACACGGGAACGCCGGTGGGCACCACCCTGGCGCTGCCGCTGCTGTCCGGCACCGCCACACTGCTGCTGGTCGCCGGCATCCTGGTTGCGCCGGTACTGCGGGTTTCCGCGGCCAGCGCGGTCCGCATCTATGGCAACACGCTGTATCAGATGCGCGTGATGGTGCCGACGGTGTTTGCGGTGCTGGCCGTTGCGTTCGTGATGAACTTCTCTGGCCAGACCATCACGCTCGGCCGCTGGCTGGCGAATACCGGCCAGGCGTTTGCGTTCCTGTCGGGCGGCATCGGCTGGCTTGGCGTTGCGATCACCGGGTCGGACAATTCGTCGAACGCGCTGTTCGGCGCCATGCAGGTAGCCGCGGCGAAGGCCACCGGCCTGTCGCCAGCCTTGCTCGCCGCGGCGAACAGCGCGGGAGGCGTGCTTGGCAAGATGATCTCGCCGCAGAGCCTGGTGATCGGTGCAGCCGCCGTCGGCATCACCGGCCGCGAGGGCGACATCTTCCGCGCCTGCATATCCTGGAGTGCGGTGCTGATGCTGGTGCTTTGCACGCTGGTCTATCTGCAATCCACGCCGGCGTTGTCTTGGATGCTGCCATAGAACGCAAAGGCAGACCGGATGCCGCGTCGTTGATCTTGCTACGAGAAGCGATCCTACAAAGGAGTTTGTTATGGACTACGCGCCAACCACGAAATCGAAATACTGCTATACGATCGCCGATATCCCTCTGGTGCCGCTGACCGAGCAATCGAGCACCCGCTTCGTCGCGGCCGGGCCGGCATTGCTCAGCTTCATCACCAACCCGCCAGGCTGCACCTTCCCGATGCACAAGCATGACGCGGTGCAGATCCTCGTCATCCTGGAGGGCTCCGAGGAGCATGTCTGCGGCGGCGAGTCGTTCCTGATGCAGGCGGGCGATGTCTGCGTGCACCCGTCGAACGTCATGCACGGTGGCCACACGACCACCGGGTTCCGGGGCATCGATATTTTCGTGCCTCCGCGCGAGGACTATCTGGCGCTCATGGCGAAGCATGGGTTGCCGATCGAGGGGCCGAAGTAGACGAGGGTCTGCTCCTCTGCGGGTTTGACGCGGGAGAGGGCAGGGGGGTGAGGTGCGGCACGCTTCACCCTCACCTGACCTCTCCCGCTTCGCGGGAGAGGGGTTTCTCTGGCGGGAGAGTGATTCCTCTGGCGGGCGACGGATTTAGCCCTCCCGGCGGAGGCGCTTCACGTTTGCGCGGGTTCGGCTGACGAAGGGGGCGAGCATGGCGGCATGGCTGCGTCCCCTCGCCATCGCCAGCATCGAGGTTTGCACCGCGGCCACCTTCTCTTCGGTCATGCGCTGGTATTCGGCGGCCGAGCAAGTGCCCTGAGCCATCATCATGCTGCGGCGGAAGATGGTTTCCCACGATGCCATGGTCAGGCGGGCCATCATCATCGGCAGGGCGAAGGCGGCGTGTGCGTCGCGTTGTGTCATGCACCACGACATAAGGCTTGCAGCGCTGACCGCAAGTGGCGCTGGGGTTCTGTTGCGGGCAACCCTGTTTTTTTGTGCTGTCTGACCGGGGTCAGCGATTCTAAATGAGGGTTGGCTGACGTTTTCTGGCTTGTCTCCTGGTCTTGGTAGGCTGTGGGGAGGGGGCGGTCGGTCGGCCGTCAAGGCGGCCGAAGGTCGGCCGCGGCGATGGACTGGAGCAGATGGGCCCAGCCATCGAACACGACATAGGCAGTGATCGTTCGTAGCTCCTCGAAGAAGCGGTACGTAGCGCCACAGGCAGCGACGGCCGCTCGCCAGGCGAGCGCGGCGAGCCAGGCGGCAGTATGGAAGGCGAAGGCGAGCAGGTTGAGGGTCAGGAAGACGCTGGCGAGCGTCTGCTTGCCGTGACCGAAATTGTGCTCGAGGTGGTAGCCGTTGGTCTTCAGGTACATTGAAGGTCTCATTCTCGATCTTCCAGCGCGCCCGCCCGCAGGCGGCCAGTTCGGCGACGCTGTCGGCGGTCACCGGCAGGTCGGTGACGAAGCTGTTGTAATAGGTGCGCTTGCCGGCAGCGTTGCGGATCTCGATGGAGAACCAGTTGAGCGCCATGGCGTCGGCCGAGCCGCGCAACGGCACGCCGGAGAGCCAGCGGTAGATGGTTGTCGTGACGTTGCGGCCTTTGCGGGCCGTCTGTCGATGTTCCTCCAGTTTGGCGCCGTGCAGGTATTCGGTGATGGTCTGATGCGAAGACGGCTTGCAGGTGAGAATGAAGTTGCCGCCGGCCTGATGGATGGCGGTGGCGATCGGCTGACAGGCGAACAGGTCGTCGCCGAGAAAGATTGGCCGCAGATGCGCGACCGAGCGGCCATGCCGGGCCAGCCAGCGCTTGGCGGCGCTGCGCTCGCAGTCCTGCTTCTCCGCCCCGTCTTGTGGGGCGATGAACTCCGGCGGCAGCGGCAACACCTGGTGATGGCCCGGTGCAACCATGGTGGCGCCGAGGAAGGCGTGGAAGCATTCCACACCGCCATCGGAGCGGCGTCGGGTCGAGCACTGAGGGCAGCTAATCTTGCGCGAGCAGAAATACTCGGTGCCGTCGAGAGCAATGAGCACACGCCCACCCAGGCATTGGAAGCGTGTCAGCGGCCCGGCTTGCTCGATTGCCCGCATGAACAGGCTATCGAAGGCGGCGGGCGAGGCGCCGTCCAGCATGAGGCGGATGTAGTTGTCGGAGGGGATGGCCGCCATGCCGAACAGGGTCTGGCAGTTCGACCGGCCTTGGCCGCGCGCCAGCGCCCGTTGATGCGCCAGGAATGACGGGCTTCCCATGAAGAACAACGAGAAGGCCGAGAGGCCGATGTCGGCCATCGTGTAGTCGCCGTCGAGCGGCGGTGTCTTGCGCTGGTCCGGCAGACCGGCGCAGACCGTACCCAGCTCGGCGATCAGCTCCCCGACGATACTCATGTCGATGCAGAATCAAGGCCCGAGTTCTCGATGCAAGAAAAAACTGCCAGCATGTTGGGGCGGGCGTCCATTTGCCTACAACATGTTGCAGATCGGACTTAGTCCAGGCGCAACTCGCTCTGGATCGGCACCGCTCGGCCACGACCCCTGGGCAGACTCAGAACGCGACTCAATCGCATTGAGAATTGCTGGACCGGGGTTTGCTTTGGCGCAACCAACGGGGTCAACATGATGTGTGCGCGCCGTGCGATGCACGAAGAGGGGAACGGAGTCGAATCCATGTTGACGGGGGAAGAATTTCGCCTGCACGGAAAGGTGGCGCTGGTCACCGGTTCGGGCCGCAATATCGGGCGTGCGGTGGCGGAGGGGTTTGCTGCGGCCGGTGCCAAGGTGGTGGTCAACGGCCATCGCGATCGCGGTGCTCTGGACGAGGTAGTGGCGGGCATTCGCGACCGTGGCGGTGAGGCGATCGGGGTGATGGCGGACGTAGCGGACGATGCCGCTGTCGGGCGCATGGTGAATGATGCGGTGGCAGAGTTCGGCGGCCTCGACATCGTGGTGTCCAATGTCGGCATCCGGCGGATGCGGCCGTTCCTGGAGATCACGCCGGAGGAATGGGACGAGGTGCTGCGCTCTAACCTGTCGGCGTCGTTCTATCTGGCGCGGCATGCAATTCCGTATATGCGAGAGAAGCGGTGGGGGCGGATCATCGTGATTTCCGCCGCCGACGGGTTCTGGGGGCACGTGACGTTGCGGGCCGCGAACATCACCGCGAAGCAAGGGATGCACGGGCTGGCGAAGGCGATCGCGCGCGAGTTCGGGGAGGACGGGATAACCGCCAACACCGTGTCGCCCGGACCGATCGATACGGTGCGGGACTGGTCGCAATACGTGCATCAGCCGCGCGAGCAAATCACTGCCGAGATTCCACTCGGGCGCTATGGGCACGTGGACGAGATCGCCGGCGCGTGTCTGTTCCTGGCGAGCGCGGCTGGCGGGTTCGTGACCGGCCAGGTGATCCACGTCAACGGTGGGCACAATATGTATTGAGGCGGCGGCGCGTGCTGCGGTGATTTCCAGAATTCACATGGCGGCCAGAGCGGCTAGCGCCAAAGCAAGCAAGAACTCAACGCAAATGAACGCAAATGGACCTAGCGCAGCCATCCGGCCGCAACCAAACAAGAGCACGGCGTTCCACCTCAGAGCTGGCTAGACTGGGTCCTGCGAGAGCTACCAGAACAGTCAGGAGGGGAACGCCGTGGAAGCATTTGTAAGCAAGCACGCGGGTGATGTCATTGGCGTGCTGTCAGGTTTTGACCGGCTGGTGTTCCGCGGCACGCTGCGGATGTTGGCGCACCACCTGGGGATGCAACGGTATCTCTGGGCGATGCAGGTGCTGCTGAAGGACTTCGCCAGCCACGCTGAGGCCGTGACAGAGCAGCTGCGCAAGGCATCGGAGGCGCAAGCCCGCAGCACCAGCCGGCCGATCGTCTTCCTGCCGTCAAGCGCCACCAGCAAGGAAGACCAAGCCCGGGCGATTGCCCGGCGGGACGGCATCGAGCAAGGCCTGATCTGCATCCTCACGGCCACTGAACCGTGCCTGTCGTACGACATCATACGCGACCGCGCGTCCAAACACCTGCAACTGCGGCCGCGCCACCGCAGGTGCCTGCACCTCTACCACTACCAGATCCATCCGATCTTCGGCTTCATGCATGCACGCATCCAGACCTGGTTTCCCTTTGCCATCCAGATCTGCCTGAACGGCCGGGAGTGGCTGGCGCGTGCGATGGACGCGGCCGGCCTGGGCTATGTGCGGCGGGACAACTGTTTCACCAGGCTGGTGGATCCCGTCGCGGCACAGCGGTTGATGGACCGGCAGGTACAGGCTGCCTGGCCCGACCTGCTGAACGGGATCGCACGCAGCCTGAACCCCCAGCATGAGGCGATGTTCCAGGCTTTTCCGGTGCACTACTACTGGTCCACCTATCAGAGCGAATGGGCCACCGACATCCTGTTCCGCAACAGCGCCAGCCTGGCGCGGCTGTACCCCACGCTGGTGCAGCACGGCCTGACCAGCTTCCTCAGCCCGGACGTGATGCGTTTCCTCGGACGCGCCATTCCACCCAGCGGCAAGCTGCCGCCGCACCTGAACGCCGAAGTGGTCAGCGACCTGAAGCGGCGGCACGAGGGGGTGCGGATCAAGCACCGGCTGGGAGAGAACTCAATCAAGATGTACGACAAGCAAGGCAGCGTGCTGCGGGTGGAAACCACGATCAACGATGCGGCAGGCTTCAAGTCATTCCGTACACCTGAGGGCAAGCCGGAGGCACCGCAGGGTTGGCATGGCATGCGCAAGGGGATTGCCGATCTGCACCGGCGCACGGAAGTCTCGCAGGCTGCCAACGATCGGTATCTCCAGGCGCTGGCCTCGGTCGAGAACACCACCTCGCTCGGCGAACTGACCGCCCGGCTGTGCCGGCCGACAAAGCGCAATGGCCGCCGAGGTACGCCCGCTGAACCCGCACGCGCCGGCCGACGCTGCGCTGATCGAGGCACTCGGCCGGGGCGAGTTCAGCATCAACGGCTTCCGTAACCGTGACGTGCGGCAGTTGCTATTCACCCGTCCGTCGGTGTCAAAGCCCGAGCAACGCCGCCAGGCCGCGGCGATCTCCCGCAAGCTGGCATTGCTGCGGGCGCATCACCTGATCCGCAAGGTCCCGCATACCCACCGCTATCTTCTCACCGATGCCGGCCGCATTGCGGTTACCGCGCTGATCACCGCACGACGGGCCAGCACGCAGGAACTGACGAAACTGGCAGCGTGAATAGAATCTTCGCAATCCGCGGGGATTTTTAAGGTTAGCAGTGCAGCGTGAATAGAATCTTCGCAATCCGCGGGGATTTTTAAGGTTAGCAGTGCAGATGAACGCGAATGTAACTGGGGGGCGCCGCGGTGGCGTGGCTCGGCGCGAACAGTCGCGCGATGTCTACCGAGCACGATCGTGACAGACTGGGGCGTATTCGCGTTTATCTGGGCTTATTTGCGTTCATTTGCGTTGAGTCTTGCTTGCTTTGGCGCGCGACGCACGATTGCGGCGGAGCGACGCACAGTGCGCCACAAGCGTAGCTGCGATGACGGTCGGCTATGCGCGACGTCATTGGTTGCGGCCAACGGCTGCGCTGTGTTCCACACTTCTTATGAAACCCGCGGCCCGACACGAACGACCGAGGATGTCCGTGGCGCCTGTGCCGCGCTCGTCGCAGCACTACGGCCCGCCAATCGACCCTTTAGGACCGGCATCAAGTTCGCAGAATCCGAGTCTGCCGCACGTCCCCGTGCCAGCCCTGTACTGCCAACGTGCCGGTGCCGGCGTTCAATTCGGCGGCCATCCGGGTGAGGCGGTTCAGCACCGGCGGCAGTAGCCAATCGAATGTCTCCCCGGACAGCGACGGCAAGGACGCCCGCATCGCGGCGAGACGGCGCTCGCTGTTGCGCGTGCGCGAACGGCCTTTGAAGCGGTCTGTGAGCCAATGGTTCGTGACGCAAACCGGTGCCTCGTGTACCACCGCGTCGCGTTCCCGGCGTTCGATCACGCAGCCGGAGTCTGGCGTCACGCCGGTCAGTGTGTAGATGACCGGGATGCAGACCGGCGTCGATTCCAGCAGCGATTTTGCGGCTTCGTAGGTCGCGCATTGCTCGAAAGCCTGCCGCAGCAGATGTGCCGGCGGCAGCGCGGTGGCCTTGCGGATACGCCAGCGATTGACCATCCAGTCGATTGGCAGGCCCAGGCTGACATGGCTGAAGCTGTAGCGCATCGGCGGCTGATTGATCGCGGCGGCGAAACGGCCTGGCGCCAGCCCGGTGAGCACGCCCAGATAGCCGGGCCAGGTGATGTTGTCGTACGGGCCGCTCGGCGTCGCGTGGCGCGCGACCACGATGTCTCGCCCCAATCGGAATGGCCAATCGAGGGTGCGGTATAGCTGCATGGCCGCGCGGCCATCGTGCGTCTGGCAGGCCGTGGTGCAGCCCAGCTCGAAGCTGAAATTCAAGGCGTAGGCGCCGGGCAGCCCGAGCAACCGGGCGACCGCATCGATTTCGTGAAGATACGGATTTCTCGCATTGCGCAGACAGCGTGCGGCATAGGAATCGCCCCAGCGCAACAGCGGGGCCGGAATGATCTCGCGCGTCACGGCGACAATGCGCGGTAGTTGCTGCGCTTGCATCGTGGCGAGCTGCAGCGGACCGTCCGGGGCATCGATGACCGGGATCTCGGGCAGCGCTGAGGGTTCATCGGCTTGCCTGGACATGCCGCATGCTACCGTGCGGACAGATCGCCGGCCATCGGCATGGGGATGCAGTCCTAACCAGATTGCTTGCCGGATCAGCGGGGTTGAACCTTTGCGCGCCTGGCGGCACCGTGCGGAGCGAAGCCCTCGCCGATCCGGTTCGCAACATTTGGCGGGCGGGATGCAGAACAACCTGGAGCCGACGATGACATTGCTCGATCCGAAGATCGCCGCCGCGCTGGCTGGCGTTTCCACCGGCACGATTACCACGGTGCTGCTGAAGAAGGGGCTGCGGAACGTGTGGCTGCGCGGGCCGAAGCCGTTGCGGGCGGGGCAGCCTCGGCTGGTCGGGCGAGCGTTCACCATGCGCTTCGTACCGGCGCGCGAGGACCTGGCGACGCCGGAATCCTGGGCGTCGCCGCGCTCGACCCGGGCGGCGATCGAGGACATGCCGGCGGGCGTCATTACCGTGATCGATGCGATGGGGATCACCGACGCGGGCGTGTTCGGCGACATATTGTGCGCGCGCATGGCGAAGCGCGGTGTGGCGGCGATGGTGACCGACGGGGTGGTGCGCGATGTCGCCGGCGTGCTGGGCACCGGCCTGCCGGTGTGGTGTCAGGGGTGGGCGGCGCCGCCGTCGGTTGCCGGCCTGACCTTCGTGAATTGGCAGGAGCCGATCGGCTGCGGTGGCGTGGCGGTGTTTCCCGACGACGTGATCATGGTGGATGACGATGGCGCGGTGGTAATCCCGCAGAAGTTCGTAGAAGAGGTTGCGGCGACCGCGGCAGAGCAGGAGCGGTTGGAAGAATGGATCATGGGTGAGGTGAATAAGGGGGCTGCGTTGCCGGGATTGTATCCGGCGAACGCGGAGAACAAGGCGCGGTACGAGGCGTGGGCGAAGGAGCGGCGGTAGCGAATGGGCGGCCTTGGTTTTGGTGTAACGTCGGCTGGGCCGGTGCGGCGGCAAGTTGGTAAATATCTCACAAAGCCGAAGGAAGTTAGTATAATATCAACCCGCCGAACGATTGACTCTCGGCCGTTTCGCACGCACCGCCCTCACCGTCATGGCCGGCCATGACGGTTGGGACGGCCGTTGTCATACGTCAATCGTTTTGCGGTCTGGTATAAGCTTCACAATGCAGGATCCCGTACTGCCGCGGCGTATGGCAGGACCCGGGGTTTGGTACCCGCGCTTTGTGAAGCTTCGCTACGCTTCCTGTAGCTTTGTGAGACATTACAAAGTTGCGGCCGCACTGACGCTGCCGACGACACTCACACGATAGCTTCGATACCTAAACCGAAATCCTTGGTTTCTCGCCCGGAGCCGGGGTGTAGGGATACGTGCCCGTCTTCAGCACCGCTTCCGGGCCGCCAAGACCGGCGATCCGCGCCGCCTGATCGGCGAAGGCTCGCGCATTCACCGCTTCCGGATCGCAGATCGCGCGCAGGCGGCGCTCGCCGTCCGCCAAGGTGGCCGCGTGGGCGGGGTCCAGCGCGAGGTCGCGGGTTTCGCCGGGGTCGGCCTGCAGGTCGAACAGTTGCGGGCGGTAGCCTTCGTAATGCACGTATTTCCACCGCCCGAACCGCAGCATGAACATGCCGGTCAGCGAGCCGACCGCGTGGTATTCGCTCAGCACGGTGCGGTCTGCGTCGCCGCCTTCGGCCAGGTGCACCAGCGATTTGCCGGGGAGGGCGCGATCCTCCGGCGGCAGGGTCTCGCCGACTGTTTCGATGATCGTGGGATAACCGTCGACCAGCGACACCGGCGTGGCCACGCGGCGGCCGGCGGTGACGCCGGGGCCGCGCATGATCAGCGGCACGCCGGCCGACTCGTCGTACATGTTCGACTTGCCCCAGAACGACCGCGTGCCGAGGTTGTCGCCGTGGTCGCTGGAATAGATAACCAGCGTGTCGTCTTGCAGACCGCCATCCCCCAATGCCGCCAGCACGCGGCCGACGTTATCATCAAGAAACGAGACCATGCCGTAATACGCCGCCAGGGCAGTGCGTACATGCGCCTCGTCGCGGAAGTAGTCCTGGTAGTTCTGCACCTCGCGCAGCTTGCGCAGCACGGGGTGGTCGGGGAACTCGCCCGGGTCCGTCAGCCGCGGCAACGGCAGGCTGTCCGGCGGATACATGGCGAAGAATTCCGGAGGCGCCACCAGGGGGAAATGCGGGCAGACGAACGATACGAACAGGCACCAGGGCTTGTCCGGCGGTGTGGTGGCGACCTGCCGCAGCCAATCGATCGCCGCGTCGCGGATGTCGCGGTCGTAGGCAAGATAGGTCGACTCGCCCGGCCCCGCGTCGCCGGCGAGTTGCTTCGTGCTGGGACGCGGCGGTGGCGGACTGCGCAGCATGCCCTGCACGTCGCCCTGGCCGTTCAGCACGTGCAGCGGGAGAATCTCGTTGTCGAAGCCGTTCGGATCGTCAGCGGCGCGGTAGTGCAGCTTGCCGATTGAATCGCAGCGATGGCCGGTGTCGTGCAACCGATGGCCGAAGGACGGCGGTGTGCCGGTGTAGGGGATCGCGTTGTCCCAGCAGCCGACCTGATGCACGTAGCGGCCGGTGGCGAAGCTGGCGCGCGACGGGACGCAGATTGGACAGTTGCAATAAGCGTTCTCGAACAGCGTGCCCTCGGCGGCGAGGCGGTCGAGATGTGGCGTTCGGATAATGGTGTTGCCGTAGGCGCCAAGGACGCGGCGGCTGTGCTCGTCGGACATGATGAACAGGACGTTGTGGCCGGGCATGCAGAGGTCTCCCTTGGATCGAACGCGGTGTTGTCCGCTTTGCGGTCACGGCGAACCAGGTCTTGTTCGCTCCGGTCGGACCACCGGTCGCGCCGCGCCGGCCGGCTGATATCAGTGGCGGAAGTGGCGCATGCCGGTGAAGACCATGGCGATACCGGCTGCGTCCGCTGCCGCGATCACCTCTTTGTCGCGGACCGATCCGCCCGGCTGGATCACCGCCGTAGCACCGGCGGCGACCACGGCCTCCAGCCCGTCGGCGAAGGGGAAGAAGGCGTCGGAGGCGGCGACGCTGCCCTGGGTCAGCTGAGCGTCCAGGCCGGCGGCTTTGGCTGCCTCGACGGCGCGCCACGCGGCGATGCGGGCGGAATCGACGCGGTTGGGCTGGCCGGGGCCGATGCCGACCGTCGCGTTGCCCTTGGCATAGACGATGGCGTTCGACTTGACGTGCTTGCAGACGCGGAAGGCGAACAGCAGGTCGGCCAGTTCGCCGTCGGTGGGGGCTCGCCGGGTGACCACTTTCAGGTCCGCCGCGGTGATGCGCCCGGCGTCGCGGGTCTGCGCCAGGAATCCTCCCGACACGCTGCGGAAGGTCACGCCGGGCGCCAGCGGATCGGGCATGCCGCCTGTGAGTAGCAGGCGGAGGTTCTTGCGGCGGGCGACGGCGGCGATGGCGGCGTCATCGGCGTCGGGGGCGACGATGACCTCGGTGAGGATCGCCGCGATCTTGTCCGCCGCGGCCAGGTCCAGCCGGCGGTTCACCGCGACGATGCCGCCGAACGGGGAAACCGGGTCGCAGCGGAACGCCAGGTCCCAGGCCTCGGCCAGCGTCGCCGCCGAGGCGATGCCGCACGGGTTGGCGTGCTTGATGATCGCCACGGTGGGGGCGTCGAACTCGGCGACGCATTCGAACGCGGCGTCGGTGTCGTTCAGGTTGTTGTAGGAGAGTTCCTTGCCTTGCACCTGGCGCGCCGTCGCCACCCCGGGACGCGTGCCGTTGACGTAGAAGCCGGCGGCCTGGTGCGGGTTCTCGCCGTAGCGCAGGGTCTGGCGCAGCGTGCCGGCGAAGGCCAGGCGATGCGGGAAGGTTTCGCCGCGCTGCGCCGCGAACCAGGCGGCGATGGCGGCGTCGTAGGCGGCGGTGCGGGCGTAGGCCTCGCCGGCCAGGCGGCGGCGGGTGGCGAGGGTGGTGCCGCCATGCGCGGTGAGTTCGTCCAGCACGGCTGCGTATTGGTCGGGCTCGGTCAGCACCGCGACGAAGTCGTGGTTCTTGGCGGCGGCGCGGATCAGGGCGGGGCCGCCGATGTCGATGTTCTCGACGCAGTCCTCGGGGGGCGCGTTGCGCGCGACGGTGGCCTCGAACGGGTAGAGGTTCACGGCCACCAGGTCGATCGGCGCGATGTTGTGCGCCTGCATCTGCGCGAGGTGTTCCGGCAGGTCGCGCCGGCCAAGAATGCCGCCGTGGATCTGCGGCACCAGGGTCTTCACCCGGCCGTCGAGGATTTCCGGAAAGCCGGTGTGGTCGGAGACTTCCGTCACGGGCACGCCGGCTTCGCGCAGCGTTCGGGCGGAGCCTCCCGTGGAGAGGATTTCCACGCCCGCGGCGGCCAGGGCGGCGGCGAACGGCACCAGCCCGGTCTTGTCGGATACGGAGATCAACGCGCGGCGAATGGCGACGATATCGGACATGGGGCGTCCCGGGTTGTTGCCGCCGCGCGGGATAGACCCTGCGGGGGCGAGCCGCCAGACCCGGGTGGGGTGGGCCTGCCATGCTTTGGGGTTGCTGCATCGGCGGGCCGTGCGGCCACAGTATTCCTGCTTGGCAATGACAGGCGCTTTCGCGGTAACCTCGGTTGGTGACGGGCCGGCAGGGGCGTGGCGAACGGGGGGATTACGGCATGGCAGAAACATTGGTGCGGGGGCCCGGAAGGCTCGACGCCGGCGCTGTTCGCGAGTTCGAGCACCAGCTTGCGGCCGCAAGTCTGCTTGGCAACGAACGCGTGCTGGTCGATCTGTCGCTGACCAGCTTCATCACCAGCATGGCGCTGCGCTCGTTGCTGACGGCGGCGCGGCGCCTGTCGGCGGAGGGTGGCAAGCTGGTGGTATGCATCAGCGAGGGCGAGAATGCCCGGCTGTTCACCGCGTCCGGGCTCGATCAGGTCATCCCGGTGCATACCACGCTGGCGGGCGCGCGAGCGGCGTTGGCGGCGCGGTAAGCCCTGAGAAAACCGGCAGCGACGTGGCTGCCGGCTCTATGGCCGGGTCGCATCGATCCCCCAATTCTTGAAAACGCGGTAGTGCCGTCCGTTTGAATCGGCGTCGCATTTGGCGCCTGATCGCGCCCGGTGCGCGCGGCAGGGCTATCGCATTTGGCACGGCGAGTGCGCCGCGAAAACCCTGGTTCGCAGTTGCGTGTAAGCAATACCGCGAAACTTTTATTACGGAGAACAGAACGAGGGCCATGGTGGGCCAGAAGCCCATGTGCGTGCCCCGCTGCCGGGGTTGGCACGAGGCCTCCGTGGCCCACCGTGGCCCTCGTTCTGTTCTCCGTGATAAAAGCTTGCTTGCTTTCGAGAAGCGAAGACCACCGTGAGATGCTTGCCCACAGCTTCAAGCTGTCGGACTCGCAAGAGTTGGTCGCGAGGAAGACCGGGTTTGAGAGTTGGGAGGCGCTCCGAACGGGAGTCCAGGCTATGAACGCCAAACAAGCTGAAAGTTTATCCAAGCCGACACTGCTTGCCGCGGAACCACAGCTTTTTGTCGCTGATATTGCGGCGTCGTGTGAGTTTTTCACGCGGAAGCTCGGGTTCGCGGTCGCTTTCACCTACGGCGAGCCGCCGTTCTATGGACAAGTGTTCCGGGACGGGGCAAGGCTGAACCTCCGCTGTCTTTCAAAACCAGCCGTCGACCCGCAACTTCGGGACAGTCAACACCTGCTCTCTGCATCCATCACGCTCGACGATTTGAAGCCACTCTTTCTCGAACTTCAAGCGGCGGGAGTCGAATTCCATCAAACGCTCAAAACGGAACCTTGGGGCGCTCGGACATTCATCGTGCGCGATCCGGACGGCAACCTGATCCTTTTTGCAGGCCGTGGCGAGTAGTTGAATGTCGCCGCTTGGCCCGTGCAACCGGCGATCGCTGCCCTTCTATGCACAATTCAAACCTGCCGAAACTGCGACCGTGGCGACACACCGTGATGGTTGATCGCTGTCGCGCGGCTGCTTGCGAAGGCTGACGGGCAAACCTCGGAGCGCCATGCCCAATGGCAGCATGGTCGTTGCAGCCGCTCGGTGCATCGGCGTGCATCTGCGTGCATCTGCGGTTCCAATGCCTTGCTTACGTACGATCTGCTCCTGCGACGCCCAGGTTGGCGCCGCTGCCTCATACCTTGCCGGGCCAAGCCCAGCGGTACCGGCGGTAACAGACAGCAAGAAAGTGGAACCGCAGATGCACGCAGATGAACGCGGATGCGCTGTGCCGCCGCAACAGCCATTGGTCACACGGCGGTTGCTGGGGTGTGCAGCAAGTCGCGGGTGGCAGGCATGACACGGGACCGGCGGACGCCCGCTATCTCACGCCGCACCAAGCCACTCAGTCGGCGAAACGCCGGATCGCCTCGGGATCGAAGCTGAAGCCCCAGCCGGGACGGTCCGGCACCACCGCGTGGCCGTTGGAGTCCAGCTCGATCCGTTCGCGGTAGATCGGCTCGAACCACGGCATGTGTTCCAGGTAGTAGCCGCCGGGCAAGGCAGCGAGCAGGGGAAGGGACATTTCGGGGAACAGGTGGGACGCGCAGGGGATGTGGAACGCCTCGCACAGGTGGCCGGCCTTGAGGAACTCGGTCGGGCCGCCCATGCGTTGCAGGTCCGGCATCAGCACATCGGCCGACCGCGCCTCCAGCATGTCGCGGATGCCGCGGTGGGTGTAGACCGTCTCGCCCGAGGCGATCGGGGTGTCGAGGGCAGCGGCAACCTGCGCCTCGCCCATGTGGTCGTGGCAGATGATGGGCTCCTCGAACCAGGTCAGGTTGAGCTCCTCCATCATGCGGCCGATGCGGATGGCCTGCTTGACGGTCATCTGCTGGTTGGCGTCGACCATCAGGCCGATGTCCGGACCGATCGCCTCGCGCACGGCGCGGACACGGGCGACCATGGCGGCCGGGTCGCCGGGGCCGACACGGGTCTTCATGGCGCGGAAGCCGCGGTCCACGAAGCCACGGGCCTGGCGTTGCAGGTCGTCGAGGCTGCCGCCGAGCCACAGCCCTCCGCTGGCATAGGTCGGCACGGCGGGGCGGCAGGCGCCGATCAGGTGCGCGACGTTCAGCCCGGCGGCTTTCCCGCGCAGGTCCCACAGCGCCATGTCCAGCGCGGCGAGGCCGATGATCGACACGCCCTCGTAGCCGAGGAAGTTCAGCTCCTTCCAGGCGCGCGCGTTCAGGCTGCCGCCGAGGCGCGGGTCGAGGCCGATCACCAGGTCCTCGAGGTTGCGGATCATTTCGTGGATCACGCCGAGGCGGCGGTTGTTGATGGTCATCACCAGGCCCTCGCCGGTGAGGCCGTCGTCGGTGTCGAGGAAGGTCAGCACGCAGTCGGTGGTACGCAGCGCGCCCATGATCGAGCTTTGGATCGGCGGGTCGATCGGCAGGTGGACGACCTGGGTGCGCAGGCGGGTGATTTTCATGGTGGATTCTCCTGGCACGGCGCCGATCGGCGATTGATACCAGACATCGTGAAGAGTGACACACCGACGCCGGCTGGGCTCCGCCCACCTCGTCATCCTCGTGAAAGCGGGGACCCAAGGCGCTGGGTCCCCGCTTTCACGGGGATGACGAACAGGCATCGGCCTTTTCTGCCCGCCATCCGCATCGTGGCCGGCGATGGAAGCGGTGATCCCCGGTTCAGAAGCGAACGTCCGCCCAGGGATCCGCACGCGTCGCGTCACGGGTGAACCAGGACGGCGACGTGTAGCGCGGGCCACCCTCCGCCGCTTCAACGGCATGCATCAACGCCCCGGAAAACAGCACCAGGGAACCGGTGACGGGACTGTAACTCTCCCCGATTTCCGGAAAGCGCAGGCGACCGCCGGTGTAACCCCCGTTCAGGTAGATGATCCCCGCCCATTCCCGCCACGGCGTCGGGTTGGGCGAACCATCGGGATGGCAGTGATCGCGGTGTGGCGGCATCGCCTGACCATCCCAGCGGACGACCTGGATCGTGTCGGAATACAGTCTGTGACCAGCCCACATCGACGCCACCGCCGTCGCCCGATGACGCCATTGCTGCAGAATGCGCCGCGCCAAATTCTCGGGATCCGGAAAACTGCCGATCCA
Organism: uncultured Alphaproteobacteria bacterium; assembly: GCA_963762885.1. Taxonomy (GTDB): domain Bacteria; phylum Pseudomonadota; class Alphaproteobacteria; order Acetobacterales; family Acetobacteraceae; genus JASHVB01. Next base: position 89,105 of record CAVXNH010000077.1, read on the forward strand.
CATCACGCGGCGATCGAAGAAGGCATCGCCGACGATGGCGCCGTGCGCGTCCCTGCTGCGTTCGTAGGCGCCGATCACCGCAGCGCAGTCGTCCGGGTCGGCGAAGCACCGCAGTTCGAGCATCCGGCGCCCTCACCGCCGCTGATCGATCGGCGCACGCAGCCGCAGTTTGTTGGTATGCTCTGCGTAGGTCGTGCGGCCGTCCGCGTAACGGCCGAGGAAATAGTCCCGGTCCCACGGGGACCGCAGCGCGGCGGGATCGAGGGCGGCGAGCCGGTCGCGCATCCTGCTGCGCCGCTCGCGCCACGCGGCATGGTCGGCATCCAGTTTCGGGTCGTCGCTCAGCCGCCGGATCACCGGCTGCACGCCCTGCTGGACGCCAGCCCGCACGATGCAGATCTGCGCGTAAGGCTCGCCGGCCTGCCAGCGCACCTGGCCCGGCCGGGTGAAGCGGTAGTTCATGGTAAAGCTGTACGGCAGCCAATCGGACTCCACGACCGCGGTCATCGGCGCAATGCCGTCCTTGAACTGATTGCTTGGACCGGTAACCAGCAAATGGAAATCCAGCGGCGTGCGAAAAATGTAGCCGACATCGAAGGTCAGGATGCCGTTGGCGAAATTGCTGATCGCCTGGTCCGGGCGCGAACACGACACCGACACATCGGCGATCCCGTCTCCGCCGTTCCAGGCCGCGGTCACGTCCGCCGGCAGCAGCAACTGCCAGCCAAACGTGTTGGCAACCGCCAGCGGCAGGCAACGATAGGCATGGCGCGCCGTGCCGGTTTCCATCCAGTCCCGCTCCGCCGGCGCCGGGATCAGGGGCTGCGGATTCTCCGAGAGCGCGAAAGCCTCGAGGTTCACGGCCAGGCCCTTACCGGACAATGCCCAGCGCGGATGCCATGGCGCGGTTCAGTGTTTTCGGCCGCAGCGGCGGGACATACAGCGTGCTGCCGGCATTGAGATAGACCGGAGCGATGTGGGTCAGCGCGATCGGCAGGATATGCGGAGGCAGTCCCGGTAACGTCGCTGCCTCGTACAGGAAGGCTTCGTGCGCCTCGCCATACAGTGCGGTCAGCTTCGCCACGAGCATGGGCAGGGCACCCAACTGATAGCCCTCGGCGCGATACGTCCAGTCCCCGACCACGCCGATTTGCCACAGCACCAGCGCACTGGTGGTATCGATGACACGCTCATGCAGCAGAAAGTCGCTGGCCTCGATCGACATGCAGCCATTCACCGCCGGATCGACGCCAAGGTCGGCAAACAGACAGTCCTCGGCGGAGACGCCAGGCAGCATGCGGGCGGCATAACCCTCCGCCCGGGCGCGCCGGATCGACTCGTGCGAGGGAAACGCGAACACGCCCGGATGGCCGTAGAATGCCGCGCAGGTACGCTGTCCCGCGCGCACGCAGCTCATGATGTGTTCGACCATCGCCTCGTACGACTGGACCCGTGCGAGGCCTTCCCCGTAATAGCCGCGCAGCGACATCGCGTTGTGGGGATTGAGTTCGCGGATTGCCTCTTCCGCCACCGGGTCGGCAACCAGATACAGCACCGTATCCGCCGCCTTGATCCAGGCGATGGCCTCGGTCGTCAGGTGCCCGACCGTGCGGATGCCGGTGCCGACCACGACCAGCGATCCGCCACGCTGAATTCCGCCCTCCGCCTCGGCAGCCTGCTGCTGCTCTTTTGGCAGCGGGCGGTCGAGCAGCAGGCTCCACATCGCATCGGCCGAGGCGGCCAGCAGGGCGCGCCTGCCGGCCTCGTCCAGTCCCATGCGCTCGATCGTGCCGCGCGGATCCTCGAGGTACCGGGTCAGTGCCTCGGGGTCGATCGCCAGGCGAGCCAGGAACGCGCGGAGGTTTGTCGTGCGTTCCGTCATATCGCGCGGTTCAGGCCACGACGATGACGGCAGCCACGGTCACAACCGCGGGCGGGGGTGGAGGCGGCGGAACGCTGGGCGGCGGCGGAGGGGGGGGGAGGTGGCGGGGGCGCAGAAGGAGGAGGTGGCGGTGGTGGTGGTGGTGGAGCACCCGTCGTGGTGCCGGTGGACGGCTGTGTCGTTGCGGCAGCCGGCGCGGCCGCTTGCGGGCACGGACAAGGACAGCACGTTGGCGGGTACGGCGGGTAGGGGGGAAATGGCGGGAACGGCGCATTCGCCGGGTAGGGCGGGAATGGCGGATAGGGCGGGTACGGTGGGCTGGACATTCCTGCAGCTCCTCGTGGTATGGGGCCGTAACCGATCAGCGCCTTCGGCCGGGACCGCGGGTCGGCGAAGGACCGTCGGATTCCTTTTCCTCGGATATCGGGCCGGAGGGGTGTTCATGCTCTGCGATGCCGCTTTCCGCGGCGCGGTGCTGCGCGTGCTCGTCCCCTGACCGCTCGTGCTCTGGCTCGCCACGTTTTTCGGCCGGTGCCAGAACGTGTGTGTCGCGGACCTCGCGCAGCCGTTCATCGACCTGCCCGATGGCATCCTGTAGCGACTCGATCACGGACCCCGCGCGCTCATCCTGCCGACGCAGGCGGGCAACCTCTTTCTCGGCGGCGTCGATGCGGATTTCCAGGTCTTGCCGGGTTCGCCGGATTTGCGCCATCAAGGCGCCAAGCCAGGCCCGCAGGGCGTAGGTCGGCCAGAGAGCTTTGGCCGCGTCGATTTCGCTCATGCTCCCTTCCCTCCTGGCGGATGGGACAATGTGCGACGGACCAGGGCTGCCGCGGACTCACCGATGTCAAGCAACGTCTCGACATCATGCAGGCTGGTGAGGTCCGGGAAGCCTCCCGGGCTGGCGCTTCTGACCACGTGCACCGCGGCCGCAGGATTTGCCGCAGCCTGCGTGGCGGCGCCCGATGGCGAAGGCGTGACCGGCGCTGCTGGGGCCGTGGCCGGGGGCGTTGCCGCAGGGGCCATCGCGGCCTGCTGGCAACTGCATCCGCACGCGCCGCCGCCGATCACGACCACGGGTGGGTACGGCGGATATGGCGGGAACGGCGCATAGGGAGCATAGGGCGGGTAAGGCGGATAGGGCGGCATCGGTGCCGGTTGTGCAGGGTGGGAGGGCTCGCCGCATTCGGGCGGGTCATGGCACTCCGGCTCGCAGCAACGCGCCTCCGCGACTTCGCGCAGGACCTCGACTGCCTCCAGCAGCGCATGTCCCAGGCGCGACAGCTCCTTCGATGAGCCGAAGCAGTCGCGGCGTTCTGCCGCACACTCGCGATCGTCGCGACGGTCGTCGTGATCCCTGTCGTCGCCGGTGGCATCCGCCACCGCGCGCAAGGCCTCGGCGGCGTCCCGCAATGCATGATCCAGGCGTCGCTGCGGTGGCATCGCTCAGCCCGCCATTCCGCGGCGCCGGGTGTCCGGGCCTGTCGGCGTTGGACGGCTCTGGCGCAAGACATGCCAACGGCCTGGAATTGACGGGCGGTGTTGAGCAGCGTTCATGAGGCTTTCCTCCTACGCCGCGCTGGGTGGCGGCGAATAAGGTGGAAGAGGCGGCGAGACATACAGCATCGGTACTGACCTCTTGGCGGGCCAGTCCTGCGTTTGAGAAGCCTGATTTGTTGTGTCGTTATCGACCGTGCGTCTGCCGGACGAGCCTACTGCTCCAGTCAGTGGCACGATCTTAGCTGAACCGCAATAAATATCTGCGGCCGGCTGGGCCGGTCCGCGGTTCGCCCACAGTTTTGTGAACGGTTCGGATTGGCGCGACCTGTCACCCATCCGGTGCGTAGCCGACGGCGGATATAATAGAAGCATTGAAGTAATAATTTGTACGATTGGAATCGGCGGGAAATCACGTAGCCGGTCGTGCGCAAAGTGCCCATGATCGAGGTTTGGATCGGCGGGTCGATCGGCCGGTGGACGACCTGGTTACGCGGGCGGGCGATCTTCATGGCGCGGGTCTCCGGGGGGTGGCGAAACCGGAGAGATTGGCCCAATGGCGGCGCGTCGGCCGCGGCACGGCCAGGTCGCCACGGTAAGCTCGGAACGAGACTCGATCGACTTGAGAATCGCTGCCGACTCTCCCTGCCGTCTTGACCGCCGCACCGGCGCGCGACCACACTCCGCCAACTGGACCGCCGGGCACATCGTGGCGGCCAGACCTATTGCAACACGGTGAGGATGAGGGGGAGCGCGCATGCCTCAGGTGACACTGACGGTCAATGGCAAGCAGCACACGGCGGAGGTCGAAGGTCGCACGTTGCTGGTCGAGCTATTGCGCGAAAAACTGGGACTGACCGGCACGCATGTCGGCTGTGACACCAGCCAATGCGGCGCCTGCGTCGTGCATGTGAACGGCGAGGCGGTGAAGTCCTGCACCATGCTCGCGTTGCAGGCCGATGGCGTGAACGTCCTGACGATCGAGGGCGTGGCGGCGCCCGACGGCACGCTGCACCCGATGCAGGAGATGTTCCGCGAGCACCACGCATTGCAATGCGGCTTCTGCACGCCGGGCATGGTGATGACCGCCATCGACCTGGTGAACGCGCATCCGGACGGGCTGACCGAGCGAGAAATCCGCGAGGGCCTGGAAGGCAACCTCTGTCGCTGCACCGGCTACCATAACATCGTGAAGGCGATCGCCGCCGCGTGGCCGCTGATGCACGGCAAGTCCGTGCAAGCCGCCGCCGAATAAACGCGCGACGCAATAAAGCGGGAGAGACGTTATGGCATTCGATGGCATCGGTGCATCGGTTCGCCGCAAGGAGGATGGTCGTTTCCTGCGGGGCCGCGGCAACTACGTGGACGACCTGAACCGGCCCGGGCAGCTTCACGCGGTGCTCAAGCGCGCCGACCGGCCGCACGCGAAAATCAGCAGCATCGACACGGCGGAAGCGGCGAAGGCGCCCGGCGTGGTGGCGGTGTTTACCGGCGCCGACATGGCGGCCGATGGCGTGGGCGGCCTGCCCTGCGGCTGGCAGATTTATAACAAGGATGGCTCGCCGATGGCCGAGCCGCCGCACCCGGTGCTGGCGGTCGGCAAGGTGCGCCATGTCGGCGATCCCGTTGCGGTGGTGATCGCCGAAACCAAACAGGCGGCGAAGGACGCGGCCGAACTGCTGGCGATCGACTACGAGGATCTCCCGGCCGTGGCCACGATGCAGGATGCCCTGAAGCCGGGCGCTGCTCTGGTGCACGACGATGCCGCCGGCAATCTGTGCTACGATTGGCACATCGGCGACAAAGCGATCGTGGACGGCGTGTTCGACAAGGCGGCGAAGGTGGTGAAGCTCGACCTCACCAACAATCGCCTGGTGCCGAATGCGATGGAGCCGCGCGCGGCAATCGGCGAGTGCGATCCGTCCAACGGCGACTTCACGCTGTACACCACCAGCCAGAACCCGCACGTCATCCGCCTGCTGATGGGCGCGTTTGTGCTGCACATCCCGGAGAGCAAGCTACGCGTTGTCGCGCCCGATGTCGGCGGCGGCTTCGGCTCGAAGATCTACCACTATGCCGAGGAAGCGATCGTCACCTGGGCGTCCGGCAAGCTGCGCCGTCCGGTGAAGTGGACCGCCGAGCGCAACGAAAGCTTCATGTCGGACGCGCATGGCCGCGACCATGTTTCCACCGCCGAGATGGCGCTGGATGCCGATGGCAATTTCCTCGCCCTGCGTATCTCGACGCTGGCCAACATGGGCGGCTATCTGTCGACGTTCGCACCGTGCATTCCGACCTATCTCTACGCCACGTTGCTCGCCGGGGTTTACAAGACGCCGGTGATCTACTGCGAAGTGAAGGCGGTGTTCACCAACACCGTGCCGGTGGACGCCTATCGCGGCGCCGGCCGGCCGGAGGCGACGTTCCTGCTGGAACGCCTGGTGGACGTGATCGCGCACGACACCGGCAAGGATCGCATCGCGGTGCGGCGGCAGAATTTCATTCCCGCCGACGCCTTCCCCTACCAGACCCCGGTCGCGCTGCAATACGACAGCGGCAACTACCAGGCGACGCTCGACGCCGCGCTGAAGGCGGCCAACTTCGACAGCTTCGAAGCGCGGCGCACCGCCGCAAGGGCGCGCGGAAAATTGCTCGGCATTGGCGTGTCCACCTATATCGAAGCGTGCGGCATTGCGCCGTCCGCCGTGGTGGGATCGCTCGGTGCGCGCGCGGGCTTGTATGAATGCGCCAACATTCGCGTGCATCCGACCGGCAGCGTCACGGTGTTTACCGGTGCGCATAGCCACGGCCAGGGGCATGAAACCACCTTCGCTCAGCTTGTTTCCGCGCAGCTTGGCGTGCCGATCGAACAGGTGGAGGTGATCCACGGCGATACGGGAAAAATCCCGTTCGGCATGGGGACCTATGGCAGCCGCAGCCTGGCGGTTGGCGGTTCGGCGATGGTGAAGGCGATGGACAAGGTCATCGCCAAGGGCAAGAAGATCGCCGCGCACCTGATGGAAGCCTCGGTGGACGATATCGAGTTCAAGGACGGTCAGTTCACCGTCGCCGGCACCGACAAGTCGAAAGCGCTGGCGGAGATTTCGCTCGCCGCCTACGTGCCGCACAACTACCCGATCGAGGAACTCGAGCCGGGGCTTGAAGAGACCGCATTCTACGATCCGAAGAACTTCACCTTCCCCGCCGGCTGCCACATCTGCGAAGTGGAGGTGGACATGGATACCGGCGTCCCCGCGGTGGTGAGCTTCGTCGCGGTGGACGACGTCGGCCGCGTGATCAACCCGATGATCGTCGAGGGCCAGGTGCAAGGCGGCGTCGCCCAGGGCGTCGGCCAGGCCTTGCTGGAGAACGCGGTCTATAGCGACGACGGCCAACTGCTGTCCGGCTCGTTCATGGACTACACCATGCCGCGCGCCGACAACGTGCCGAACATCAATGTGGCAACCGAGGTTACGCTGTGCACGCACAACCCGCTGGGCGTGAAGGGGTGCGGCGAGGTGGGTGCGATCGGTTCGCCGCCGGCGGTGATCGGCGCCATCGTCGATGCGCTGCGTGATTACGGCGTGCGGCATATCAACATGCCGGCGACCCCGGCAAAACTGTGGTCGATCATCCAAGCCGGCCGTCCTGCGATGGCGGCGGAATAAGAGGAACCAGGACGATGTATGATTTCTCCTATCAAAAGCCGGCCAGCCTCGACGATGCCGTCAAATTGCTTGCGGGCGATCCCGAGGCGAAGGCGCTCGCCGGCGGCATGACCTATATTCCGGTGCTGAAGATGCGGCTCGCCAAGCCGAGCGTGATCGTCGATCTGGCGAAACTCGGGCTGACCGGTATCAAGGTTGGCGCCGACAGCGTCACCATCGGCGCCATGACGCGGCATGCCGCGGTGGCGGAAAGCGCCGAGCTGAAGGCGAAGATACCCGGGCTGGCGGCGCTTGCGGGCATGATCGGCGACGAAGCGGTGCGGCATCGCGGCACCATCGGCGGCAGCATCGCCAACAACGATCCGGCGGCGGATTATCCGGCCGCGGCCTTGGCACTGGGTGCGACGATCAAGACCAACAAGCGGTCGATCAAGGCGGATGACTTCTTCACCGGCATGTTCTCGACGGCACTGGAGCAGGACGAGATCATCACCGAGGTCGAGTTTCCGGTGCCGGAGAAGGCGGGTACGAAAAGTTCCGCAACCCGGCGTCGCGCTATGCGATCGTCGGGGTGTTTGTTGCGAAGTTTCCGTCCGGCGTGCGTGTCGCGGTGACGGGCGCAGGGCAGGGCGGCGTGTTCCGGCAGACGGCGATGGAACAGGCGCTGTCGGCGAATTTTTCGCCCGACGCGGTGGCCGGCATCAAGACGCCGGAGGACGGGATGAACGGCGATATCCATGCGAGTGCGGAATATCGCGCCCACCTGGTCGGCGTGATCGCGAAGCGCGCCGTTGCGAAGGCGGCCTGACCTGTCATTGCGCAATCGTGCGATCTGGTACGACGACGGCGCCGCGCCGTGGGATGCGGTCGGAACGGCGTCGCTCGGCCATAACCGCGGGCCGTCGCTCGACCCGATCATTGCCGATCCGCACGCGTCCTGGCGTCAGTGGTGCTGGCGGCGTGCGGTGAAACGTGCGTGGAAGACGCCGCCGCGGGAGATCGCCTTGCGGCGTCTGGAGTGCGCGGAGGCGGCGGGCCTGACGTACCGGGAATATTCGCTCGAAATCCTCGAACGTGGGGTGTTTCCCGGGTCGCGGCGTCGTCATGGTGCGTAGCATTCTCGGTGTCGCCGGACTGGTCGCGGCGATCGGTATCGGTGGTGTGGCGGCGCAGGCGGCAGACCCGGCGCCACCGGCGCAAAAACCCGTGAGCCTGACGATCAATCCGGACGGATCAGCCTCGTGGAACGGCGAGCCTCTCGCCGGCGAACCAGCGCTGAAGGACAAGCTGGCGCATCAGACCCAGCAGGCGCCGAGGCTCGAGCTCGACCTGCGGTTTCATTCGGTCGGTTCGTTGGATGAAAGCAATCGGCAGACGCTGATGGATATCGTCGAACTGACCGCGAAGTATGGCTACGTGCATGTCGAAACCACTGGCAACGGTGCGAGACTGACGATTCTCGGACCGACCGCGGTCGCCGCGCCGCCGCCGCCAAAATGAAGCGCGGTGCTGATGGCAGCCGCCGGGCGCTCAGGCGGTGACCGACCTATTGCGCCTGGTGGATACGCCTGGCGCAAACTCGCTGCCCTATGTCGATCCGGCGTTTCCCGAGCGTCCCCTGGTGCTGCATGCGGCGTGCCCCGGGAATTTCGCCCCCGACACGCCGGTGCTGTTCGTGCATCATGGGGTCGGACGCAACGGGGCGGCCTATCGCGACTATTGGCAGGCGTTGGTGGACGAGGCCTCCATCCTGGCGATCGCGATCGAATTTCCGGAGGCGTCGTTTCCGGAATACTTGTGGTACCACTTCGGCAATTTGCACGACGAAGCCGGCTCGCCGAACCCGCGCGCGCAGTGGACCTATGGCATCGACGAGCGCCTGTTCGCTGCGTTGCAGGCGCAAGGCATCACGACGCGGCGGCGCTACGGGCTGTTCGGTCATTCCGCCGGCGGGCAGTTCGTCCACCGCATGGTGTCGTTCGGATTCCGTGACCACGTAGCGATTGCCGTCAGCGCCAATGCCGGCACGTATGCGATGCCGGATCTCGATATTGCCTGGCCGTTCGGGCTGGGCGAGACCGAACTCGATGCGGATGCGTTGCGTGCGCTGCTGCGCTTTCGCATCACCGTGCTGGCTGGCACGCAGGACATCAAGACTACGGGCCGATTCTTTCCGAAGGGCCCACGCTCCATGCGGCAGGGCGGCACGCGGCATGAGCGGGCGCATAACTATGTCCGCGCCGGCCGCGCCGCAGCCGAGGCGTTGGGCGCGTGCTGCACCTGGACGGTGATCGACGTGCCGGGCGTAGGTCATGACGGCGGTCGCATGTCGGTCGCGGCCGCGCCGATCGTTGCCGCTGCGCTGCACGCATCGGAATCCGGGTGACATAGCCAGCTTCGTTATCGGTAAAGAGCCCTTTGCGGCAGGCTTGGGCATTGCAGAGCGCGATCGATCCCGATCAGCGCGACTACCCAAGCGACATAATCAGGCAGTACCCGCATGCGGGCGGTTTGCAACGCCTGGAACACCGCGTCCCTCAGCGCGTCGCGCCCGAGCGCTGCCTCGACGGTCGGCTGCATGAACAATTCCGCCGTCGACAGCAGCCGGATCCCGCCGAAGCGCTGATTGCAGATCCGGCGGCCCTTGCGCTCATCGATGACCGGCACGGCGCCGTGCGTCACGGCATAGGCGATCGTTGCGGCCTCGCCGTCGTCGAGCGTCTCGGCGGCGGAGCCGGTAACCAGCTCACCGAACACGCCCAATGCGACGTCGTTCAACGAGACTATGCCGATGCGTTCTGCCTTGACCAGTTGGGCCAGCAGCGCCGCGTCTCGCCGGCCGGTGCGGCGGTCCTCCTGGAGTTCGGCTTCGACAATATCGGCGACCACGACCTTGAATGGCAGCGCATCCAGAATTTCCATGGCTTTGCCGGTCGCATTCAAATTGATGGCGACGCTGGCGTCGGCGATGATCAGTGGCGGCTCGTCAGCCACGGAGTTCGAGCGCCTCGTCGGCCTCGGCAGGGTCCTCCGCAAGCGCATCGAGCAATTCTCTCAGCGTGACGCGATCAATTTGGAGCAGTCGCGCAAGTTGACCTTCGCTGAGCAAGTCCTTCTGCCAGGCGTCCGCGGCCATCTGGTTCAGCCGAATTGACGCAGGCCCGTTTGCATCGGTCTGACCGGTGTCGATGTCCGCGGCCTCGCCGAGTACCTGCCGCTCCTGTTCGTCAGTGATGCCGCCGTGCGCTTCGAACCAGTCCCAGGTCCCCGACTTGGTTAGCTTCAACTCTTCCAACCTCCGGACCATCGCCTCGCGCGACACGCCGAAGATGTGGCAGAGCAATATGACGTGCCGCCGGGTCAGGTGCGATGCTCCGGCGGTTAGTTCCTGGAACTGTTGCATGACCGCGCGTGCCGGCATCAGAAAGCCTCGAGCGAACGCGTGCGCGTAGCGTTCTTCCCGTGCATGCTCTGGGCCACCATCCAGCAGCACTTCCGGGTCGCCCCGGCTGGATACCAGATGCCCGAGTTCGTGCGCTGCCGTGTACTGCCGGCGGCTGCGGCGACCGACGGGGTTCATCAAGATACAAGCGCCCACCGTTTCGTCGAATGCGGACAGCCCCGATATGCGGCTTGGCAGTTCGCGCACGAACACGCGTACGCCGAGTTGGAGGTCGAGCAACGCAATGACGTCGGAGATTGGTGCAAGGCCCAGACCGAGCCAATGCCGAACCTCAAGCGCATCCTGCTCTGCCTGTATGCGCACGTCACCCGGCAAGATGGGACGCTGCTGCGGATAATTGCGGATGCGATGGATGCCAAGCAGGTTTTCCAGCTCGACCTCAGCTCTGACGAGATCGGTCGAACAGCTTGCCGGCGGCCTCAACGGCCGGATCAGCTTGTTCAGCCAATTTCCGGTATCGGGGAGCGAGATCGACGTGGACAGCCTCGCGCCGAACCAAGGCGTTGACCGAGGTTCCGTAGAGCTTTGCCAGAATTTGTAGCTCGTCGATGCGCGCCTTGCGCTGCCCCTGCTCGATTGCCACCAGTGTCGTCCGTGCCATGTTGGCAGCCGCGGCAGCGGCAGCCTGGGTCACTTTCGCGGCTTCGCGGGCGATGCGCAGGCGCTCGCCCAGATCGGTCGATGTAACGTGATCCAAATTCGTGCTCATGCTGTCGTCTGCGCCCACTGAGCAATAAATGAAGCTTCGCCTAGGGAGTGAATGAATCCCGCCCACTCCTTAGCATGCGCGCAGAGCAAGCGCACCAGACAAGTCTCGACAACAGGGGCCGGGTCCCCCAAAGCTTGACTCAGAAGGACCGCATTCCTCGTGACAGTGCCTGCGTGAGCAGCAGAGTCAGCCAACTCAGCGATGTAATCGAGGTGAAGGGTTCCAGATATGGCGTATCGACGAAACATTTTATTATGCCTAGCAAAGGAGGAGGCTGCACCTGCCTCAAAGATACTCGCGGTGAGATTCTCCCACACGTACCACCCAGAAGGTTCGATCTGCCCAGCCGAAAAGACGCTCAATCTCCGCAGCAGGCACGCCGCACAAATTCCGCATTGACGGTGTTCGCGTTCAACTACTGCCCACCGCTGACTTTGCCAGCAGGAGCGGGTATCGATCCATGCATTTGAACTGTGACCTAACAGCGCTTCGCGCAACGTCTCTGCCTTGGTGTTCCAGATGCGTGGAAATCTGTAGTGCACTTTGTGACCTAGAAGCGCGGCCAGGAGCCGCTCCATCCGAACCAGGAATTGCGGATGACTGCGATAGTCAGGATAGGCCTGACCAACAGGAACGACCACAGGGCCCAACGCGCCCTGTCCGCTTTCAGGGACGATGATTTCCTCCACTTTGGCGAGGTAAGCTGCAACCCCGCTGATGAGAGCAAACTTGAAGCCACGGGATCGCACCGAGGTTTCGTCGAGACGGCACGATATGGCCCTGACGTTGTATGGGACGACCGCAAATGGCTTCGTAGCTTGCTGCGCACCGCCCCGGCCGGCGTGAGGAGAGAGCCTCACCCGGAGTAAACCTGCACCCCGTTGTTCGACGAGGGTCGCGACACACCACGAGTCCAAGCCATTGCTAAATGGGATGACCCACCTTGCGTCGGCTGGAAATGGAATTTTTCCTTGGCGTGGGGCCGGTTCCTGATTCTTTCGCTTCTTAAATCGAAGGTGCCAACGATCTCCCGTTAGAAATTGCAGCGCCTCGACAAGTGCGCGAAGCACCTCAGAGTCGCGCCATCTGTTGACATCATGAACTGGCAACGTCAGGAAGATCTCACGTCCCCAGCTACTTGCCGGGCGTCGAAACTCCCTGTCACAAAACTCAACCGCCGCGGCGACGAGCAGCGCGTCAAAGATGAGAGGCTCCCACGGAGCGAAGCAGTACCAACTCGAGACCTTCCGTCGAAAAGCTAAGGTTCTTTTTCGTTCCTATATCGCAAGCAATCGCACCGCGCCGTGCCGTAGCTCCCTCCTCTACAACATCATAGTGGCGAGACGGCAGTCCTCGCTCGAACTCCTCGTGGTTCACAGTGGCGGCCCTTCCTCGATCCCAGTTCGCCTTTGAATGCCGCGCGCGGGAGGTTTAGGCTCCTCGCCAATTATACGCGCGGCGAGGCGGCCAAAATCTGTGGCCTCGATCGCGGTATCTGACCGGCGTCGGACGTTTACCGAGTCCTCCTCTGTTGCCTCGTATCGGTAGTGCGTTTCGACCTGACGGGTACCGCTTTGAGCGCGTTGCAGAAGCGCTCGTTTAACCGCTTCTCGCAGCGTTCCAGGGCCGTTCAGCCCCTCAGTTGCGACCTCAATCGCGCAGTCTATGATTACGCCACCTAGCGGGTTTCCGGCGACGAGGCGCCGCAACGCATCCAGTCGATTTAACCGATCTTCTGCGAAGAGGGAGGCTTGGCGGCCATCGTCAAGCTCCTTCCTCAACGCGTTTAGGAAAGCGGGCGTGACTTCACGCCGGCAGTCCTCCTCCACTGCTCGTTCGAGTCGTTCTCGCAATTCCACTGTTTCGTAGGCGTCCCGTGCCGCCGCCCTCGCAAGCGCCTGCCAGCGTTTGTGCATCTGGAGAGTTTTGTCCGGCCCGTCGCTCATGGGGCACCTCCACGTTGGCCTATAGGCGACTTAAATGGACATGTCAAGAATGACTGGAAAAAATCTGACAATGTCGAGTGATACCTGTCACCCGACTTCCGCCGCAAGCCAATCACGGAACGCCCGGACATGGTGGTCGCGTAGTGCCTCGGGCAGGGCGACGAAGTAGTGGCCCTCCGGCCGGTCCACCGCATGTGCCGGCGCGACCTCCGCCAACATCCCGGCCGCAAGCAGATCCGCGACGAGGTGCCGGTCCACCACCGTTGCGCCGATCCCGGCGATCGCCGCCTGCACCGCCAGTGCGCGCGTTTCGAACGTCAGCACCGGCGCGATGTCCGGCAGACCCAGCGCCTCTGCCGCGAGCGACCAGTCTGCGTCACGGCTGCGCGCTGCCAGCCGCGGCAGTGCCGCCATCGGCCCATGCTCTGCAAGCAGCCGCGGATTGGCCACCACGACCGGGCGTTCGCGAAACAACAGCGTCGCCGCCAGGCCGGGCCAGATGCCGCGCCCCCAGCGGATCGCGCACTCGAAAGGCTCGGTCCGCAGGTCCACCGGGCGCGTGCCGGTCGCCAGTAGCAGCCGCACATCGGGATGCTGTGACTGGAAGCGTGCGAGCCGCGGCACCAGCCACAAGGTTGAAAAACTCGTCAGCGCGGAGACGCGCACGTCGCCGCTGCGATGGCGCGCTTCGTCCACCGCCAGATCGATGGTGTCGAACGCCCCGGCCAACCGGCGGGCCAGGCGCGTGCCATGCTCGGACAGCGGGGCGCCGGGGCCGCGGCCAGCAAACAGGGCAAAGCCAAGCGAAATCTCCAGGTCGCGCAGCAGGTGCGATACCGCTGACGGCGACACGTGCAGGCTGCGCGCCGCTTCGGCCAGACTGCCGGCCCGGGCGACCTCGGCGAACGCGCGCAACGCCCGGAGCGAGGGGCTGGACATGAGAAAACCTCACCATGCCGCGGTGCGATCTCACTACCGTGAAGCGCTTCGCTGCGCCACAATGATGATGCGCGATCAAGGAGGCGATGATGATCAAACGCATCGATCCCCGGCTGCTGACGCCGGTCATCGGCACGCTCTACCCGTCGCCGTTCGACGAGCCCTGCCGGGCGCGGGAGCGCCGCAAGCTGGGCGATGCGGCCGGATTGACGCAGTTCGGCGTCAACCTGCTGCGGCTGCCGCCGGGAGCCTGGTCCAGCCAGCGCCATTGGCACACCGAGGGCGACGAATTCGTGTATGTGCTGTCGGGCGAGGTGACGCTGGTAACCGATGCCGGCGAGGAAGTGCTGACCGGTGGGGACGCTGCCGGCTTCAAGGCGGGCGACCGCAACGGGCACTGTCTCCAAAACCGATCAAGCGCCGACGCGCTGGTGCTGGAGATCGGCACGCGGATCGCCGGCGACGCCGCCGATTATCCTGGCATCGACATGTTGGCGCCGGCCGGCGGCAAGCCTGCCGCCTATACCCATCGCGACGGCACGCCCTACGAAGGCATCCGCCGACGCGGACCCGATGCGTAACGGTTGCGTCGACACAACAATCCGGAGGCCGCGCGATGTGGAAATCGCATTACGAACAATTCGCCGCGTATAATCGTTGGGCCAATCGGCGATTGTATGACGAGGCAGCGCGCGTGCCGGACGAAGCGCGGCGGCGCGATGTCGGGCTGTTCTTCCGCAGCCTGCACGGCACCCTGAACCATCTGGTGGTGGCGGATCGGGTCTGGCTGCGACGGTTGACCGGCGAGGGGCCGGAACCGACGCGATTGAATGAGATTGTTTACGAAGACTTCGACGCGCTGCGCGAGGCGCGCGAAGCCGAGGATGCGCGGATCATTCGCTTCGTCGGCGGGCTGGCCGAAGCGGATTTCACCGCGAATTTCGAATACCGCACGATCGCCGGGAAGGCGCATACGCAACGACGCTGCGACACGCTGGCGCATTTCTTCAACCATCAGACGCATCATCGCGGCCAAGCGCATGCCGCGCTGACAATTCTTGGCGTGCCCGAACCGGCGCCGCTCGATCTGTTGGCGATGCAACGGTCGTAGCCAACTTCGCCGGTGTTACCTCGCCCGCGGGAGCGGGAGAGGTCGAAGTGCGAAGCACGAGGGTGAGGGCGATCGGGTCGGCACACTACCCTCTACCTGCTACGTGCCGACCCGATCACCCTCACCCTCGGTGCTGACGCACCTCGACCTCTCCCGCTCCCGCGGGAGAGGTTTACGCCGCCCCATCCCCCCGTCACACTGCTGCCATCGTCGAACCGGCAGAAGCCGCTTCGCAGTCAACGAGGGAACGTCCATCGCCATGCCCGACTCAGCCTCGCGCTTTTCCGGCCTCACACCACTGCTCTCGCCACGGTCGATCGCCGTGCTCGGCGCCTCGTCCGATCCGACACGCATCGGCGGCCGGCCGATCGCCTATCTGAAAGCGCAAGGCTTCAAGGGCCCGATCTATCCGGTGAACCCCAATCGCGCCGAAGTGCAGGGACTGCCAGCTTTTCCTTCCGTTGCGTCCCTGCCGGAAACCCCGGACGTGGCGATCGTCGCTGTTGGCGCCGAGATCGCCCCGCAGGCGGTGGAAGACCTGGCCAAGCGCGGCACCAAGGCGGCGCTGATGTTCACTGCGGGCTTCGCCGAAGTCGATAACGCCGGCGCCGAAGTGCAGGCCGCCATGGTCGCCACTGCCCGCGCGCACGGCATGCGCATCCTGGGACCGAACTGCCTGGGCGTGTTCGACGCGCGCACGTCGTACTATGCGACGTTCTCCTCGTCGTTCGATTCCGGCTGGCCGGTGCTGGGACGCATCGGCATCGCCTCGCAGTCCGGCGCCTATGGCACGCACCTCTACACCCTGGCGCGCAATCGCGGCATCGGTGCGTCGCTGTGCATCATGACCGGCAACGAGGCCGACGTGACGGTGGGCGAGTGCATCGGCTGGCTGGCGGAAAATCCGGAGGTGGACGTGATCGCCACCTACCTGGAAGGCATCCGCGAGGCGCAGAACCTGATCGCCGCACTGGAAATCGCCAAGGCGGCGAAGAAGCCGGTGGTGATGCAGAAGGTCGGACGCAGCGAGCTCGGCGGCAAGGCGGCGAAGTCGCACACCGCCTCGATTGCCGGCGACGACGCGGTGACCGAAGCGGTGATGCGCGAATTCGGCGTGATGCGCGCTCGCAATTCGGAAGAGATGCTGGACATCGCGCATACCGCGACACGGAAGATCTACCCGGTGAAGAACACGCTGGGCGTGATCACCGTATCGGGCGGCGCCGGCGTGCTGATCAGCGACGTGGCCAGCGATGTCGGCCTGGCGATGCCGGAGATGCCGGAAGCATCGCAGAAATATCTGCGCGATCTGGTGCCATTCTGCGCGCCGCGCAATCCGGTGGATGCCACCGCGCAGATGGGCAACGACGTTACGCTGATCAGCAAGTTCGCCGAGGCCGTGGTGCACGATGGCGGCTACTCATCGGTGCTGGGATTCTTCAGCATGACGGCGTCCTCGCGCCGCTGGCCGATGATCCGCGAGCAATTGAACCTGGTGCGGGTGAAATATCCCGGCCGGCTCTATGCGCTGTCGATCATCGCACCGCGCGATCGCATCGACGAACTGGAAGCGGAGGGCTGGGTCTGCCACGAAGATCCCACGCGCGCGGTTATAGCGATCGACGCGATGGGCCGCTTCGGCACCGCATTCGCCGCGCCGCCCGGCGCCCCACCGCCGGAGGTGCACGCGGCAACGCTGCCCGACACCACGCCTTCCGAAGCCGAGGCAAAGCGGCTGCTGGCATCTGCCGGAATCACCTCCGCGCCGGAACAGGCGTGCTCTACTGTCGAAGAGGCGGTGGCAGCAGCGGAACTGTTTGGCTTCCCGGTGGTGATGAAGATTCTTTCGCCTGACATCCTGCACAAGTCGGAAATCGGTGGCGTGCTTCTTGGCGTGGCGACCGATGCCGCCGTGCGTGATGGCTACGACTTGCTCCTGGCGCGTGCCCACCGTGCCGCGCCTGACGCGCGCATCGAGGGCGTGCTGGTGGCGAAGCAATTGCAGGGCGGCGTGGAGTGCATCCTGGGCATCCACCGCGATCCGGTGTTTGGCCCGATCGCGATGTTCGGTCTGGGCGGCATCTTCGTCGAGGTGATGAAGGACGTGGTGTTCCGCCGCTGTCCGTTCGGCGCCGATGTGGCGGAGGACATGATCCGCTCGATCAAGGGCGCGCCGCTGTTGTTGGGTGCGCGCGGCCGGCCGCCGGTGGATGTCCATGCGCTGGCGCAGATGCTGGCCCGGCTTTCGGCGTTCGCGGTGGCGGCGGGGCCGCGGCTGCAATCGATCGACCTGAACCCGGTGTTCGCCATGCCGGACGGGCACGGCGCGTTCGCAGCGGATGCGGTGATCGAGGTGGGGGACTGACGTTCTCTCCACACAAGCGGTCCGTGCTGCTATCATCGGCGCATGGACGGTTTGTACGACAAGGACCTGGTGCTGTGGAGTGAAGAGCAGGCTCGTGCTTTGCGCGCGGCAGCCGATGCCGTATGGAACGCGCCGATCGACTGGGAGAATGTGGCCGAGGAGATCGAGAGTTTGGGCAGATCCGAACGCCGCAGCCTCGCCAGTCATATCGCCAACGTCATCGAGCATCTGCTGAAGCTGCAGGTGTCGCCGGCAAGCGAGCCTGCGCGCGGAGGGAAGGATACGATCCGCCGGGCGCGTGGCGAGATTGAAGACGCACTGGCGGATAGCCCGAGCTTGCGACGCGAGGTAGCCGGCATGATCGCGAAGCAGATGCCCAGGGCTCGCGCGCTGGTGCGTGCCAATTTCCAGGACTACGGCGAACAGCCGCTCGAGGACATCACCGCGGTCACCTATACCGAAGAGCAAGTGCTGGGAGATTGGCTGCCCGCGCGAACCTGATACTGAGCACTCTGTCGGCTGCCAAGGCGGGGCGCGCGCGCCATCCCCCGGTATCATGCAAGGCGCCGTGGCGGCCGGAAGGCGCCCCGGACAGCCCGCCGCCGGCAAATTAGCAGCTGGCCGTTCATCCTGCGTCAACCCTTCGCGGCGACTATGGCGGTAGCTGCGCAGGACCAACCCGATGCCAGACCCCGCCACCCTCGACGCCTTCCTGTCGCGTGAACGCCTGGTGACCCTGGCCTTCACCGCCTCGGAATTGTTGCTGGAGGTGTCGCCAG
Source organism: uncultured Alphaproteobacteria bacterium (assembly GCA_963762885.1). GTDB lineage: Bacteria > Pseudomonadota > Alphaproteobacteria > Acetobacterales > Acetobacteraceae > JASHVB01. The sequence continues at coordinate 107,464 of CAVXNH010000077.1, forward strand.
ATGCCAGCATCACCTGGGCCGCCGGCGCCTTCCCTGTGCGCTTCGGTGCGCAGGCGGAAAGCTTTGTCGGGCGCAAGCTGAGCACTCTGATCGCGGCTGCGGATCACGAGGCATTGGGGCGCACGGTGATCGTCGCCACGCTGTGCGGCCATGTGCCGCCGGTCTCGCTGCACCTGAACGATACCGCCGGCACGCCGTGCACCCTCGCTGCGCTGATGCTGCCGGGCCCGCTGCGCCGGCTGTGCGTGACGCTCGGGGCGGCGGCGGTGGCCCCGCCGGCGCGGGCCGACGGCGTCCAGCCGGCGTCGCTGTTCGCCAGGGAGGTTGGCGCCCGGTTGCGCGATAAGCAGGCGGCCAGGCTGGCGCTGCTGGACATCAAGGGGTGGCCCGCTGCTACCGACGACGCGAGCCAGCGGCAGCGCGGCGCGTTGCGCGATGCTGTTGCCGAGGCGCTCGGCATTGTCGGTGGGCCAGGAGCCATGGTCGGCGAGGTCGCAGACGGCCGCTATGGCGTGCTGAGCCAGAGGCAAATCGACATCGCGATGCTCGCCTCCGGCCTGGAGGCACTGATGCGGACGCGGCCGGAGGGTGAGTCGCTGTCGGTGGACAGCCAGACGATCGGACTGGCCGCGCCTGACATGCAGCCAGCGCAGGCGACGCGGGCGCTGCGCTTTGCCCTGGCGAAATTTGCCGCGAATGGCGTCGCGGCGGTGGAAGCCAGCGGATTTGCCGCCGGCCTGGCCGGGTTCATCGAGCAAGCGCAGGGCCAGACGGAGGCGCTGCGCCAGGCGATCGCCGGCCGACAGTTCCAGGTGCTGTTCCAACCCGTGGTCGCGCTGCGCAGCCGTGCGGTGCACCACTACGAGGCATTGTTACGCCCGGCCCCGATGGCCGGCGCGCCGTGGCAGACCACGCAGGAGTTTGTGACTGCCGTGGAGGCGCTGGGCCTCGCCGAAGAACTCGACCTGGCGGTGTTGCAGCAGGTGCTGGCGGCGCTCGATCGTGCGCCGGCCTGTTCGATCGCGACCAACATCTCCGGCCAGTCGATGGAAAGCGAGACATTCCGTGATCAACTGCTGCGATTGCTGCCGGCCGGGTCGTATCGACGGTTGCTGGTCGAGCTGACGGAAACCGCGGAGATCGAGGACGTCGCCACCGCCGCCACCACGCTGGAGCGGCTGCGGGCGCAAAATATCGGGGTGTGTCTGGACGATTTCGGCGCCGGCGCGGCCGCGTTCCGTTATCTGCGCGACTTCCCGGTGGACTATTTGAAGATCGACGGCGCCTACGTCCAGGGTGCGCTGCGCGGTGAGCGCGAGCGCAACGTTGTCACCTCGATGCTCGATCTTGCGCGGTCGGCGCGAGCGGAGACCATTGCCGAGGGGATCGAAACCAGGGAGCTGGCGCGATTGATGGAACAGCTTGGATGCACGTTCGGCCAGGGGTGGCTGTTCGGTAAAGCCGGACCGCTGCCGGGGCAGGGGTGAGGACACAACCTTTGTGTCATGGCCGGCCGGAGCCCGCCCTTGGGCGCTTGACCCGAGGGCCGGCCATGACACGGGGGCGGGGGCGGGGGAAATAACGTTCAGTCCGCGGCTGCGTTTGTCGCGGGCTCGGGCGTTGCGCCTGCGGCGGCGGGGGCTTCGGCCAGCAACGCTTGCTCGGCCGCCAGGAGATCCTGCCGGCGGCCCAGCCATAACGCGTTGACCAGCCAGACACCGGCGAACGGGATCGCCACCATTGCCAGCTCGGCGGAGCCCAGGCCCAGGCCTCGGAACAGGGCGGTGGACCAGGCGCCTATCTGGTCTCCGGTGCGGTAGACGATCGTGTCGATGAAACTCTTGGCCTTGAAGCGGTCCTCGCGCGGAACGACGGTGAAGAGCAACTCGCGGGTGGGCCGCGCGATCGCGTAATCGGCGGCGCGGCGGAGCACCTGGAACACCGCGACCGCCATGATCGTGGGCAACAATGCGAGCGCGCCGAACCCGACGATCGTCAATGCGGGCAGCAGGCCGAGCGACAGCGCCACTCCAAGCGTCAGCAGGATGCGTCCGGTCAGGAAGAGTTGGATGAGCAGGGTCAGGACGTTGACCAAAAGGTCGATGGTGGCGAAGAAGGTGATTTGCGCGGCACGATTGGCGAAGCCGTGGCTGACGATGTTGGCCTGCTGCATGTAGAGAAACGTCGAGGTTATCGAGAACAGCAGCAGGAAGCCGGCGACATTGATCAGGTAGCCGGAGCGGAAGGTGTGGATGATGCCGCTGAAAACGCCGCCGCCCACCGGGTGCTCGCTGTTGCTGCCTGCGGGCCGGTGATGCAGCGTGGGTGACAGGCGCGACAGGCGCCCGACGCTGAACACCGCGACTTCGAGTAACGCGGCCGAGCCGAGCATCAGCACGGTTGGCGAGACGTCGTGCGCCAGCGAGGCGGTGACGCTGGAACCGACGATGGCGCCGATCGTCGCTCCCGCCGCGATCATGCCGAACAGGCGTTTGCCCTGTGCCGGACTGAACAGATCGACATTCATCTGCCAGAACACCGAGACGACGAACAGGTTGAACACCGACACCCAGACGAAGAAGACGCGGCCGATCCAGACGGCAGCGGCCGGGTCGGACCAGCGCAGGATCGCGGCGAACACCAGGATATTAACGGCAAAGAAACGATAGGTGATGGGGATGAAGCGGCTGCGCGGCAAGCGCGCGACCAGCCAGGCGAATGGCAGGTTCACAAGCAGCATGCCCACCAGCGAGGCGGTGAACAGCCATTGCAGATTATTGACTCCGCCGGCGACGCCCATCTGGTCGCGGATCGGACGGATGATGTAGTACGACGACAGGACCGAGAAAATATAGAGCCAGCACCAGCCTACGACAGGGACCTCTTCCGGCCGGATGTCGATGACCCGGCGCAGCAATCGGTAGAAAAGTCCGCCGCCGCCCGGGTTGTCCCGGGCGGATCCGGCGTCGTTGCTCGACACGGACTTACTTCAGGCCTGCGACGATTTGTTGGATTTCCTCCGGCGTATGTTCGCCGCCGAGCGGGGTGCCGGGGATCAGGTATTTGCCCATCGACAGCCCTCCGACCACGACGGGCACGAAGCCGGCCTCGCGCACCAGGGTCGAAGCGATGGCGATGGCGTGGGGATCGTCGCCGGCCATCGGCATGCCGATTTTCTTGCTCGGGTCGGCCGCGTCTTCGCGCACCTTCATGTAGCCGACGGCGTTGAAGGCACGCACCAGATGGATGCCGGGAATCAGTTCCTCGGTGGCGAGACCTGCGCCTTTCTCGCGCGCCCAGGTCGCGACTTCGCCGTCGCGCGCCACAATTGGATTGCTGGCGTCGATTACCAGCACCTTGGTTGCGAGCTCCTTGCCGTAATCCTGACCGATCTGCTTCATCGCGCTGTAGGGGACGGCGAGCAACACGACATCCGCGAAGGCGATCGCCTCGGCGGTCGTGCCGGCATGCGCCAGGGGGCCGAGGCCGGCGACCATGTCTTTCAATTCCTCGGGATGGCGCGACGAAAACATCACGGGATGTCCGGCCTTCACCCACAGCGCGCCGACCGTGCCGCCGATGTGGCCGGCGCCGATTGTGGCGATCTTGATGTGCGCGGCGTCCGGCGTCTGCGCAAAGCCAGCGCGCGATGTGGCGGCGAGTGCGAGCATGCTGGAAACGCCGGCGACGGAGCGAAGAAAATTGCGGCGACGGAGATTTGTAACTGTGGGATGCGTCATGTCCGGCTCCTTGCTGCGTTGCGTGCTGGGGGCGCGCATGGCGTTCTAGAGCATTTTGCGCCTGACCGGAAATGCGGCCCACTGTGATTGCGAGGAGCGAAACGACGCGGCAATCCCCTGCGTGACGATGCGTCCGTGGTCCGTCAGGCGGGAGATTGCTTCGGCACTGCGTGCCTCGCAATGACAGAGTACACGCGCGCCGGTGCCCTTAGCGCGCGTGCCGGCGGTCGAAGTCCCACACTTCTTCGAAGCCCATCACCTTGGTCATTTCCTCGAATGGATACAGCTTGTCGCGCATGCCCAGCGTCGTGCCGGTTTCGCGCAGCTCGCGGTATGCCGCGTCCAAGGCTTTGGCGGCGGCAAGCAAGCCGGCGACCGGATAGATTGCCATCGCGTAACCCAGGGCTCCGAGCCGCGCCGGCGGCAACACGGGGGTACGGCCGCCTTCCACCATGTTCGCCAGCAGCGGCTTGCCGGCGAGTTCACGGCAGATCGTCGCCATCTCCTGTTCGCTCTCCGGCGATTCGACGAACAGGATGTCGGCGCCGGCTTCCGCGAACATCTTGCCGCGGCGAATTGCTTCTTCCAGCCCGAGCGAGGTGCGCGCGTCGGTGCGGGCGACGATGAGGAAGTCCGTGCTGCTGCGGCTTTCGACGGCGACCTTGATCTTTTCGACCATGTCCTCGACGGGGATGACGCGGCGGCCCGGCGTGTGGCCGCATTTCTTGGGAAATTCCTGATCCTCCAACTGGATCGCCGCGGCGCCGGCTTTTTCATAACCGCGCACCGTGTGCTGCACGTTCAGCAGGCCGCCGTAGCCGGTGTCGCCGTCGGCGACGATGGGAGTTTTCGCGCCACCGGCCATGACGGCGACGCGATCGACCATGTCGCGATAGCTGGCGATGCCGGCGTCGGGCAGGCCGAGATGCGAGGCAACGGTGCCGAACCCGGTCATGTAGAGAACATCGAAGCCGAAACGGTCGGCGATTTTCACCGACAGCATGTCGTAGATGCCGGGCGCGGTGAGGACAGTGCCGGCGGGGCGCTGTTGCAGCTTCTGGCGCAGGGTGGTCATGGTGCGGTCCTTGTTTCTGCGGTCGGTGAGTTTACCGGGTTCGGGGGGTGTCGCCCATGGCCCGGCGTGATCGTCTTGGGCTTGGTGCCGTCCGCGGCGAAGCAAGCAAGCGGGTTATCACAGAGTTCGCCGAGTTTTGCACAGAGTTTCACCGAGAAGGAAAATTCTGATGCCGCGTGGTTGGCTTCGGCGGTGGCAATGCACCGCGGTTGGGATGCGATTAGTTTTTCTCCATGATGCTCTGTGCGAGAACACGGTTACTTCACAAGAGGCGCGTTATACCAACCGCCGTGAGACCGACCCACGACTTGTTCGCATTGGCCGTCCCAACCGTCATGGCCGGGCTTGACCCGGCCATGACGGTTGGGGCGGCCAATGCCGGTACCTCAAACTTTAAGGCGTCTGGTATTAGCGGGGAACCTCCGTTGTCTCGCTCTCTGGAGCCAGCGTTTCCAGCGAGCGCAGGTTCGTTTCGATCCCGGCGACGGCGACAACCAGGGCCTGCAACAGCAACATGCCCACCAACAGGGCCAGCACGAACCCGACGCCGCCCGCGGCGAATAGCGCCACCACGGCATAGGGCACGATGACCGAGGACACACGGCCCACCGTGGTGCAAAGGCCAGTGCCGCGCAGGCGATACTCGGTGGGAAACAGCTCCGGCACATAAACCGCGATGACGAACGCCACCAGGATGTAGATGCAGGTGAAGAGCGCGAAGCCGATGAGCGTGGCGACCCATAGGGCGGGCGCGTAGGCGTAGGCGACGCCGAGCGCCGCGGCGACGAGCGACACGATGACGATGCCGCGCTTGCGGCCCAGCCGGTCCGATAGCAAGAAGCCGAGGAACGCTCCGACCGGGCCACCCAGCGACATGAACGTGGTATAGCCGAGCGATGCGGACACGCTGAGGCCCTGCTTGACCAGGAAGCTCGGGACCCAGGCGACGAAGCCATAGATGACGCAGTTCACCACGATATTCATCAGCATGGCGAGCAGCGTGCGGCGGATGACCGAGGGGCTGAATAATTCCCAGACGCTGACTGGCTCAGGCTTCGCCGGTGGCGGAGCGGCGGCGACGATCGGAGGCAGCTTGCCGGTCTGGGCTTCGACTTCGGCTTCGATGGCTTGCAGGTCGCGTTCCGCCTCGTCCATGCGGCCGACGGATTCCAGCCAGCGCGGCGATTCCGGCAGCATGCGCTGGAACCACCACGCGATCATCGCACCGACGAACACCAGGCCGAACATCCAGCGCCAGCCCAGCGTCGGCACGATGATGTAGCCGAGCAAGGTCGAGGCAAACAGCGCCGAGTTGGTAATCAGGGAGAGCAATGCGCCCCAGCGGCCGCGATGATCGGGCGGTACGAATTCGGTGAGCGTGGCGTAGCCGACGACGATCTCCGCGGCGAGGCCGATGCCCATGACCAGGCGGATGGCGACCAGCCACTGCATGCTGGGCGAGAACGCCGCGGCGAGCGAGGCGATGCCGAACAGCGCCAGGTTGAAGCGGAAGTTGAAGCGGCGGCCGAAGCGGTCGCCGAGGAAGCCGGCGGCGAAGGAACCGATGATCATGCCGACGAAGGTCATCGAGATGAACGTCGCGTTCATCGCCATGTCCGAATAGCCGCTGTGCAGCAGCGCGCCGAGCACGCCGCCGGCGAGATAAATGTCGAAGCTGTCGAAGAACATGCCGGCGCCGATCAGCCACAGCACGCGTCGGTGGAAGCCGGCCAACGGCAGGCGGTCCATGCGTGGACCGGCGTTCACGGTGGTGGCGCTCATCGTTTCCCCCTTCTTTGACCTCTCCCGCGGGAGCGGAAGAGGTCGAGGAGCGCGAAGCGTCGAGGGCGAGGGTGATCCGGGGTCGGCTACGCAATAACAACGTGCCGGGCAAGGGAGATCGGTGGGGAACGACGGGGGAAATCCTGTCGGCGACACGCAGCCACGGGTCGGCATAGCCAAGCGCGTGCCGCACCCATGACCCTCACCCTCGACGCTACGCGTCCGACCTCTCCCGCCCCCCGCGGGAGCGGTTTACTCACACCGGTTCGGTATCCAGCGCGTAGCCCGCCGTGCGCACCGTGCGCACCACGTCCAGTTCGCCCTCGCCGTTGATCGACTTGCGCAGCCGGCGGATATGCACATCCACCGTGCGCGGCTCGACATGGATGTCCGGGCCCCACACCGCGTCCAGCAATTCCTCGCGCGAGAACACCCGGCGCGGGTGCTGCATGAAGAACTCCAGCAGGCGGAACTCGGTCGGCCCCAGATGCACGCGGCCGCCCGTTGCGGCTGACGCGATGCGCCGCCAGGTCCATGCGCGATGTCGTGGAACGCCAGCTGGCCCTTCGCCGGCACCGCGTTGGAGCGCCGCAGCAGCGCGCGCATCCGCGCCAGCAGCGCCTCCATGTTGAACGGCTTGGTGATGTAGTCGTCGGCGCCGGTGTTCAGGCCGCGCACGGCGTCCTGGTCCTCGGTGCGCGCGGTGACCATGATGACCGGCAGGTCGCGCGTGCCGGGCGGCGGCGGATCTGCCGGCACACCTCGATGCCGGACATCACCGGCAGCATCCAGTCCAGCAGCACCAGATCGGGCTGCGTCTCGGCGATGCGGGTCAGCGCCTCCTGTCCGTCGGCCGCTTCCTCGACGCGAAAACCCTGCTTTTCGAGATTGTAGCGCAGCATCGTCGCCAGCGCGGCCTCGTCCTCCACCACCAGGACCAGCGGCTTGGACAGACTGGACACGTATCGAGCATGGTCGTCTCCCGGTCGATGCGTTGACTCGCGCTCACTCTCTTGTCGGCCGCACCACGGCGTAGGCCGGGTGTCGCCCTTCGGCCGCGCATCCGGCAGCACCTCGCCCTTCACCGCGTAATGGAGCATCTCGGCGATGTTGGTTGCGTGGTCGCCGATGCGCTCCAGGTTTTCGCGATGAACAGCAGATGCGTGCACGGCGTGATGTTGCGCGGATCTTCCATCATGTAGGTGACCAGTTCGCGGAAAGATCGCATTGTACATGTCGTCGACGACCTCGTCGGAGCGCCAGACCTCGATCGCCTTGTCGGCATCGCCCTCGCCGATCGCGTCGATGATCGTCTTCAGGTGTTCCTGCACCAGCCGCGCCATATGCCCGAGCCCGCTCAGCGGATAGGGCAGCGAGAACTGCGCCAGCACGATGGTGCGCTTGGCGACGTTGGCGGCGTAGTCGCCGATGCGCTCCAGGTCGCTGGTGATCTTCAAGGCCGCGACAATCTGGCGCAAATCCCCGGCCATCGGCTGCCGCAGCGCCAGCAGGCGGATGACGAATTGCTCGGCCTCACGCTCCAGCGCATCGACCTTCGGGTCTGCTCCACCACGCGCATCGCCGGGGTGGCGTCGAGGGTCGTGATCGCCTCGGCAGCCAGCGCCACCTGGTTCTCCACGATGCCGCCCATCTCGGTCATCAGGTTGCGCAGGCGCTTGAGCTCCTGATCGTAGCTCTTCACAAGATGTTCCGGCGCTTCGGACATGGCGTCTGCCTTTCCGATCAGCCGAACCGGCCGGTGATGTATTCCTGCGTGCGGCGTTCCTTGCGGTGCGGTGAACATCTGCACCGCCGGCGCGACCTCCACCATCTCGCCGATATAGAAGAACGCCACCTGGTCGGCGCAGCGCGCCGCCTGCTGCATGTTGTGGGTGACGATGGCGATGGTGAAGTCGTGCTTCAGCTCGTCGATCAGCTCCTCGATCTTCAGCGTGCTGATCGGATCGAGCGCGCTGGTCGGCTCGTCGAGCAGGATCACCTCGGGCCGCACCGCGATGGTGCGCGCGATGCACAGCCGCTGCTGCTGCCCGCCCGACAGGCCCATGGCCGAGGTTTCAGCCGGTCCTTCACCTCGTCCCACAGCGCGGCGCGGGTGAGCGACCATTCCACCCGCTCGTCCATCGCCGACTTGCGACAGTTTCTCGTGCAGCTTCACACCGAACGCGATGTTGTCGTAGATCGTCATCGGGAACGGCGTGGGCTTCTGGAACACCATGCCGACCCGGGCACGCAACGCATTCAGATCGATGTCCGGGCGCGATGATATTGTCGCCGTCCATCATCACCTCACCGACGGCGCGCTGGCCGGGATAAAGGTCGTACATGCGGTTCAGCACCCGCAGCAGTGTGGATTTGCCGCAGCCGGACGGGACCGATCATGCCGGTCACCTGCTTGTCCGGCAGGTCGAGGTTGATCTTCTTCAGCGCCTGGTTGCTGCCGTAGATAGAAATCCAGGTTGCGGATGGCGATGCGCGGCGCGTTGATCGCCGCTTCCGATCGCGCCTGCACGCCCGCCGAAGCTCGCCGACTCGCCTGTTGATCACTCATCGCTGGTGCTCATTCCATCTCAGCTCCTGGCGCGCAGCGCAAACCGCGCAACGATATTGAGGGCCAGGACGCCCACGGTAATCAGCAGCGCACCCACCCAGGCGAGTTGCACCCAATCGTCGAACGCCGAGCCCGGCATATTGATAGATCGTCACCGGCAGGCTGGCCATCGGCTGCGACAGGCTGATCGACCAGTTGAGGTTGCCGAGGCTGGTGAACAGCAGCGGCGCGGTCTCGCCGGCGATGCGGGCGATCGCGAGCAGGATGCCGGTGACGATGCCGTCCTTCGCGGCGCGGTAGCAGATCAGCACGATCACCGTCCATTTCGGCGCGCCAAGCGCCATCGCTGCCTCGCGCAGTGCCGGCGAGATCAGTTGCAGCATGTCCTCGGTGGTGCGCACCACGATGGGGATGACCAGCACCGCCAGCGCCAGGCAGCCGGCGATGCCGGAGAAGCCGCCGAACGGCTCCACCACCAGTTCATAAACGAACAGGCCGATCAGGATCGACGGCGCCGACAGCAGCACGTCGGAGACGAAGCGCACGGCATTGGCCAGCGGCGAGCCGCGGCCATACTCGGCGAGGTAGGTGCCGACCATCAGCCCGATCGGCGTGCCGATCAGCGTGCCGAGCGCGGTCTGGATCAGGGTGCCGACGATGGCGTTGAGCAAGCCGCCACCCGATCCGGGCGGCCTGGTGGTCTGGGTGAACACCGTGAGCGACAGGCCAGCCGCGCCGCGCCAGAGCAGGGTAAAGAGGATAGAGGCCAGGAATACCAAGCCGATGACGGTGGCCGTGACGCACAACACCTTGACCATCGTGTTGACGCGGTGGCGCCGGCGTCCGAGGGCGCGCGAAACCTGAAAGTCCTTGGCGGGGCCGGGGACGGTGCCGGCGGTGGTGGCGCTTGCGCTCATCTCACACCTTCACCCGTCGGCCGCAGCAGCATGCGCGAGATCGCCAGCACGATGAACGAGATGACGAACAGGATGAATCCGAGCGCGAGCAATGATGCCAGCTTCAGGCTGCCCGCCGGGCTTTCGGGAAACTCCAGCGCGACGATCGAGGCGATGGTGTTGCCGGAGGAGAACAGGCTGGGGGAAATGCGGTCGGCGTTGCCGATCACGAACGTCACCGCCATGGTTTCGCCCAGCGCCCGGCCGAGGCCCAGCATGATGCCGCCGACCACCGAGACGCGCGTATACGGGATGACAATGGAGCGCATCACCTCCCATGTCGTGCAGCCGACGCCGTAGGCGGACTCCTTGAACACCGGCGGCACGGTGTCGAATACGTCGCGCATGGTGGCGGCAATGAAGGGGATGACCATGACTGCCAGGATAATTGCGGCGGTGAGGATGCCGGTGCCGAAGGGCGGGCCGGCAAACATGTCTTCCAGTATGGGGATGCCGTCGAACGTGTCGATCAACGGAGGCTCGACGTATTGCGACATGATCGGCACGATGACGAAGAAGCCCCACATGCCGTAGATGATCGACGGCACGGCGGCGAGCAATTCGATCGCGGTGCCGACCGGGCGGCGCATCCAGGGCGGCGCCAACTCGGTCAGGAAGAAGGCGATGCCGAACGCCAGCGGCACGGCGAAGACCAACGCCACCACCGAGGTAAGCACGGTGCCGTAGACCGAGACCCCGGCGCCGAACACCTGGTGCACCGGATCCCACTCGGTGGACGTCAGGAAGCCGGCGCCGAACCGGCGGAAGGCGGGCAGGCCACCGATGAACAGCGACAGGATCAGGCTGCCGAGCAACAGCAGGACCAGGACGCCCGCCGCGCGCGCGATGCCGGCGAAGAGCGGGTCACCGAAGCTGGTGGCGCGTCGGGTTGCAGGAGAGCCGGGAAGCGCGACCGCTTGTTGCAAAGACTTGAAATCCCCGATTTATTGTGCGGGGACGTGCCGGGTCATCCCGGCACGTCCGGTTTGCAGGCTACCGTGATCACATGGTTCCCGGCACTTCCTTCTGCCAGGCTGCACGGATCGCGTCGTGCACCGCTGTTGGCAGTGGGATGTAGAGAAGCTGGGTGGCAATGTCGCTGCCGTGGGCGAAGCCCCAGTCGAAGAACTTCTTCACGGCCGCACTCTGGTTGACGTCCTTGGGGTCGGTCGGCAGCAGCACAAAGGTGGCAGACTCGATCGGCCAGCTTGCGTCGCCAGCCTGGTCGTTCAGGTCAACGGCGAAGTTCTGCACCTTCGACCAGTCGGCGCTGGAGGCTGCGGCCTGGAAGGCGGCCATGGTCGGGGTTACGAACTTGCCCGCCTTGTTCTTGAGCTGCGCCGTGGTCAGATGATTGTTGGTGGCATAAGCGCTTTCGTCGTAGCCGATGCCGCCGGGAATCTGCTTCACCGTGGCGGCGACGCCATCGCTGCCCTTGGCGCCGGCGCCGACCGGCCAGCTTACGCTGGTGGAGGAGCCGACCTTGCTCTTCCAGACATCGCTTTGCATGCCGAGGTAGTCGGTGAAGACGAAGGTGGTGCCGGAGCCGTCGGCCCGGTGCACCGGCGCGATGGCGGTGGAGGGCAGCTTCAGGTCCGGATTGATCGCGACGATCGCCTTGTCGTTCCACTTGGTGATGTTGCCGAGATAGATGTCGGCCAGGATCGGGCCAGTCAGCTTCAGTTCGTCCGGTTTCACGCCCGGGATGTTGACGATGATATCGACGCCGCCAATCACGGTGGGGAATTGCATCAGCTTGTGCGCGGCGAGTTGGTCGGGTGCGACCGGCATGTCGGAGGCGCCGAAATCGACGGTGCGGTTGTTGATCTGGTTGATACCCGCGCCGGAGCCGATCGCCTGGTAGTTCAGCTTGATCCCGGTCACCGCGCTTTCGGCATCGCCCCACTTGCCATAGATTGGTGCGGCGAAGCTGGAGCCGGCGCCGGTGATGGCGGTTTCGGCCCGGGCATGCTGCACGGCAACAAGACCGGCAGCCAGACCGATGGCCGCGGCCACTATGGCGGATCGCATGATGGGTTTCTCCTCGAGTCCATTATTCGGGCGTTAACGCGGCGGACCCTAGGCTGGGTGTGCGTCCGGCCTATTGCAGTTTTATGAAGGTTCGATGACAGCGGGGGTGTCCGGGGGAGCGTGGTGATGATGGCATCCTCCCCTCCGCCCCCCTCCCTCTAGCAGCCTGTCGGACTTAGCCCAAAATCCGAACTTTTTGGAAGATAGTTGCTGAAGACTGCTACTATCTGCATTTTTGCTGCGTCATGGTATTATTGACCAGAAGAATATTGCGTGAACAGTTCAAGTCCGACAGGCGGCTAGGGGAGGGGAGGATTTCCCATCTCTGTTACCGCGACAGCGGCGGTTGCTCTACTACGCGGGGGTAGGGCTTCAGCTCCTTCGATCCGCCGGGGAAGCGTGCCTTGGCGTCCTCATTGGAGAGCGCCGGGACGATGATCACCGGCATTCCGTCAGTCCAATTGACCGGGGTGGCCACCTTGTGCGCGTCAGTGAGTGGCACGCTGTCGATCACCCGCACCACCTCATCGAAGTTCCGGCCGGTACTGGGCGGATAGGTCAGCATCAACCGCACCTTCTTGTTCGGATCGATGATGAAGACCGTGCGGACGGTGACGGACGGATCGGCGTCCGGGTCAACCATGCCGTACAGGTCCGAGACTTTGCGGTCGGTGTCGGCGATCACCGGGAAGTTCAGCGGCTGGCCCTGGGTTTCCTCGATGTCTTTGGCCCAACCCGCATGGTTCGCACCGAAGTCAACCGACAGACCAATCGGCTTGACGTAGCGCTTCTCCTATTCCGGCTTCAGGCGGGTCACTTCGGCCAATTCGGTGGTGCAGACCGGCGTGCAATCCTTCGGGTGGCTGAACGGCACGCCCCAGGAATTGCCCAGCCGCTGATGAAAGCCCGATCTAGCCCTCGGTGCTGTCCTGCTCGAAATCGGGTAGTATCTGTCCGAGCTGGATTGCCACTTTATTCTTCTTCTTGCTGGTTGTTACTTGCGGGGCGGCCACGCTAGGCAGCAAGATAGGTGAAAATTCTACATACGCCGGTGAATCCCCGACGACAGACAGTCGGACCGAGCGCCCGGCTACAGCTCGGCGGCCTCGATCGCGGCGACGTCGAGCAAGCGCTCGATCACCTCGGGCTCTTGCGCGCCGGCGATGGCGTGGCGGCCGGCGATGACGAAGCACGGCACGCCGTTGATGCCCAGCCGGTGCGCCCGCAGGTTGTCGGCATGCACCGCGTCGGCCTCGGCGTCGCTGGCCAGGAAGCGGCGCACGGCCACCGGATCCAACCCGCAGGCCTGGGCGACGCCCAACAGCACCGCGTGGTCGCCGATGTCGCGGCCGTCGGTGAAGTGGGCCGAGAACAGCGCCTCCACGATCTCATCGCCACGCCCGAAGCGGCTGGCGTAGCGCACCAGGCGGTGGGCATCGACCGAGGACGGCGTGCGGCGAATGCGCTCGAACCGGAACGGCACGCCTTCGGCACGGCCGATATCGGCGATCGAAGCGTACAGCCGCCGCGCCCGATCCTCGCCGCCGAACTTGCGAACGACGTAGTCCGGCCGCGCCATGCCCAGGCGTGGCATGTCGGGATTGAGCAAGAAGGGGCGCCAGGTGAGCTCGAACAGGAGGTCGGGGCGGCGGCGCAGGGTGCGCATCAGCCGCCGCGCGCCAAGGAAACACCAGGGGCAGACGAGATCGTAGACGATCTCGATGCCAAGCCTGGCCTTCGGGGGCGCGAGGATGTTCACCCGTCGATTTTGCCTCGCAACGGCGCGCCTGTCACGAGTTTATCATTGGCTTTCGCCAGGAACGTCAGCGCGGCGGCGTCGCTGCGGCGGCCTGCGGCAAAGCGGGCTTGTTCGCCTCCAGCGCGTCGATGTGGTGGCTCAGCCGCGGTTCGAGGAAGGCGACCGCGGTGCCGATAGCGTCCAGCTTCGGGCGCAGGCTGGCATCCCACTGGCGCGGCGGCACGCCCCACTCGCGGCAGGCGCGGACGTAACGGTTGTAGTCCTCGACCCGGTGGATCAGCGTGTAGAGCTGCGCGGCGACGGGGGCGCCGAACACGTCGGCGCGTTCGATGGTGTTCATGAAGATGTCGGGCAGCATGACCGCGAGTTCTTCGGTGTTCGGCGGGTGTTCGTCCGGTGCGATGCGGCGGGTGGATTGCAGCAGGCCGCTGCGGATGCGCAGCGCACCTTGCATGTCGCGCAGCACCGGGACGATGGCCGCGGCCAGCACCTGCGCGCGCAGCTCGACGGCTGCGGCGGTGCGGTGGCGGTCGAGGCGTTCCTGGCGGAGCGCGATGCCAACCGCCGCGCCGGCGGCTGCCAGGGAGCCGAGGCCCTGCACCCAGTCGGACAGCTTCTGGTCGGCGAGCCAGGAGAGAAGGGACATGCGGCGGCCGCTGCGGTTCGGAACGTGCCGCGGGAGTGCAACAATTGAGCGCGGGTGGCAAGGCGCACCCTGACAATCAGCGCAGGCGGCTTACCGATGAAAACTCCCGTGTCATGGCCGGCCCACGGGTCGGGCCGAAGGCCCGCCCGAGGACAGGCTCCGGCCGGCCACGCACGAGTCACTTGCCGCGTGACGCTCAAGTGGCGAGCGAAATCTTCACACCCTCGGTGGCGAGGGTGAGGCTCAAGCCCGCGGTTGTGGCCGTCATCTGGATCACCACGCCGGTCTGGTTTCTCATAGCGGCGATGTTGCCGCCGCCACCGAGCGTTGCGCCGGCGGCGACCGAGGTGAACACGCCGTTGATGTCCTGCGCATTGTGCAGACCGGTCACCTGTCCCGCCGCGGTGTAGCACGAGGCCGGCCATGACGAGGGGGCGGCCCGTGCCGGCCGTGATTTCAAACTGTCGGGGCGGGCCGAATCGGCTTCGCGCGTGCAGCGACTGGCGGAGCGTCTCCAGCTTGGCGATCGGCAAGCCGCACACGTTGCGCCGGCAGACATAGGCAGCGGGACGGCCGGCCAGCGGCCCCTTGCCGTGCGCCGGGTGGCCGGCGGGCAGTGCATCGGGCAGTGCGGCGCGCAGCACGACCACGGCCGGATCGGGCGCACTCAAGGCCATGGTGGCCAGCGATCGGGCGAGTGCGTCGGCCGGGTCGCCGGCGATCGCCACGGTCGCGGCCTCTTCCAGCAGGTCCGCCGCCGAAAGGATGCCAGGCATGCCGGAGATGCGCTCGACGTCGGCGAACGCACGCAGCGATGCCTCGGCCTGCGCGCGCCAGGCGGCGTCGCCGGTGAGATGGAACAGGCGGGCGAACACCTCGGCGATGAGGCCGGCGCCGGCTGGGGTGGCGTTGTCCGCCGCGGTGCGCGGGCGAGCCAGCGGCACGTCGGTTGCGTCGTCGGCGGTGGTATAGAAGCCGCCATGGCCGTCGGCGAATTTCTCCCCCGTCGCGCGCACGATGCGTTCGGCCTGGGCAAGCCGCGCCGCGTCGCCGGTCGCTTCGAACAGCGCCAGCGCGGCACGCGCCATCGCCGCCTGGTCGTCCAGCAGGCCCGCCGCGGTGACTCGCCCAAGACGCCAGGCGTGCTGCACCCGGCCATCCGGCGCGCTCATCTCCGACAGCACAAAATCGAAGGCTTCTTCGGCGCGGGCGAGCCACTCGGGACGATTGAACACCGCGGCGGCGCGGGCCAGCGCGGCGACGGCGAGGCCGTTCCAATCGGCCAGCACCTTGTCGTCCCGGCCGGGCCGCACGCGGTGTGCGCGCGCTTCGAACAACACCGAGCGGGCGTGCGACAGGGCGGCTTCGTCGTCCGGGGAACCCGGCGGCGTGACGCGGCGCAGGATGGTGTGGCCTTCCCAATTGCCGCCCGGGGTCACGTCGTAGGCGCGGTTGAAGGCGGCCGCGCGGTCACCCAGTAGCGCGTCGATTTCCGCTTCCGTCCAGACGTAGAATTTGCCCTCCTCGCCCTCGCTGTCGGCGTCTTCGGATGCGGCGAAGGCGGCGCGGCCGGCGACGCGTTCGGCGGTCATGTCGCGCGTCATCCACGCCACTGTTTCGGTGGCACGCGCGGCGTACAGCGCCGACGGGCGGTGAGCGTGCGCCAGCGCCAGCAGGTCGAGCAATAGAGCGTTGTCGTACAGCATCTTCTCGAAATGCGGCGCCAGCCAGACCGCGTCGGTCGAATAGCGGGAAAAACCGCCGCCGAGATGGTCGTAGATGCCGCCTTGCGACATGCGTTGCAGCATGAGGTGCAGCGCGTCCTGGCCGGCCGGCTCGCCGGTGCGGAACGCGTTCTGCCAGAGGAAGCGGAAGATTGGCGGGTTGGGAAATTTCGGTGCGCCTTTCAGGCCGCCATGCTCTGCGTCGTTCATCCCCAGGTAGGCGTTGGCCACCGCATCGAGATGCGCCGGGATTGGCAGGTCACCGGTCTGCGCCTGGGCTTGGGTTTCCAGGTAGCGGCGCAGCGCCGCGATGTTTTGCGCCACCATCTTGTCGCCCTCGCGATACGCCGCGGCGACGCCTTGCAGCACCTGGCGGAATGACGGGCGGCCCCAGCGCGGTTCCGGCGGGAAATACGTGCCGCCCCAGAACGGCGAGCCGTCGGGCGCGAGGAACATGGTCAGCGGCCAGCCGCCTTGCTCGCCCAAGGCGTGCAGCGCGGACATATAGAGGTGGTCGATGTCGGGGCGTTCCTCGCGATCCACCTTGATGTTGACGAACAGCGCGTTCATCAGCGCGGCGGTTTGCGGGTCCTCGAAGGATTCGTGCGCCATGACATGGCACCAGTGGCAGGCGGCGTAGCCGATCGAGAGCATGATCGGCTTGTCGGCCTCGGCCGCTTCGCGAAGCGCGGCGGCGCCCCAGGGCCGCCAGTGCACCGGGTTGGCGGCGTGCTGAAGCAGGTAGGGGGAGGTTTCCTCCCGAAGCAGGTTGGCGGGTTCGGCCATGGTGCGTGTCCTTCCGCGGCGGTGCTGGGCGAAACATGGGGTAAGCCGGGCGCTGGGGACAGGGTCGGGCAGGTCCCCGGGAAGCACGGGCCGCCGCAAGGTTAGCGATTTATTAGGGCTTTTGTTGATTTAATCGGGAGAAGTATCGAGGTGCCACTTGCGACCAGCCGAATATCAACGCGGCCCCGAATGGGGAAGCCCGAGGTCCTGTCCCGCCGGTATCGTCGCGCCGTTGCCAACCGGTGGATTGTTGCGATCGGACGTCGCAGCGGCCTCGCCGTCTGCCCGGCGGAGCAAGCCTTGAACGCCGATCAGGACATGCAGCTCCAGGACGGCCCTGCCAGGCCCGATCTGTCGCTTTGCGAGCTGGAGCCGATCCACACGCCGGGGGCGATCCAGCCGCATGGCGCGGTGGTCGTGGCGCACACCGACGGGTTGGCCGTGTCCCATGCCAGCGCGAACCTCGAGGCGATCCTGGGGCGATCGGCCGAGGCGGCATTGGGAGTCGAAGCCTGCATGAGGTGATCGGCGCAGCGGCGTGGCACGCGCTGCAGGACCATGGCGTGCTCGAGGGTATGGCCTTCGGCGAGGTGCTGTCCCTGCCCGGGCTGGAACGTCGTAGCCTGCATCTGCGCGCCCACCGCTCCGGGCGCCATATCTGCGTGGACATCGAACCGATCCGACACGATCCGCGGCAAAGCCCCCCTGTCATCCTGGCGCAGTCGATCCTGGAGACGTTCAAACACGCGACCACACGCGTCGGGCTATGCGAGCTCGCGGTTACCGGGCTGCGGGCGGTCACCGGGTTCGACCGCGTCATGGCCTATCGCTTCCACGACGATGGCCATGGCGAAGTGATCGCCGAAGCCCGGGCGGCGCGGCTCGAACCCTATCTCGGGCTGCATTATCCCGCGGCAGACATTCCGCCACAGGCTCGACGGCTATACATGCGCCAACGCGTCGGCACCATCGCCGACGCCAACTATCGGCCGGTGCCGCTGCTGGCCGACCCAGCGCTGCCCGATGACGCACCCGTCGACCTCACCTACAGCGCCCTGCGCAGCGCGTCACCGGTTCACCGCGAATACATGCGCAATATGAAGACGGCGGCGAGCATGACGATCGGGCTCGTCTCGGCGTCAGCGTCGGCCGGGCCGAAACTCTGGGGCATGCTGGTGTGCCATAACACGAAACCGATCGTCGCCGGGCCCGAGCTGCGAGCGGTCGCCGGCATGATCGGTCAGGTCGTATCGCTGCTGCTCAGCAGCCTGAGCGACGCGGAGGTCTATGCCCAGCGGTTCGAGCGCCAAACGACGCTGAACGTATTGGTCAGCCGGCTCGTGGGCTCTTTGCCGCTGCCGGAGGCCTTGACCGCGGGAGATCTGGACTTGCTCAATCTGGTCGATGCCGCCGGTGCGGTGGTGCGCATCGACGGGACCGTGCACCGCCTCGGTCAGACGCCGCCGCTGTCGGCGACCGAGCATGCCCTGGCGCTGCTGCAACATTTGGCCGGCGGCGCGGTGCTGGCGATCGACGATCTTGGCAAGCGCCACCCCGAACTCGCCGATTGTGCAGCGGACGGCAGCGGCGCGCTCCTGCTGCCGCTGGGACAGGATTCCGGCGACGCGATCCTGTGGTTCCGGCCGGAGATGTCGCGAACCGTGGTTTGGGGCGGCAATCCGAACGAACACGGCACCGCGGACCCGGCCACGGGCCGGCTGTCGCCGCGCGGCTCGTTCACCGCCTGGAAAGAGATCGTCAGTGGCCGTTCGGAACCCTGGGCCGAGGTCGATCTGGCGCTCGCCCGGGAGCTGGGGACGGCGTTCGAGCATGCTGTGGCGCAACGCACCAAGGCGGAACTTGCCAGGTTGCGCCACTATGACCCGCTGACCGGTCTGCCCAACCGCAGCCTGCTTCAGCAACGGCTGGCTGAGGCCCAGAAGGATACCGCAACGGGCCTGGCGCTGCTGTTCCTGGACCTCGACCGGTTCAAGCAGATCAATGACACGATGGGGCATGCCGCGGGCGACGCACTGCTGGTCGAAGTCGCCCGCCGCCTGGTTGGCGCCGCCGGACCGGACCACGTCACCGCCAGGCTCGGCGGTGACGAATTCGTCATCTTGTGCCGCGGGCTGGACCAGGATGCGATCGCCGATCTCAGCGAACGGGTCCGGGCCGCAATCGAGGCGCCATACGAGATCGCCGGCCGCACGTGCAACGTCTCGGCCAGTATCGGCATCGCGTTCGGCGATCAGTTGGGCGGGCTTGACCTGGTCAGGGCGGCCGATGCGGCGATGTACGCGGCCAAGCGGGGCGGCGGCAACCGTGGCGTGATGTTTGGCCCGTCGCTGTCCGATCAGGCGCAGCGGCAGGTTGCACTCGATCATGACATGCGCGAGGCGCTGAGCGCCGGCGATCAGTTCGTATTGCTCTACCAACCGCTATTCCGGATCAGCGCGGGAACGAAATGGCTGGTGGGTTTCGAGGCATTGCTGCGGTGGCAACATCCGCGGCATGGCTGTATGCTGCCCGACCAATTCATCCCGCAGGCGGAAAAGTCTGGCCTGATCGCTCCGCTGGGAGAATGGGTGCTGGCAAACGCCCTGCGTCACGGACGGGCGCTGCAACGTCTCCGGCCGAACGCGGAGATGCGGATGGCGGTAAACATCTCGGCGTCGCAGTTGCCGCAGGCGGGCTTCTGCACCGGACTCGCCGGGGCGCTGGAGGCCGAAGCCTTTCCGCCGGCAGCACTTTCCCTGGAGGTCACTGACAGCATTCTCGCGGACGTTGCCGCGACATCCGTGCTTGCTCAAATCCGCAAGCTCGGGGTTCGCGTGGCCATCGACGACTTTGGCATTGGGCACTCATCGCATCGCATCCTGCACCGGCTACAGGCTGACGAAGTCAAACTCGACCGGCGGTTCTTCGACGATGTCACGGGTGACATGCGTGGCAAGGCGCTCGTCGGCGCGGTCATCGCGCTGGCCCATGCGGCGGGTCTGCCCGTCGCCTTTGAGGGCGTGGAGACACAGGCCGAGGCCGATATCGCCCTGGGCGCGGGTGCCGATATCGTGCAAGGCTGTTTTTTTGCTCCACCACTATCCGCAAGCGCTGCCGGGGATCTCGTCGCTCAGGTCCCCATAGGTCTGAGGCGTCACTCGGCGTTGGAGCGCTCGGCGGGTAGAGAGCGGCGCGCAGGCAGAAGCCCGTGCAGTGCAGGCCATGCCGCGGTTGGCTGGTTGCATTGCGATGCACGCCTCTTCATGGCCGGGCAGTGCGGCACGCGGCGAAGCAAGCAAGAGTTTTTGCGCAGATAAAGAAGTAGATTCGCGCGAAACACGCGGATGGGCCTGAGTCCGGCATGGCTGTTCACGGCAACCACCGCAGCATCACGTAGCGAACGCCACTTGGTTCCAATTCAGCGCTAACTACGTCGTCATCCCCGCGAAAGCGGGGAGGTGGATTCACATTTGAAGTGCAACAGATGGCCGGAGAATAGCTCAGCGGGGGTTTTGAAGCCAAGGCATTTGCGAGGGGTATTATTATGTCGCCGAGCGATGGCGTCGATTTGGCGTTGCGAGCACTGACGCAGGTCGGTTTTTCGTGGCAGGTCGCGTCGCACGCGGCCGTTGGCGTTCTCGATGCCGCCCTTCTCCCAGGGGCTATGTGGATTGCAGAAGTAGGTGTTGATGCCGAGTGCATCGCGCAGCTTGTGATGGTTGGCGAACTCGGTACCGTTGTCCTGGGTTAGGGTTCGGCGCAGTTGGGCTGGCAAAGTGGCCAACCAGGTGTGCAGTTGGTCGGCGGTTGTCTCGGCTTTGCGGCTGGGCGGTTTGGCCAGCAGGATAAATCGCGAGGCGCGTTCCTGGGCAACCAGCACGGACTGGCCGTATTTGCTGAACAGCACATAGTCGGCCTCCCAGTGGCCGGGCTGACGGCGAGCATTGATATAGAGTGGACGTTTGCCGATGGAGACACGGTCTTTTATGTGCTGAACCGGACTTCCACCCTTGCGGCCACGATAGCCACGCTTGAACTTGGCGCGCGGCAGATAAAGTCGCCAGGCGAAATCCTGGGTCCGGCGGATCTGGGCATAGATGAAGCGGTAGATGGTTTCGTGACTGATCGTTGTTGCCGCTTTTTGCTGCCGGAGCCGGCCGGCGACCTGCTCGGGCGACCAACCGTTCCGCAGGCAGTCGAGAACCAGGTTGCGGAGCGCATCGTCGCGCTCAAGTTTTGACCCGGTCCAGCGGCGGGCTCTGGCCTGCTCCTCAGCATAGGCCGGTTTATAGCCAACCTTGTTGCCGCGGTTGCGTCTCAGTTCGCGAGAGATTGTCGATGGCGAGCGATCCAGAGCTGCCGCGATTTGGCGGAGCGATTGCCCGTCTTCATGAAGACGGGCAATCGCACACCGTTCCTCGAGCGTGAGGTGATCGTATTGTTGGGCCATTGCAACACCCTACCATGGTGTTGCACTTCGTTTGTGAGCCCAGGGGACCCATGACGCTTGGGTCCCCGCTTTCGCGGGGATGACGATTTATCGGGGCGTTTGCTACATAATGCCGTGCATCTGCGTTAAGCGCTTGCTTGCTTGCTTCGACGCGCGCCGCCCGGTGGCTAACTTGCAACGACGATACTGCAGGGCGTCGATCCAAGGCAATCGCGATTGGCATCCGCTGCTCGGCGGCAAGCAAGGTTTCAACACGGAGACAGAACGAGAGCGACGGAGGGGGCTTGTGCATTTCCCCGATGCCGAGGCGGCAGACCGGCTCCGGGGGTCTCCGGGATTCTCGTTCCATATCCATGTCGAAGAGTTCGCCGTCGTGCCCAGGCGCACCTACGATGCACGACTTTCGCGAAGCACCCCCACGGCCAGTGCAATAGCCCTGAGGCGTCACCATCGTTCGATCGTCGAACCGGCGCGGTCTTATTTGACGGGCCGTCTCGGCAGTATCCATTGGGCGATGTTGCAGTGGACCGGAGATCGCTGCCGTGATGTTATCGAACGTGACGCCGCTCTTCACGACACAGTCAAGAATCTCGCCGGACATCGAATCGACCACCCAGGCTGCGGACTTGTCCGGAACAGCGACCACGGTGACCGGCGGAACCGGTGGCGGTTCCGCTGCCTGTGCGAGACAGCGTCCGCTTGTAACCGCGAGGCAAGCCAACGTCAGAAAGATAAGGCGACTGGTCATCGAGCCCTCCTGTCACACACCGCTTTATTGCCTTGCCGCAATATCCACCCAGGCAATTGCAGCATTGCCGACATGAACGATACACAACTACATGGAAATCAAACCCACGGCGTGCCCTGGTCATACACGATCATCTGCCGCATGTCTTTCATGTTCGGAGATCCGGGTTTTGTCGTCCATGTGAAGGTTTCCCGTCATGTCGCCCGGACGACAAAGGATGTCGGCCGGGTCCGCGATTGTGCTTTGTCGTACGCACCAACCGCGTGGATGGCGGACCGGAGCCTCTCCTCGGGCGCGCGCCACGATACGGGACAGCGGTTTCATTCCGGGCGGGCCGGTCTCCGCCGTCCGGTGGCCAACTCGCAACAACAGGACCTCGCGATAACAGGACGGCGCTGCGCGATGTTTTGCTTCGCTCGATCCCATTGCGACCAACACGGCGGCGAAGCGTCACCCTGCGCTGCCGCCGACGGTCCGCACCAACCGCGCGGCGCCCGGATGCGCGAACGGCACCAGCGCCGCGCTGAACACCAGCGTGGCGATCGCCATCCAGAACAATGCGATCAGCACGCCGCGCCCGCCGAACTGCACCAGCAGCACCGCGGCGGCGGACGGTCCCGCGGCCTGGCCGAGCAACATCGGGAAGGCGAGACGGCCGATCAGGCTGGGGTAGCCGACGGGTCCGAACAGCGCGAGCGGCAGGGTGCCTCGCACGATCGAGCGCAGCCCGATGCCGCCCCCGTAGACGATCAGCGCCACCACGACCGCGTCCTGCCGGGTCAGCAGCAATCCGAGGCCGAGCGACACGAACACCGCCGAGACCACACCCTCCCACACCGGGTGGGTGCGTTGCCCCGCCAGCAGGTCGATCAGCCTGGCGCCGACCTGGCACGGCCCGATGATTGCGCCGAGCGCAACCGCCGTCGCCAGCGGCACGCCGCGCTGTTCGAGCACGGTCAGCAATTGCACCGACATCACCGAGGCGATGACCGAAGAGAGCGTCATGCCCAGGGCCACGAGGCAAAACACCAGGTGATGCAATCCGCTGCGGGGCGGCGGCGGCGGCGCCGGCGCGGCTTCCGTGGTGGTGTTGCGCGGGGCAGGGGGGGCGTCGGCGCCATGGCGCGCCTCTGCGGGCAGTCCGAAGCGATAGAGCGGCAGCACTACGGCCAGGTTCAGCACCGCGTAGGCGACGCAGGTGCCGCGCCAGCCCAGATGGGCCAGCAGCAGGGCGCTGAGCGGCCAGCACACCGTGCTGGCAAAGCCGCCGATCAGCGTCAGCGATGTGATGATGGCGCGTGCGTCCTTGCCGTAGAGCCGGCCGATCGTGGCGAAGGCCGGATCGTACAGGCCTGCGCCCATGGCGACCCCGATCACCAGCCAGCCCAGGATGAACACCGGCAGGTTCGGCGCAGCAGCCAGCATCAGCAAGCCGGCAGAAAGCAATGCGGCGCTGGCCATCAGCACCGGGCGGCCGCCGTAGCGCTCGATCAGGTCGCCGACCTTGGGGGACACCAGGCCAGACAACAGCAGGCCGAGCGATAGGCCACCGATCACCCACGACAGCGGCCAGCCGGTGGCGTCGGCGGTCGGTTTCGCCAGCACGGCGGGGAGGTAGTACGACGAGCCCCAGACCAGCACCTGGCCGACGCCCAGTGTGAAGACGACCCTGCGGCGCGAAGCCGGCGATGCGGCGGCCTCGGGCTTGAGCGCGATGCGGCCGCAGGCGGAGGACGATGGCTCAGCCATCGGCGCGGCAGGGCGGGGTGTCGCTGCCCCGTCCCAGGCTGCGTTGCAGCAGCACGCTGTCGAGCCAGACCCCGTGTTTGTAGCCAACGTCGCGCAGCACGCCGACGCGCTGGAAGCCGAGCTTCTCATGCAGCCGGATGGACGCTTCGTTGGCGGAATCGCCGACCACCGCGACCATCTGGCGCAGTCCGCATTGCTCGCAGGCGGCAACCAGTTCGGTCAGGAGGCGGCGGCCGATGCCGCGGCCGATCGCGTCCGGGCGCAGGTAGACCGAGTTTTCGACGGTGTTCGCGTAGGCGGCGCGCGGGCGATAGGCGCCGGCATAGGCGTAACCCACCACCGTGCCGCTCTGTTCGGCGACGAACCAGGGCAGACCCTTGCCGACCACGCCGGCGCGGCGGCGGCGCATCTCGGCGGCGCCCGGCGGTTCGGTTTCGAATGACGCGCGGCCGTGCAGGACGTGGTGGGCGTAGATGGCCGTCACCGCGTCCATGTCGGCCTCGGTTGCCGGGCGGATGGTGACTGGGTCGGGCGGGGCGGTCATCGTTGCAACTCCATGAACCGGAGCGAAGGGGGCAGCGCCCCTTGGTGGGGTTGCAGGGGCGATGCCCCTGACCTTCTACTTGCAGCCCGCGCGCTGCTGCACCGAGGTGGCGGCGTCCCGCACGTCCTGTCTCTGTTGCGGGAACTCCGCATGCAGCTTGGCCAGCGTGTCGCACGCCGCGCGTTTCTCGTTGATCGCGGTCAGCGAATAAGCCAACCCCACCAACGCCTCCGGCGCGCGGGTGCCCTTCCGGTTGCGATTGTACGTATCATCGTAGGCAATCGCCGCCTGCGAAAATTGGCGTTCCCCCGAGAGTGCCTGTGCCAGAAAGGTACTGTGCATCGGTACGCCCGCGGCGAGGTGCGGAAGTTGTTCAGCACCTCGTGCGCAGCGGCTTCGGCCGCCGTGTAGTCATGCCGCGCCAGTGCCGCATTCCCATCTTGTATCGCCAATTCCGGCGTGCGCCGGACGGGCGGGGCCGCTTGCGGTGCGGGTGGCACCTGCGCGGTGCCAAGCGGGCCCGGCGGGGGGCTGAGCAACGGGTTGGGCTGGAGCGAGACCGGTCCTGGGGACGATTGACCCTGGGCCGGGTAGCCCTGATTCGCGTACCCCTGGTTCGGATACCCTGGGGTTATCGGCATCTGGAACGTCCCCGTGGTCGGTCCTGCCGGTGGGGTTGCTCCGGTCGGCGGGCCGCCGGGCTGGCCGTTTTGCATCTGGAACTTCAGGTCGTCGATGCGCTTGGCGAGATCGGCGCTCTGCTGCTGAAGCTGGTTCTGCACCTCGTCCACGCGCCCGCGCAGCGTGCGCATCTCTTCTTCCAGCGTCTGCACCCGGGCCAACAGCTGGGCGACAATGTCGCTACTGCTGCCGGTCGGTGGCGGCGGATAGCCCGGGCGGCCCAGATAGGAGCCGCCTCCGCCCTGGTTCGCCGCTTGCTGTTGCAGCGTCTGGACCTGTTGCTGGAGTTCGTAGATCTGGTTGCGCAGTGCGAGTTCCTCTCGGGTCAACTGCGCCGCGGCCGGCCACGCTGCCAGCAGCATCACGGTCAGAGCCATGATCCGGATCGCCAGGGTCCTGATCGCCAAGCCCCTGATCGGCAGCAAACGCATGCGCGTCTCCCTCGTATGTGGCCCGCGACTCGGGCCTCAGAAATGCCAAACCGGCGGCCTTGGGGCCGCCGGTTCCAGCATGACAGGAAGTCCGGCTGGTCTGGAGTCCGGAGGACCGAATGATCCCAGACCTGACCACGGCTTAACCTGAAGGTCCGCCCGGAGCGTCAGGCCCGCCTAATGGGCCTGTCCCCGGCCGCCCGACCCGGGCCTTGCTTCACCCCAGGCCTCACCTCACCGAAGTGATCGCGTTGCGGTTTTGCGCCCAGGCTTGCTCATTGTCGCCGGTCGCCGTCGGGCGATCCTTGCCGTAGCTGATCGTGGCGATGCGCGACCCGGCGACGCCCTTGGCCTTCAGGTAGTCGGAGGCGGCGTTGGCGCGGCGCTGGCCGAGAGCGAGGTTGTACTCCTCGGTGCCGCGGTCGTCGCAGTTGCCGGCAACCTGGACGTTGACGCTTGGGTATTTTGCCAGCCACGCACTCTGCCGGTCGAGCGTGGCGCTCGCGTCCGGCGTCAGGTTGGACTTGTTGAAGTCGTAGAACACCCGGTCGCCGACGTTCGCGACAAGGTCTTCCTCGCTGCCGGGAACCGGACCGGAGGTCACGGCAGCGCCGGTGCCGGTCTGGGCGGTGTTGGTGGCGGGTTGTGTGCACGCCGCCAGCAGGGCGACGGCGGCGAAGGCGCCGAGCATTTTGATGTTCATTCGGTTTCGTCCTGGTAGAGGGTGCAGGCGGAATGTCAGGCACGTTCCAACGCGCGTAACGGTAATCCGTTCCGCAGCCGCGTGCGATTAGCTTGTGCCTTGCGAACCGGTCAAGTTCGCGAGATTGCACAACTTTGTATGTCTCGCAGGGCACAATCGTACGTGACAATTATGCAACAGATCAACGCTAAAATGACCTTCCGCCGGTCGGCGGCTTGGCCTTTGCCTGCGCTGGGCACACGGAGCTATGGTCGGGCCATGCAACGCCGGACTTGTACCCATGCCTGAGACGCATCACACCCGCATCCTGATCATCGGCGCCGGGCCGGCCGGTTACACGGCGGCGATTTACGCCGCGCGCGCCGGGCTGCAACCGATGCTGGTCGCCGGGCTGGAGCCGGGCGGGCAGCTCACCATCACCACGGACGTCGAGAACTACCCGGGATTCGCCGAGGTGATCCAGGGGCCGTGGCTGATGGAGCAGATGGCGGCGCAGGCGGAGAATGTCGGCACGCGGGTCATCCCGGATGTCATCGTGGCGGTGGATTTTTTCGCTCGCCCGTTCCGCTGCCTCGGCAACTCGGGAGACACTTATCTGGCGGAGACGGTGATCCTGGCCACCGGAGCACAGGCGCGCTGGCTGGGCCTGGAGTCGGAGGAACGGCTGCAAGGCCGCGGCGTGTCGGCCTGTGCCACCTGTGACGGGTTCTTCTATCGCGGCAAGCGCGTGGCGGTGGTGGGCGGCGGCAATACCGCCGTGGAGGAGGCGCTGTACCTGACGCACCATGCCGACCACGTCACGCTGATCCACCGGCGCGACGCGTTGCGGGCGGAGAAGATCCTGCAAGCGCGGCTGCTGGTGAATCCGAAGATCAGCGTGGTGTGGAACAGTGTCGTGGAGGAAATCGTCGGCGGCGGGACGCCGGAGCTGGTCGAAGGCGTCCGGCTGCGCGACGTTGCCAACGGGACGTCCTCGGTGCTGCCGGTGGACGGGGTTTTCATTGCGATCGGCCATACGCCGAACACCGCGGTGTTCGCCGGCCAGGTGGCGATGGATGCCGACGGCTATGTGGTGACGACGCCGGGCAGCACCCGCACCTCGCAGCCGGGCGTGTTCGCGGCGGGGGACGTACAGGACAAGGTGTTCCGCCAGGCGGTCACTGCGGCCGGCACCGGCTGCATGGCGGCACTGGAGGCGGAGAAGTTCCTGGCCGAGGAAGCGGCGGCACTCGCCGGCGCGACGGTGGACGCGGTGGCTGGGCGCGCGCCGGATCCGGGGCATGCGACCATGGCAGCGGACTAGCGATTGATTTGACCAATGGCACGAAATTAGCACAGCAAACTCGTGCCAGATCGTTTAACGTGAATTTTTGCGGTCGCTCGGCTTGGCGACGCTTGTGGTGAGACGCGGCGGCGCCGGGACAACCCGGGCCGATGGGAGAGGCAGTGGGGATGGACTGGGACAAGCTCCGGGTATTCCACGCGGTGGCCGAAGCTGGCAGCTTCACGCATGCCGGAGACACGCTGAACCTGAGCCAGTCGGCTGTCTCCCGGCAGATTTCCGCGCTGGAGGAGGCACTTCAGGTGCCGCTGTTCCACCGCCACGCGCGCGGCCTGATCCTGACGGAACAAGGCGAAGCGCTGAACCGGACGGTGCGCGAGGTGTTCGCCAAGCTGGCGATGACCGAAGCGCTGCTGACCGAAAGCCGCGAGAAGCCGGCAGGTCGGCTGAAGGTCACCACGACGGTCGGGTTCGGCTCGTCCTGGCTGGCGCCACGGTTGCATGATTTCCTTGAGGCCTATCCGGACGTGTCGATCTCGCTGCTGCTGGACGACTCGGACCTCGACCTGGCGATGCGCGAGGCGGACGTGGCGATCCGCATGCATCCGCCGAAGCAGCCCGACCTGGTGCAGCGGCACCTGATGACGATCGAGTGGCACCTCTATGCTTCGCCCGAGTACCTGAAGAAGCATGGGGTGCCGCAGCGGCCTGAGGATCTGGACGCACACAAGCTGGTGCTGTTCGGCGACTATCGCCCTCCCGTGCCCGACATCAACTGGCCGGCGGAGGTGGGGCGCCGGCCTGGCAGTCCGCGCCGGGCGCTGCTGGAGGTGAACAACGCCCAGGCGGTGGTGCTGGCGATCCGGTCCGGGCTTGGCATCGGAGCGGTATCGGACTTCATGACCGGGGAAGTGCAGGACCTGGTGCGCGTGCTGCCCGAGCTGAAATCGCCGAAGGTGGACGTGTTCTTCGTCTATCCGGAGGAGTTGCGGAACTCGAAGCGGGTGGCGGTGTTCCGCGACTTCCTGCTGGCGCGGCTGGCGGAGATGCACTGAGGCGGGATCTTTCCGGCCTTATGTAGCAAACGCCACTTCGTTCGCATTCGCCGCGATCCCACACCGTCATCCCCGCGAAAGCTGGCCCCCAAACGGCTTGGGTCCCCGCTTTCGCGGGGATGACGGACCTTTGCGGCGTTCGCGCCTTAATACCGGATCTACGGGGGTGATTGCTTCGCTTCGCCCGCTTTGACGGAAATGAACGCGGGGGTGCCAATCGCTTGACCCACGGTGGCCGCCTTCCCCGTCGGGGCGGCCGATATCGCGGCGGTTCCTGACCATCCCGAGAGGACCAAAACCTACAGTGTCCGGGTTCGATCCGGCACATGTGGGGTTTTTGCCGTGCCTCCGGGCGGGGCATGCGTATGGCACATGGCCGCCTCCGGGTTTTGGCGATGGAACGACTTAACAGGCGACCTTACAGTCTAGTCATCGGTTACGGCGGCTCCGCCGCCAGTGTTCCGGTCCTTGTGGCCGGAAAGGGGTCTTTGGCCCCTGCGTCTCCCAGACGTGAAGCCTCCCTGTATACTTGCCCCCGGGTCAATCCCGGGGGCATTTTCTTTTGCGCTCCACCGCGGCGATTTTCTGCCTATTGCAGCCCGATGACAGCCCTACTGCACCAATGCTGGCTTTGCCTGTCACGTTGCAGTCACGATGCGCGGCAAAAATCGGCGGGAGGATCCCTGTCGGGGGCCGATGCCTCGGCTCGGCTAGGCGTAATACCATCCCGCAAAACGATTGACGTACAACAACGGCCGTCCCTAACCGTCATGGCCGGCACAAGCCCCGGGACAAGCGCCCCGGGGCCATGGGCCGGCCATGACGGTTAGGGCGGTCCGTGCGAAGCGGTGGAGAGTCGATCGTTCGGCGGGTTGGTATTAAATCGGCGTCGCCAGGCCGAGCGCTTGCAGCACCGACGGGCTCAGCGCCGGGTGCGGGCCAGGCGGGCGCGGGATGGCGAAGCCCATGACGTCGTCATAGCCCCAGAGCGCCCAGCCGATCCCGCCGGTGTCGCAGGCCTCGCGTACGGCGCGCAGCCAGGCGGTGCGGGCCGTGGGGTCGAGCGCCGCGCTGGCGCCGAACTCGCCCAGCAGGACCGCCGCGTGGTTGCGCCGGCCCCACGCCACCGCCGTCCCAATTCGTTCGGCAACTCGGGCGGCGTCCCAGTGCAGCCCGCAATAGAATCGGATCAGGCCGGCCGTATCGGCGTCGGTGCGCCTGGCCAGCAACTCGCAGGCGGCGGGGTCGGCCGGGAACGGCAGGTGGGCGAGGGTGGCGCGGTCCAGACCGGGGCGGTATGCGGCCAATGCGGTCAGTTCCGCCGGTTCGTAGAAGTGGAAACTGTAGACGACGTTGCCGTCGGCCACCGGCTGCATGGCCGCCAAGCCGGCGACGCTGCCCCAGTCATTGCCTGTGAGCACCACCGTGTTTTGCGGCAGTGCGCCGCGGACCGCACGCAGCAGCCGGTCCTGGAGCGCCTGCCATTGCTCCGCTGCGCCGGGGAACACCGGTTCGTTGAGCAATTCGGGGTAGGTGAGGCGCGGATCGAGTTCGCGCAGGGCCGGAGCGACGTTGCGCCAGAACGCGAACAGGTCGGCCCGATCCGGGTCGCTCGTTTCCAGGTGCCAGTTGGCGGGATGCGCATCGATCACCACGGCGAGGCCGGCGCGCTGCAAGCGGCGGATGGCGTCGATCAGCAGCCGGAGGCGGTCCGGGGCGTCGCGCAGGAACTCGGGCTGGACCGGCAACCGGACGAAGCTGAAGCCGGCGCGGCGGACATCGGCAATGGCGGGATCGCCGAGGTAGGATCTGATCGCGGCGGGATCGGCGCTGGCGGGGAAACGGAACCAAGCGGTGATGGCGATGCCGCGCTGCAGGGCCAGGAGGCGCTCGGGCGGTGGTTCGGCGCAAGCGGCGGCGGTGAAGAGAAAAAAGAGCAGAAGTGAGGGGACGATGGTGCGTGCGGGACTCTGCACCCTCACCCTACCTTCTCCTGCGTTGCGGGAGAGGAATGCGACGGTGCGTATTGTTCGATCAGGTAGAGCGGGCGCTGCTTGGTTTCGTTGAATATCCGGCCGAGATATTCGCCGATCACCCCCAAAGTCACCAACTGGACGCCGCCCAGGAACAGCACCACGGTCATCAGGCTGGGATAGCCGGGGACGGGGTTGCCGAGCACCAGGGTCCGCACCACCACCTGCACCGCGTAGATCACCGCGAGCAAGGCCACGATCAGGCCAAGATAGGTGGCGATCTTCAACGGCATGACGGTGAAGCTGGTAATGCCCTCCAGCGCGAAGTTCCACAGTTTCCAGTAATTCCACTTCGTTGCGCCGGCATGGCGAGGCGCGCGGTCATACGGCACCGCGCAGCTTGGGAAGCCGACCCAGGCGAACACCCCCTTCATGAACCGATGTTGCTCGCGCAACTGCCTTACCGCATCGACCACACGTCTGCTCATCAGGCGGAAGTCGCCGGTGTTGGGCGGCAACTCGACGCCGCCGATATGCCGCATCAGCCGGTAGAACAGCGCCGCCGTGGCGCGCTTCAACCGTGTTTCGCCGTGGCGTGCGCGACGCTGCGCATAGACCGTGTCGAAACCCTGCTGCCATGCCTCGACCAGCGCCGGGATGATTTCGGGCGGATCCTGGAGGTCGGCGTCGATGACGATAATGGCGTCGCCGTTGGCGTGATCCAGCCCGGCGGTGGTGGCGATCTCCTTGCCGAAATTGCGCGACAGGTTGAGCACGGCGACGTGCGGATCGTCGCGCCGCAGCGCGTGCAGTGTGGCGAGCGTCGCGTCCTGGCTGCCGTCGTTGACGTAGATCGCTTCCCAGGCGCCGAGCGGGTTCATGGCGGCGGTGAGACGGCGATGGAACGTGGCGATGCCCTCGGCTTCGTTGAACGCCGGCACGACGACCGAGAAGACCGGCCGCGAGCGATGGGTATCCATTGCGTTCAACTTGAACTCCACAGTGGCGAGGGCTTGGAGGCCGGCAAGAGCAGTAGCGCGTTCGTCTGGATTGAGTGCACAGGTGTTGTTGTAGGCCGGGACTTATTACTGCGCGGTTTATTGTAAGCGAAGCAGAGCATCCGGGCAAAGCTATACGGTGCGTTCCCGGCGCCCGTGTCGCCGAGGCGAGCGGCGGTGGCGGGTTGTTAACCCTTGCCCGGTAGGCTGGCCGGTGGTGCATCCAGGCAGCTGCGGGCAAACCATTGGATATCGTGCGACTGAAAACGTGCCTCGCCGTGCTGGCGCTGGCGCTGGCGGCGCTGGTGCTGGGCTCCGTCGCGGCGCTGCGCGGCGCGGAGTATGACGAGCAATACACGTTGTTCCTGACTGGAGGGGTAGCGCGGCCGGTGTGGCCGCAGACGCCGTTCGCAGCCGGCGATGTGCGGGCCTTGCAGGCGGGCCACGCGAGCCTTGCTGCGATCGCGCGCGACCTGCGGGTGACCGACGTACATCCGCCGCTGTATTTCTGGGCTGTGGCGCTATGGCGCCGGCTGGTGGGCGGCGGGCTATTCGAGGCGCGGCTGTTCTCCGTGCTGTGCAGTCTGGTGGCGCTGGCGGCGGTGGGGACGATCGCACGGCGAGCCGCGGTGCCGCCGGCGCTGGCGATGCTGCTGACGCTGGGGTGCTACGGGTTTGCCTATACCGGCGCGATCGCCCGTGGCTTCGCGTTGGCGCAGGCGCTGACATTGTGCGGGGTGGCGGTGCTGCTGGGCGCAGAAGGGCGGCGGGGAAGGGGGCTGGCAGCCGGGGCGCTGTTCGGGGCAGCGACGTTCGCGAATTACCTGGCGGTGTTCGTTGCCTTAACCTCTGCCGCGCTACGTGCAGGAACCTCTCCCGCGGGAGCGGGAGAGGTCGAGACGCGAAGCGGCGAGGGTGAGGGTGATCGGGTCGGCACACAGCAGTTCTTTGCAGCGTGCCGACCCGATCACCCTCACCCTCGGTGCATTCGCACCTCGACCTCTCCCGCTCCCGCGGGAGAGGTTTTCTTGGGCATCCTGCCGTTTCTCCTTGCCGATTTCTGGTTCTTCATTGGCCAACACGACGGACGGGCGGGGCAGTTTCCGCCGTTCCACCTGCTCGGGGCGCTGGGCCGACTCGCCCAGTATGGCGCGGCGAATCTGTTTGGCGGCCTGCCGCTGTATGTTCGCGTCGCGTGGCAGACCGTCGTTGGCGCGGCACTTGGGGTCATCGGCCTCGGCTGCATAGTGCTGGTCGGGATGCGCTGGCGCCATGTCGGCCGGCCCGAACAGCGCCGCTTCCTCGCCGTGGCTGCGGCGGCGCCACCGATCGGGCTGCTATTGCTCGGGATGGTGTTCCACAACACGCCGATCGAGTTGCGCTACCTGGCGTTCGCCATGCCGTTCGCGATGCTGCTGCTGGCCGGCGCACTCGCCAGCCTGCCGCGCTACAAGCGTCACGCGGCCATCGCCGTGCTGCTGACGATGCAGGCCGCGGCGGTCGCCGGCCTGATGACGCGCGCCGAGACGATGCAGCCCGCCGGCGCCACCGCCGCCGCTGCGCGGCAACTCGCCGGGGACGGCATCGTGCTGCTGCCGCGTGGCAATGACGGGGTTGGCATCGTCGCCGCCTTCGCCAACGAGTCGATCCCGGCGCAACGCCTGCTGGTGGTGGACCGCGACGAACCGGCGGAGCACATCCTTGCCCGCATCGGCGGCGAACGGCGCGTGGTGCTGGCTCTGCTGGCGCAGGACGAGTCCAGCCGAGCGACCTTGCCCGCCATGCAGACTGCTCTCGCCGGTCCCTGCTGGCGCCGAATCGCCGGCGGGTTCAACGTCGTCGCCTTCGATCGTGTCTGCGAAGGGGACGCTCCATGGCAATCTTCGAGGGCTTCGCGCTAACCAACGTGACGGTGCCCGACGGCAGCATCCGTGTGCGTCACGGCGGCTCCGGCCCGCCGCTGCTGATGCTGCACGGCAATCCGCAGACGCACGTTATGTGGCACCGTGTGGCTCCTGATCTGGCGCGGCATTACAGCGTGATCTGCCCCGATTTGCGCGGCTATGGCGAGTCGCTGAAACCGCCGGCCACGCCGGATCACGCTCCCTATGCCAAGCGGGAGATGGCCAGGGACATGGTGGCGGTGATGCAGCATTTCGGCCATCGCCGCTTTCGCCTCGCTGGGCATGACCGCGGCGGTCGCGTGTCGCACCGGTTGGCGCTGGATCACCCGGACCGTGTCGAACGTTTGGCGGTGCTCGACATCATTCCGACGCTCGAGCATTTCGAGCGTGCCGACATGGAATTCGCGCTCGGCTACTACCATTGGTTCTGGTTTGCCCAGCCGCACCCGTTCCCCGAGGTGCTGATCAATGCGGCGCCGGAGACCTGGTTCCAGTACCACACGTCGCGCTCGCCGCGCCCGTCCGACCTGTTCCACAAGGAGGCGCTGGCCGACTACCTGGCCGCCGCGCGCAACCCCGCCAACATCACCGGCATGTGCGAGGACTATCGTGCCGCCGCCACCATCGACCTGGTGCACGACCGGGAAAGCCGCGCGGCGGGTGTGAAAGTGCAGTGTCCGATGCTGGCGCTGTGGGGATCCCGCGGCAGAATCGGCAAATGGTACGACGCACCGGCGATCTGGCGGCAGTATTGTGCGGCGGACGTGACCGGCGCGGCGATCGAATCCGGCCATTACATTGCCGAGGAAGCGCCGGACGCGACGCTGGACCACCTGCTGCGATTCTTCGGATAAGGGCAGTAGTATGACCGAACATCCGACCATGATCGACGCCGTCATCGAGGATTTCAACACCGCCGGCACCACACTGCCGCGAACCTCGCTGCAATGGGCGCTGGACAACTGGGCCCTCGCTGCGCCGCGGCTCCTCGAGGCGCTGTCGCGCTTTGCCTCGGGCGGCGACTGCTCCCTGGCAACCGAGGACGGCCTGTTCTTCATCGTTCACTTGCTCGGGGAGAAATCGGAAACCGCTGCGTTCGCGGACCTTTGCCTCCTGTTGCGGGATAGAAAGCCGGCAAGAGCAGTACTGGGTGATGCTATTACCACGACGCTTCGGCAAATCCTGATTAGCACGTTCGACGGCAATATCGCCGCCCTGCACGCGGTGGTCGAGTTGGCGAAAGCCGACGAATTCGTGCGTGATGCGGCGATTTTCGCAGTCGCCTATCTCACGCGTGTCGGCCGTATTCCGGAACCCGAGACCCGCGCCTGGCTGCGCGGTTTGCTGTCGGCGATGCAGCCGCAGGGCGAGTGCTACGTCTGGGTTGGTTGGACCGAGTGTGTCGCTGCGCTTGGCTTTGCCGAGTTCGCTCCGGATGTCCAGGGTCTGTTCGACCGCGGTTTCATCCCCGAGTTCACAATGCACTACGACGATTTCGAGCTGGACCTGAAGGTCACATTGGACGATCCGGAACGGATGGCGGGCCTGACGGAGAAGCGGCTCATGCCGTTCACCGGAACGATCGATACACTTTCAAGATGGTATGCGTTTTCCGAGGACTACCAGCGCGACAGGGCTCGGCGCGCGGCGCAGTTGGCGGAACGTGCCGCGGAAGCGGCGCGGCAGGACAGCAGCGATCGCAATCCGTGGCGGCATGTGGGTCGCAACGATCCATGTCCGTGTGGCAGCGGCAAGAAATTCAAGAAATGCTGCCTTGGGAAGGCCGACGCTGCACCACCGATCGTCAGCGCAACGCCGCGCGGCGGAGCAGGATCGCGTCGGGGCCGATTCGAGGCTGCCGCATCGAATTGACCGGTGGGTGGCAAACTCTCGCAACACGTCACTTTCTGGAATGAGCTTGATGGCAAAGGCCAAGATACCGAACGCCCTGCAACCCTGGATCGTTGCGCGCAACCGATTTCATCTCTCGAACGCCCAGATCCAGATGGCGCGCGAGCTCGGACTCAATCCGAACAAGCTTGGCAAGCTGGACAACCATCACCAGGAGCCATGGAAGCAACCGCTGCCGGAGTTTATTGCGTCCTTGTACAAAGCGCTTCGGCACGCGGATGCCGGCGGTCGTAAGGTCGATCGAGGAGATCGCCGCTGCGCAACGCGAGAAGAAGCAGGAACGCAAGGCGAGGCGGGCTGCTCAACGCGCCGAGGCGGCGACGGCTGCCCCGGCGGTCCCGGCCGATTGACGTGCCGGGTGGCTGGATCTTGATCGTTCGGCCAGTTTGGTTTAGTGCGGTTCATGTGAAAAGAGCAGACGAAGGATGCGAGGTTCGACATGAACAGAACTGTGGCGATCACCGGTGCGACGTCGGTGTATTTGCTTCTCGTTCTGCTCGCCATCGCGCTGCCGGCCCGCGCGCAGGACCGTGTGCTGAACGTCTATAACTGGACCGACTACATCGATTCCGCGGCGCTGCAACGGTTCGAGAAGGAAACCGGCGTCAAGGTGAACTACGATGTCTATGACAGCCTGGAAACGCTGGAAGCCAAGCTGCTGACCGGACATTCCGGCTACGACATCGTGGTGCCCAGTGACGAACCCAGTTTCTCCCGCCTGATCCGCGCCGGCGCGGTGGCGCCGATCGACCATGCGAGCGTGCTGAACTGGCGCAACCTCGATCCGGGACTGATGCAGCGCGTTGCCTCCGCCGATCCCGGCAACGCGCATGGCGCGATCTACCTGTACGGCAGTACCGGCCTTGGCATCGAGCCGGACAGGATCCGCGCGCTCGCCCCCGATGCGCCGCTGGACAGTTGGGATCTGTTACTCAAGCCGGAGAATGCCAAACGTCTCGCGGCGTGCGGAATCATCATGCTGGATTTCGGAAATCGACGTGATCCCGTCGGTGCTGCACTATCTGGGAAAAGGCCCGGACAGTACCGATGCCGCCGACCTCGCGGCGGTCGAACAGGTGCTGATGCGCATCCGTCCGTACATTCGTAATTTCGCCTCGGGCGGTGCGCTGGAGGCACTCGCTTCGGGTGAGGCCTGTATGGCGCTGGATTACTCCGGCGATGTGGCGCAGGCGGCGGCACGGGCGGCGGAGGCGCATCGCGGTGTCACGGTGCGGTTCGTGGTGCCGAATGAGGGGGCGCAGATCGGCTTCGACATGCTGGCAATTCCCACCGACGCGCCACACAAGGACACCGCGCTGAAGTTCATAAACTTTCTGCTCCAGCCCGACGTCATGGCGGGCATTACCAATGCGGTGCGCTATCCGAATGCCGTGCCGGCCAGCCGGGCGATGATCCATCCGGACATATTGAACGATCCCG
The DNA here is from genome assembly GCA_963762885.1 of uncultured Alphaproteobacteria bacterium. Taxonomy (GTDB): domain Bacteria; phylum Pseudomonadota; class Alphaproteobacteria; order Acetobacterales; family Acetobacteraceae; genus JASHVB01. The sequence goes on from CAVXNH010000077.1 coordinate 144,401, forward strand.
CGATCTATCCGACTCCGGAGACGATGGCGCATCTGTTCCACATCGGTCCCGTACCGCTCGCCGCCGAACGCGCGCGGACGCGCATGTGGGCTCGGGTCAAAGCCGGACAGTGACCGATCTGCTGCGCATCGAGGGCCTGACCGTCCGTTACGGTGCGACGAACGCGCTTGAGGGGCTTGATCTGACCGTGCGGCAGGGCGAACTGTTCGTGTTGCTGGGCGAGTCCGGTTCCGGCAAGACCACGTTGCTGCGCGCGGTTGCCGGCTTCGTGCAGCCGGCTGCCGGACGCATTCTGCTCGATGACAGCGAACTCGCATCGCTGCCGCCGCACCGGCGTCCTGTCAACACGATGTTTCAGTCCTACGCGCTGTTTCCGCACATGAGCGTCGCCGGCAACGTCGGCTTCGGGCTGCGTCAGCAAGGCCGCCCACGCGCCGAAATAGCGGCGCGGGTCGCCGAGATGTTGGCCCTGGTGCGCATGGAAGGTTTCGCCGGCCGTCGGCCGCACCAGCTTTCCGGCGGTCAGCAGCAGCGCGTGGCGTTGGCGCGCTGCCTCGCACCCAATCCGCGTTTGCTGTTGCTCGACGAACCGCTGTCGGCACTGGATCGCAACCTGCGCATCGAAACACGCGGCGAGCTGGCGCGGCTGCAACGGCGCCTTGGCACCAGCTTCATCGTGGTGACGCACGATCAGGAGGAGGCGCTGACACTGGCCGACCGCATCGGTGTGATGCAGCACGGGCGCCTGGCGCAGGTTGGCTCGCCGGCCGAGGTTTATGAACGTCCGAACAGCCGTTTCGTTGCCGAGTTCCTCGGCGCCGCCAATATTCTGCCGGCAGTTGCAAGCGCAGATGGGCTGTTGCTGCCGGGATTGGACGTAACGGTGCGCACAGCTGCGCCGATTGCACCCGGGCCGGCGTTGCTGGCGCTGCGGCCAGAACGTCTGCGCGTCGGAGCCGCGGGCGACGCGCCCAACCGTCTGACGGCCGTGGTGACAGAGCATTCCTATGCGGGCGAGACACTGACCCACAGCGTGCGGCTGGTGGACGATACGGTGGTGCGCGTGACGCAGTCGCTGCATGACGGGTTGGGTGCGGTGCAGCCGGTGGTGGGCGACACGGTCACGCTGTCGTGGCAGCCCGATGCATGCATCGTATTGCGCGAATGAAGCGAGATCGGCCGTTGTTGGCTGTTGAAACTCCCCCTCCCACAAGGGGAGGGGGAGCCATCATAGTGCGCCGCGGCGATCATGCTTCGTAGCCGCACACTCGTGCTTGCGATTCCTTGGGCGTGGCTCGCGCTGTTTTTGCTGGCGCCAACGGCGGTGGTGCTGAAAATCGCGCTGGCGGCGGCGGCCGATGGCGTGCCGCCCTATACGCCGCTGCTGCAATGGATCGGCGGTCTTCCGCACCTGAACGTCACCTGGGACAATTTCGCGCTTGTCCTCACCGATCCGCTGTATCGCGCTGCGTTCCTGCTGAGCCTTCGCGTCGCGGGGCTTTCGACGCTGATCTGTCTGCTGGCCGGTTATCCCATGGCGCTTGCCATCGCGCGCGCGCCAGAGCATCGGCGCAACGCGCTGTTGCTGGCGCTGATGCTGCCGTTCTGGACCGGCTTTCTGATGCGCATCAACGCCTGGATCGGCCTGATGCAGGACGACGGCTGGATCAACACGGCGCTGGTGTTTGTCCATCTGTCGCCGGTGCGGCTGCTTTACACCGAGAACGCCATGTATATCGGTATCGTTTATACCTATCTGCCGTTCATGGTGCTGCCATTGTACGCGCGGCTGTCGCGGCTCGACCCGACGTTGCTCGAAGCCGCCGGCGATCTGGGAGCGCCACCGTGGCGCGCGTTCCTGTCGGTGACGCTGCCGCTGTCGCTGCCCGGGATCTGGGCGGGCGCACTGCTGGTGTTCGTTCCGGCGGTCGGCGAGTACGTTATCCCGGAATTGCTCGGCGGCCCGCAGGCGCAATTGGTCGGGCGCGTGTTGTGGAACGAGTTCTTCGCCAACCGCGATTGGCCGACCGCGTCGGCGCTGGCCTGCGTGATGCTGGTGCTGCTGCTGTTCGTGCCGGTCGGGGTGTTTCGGTTACTCGCGGCATTGCGCGGTTCCCTGTCATTGCGGGTCTCGCAATGACAGCGGTGCGCGATCCGCAATGACAGGCTGATCGTCATGCGCTTCAACATTCCCCTGACGACCTGGCTGATCGCCTGCTACGCGTTCTTCTATGCGCCGATCGCGTTCCTGATCGTGCTGAGCTTCAACGCCTCGCGCCTGGTCACCGCATGGGCGGGCTTTTCACCACGGTGGTACGGCGTGCTGGCACGCGACCGCAGCCTGATCGACGCTGCGCTGCTGTCGCTGCGGATCGCCGCCGTGTCCGCCTCGCTGGCGCTGATCATCGGCACGCTGGCGGGATACGCGCTGGCACGTTTCGGCCGCTTCCGCGGGCGCGCCGCCTTTGCCGCCACCGTCGCCGCGCCGCTGGTGCTGCCGGAGGTGATCACCGGCCTGTCGCTGCTGCTGCTGTTCGTCACGCTCGAACAAACCATCGGTTGGCCGGCTGAGCGTGGTGCGGCGACGGTGACTCTGGCGCATGCGTCGGTCTCGATGGCGTATGTCGCGGTCGTGGTGCGCGCGCGCCTGGCCGATGCGGGCACGCTGTTGGAGGAAGCCGCGACAGACCTATACGCCCCGCCCTGGCGCGCGTTTGTGTTGATAACCTTGCCATTGCTCGCGCCGGCGCTGATTTCCGGTTGGCTGCTGGCGTTCACGCTGTCGCTGGACGACGTGGTGGTGGCGAGTTTCACCTCCGGGCCGGGAGCCTCGACGCTGCCGATGGTGGTGTTTTCGTCGCTGCGGCTGGGGCCGACGCCGGAACTGTACGCACTGGCGACGGTTATCGTGGCGGCGGTGACGGCGCTGCTGCTGGTCGTGGCACGGGTGCAGCGCAAAAGCTAGGCGCTGCGGGGAAGTAAGTGCTTCAACCAGCCGCGCCGTAACGTCTCGTGTCATGGCCGGCCATGACACGGGGAGCCGCGATCCGCCGGCGGCTGACTCGACTATGTCCCCGCGAGTCCTTAGTGCTGTGATCCCGACGCTTCGACACCGTTGCTGCCAAACTTGAAAGGCCGCCGCGATGTGTCATACCAAGCGTCACAGAGACTGACCTACGGCAGGACGCCGACCGCCCCCCTCGTCATGGCCGGCCTTGTGCCGGCCATCCACGCCTTTGCTGCGGAGGTCACCGAATAGGCGTGGATGGCCGGCACAAGGCCGGCCATGACGAAGGGGCGGCCGGCAACGACGGAAGGTCAGACTCAAGGACGCTTGGTATCAGTCCGCAAGCAGATTCACCACAAAGTTAGCCAGCGGCCGCGGCCGCATCCCCATGGCTCGAAATCGCTCGCGCGGGAGACAGGCCGCTCGGTTCGGGCTATTTCCATGGTAGGCACGAAGGCACGAAGGTTGGTCGGACCCCAGTGGCTTAGCGGTACCTGCGGAAACTCGGCCACGCCACAGCCAGTGGCACGTTGCGCCCTCGGCAAATCCACAGCGTCTTCCCGGTCTCGTCCGGCATCGCCCATGCGTTCTCGAACACGCCTGCCGCCTCCACCGAGGCATACGCCGTCAGCAATTGCTCACGCGTGCGGCCGAGCCGGATCACCACGCTGCCGTCATGCCCGCGCGGTCCCCACAGGAAATACTGGTTGTTGCCGCTGATCGATGGTGGCAGGTGCCACGCCGCGCCGAGCACATCGACCGCGGCCGCCTCGCCATAGTTGTCGCCCAGGAATACCGCCTGCGCTTGCTCCGCCGCAGGCAGCGACTGATAGGTGCGCCCGACCATTGCCGCCAACTCGGGCCAGCCGAACATGTCGGCATAGAACTGCGACAGCCGTCCGAGTTGCTCATGCTCCTGCGCCCGCGGTACCGCCCCCAGCCAATCCTGATACGCGGCAAACTGCGCGACCGGCAGCACCGGCAGCACGAATGGCGCCACCACGATTCCGTTGGCGGCGATCAGCATGGCATATCCAACGCGCAATGCGCGCGCCGCGATCCACGCCTCAAGCGCCACTGCGCCGCCGGCAAACAGCAGCGGATACACGCCGGCGGGATAGTACGGTTTCGCGTGCAGCACGAACATCGCAGCCAGCAGCACGACAAACGCTATGGCGAACCCGCGCAATGCGGCAAAGCGCCGCCACACGGCGAAGGCTGCCAGCCCCGCAACCCATAGCGGCATGGTCGCGCCATTCAACTCGCGAATTTCGGCGCGCAGGAAGTCCACCGGCGACAACGCGAGGTTCTTCTCGGTGGCGCCGACGCGGCCGATCTCCAGGAACGGCCAAGCATGCGCCGCCTGCCATAGCACGTTCGGCAGCACGATGACCGCGGCGAACGCCGCGGCGACATAGGCTCCCGGCCGCAGCACCACGCGCGCGGGCTGCGTCGCCACCAGGCCGATCGTCAGCGCCACCAGCCAGAAGCCGAGCATGTACTTCGTCAGCAGCGCCACGCCGACCACAACGCCCAACGGCACCCACCAACGCTCCTGACCGTCGCGCAGGATGCGGATCAGCGCGTAGCCGCAGAACAGCCAGGCCAGAGGCTGCACCGCGTCGGTGGACAGGATCGTTCCGGTCGCCAGATAGACGGCGCCGCACAGCACCGCCAACCCGGCGGCGGTCTGCGACCAGCGTCCGCCGCCGAGCAAGCGTGCCGTCTCGCCGGTCAGTGCGATCGTTGCGCCATGCGCCAGCGCCGGAGCCAGCCGCAACATCACCAGCGACGCGGGGAACCAGCGGTGCATCATGGCAGCGATCAACGGGATCAGCGGCGGCTGATCGACATAACCCCAGTCGGGGTGTTCGCCACAGACGATGAAGTACAGTTCGTCGCGGAAATAACCGTAGCCGCCGCTGGCGTAGAGATGGATGGCGACCGCAAGCAACCCCAGTGTGCAGGCGGGACGATCGCCCAGCATGCGCAGCGCACGTGCCAGCGTGTCAGCGCCCATGGCGGCGCGGGTCAGGCGCTCACGGCCGGCAACGCGGGCCAGTCTCCTGCCGCAGCCGCGCCATGCAGCCAGGCGCGCACCGCGGACGGCGAGCCAAACGCCGGCTCCACCTGGAACCCGGCGCCGCCCAGGGCGCGGGCGGCTGATATCGCGTCCTCGTCGGTCACGTCGTCGCCGATGAACACCGGCTTGCGGCCGGCGAACGGGGTGCGCTCCATCAGGGACCGTAGCGCCTTGCCCTTGTCGATCCCGCGTGGCCGCACTTCCCAAAGCATGTGCGCCTGAAGCAGTTCGAACGCGGTGGACCCGGACAGCAGCGCGGACAGCGCATCGCGCAACGCCGGGCCTGCCTCGGGCACAGCGCGATAGTGCAGCGCGAACCCGCGCGCCTTGCGTTCCAGCAGCGTGCCGGGATGCGCCGCGGCCAGGTGCTCCGCGGCCTCCAGCAACGCCGCGGGAGGGGCGGGCAGGGCAGGGCGCTGCACGGCCTCGCCCGGGGCGTGGCGCACCGCGCCGCCATGCTCGCCGGCCACCGCATAGGGTGCGTCGCAGAGCAGGGCGTCGACGGTTTCTATGGGGCGGCCGGTGATGATGGCCAGGGCGCCGCCCAACCGGTCGCGGAGTGTGCGGAGAGTGTCGGGCAGACCCGCCGGAACCACCACGGCGTCCGGTCGCGGGGCCAGGTCCAGCAGCGTGCCGTCCAGGTCCAGCAGCAGCGCGGTCTCGGCGAAGGGCGGCAGGCGATCGAGGCTCATGGCGTGCAACCGGCCACCCGGATGTCGTAGAGCGGGTGCTCCAGCATCGACAGCGACGGATCGGATTTCAGCATCCAGCCTTTGAAGCCGGGCTGGTCGGGATGGCTGTCGACGATGGTCAGGAAGGCCGCGGCGTCCTGCGGCATGTCGGGTGGGCGCACAACGCAGGCCTGTAGCGTGATGCTCAGGGAACCGAAGGTGGCGGTCTGGCCAACCTTCACCGGCAGCGTCGTGGCCTGAGCGTTCACCTTGTCGAGCGCCTGGAGCACGGCGCCGGCTTGCGGCAGCCATGGGTTCGGCGGCGGCGGGGCCGGCTGTTCCGGGGCTGCGGGTTGCTGATCCTGGTCCTGCGCGGACGGTTGTCCCGGCGTGGCTGACGGCGGTTGGGAACCCGGTGACGGCTGGGCCGCAGGCCGCGGGGGCTGCGGTGACTGTGCCGGCGGTTGCGGCGCTTGTGGTTGCGACGGTAACGGCGGCTGACCCTGCTGCTGCGGATATTGCGGCTGTGGGTACGGCGGCTGCTGGCCTCGCTGAGGTTGAAACTGCGGCTGAGGGTACTGTGGCTGCTGGCCCTGCGGAGATTGATATTGGGGTGGCTGATATTGCGGTTGAGGGTATTGTGGCGGCTGGTATTGTGGCTGCTGGAATTGCGGTTGAGGGTATTGCGGCTGCTGGGCCTGTGGGGACTGGTACTGCGGTGGTTGATATTGCGGCTGTTGGTATTGCGGCTGTTGGTATTGCGGCTGTTGGTATTGCGGTTGAGGGGTACTGCGGCTGCTGGGTCTGCGGCGATTGATACTGCGGCGCTGGATACTGCTGCGGCTGATATTGGGGCTGCTGATACTGCGGCTGGCCCGGCGCCACAGTCCCCGGCGGATACTGCACCGACGGGGGCAGCAGCGGCGTCGCCACGATCGGCGCCTGTTGCGTCTGCGCCTCGGCCAGCACGGGCACGACCGCCAGCACCGTCAGCCCGACCCGCAGAGCGTGCCTCATCGCGCCCGCTTCGGCGACTCGAGCCCCTCCACCATCCCGGCAAGAATCCGCCGCATCGCCTGTTCGTCCACGCCCATCAGCACCGCGTCCTCGAACGCGTCCTGCATGACCTGCGCCAGCTCGGCATGGTTCTCTGCCAGCACGCGCATCTTCTCGCGGCAACCGACGGCGTTGCCATCGAGCCCCGGCCATTTGTCGGGCGGTGGCGGGATCACGGCGTCTTGCCGTCCGATTGGCCCCCGATCGGTGGCAGGCCGCCACCAGTCGAGCCAGCGCTGCTCGTGCCGCCCCCCTGGCCGCCCTTGCCACTGCCCGCCAGGTTGCCCGCACTGAAGATGAACTTGCCCAGGAGTTCCTCGATATTGATCGATCCCTGGGTAATGGTGATGGCCTGCCCCGGCTGCAACATCGCGTCGTCGCCGCCCGGCGCCAGTGCCAGGTATTTACCGCCCAGCAGGCTCTCGCTGGTGATCACCGCGCTGCTGTCTTTGGGCAACTTCACATCGTCGGCCACGGTGAGGCCGACCAGCGCCTGATAGGTCTTCGGATCGATCGCGGTGCTGTCGACGCTGCCGACCTTGACCCCAGCCACCCGCACGTCGCTGCCGACCGTCAGCCCGTCGATGTGGTCGAACCTCGCGTAGAGTTGGTAGCCGGAAGCGGCGCTGCGGCCGGAATGTGCGATCGCATAGGCCAGGAAACCGGCGGCAACCAGCAACACCACGGCACCGATCAGTACCTCGGCAAAATTACGACGCGGCATGGAGCGAGCCTTTAGCTACCGGGTGTCCAGGCTTCGTAGTCGCCGGTCGCCCGAGCGCGCTTGCCCCCCTCGTAGTCGTGGCCCGGCGGGCGGTAGGACAGCGCGGTGCCGGTCTCGTTCGGCAGATGCGGCTTCTGCCAAGGCATGCGAGGCCCGGCCGGCAGCGGCGCGTCCGTGGTGTAGTGCAGCCAGGAATGCCATTCCGGCGGCACGTCGGAGGCCTCCGGCTTGCCGGCATAGGCCACCCAGCGACGCACGCGCCCGCCTCCGGGGCGGGGCTTGCGCAGGGTGTAGTAGACGTTTCCCGCAGCGTCGGTACCAACCTGACGCCCGTGAAGCTTGGTGAACAGCCAGGTTCCGAGGTTCATGACCGGCCATATACGCATCCGTTGCGGTTTGGTCCACCTCGCACCCTGCCGACGCGAACGCCGCGCGGCACGAGAGTTGAGCTTTATGAGAGGTGTCCTGCCTTGCGGGCGGCATGGTCGCGGCTGAGAATCCATGGCCCGATCGGCCGAGGGGCGCATTTCCCCCGATCATCCACAGCATTTTGTGTCTGTGGTGCGTCGCCAGCACAAAATAGGCTTTGCGAGTCGCGGGACAGGCTGTAGCGTGCCGGCTATGCGCAACAACCGCCAATTGCCCCTGCTATGGCGAGGGGTACGGATGCGACGGATCGCCGCTGGTGCGGATCCCGATGAGACGGTGCGGCTCATCACCATGCCCGCCGCCTGGGAGGACACCGCCGCCGCAGGACTGGCGGAGCTGGCCCCTGGCACGGGCCCGGTGAACCTGCCGGACGCGGCCGAGGCCTGGATCGGCCCCGTAGCCGCCGGCGCCGCCGCGTTGGGGCTTGCGTTGCCGTTCGCCGAGCGCCTGCACCGCTTGCTGCGGTCCCGCCGCGGAGCACCCTCGCGCACCGTCTGGCAGGGCATCGCCGATGTCTCCCCAGGATTCGTGCTCAACCTGCCCGCATTCTTCGACCCGTCCGACGGCTTCGACGTGGCGGGTTTCGCCGAGGCCGTCGAGACGGCGGCCTATACGCTGGTCCTTGCGGCGCCGGCAGCGCTGGTGCTCGCAGCATCCAGCGCACCGCCGGCCGTGCCGCCCGGCACGTTGCCGTTCTTGCCTCCCGCGTCGGCGGCAGGGGTTGTGACGGGCACGTCAGCCGGTCCGCGCCGCATGGCGATTGGCATGGCCGATCTCGCCGGCTTGCTCGCCGCGCTGGGCGTGGATTACGGGTCGGAAGCCGCCCGCGACATCGCGCGCGCGTTGGCCGCTGTCCTGCGTGGCCGCGCCGACGCCGCTTCGGCCGCGATTGCCTCGGCGGTTGGGCCGACGGCTGCCAACGCCCCCACGTCCGCCGCCGTGGCGTGGCCGGCGCCACCCCAGCATACCGACGTCCCGGGTCTCGCCGAGGCCGCACATGCCGCGCGTGCGGCCGCCATGGCTGCCGGCCCGCTCCTCCATGTCGCCACCACCGCCATCGGGCTGCCTGGTCCGGCCGAGGCCTTGCTCGGTGTCGAGACCGGCGGCATCGCCCCGGCTTTTTCGCCGCTGGGACCGTCCGGCACGCTGACCCGGGCCGCCCGCGCCTGGCTTGCGATCAGCGGCCTGACGCCGGAAGAGGCGCTGGCCATGACACTCGCCGGCGGCAATCCGCTGCCGGTCGCTGGCTCCGCCGCGCATGGCGCGATGCACGACGCGGTCGCGCCGTTCGTCCATGCGATGCCGGCGCGGCCGCTGGATGTGCGGCAGGTGCCGCACGCCGGGCATCGGCGCGACCTGCCCCACCGGCGCGCCGGCTACACCCAGAAGGCCGCGGTCGGCGGACATAAGCTCTACCTGCGCACCGGCGAGTACGCCGACGGCCAGCTTGGCGAGATCTTCATCGCCCTGCACAAGGAGGGCGCGGCGTTCCGCGGCCTGATGGACAACTTCGCCGTCGCGGTCAGCCTGGGATTGCAGCACGGCGTGCCGCTGGAGGCCTTCGTCGAAGCGTTCACCTTTACCCGCTTCGGTCCCGCCGGAGCGGTGGAGGGCGATCCGGCGGTGTCGCAGGCGACGTCGATGCTGGACTACGCGTTCCGTCACCTTGCGGCGAATTACCTGGGGCGGCGCGACATCCCCGAGGCCGAGGTCGAGGCGGCGGACACCGTCGGCAACGGCGCTCGCGACCGTGCGCCGCTGCTGCCGTTGGAGCTGCCCGCGGAGGCGTCGCCACGCGCGCGCCGCCGAGAGTTCCGCGTGGTAGGTAAGGGCGGCGGCTGACACCATCCGAGGGCCGAGGCCGGCAGCGCGGCCGTTCGCGCCGCCGCTGTGGTCATGTCCTGGCGCGTGCCGCGGTCGTTGCGATGCCGGCGATGCTACTGATGTTTCGGTGTCACGGCTACGAACCTGCGGGCACCGCCAAGCGCGCCGCCGTCCTTAGTACTGAGGCGGGATGGCATAAGTGGCCGAGGTCCGCTCAGCGGTTGTCGGCAGGCCGGGCGTCGTGGTCGGACCCATCGTCGCGATATGCCTGCTGGCGGTCCTCACGCTCTTGCTTTGCCGCCTCATGATGTCCGATGGCGCAACCCGCCCCGGCGCCGAGCAATGTGTGATGGCCTGCCATGTGACCGGCGACGCCGCCAACGGCCGCGCCCTTCAGGCAGCCGGCTGCGTCGGCCTGGTGCGCTGTGAACGTCACGCCAAGCGCTGTGGCCATGGCCGCAGAGAGGAAGAGCCTTTTCATTGCGATGCACCTCCGAAGTAAATGGGATCGTCGTGGATGCAACGCGGGTGCATCCACCTGGTTGCCTTGCGCGATGCTCGCTTGCAATGACCGCTTACAGTGATCCCGGTTCTCGACCGCTTCGCACGGACCGCCCTAACCGTCATGGCCGGGCCAGACAAGGATCGGTTCTTCGACTGCGACGACGGGTTCGCGTTCGCCGTACCCGTCTGGTCATCCGAGGCCAACGCCTCTGGGTTGTACGATATGCTCGGCAACGTCTGGGAATGGACCGCCGATGTCTGGCAGCCAATCCCGCACCGTAGCTATCAGCGCAGCCACGTCGTTGTGGTGCGCCGCAATGTCCTGGCCGGGGATGTCCGAGATGAACTGCTGATACCGGTAGCGCTCTCGATCGACGATCAGGCAGTTCTTCCGTCTATGGACGCCGGCGCCAAATCGTTGTGCTCCGAGGAAAATTCCCAGCTCAAGCGGCATATTGAATTGAGGCAGGTGGGTGGCGGCATCCAGTTCGGTTCGGGAAATATCGTGGATGCCGAACCGGCAGCTCTCGATCAGCGCGAAGATTTTCTCGATCCGAACCTTACCGGAATCATACACCTGGAGCGCGCAGCACAGAGCAAAGCCGCAACCCAGGACGGCGAAAATGCAAGCCATGGAAAAGCCGCGTGTATGCGATATCGAACGGGCAATTGATGAAGACACGCAGGTCATAACCGGGCTCAGCGGACTGTTGTGCCTGCCTTCTCCGCCTGGGCTTCGCGTTACCTGATGGTGGCACGAACCGCCTTCCTGATATCCGCAAGCCTCACACGTGCCGGATTGAATGGCAGGTGGCGAATGCGATCCACCCGCGTGGCGCCGGGACCCGCGATCTCCGCAGGTGCAGAGTTCGGCGTGCGCACGCAAAACGCCTCGATGTCATGGCGTTACTCGATGGTAGCACAGACATTGGTGCGAGAGCATTCATTATCAATGGCACCCGATCCATGTGAGACATGCGACAGGGTCCGCTGATACCGCCTCAAGGCGTGGACAGGATGCCGACGGGCCCTCGGCCCGGTTGACGGCAGCATGTCGCGCGCGGCTACTGAACGATTGATTAACGCGTCCTGAAGGCAGCTATACAACAATTCGACCACACCATCCGGATTGATGCCGCCACCGATACTTGGTACGATTTCGCCACGTGGAACAGGTCCGCACTTGCCCCGCCCCACCGCTCCCGCAACACTGCCCTCCGCATCCACCAGGAGTTGCCCATGGTCACAGGCGCGCGCATCCCGCTGACGGTCGATCTCGCCGGCCTCCGGGTCGCTATATCAGGCGCCGGCAACGGCATCGGCCGGGTGATGGCCGACAGCTTCGTCGACTGCGGCGCCCAGGTCTTCATCTCCGACGTCGACCCCGACGCGCTGGTCGCCAGCGGCCATCCCGGCATGCGCGCCGATGTCGGCGTGCTGGCGGAATGCGAGGCCTTCGTCGACACCGCGATCACCCACCTTGGCGGCCTCGATGTCCTGGTGAACAACGCCGGCATCGCCGGCCCCACCGCCCCGGTAGAGCATGTGACGCCCGAAGCCCTGGATGCCACGCTGCGCATCGACCTCGCCTCGATGTTCCATTGCTCGCGCCGCGCCATCCCCGCCCTGCGCTCGGCCGGCGGCGGCGCCATCATCAACCTGAGTTCCGCCGCAGGCCGCTTCGGCTTTCCCCTCCGCGCACCCTATTCGGCAGCGAAATGGGGAGTCGTCGGCTTCACCAAGACACTGTCGATCGAGCTCGGCCCTGACGGCATTCGCGTCAACGCCATCCTGCCCGGCCCGGTGGACGGCCCGCGCATCCGAGCCGTGATCAAGGCAAAGGCCGAGGCGGCATCGATCTCGGAAAACGAAATGACCGAGCGCACCGTGGCGACCACCAGCCTCAAATGTTTCGTCAGCCAGCAGGACATCGCCAACATGGCGCTGTATCTCGCCAGCCCATTCGGTGCGACGATCAGCGGCCAGGCCATCGCCATCGATGGCGACATGCAGTCGACGATGTAGCAGATGGACCATCTGGAACTCGTCTACGAGCCGTTTCCCGGCGAGGCGTTGGAACGCTTTATCGAGGACGGCGTCGTGAACCACAACTTCGCCGCCACCGGCATAGCGGAGTTCTTCCCCGTCGGCTTCTTCTTGCGCAACGATCGCGGCGAGTGGCTGGGCGGCCTGACCGGATTCACCTGGGGCGGCTGGCTGCAAGTGCGTTTCCTGTGGGTCGCGTCGGCGTGGCGCTCGCACGGCAACGGCACACGGCTGATGGATGCTGCGGAGGCGTTCGCTTTAGAGCATGACTGCACGCATGCAACCTTGGAGACGCACAGTTTCCAGGCGCTGGGTTTCTACCGCAACCGCGGCTATGTGGTGGTCGGGCAACTCGACGATTATCCGCCAGGCCACACGAAATACTTCCTGCGCAAGGCCTTGAACGCGGATCCGCCGAGCGCTGTTTGATAAGTCTTTGGCCGCACCGTAGACAAATCCTGCGCAGTTCCCGTGCGTGCCGCGATGCAGCAAGCAAGCTTTTATCACGGAGGAAGCGCGGAGAGCCACGGAGGGCCACGGAGCAGCATAGAACTGCGCTTCGCGCGAAGCGCTTTGAATTCGTTTCTCCGTGGCCCTCCGTGGCTCTCCGCGCTTCCTCCGTGATAAAAGCTTGCTTGCTTGCGGACCAGCGCATGCCCCCTGCCCAAGCACCACAACCCACGGCACGCGCCCGTTGTAACCCCGGAGGGTGACGCCCCGCCGCATCCCTGCTACCCTCTCCCCAACCATCCTGAGGAAGCCGGTCCATGAGCGCTGCTCTCGATTACGCCAAGCTGTACAGCGACGGTTTGCCCGACCCGGCGCCGCGCTGGGCGCCATTCCCGAAATACTATTTCGTCGGCGGCAATAACGACCCCGAACAAATCCCCATCGAGGGCCTGATTGACGCCGCCACATCTGTCCTCCGCCGCGAAGGTTCGAAACTCGCCATCTACAATCTCGGGCTCGGCCCGCAAGGCTATCCCGGCCTGCGCGAATTCGTCGCCGCCAAGTCGAAGCAGCATCGCGGCATCGACGCGCCGATCGACGACATCATGGTCGTCACCGGCTCCGGCCAGGGCATCGACATGATCAGCAAGCTGCTGATCAACCCCGGCGACACCGTGCTGTGCGAGGAGTTCTGCTACCAGGGCGCGCTCAACCGCTTCCGCAAGGTCGGGGCGAAAATCGAGGCGATGAAGCTGGATGCCGACGGCATCGTCATCGAAGCACTTGCCGCGCAACTCGCCGCGCTGAAGGCCAAGGGCGTCACGCCGAAATTCATCTACACCATACCGACGATCCAGAACCCCACCGCCAGCATCCTTCCCCTGGACCGTCGCCACGCGCTGATCAAGCTGGCACACGAGTACAACGTCGCCATCTTCGAGGACGAATGCTACGCCGATCTGCTGTGGCAGGGCATCGATGCTCCGCCGGCGCTGTACGCGCTCGATCCCGGCGCGGTGATCCATCTCGGCTCGTTTTCCAAGTCGCTCGCCCCTGCGCTGCGGCTCGGCTACATCTTCGCGCCGTGGGAACTGATGCGCCGCCTGCTGCCGCTGAAGGGCGACAGCGGCACCGGTGCGCTGGACCAGATGATCGTCGCGGAATACTTCACGAAGAACTTCGACAAGCACCTGACGCACCTGAACGGTGTCCTGAACGATAAGCTGCAAACCATGATCGAAGCCGTCGAACGCGAATTTGGCAGCGCCGCCGAATGCTGGATTCCCAAAGGAGGCATCTTCCTGTGGATCAAGCTGCCGGACGCAGTGGACACACGCGCGCTGCTGAAGCCCGCCGCGGCAGCCGGCATCGTCTTCAACGAAGGCCCTGCCTGGGCGGTCAGCGCCGACAATTCGAAGTCGCACCTGCGCTTGTGCTTCGCCATGCCCAGCAAGCAGACGATTCGCGACGGCGTCGCCGCGCTGGCGAAAGTCTGCTACGAACAGACCGGCATTCCGCAGCAGAGTGGTAATATTCGACGCGCCAGCTAGGAGGATACAAGCCATGATGGATCCGATGCGCGGTAACAACGGCCCGCGCTACAAGCACCAGCCAGGCAACGACGCGCCCTATGAAACGATCAGCGTGGACAAACTCACGCCGATCATCGGCGCCGAGATCGCCGGCGTCGATCTGTCGAAGCCGCTCGGCAACCACCAGATGGCCGAGGTGCACCGCGCGCTGGCCGAGAACCTGGTGATCTTCTTCCGCGACCAGCACATGGCGCCGGAACAGCATCTGGCCTTCGGCCGCAACTTCGGCGAGCTGCACATCCATCCCGCGGCGCCGGCGCATCCGGACCATCCGGAATTGATGATCATCCACGCCGACAAGAACTCCCCGCGCGCCAACGGCGAAGGCTGGCACAGCGACGTTTCCTGCGATCCAGAACCGCCGATGGGCAGCATCCTGTATATTAAGACCTGCCCGCCGAAGGGCGGCGACACGCTGTTCGCCTCAATGTATGCCGCTTACGAGGCGCTGTCGGATCGCATGAAGGCGTATCTCGATGGCCTGATGGCGGTGCATGACGGCGAGGAAAACTACCGCGGCACCTACGCCTATGCCGGCGTCGGCGACAAGCCAAGCTATCCGCGCGCCGAACATCCGGTCGTGCGCACGCATCCGGTGACCGGGCAGAAGGCGCTGTATGTCAATCGCGGCTTTACCCGCCGCATCGTCGGCGTGCCGCGCGACGAGAGCCACGCGATGCTGAACTACCTCTGGACGCACGCGGAGAACCCGCTGTTCCAATGCCGCTTCCGCTGGCAGCCGAACTCGGTGGCGTTCTGGGACAATCGCTGCGTGCAGCATCGCGCGATGTGGGACTACTGGCCGCACACCCGATCCGGCTTCCGCGTCACCGTGGCAGGCGACCGGCCGGTATAGTTATGGCTCTGACCGATCGGGCCCACGCGCAATTCCGTCATTGCGAGCGCAGCGAAGCAATCTCCCGCGTGAGTTATACCAGCCCGCAAAACGATTGACGTACAGACAACGGCCGTCCCTAACCGTCATGGCCGGCACAAGGCCGGCCATGACGGTTAGGGCGGTGACGGTTAGGGCGGTCGGTGCGAAGCGGTCGAGAGTCAATCGTTTGGCGGGTTGATATTCGTACCAACTCACGCGGGAGATTGCTGCGCTGCGCCCGCAATGACAGACCGGGACGCCGGGCACGCAGCGTCAGGATCGAAACACCAGATCAAGCTACCGTCAGCACGTCGCCCAGCTTGCTCACCAGGTAATCCAGGTCGTCGGAGGAAAAATCCTCGCACTGCGACAGGATGCGGGCGATGACGCGGGCGCGGTAGCGCTCGAAGTCGCGCTCGCCGCCGTCCAAGCCGGTGCTGTTCACCGCGTCCACGGCGACGCGGAACACCGGCAGCAGGTTCTCGGGCAACCCGGCCTTGCGATAAAGCGAGGCCAGCCCGTTGCCGCCGGCGTCGTGCACCAGGACCTGCGCATTCTCCGCCGGCACGTGGGCGCGCACCGCCAGCGAGGTTTCGAAGAACGCGAGATCGCCCATGCACAGCGCGCGCAGGATCAGCGACGGCGTCAACCGCTGATGCCGCTGCATCTGCCGGATCAGCAGGTCCAGCTCATGCCGGCTGGCGCGGGCGCTGAGCCCGATGATCGACCGCTCTCGGCTTTGCAGCACGAGGTCGGCGGCTACGGCCGCCGGCAACGCATGGTGCGACAGCAGGTAGCCACGCAGCTCTTCCGAGACCATGACAACCAGCCGCTCGGCCACCGTCACCGGCAGGCTGTTGCGATGCACCACGCTGCTCTTGACCGCCTCGCTGGCCGCAAAACGATCGACTGCGCGGTGCAGGCTGGCTTCGGCGATCCGCGCCGCCTTGTTGTCCAGCAGTACCACAACCGCATGCTCGTCCGCCCCGCCGATCAGCGCGTCGGCCAGCGGTTCCGTCACGTCGGCGCGGCTGGCGATCGCCTGCTGCCGCGGCAGGCTGGCGTGGCGCAGGATTTCGATCAGGTCCGCCTCGGCAAGGGCCGGTGACTCGGCCAGGATCGGCAGCGCCACCGCCTCGACATCCCGGGCCAGGCGCAAGGCTACGTCGCGCGGCAGGTGGGTTGCCCGGCGCAGGCTCTCCGCCAGCGCCTGGCGCACGGACACCGCGACGTCCTGTGCCATCAGCCGGGCGATGTCCTGGGCGATCGCAAGTTCGTCCGGCGTCAGGCGGGCGCTGTCGATTTCCAGCGCCATTTTCGCGGCAAGCTCAGCACGCACCGCAACGGAGGGCTCTGCCAGCAGGCGCGCGACGTCGGCGTGGGACAGGGCGGAGGTCATGGTGCGATCACATCGGCCTTGCGGGGCCGGGAGTGTCGCCTGCGAAGGTTTAGGGCGGGTTAACGGCGAGGAGGACGGGGCTGATCAAGATACAATACTCCCCCTCCCACAAGGGGAGGGGGGAGTATCCTGCGTTCGCGCCCGCTCAGTACCGCCGCATCAGCGCGACCAGCCGCCCCTGCACCTTAACCTTGTCCGCCGGAAAAATCCGCGTCTCGTGCCGCACGTTGCACGGCTCCAGCGCGATCGAGTTGCCCCGCCGGCGCAGCCGCTTCAGGGTCACTTCGGTGTCGTCCACCAGAGCCACCACGATCTGGCCATTCTCGGCCTGCTCGCCCTTGCGGATGATCACCGTGTCGCCGTCCAGGATACCCGCCTCGACCATCGAATCGCCGGCCACCTCCAACGCGTAGTGCTCGCCACCGGACAGCATCGCCATCGGCACCTCGATCTGGCTGCTGGCGTCGCGCAGCGCCTCGATCGGCAGGCCCGCGGCGATGCGGCCATACAGCGGCAGTTCGATCGCGGCGACCTCGTTGGCCGCCCGCACCCCGGCGATGCGGGGGAAAAATCGCCGCGGATCACGTTGGGCGAGAAATTCGACGCGGCCGCCTCGGCAACGGGTTCGGCGGTGCGGATGGTGGTGTCCTCGGGCAGGCGCAGCACCTCCAGCGCGCGGGCGCGATGATGGCGGCGGCCGATGAAGCCGCGCTCCTCCAGGGCCGAAATGAGCCGGTGGATGCCGGATTTCGACTTGAGTTGCAGCGCCTCCTTCATTTCCTCGAAGCTCGGGGAAAAACCGGTCTGTTTCAGGTGCCGATCGATGTAGACGAGCAGCTCGTGCTGTTTGCGCGTAAGCATGGGACGGGGTTTTCCCTTGACCAGTGCGATCCGCCTCGCCCCCGTTTCGGAACAAAGCGGCAACTAGGCGCGTGTTCTAGATAGGTTCGCACCAGTTCGTCAAGAAATGGTGGATATTTGGTTAAAGAAACCTTCACACGCGTGTTTTCGCGCGGAAATCGGCCCTTACAGGCCGAGCGAATCGAGTCGGATCACCGGCACTTCTGCGCCTTCGGGCAAGGCCGGAGCATGCGGCGCCCGCAGAATCAGCGCGTCGGCCAGCGCCAGGCGGCGCAACATCGCCGAGTCCTGCAACGGGAATGGGGTCACCAGCAGCCGGCCGTCCGAATCGGTCGCGACCGTGGAACGCAGGTGATCGGCGCGATGGTCGTTGGCCCCCACGCGGCTGGGCGAGCACGGCGGTGGTGATCGGCGGGGGTGCGGCCGGCAACCCGCTCAGGCGCGACATCGCCGGCAACAGGAACAGGATCGAGCAAATCAAGGCCGACACCGGGTTGCCGGGCAGGCCCAGCACCGGCACGCCGCCGTCGGCAGGGGCCAGCCGGCCGAACAGCAGCGGCTTTCCCGGCCGCATGGCGATCTGCCAGAAATCCACCACCATGCCGCGGCTTTGCAGCCCCGAGATGACCAGGTCGTGGTCGCCCACCGAGGCGCCCCCGGTGGTCACCAGCATATCCGCCCCGGCCACCGCGTCGGCCACCGCGGCGACCGCCTCCTGCGTATCGGCTGCGATCGGCAGCACGGTCGGCAGGCCGCCGCCGGCGCGCACCAGGGCAGCTAACGCGTGCGAGTTGGACGACACGATGCCGCCCGGCGGGATCGGCTCGCCTGGCATGGCGATCTCATCGCCCGTCGCCAGGATGGCGATGCGCGGGCGGCGGTGCACGCTGAGCCAGGGATGGTTGGCGGCGGCGGCGAGGCCGACGTCGCGCGCGGTGATGCGGCGGCCGGCGGGCACCACCGTGTCCCCACGCGAGAAATCCTGGCCGGCGCGGCGGATGTGGCGACCGGCTTTTACCGCCTCGTTGACGCGCACGGTGTCGCCGTCGCGGGTGGCGTCTTCCTGGAGCAGGATGGCGTCGGCGCCTGGCGGCACGATGCTGCCGGTGAACAGGCGCACGGTCTGGCCGGGGCCGACACTGCCGTCGAACGGGTGGCCCGCCGGTGCAGCGCCGACCACGCTGAGGCGCGCGCCCAGGGTGCCGTCGGCGGCGCGCAGCGCGTAGCCGTCCATGGCGGATACGTCGGCGGGCGGCTGCGTCAGCCGGGCAACGACTGGGGCGGCGGTGACGCGGTTCCAGGCCTCGGCCAGGGCGACGATTTCCGCCGGCGTCGGGCGGAGGTCGGCGAGGATGCGGGCGCGGGCTTCATCGACGCTGATCATGGCGGGCGATCCTGGCTGGGCGAGGGCAGGGGGAATGTGCGCGGTCGCCCGAGCCGCCTCAAGTCCCGGTCACGGCTTCCGGGACTCGATTGCGCGTTGGCCACCGTCCGGCGCAGCCGACCCGCCCTGGATGAAACCGCCGTCCCCCGTGTCATGGCCGGCGCAGGCCGGCCATGACACGGGGGCGCTGTTTCTTGCTAGGAATCAGCCGGCGAAGCCGCACTCCCAACAAGAATCAACGCCGCGCCAACCGGGCAGCCATTTGGTCCAGCACTGCTTCGTTCTCCATGCGTGACACGCGTTCAGGCGTCCATCTTTCAAATCTTTGGCCAGTCGGCCGACCCGGAGGTGCGCGTCATCATGCCGATTATCCGGCGTGACAGGATGCGGCTTGTTCGAACGATATAGTTGCCTCGCCAGATATTAAATTCGTGGAAGACCGCGAATTCATGAGGCTCTGACGGGCTAGACGCCGAATTGCGTGTAGGATTGCGGCAACGCCGGATCGATGACGTCTGCCGGCGGATTGATTGGCTCGGTGCGCAATAACGTCCCACAGAACCGATCCGATTGCGCCTTGCGGTTGCTGGCAACGGAAATCGGGGGTCGTTACACACCGGCCTGATCGCGGAGACCTGGCCGCGGACATGCAAAGGGCATCGCAATGGCATTGACGACCGCCACGTGGCTGGCGAACACCTCCGGCTCGTGGACAACGCCAGGTGACTGGTCGGGCGGCGTCGTCCCGGGCGAGGACACCGGCGGCACGACGGCCGCGGTCTTCACCGGCGGCACCGCAGGCTACACCGTTACGGTCGCAAGCGGCGCGATCCTCAATGTTGCCACCAACAGCACGTTCAGCGGCACCTCTGTTGCGCTGCAAGTCAACGATCCATTCGCTACCCTGGACATCAGTGGAACCGTCACCACCGGCGCCGCCGGTAAGGCGATCACCGAACTCAACGCCGGCACGGTCGATATCCAGAGTGGCGGCCTGCTCGCGGTCGCCAATACCTACACCGAAACCGGCGGCATGCTGATCGCGGAGACATCCGGGACGGTCACGATCGGCAAAAACCAGGGTGCCAGCGTGTCGCTTTCGGGCGGCACGATCGAGGTCAACGGCGGCACAGTCACCACTACTGGCAACCTTAGTCAAAGCGCGGGTGCGATCGACGTCAGTGGCGGCACGCTGAGTGTTGCGGTCACCTCCTCACTGGGCGAAACAGGCGGTGCCATCCTCATCGGCGACGGCACTGTCGAAACCGGCAGCCTGACCCAGGGCACCATTGCCACAGTTGGCTTCAATGCGTCCGGCGGACTGCTGCAATTCGGCATCGCCGGCACGCCGGTTGACGTCGGCATGGGCACGCTCGGCGTCACCGACACGGTGGTGGTAACCGGCACCACGAACCTCAAGGAACTCACCCTTGCCAGCTTTTTTGAGGGGCGACGTTCTGGAGGTGGATACGGGCGGCGCCTGGTCGAACGGCGTGCTCGCTTACAGCGGCTCCGATTCGGCGGGCACGCTGACCGTTACCGGCACCATCGCCGGCACCGCTGTCAGCGAAACCGTGCGCATCACGACGCCGGGCGCGGTCATCCCGACCAGCAGCGAATTCAGTCTCAGCAACGGCGCGAACTATTTCGAGGTCACAAGCAATGTTGCCTGCTTTGCCCGCGGCACCCACATCCTGACGCCAACCGGAGAGAGAAGCGTCGAATCCCTGGTGCAGGGGGATATGATCACCACGCTTTCGCACCGCGGCCCGAACCAACACCCTATCAAGTGGATTGGCCGGCGCCGGCTCAACATTGCCGCCCAGCAACGGCCGGAAACCGTGGCGCCGGTTCGCATCGTCCGCGGCGCCTTTGCCGCCATGACGCCGCACACCGACCTGCTGGTTTCGCCGGATCACGCAATCTTCGTGGACGGCATGTTGATCTGCGCGCGGCAGTTGCTCAACGGTGGGACGATCCGGCAAGAGACGGGTTGGCCGTGGATCGAGTATTACCATATCGAACTGGATGCACATGCCATCCTGTTGGCTGAGGGCCTGCCGGCCGAAACCTACCTCGATACCGGTAACCGCGGCTTCTTCATCAACGCGGGCGAAGCGCTCGGTACCTGCATCCTGACCTGAGGGATGCGAAGGACGGTCCGGTCCGCGAAGCGTCGTCCTGTGCTCCGTTCGTGTCGGACGAGGACGCCGTGCGGACGGTATGGCAGCGCCTCGCCGATCGCGCCGTTGCGCTTGGCCAGAAGCTGTCCTGGCCTGCCACGACCAACGATCCGAACCTTCGAATCATGTCAGGAGCGCGGTCACTGCAACGGTCCCACGCCGATGGCGGGCGTTATATCTTGGTACTGCCGAACGGGGACGACGAGGTGCGCCTGGTGTCGTCGGCCGGAGCGCCGGCAGACCTGCGGCCTTGGTCGGATGATCGCCGCCGCTTGGGTGTAAGCGTGGAGCGGATCGTGCTGCGCACCGCCGAAGGGCAACTGGATCTCCCGCTCGACCACCCCGATCTGTCGCAGGGCTGGTGGGCGGTCGAGCGTGATGGCACGACAATGCGACGATGGACCAATGGCGACGCGATGCTGCCGCTGCCCCCGTTTGCCGGTCCGGCGATACTCGAGATCCGCGCCAGCGCCGGTGGGATGGCCTACCTGGCCAGCCGCAGGCATGAGTGCCGTGCCGCCTGACGTGACCCGCCGTCACGAAAATTGTGGACGCATCGGACACTGGCTCGCGCAGCAACGCTCGCTTGACGGTGACAATTGCGATGTCCGATCGGTGTCATACCAATCCGCTAAACGATTGACACACGGCCCCGGCCGCCCCACCCGTCATGATCCGTTGATAATATTCGTTTTCAAAAGCGATAAGACCGGCGCGACGGACTGGTCCGGCGCTTCCTCCTGCGGAACATGGCCCAGGTCGGGAAAGGAGACCAGGCGGCTGTCGCGAATGGCGCTCAGATAGTCCCGCGCATTGCTGAACGGGATCAAACCATCGCGTTCGCCCCATAACAGCAACGTTGGCGCTTCAATACGCCGAAGCAATGGCTCCGGCGGTTCCAGCATCACCTGCTCCATCCGCGCAAGCATCGCGCGCCGGACGCCGGGGGCGAGCATCATGTCGCGGTAACGATCCAGTGTCGCTTCGGTCAGCCGCGTGGGATCGCCATATGCCGGAGCAAGGTTCATCCGCAGCATCCATCCCGGCAACGTGTACGGCAGCAACCGCACGACCGCCGGTATCTCCGGCCGCTTCCCATATTCGAACCCCGGGCTCGCGAAGCCGTCCGGCGAGATCAGGATCAACGCCTCGACCCGGTCCGGATGGGTGGCGGCGAACATCCAGGCGATCTTGCCGCCCATCGAGTTGCCCGCCACCGTCGCGCGCCGTAACGAGAGCGCGTCCATCAGCGCGCCCAGTACCTGAACGCTTCTCGCATCCGAATAATCGCCTGTCGGGTCCGCGCCGGTCAGCCCAAAGCCGGGAAGATCGAACCGGATCACGCGATAACCGGCGGAGAGCGTTTGCGCCCAGGAGTCCCACGTTTGCAGACTGGAGCCGAAGCCGTGCAGGAGGATAATGGCGGGTGCGGCTTTCGGACCGCTGTCGCGAACATGCAGCCGTAGCCCCAGCACGGAGATGAAGTCCGGTCCTGACGCGGCGTAAATTCGTTCCAGCGCATCGCGCGGTTTGTCCGGCGTATAGAGCCAGAAGCCCGCGCCGATCAGACCAATGATCGCGAGCAGTGAAACGATCGCCAGAAGTTTCATGTTGCCTCGTCATTTGCGGCGGCACGGTCGCATACTGGATCGATCGCGTAGAAGGTGCGATCGCCGGTGTGTGGCAAACACATTCCCGGCAAGGACGCAAGGAGAGTCGCGCTGGGGCCGTAGGCCAACGCGAATGTTTGCGAAGGGTGGAAGGACTAAACCGCTATCGCGGTTAAGTGTCGCGATGAAGGACAGCGGCTCGACACTTGACCGCGACAGCGGCTTAGTCCTACTTGAGCAGATACTCGACGCAATCACGGCGCTGCGCCCGTCGCCGCTGGCACGATATTGAGCGGCGGTGGCATGGCCAGTCACGCGGCGAAAAGCGCCATCAAGGGACCGTCGGCATTGATCTCCGCCCGGAACCGGGGCGTACCGTTACGTACGCGATGCTCGGATGGGCTGGACATATGGGAAATGCCGGATAAACGAAATAAGGGAGCCGTGCGTTGATGATCTGCAACACCTCGATCAAAAGCGTGACTAGAGCAAGCTTTCTCATCGGCCTGCTCGGCATCGGCGCACTCGCCGCCGCACCTTTGGCCCACGCCGGCACAATCGGCACCGGAACCACCGACATTGCCTATACCGGCGGCATCGTCAACTACACTGTCCTAACCTCCGGCTCCTATGAGATCAACGTTATCGGCGGCGGCGGCGGTGGCACTCTCGGCGGTGGCGATGGCGGCCACGGCGGCGTCGTCTCCGCGGATTTCAATCTTCTCGCAAACCAGGTCATCCAAATCCTCGTCGGCGGCGGCGGCCAATTTGGTCTCGATAGTGCCGGCGGCGGCGGCGGCGGCTCCTTCGTTGCCACCGACAGCGGTGCCACGCCTCTCGTCGTCGCGGGCGGTGGCGGCGGCGGGGGCAGCCTGGGCGGCGGTGGCGGCGCCACCATTGCCAGCGGCACCGGCGGCGGTGGCAGCGCGGCCAGTGCCAGTTTCTTCGCCAGCGGTGGTGGTGGTGGCGGCTTCTCGTCAGGCGGCGGCACCGATGGCGGATTGTACCGGCGCTATAGGCGGCAACGGCTTCAGCGGCGGCGGCAGCGGCGGCTTCAGCGGCGGAATCCAGGGCGGCAACGGCGGCTTCGGTGGCGGTGGCGGTGGCGGTGGCAAGGATGGTTCCGGCGACGCTGTCGGCGGCGGCGGCGGCGGCGGATACACCGGCGGTGCCGCAGGTGGCGACGCCGGCGGCGGTGGTGGCTCATCCTTCGTGGCGAGCAGCAACACCGGTCTCGAGATATACGCCGGACCTGCCGGGTATTATGCCAACGATGGTGCCAATGGATCGGTCGAATTCATCGACTTGACCTGCGACCCGGTCCAGGGCTGTCCCCAGCCCAAATCCCCCTTGTTTTTGGACAGCACGTCGGTTCCGGAACCATCCTCGCTCGCCTTGCTCGGCGTGGGCTTCGCGGCTTTGACGTCCGTGCTGCGCAAACGCCGCCAACGGGGCTGACCACGCAAAACCCCACAAAACCGGCGTGGCGCGCCATGATCGAGTGGCGCACTGCCTCGCCGCATGGCGAAAAACGAGGTGCCTCCTGACTCTACCAGCTCGAACACATCAGGGCACAGAATGGGTGCAGCGCTTGCGAAACAAATTAGGTTGCGCTGGTATCGATGGGTTCCGCATGCGCTTCACCCATCGGGTTTGCGGTCGCTGCAAAGTCTTAGATTTCGGTCATTCCAGTGACGGCGAACGTCTACTTGAGCGTAGGGCATAGGTCGCAAAGAATGACTTGATGGGGCGCTACCCAGCCGTTGAAGCATTGAGCCCGAACGTCCGCTTCCCTTAAGGAGAACCGGCGTTCGGTCGCAGCGTCCTGATGGTGTCGGCGTGTTGTCGATGCTACGCCGGAATGGCACAAAACTTGGTGTTCGTGCGGGAACAAGTCCTCCAGGCGATCGCGCTGCAAATTCCGTATCATGGCCGGCGAAGGCCGACCACCCACGGCTTTTCGTGTTGCCAGCAGCGAAGTCGTGGGTGGCCGGGCCAGGCCCGGCCATGACACAGAGCGTTGCGGCGCGACCATCCGAAGCAGTTATTCTCCCGCGGCTCCTTACATGAAACGCCGCGACCTCACCGGGCGGAAAGCCGATCGCGAGCCGAACGCAACGCCGCATCGAGCGCCTCCTGGTCCATGGCGACGGCAGGTGCGCGCGCCATGCACTCTCCTGCTGCCTCGACCGCCATAAGAATGGCTTTGCGTTGCTCGTCAGTGCGTAGCTGCGGGGCTAGGCGGGCATAGGTCTGCAATAGCCGCATCAGCACCGCCGGACTGCCCGCCCCCGCCTCGCGTATCAGATCGAATGCGGCCCGCACGATGCTCGCTATCCGCAGCGGTGGCATCAGCAGCCGCGGCTGGCCGTGACGGTCGCACCACACACCGTCGGGGTTCGGCAGCGCAACCAGCATCCGCAGGGCGTCGCCCAACCAGTCGATGCAGCTCAAGCCGGTATAGGTATCGTTGATCGCCGGGCTGAGTGCACGGATCGCAATCTCCGAGAGTTGGGCGAAGGCGAACTCTATGTCCTGTTCGAGGGTGCGATACTGGCCCATCACCACCGCACCATGGATCGCCGGCGCCAGATCCGCGCCCTGCGCTGCCGGCAGAATATACGCAAGCGCCTCGCCCTCAAGCACAAACTGGCCAGGCCGGAACGCCATGCAAATGACCGCTGCATGTCGATCGGCCGCGAGCACAAGGCGCTCGTGGCCGATCCGCTGCATATAGCCGCTGGTCACTGCTGCAACCTGCTTGCCTTCGGCAGCGCAGCGGTCTCGCAAGACCTGCATCGTCTCGTCTGCCGGGCCGCCGGCCGTTACGATCCCCCGAGGCAGCGACAGTTCGGAAATCGCCGCATACAGGTTCTCGACGATGTGCGGCAGCAAGTTGTTGGTCTGGATCGCCTGCGCTACCCGGTTGTTGTAAACCACGAGATAGCCGAAGCTTACCAGAACGAGGCCGACACTGGTCAGCACCGTGAGCTGCGGCACAAACTCGGTATTCCCGCGCCGGCCGGCGACGACGAAGGTTACCAGGCTGTGCAAAAACGTCGCCAGGAACAACCCGAGCGTCACGTGCATCGTACGGTCGCGCAGGAAATACGTAATCAGCCGCGGCCCGAACTGGCTGGCCGCCATTGAGAACACCAGCAGCGTTACCGAGAAGATCAGCGCGAGCACCGTACTGACCGAGCCGAGGATCGCACCCAGGATCGCCCGCGCATCATCGAGGTTGCCGACCGAAACCCAATACGGCAGTGGCGGCAACAGCCGGTTGGCGCGGAGGCTGTCCAGCACCAGCGTGACGGCGAGCATGACCATGACCACGCCGGCGATTTCGAAGGGCACCACGACCAGATTTGTGCCAGGCACGACACGACTGGCGCGACCGAAGTGTTTGAAGCCGAACATCCGTCAATTCTCGGTTAAACCGGCGGCTTTTTTACCCACTCGTAACCTTGCCGGGCACGTTGGTAGCCGTAGTCGAACAGGTCCCGCATATAGCCCTGGTCGAAGGGCGCGGGCAGTTTCTCGGTAAAGTCGGGGCCGATATAGGCGAGATTGAAGGCAATGCCGTCGTGCAGTGTTGTGTTGTACATGCAACTCACATCGTTCATGCCGCTGGCTGAGATCATGGTGGCAATGGCGCGGCCGGCGATGCTCAGCGTGCTGCGCTCTGTCGTTGCGCCCTCCGGGTCAAGGCGGCCGTTGCGAATGACATAGGCAACCGCCGGCACGACGAATTGTCCGTCAGCCATGCGTACGCGCCGCAGCCGTGTCACGGCAGCCGGGTAGAGGAACGCCTGGGCGAAGGCACCGCCATCCACATGCATCTCCTGATACGGCTTCCCGTCCAGCGTCACGTCGAACATGGTCGGCGGAAACGCGCCGGGAATGGCAGCGGAGGCGAGCAATACACGTCGAACTGTGTCTAGCGCGCGCGGATGTCCGCTGGCGGCGATCGCCCCGATATTCCAGATCACCGGTTGCTGGGCATCGAGGTCCGAGGTCGCGATCAGCAGCAGGCGCCCATCCGCGTAGCCCTTGGCAATCGCGGCCAGCATCGCCTCGTCGAGGTAGCCGGAGATGGTCCCGAACAGCGGGGAATTGTCGGCCATCGCATCGTCGAACAGGGCGGCGGTGATGGAGCGCTTCGAGAGCACTCGGGCCGGCGAGAGGTCGGTATAGACGGTGCGCAGTTGCGGGTCGTAGCTGGAGCCGAGATAAGCGAACGGGGCAGTGAGCGCGCCGGTGCTGATGCCGGTCACCAACTCGAATACAGGCCGTGTGCCTTGCTCCGACCAGCCGCACAGCACCCCCGCGCCGAACGCGCCATTCTCGCCGCCGCCGGACACCGCCAGCAATTGCACCTCGGGCAATGGCGCGTTCGGCGCCAAACCTTGCGCCTGCCGCAGGCGATCCACGGAGGCCATGAACTCAGCCTCAAGTGGCTCGGTTCCGTAGAACGGGAAGAAGCGCTCGTTCGGCACCCCGAGCACGCTGGCTTGGGTGGTACGCCCGATTGGCACTGCCGTCCCGCGCGCTGGCACGCTGCACCCCCCCAACACGGCCGCGGCGCCGCCGGCTGCAAGGCCGAAACAGTCCCGGCGATGCAGCAACCGAAGCGTGCCGATATTTCGAGTCCATTCCGTAGGCATGGTTTTTCCCCGGCTGCTGGCGGATCATTGCCATTCGAACCGACAATCCGCCAGAGGGTTGCCGCGCAACTCCGTCAGCCGCGGCAGCGTCAGCGACGGCGGGACAGCATCGGCCAATACACCTGCATTGTCGCGAAAATGTAGGCCGTGCTGATACCGAACAACAGCATGCCGCCAGCTGACTCCAACTCACCCACCATCCGCCAGTGCCCTATCAGCGTCAGTCCCGAGGCGCCGGCCGTGGTCATCGCTCCAACAGAGTAGAGCATTGCATCGGCGAACGACCCAAACGCTCCCAACCACACGTAGGCGGCCGCCCAGACCGTGGCCTCGATGACATGCAGGGCAGCCAGCACCAGGCTGGCCGTTGCGACCACGCCAATGACGATCGGGACCACGCGCCATGGACGCAGGCCCGGGGGCACCAGCCGGAGCCGGAGCCGTAGCATGACGAACGCCATGATGACGACCCCGATCGCATGGATTGCTATGGTCAGAACGATCAGCGACAGGCCCCAGGCCCAGCTTGCGAACGCCAACAGGTCGCCATCCATTGGCGTTCCTACCCTCCTCGGAACAGGCCGCTGTCCACGACCGGACAACCAATGATCTGCTCTGGATCACAGCCTATCCTCGCGACATGGTGTGTCCATCCGCCGGGCACTCAGAAGATCAGGGTGACCTGCGTCCGGAGCTGCCAGGTCGAGCCGTATTCCGGCCGCAGCGCGTTGTAGTAGGCGCCGATGGAGAAATTCACCGGCAACTTGCCGCCGATCTTCACCACTCTGCCGACATTCGCGCCGACCGGCAGCGTCCACGCGTTGTTGCCGGACGTGAGCCAGTTTGCCGTGATGATCGGGGAGGTGCCGACATACCAGCCGCCGCCGAAATTGTAGTTTGCGAACGGCTGCACCAGGAAGGTGTCATAGCGTGTGCCGCCGGGCGCCGGGGTGCCTCCGAACGACCAGATATTGTTGGCCAGCGCGCCGACCACCCACGGCCCTTTCATATAGACGAGCGCGGCGGTCGGGCCGGCGCCCCAGACGTTCGAACCCAGGGTCTTGTTGCTGATCGTCGGAATCTGGATTGCCGGTCCGACGGCCCATAGCCAGCCATCGGTGGGGTTCTTCGGCGACAGGAACGCCGAGAAGGTGATTGGGCCGGTGCCGAACGGCACGGTCTGCGCCGGCTGGAACGAGGGCTGCCAGACCAACGGCAGAATGGTGCGTGTGATCACGTTCCAGTCGTCGTTGATATGGATGGGGATCACCGGCTGGACATTCAGAATGTCCTGCGTGCCCTGGTGCGGGCCGGTATTGAAGTTGGTGTTGTTCTGAAACGGGAAGCTATAGAGGTCGCCGATCGGATTCTGGAGCTTCTTGGCCAGATCGGTCGCGCTTTCGCCGGCGTCGGCATCCGCCGGCGGGGTTGGCGCCGCCGTCTGCGCGGCGGCACCGAACGAGAGGAGCGACAATGCAAGCAGGCCTGCACTTAGTGTGATTAGACGCGACATGACAGTTGTCTCCGTGCGTATTGAAATGGACTCACCCTGTTAGTTGCCCGCCGTGCTCGCCAGCCACGAAACGCCGAACGTGGTGGCAAGGGCGGCCTTTACCGTTGACCGGAACGATAGCCGCTGGTTCATCTTCCCACTTCCCCTTCTCTTTTGGTTCGCTGGCCTGGCACATGTTCTCGTAGCGGCAGGCACCTCCCGGCTCGCTCCCCAGCGAACAATGACGTTCCAGGTCAGCCTTCTGCCTGGTCCTCGACCTGGAAATCAGGCCTACCGGGCGCGAGATAGTCGGAGCTCCGAGTTGCCCGCTATGCCGTTTGAGCAGCCCGGCCATCATTTTCATACGGTGTCGGCGCGCCGCGACGCCGGCCATCGCGCCGGCTTCGGCACTGCCGCCGATGAGCCCACCTGATGGAACAAGCTCCCCCGTCAGCAGTACATGTACGGTTCGTATCGCTTTGGGGTCAGGCGATCGCATTGATCTGGATCAATGGGCCGGAGGTTCGCCTTGGATCGGTTCCCCCGTTCAGGCGCACGGCCCTATGATCTTTCTCTCCGATCAGAAGTTTTTGAAGGTGACACGCAACGAAAATACGGCTGCGACGCTGGTGTTCGGGGCGAACACCGGATTCACATAGATCTGCACGTCCGGCGTGACCTGCATCGCCTTGAACACGGTGTAGTTGTAGTAAAATTCCGCCCCCCATTCCGCACTCCGTGCCGGACTGCCTACGGCACTCTGGTTTGTCTTGTTCCAGTCCAGTCCGAGCCCCGCCTGGTCGAGCCGATTGCGGCCGAATGGATTGTTCACGATCCCACCGAACGCAACCGATGTCTCGATCGGCGCGGCGTTGCCCGAGGCGTTGTTGGCTCGCAGAAACAGCCCATACGTCGCGTTCAGATTTTGCACGGCACTGAACGAAATGCCTTGCGACGCGCTCGGCTGCTGCGGCACCGCCGGCTGGTCGTAATAGAGGACGCTATATGCGCCGCCGTCCAGAATGGTCGGCTGCCATTGTGCAAACAGTGCGTAGGCGATCTTACCATCGCCGAAGCCGTTGGTGGTCAGTGCGTGTCCGGTGATGTCGGTAGCGCTTTGCAGGCCGGCGGCGAACTTCAGCACGCTGTTCGGCGTTATCACCGCATAGGCGCCGGTCCCGGCATTTGCATAGGTCTGCGTGCCGTTCTGAGCAAGCGGGTAGCTGATGAAATTGGTCTGGGCATTGCCAGCGTAATTATTGCCGTCACCCTGTGCGAACGAATACTGGCCGACGGAGACGGCCAGCCAATTGCCGGGGAAGGTGTGGGTGTAGGTGATCTGCGAGTACCTGGTACCCATTGGTACCCCAGTCGTTCGGCTCCGCCAGAAGGCCCATGCTGTCCTGCTGGGACCTGGTGTTCGCGTGGGTCCAGAACTGGTTCCCCTGAAAGCTGAAGGTAAAGGCACCCGAGCCGATCGCCGTATTGGTGAAAGGCGTCCAGATTACCGTCGGAGAATAGATGATTTCGGCGACACCGGGCCCGCCTTTCGGCGTGCCCCACTGGCCGAACATTGAGAACGGCATCGCGAACTGGACGTTCAGATCGTTCTGGATCTTGTCCTTGACGGCAAGGTACTGATCGTATGCGCCATTAAGATCGGCGGTAATCGCCTGCGTGAAGTCTGTCGAAATCGGCCGGTGGTGTGAGGTCGACCCGAAGTTGCGCCCCGGGTGGCCCCCACGCTCCCACGCCATCGCCTTTTCCCGCGGACTGTGAATGGGCGACGCCGCTTATCGCCTGCAGCGCGCAAAAGACGAGCATCGCCAGGCGATTGCATGTGCCGCCCTGCCGCAGCCGGGACAGAGAACTTCTCAAGCGCGTAATTCGTTGCGACAGGCGTCGGTGAAAACCCGAAGTGATTTCTGCTCCGTCGTTGGCGCAATTTCATGTCTGCTGAAATCGCGATTGGGCAGGTAATCGATTTCGCTGATCTTCCTGATGGTCTCAACTGCCGTCGACACAACATCGGCGGGTGCAAATAACCGCAATCGGCCGATGGTTGCATAGATCCGGACGAACTTCGATGGATCAATCTGCTTGCGGGTCAGGGCATCCATATACAATATCGACGCCTCCTCGATGAAAATTCCATGGAACCGTTGTCGCCACGCCACTTTGTCGACATGCCGGTTGTCGCAACTCTGCGCACGTTGAGCGAGCGAGGTGGTCTCGATCGCCATCACTGCACCGCTCCCTTTTCTGGCGAACGTATCTCGTCGTTGTGTTCCCGACCAAGGCGTCCGGACGAGCAGCCTGAGTTTACCTTGGTCGCATTGTTCCGGGCCAGCCTCATTGATTTGGATCGACGATGCCAGTCGTGATGTCCGCCCGGCGCCCGGGACGGGGTGCGCCGCAGGGTCGCTTCCCGGCAATTCCGACGAAATGCGCGGCTACCGCCGACCTGGGTTGGCAGGCGACAGTCAAACCGCCCCGCGATCGGCTAGCGATAGCCCCTGCTGACCGTGGCTCCCCGCTCCCCTACACTCGTCCGATGAACCCACGCACCCACCCCCCGGTCGAGCCCAACCCCGGCACAGAGATCGAATCCCAGCAGCGCGTCTGGAACGGCCGCTTCCCGCTCGACGTCGTCCGCTTCCGCCACCGCCGCTTCGACGGCGCGCTCTCGGGCATCCGCACCTGGGAACTCTGGCGCCGCGGCCGCGCCGCCGCGGTGCTGCCGTGGGACCCCGATACGGACCAGGTCGTGCTGATCGAGCAATACCGGCTGCCCGCCCTGGCCGCCGGCATCGACCCGGTGCTGGTGGAACTCCCCGCCGGTCTGTGCGACGCCGGCGAGACCCCGGAGTACACCGCGCGTCGCGAAATGCTGGAGGAGATGGCCCTCCCGGTCACCACCCTCCATCCCATCGGCGATTTCCTGCTCACCCCCGGCGGTGCCGACGAGCTTTGCGCGCTGTATCTGGGCCGCGTCGTCGCGCCCGCGGCCGATACCGACGGTATCGCCGGCATCTCCGGCCTGGCTGACGAAAACGAGGACATCCGCACCCGCGTCTGGCCCGCCTCCCATGCTTTCGAGGCCGCACTCGCCGGACGGTTCGCCAATGTGGTGACGACGGTCGGTCTGCTATGGCTGGCGGCGCGGCACGATACGATGCGGGCCGCGTGGAGGACGCCATGACCGAGAAACTGTTCCAGGACGAACCGCAACGGCGCGCCACCGAAGCGATGGTGCAGGCCAGTGCTGCGGAAGGCATCGTGCTTGACCGCACGGTGTTCTATGCCCGTGGCGGCGGCCAGCCCGGGGATATCGGCGTGCTGCGCTGGGACGGCGGCGAAACGCCGATCGCCGACACCGTGAAAGGCGAGGGCGATGCAATCCTGCACCTGCCTGCGCCAGGTGCCGCTCTGCCGCCTGTTGGTGCGACGGTGCAGGCCGAGATTGACTGGGACCGCCGCCACAAGCTGATGCGCATGCACACCGCGCTGCATCTGCTGTGCACCGTGATCAAGGGCGCCGCGGTGACCGGGGGCTCGGTCGGTGCGGATCGCTCCCGCCTGGATTTCGATCTGCCCAATCCGCCGCCGAAGGAAGCCGTGGAGGCCGGGCTGAATGCGCTGATCGAGGCGGACCATCCCGTGCGCATCGAATGGGTGGATGAGGCGGTGCTGGATGCCAATCCCGACCTGGTCCGCACCATGTCGGTGCAGCCGCCGCGCGGCAGCGGCCGGTTGCGGCTGATGCGTATCGGCGACGGCGACACGCCCGTCGATTTGCAGCCCTGCGGCGGCACGCATGTCGCACGTACCGGCGAGATCGGCCGCATTGCGGTTGTGAAAATAGAAAACAAGGGCAAACAGAACCGGCGCATCATCATCGCCCCGGCCTGAGCGCTGCCCGAGGAGCGGTCCAGCCCAGCGTTTCAATTGTCATTGCGAGTTGACCGCCGGCCTGCGCCGGCCATGACACGGGGGACTGTTTCTTGCGAACGAAGCGAAGCAATCTCCCGCCCGACCGGCAGCTATCGCCGTGTCAGCCAACACGGGGAGGAATCGGCAAATGGCATTCGACGCAGCAGCGGCAATCGACAGCTTCTGGGAGGCCGCGCAACGTGGCGAGTATTTTCCGAAAGAGTGGTACGACAAACTCGACCTCGATGCCGCCTATCGCATCCAGCTCGGCCTGATCGAACGTCGCTGCGCCAGGGGCGAGCAGCAGATCGGTTGGAAAGTCGGCCTCACCGCGCCGGCCATCCAGCAGCAGTTCGGCTTCCATGAGCCGGTATTCGGCTGCATCCTGCACCGCGACGAGACCGGCCGTGCGTTCCGTCCCGACGAACTGATCAAGCCGGGTTTCGAGCCGGAACTCTGCTTGCGCATCGGCCGCGATCTCATCGGTAGTGTCACGCCGGAAGTGGCGCGCGAAGCGATCGACATGGTCTATCCCGCGCTCGAAATCATCGAAACGCGTGGCCCGTTCACCGAGCAAATCGCGTTGGCCATGGCGGATAATGCGCAGCAGAAGACGGTGGTGCTGGGCGCCGGCGTGGCGCTGCCGCGCGATCTGGCGCTCGATCGGGTGACGGCGAGCGTCAGGATCAACGGCACGGTCGTTGCCACCGGAAGCGGTGATGCCGTGCTGGGCAATCCGGTCAATTCCGTCGTGTGGCTTGCCGGCAAGCTGCGCGAATACGGGCGTATGTTGAAGGCTGGCGACATCATCATGTCGGGGTCGTTCACGCGCCAATTCCCCATCGCGCCGGGTGATCGAATTCAGGTCGTGTTCGCCGGGGTCGGCACTGTGGAAACGTCGATGTCGCAGTGACAAGCGCAGGCTGAAGGTTCGAACAACGTTGCTGCTGCTGAGAAAAATCCCCAGTAACAGACAATGGTATTCAGGGAGGTGAGCCAGCCCGCGAACGGACTGGCCCTCCCTCCTACCGAGGTTTAATAATGATCTTGACGGTTACGCCTACGATCACCATTATCCAGGACGGGAGATGGCAATGGTTGTGCATTGCTTCTCTCCTTCTGATCGCCGGTCGGGGTCATTCCCGGCCGGCTTTCGCATTCTGGGGCAGCGAATCCGAACAAATCGTTGACGCGCTCCTGACGGATCGTCCGGTTCCGCCGCAATCCCCTGTGCAGCATGCCCCCACATGCTGCTAGTCTGCTCGTCAGGGAAGGCTCAGCGAAAAGGAGATGGACCCCCATGACCAATCACGTGGGCCGCCGCGCCCTGGCCGGCGTCGCGGCCCTGTTGCCTGCCGCGGCGATGATACCAGCCGCCCAGGCGCAAACGGCGAATGAGAGCGCCTTCGAGCGCATCCGCCGCACCAAGGTGCTGCGTATTGCCGCGTTGCCTGGCGAGCTGCCGTATTTCCAGAAGGACCTCGCCACCGGCGAGTGGAGCGGCGCCTGCATCGAAATGGCCAAGGACATCGCCAAGGTGTTCGACGCCAAGCTGGAATATCTCGAATCCACCTACGGCAATTCAGTGCTGGACC
This sequence comes from uncultured Alphaproteobacteria bacterium, assembly GCA_963762885.1. Taxonomy (GTDB): domain Bacteria; phylum Pseudomonadota; class Alphaproteobacteria; order Acetobacterales; family Acetobacteraceae; genus JASHVB01. The sequence continues at coordinate 178,788 of CAVXNH010000077.1, forward strand.
TGCAATCCAACAAGGTCGATCTCGCCTTTGCGCTGAACCCAACTGCGGCCCGCGCGCTGTCCATCGGCTTCACCCATCCGATGATCATCCATCCGTTCGGCTGCCTGGCGAAGCAGGGTCTGGATCCGAAGACCTGGGACGATTTGAACAAGCCCGACATCCGCATCGTGTTCGACATCGGCTCGCTGCACGAAACCGCGGCGCGGCGCTATTGCTCGAAGGCGCAGCTCACCGGCTACAAGACCCGCGACGAGTGCACGCTGGCGCTGCAATCGGGCCGTGCGGACGCGCATATCCTGGCAGCGATCCTGGGGCTGGCCGCGGTGGGCAAGAACCCCTCGCTCGGGCCCTATCACCTGCTGGGCGATCCCACCGTGGCGCTGCCGAGCTGCCTCGGCGTGCAATGGGAGACGGACCAGCGGTTTCGCGAGGTGCTGAACGCCTGGCTCGATTTCAATCGCGGTGCGGCACAGATCCGCGAATGGCTGCTGGAGGGGCTGGCGAAATTCGGCGTCAATCGCGACCAGGTACCGTCGCAGTTGAGTTTCTGAGGGAACGAAAACCCCTGCTGCCTCGCGGCAGGGGTTTTCACACGGGAGATGCAATACCACTGGGACTTCGCCTTCCTCACGCGCTACGTGCCGCTGTTCTGGAGCGGCATATTGGTGACGCTCGCCTACACCTTCGCCAGTATCGTCATCGGATTGATCATCGGGTTGCTGGTGGGTCTCGGCCGGCTGTCGAAATCCAGGCTGCTGAATTTGCCGCTGATCGCCTATATCGAGGCGTTCCGCTGCACGCCGCTGCTGGTACAGCTTGTATGGTTCTATTATGCGCTGCCGGTGTTGCTTGGCATCCAGATACCCGCCACGGCGGCTGCCGTGATGACGCTGTCCGCCTATACCGGCGCGTTCTACGCCGAAATATTCAGAGGTGGAATAATATCGATAGAGCAGGGACAGTGGGATGCGGCGAGGGCGCTGGGGTTAAGACGGTGGCATGTGATGCGGAAGGTAATATTGCCGCAGGCGGTACGGCGCATGATCCCGCCTTTCGTCAATCAGTCGATCACGCAATTGAAGAACACCTCGCTGGTTTCCACGATCGCGGTTCCGGATCTGCTATACAACGGGACGCTGATCACCGCGGACACCTATCGTCCGCTCGAAGTTTATACCGTCGTTGCGGTGATCTATTTCGCCCTGTTATTTCCCAGCACGTTGCTCGCGCAGGCCTATGAGCGCGCGTTGGCCAAGGGTCGTTAGAGGACCCCAACCGTCATGGCCGGCCCCCACCCGTCATGGCCGCCCCCAACCGTCATGGCCGTCCCCAACCGTCATGGTCGCCCCCAACCGTCATGGTCGCCCCCCACACGTCATGGCCGGGCTTGACCCGGCCATCTATCGCGGCACCGTGGTGCATAGATGGCCGGGTCAAGCCCTGCCCTTTACCCATAACGCCGCGTCGGACAGTTTCTTGCGAGAAGCGGTTTTCCTTCGCTGCCGGCTGGGTGTCGCGAGAGATTTGGCGTGCTCAGTGCGGCCGGTTGTAGATGGCGTGGAAGCTGCGGAACGCAGCGGTGATGTCGTCCATGCGCTGCAGCCCGCGCCAGAGGCTTTGAGTTCCCGGCTCGCCATCGGATTTGCGGCCGAGGAAGCCGCCGAGCCGGGCGACGGCGCGGATCATCTGGCGCAGCGACGGCGGCTCTGCGGGGGGCAGCTTGCGGGTCTGGAAGGCCACGACCGCCTGCCACTGGTCGTCCTCGAAGACTGCCGTGCAGGGCAGGTCCGGGGTGGCGCGGCCCAGGTATGTGAGATGGTGGATGCGCCAGGCGACCACGGCATCGATGGCCAGGCAGGCCTCCAGCCGGTCGGCGGTGCCAAGCTGACGGTCCTCGATGTTGCAGCCGCTTTTCAGCACGCGGTGGAATACCTCGATACCCCAGCGCACGGCATACCACTGCACCCGCTCGATGGCGTCGGCCAATCCGTGCACCGGCACCGAGCTCAGCAGCAGCCACTCCAGCCCCTGCTTGACCTCCGGCGGCGGGTTGGGTTCGCGCGCCAGCACCACCCAGCCATGCACCAAGGGCAGGTCGGGCCTGCCGGCGGGCGGTCGCAGCGTCACCGGCTGGCAGCGCAGTTCCATCGAGGCGACCCGCGCCGGCTGCTTGCCCTGGCGCGGCACCTGCAGATCGATCGTGCCGGCAATCGGGGACAACAGCAGGTGCGGCCACAACTGGTGATGTTCGCCGTGCAATCCTCGCTTCTTCTCCTTGGCGCGCAGCACCGCGTCGCGCCCCTGCTGCTGCGCCGCCAGCATGTATTCGTAGATGTCGGACTCGCGGTCGCTCAGTACCACGACCCGGGTGTTGGGACACTGCGCCGCCGCCTGGCCGATCGGTCCCAGCGGACGCAACCACTTGCTGCTCTCCTTCTCCTCGATTGGCTTGTCGTTGCACTGCGTGCGCTTGCCGAACTCGGCCGGATCGCGCGCCCAGCACTCCATGTGGAGGATGCCGAGCGGCAGGCCCTGTGGGGTGAAGGCGAGCGCGCTGTGCAGCAACAGGCCCTGCGGGCCGTCCAGCTTGTTGGCGATGGGGCCGATGCCCTGCATCCCCGGGCGGGTGGTATAAGCGAGGCTGCTGGTGTCCTGCGCCACCAGCACCAGCGCTTCGCGGCGCATGCGTTCGGCGGTGGCCTGGCGGTGCGGTTCGAGCAAGCTGTCCATGCTGACCCGGTCGTTGTCGAAGAAGCGATAGGCTGCCTTGGCGGCGGCCGGCGAGCCACAGGCCTGCGGGATGTTGGCCTGCGGCTGGGCAAAGAACGCCGCCCCCAGGTCGAGCAACCGGGCCTGCAACCGCGTATCGCCGAGTTTGGCACCGTCGAACTCGCGATGCACCCAGCCCGGGCGGGATGGCGCACGGTTGGGGCACCGCCGCTTCAGGGTGCGCGGCGCCAGCGGATAGAGGAACACCCGCTTGCGGGGCAGGCCGCCCTTGGCTGCGCGGTCCTGCCGGCCGCGGCCGGCGGTCATGCCGACCTCGATCCAGTTGGCCGCGCGGTAGGCGGTGCCGGAACGGGCGGCCTCGACACAGGTCTCCATCAGCCAGGGGGTGATGCCGTAGCGCTGCTGCCAGTCGGGTCCGATGCGCCGGACCAACTGGCCGAGCACGTGCGAGGCGAGATGCTTCACCTGGATGGTGGGCAGAATGAGGAAGCGGCTGTTGCAGACGATGGCTTGCAGGTTGGCGGCGCGTTCGGCGTCGGTCCAGCCCAGCCAGGTGTCGCGCGCGGTGAGCCGCCAGGCGGCGGCACTGACGGCGAGACCGCCGAGCACACCGTGGCGGTCGCTGCGGATCAGGTAGCGGAGCTGCGCGCCACACAGCTTGGCCGGGCCGAGCGGGTGGTGCTCGGCCATCATGGCGTTCCAGGTCTGGCTGTCGGCTGTGCCGCCGGCGAGCGGTTGGAGGCTGACGGCGCCGAGTTCGGCAAGCGTGCCGGCGAAATGAGGCCAGGTGCGGGATGCGTCGGGCGGCATGGCGCGGGCGGCGGGCGGGCCGCGGTGCGGCGCGGGCAGCACGATGGCGCCCTGCCGCTGCAGGGCAAGCAATCGCTTGCGGCACGCCATCTCCTGCGGTCGGCCGGTGCGGTCGCGCCAGTCCAGCCGGGCACAGACCTCCTTGGCCAGGCGGTAACGCGACAGCCCAGGCTCGGCCTGCATACGCTCGGCAAGCCAGGCCAATGTGGCGGGATCGGACAGGCGCTGTTGCGGCAGATGGTAGATCATGCCGCAACCGCTACATCAGGCGAGGCTTTGTGTCCAGAGGGGGTTGTGGGGGATGATCAGGGTCAAGCCCGGCCATGACGGGTGGGGGCTGGCCGTGACAGGTGGGGTCCAACCAGGACGGGTGGGGTCCAACCAGGACGGGCGGGGTCCGGCCATGACGGGTGGGGGCCGGCCGTGACGGTTGGGGCGGTCCGTGCCGGTTGGGGCGGTCCGTGCCGCAGGTGAATCTTTAAGGCGCTCGGTATTACCTGGAAGCCGCAGGCGGGAAGCCAACGCCTCGATAGATCTCATCGAGGCGCAGTTCGACGCCGATCTCAGGCAGCATGATGGTGCCGTCCGTGACCGGAGTTCTCACCCCATCCAGCAGTCCCCAGTTCCAATACGGTGGCAGCCATGCTGCGTTGCGCCAGGATCACGTAGCGACGTATGCCAGGCAACTGGGCGTACTCGATACGCTTATCCTGGCGGTCGGTATCGGCCGTGTCGTCCGACAGAACCTCGAAGGTCACCACCGCGTCTCGCAGGGTCCGGACGCCGTCTGGGATCCGGCCAGCGCAGACGGTTACGTCCGGATAGCGGACCCTTCCGCCGACCTCGACCCGCATCTCCTGGACCGCGTCGAACGCGACAGGATCGAGACGTTCGGAAAGCAGGCGCATGATGTTGAAGATGATGCGTTGGTGCGCTCTGCTTCCCCCGGTCATCTCGACGATCCGGGTGCCATCGAACTCATGCTTACCCTCCTGCCCATCCTCCCAGGAGAGGAAGCGCTCAACCGACCAAGGCTCGCGCAGCACGATGTTCATGGCCGCCAGGTTAGTTGGTCCCCCGAATGCGGTCCAGCCAATCCGTCCCGGCCGCTTGCCACGACCTGGCGACGCCTTGCGACCCGGCCGGCGACCGGCTTCCGCGTCCGGTCGTGTCCCGACATAATCGGCCGCATCATGATCCCGCGATTGCCTCCGCTCGACTGCCTCCGCGCAGTCCCGCGAACGCAACACCTGCGCTTGTCGGGCGTACTGTGCTGCGCCAACCCGAGGCCATGATGGCGCCTTATGACGCCATCATTGTCGGCACGCGTTGCGCCGGGGCCCCGCTGGCAATGCTGCTCGCCCGCAAGGGGCACCGCGTGCTCGGCATCGACCGCGCGAGCTTCCCCAGCGATACGGTGTCGACGCATTTTCTCTGGCCACGCACCACGGCGATGCTCGGCAAGTGGGGTTTGCTCCAGCGGCTGGCGGCAACCGGCTGTCCACCGATCGAGTCGGTCACGCTCGATGTTGGCCCGGTCGCCATTCGCGGCCGGCCGGACGCCGTGGACGGCACCGCGATCATGTATTGTCCGCGGCGCTACGTGCTTGACGCGCTGTTGGTCGAGGCGGCGCGCGAGGCAGGCGCCGAGCTACGAGAAGGCATCACAGTCACGGATCTTGTCTGGCAGGACGACCGTGTCGTTGGTGTAGCAACGACAGAGCATGACGGACGCCGTGACGTGGCGCACGCCGGCATCGTCATCGGCGCAGACGGCGTGTGGTCGCGCGTTGCACGGGCTGTTGGTGCGCCCCTCGAGATCGATCATGCGTCGCGCAGCTGCGCCTATTATGCCTATTGGAGTGGCATCCCGACGGATGGTGTCGAATTCTATCGCCGGCGTGGCCGGGTGATTTTGGTGTTTCCGACCCATGACGATCACACCTGCATTTATGTTGGCTGGCCGATCGAGGCAACGCAGGCTTACCGAACCGACGTGAAAGCCAGCTACCTGGCTACGCTCGAACTCGCACCCGACCTGGCGCGCCGCGTGGCAGCGGGACGCCAGGTGCAAGCCTTCAAGGGGACGAACAAGCTGCCGAACTATTACCGGAAGGCCTGGGGCAACGGGTGGGCACTGGTGGGCGACGCCGCCTACCATCGTGATCCCATCACCGGGATGGGCATCGGGGACGCATTCCTGGGGGCAGGGCTGCTGGCGGATGCCGTCGATTCCGTCACGCGCGCGGATACGTCGATCGACCAGGCACTGACCCAGTACCAGGAGGTATTGCACCAACGCACACGGCCAGTGTTCGACTACACCCTGCTATCCGCTGCTCTCGACGATCCGGCGCCGCTGTCGGCATTCTACGCCGCGGTCGCGAAGAATCCGGAGGCAACCACGCAGATGATGAACGTGCTCGCTGGCATCATGCCGTTCCGGGCGTTCTTCAATCGCGCCAACATTGGCCGCCTCACGGATGGTGTCGGCGTTTTGTCCACGGAAGCGGGCTGACAGCACTAACGTCAGTCACGACCCGCTCGTGGGCAACGCCACGCTTGCCTGACCGTTGCGCCAGCGCAGCATCGCAGACGAAGGCGCCTTCGGGCCGTGCGTCCATACTCAGTGATGCATCCGGGCGGGCTGGTCCAGCACCTTGGAGGCCAGCGACAGCAGGCTCTCGGCGGCGGTGCGGAAGCCGGCCTTGTCTGCATCCTCCGCCAGGGTCAGCAGTCGATCCGACAGCATCAGCGGGCTGAACGCCGGTTCGGGCTGCGATTCGATGCGGGTCATGTAGGTCATGGCGTCTTCCTCCTGGTCGATTCCGATGCCACAGCCTGCAAGCCGGAGTCTCGGCCGGCTCTGATCTAGATCAATCTTTCGCTGATTTTTGCTTGGGATTTCTACGTACGGGGTACCGCAGACTCTCGCGTGTGGCATTAATAATTGGGTAACGGCTGCCGCCAGGATACCCTTCGTCAGGTCGCTTCGGGCGTTCTGAAGCTCAAGGCCAAACCGACGTCGAGCGGCACCGGCTCGAACCGCAGCAGCGCGCGCATGGGCGCGATATCGAACGCCTTGTCTTCGGTGAGACGACGGATCTCGGCGGGCCGGATGGTGGGGAGCAGGGGAAGGAATCGGGACAGGTTTGTTGCTGCGAGCAACGGTGCGAGGGGAAACCCGATGATGCGTGGGGGTGGCAGCCCGGCGGCGGCGGCAACCGCCCGTACGAAGTCGGCGTAGCGCAGCGGCGCGGGACCGGCCACCACGAGGCTATGCGGACCGTGACATTCCACTGCGAGCGCGGCGCGGATCGCGCGCGTTACGTCGTCCTGATGGATCGGCTGTACCAGGGCGTTGCCGCCTCCTGGCAACGGCAACACCGGCAGCCGGCGCAACAGGGCCGCCAGACGCTGCACATTGTCCTCCCCCGTCGCACCGTAGATCATCGTCGGATGCAGCATGACTTCGGCGCGGCCGGAGGCGAGGAGGGCGGCCTCGCCGGCCAGCACGCCGTTGCCATGGGCATCCGGCCATTTGGTGAATTTGCGCGTGCTGCCGAGGAAGACCAGCCGTGCATCCGGCGGCGCCGCGGCAATCACCGCCGCGGCGTGGCGTGCGTGTGCGGTCGAGACGACGGCAGTCGCGTCATGCAGGGCGGCGCACAGCGCGGCCGGGTCGGTGAGGTCGGCGATACGCGGTGTGAGTGCGATGCCCTGCGCCGCCCATTTGGCGGCGTCGCGCACGACCGGCACGATGGCCACGCGGTGGGCGATCAGCGAGCGGCACAGCGCCGCGCCGGATCGGCCCGAGGCGCCGATGATGGTCAGCATAACCTCTCCCGCTTCACGGGAGAGGTTTATACAGCCGCTGGGACGCGATCCGGGCGCCTTCGGCCATGGCGGTGAGCTTGGCCCAGACGATGTCCTCCGCCACGCGGCCGCGCCCGGCGGACGTATCGAACCCGCAATCGGTGCCGGCCAGCACGCGGGTCGGATCGCCGACCGCCTGCGCCACCCGCTCGATCCGGTCCGCCACCACTTGCGGATGTTCGACGAAATTGGTCAGCGGATCGATCACCCCCGCAACCACCACCTGGCCGTCATCCAGCGGCAGGTTCGCGGCGCAGCGATACTCGTGCGCGTGACGAGGATTGGCGAACGGCAGCACCCAGCCGCCGACCTTGGCCTGGCTGATGGCCGGGAGGATGTCCACCAGGTCCACGTCGCAGTCGTGCGGCCCTTCGTAATTGCCCCAGCACGCGTGCAGCCGCACGCGGTCGCGCGGGATGTTGCGCAGGGCATGGTTGATCGTTGCCACCACGCGTTCCACGAAATCGACGAACGCACTCGTCGGCTGGTCCTGGTAGGACACGTGCCGTTCCAGTGCCAGGTCCGGAGCGTCGATCTGCAGCAGGAAGCCGCTGGCGACGATGGTCTCGTATTCCACCCGCAGCGCCTCGCCCAGCGCGGCCAGATAGGCGTCGAACGTGTCGTAATGCTCGTTCAGCAAGGCCGCTGCGATGATGCCGGGGGAGGGCGAGGTCATGAACGGCTCGGCGAAGCTGGCACCGCCGAGTTCATTCAACGTAGCGCGGAACTCGGTGCATTCTGCCTGCAACGCGGCGACATCGACGTAGCGCACCTCGCCGATTGCCTTCGGAATGCCGTCGCGATTGCTGACCGAAGGCCGATTCGCCGAGTCGCTCCACGCGCGGAACCCCGGATAGCGCAGTGCGTCCGCCATCGGCTTGCGGTTCCAACTGCCGCCGAACCCGCTCATGCGATGGCGCACATACAGGAAGAACGCCTCGCGCATTTGCTCGCCGTTATTGCCGACGTCGATGCCGGCGGCGATCTGCTTGCGCACCACGTCGCGTGTTGCGGCCTTGCCGGCGGCGTCGATCGCTGCCGTGTCCACTGTCTCGCCGGCCGCGCGACGAGCGTACAACTCGGTCAATGCGGGCGGACGCGGCAAGCTGCCGGTGTGGGTGGTTAGTATGCGATGTTCGCTGTGCAGCATGACGTGCGTTCCTCCCGATTTGCTCGGGAGGATACAGGGTCGGTATCAGGGCACCAAGCGACCAAGCCGAACCGGCGTTCCCCGCGGTGTTTTTCCGATCACCTGCGTCGTGACACGCGGCGCGGATCAGTGGTCGTCGGCATTCGAAACCGTCGAGATTCAAACAACTGCCTTCGTGATACTTGATGGCATCGCGTGCGGCGGTGTGCGTGCCGCGGTAAAGCAAGCAAGTTTCTGAAACACAGATTTCACAGATTTCACAGATTAAGGCACAGAGCATATTAATATGATCCGTGCCTTAATCTGTGAAATCTGTGAAATCTGTGTTTCAAAACTTTACTTTTTCAGCCGCGGACAGAATGAATATCGTGGGGGCATCTCGATTCAGTGGGTGCATCCAAGTCCACGCCATTTGGTCCGCTGATCAACTCGGAAACCGAGGCGTTCGGTTCGGGATCGCCTCGTCGCACGTGATCCTGTCAATTCGATCGCTGCCATGGCTGAGCGTGTCCGCCTGATAGGCCCAACAATTCAACTAACGACCGCCTCGGCCGCCCCGGCCTCCCGCAGCATCCGGCTATGAACCCGTCCGACCACCAGAATGCAAAGCAGCCCCATCGCCGGGCATACCGCCATCAGTGCGAAGATGTGGCGCACCGGCAGGCTGGTGGACAGGATCAGCCCGCCGAGGAACGGCCCCGCGATCGAGCCGACTTTCGCCACCGACGTCGCCCACCCGGCGCCGTTGCCGCGCCATGCGCTCGAATAAAAGATGCCGGCAATGCTGTGCAGCCCGAAATGCCCGCCGATCAGCGCGAACGCGATCAGTCCGATCAGCACCAGGAACCCGGCATGCCCGACATCGGCAAACCCGCCCAGCAGCAGCAGAGGCACCGCCAGCGCCGGCATCACCGCCACCGCGATCGCGCCAAATGTGTCGGTGAAGCGCATCAGCGCCAGCCCGCCGAGCATGCCCGCGATCGCGGTGATCGAGCCGGCGGCCGCTGCCTCGGTGCGTGAGTAGGCCAGCGCCTCGAACACCAGCGGCGTCCAGGTGGCCAGGAAGAACACCGCCATCGAACTGCAAATGTAAGCCACCCACAGCATCGGCGTGATCCAGCGCAACGTGCCGCCGAACAGCAGCCGCGGCGAGAACTTGCCCGCCAGGCCGTCCTCGTCGTGCATCGCAAAGCGCACGTCATGCGGCACCACCCGGTCCGGCGCGATGCGGCGCAGAATCCCCGCGATCTTCCTGCCGTCTTGCTGCTTGCCCACCAGGAAACGAATTGACTCCGGCAGCGTCGCGAACAACGCGACGGCCGCAAGCAGCGACATCACGCCGCCGAACACGAACACCGATTGCCAGCCGAAGCGCGGGATCAGCCACACCGCGATCGGTCCCCCCAGGCTGATCCCGGCGGAGTAGCCAAGCATCACCACCGTCACGATGCTCGAGCGCCAGCGCTTCGGCGCGTATTCGATGTTCAGCGCCCAGCACAGCGGCAGCATGCCTCCGGTGCCGATGCCAACGGCAAGCCGCATCGCCAGGAAGCCGCCATAGGATCCCACCAGCGCAAAGGCGAGCGTCATGACGCCGAACAGCAGCGTCGCGGCGATCACCGCCGGACGCCGGCCCCAGCGGTCGCCGAGCCAGCCAAACAGAAATCCGCCGAGCATCGTGCCCAGCAGCCCGATCGAGAACACGTTGCCCATCATCGGCCGGGTTAGGTGATAAAGCGGCGCGATGGTCGGCGCGGCAAACGAAATCACGTTCTGGTCGAAGCCATCAAAGAACGTGATGATCCAGGAGACGACCACCAGCCGCACCAGGAAGCCGTTGAGCCTCTGCCGCTCAATGGCGGCCGAGACGTCGATCGTTGTCGTAGCGGACATGCATGCTTCCATGGATGGCAGTTGCCCGGTGCGCCTTGTGGCAGCCGGTCGGGGTTAATCACGGTCAAGCGCTTGCAGGAAGCAAGGCCAGGGCTCAGCCCTTCGCAAGGTTTTGGCCCGCGCAGCGGACCGGAGGGGGCAGCGCTTCTTGGTGGGGTCCAGAGCCTGCCCCCGGGCTTGACCCGGGGGGCAATGCCCCTGGCCTTGCTTGCTTCACTCGCTTCCCCTGGCGGAGAGGAAGCTCAGGACCGCCTCGACGGTCATGCGACGCTGCGCATCGGCGTTCGTAGGAGCCTCCATGTCGATGCCGAAATTGGCGTGCCAGGTGTAGCGGTTGGCGACGCGGTGGAAGCACATCGAACTGATCATCCAATGCAGTTGCATCGGGTCCACCCCGGAGCGAAACACGCCCAGCCGCTCACCGGCTGCGAGAATTGTCCGCACGCGCTCCACGATCGGCGCATTGCGCTCACCGAATTCCGGTTTGCCCTCGATGTGCCGGCCGCGGTGGATGTTTTCGATGCTGACCAGGCGCACCCAGGCCGGATTGGCGGCATGGTAGTCGAAGCTGGCCTCCACCAGCCGGCGCATCGCTTGCACCGGATCGGACAGGTCCAGTTCCAGCGACCGCTCCATGTCACGGATGCCGCCATAGGCGTTTTCAAGCACCGCGATGTAAAGCTCCTCCTTGCTGCGGAAGTGATAGTAGATCGTCGGCTTCGTGGTTTGCGTCAGCGCCGCGATCTCGTCCACCCGCGCCCCGGTCAACCCCTTCTCGGCGAAAACGGTCAGCGCCGCCGCCAGGATTTCGGCGCGCGTGCGTTCGATGTCATGCGGGCGGGACCGCCCGTCGATCTTCGGGGAAACGATGTCGTGGGGCATGGCGTGGGCTCACGAGGTTTAGCGAAAAAAAGACTTGCACGCCACGCTCGGTTTGTCTACTGACCGGTCAGTATGTATGGGATCCGAGCCCGCTATCCCCGCCGCCGGCCACCGCCACACCGCCAAATCGGGAAGGAAATCCAATGGCATCCGCGACAGACCAGCCCCCTCGGACGGGGCGGCAAACCAGGAAGGCCGCCGCCAGCGGCTGGATCGGCTCCGCCCTCGAGTATTATGACTTCTTCATCTACGCGACCGCCGCATCGCTGGTCTTTCCGCAGATCTTCTTCCCATCGGGCAATCCCACCACGGCCATCGTCGCCTCCCTGGCCACCTATGGCGTCGGCTACGTCGCCCGGCCGATCGGCGCCTTCGTCCTCGGCCATTACGGCGACACGCATGGCCGCAAGCACGTCTTGCTCACCTGCATGTTCCTGATGGGCTTCTCCACCATGGCAGTGGGCGTCCTGCCGACCTATCAGCAGGTTGGCATCCTCGCCCCGGCGCTGCTGGTCATCCTGCGCCTGGTTCAGGGCTTTGCCGTCGCCGGCGAGATCTCCGGCGCCAGCTCGATGATCCTGGAACATGCACCGCTGGGCCGCCGCGGCTTCTTCGCGAGTTTCAGCCTGCAAGGCGTGCAGGCCGGCCAGATTTTCGCCGCCGCGGTGTTCATCCCGCTGGCTCGCTTCATGCCCTCCGCCCTGTTCACAACATGGGGTTGGCGTATCCCCTTCTTGCTCAGCGCGCTGGTCATCCTCGCCGGCTACATCATCCGGCGCCAGGTGGAGGAGACCCCCGCCTTCACCGATGAAACTGCGCAGCACAAGGTTCCCGGCTCGCCCGTCATCGAGGCGTTTCGCGTGAGCTGGGCCGACATGATCCGCGTCGCCTGCATGTCGCTGATGAATGTCATCCCCGTGGTCGCCACCGTCTTCGGTGCCGCCTATGCGGTGCAGCCCGCCTACGGGGTCGGGTTCGCGAAGGACGTGTATCTTTGGATCCCCGTGCTCGGGAACATCCTGGCCGTGGCGGTCATCCCCTATGTCGGCAACCTCGCCGACGTGGTCGGACGCCGGCTGCCGATCATCGTCGGCGCGCTGGTCTCCGGCCTGATGTCGTTCGCCTACCTCTACGCGATCAGCATCCACAGCGTGCCGCTGGCGATCGTCGCCTCGCTGCTCATGTGGGGCGTGGTCTACCAGGGCTACAACGCGGTCTTCCCCAGCTTCTACCCGGAATTGTTCCCGACCCGGACGCGCGTGTCGGCGATGGCGATCGCACAGAACACCGGCACCACGATCACCGCCCTGCTGCCCGCGCTGTTCGCGGCGGTCGCGCCTCCCGGATCGGCGAACGTGCCACTCACCGTCGGCGCGATCACCCTTGCCATCACGGCGGTCTGTGCGCTGGCGGCATTGAGCGCGCGGGAAACCTACCGTTGCCACATCCACGACCTCGGGCACCGCCATGCCGTGCCCTTGGCCGCGCCCGAGTATCACGCGCTGCGGGCACAGAGTTTCGCCGCACCATCCGCCGCCGCCGCCGGCTAGTCCGTTCCCCCGCAAAGACCGGAGGGCCCGGCGGGCTCTCCGGCATCCCCCAGGAGCACCAACTCGTGCTGAACACAAACCGGCACCTGCTTGACGAGCTGATCCCGCGCGACCGCGACATGCAGCCGCCAGCGTTCACCCCCGACTACAAGACGAGCGCCCTCCGCTCGCCGCGAATGCCGCTATGGTCGCTGCAAAACTCACTGTCCGAGATTAGCGGGCCGGTGTTCACGCCCGACGAACTGGGTCTGCTCGATAACGACCTGATCCGCAACTATGCGCGCACCGGCGATCCGATCGGCGAACGCATCATCGTCCATGGCCTGGTGACCGATGGCAACGGCAGACCGGTGCCGCACGCGCTGGTCGAGGTGTGGCAGGCCAATGCCGGCGGACGCTACCGGCATCGCAACGACACCTACCTGGCGCCGATCGATCCCAATTTCGGCGGCTGCGGGCGCATGCTGACCGACGACCAAGGCTACTATGCGTTCCGCACCGTCAAGCCGGGGGCATATCCGTTCCGTAACCGGGTAGACTCCTGGCGCCCCGCGCATATCCACTTCTCGCTGTCGGGCCAGGCCTTCGCGCAGCGGCTGATCACCCAGATGTATTTCGAGGGCGACCCGCTGATCCCGCACGACCAGATCATCGCCACGATCCCCGACAAGGCCGCCATCCAGCGGCTGATCGCTTTGCTCGACCGCACCGCCGGCGTGCCGCTCGATGCCCTGGCCTACCGGTTCGACATCACGTTGCGCGGACGACGCCAGACGTTGTTCGAGAACAAGCTGCAAGGAGCCTGATCCCATGCACGCCTCGCTGAACTTCCCCGAAACTCCCGCGCAGACCGCCGGCCCCTATGTGCATATCGGGCTGATTCCCCGCCAGGCGGGCTTCGATATCTTCGATCGCAACTTCTCCAACGTGCTGGTGACGCCGTCCACACGCGGCGAACGGATTCGCATCGAAGGCCGCATTTTCGACGGCGCCGGCGCGCAGGTGCGCGACATGCTGGTGGAGATCTGGCAGGCGAATGCCGCCGGCCGCTACGCGCATCCGGCCGACCTGCAGAGCGACAAGCCGATCGATCCAGGCTTCCGCGGCTGGGGCCGCACCGGCACCGATTTCGAAACCGGGCTGTATGCGTTCGAGACCGTGAAGCCAGGCCCCGTGCAAGGCCGCAAGGGGCGGCCCGCCATGGCGCCGCATGTCAATCTCTGGCTGGCGTCGCGCGGGATCAATATCGGCCTGTCGACACGGATGTATTTCGCCGACGAGGTGGCGGCGAATGCCGACGACCCGGTGCTGAACATCGTCGATCCTGCGTCCCGCCGACAGACTTTGCTCGCGGCGCGCTCGGTGCGTAACGGCGAGGTGGTCTACACGTTCGACATCCACCTGCAAGGCCCGAACGAGACCGTGTTTTTCGACATTTAGTGTTCCGACGCATCCGGATGGTTTCCGCCCGCCGCCCGGACCCATCGTCATGGCGGGCGAAGGCCCGCTATCCACGACTTGCTGCGCATATCGAGGAAAGTCGTGGATGCCGACCTTCGTCGGCAGGACGGATTGGGACGTTCCAAACCCAAGAGATCGAATTGTTAGGACACACGACCAGGAGGCCGCCATGAAACCCGTCGTCGTCGCTGTCGCCATTACCGGCTCGGTCCCGCGCAAGGCGGACAATCCGGCGGTGCCCACCACGCCGTCGGAACAGGTGGAGAGCACCCACGCCGCTTACGAGGCCGGCGCCGCGCTGGTGCATATCCACGTGCGCAACCCGGACGAGACTCCATCCAGCGACCCGGCGCTGTTCGCACAGGTTCAGGAGGGCGTCCGCAAGCATTGCCCAGGGATGATCGTCCAGTTCTCCACCGGCGGCCGCGGACGCGACCCGGGAGCGCGCGGCAATGCCCTCGAGTTGCGCCCCGACATGGCGTCGCTGTCCACCGGATCGGTGAATTTTCCGTCCATCGTTTACGAAAACAGTCCAGCGCTGGTCACCGGTCTTGCGACGCGCATGCAGACCTTTGGCGTGCGGCCGGAGATCGAGTTGTTCGACCTCAGCCACATCTACGGCGCGCGCCGTCTGATCGACGCCGGGTTGATGGACTCGCGCCCGCACGTGCAGGTAGTCATGGGGGTGAAGAACGCACTGCCAGCGGAGGAGCATTTGCTCGACCTGATGCTGCGCGAGATCGGCCGGGTGCTGCCCGATGCCACCTGGATGGCGGCGGGTATCGGCGTAAACCAGGCGCGGGCCATCGAGTGGGTGCTGGCGCGCGGCGGCGACGGCGTGCGCACCGGGCTTGAGGACAACATCCGAGTCACCCGTCACCGGCTGGCCGCCAGCAACGCGGAACTGGTGCAACACGCCGGCGAAACCCTGGCCCGCTATGGGTGCCGTCCGGCAACGCCAGCCGAAGCCCGCGCCCGCCTCGGACTGGCGCCGGAGGCAATGCCATGATCACCGGGCGCTGCAAGGTCATCGCGCATCTCGGCTATCCCACCGAATCCTTTAAGGCGCCGATGATCTACAATCCGTGGTTCGAGGCGAAAGGGATCGACGCGGTCGTCACGCCGCTCGGCCTCAAGCTGGAGGATTTCGCGACAGTCTTTCCGGCGCTGTTTCAGATCACCACCATGCACGGCGCATTGATCACCATGCCGCACAAGATCCCGGTGACATCGATGGTTGACGAGCTGAGCGTCACCGCGCGCATCGCAGGTGCGTGCAACGCGGTTCTGAAGCGGCCGGATGGAACGTTGCTGGGCGATATGTTCGATGGCGCCGGCTTCGTGCGTGGTGCTCTGCGCAAAGGCTGCGTCATTGCCGGCGCTCGAGCGCTGGTGATTGGCGCCGGTGGCGTCGGATCGGCGATCGCGGCCTCGTTGGCGGCGGCGGGCTTGCGGGTCATCGGACTGTTCGACGTCAACGCGGGCGCCGCTGCGGCGCTGGGCGACCGCCTGCGCTTGCATTACCCGGCATTGGAGGTGCGAACCGGTTCGCGGGACCCGGCCGGTTGGGACATCGTGGTGAACGCGACCCCGCTCGGCATGAAGTCCGGCGACCCGCTGCCCGTCGAGATCGATCGCATCGCACCCGGTACGTTTGTCGGCGAGGTGGTGATGAAAGATGAATACACGCCACTGCTGCGTGCCGCCCAGGCGAAAGGCTGCCCCGTACAGGTCGGCACCGACATGCTGTTCGAAATGATTCCGGCCTATTTGGAATTCTTCGGCTTCGGCACCACCACGTCCGAAGAGTTGCGCGCGCTGTCCCGGGTCGTCTATTGAGACGACGCCCAACAATGAACGAGTTGGCTGGTGGCACGCTGATGCGTTCTTCCGCCATGGGCCGGCTATGACGAGGACGCGTAGTCCGGGCGGCAAATGATGCGTCTGGTGTTGGGCGTCGCCTGACTGTCCGCCAGCCCGCAGAATGCCGCGGAACGGCGCCTACCACCCAGCAATCGGTATGGAGTGCGCAATGTGGGGCGCGCTGAACGAGATCACGTTGTGACCGAACCCGCTGAAACACGTGATGCCATGGAGACGACCACCAACCGCACCAGGAAGGCGCTGAGTTTCTGCTGCTCGATGACGGCTGATACCAACCGCCCTTGAGACTGACACACGGACCGACGATGCACCGTCACGCCGGCCACCGGGTAAAGCCCGGTGGCAGGGTCAGGCCGGCATCCGCGACTTTGCGGCCCGCATAAAGGAAAGTCGTGGATACCGGCCTTCGCCGGCATGACGGGATGGGCGCCGTTCGAGAGTCGCCATTAAGGGCGGTTGGTATGAGAGTCGATCGTTGTTGCCGGCACTTTGATTCTCCTGTCCGCCGCCGTTATGCCGTCGGCTTGCTGAAGCGGCACCGCTCGGATGACACAGCAAAATCCGTATGCGGCGTGCGCGCCTTGAAGTCGTCCACGGCTCGCTGCACCACGGCACACGCTGAGCGACCGTAATCGTCGACAATCAGCGTGCCCCCCGGCTGCAACAGTTTCCACCAGCGTTCCAGCTCGGCAAGCATGGGGCCATAGCCGCACATGGCGCGGAGCTGTAGCGCCACCGGCCGGATGCCGAGCCTGGTCAGCACGCTGCAAGCCGTGGCAGGGTCGAGCGGTAATGGCAGAACGTGGTACTGCAAACCATCGGCGATCACGGTTTTCAGGAAGACATAATACAACATCGGCAAGCCATGCAGACGGGGGATGCCTCTATGCTGCGCCGGATTCACCCAGTCTTCCGAGGAACCGAGCCAGGTATCGACCACGATCGCCAGGCCGTCACAGCCGAGTTTCCGCATCCGCCGCGCCATCGCCAGAGCGGAGCTGCCTTGCCAGTCGCCGACATCGAGCACGATGCCAGGGCGATGACGATCGATCGCGTCGTCGAGATACGGATGGTTGGCGTGCCCTCCCTGGAGGCCAACCGGCACCGGCACGTTCACGTCCGACAGCGGATCGATCCCGCGCCACAACCGCGCTACGAGATCGCGCCTGAGATTGCCTCCTGGCTCGGTATCGCCGCGCTCTGCCGCAAATTCGATTTCGACCATTTTGATGACACCGCCTGCGCCGCAATAGGGGATGCATTGGAGGGACGCGCAGGGATTATCCTACCGGCTTGCTGAAGCGGCATTTGTTGGGGAATGCCGCAAACTCGCGATGCGGCGTGCGTGCGACGAAGTCGTCCACCGCCTGCGTCACCGTAGGCCAGGTGGTGTAGTCGTCGGCGATCAGCGTGCCTTCCGGCCGCAACAGCGTCCACCAGCGCTCCAGATCAGCAACCACCGACGGATAGTCGTGCGCTGCGTCGATGTGCAGCACCGCCGGCCGGATGTCGAGCTTCGTCAACACGTCGCACGCAGTTGCGGAATCGAGCGGCAACGGCAGCACATAGTCCTGTAGGCCCTCGGCGATCACATTGCTCAGAAAGATAAAATGCAACAGCGGCAGGCCATTCAATCGCGGGATCTGAGCATACAGCCGTGGATCGAACCAATGTTCCTCGGAGCCGAGCCAGGTATCGACTGCTATCACCACACCGTCGCAGCCGATTTGCCGCATGCGCCGCGCCATGCTCAGGACTGATCCGCCTTTCCAAACGCCGACCTCGACCACAATGCCAGGACGATGACGATCGACCGCCTCCGCCAGGTACGTGTGTTCCGAGTTCCAGCCTTGCGTATCCGGCGAAAGCGACGTCTTCAGGTCCAGGAAAGGGTCGAGTCCGTGCCACAACCGCGCCAGGAGGTCGCGCCTGACGCGGGGCGCCGGCGCGATCGCGTCGTGGTCCGCGGCCGGCGTCACGCCCGCTAACCCATCGCTTGCTCGAAGAAACCGGTATAGCCGAACAACCCGACCGCGCCGCCGGTGTGCAGGAACACCACACGCTCCTCCTTGCTGAACGCTCCCTTGCGGATCAGGTCGATCAGCCCTGCCATTGCCTTACCGGAATAGACCGGGTCGAGCAACACGCCCTCCAGCCGCGCGAGCAGCATCACCGCCTCGCCCATGCCCTCGGTCGGCTGGCCGTAGCCGGCGCCGATGTAGTCGCAGTTCGCCTCCACCGCGGACCGAGGAATGCCGCCGCGCACGCCGACATAGTCCGCCGTTGCCTCGGCGAGGGTGTGCACCATCGTCTCCTGCCGGTCCTTCGGGTTGCGCACGCCGATCCCCAGCACCGGGATGCCCGCGTTGCAGCCTTGCAGCCCGACCACCAGGCCCGCGTGGGTGCCGGCACTGCCGGTGGCGGAGACAATCCGGTCGATCCGCAGCCCCATCTCGTCGGCCTGCTGCAGCAGTTCCTGCGCGCAGGACACATAACCCAGCGCGCCCACGCGGTTCGAGCCGCCGCCGGGAATGACATACGGCTTGCCGCCCGCCGATCGGAGTTCCTCGCCCTTGGCCGCCGCCTCGGCATTCATGTCCAGGCCGGAGGGACGATACTCGATGGCGCAGTCGAACAGCTTGTCTAGCAGCACGTTGCCGCTGTGCAGGTAGTCGCGGTCGTTGGTGACGATCCGGTGCTCCAGCAGGGCGGTGCACTGCATGCCGAACCGCGCCGCCACCGCCGCGGTCTGCCGCACATGGTTGGACTGCACCGCCCCCTGGGTCACCAGGTGGTCGGCGCCCAGCGCCAGCGCCTCGCCCACCAACCATTCCAGCTTGCGGATCTTGTTGCCGCCGGTCGCCACCACGGTGCAGTCGTCGCGCTTGATCCAGATTTCCGGTCCGCCCAGATGGCGCGACAGCTTCGCCAGCTTCTCCAGCGGGGTCGGCGTCGGGAACATCCGGACACGGGGAAAGCGGGCGAGATGCATGGGGGCCTCCAACGGAAAAATTCTGTCGCTGCCGCGGCAGCGGTGTAATGTCCCCGATCCTGATGCGTCCGACAATTGCCACCGGGATCGTCGCCCAGGCTCACGTTTGTGTGAGCCAGGCGCGGTGCAGCACCGGCAAGGCCAACTGAAGATGGAGACAAGGGATGCGCATCATGCGACGCCGTGGCTGGGAAATCGCGGAGCGGCTGGTGACGCCGGAGCACCTGGCCCTACGCCGGCGGGGCTTGCTTGCCGGCGCGATGGCGCTGTCGGCAGGTTCGGTGCCGGCGCGCTCCGCCCTGGCGGCGGACGACGCCCCGGCCGGGACTGCGCCGCTGGGCGCAGTCGGGCCGCGTAACGACAAATACCAGCCCGGCCGCGCCATCACCGAGGAAAAATACTCGACAACCTACAACAACTACTACGAGGTCGACGACAGCAAGACGATCTGGCGCGCCGCCCAGAAGATCAAGCAGCGGCCGTGGAGCATCAGTGTCGGCGGCATGGTCGCCAAGCCGCGCACCATCGACATCGACGACCTGTTGAAGCAGGTCCAGCTCGAGGAGCGAGTCTACCGTCACCGCTGCGTCGAAACCTGGGCGATGACCGTGCCGTGGACCGGCTTCCCGCTCAGCCAGCTCGTCAAGCTGGCGGATCCACTGGGTTCGGCGAAATACGTCGTGTTCCAGACCGCGCAAGACCCGAAAACGATGCCCGGCCTGGACAGCCCGTTCTACCCCTGGCCCTACATCGAGGGCGTGACGATGGAGGAGGCGGCCAACGACCTCGCCTTCATCTCCACCGGCATGTACGGCAAGCCGCTGCCGCCGCAGGACGGCGGGCCGATCCGCCTGACGCTGCCGTGGAAATACGGCTTCAAGTCCGCCAAGGCGCTGGCCAAGGTTACCTTCACCGACAAGCGCCCGATCAACTTCTGGCAGGCGATCGCCCCGAGCGAATACGGCTTCTGGGCCAACGTGAACCCGGCCGTGTCGCACCCGCGCTGGAGCCAGGCGTCCGAACGTTTGCTCGGTTCGGATGAAAAGGTGCCAACCGTGATCTACAACGGCTATGGTGATTTTGTCGCCAGCCTCTATGTTGGCCTCCAGAACGAGAAGCTGTTCATGTGACCCTGCAACGCATCCTGGCGGTTATCTCTGCGATCCTGTTGGTGGGCTCGGTTGCGCTGGCAACCCTGGGCCCGCCATCCGTGCCGCTCGGCCATTTGCTGCTGATGCTGGATCACGACCTGACCGAAGGGCTGCGCAGCGGGATCGAGCAGCATGTGGCGGCGTGGATGTGGCAGGATTTGGTGGTGCCGCTGCTGGTTCGGCCGGCCTGGTTGGTTCCGGCCGCGCTTGGACTGATCTGCGCAGGCGCCGCGTTCTCGGTGCCCGCGCGCAAGCCGGCGGGTCGTCCGCACCGGCGCAGCCAGCGGTAACCTCTGCGTAGCCGTGGCTGGCCTATGCGCAGGGCCAGCCGACGCCGGTGACCCCTATGACCCACGCGCCGACCGCCAGAGCACTCAGCCAGGAATCGCCCGCGCATACGGAGCGGTGGTTGATGCTGACCTGCGCTGGGCTGGTCGCGCTGGCCATCGGCGCGGCGGTGCTGGCGATCTGGGACGCGCGGCGCGAGGCGCTGGCCCGTTACCAGCAAACCGAGACCAATCTTGGCTTCGTCCTGGCAGAGCAAACCGCGCGCTCGATCCAGGGCGTCGATCTGGTGCTTCAGGCGGTCCGCGCCCGGGTGCTGTTGGCTGGGGTTACCACGCCGACGGAGTTTGCCGCGACGCTGGGCAACGCGGCGACCGCCGCTGCGCTGCGCGACCGCTTGCACAATTTGCCGCAGGCCGCCGCGATCAACGTCGTCAGCGCGGATGGGCGCGTCATCGTCTCCTCGCTGGAGCTGCCGCAGGCTGCGATCGATGTATCGGATCGCGACTTCTTCGCCTGGTTCCGCGGTCACAAGGCCGACATCCCGTATATCTCTCAGCCGGTGCAGGGACGCCTGACCCCCGCCTGGACGGCCTACGTGGTGCGGCGGGTGGCGAGCCCCGATGGGCAGACGCTTGGCTTCGTGGCCGGCGCGCTGTCGCTGGCTTATTTCGAGGAGTTCTACCGCACCATCGCGCATGACGACGCCACCGCCATCACCCTGATGCGGGGCGGCGGCACCGTGCTGGTGCGCTATCCCGATTTCGACCGGTTTGTCGGCACGCGCATGCCGCCGCAGTCGCACTGGTACGAACTGGCGTCGCGCGGCGGCGGCACATACCGCTCGGGCGGCGAACTGACCGGCCACCCCCGCTGGGTCTCGGTGCATCCGCTTGCCGACTATGCCCTGGCCGTCGATGCAGCTTCTCCGAGGCCGCCGCGCTGAGCGACTGGCGCCGGCAGAGCATCACGATCGCCGCCGGCACCATCGCAGTGGTCGCCGCGCTGCTGCTGCTGTTCCGGGCCCTGAACGTCCAGTTCCACCGTCTGATGCGGTCGGAGGCCTCGCTGGCCCAGCGCAATGTGGAGCAAGACGCGGCGCGCCAGCGGCTGGAGAGCCAGGCGGTGGCGCTGCGGCGCAGCGAGGTGGATGCGGCAGAGAAATCGACGGTCTTGCAGACCACCCTGGAGTCCATGGACCAGGGCATCATGATGGTGAATGCCGATCGCGTGGTGGAGGTGTGCAACGCCCGGGCGATGCAGATGCTGGACCTGCCGCCGGAGTTGATGAACGGACGGCCGCATTACGCCGACGTGGTCGCCTTTCAGTGGCAGATGGAGGAGTTTTCGGTCACGCCGGAGCGGATCAAGGACTTCATCCGCGCCGGCGGCATCCTCGACCAGCCGCATGTCTACGAGCGCCGCCGGCCGAACGGCATGGCGCTGGAGATCCGCTCCACGCCGCTGCCTGGCGGCGGCGTGGTGCGGACATACACCGACGTGACCGAGCGTAAGGCCGCCGAGGAACGCGCCAACGCGGCACACGCCCAGGCGGAGGCGGCCCGTGCCGCGGCAGAACAGGCAAACCGGGCGAAGACCGAGTTCCTGGCCAACATCTCGCACGAGATCCGCACGCCGATGAACGGCATCATTGGCATGAACGAGCTGCTGCTGCGCAGCGAGCTGACCGATACCCAGCGGGACTGCGCTTTGACCGTGCGCGACAGTGCCGCGGCGCTGCTGCGCGTCATCGACGACGTGCTGGACATCTCCAAGCTCGAAGCCGGCAAGATGGAGCTGGACCCGGTCGATTTCGACCTGGGTGAGACGATCGATGCGACCGTCGCGTTGCTGACCCCGCGCGCGGCGGAGAAGGGCGTCGCCCTGACCACGCGGATCGAACCGGCCGCCCGCCGCCGCTTCCACGCCGATGCCGTCCGCATCCGCCAGGTCATGCTCAATTTGCTTGGGAACGCCATCAAGTTCACCGAACACGGCAGCGTCGAGGTGGCGGTGACGCTGCGCGCCGACGCGCCGCCCCCGGTGCCGGGGCCCGAGACGGCACAGCGCGTGACGATCGAGGTCAACGACACCGGCATCGGCATGGACGAGGCGACCCGGGAGCGGCTGTTCCAGAAATTCAGCCAGGCGGACAGCTCGATATCCCGCCGGTTCGGCGGCACCGGGCTTGGGCTGGCGATCACCCGCGAGTTGCTCGGGCTGATGGGCGGCACGATCGTGGTGAGCAGCCAGCCGGGGGTCGGCAGCCGGTTCCTGGTCACGCTGCCGCTGCTGCCACCGGTGGGCGGCGAGCCGGCGGCCGGCACGCATGCGGCGACAGGGCAGGGCAGGGCGGCGACGGGACGCGCCCTGCGCGTCCTGGTGGCGGACGACAACCGAACCAACCAGCGGCTGGTCGCCGCCTTGCTCCAGGCCGCCGGCCATAGCGTTGACGTGGTGGCCAACGGCCGCGAGGCAGTCGAGGCGGTGCTGCACACGCGCTACGACGTGGTGCTGATGGACGTGCAGATGCCGGTCATGGATGGCGTGCAGGCGACCCGCCGCATCCGCGCCCTGCCGCCTCCGGCCGGTGCTGTGCCGATCGTGGCGCTGACCGCGGACGCGGTGTCCGGCGCCGAGGATCGGTACCGCGACGCCGGCATGGACGCCTATTTGAGCAAGCCGCTGTCGCCCGACACGCTGGTGGCGACGCTGGACGCACTCGCGCGGGGCGAGCGCGCGGCGGCGCCCGGGCCGGCGGTGGACCGGACCGCGATCTCCGGGCTGCGCGGGTTCCTCGACGGTGCGCAGTTCAGCGCGTTCATCGCCGAGTCGAAGCGCGACCTGGCGGCGCGGATCGACGGCCTGGGTGAGCGGCTTGCGGCGGGAACGCTGGATCTGGCGGCGGCCGACGCGCACGACCTGGTGGCGGCGGCCGGCAATTGCGGCGCCCGTGCGGTGAGCACTCTGGCGCGGGCGGTGGAGCAAGCGGCACGGCGGGGGGATGCGGCGACGGCCGGGCAGCTGTTCGCCGAGATGCGCGGCGCAGGCGGGCGGGCGGCCGAGGCGCTGGAGGAGTTGCTGGGGGCGTAGGGGCATGCGAGGCCGCTCTCTCCCAGAACCGCGGCATGGTACCCCAAGGCGCACTGCACCTTCAGCGATGCCATCGCGGCGGTCCGCCGCCAGATCTGGCATCAGCAGATTTGTTGCATGTCCCGCCAGCACCGGGATGTTATCCAAATTCCGCGCCAGCTCTGAGACCGCGCCGCAAACGCTCTCGCCTATGCCGCGTGATTCGATAAAGTCGAGCTTAGTGCGTACCAAGAAAGGCGTGGATGGCAGGCACAAGCCCCGGGACAAGCGCCCGGGACCAGGGGCCGGCCATGACGGGGATCACTCGAACAGCGACAGATCGATGATGTCGCCCATGTGGTTGTAGCCGGCATCGCTCTGGTGCAGGTGATCGCCGCAATCCCAGATCGGCAACATGGCGGTCGCGTGCTCCGGATCGCGCACGCCCACGTCGAAATCGATCACCGCATCGAACGCCCCGCCCGTTCGGATCCAGGCATTGACCTCCTGACGCACCGCCTCGCGCGCCGGGTTCCAGGCGCCGGGCAGAAAGGTCTCGTTCTCGAACGGCGTCAGCGTGCCGCCGAAGATTTTCACCCCGCGCGCGTGCGCCCGCAGCGCCAGTTGCTGAAGTCCCGCGATCATCGCCGGGGCGTTCGCTTCCTCCTCCGGCTTCCCCGGACGGTTGCGCAGATCGTTGGTGCCCAGCAGCACGATCGCATGCGTCACGCCCGGCTGCGCCAGCACGTCGCGATCGAAGCGTCGCAGGCCACTGTCGCCGCGGACATCGAAACAGATGCGATTGCCGCCGAGCCCCTGGTTCATCACGCCCATCGGCCGTCCGCCGCGTCGCGCGGCCAGCCGGCGGGCAAGCTGGCTCGGCCAGTTGGCCCAGGCGTCATGCGTCGCGATATTGCCGTCGGTCAGTGAATTGCCGAGCGCAACGATGCCGCCGGTTCCCGGTTCGGCCAGCACATCGATGCCGCTGACGAAATACCAATCGTCGGTGAGGCGTCCGACCGGCATCATATCGGCATCGGCGAAGTTGCCGAGCGGCGAAATGTAGTTGGTGACGCGCGCATAGCGGCCGGTGATGCCGAAGCTGGCCGGCAGGTCGTCCGGCAGATGCACGGTGATCGCCACGTCGCCGAGCGGCGGGACATCCAACTCGACCGGATCGCTGATCAGCAGCGCACCGGTGGCGATCATGGCGCTGCCACTGCCGCCGAAGGACAGCTTGCGATTGCTGCCGGGAACGATTGCCGCACCTTTGGCACGCAGCCCGATATACGCCGCGCCGATCGTCAGCGGCCGCGTGCCGTGCGCATTCGTCAGCCGCACCCGCAGCACCTTGCCGCCCAGGCTGACGCGCCCGTTCATCCGCAGCGTGACGTTGTTGAACGCGACACCCTCCGCCGGCGCGGGCGCCACGGTCCAGGTGCCGACCCAATGCGATGCGTGTGTCATGTGCGTTGCCCCCCCGTCGTTCATCCGGTGCGTTTTAGCCGGGGATCGACACTGAATGAAGTTTCGACGACTTGCCATGCCTCGGCCGACGGATGACGCGGGTTGAGCAATACGTTCCGCTCCTGGGTTTCCAAATTGCCTGGCTGGAGGCGAGTCGCGATCACTACTGAGGGCACAACCAGTGCGGCCGAGCGTTGTGACGCTGCCCACGCATCTCCATAACGCCGGCACGCTTCCAGGTCAGCGAGCATGATCGCGGGTGACGCGACCTCCGGTAGAGGATCGTCCGGCACCTCGACGGCAATAACGCGAAATGCCTCTGGCAGCCGCTCCAGATTTAAATGGACGAGTTGTTCAAGCAGTGCGAGGGAGATGTGCGTCGAGGTATAGACTACGGGAGTAGCCGGACTGTTCCAGCGCCCGCCGTACAGTCGCGCACCTTCGCCATCGATCTCGCGATAACGCCCCAAGGCCAGACGCCAGACGCGCACCTATTCGACTATCCCGTGCGGCGATTCGTCCGATTACAGCTTCCACCAATCTCCCGCCCTCCTCGGTATCCAGCAGGGAAAGCGGCGTTTGGCTGGCGAGCGCGCCATTCTTGTCGCGCAGCCAGCCGTGCGCCTTCCGGCGGTTCCCAAACACATCATTCGCCATTGCCTGGATGCGCGCGAGGCGCACCACCAGGTCGCTTTGCTCGCGTGAGAGCGTGCCTTTCTGCCGCCGGGCATACAGAGTTCGGCGCGGGATGAAATGGGCTTCGACTTCCTGTTCGGTCACAATGCCGTCGGCAATCAGCCGGTCCAGTGCGGACATCGGCAACCCCTCGCGCACGGCGTCGGCCAGGGCGAGATCGGTGACCACCGCTTTGCGGCGACCAAGCCCCCCCAACACCTCGGCAACGGCGGCTGCGCTTATCATGGTGATGCCTCGTTGGCTGCCACGCCCAATAAATTGGGCATGTTTGCACAAACTGCAAGCACTTTGACCGTTCCCCTCGTGCGCTGGCGGTCTTACCCACCGTCATCCGTTGCCTGTATTCGATGCGCTCGCCGTACCTCTGGAAGGACCCCGCCATGGCCAGGAAATCCCCGTTAACGGGGTACATCGCCAAGCTGACAGTGACCCTGCAATACATCGACCCACCGGTGTGGCGCCGTGTCCTGATCCCCGCCAACATCAAGTCTCTGGCCGACCTGCATGTCGTCATCCAGACGGTCATGCCCTGGACCGACGACCACCTGCACGAGTTCAACATCGCCGGCGAGCGCTATGGCAGTTCGGACCCTCTCGGCAAGGTGGTCAGCGATGTGCGGATCACCCTCGCCGGTGTCCGCAACAAAGGCGTCGCCCGCTTCGAATACACCTACGACTTCGGCGACAGTTGGGAGCACCTGATTGTCATCGAGGGCACCGTCCCGCGCGCCGAAGGCCAGCACTATCCCGCCTGCATCGGCGGCGAGCGAGCCTGTCCGCCGGAGGACTGCGGCGGCGTCTATGGCTACGACGGGTTGCTCGAGGCCAGGTCCGATCCGGCGCATCCCAATCACGCGCATGCATCCGAGTATCTGGGCGAAGGCTTCGACCCTGAAGCGTTTCCCGTCGCGGCCATCGACAGGCGGCTCAAGGCGCGCTTCGGCCGCATCGCGGCAGCCAAACGTTGACCGGCGCCCCGCAGCGGGGCAAGGATGCCGCCACCATGCTGCTGCTGATCGACAACTACGACAGCTTTACCTTTAACCTCTACCACTTCCTCGGCGATGTGGGCGGGCGGTGCGAGGTCGTGCGCAACGACAAACTAACCGTCGCCGAGGCGCTCGCCCGCCAGCCGGAGGCCATTGTGCTTCGCCCGGCCCGTGCACGCCCAACGAGGCCGGCATCTGCCTCGACCTGATCGCCGCCGCGGCGGGGCAAATCCCCATCCTCGGCGTCTGCCTCGGCCACCAGGCGATCGGCCAGGCGTTCGGCGGCAACGTGGTGCGCGCGCCCGCCCCGATGCACGGCAAGACCAGCCGCATCTTCCACGCCGGCACCGACATTTTCGAGGGCATCCCGACGCCCTTCACCGCCACCCGCTACCACAGCCTGATCGTCGATCGCGCCACCTTGCCGGCGGACCTGATCGCCACCGCCTGGACCGAGGACGGGCTGATCATGGGCCTGCGCCACCGCTCGCTGCCGGTCTACGGGGTGCAGTTCCACCCGGAGAGCATTGCCTCGGAGCATGGCCACACGCTGCTGGCCAACTTCCTGGCGCTCGCCCGCGGCAGCAACCAGCCCGCGCGCGCCGCCTGACCCCGCGCCCGGCCGGAACCCAGTGTCCAACAACCTGAAACCCATCCTCGCCCGCCTCGCCACCGGCGAGACGCTGTCCGCCGCCGACGCCGAAGCCGCGTTCGACATCATCATGTCGGGCGAGGCCACCCCGGCGCAGATTGGCGCCCTGTTGATGGCCATGCGGGTGCGCGGCGAAACCGTCGCGGAGCTGACCGGCGCGGTCCACGCCATGCGCAACCGGATGACCGCGATCGCCGCCCCCGATGGCGCGATCGACGTCTGCGGCACTGGCGGCGACAACGCCGGCACGCTGAACGTCTCCACCGCGGTCACCTTTGTGGTGGCTGGCGCCGGCGTCCCGGTGGCCAAGCACGGCAACCGGGCGCTGTCCTCGCGCGCGGGGGGCGCCGACGTGCTGGCCGCGCTGGGGGTCAACGTCGATGCCCCGATGGCGCGGCTGCCCGACATCCTGCGTGCCGCCAACTGCGTCTTCCTGTTCGCTCCGCGCCACCATCCCTCGATGCGCCACGCTGCCGGCCCCCGGGTCGAACTCGGCACGCGCACCATCTTCAACTTGCTCGGTCCGCTGGCCAATCCGGCGCGCGTCCGCCGTCAGCTCACCGGCGTGTTCGCCGCCGAATGGGCGCGGCCGATGGCCGAAACGCTTGGCGCCTTGGGCGGCGAGGCCGCCTGGATCGTGCACGGCCGCGGCCTGGATGAGCTGACCGTGGCAGGCGAGAACCAGGTCGTGGCGTTGCGCGACGGCAGCGTTACCACCTTCACCGTCACCCCCGAAGACGCCGGCCTGCCGCGTGCCCCGATCGAGGCGATCGCTGGCGGCGATGCGGCGCTGAACGCCGCCAGCCTGGCGGCCTTGCTGGAAGGCGCACAGGGGCCATATCGCGACACCGTGGTGTTGAACGCCGCCGCCGCGCTGGTGGTGGCCGGACGCGCCGGGGATCTGCGGGAGGGCGCTGCCATCGCCGCGGATTCTGTTGCATCCGGCGCCGCACTCGCCGCGTTACAGGCGCTGCGCCGCGAGAGCAGCCTGGGCGAGGCCGCCGCGCGCTGACACCGGGATAGCGACGGTGCGCTGACCGATGCTGGGACGCTGACTGGGCGCCGAGGAGAGCGGATGCCGAACGACACAACGACGCCGCCGGACGTTCTGGCACGCATTTGCGCCGACACCCAGGCCGAGGTCGCGCGCCGCAAGGCCGAGCGCGGTATCGAGCGGCTGCGGTCCGAGATCGCCGCGCGGGCCGACCCGCCGCGGTGCTTCGGGCAGGCGCTGAAGCGCGCCGTCGCAGCGGGGCGGTATGGGTTGATCGCGGAGATCAAGAAGGCCTCGCCGTCCGGTGGGCTGATCCGCCCGGACTTCGACCCGCCCACGCTGGCGCGGGCCTACCGCGACGGTGGTGCCACCTGCCTGTCGGTGCTGACCGACGGGCCGCACTTCCAGGGCACCCCGGCACACCTGATGGCTGCGCGAGCGGCGGTGGACCTGCCGGTGCTGCGCAAGGACTTCATCCTCGATCCCTGGCAGGTCTACGAGAGCAGGGCGATGGGGGCGGATTGTATTTTGCTGATTATGGCGGCGCTGGGGAACGGCCAGGCGCGCGAGCTGGAAGGCGTGGCCCGGGCGCTCGACATGGATGTGCTGGTCGAGGTGCACAACGAGGCCGAGCTGCAGCGGGCGCTCGGGCTGGAAACCGCGCTGTTCGGGATAAATAACCGTAACCTGAAGACGTTGCAGACCGATCTTGCGGTAACGGAGCAATTGGCGCCACTGGTGCCGGCGGACCGCTTTCTGGTCGCGGAGAGCGGCATCCGCACGACCGACGATCTGCGGCGGCTGGCCGCGGTTGGTGCTCATTGTTTCCTGGTGGGCGAGAGCCTGATGCGCCAGCCGGACGTGACCGCCGCCACCCGCACGCTGCTGGGCCCACTTCCCCTCTCCCGCGCAGCGGGAGAGGACGGGTGAGGGTGCCGCCCGCCGCACGCACCACCCTCACCCTACCTTCTCCCGCAGGCAGGAGAGGGAGTGATGCGCGATGACCGGCCTCACCCACTTCGATGCAGCCGGTAACGCCGTCATGGTGGACGTCTCCGCCAAGCCGGCGACCGACCGCAGCGCCACGGCGCGTGCCCGGGTGACGATGCGCCCGGAAACCGCCGCCATGATCCGCGAGGGGACAGCGAAGAAGGGCGACGTGCTCGGCGTGGCGCGCATTGCCGGCATCATGGCTGCCAAGCGCACCGCGGACCTGATCCCGCTGTGCCACCCGCTGCCGATCACCGCCGTCACCCTGGAACTGACGGCGGGTGAGGCGGCGGTGGACATCGCCGCCACGGTCCGAACCACCGGCCAGACCGGGGTTGAGATGGAGGCGTTGACCGCGGCCTCGGTGGCGGCGCTGACCGTCTACGACATGTGCAAGGCGGTGGACCGGGGGATGCGGATCGAGGCGGTCCGGGTGGTGCACAAGTCCGGCGGCAAGTCGGGCGAGTTTGTGCAGGACTGACAGGGCGGCAGGGCCGCGGCGTCGGCAGCGACGGCGTCGAAGTTCGCCGGATGTCGCGGTACTAACAATCCTGCGTTGCGATTGACACTCGGACAACTGCGTCAAACGTCGTGCCGGCGAAGGTCGGCATTCACAACTCCTTCCGACGGCGACGGCGCCGATCGCCCCCAACCGTCATGGCCGGGCTTGACCGGCCATCTATGCAGCACGGTGCCGCGATAGATGGCCGGGTTAAGCCCGGCCATGACGGTTGGCGCGGTCCGTGCGCAGCGGTCGAGAGTCGATTGTTCCGCAGCTTGGTATAAAATCATAACCGAACGTTCCGCCTAACAAAACAGATGTTCATGGCTGCTCCTGAAATGATCTTGATGGGCCAGAGAAGAGCGCCCGGTAAACTCCGATGCCGGGCTGCCTGACGGTGCGAAGGTCAGGATCACCATGCCTATTTATCCACGTCATCAGTTGTGCTAGGGATTTTTGACTTTAATCACCCCAGGAAGGAACAAATGATGCTCGGACGCACTTTGATCCTGGCTGCTATGGCGGTCACAGCAGCTGCGACAGTTCAGGCGCAGCAAATGCCGCTCGTCTATGTCCTGCATGATGCGCCACGACCCGGCTGCCCAGGTCTGGTCCTGCATCTCCGTGTTGATGCCAGGACCATCACGGGATTTGCGTCTTACGACGATATGAAAGGCATGAGCCGTGTCGTTGGTACCCGCAACGAGGTCGGTCATTTCAATATGACGCTTAAGCCGATCGATCCCACCGGCCCCAAGGGCACGATCGAGGGGGA
The DNA here is from genome assembly GCA_963762885.1 of uncultured Alphaproteobacteria bacterium. Lineage (GTDB taxonomy): Bacteria > Pseudomonadota > Alphaproteobacteria > Acetobacterales > Acetobacteraceae > JASHVB01. The sequence goes on from CAVXNH010000077.1 coordinate 209,589, forward strand.
TTCTAACAACCAGAGCGCTGCAATCCGGTCGGTTCTGAAAGGCGCAGGGTGCAATGATGGACCACTGACAATCAACACCCTCAGCATCACCAACGGCAAAAGTTAGCCGACACTCAGCCCTTCCAAAACGGAGCCAGGGCAGCGGCCCTGCGGAGCGCAATGCAGTCGTGCATGGCGGGCTTTCGCCCACCATGACGGGAAGGGTGTGTCGGTGACTCGGACGTTTGGCGGGCTGGGGTTATTTCTCGCTCATCGTCAGGACGCAGGCGCCGAGTAATGCCAGCGCACCGGCCGCTATCAGCAACCGGGTCAACCATCGCGGCGGCGGCCGCAACCCGAGCACAATGCAGCCGAGGACATAACACTCGGTGAAAGCCCGGAAATACGCATTCCGATCGACCCACGGCCCACCAGCCGTCAGCAGGGACATCAACGCAAACACCGGCAGCCAACCAGCCGCCACTGCTCCGACCCCGGCCATGCGCAGCACGATTGGTGTCCGCACAGCAACCACAACGCAAAATGCCATCAGCCACCCGGCGCTGACCACAACATAGGTGCGTACCACAGCATCCAGCATCGGGCGGTTTGGCTGTACGAATTGCTTCACGCCGGTCAGCGTATCGTGCAGCATTCTAACGGCGCCAAGGAACGGCCAACCCAGATCCTGGGTGCCTGCCTGCGGCAAGCGGCCCCAGAGTTGATGCTGCACTGCCTGCCATATGACGAACGGCGCCAGGGCCAGGCCGCAGATTATCATTCGATGCCGGCGCGACGGGTCCCCGATGATGCGGACAGCCTGGATGGTCTCGAAACACAGGATTCCGCCGAATACCAGGACCGTGGATTCTCGCGTCAAGGTTGCTAACCCACCGAGCATGCAATAAGCGATCAGGCGTCCTGCAAAGTACGACTTAAGAGCGCCCAGTAGAAAAGCTGCCGCAACGATTTCGGTCGTGTCGTGGGTCAGGGTGATGATGAAGCCGGGCCACAGCATGATCGCAAGCGGTGTCATGAAGGGAAGGCGCAGGCGGGCAGTCAGACGCGTCGCGAACACGGCAATGGCGGCAAGACCGGCGAGATTGAGCAGATACATTGCGGCTGGCACGGCCGCCGCTTGCCCAAATGTTATTGCCCACACCAATAGAGGGTAGAAGATCCGCTGCATGCGGTGGGGTGCGCTGTCAAACCGGATACCGAATGCCACTTTCTGTGTGTCGAACGGTGAAAGTGCCAGCCGGTAGTAGAATTCCCCATCGTAGCCGTTTGAGTCATCCTGGACGATGATCGGCGATACCAACCGCGTGGCATCGACATAATGGTCGCCGGCAATGATGAACGCCGACGGATCGAAACCGTGGCGCAGCAGGATCGGCAGTGTTGCCAGGCCGTATCCCAGGATGACCATCAGGCCGAACGCCAATGGCCTTCGCTGCCAATGGCTCAGTTTGGCGCAAGTGGCTTGCATCCATGTCGTCGGGGAGGCGTCGGACATCGGCCGGTCTCTATCGTTGCGTCGTCAATGTAATACCAGCCTGCCTAAACATTGACACACGGACGACCGCCTTAACGTCATGCCGACGAAGGTCGGCATCCACGACTTTCTGCTGCGGCGCGCTGCGAAGTCGTGGATGCCGACCTTCGTCGGCATGACGGAAAGAGCGAGTCGACGAGTCAATCATTTGGCGGGCTGGTATAACCCATCTCGTGGAGGACGATCGGACCGGTCGGCAATCTCGCTGTTTGAGCGGAAACGGGACGCCATTCTACCGGGATGGTATCAACGGTGTGCCGAGGTTGCCACAAACAATATGGCCGGCAAGGCCGAACGCGCAGGGCAACCCGAACTCAATCGTCTGACGCGCCGGGACAACTGGTACGCCTGGTACAACATTCAGTCCCTCGGCAGTCGTCAACACGCCCGGATGGGGCGGCAACCGGCGCAGCGGTATCAGCAGAAAGTCCGCCCGGCGCGGCAAGAGCGTAAAGTCATAAGCGCTGTGGAACTGAACGCCATCGATGGTCAGTACATTCGCGCGGGAATAGAATTCGCTCCAGATTCCCGTTCCCGGAACGATGGCTGCATCATCGACCGATCCGAGGCTGGGGATCGCAACCCCGCCGCCGGCCGCTCCCTGCGTTGCCATCGGCGTCAGGGAAGCCCGCCAGCCGAACAGCAGCACGATCGCGGCGAGGGCTGTTGCTGCCGCACGCCACCGTGTCGTGCGATCCGCGAGCCGCGCTGCCAGCACCAGCGCAAAGAGCAGAAAAATCGGCTGCGTTGCCTTGAAGTAGTGATAGTTGCCGAACACCCAGATGCCGATAATGTGCAGTCCCCGGTAGCTGAGGAAAAGCGCCAGATACAGTGCGAGCCACGTGGCCAGCAGAATGTGCACGCGCTTCTCGGCGTGGCCGAACCAGCAGGCCACCACGCCTCCTATACCGGGAACGATCCACGGGAACACTCCGGCCAGGCCACGATGCAGACCCGGCTCGACGCGGTCGGTTCCCACGCCGTCGAACAGCGGACGTCCATCGATCACCAGTGAAACCCAGTGGAGCGGCAGCAGGCGGAGTTCGAAGCCTTGACGGGCGGACATTGCATAGTAGGTGCCAGGACCAAACCCGGACGTGGCCGCGATGATGGCCGCGGCGATACCGGCCACCATTGCGGTGCTCAGCACCAACGCGGCGGCGATGCCGGCGGCTGCTCGGATCGGCATGGCGAGCAATAACGGGCTCAGTGCCACCGCGGCCGCGAGCGCGACCGGGACGGCGTCCCCGGGCCGGAAGAGCGTGATGCATCCTATGATGCCTCCCGCCAACAATGCCCGGCCGATCGCCGGGCATTCCGCCAACCTGAGGACCGCCACGAACGCCGCAAAGGTCAGGGCCGTGGCGGGAGTCGTCGTCCACGGCACCAGCCAGGACTTCAGCCCCGGCATGGTCCCGACACTCGCCACTATAAATGCGCCCGCTCCCAATAGGCTGGCAAAGCGGTTCGCCGGGAACATCCGCTGCGCCAGAGCCGCGCAAAGCCACAAGCTTGCGATCAGGCAAGCCAGATCGGGCAGCAGAAAGCGGTCATACGGCGTGATCCATAGGAAAGGTGCCGCCAGCAGTGGATAGCCCGGCGGATACCAATGCGGTGTCGGCGTAAGGTCCCATGCGGCCCAGGCGCGCGCTGCGACGATATAATGTCCCTGGTCGAACCAGTCGCGCCAACCTCCGGTCTCGGTGCCGGCCGTCGGAAGCCCGGGATAGTGCCAATGCGCGAACAGGAAGACTGCTGTCAGCACCAGCGTCAGGCCGGCAAGTCCGAGCGGGACCAGTCGCAAATGAGGAGGCACTGGAGCGAACGGCATGCGCTATCCGATGGCCGGTTCAGGTCTTGCGTGCACGACGCGGTCGGTGAAATCCGGTCACCATGAAAATGCCTCGACGCCGGGACGGCGTTCATCGCCAGGAGATTGCCGTTTCGCTTCGCCTCCCGCAATGACAGCGTGAGCCGTGGTGACAACCCCGGCGGGAAAGGAGATACGGCAATGCATGCAGCACATAAAATGCGTGATGAACGTCAATAACGGCTAGCCGCCTTCGTTACATTATGTTACGCCCTCCCAGGTGTGCATCCGCTGCGGCAGCCGTCGCTTTCGAGGAAAGCAGCAAAACGTGACGATTGACCTAGGTCATTCCGACACACACCTGTCTGTGTCACCCTTTCGGCCGTTCGGACCCGCCCGTCCGAACAAGCCGGCCCTGGGGCGCGCCCTTCAGGAAAGGGGCGCGCCCCTGATTTTCCAACCCATCCCAGCGATGTGCGTGGCATGAAAGCGCTGATCGACCACCAGCCTGGCGAACCGGCGCCGGCGAGCGGGCTCTACCGGCAAGTCGACCCCCTGGGCTTGGCGACGGACATCCGTGTTCTCATGACGCGCGGCGATCCGCTGCCTCACGCGCCGGAGGGGTGCGGCTGGCGCCGCCAGAGAGAAACCGATGCGGTCCCGCCAAGGCCGGCCCCCACTTACCGCCGGCCGCCGGTCGGCACGCGCCCGACGGTCAGGTTATAGCCGCGACGACATGGACGGACGGTACAGGCCGGCGGCAATGGCGACCGGTCGCGCGGCTTGATATGCGCCGCCGCAGCAAGCCGGCCGGTCAGGATTTTCCGCGTCAGAAACCCTTCAGCAGCCGCCCGATATAATCCAGCTCCTCCTGCGGCCGCTCGCGGTCGGCGTCGCGGCGGCGCAACTCCTCCTCGATCGCCCGCGTGCGCTGGCGCTCGCGCTCCTCCGGCACCGTCACGTCGTCGCCCTCATCGGCGCCGGAGCTGCCCTGGCCGTAATGCCGGCCGAGCGGATCGCGACGGCTGTCCGCCCGTCCCGGCGCGCCGGGCAGCGTGCCGTTGCCGCTGGCATCGCCGCGCCCCTCCTGCATCATCATCTGCCCCTCGGCGCTGTCGCCCTCGCCGTCGCCCTCTTCGCCCTGCTGACCGGGGCCGAACTGCCGGGCCATGGCCTGGCCCATCTCCTGCCCGCCTTTCTGCAACGCCTCGATCGCTTTTTGTTCCTGCGTGCCGGCGCCCTTGTCGTCGCCGGAGCCCAACGCACGCCCTGCCTCGCGCATGGCCTGGTCCGCCTGGCCCAGGCTTGGCGGCAGCTCGCCACTCAGGTCGCTGAACTGCTGCATCAGCTTCGCCCAGCGCCCGCCGCAGCGCCTGCTGCACCCGCCGGTCGGCCTCGCGCTCGGCATTGGGGTCGGTCGGCTGGGTCGGCGGCGGTTGCCCGAAGCGCGGCCGAGCCTCGGCGTCGGCGCGGCCCTGAGCGTGATCCAGCAGCCCACCCTGCCGGCCGATCATGTCCTGCAACGCACTCATCTGCTGCCGCCCACGCTGACGCTGCTGGGCGCGCTGCTGCCCGCCCTTGCCATGTTCGGCGCGAGCGTTGCGCAACTGATCGAGCATCCGCTCCAGCTCCGCCATACGCTGCTGCGCCTCATCCATGCGGCCCTCGCGCGCCGCGTCGCGCGCCGCATCGGCCATCCGGTCGAAGTCGCGGTTCGACAGATGCTGCGAAATCCGGGTCGAACGGCAGCTCCTCATGGTTGCGCTGGGCCTCCTCCAGCAGCGCCTCCATGTGCCGCTCGATCGCCTGCTGCAATTCTTGCAGCTTCTGCTCCAGCGCCTGGCGATTGGCGTCGGTCGGGTTCTGCATCGCCTTGTTGAGCGCATCCCGCGCCGCCTGCCGCGCCTGCTCCAGCGCACGAGCGGTTTGCTCGGTCTGCCCCTCCTCCAGGTGCAGTGCGAGTTGCCACATCCGCTCCTGCGCCTGGTCGACCGCCTTCGGCGACTTGTCTTGCTCCAGCAGGTAATACAGCGCGGTGAGGTTGACGTAGGCGCCGTAATCCTCGCCCAGAGCCTGCGGTTGCATGATCAGGGTGTCGAGCGCATCCACCGCGCTGTCGCGATCCTCGGGATGCACGCTCAGCCCCTTGCGGATGGCGATCAGCGCGCGGGCCACCGGATTGTGGAACGGCCGTTCCGGCAGGGTGAAGCCGGCATCCGCGCTGGTTCCCGGCTGCCCCGGCGCGTCGCGGCCCACCAGCCTGGCGATCACCGGCAGGCCGGCCCAGGGATGCGCGGTGAAGTCCTGCTGGTTCACGCCATGCGCGGCTTTCGGCGTGCCGCCGGGTAGCGGAATCGACACTATCAGGGGCGGCGCCTCCGGCCGGTCCTTCAGCCGCAACTCGGCTTGCAGCGACACCACGCCGTAGTCGTCGTTCACCGTCCACGGCAACCGGGTTTCCTGGCTGGTTCCGGCACTCCCCGGCGGCTCGGTCCAGGTGACGGTCGGCGGCCGGTCAACCACCACGGCGAGGTCCCAGCCGGCCAGTTCGCGCCCGTTGCGGCGCACCGCCAGCCGCCCACCCTGCGTCAGGTCGCGGTCGGCCTGGAAGCTGCCTTGGTCCAGCGCGCGGAATGCGCCGCCCTGGGCGTCCAGCGACAGGCTGGGCGTGCCCGAACCGCCGGTAACGCTGACCGTCAAATGCGAACCGGCGGGAACCGATACCGCACCCCCCTCCGGCTTGAGGAACACCGGCGCGAGATGCGTGTAAGGCGGCGGCGTGATCCACGCCTGCAATTCGGTGGCGGGCGGTTCGGGCAAACGTGGCAAAGTCGGTTGCAGCGCGGCCAGAAGACGGGCAGGGGCGTCATCCCCGGCGATGCCGAACGCGGCGATCAGCGCCACCACCAGCGCGGCGCGCAGGGCGTAGCGGTCGCGCCGCGGCAGCCCGGGATGCGGCGTGCCGACCCGCAGCCGCCGCACCTGCCGGATGGTGCGCGCCAGATGCGCCTGCCACAGCGTTGCTCCCATCGGGTCGAGCTGCGACGGCCGGTCGGTCAGCACCGCGAGCGGCCGGTGCTGCAAGCCGGACGCGCGCTCCAGCCGGCGGTCGGCGGCGGCATCGTCCGGATTGCGCACGGTCCACAACCCGCGCACCAGCAGCACCACGATCGCGGCCGCGGTGCCGCCGAGCAAGGCAAGGTGCCAGGCGGGCGCCAGGTAGCGCGGCAGGTCCAGCAACGCGATGCAGATGAACAGGCCGGCAACGCCGAGCGGTGGCCACAGCGCCGGCCAGATATGCTCGAACAGGATGGCCAGCCGGGCCAGCGTCCGCCGCCCGGCCAGGCGCCGTAGCAGCGGGTTCAGCTCCTCCGGCCGATCAGGGGTCGGCGAAGGGTTCACGGGATGAAGTCCGGCACGCGCTCGCCCCGCCAAAGCGCCTCGTGCGTCTGGCGGTCTCGGATCACCGACCAGCGGTCGCCGTCCACCATGACCTCGGCGGCGAGCGGGCGGGCGTTGTAGGTGGAGCTCATGACGGAACCATATGCACCCGCGTCGAGAATCGCCAAGCGCGCGTTGCGGTGCAGCATAGGGAGCAGGCGGTTTCGCGCGAAAGTGTCTCCGCTTTCGCAGACCGGCCCGACGATGTCGGCCGGCGCCACCGGGGCGACGGCGTCGGCGGCGGACAGCGGCACCATGCCGTGCCACGCGTCGTACATCGCCGGCCGCACCAGGTCGTTCATCGCCGCGTCCAGCACGACGAAACGTGTTTTGCCGGTTTGCTTGGTCAGCACGACGGTCGCCAGCAGCACGCCGGCCGGGGCAACCAGCCAGCGCCCGGGTTCCAGCTTCAGGCGGACATCCAGGTTGTGGAACGCGGCGCGCAGGGCGCCGGCCAGGCCATCCGGGCTGGGGGCCGGCTCATCGCGATAGGGAATGCCCAGGCCGCCGCCGCAATCCACGGTTTCCACCGTCTGGCCGGCGGCGCGCAGGTCGGTGACCAGGGCCGCGATGCGCGCGTAGGCGGCGCGGAACGGCGCGAGCGACAGGATCTGGCTGCCGATATGCAGTCGCCAGCCCGGTCGGAACGATGCCGGGCAGGGTAGCGGCGCGGGCATACAGAGCGGCGGCGTCGGCCCAGGGGATACCGAACTTGTCGCCCGCCCGCCCGGTGGAGATCTTCGCGTGCGTCGCGGCGTCCACATCCGGATTGACCCGCAGCGCGATCCGCGCGGTGCGGCCCATGCTGGCGGCGAGCGCCGATAGGATGTCCAGTTCCTCGGCGCTTTCCACGTTGATCTGGCCGATGTCTTCGGCCAGGGCCAGGCGCAGGTCGCGCTCCGATTTTCCCACACCGGAGAAGACGATGTGCGCCGGCGGGATGCCGGCGACGCGGGCACGGCGGAGTTCGCCCTCGCTGACCACGTCGGCCCCGGCGCCCTCGGCCGCGAACAGGCGGAGGATCGCGAGGTGGTCGTTGGCCTTCATGGCATAATGCAGCTCGGCATCGAGGCCGGCGGCAGCGACGGCCTGCGCCAGGGCGCGGTAGCGGGCGCGCATGGTGCCGGCGCCGTACACCCAGGTGGGCGTGCCGACGGCATCGGCGATACGGCGCAACGGGACGGCTTCCAGCACCAGCCCGTCGATGGCGTGCATGGTCAGGTGTGGGCGGGCAGCGAGCAACTCGGCCGTGGTGGGATCGGGGTGCTGCGCCGTGTCGGCGTGGGCGGCGGATGCGGGCATGGTGCGCAGCGTATCAGCGGAGCGGCGGTGGTGCCATCGCAATGGCGCTGACGTGGCATGCGGACACGTCAGTCGGCCGGAATCATTGTATCGAAACAAACCAGGTCGTTACATGGGCGCGGCACTCGTCGCGCCGTGACAGGATCGGACAGATCGCTCCGATTTCCGCGGGAGATTGCCTCGCGGCGCTCGCAATGACACGTCGATGCCGGAAGCGTCAGAGTCAGAACATCAGGGCGCTTCGTACAACACATCTCCAAAAACGCTTGAGCCTTCACACCCTGGCTAATCCGCTCGGCACCGGTTACGCACGCCAGGGGCTTCGTTACATTCGAATACCCGTACCGATACCATTTTGCAGTACTCCCGACCCTATCGAAACGGCAGCTAAAAACAGGGAGTTTACCATGCGACAGGTCGTTATTGCTTTGACTGTGTTGGCCACCGTCGGATTTGCCGGCGTCAGCGCCGGGCACGCGGAAACCGTCTGGCAGGCCAATCATCCACGGCGCACGGAGGTGAACAGCAGGCTCGACAACCAGGACGCCCGCATCCATGAAGAGCGCGCCACCGGCCAGATCAGCGGCGCTCAGGCGCAGCAACTGCACGCTCAGGACCATGAAATCCGCCAGGAAGAGCGTGACATGGCCAGTCAGAACGGCGGTCACATCACCGCCGGAGAGCAAGCGACTCTGAACCACCAGGAGAATGTCACCAGCCGCGAAATCGGCCGATAGAGCGTTTGCCGCGCCCAGGCTGGGCATCCTCCGGCCGGCGTCCATCGGCAGGCGCTTGTCCAGCACAGCAGCGGGCCTGGGCCTGATGCGGTTTCCAGCCGCAGATGCGAAACTGTTTTGCAGCACGATCGAGTGTCACTGCCTTCACCGGGTACGGGCGAAGGAGTGCGTCATGCGACAAACGGCTGCTGTCATGGCCGTGCTGACTGTCGTGATGTGCGGCGGCAGCGGCAATGGGTTTGCCCGGACGGCCTGGCAGAGCGAGCACCCAAGGCGTGCCGAGGTGAACTCACGCCTTGCGAACCAGAACGCGCGCGTTCGGCAGGAGCAGCGCGCCGGCGTTATCAATGCGCAGCAGGCGCGGCAACTGCATGCGCAGGACTATAGGATTTGCGAGGAAGAGCGTCGCATGGCCAGTCAGAATGGTGGCCACATCACAGTCCCCGAGCAAATATATTTGAATGGGCGGGAAAGCGCCGTAAGCCGAGAGATCGGCCGGTAGGGCTTGGTGCTGCCGGGTTGGCACCGGCGCGACGCACAGGCGCTGTGCGATTGCTGCCGCGCCGGCGATCCGGCAGGGTCATGGACCGTCACCGTGAGGTCTGCCCCATGTCCTTCGTCTTCGGCCCCGAGGTTTCGCTCGATCGGCCGGCCTACGTCGATCCGACCGCGCGTATCTTCGGCCGCGTCAGCGCCGCGGAGGGCAGCAGCTTCTGGCCCTATTCGGTGATCCGCGCCGAGGGCGCCGCTGTGCGCATCGGCCGCGCCTGCAACATTCAGGACGGCGCGGTGATCCATGTCGGCGGCGGCCGCGGCACCACGATCGGGGACTATTGTTCGATCGCGCATCGCGCCGTGGTGCATGGCGCCGAGGTCGGCGACGACTGCCTGATCGGCATCGGCGCCGTGGTGATGGACGGCGCGAAACTCGGCCGGCGTTGCGTGGTCGGCGCGATGGCGCTGGTGCCGCCGGGGATGGAGGTGCCGGAGGGTTCGGTGATCACCGGCGTGCCCGGCAAGATCACCGCATCGCGCGACAATTTCCTGGCTACGCGGCGCAATGCGCTGATCTACCACCGCAACGCGTGCGCCTATGCCGAGGGCCGGCATGACGCCTGGCGTGGCGACGATTTCGCGGCCTGGCGTGGCGATGTGCTGCGGCGGTTGCAGGCCGGAGAGGAAGTGGGAATTCAATCGGCGTTCGCCCTGCGACATGGCCGGCCTCCGCCGGCCATGTCACCATGGGAGCCAGTCGCGAGCCGTGGGGCGATCTCACGGGCGGTCGGTATAAGTCCCGGGAGGATCACGACGGCGTTGGCCGCGATGAGCAAGCGATGGTCAGTCGAGGTCGATCTCGAGTTGGATGCGTCGTGGCTCACCATCACGCCGCTCTTTCTTCGCTTCTTCCCAATGCTCGTGGTGCGGCTCCGGATGGTGGTGCGCAGCCGCCTCTTCGGGAAATTCGCGCGCCGGATGATGCAAGTGAGGGTCGAGCACGAAGGTCAGGCCGCCGACCACCAAGCCGTCCGCCAGCACGACCAGTTCGACGGCCACGTAGCCGGCCAGTTGAACCTCGGCCTCGGTGAAATCCCCTCCGCCGACCAGACGCGGACGAATGACGCGGCTGTCGCGCGGGCCCAGCGAGAACGAACCTCCGCCGGGGTTGTCGAGATGCATGACCCAACCGCGGCTTGTCAGGAAGGGCGGCAGGATCGGGCGAACCTCCATGACGGCAGTCTTGGCGAACGGATTGCTTGCCCAGAACTCCCGCTTGTCGAATGCGGCCTCCAGCGCGCGACGGTGTCCACCGCCGGGCACCGGAATGACAGCGCGCAATCCGAGATTGTTGTCGCAAGGTACCAGCCGCCAAAGCGGCGTCGGTCCGATTGCCGCCGGCAGGCCGCTGGCGGCGTCGTTGTTCGCGCGATCTCCAGCCACCGTCGCGCTCATGAACATGCACTCGTGCCCCGGGACCTCGGGGTGCCAGTCGAACGGCCCAACCACCACCTGTCCGCCGGAAGGCAGGCTCGCGATCAGCCGTGACGCCGTGGTCATGGGTTTCCAATCGTCCGGCCAGACGAGACCGGCGGACGGCCGGCAGTGCCAGCCGTGGACGACCACATTGGTTGCCGCAAGCGTGCCGCGGTTTTTGACCCGCGCATAGGCGTAGTTCGGTCGTCCCACGATAGGCGTCTGGTGTTCCAGGTGGCCGTCCGGTTCGTGCCGGTTCCAGATATCCGTGGTCTCCCAGAATCTTTGCAGATAGGGGTATTGATTGGCCGGACCGTACATGTATTCGCCGTTGCGACCGTTATCGATGTAGACATCGATCGGAGGTGGCGGGCCCTCGTTGTTATTGGGCTTGGGTGTCGCGGCCGGTTGATAGAGCCCCTGCTTCTCGAACGACCACCGGATGACTTTCCAGTAGCAGCCTCCCACCTGATCCTCCGTGGTCCAGTCCCCTTGCTCGGCCGCCATAAGGAATCCGGCATAGGTCAAGGCGTTTGGCGGATTGGTGGGCGCGGTCAGGCCGCCGATCAGGCGCAGTATCAGATAGGCCATGTAGCGGCCGGCGAATTCACGCATCGCGAGTTCCGTCGAGTCGCCGCCGATTGAACGGTAAATTCGGAAATGGGTACTTGAGAGGATCTGCTCGTTGTTATAGCCGCCGCCATCGAGCGGCCCGAATGGCGCAAGCGCGATGGCGCCGGCCCAGCCCCATCCGGATCCCACGGTCGGATCGAACGCCGGCAGTCGATCGTGGCGGCGGGGAACGTAGCCATACATCCATGGAAAGCTCATGCCTCGGTCCGGGGCCTTGGAGTCTCGGATCGTTGAGGACGATCCCAACGCTGTCGCCGGCACTATGGGCAAAGCCGAAATTCGGCCAGTTCACATTGTTCCAAAGAGTGCCATGGCCGGAGAGCTCGTGCAGGACGACGCGTTGGTCGCAGGCGATGCCGAGCGGTTGGGCCACGTTCGTAAGGTCGGCAAGCGCAAACGTGGTTTGCAGAATGCCGTAGGTGCCGGTGCCCAGGCAATGGGCATTGACGACGTCCCCGCTGGGGCTCGCGATCGTGCCCCAGCCGCGGTGATCCACCACTGTTGGGAAAACCGTGCCGCCGAAGTAAACGTTTACGTCGAAGCCCATGCCCTGCATCAGGCGGAAGAACCCGTCTGCGTGATAGTAGGCGTTCACCGCGGCGAAATTGTTTGTGCGCGCGTTGAAATTGAAGTCTGTGCCGATGGGTTCCACTGGCGCCGCGATTGTCGGCAACTCGACGTCCTTGAGCTGAACCAGATCTCCCACCAGCGCATAATCGCCCCCGGAGGGTGGATCGAGTTTCTTGAGCAGGGTCGCGCTGCGCAGAGGATTGAGGGCGGCGTTACCGGCACTCGACGGTGGTCCGCCGTTGGCAGTTATCGGATCCTGTTCGAAGACCAGGCCGGTGACACTCGCGACAAGGGCCTGCAGCCGAAGTACGCAGAGCGTCTCCGCCTCGACCAGCGCGAGCCACCGCAGCTCCGGCATGCCAGGCACGCCAAGGATGAAGTAGACCGCGGCAACGACATAATCCTGTCCATCCTTGATCTCGGTTGGCACCGGCGGCAGCGGCGGATTGTGGTAGTGATGGCTGTGCGCCGGTTGTCCCGCGACAGGTGGGTGCTCGTGCAGTTCTTCTATGACGCGCACGCGCTGATCAGCTTCATAGCGATAGACATAGAGGGGCTTGCGCTCGATCTTGAGCGACGCGCGGTCGAAATTCGGATCGACGGCGGTAAGCCCGAGACTGTGGGCGAGCCTGTCGTCGTCCAGGCGGTCAAGGTGGCGCAATGCCGCGTCCGAGGGCCTGTGCGGATCCACGTCGGGGTGCGCGGTGGACTGCGCGCTGATAATCCGGAACGGGTTCGCCTTCATCTGCACCGCCAGCCCAGCCTGCCACACCGGAAGCCCGAAGCAGCTCTGGCTGAAGGTAACGGTGGTAGTGTCGAACTGGGTTTTTTCCGCCCACAGGCGGTATTCGACACCATCGGCGGTGAGCGTCGGTTCGGTGTTCAGGCCGAGCGAATGAAGTTCGCTGTCCTTGATTCCCAGCAGCCCTCCGAACTTCTCAAGGTAGTCCTGGGCGGCGAGCTGCGGACTGCGCGCCGTGGACTGATAGTACTGCTCCACATGCAAGACGCCGCGCACAACTCCTTTGTCATCGCGATCGAGATACGCTTTTGCCGATTCGTTATATTCCTGCGACACGATAAACCTCCCATTGGTTGTATGACCAAGGCACGTGGTCGCTCGTCAGCCCTTTTCGGTTTTTTGTCCGGTTGTTGCGGCGTCCGGTTCATACTTGAGGAAAGGAGGGCCAGCACTGCACCTTTGGATTGCAGGGCGGTCAACTCAAGTGATCACGTCGAGCGTAACAATACAACGGTTGATCGTCCAGGGCTGTGATCAGGTTCACAGATGGTGCCGTTGAAATTTCACACGTCGCGACAATGCCATCCTGCATCGCCCGCGAGGCGGCGGTGCACAAGGCAGAGCACGCGCAGCTCGATCCGCATGGTGTAACGCATGATTCACAGACATGTTATACCGACTCGCCGAAACATTGAGTCTCGACGGCATCGCACGGGCCGCCCCAACTTTCATGGCCGGGCTTGATCCGGCCATCTATGCAGCCGCGGTGCCGCGATAGGTGGCCGGGTCAAGTCCGGCCATGACGGTTGGGGCGGCCCGTGCCGTCCGTCAATCGTATTGCGGGTTGAAATTGTAGTTAGAACATGATTCGCACCCCCCCGAAACCGCCGATCGGCGCGGCCGGGCTATAGGCCCGCGGATTGGTCGCGTTCGGCGCCTGCGCCAGATACACCGACGTCGTCGGCGAGAATGTACCATACGTGTAATACTTCGCATCGGTCAGGTTCTCCACCGAAGCGAACAATGCAATGTGCGGCGTCACCTGGTAGCTGGTGCTCAGGTTCAGCGTCACAAAGCCGGGCAGGAGCGGTGTCAGATTGGCCGCGTCACCGAACAGGTACTGCCCGCTCTGCGCAATCAGCACGGCGCCGATGGTCCACTGATCGCTGACATGCCAGGTCACCCCCAGCTTGCCTTGATGTGCTGGAACCCCCGGCAACCGGTCGCCTGGATTGATCGTGATGTTGCCGTTGGCATCCGCGGCCGGGTTGTTGCCAGCGGCCTCCACGAAGCCGGTCCGATAGGTCGCATCGGTATAGGCGTAGGCCAGATAAGCCGACCAGCGCGGCGCCTTGTATTGAATGCCGGCATCCAATCCCTGCCGCCGCGTCTGCCCGACATTGGTGAAGTACGCCCGGTTCAGTGTCTCGCTGTTGACGAAGACGATGTCGTCATCGAGATCGCTGCGATAGAAACCAAGATTGTAGCTCAATCGATCGCCATCGCCGAGCGCGGCGCTGCCGCGGAAGCCTGCCTCCACCGTGTGCGACACGACCTGTTTCAGATTTGGGTCGCCGACGAAGAAATTCGCCAGGCTGCAGGAATCCGTCGGACTGGCGCAGGAAAGCTCGGACGGCGTGGGCGCGCGATTGGCTTCCGCGTATCCGGCGTAAATCGTCAGCCAGGGCGTCAGTTTGTAGGTCGCGCCAGCCGCGGGATTGAAGTGCGTATAAGTGTGATCGCCGGTCAGGTCACCGCCGTTCTGGTCGTCGAGGTTGATCGCGGCCACATTGAAGCGGCCAGCCGCGGTCAACGCCAGACGATCGGTAATGCTGAAGGTGTCAGCGACGAAAACGCCATAATACGCATCGCTGATCGCCACCCGCACCGGCTGGTTGATCCCCTGCTCGTCGATCGCAACGCCCGGGCCGACGAACACGCGGGTCAGTGGCGTAATACCGCCGATGCTGGACGCGGCGGTGAATTCGGTCTGCGCGCCATCGAAGCTGACGCCACCGACCAGGTGGTTGGCGAAGCCGAACACGGTCTGCGTATCGGTCGCCTGGATGGATGCGCCGTAGCCGTTGGTGTTGGTGGTCTGGTCGTCCAATTCCGAATATGCCAATGCATTCGGGCCGAGGAAGGCCGGGATCGTCCCGCCGCCAACCGTCGTGCTGTAAACGCCGGCACCGGAGCAAAGCAGACCCGAACCGTCGTTGCATGGCGTATCGTTCGGAGCGTTGCCGTTGGTCACACGCTGCAGGAAATTATTGAAGTAGCTGACGGCCTGAATCGAAACCCTGTCGCTGATCTCCATATTGCCGGACAAACCGATCTGCACGAAGCGGTTGCTGATCTGGTTGGGGCCAGTGAATTGCGCCGCGGGATCGGCGGCAAGCAGTTGCACCGGCGAGGTCCCTGGCCCGTTCAGCGTGGTGTTGGCCGCCAGGACATTGAAGTGCAATTCGCCGGTGTTGCCGCGCCAGCCGATATCGCCGAAGAAATTCTCCAGGTTGGACGATTGCAGATCGCGCCACCCGTCCTGATGCGCGCCGTTCGCCGCAACGTAAACAGCGGTGTCACCGCTCTGACGGCCATATTGGAAATTGACCCCCAGCGTATCGAACGACCCGCCGGTTGCCTCGATCTCACCACCCTGATAGGTGAAGCCGTTCTTGAGTCGCACATTCAACGCGCCGCCCAGCGCATTCAGGCCGAACACCGGGTTTGAGCCTTCCAGGTTCATCTGATCGATCGCCATGTCAGGCAGCAGATCGAAATTCACCGTATCGCCGAACGCCTGATTGAAGCGGATGCCGTTGACGTAAACGGCGAGCCCCTGCGGCGTGCCTTGCAGGGCCGACGCTTCGAACCCGTGATAGACCAGGGTTGGCTGATACGGATTGCCCGACGCGGAATCCAGGTTCACGCCCCCGACTTGCTCATTCAGCGCCCGCACCACATCCGGCGTGGTGGTGCCGCCACGCGTCAGGTCGTCGCCTTTCAGCACGTTGGTTTCGGCCGGCACCGTGTCGCGATCGACGCCCGACCCAAGCAGCGGCGAGGCGCCGACGATGGTGAGGGGCGGCAGTGTGAGCGACAGCGGTTGCTGACTGTCCGACGAGTCCTGTTGGGCGCGAGCAGATGTACAAGCCAGCGCAAGCAGAGCGGCCGCGGCAGGCAATCTGCGCAAAATGTGGCAGGTGCCGCGCCCAGCGCGCCGTGCCATCGGTCCTGCTCCCTGCCTTCTGCTTCGTTGAACACAGTTTCGTCCAATTGCTCGCAATCCGTCCACGGCTCGCTACCCGGCGATCACGGGAAAGAGCTCGATCCCAAACTCGCGTTGGCGTGAGTTATCGCGGCTGGTGGTCCGTTCAGCGGCTGCCACCCCCTTGTGTCATGGCCGCCGCCGGCTGCACGTTGCCTCGAATGTGACCAGTTCATCGCGACAGTGATTTGATCGCTGCGCACCGGCTACCGATAATTGGTCCCGACACATCGCTTGTTGGAGGGACGCAACTCGTGAACCTGATACTTCTGCTCATCATTCTAATCATCCTGTTCGGCGGCGGCGGCTTTTACTTCGGCGGCCCCTATGTCGGCGGCGGACTCGGCACGATCCTCTTGATCGTTCTCATCGTCCTGCTGGTCCGAGGATGAACGGCCAGCGATAAGCAGCACGGCGAAACCGCCCGTCGCCCAACGCGACGGGCTCGCTCTATCATGCGCGCCGAACGTTGGTGAACAGCGGAATGCTGCCCTTCAGTATGCCCGTAAGGTTCGTCCGGTAGGCTGAGGAAAAGAAGAACGCGCCCAGCGGGATATACGGTACGTCCTGAAATGCTTGCAGTTGGATCTCCCGGCACAGCCGCTTCTGCTCTTCGGGATCGGTTGCGTCGATCCATGCCGTGCGCAGTTCCTCGACCTTCGGCATGGTCGGCCAGCCCCACAGCGACTGCCGCCCCAGCCCGCGCAGGAAGCCGTGTGCGGCCGGGCTCATCGTGGAATAGCCCGGTGCATAATTGGCATTCAGGCTCCAGCCGCCCTTGTCGAGCGGCTCGCGCGAATTCAGCCGGGTCGCCACCGTCGCCCAGTCGAGCGTCTGGTAATCCATGTTCATGCCCAGCTTGCGGAACACGTCGGCAGCGACTTCGCTCATGGCATTGATCGCCGGCAGGTCGGTCGGTACCAGGAACACGAACCTTTCCCCGTTATAGCCGGCCGCCGCGAGGTCGCGCTTCACCTGCGCCAGGTCGCGCGGTCCGTTCAGCACGTCCATGCCCGCGTCGTTGGCCAGCGGCGAGGCCGGTGTGAAGGTGCCAACACCCGCTCGCCACATCGAGCGGTCGTCGCCCGCCACCGCCTGCATCATGTCGGTCTGATTGAACGCACCCATCAGGGCCCGCCGGATGCCGGCGTTGTCGAACGGCGGATTGAGATGATTGAAGCGCAACACGGCATAATAGCCGAGCGTGTCGATGACCTCGACCTTCACGTCCGGCGACTTGCGCAACAGCGGCGTCAAATCCCCCGTCGTCTGCTCCCACCAATCGACCTCGCCGGATAGCAGTGCGGCGGCCGCGGTGGATGCGTCCGGGATGGTGTGCCACTCGACACGGTCGAAATAGGCGATCTTCGGACCGGAGGTGCCGACCGGCGGCCCATCGGTGCGCGGCACGTAGCCTGCGAACCGTTCATAGACGGCCAATGAGCCGGGCACGCGCTCACGCATGTTGAACTTGTAGGGCCCGCTGCCGATGATCTCGGTCACTTGTTGCGAAGGCTCGGTCAGGGCGAGCCGTTCGGGCATTACCACCGGCGCGAACGGGTTTGGCTTGCCGAGCAGATCGGCGATCAATCGGAACGGCCGCTTGAGGCGAAATTGTAGGACTGTGTCGGAAATCGCCGACAGGTCGTCCACGTCGCTGAACACCGATATCGCAAACACGTCGCGCTTCGACAAACGCTTCAGCGACGCAACGGCGTCGCGCGCCAGCACTGGTGTCCCATCGTGGAAGCGAAGGCCCTCGCGCAGGGTGATCTTCCAGGTCTTGCCATCGTCCTCGATGACATGGCCGGCCGCCATCTGCGGCCGAGGACGCGCCTGGTCGTCGATACCATAGAGCGTGTCATAAACCAGGTAGGCATGATTGCGGGTGATCAGCGCGGGCGCCAGATGCGGATCGAGCAATGCGATATCCGACTGCGGCACGAATTTCAGCAGCTTGGGGTCGCCGGCCGCCCATACGGCGGGGGCGGCGAGGGCGGTCGCAGCCGATCCGGCCAGGAAGTCACGGCGTTTCATCATACGGCGCTCCTTTGTGCGATCCGGCAACGCTATGGCAGAAGGCGAGGTCAGGGAAAGCGCTAACCGCAGGAGGCAAAGTCCGTTGGCCTGTGCCGCCGCAGGTCGGCAAGCTTGCAAACTGCGCTGGCGTCGCGGGAGCTACGCCACCGCCGCGCGTGCGATATCTCCTGCGTCATCGAGCCGTTCGACCCCTCGGCACAATGCCATCAAACGGCTCGCGCGATCGGCTGGCAGAATCTCCGCCACCAGGTCTGTGAACTTGGCGTCGAGCTGCGTATCGGACATCGGCACTTCGACGCTGCCGACGGCATGGACGATGAAACGCTCCAGCACGCGGCCGTCCTTCAGCCGGATTTTTACCCGAGCCTGGTCCTGCTTCAGCGACGGATCGACCGACGTCTCGACCCGGTCGCGCAACGCCACCGTCACCGGGTCGCGGACCGACGCATCGGTGAATTGCGCCTCGCCGGCGCGGCCGGCCACGATGGCGATCGCCGCCGCATAATAGACGCTGAACTTTCCCTCCAGCCCGGTCTGCGGCGTGCGTTTCGCCGTCAGTTCCAGCACGATCGGGTGAATGCCGAGGTCGATCCGATCGATCATATCGGGCGTCAGTTTGTTCTCATCGCGCAACTGGATGCAGCCGTCGATCACCGCATGCACAACCAGCCCGCAGGCGAACGGCTTGTAGCTGTTGCGGTAGATTTCGAATTGGGTACCCAAATTATCGGTGATCACCTGATAGTTGCGTGCCGTACTCAGTACGTTCGCCCAGCCGCGCTTGGCCTCGATCCCTTGCAGCGAGCTGGTGTAGCCCTTTTCGGCCAGCAGGGCAGCGAGCAAGCCGTTCTGCGCGGCGCGTCCGGGATGGAAGCTCTTGGTCATCGAGCCGAACATCTCGCGCAGGCCCACCGGCTGGGTCGCAGCCAGACCGATTGCGTGGCACATCCGTGCCTCGTCCAGTCCCAGCACCTTCCCAGCGGCGACCGCCGCGCCGAACACGCCGGCGGTGCCGGTCGCGTGCCAGCCGGCATCCTGATGTGTGGGGGTGACCGCGCGCATGATGCGGCACTCCGCCTCGATGCCCAGCACCATGGCGGTGACGAACTCGCGGCCGGTGATCTTGCGGTATTCCGCCAGCGCCAACAGCGTGGGGGCAACGGGCGCCGACGGGTGCACCGCGGTCGTCAGGTCGGTATCGTCGAAGTCGAACACATGCGAACTGATGCCGTTGACCAGGGGAGCGTTCAGCACGTCCAGCCGCTCGGTGCGGCCGAACACCCCGGCCTGGGGTGGGCCGGCGAACGGGGTCACCGTGGCGAGAGCGATCTGCACCGCCTCGTGGCGGGAACCGCCCACGGCGACGCCCATCCAGTTCAGCAGCGACCGCGCCACCTCCTTGCGAGCCGCGTCGGGCAGGTCCTCGAAGCGCGCCGCAACCAGGTAGCGCGCCAGCGTCTCGGTCACCTGTTTGGGCTCGGCCTGGGCCGGTTCAGTGCTGGCGGGCGGGGCGGCGGATGGCGCGTTCAGCGGCACGCCGGTCGCGGCCGTCGTGCCGACGACCGCGGTGTTACGGATGAATGTGCGCCGGTTCATCGTTGTTCCGCCCCTGCTGGCCGCCGGCTTGATGCCGACGATCGGCCGACAGGCTGCGTCAGCGAACCGGGACTAGCAAGCGCAGGGGCGGACGACTCAGACGGTCGCCCCGCAGCCTCAGCACAACGAGTTCGGACCCGCCGCCGCCCCCGCCGGAATCACCGGAGTCCCAGCTCGAATCGCTGCTGGTATCGGGGGCTGACGTGTCAGGCTGCTGATCCCAGGAGCCGTTATCGACGTAGTCCTGGCTGGCGGGCGCGGCCGCGCCTCCGCCGGAATTGTCCCAGCTTCCCTGGTCCACGTAATCCTGTCCAGGCGGTGCCGCCGCGGGCACACCGCCGCCCCACGGACTTTCGACCATCGGCGCCGCGGCGGGATAGCCGCCGCCGAACGCGCCGCCGCCCATGCCACCCATTCCGCCGCCCATCTCGTGGTGGCCGGAGAACAGGTTCATCAGTGCGTCGGCCGCCAGGATCCCGCCGCCCACACCCGCCGCAGTGGTCAGTGCCGAGCCAAGGAAGCCAGACCCGGAGCGCTGGAACATCCCCGGCTGGTAGTTCGGCGCGTATTGCGGTTGCGGCGGTGGCGCGGCCTGCTGGTATTGCGGCTGATAGGCCGGCGCCGGTCCGCCCTGGTTCCATGCGGGGCTCGGTCCCGGCTGCGGCTGCGGCGGCGCCTGCGAGCGCCCGCCGAACAGCCCGCCGAAGAACCCGCCGCCGGAGCTGCCGCCCTGCTGCTGTGGTGGCTGCTGCGCGGCCTGTTGTGCGGCTTGCTGCGCCGCCTGCTGGGCCTGCTGCAATTGCCACTCCATCTGTTTCAGGCGGTTCTGCGCCTCGGTCAGCGCATGCTCTTGCACGAAGGCGAGCTGCGTCATGCGGTACGCCGCTTCCGGATAGCGCTGGAACGCCTGGTTGATCAGCGCATTCGCTTCGGGGTCCACCGGGGGCAGGGCCGGCTGAGTCGTGGCCGGCACCGAGCCGCCCCACTGGTTGGGCGGCGCACCTGCCGGGTTGCCTCCCACCCGGGCGATGAACTGGCTGATCATGTCGCGTTCTTCGTTGGTCATGTCGGTCCCCTTTGGGTCCTGGGCTGCGACCTTGGTTGTCCCGCCCCGCTTCTACCGCACGATGTGGCACTCGCGGAACGGGCGTTCAATGGTGTGCGACCCCGAGGTTCAGTCCCAGCCGCCGCGCCTCGATCACCGGGCAGCGGTCCGTCACCACGGCGATCCCGGCTTCCCGAGCCCGCGCTGCCGCGTGCTGGTCGATCACCCCGAGTTGCATCCAGACCGCCCTGGCGCCGAGCCGGATCGCGTCGTCCACCACGCCGCCGACATGCGCCGATTTGCGGAAAACGTCCACCATCTCGAGCGGCGCGCCGCATCCAGCCGGCCGACGACTTGGCGGTCATGGATTGCCTGACCCGCCAGGCCGGGGTTGACCGGCGTGACCTCGTGGCCGTGATCGAGCAGGAAACGCATGACGCCGTGCGAGGGGCGCCAGGGCTTGGCCGAGGCGCCGACCAACGCGATCCGCCGCGTGGTTTCCAGGATGGCGCGGATGTCCACGTCGCTCTGGCCGTCGATGCTCATGCGCTCAGGGGTGTGGCATGATGCGGAGTGCGGCGAGGATGACGCCGGTGGCGATGAAGATCATCCCGCCCAGCTTGATCGTCATGTCGCGCCGCAGCAATTCGAGCTTGGCGTCGAATTTGGTCTCGAAGGAAGCGAACTTATTATCGAATTTCGTATCCAGGGCCCCAATCGCTCCCATCACCCTGGATTCAAGCATGGTGATATCGGTCTTGACCGCGCCGATATCGGCCTTCGTCGCGAGGTCGGCGCCGCCCATCGCCTCGGCCAACGCCGTGGCCGTCCCGGCAGCTACCGGCGCAGCCAATCCCGCGGCTTCCAGGCCGCGCGCCAGCTTCAATGTGTCGAACGGAACAGCGTTCATTGTCTGCACCCTACCGCGATCGCTCGGCAGCAGTCCATCACGACATCCCTAATATTTGGTTGCCGGCGAGGTTGCGCTATCCCTCCACGGCGGGCTTTTGATCCACGTCAATGGCACCCACCGCCAGTCCGCCTACCGTTATCAACCACTGCTCCGTTACCAGCCCGAGGCAACGAACATGAAAATCTCCGTCGGCGGCGACCACGCCGGCTTCCCTCTGAAGGCCACCGTCATCGCGGTTTGCAAGGACCTCGGCCACGAGGTGACCGACCACGGCTGCTACGACGAAACCCCGGTCGACTTCCCCGACATCACCCGTCAGGTTTGCGCCGACGTGCTGAACGGCAAGGCCGAGCGCGCCATCTTGGTGTGTGGCACCGGCGTCGGCGCCTCGATCGCCGCCAACAAGATCCCCGGCATCCGTGCCTCGATCGTGCATGACGGCCACATCGCCCACCAATGCGTGGAGCATGACGACGTTAATGTCATGTGCATCGGCGCCAAGATCGTTGGGCCGTGGCTCGCGGTGGACCTGGTGCAGGGCTACCTCGCCGCGACCTTCAGCACCGATGAGGATTGCCGCCGCCGCGTCGCCAAGCTGATGGAGTTGGAGCGCTCCTACAGCAGGCCAGCGGCCGAATAACGGAGACAACCCATGCCAACCCAGGCGATTCCGGCACAGCGGTGGATACGCATCATCCCCGCCGCCTTCCTCATGTACACCATCGCCTTCATGGACCGGAACAACATCGCGTTCGGATTCTTCGGCATGCAGAAGGACCTCGCGATCGGCGCCACCGCGTCCGGCATCGCCGCCGGAATTTTCTTCTTCGGCTACCTGTTCCTGCAAGTTCCCGGCAGCTTGCTCGCCGAGAAATGGAGCGCCAAGCGCTTCATCATTGTCGCCCTGCTGGTCTGGGGCCTTTGCTCCATGGCCACTGCCTTCGTGCAGAACCTGACACAGCTTCTAATCGTCCGCTTCGTGCTTGGGGTGGTGGAGGGCGGCGTGTCGCCGGCCACCATGATCCTGCTCACCAAATGGTTCCCGCTCAGCGAGCGCTCCCGCGCCAACGCGCTTTGGTATCTTTGCATCCCGGTTGCCTCGATCGTCACCGGCCCGTTGTCCGGCTGGATTCTCACGCACTACGACTGGCGCATGCTGTTCCTGCTGGAAGGCGCGCCGGCTGTGGTTTGGGCCGCGGTTTGGTGGTGGCTGATCGACGATTCGCCGAGCACCGCGAAGTGGATTTCGCCGGCCGAGCGCGACTACCTGGAGACCACCATTGCGGCGGAGAAGAAGACGCTGGCGGCGGAAGTGCCCAGCCTGCGCGCCGTGCTGCGCAATCGCAACGTGATCCTCCTGCTGGTGCTGTTCTGCTTCCTCCAGGTCGGCTTCTACGGCTACGGCTTGTGGCTACCGACCATCGTGAAGGCGCTGTCGCAGGGCACCATCATGCAGGTCGGCTGGATCACCGCGATCCCGTGGATCTGCGCGATGATCGGCTCGCTGCTGATCTCGGCGCGGGCGGACCGGACGCGCGATTACAAGACCCACATCGCCGGGCCGATCCTGGCGGGCGCTTTCTTCCTGGCGCTGTCGGTGCTGGCCGGCCCGGGTCATCCGGTGCTGGCGATCGCCGCGCTCAGCGTGTGCCTGGGGTTCATGTATTGCTACGCAGTGTACTGGGCGGCACTGAGTTCGTTCATCGCCGCCGACGTGCTGGCGGTCGCCATGGGCACCATCAATGCGATCGGCAATCTCGGCGGCTTCTTCGGACCGTTCATCGTCGGCGCGCTGATCCAGCGCACGGGCACGCCGATGGTCGGCGAGGTTTTTCTGATCGCCTGCCTGGTGATCTCCGGCCTGTTCGCCTTGCAGTTGCGCAACCGCCCGGCGCCGCTGCCGCCGTTGGCCGCCTCAACTCGCGCCGCCGCCGCGGAGTGATAGCATCGGCCATCGCTGAGAGGACGGAGGCACATGTCAGAGCACGCCAGGCCGGTCCTGGTTATCGGCAGCCTGAACATGGACCTGGTCGTGCAGTGCCAGCGCCTCCCGGACCGTGGCCAGACCATCATGGGCGGGGAATTCTTCACCGCTCCGGGCGGCAAGGGCGCCAACCAGGCGGTCGCTGCAGCCAGGCTGGGTGCGCAGGTGAGCATGGCCGGTTGCGTCGGACGCGATGCGTTCGGCGAGACCTTGATCGCCGGACTGCGCGACGCCGGCGTGCGCACCGCGCATGTGGCGCGGGTGGACAGCCAGACCGGGATCGCGCTGATCACGGTTGATGCGTCGGGCGCCAACACCATTGTGGTGGCCTCCGGTGCGAACATGGCGGTCGACGCCGCGCTGGTGGATCGCGCGTTGGCCGAAGCGGCAAGCCCCGGCATCCTGCTGCTGCAACACGAAATCCCCGCCGGGGCGAACGCCCGTGCCCTGCACATGGCGCGGCAGGCCGGCTGGTTCGTCATGCTGAATCCCGCCCCAGCGCGCCCGATCCCGCCAGAATTGCTGCCGCTGATCGATCTGATCACGCCGAACGAGACCGAGGCCGCCGCGATCGCCGGCCGCCCCATCGCCGGCCGTTCGGATGCGCTGGCTGCGGCCCGCACCCTGCTGGGCGTGGGCGCCCGCGCAGTGGTGGTGACGCTCGGCGGCGACGGCGCAATGTATTGCGATCCGTCGCGCGCCTGGCATTGCCCGGCAGTGGCCGTGCAGGCGGTGGATACGACGGCAGCCGGCGACGCCTATATCGGCGCATTGGCGGCAGCGCTCGCGGAGCGAAGGCCGCTGGACCAGAGCCTGGGCTTCGCCGCCGCCGCCGCGGGCCTGGCAGTGACCCGGCGCGGCGCCCAGCCATCGCTGCCGACACGCGCGGAGCTAGAGGCATTCATCAAGCAACATGGCGTGCCGGTGGCGGAGGCAGTGGAGGACTGATCGAGCAGCGGGAAACTGCAAGAAACAAGAACCAAGGATTAAGAGCCTCCCCCTCCCTCAAGGGGAGGGGGAGGCTCTTATGCTTTTATACTTTAGAACCCTACTGCGTCTTCGACTTGGTCGTCGCGATATACGGGCTCCACGGATTCGGCTGGATCAGCCCGGTGCGGTACACCACATCGAACTGCCCGTTCGCCTGCACCTCGCCGATCATCAGCGGCTTGGCCATGTGGTGGTTGGCGCCCATCACCACTTCGAATCCAGACGGCGAGTGCACCTTCTGCCCGATCATCGCCTCGCGCACCGCGTCGACATCCGTCGTGCCGGCTTTGCTCACCGCCTGCGACCACATATGAAACAGCACGTATTCGGACTCCATGGGGTCGTTGGTCACCCGCTTCGGGTCCTTGGTGTATTCATGCCACCGCGCGATGAACTTCGCGTTGTCGGGATTGTCCAGCAATTCGAAATAGCTCCAGCCCGCCAGGTGGCCGACCAGTGGCCGCGTATCGATCCCTGCCAGTTCTTCCTCGCCGACCGAGAACGCGATCACCGGAATATCCGACGCCTTGATGCCCTGGTTGCCCAGCTCTTTATAGAACGGCACGTTCGCGTCGCCATTGATGGTGGATACCACCGCGGTTTTCTTGCCGGTCGAGCCGAACTTCTTGATCTTGGCAACCTCGGTCTGCCAGTCGGAAAAGCCGAACGGGGTATAATTCTCCAGGATGTCGACTTCTTCGACGCCCTGCGCCCGCAGGAACGCGTGCATGATCGTGTTGCTGGTGCGTGGATAGACATAGTCGGTGCCCTCCAGCACGAAGCGCTTCACCGAGCCGCCCTCCGCGCTCATCAGGTATTTCAGCGCCGGGATCGCCTTGTTGTCAGGCACCGAGCTGCCATAGAAAACGTTCTTCGATTGCTCCTCGCCCTCGTATTCCAGCGGATAGAACAGCAGCCCGTTCAGCTCCTCGAACACCGGCAGCACGGATTTGCGCGACACCGAAGTCCAGCAGCCGAACACCGCAACCACCTTGTCCACCGTCAGCAGTTCGCGCGCCTTTTCAGCGAACAGCGGCCAGTTCGAGGCCGGATCGACCACCACGGGCTGGATCGGGCGCCCCAGCAGCCCGCCCTGTGCGTTCAGGTCGGCGATCTGCATCAGCATCAGATCCTTCAGGATGGTCTCGCTGATTGCCATGGTGCCCGACAGCGAGTGCAGGATGCCGAGCTTGATCGGCTCCACGGCGCCTGCACGCCGCAATCCGGCACCGCCTACCAGCGGAAGCGCAGCCGCAGTGCCCAGCAAGGAACGACGCGTGAGTTTCATCGGATGGCTCCTTTGATATGTTGATGCTGTCCAGGTATCCGCGGAACCGGCGCGTGGTACGCACCGTCTCCGTCGTCAGACCTCCCGTGCAGTGCAGCTTGCCGGGTCGCCGGGCCGGACCCTGAGAGCCACCCCCCGCAAATCACATGGAGCCAGCGTGCTTGGCTGCGGCCGCCCCCATCCGGCGGAAGTGCGTGGTCAATGCCTAGGGAATCGTCATATCCATCGCCATCGGTGCAGGTTTTGCTGAACAGCGCGGCAAACCAGCGTGCAAGTATCCAAGGATGGAGCCAGTTGCTGGATCGATGATGGAGCCAGTTTGGCCTTCACCGGCCTAAAGCCGGCCATCTAACGAGGTGCCGATTATGGTCGGATCGTGATATTGCTCAACTGGACCCATGGTTGCGTGACCAAACAATTAGCGTGAGACAGCAGGTCCAATGCAGATCCAGATCAGTCTGCTGCTCGATAGAGCACGCCCCGAGACGCTGACCGGTCAATTGGTCGGCCAGGTGCGCGACGCTATCCGGCTGGGCCGCATCGCGCCCGGCGCCCGCCTACCATCCTCGCGGCGCCTGTCCGAGCAACTCGGCATCGGACGCAATACCGTGGTGCGCGCCTACGAGACGTTGCTGATGGAATGCTTCGTCGAATCGCGCCCTGCCTCGGGCATCTTCGCGACTTTGCCGCCGGTAGACCTGAGGCCGCCACCGGCGCTCGACCCTGTGCCCCTGGATGCCCCGCGGCGCCGCGCGTCCAGCGTCTCGCCGTCGGGTGCTTCGGTGCGGGCCCCGGCCGGGGTCGCAGCCGTCCGCCTTCCGTCAGAGCCCGTGGCGAATCGCAGCCGCCTGTCCTTCGATTTCGCTCCAGGCCGTCCCGACGCGGGGCTGTTCCCACTGAAAGCCTGGCGCCGGCTGCTGAGAACCTGTTTGTCGCAAGGCGGCGCGGCAGGATTGTCGCAGCCCGGCGATCCGTTCGGCCTCGCCTCGCTGCGGTCGGCGATCGCCAACCATCTGGCCTCGGCGCGCGGTATCGTCGCCGAGCCGGGCCAGATCGTCATCACCAGCGGCACCGGTGAAGGCATTGCCCTGGCCGCACGGCTGTTGCTGACCCCGGGCTCGCTCGCCGCAATCGAGGCCCCCGGCTACCGCATTGCCGCCTCGGCGTTCGAAGCCGCCGGCGCCGAACTGGCCGGCGTGGCGGTGGACGAGGAAGGCTTGGTTGCCGCCGCTCTGCCGGCGCGGCCGACGGCGCTGCTGTATCTCACGCCGACACACCAGTTTCCCACAGGCCACACGCTGTCCAGCGCGCGGGCCGGCCAAATCGTCGCCTGGGCGCGTCGCAGCGGCTGTCTGATCGTGGAGGACGATTGCGGCGCGGATTTCCGCTACCACGGTGCCGCGCCGCCGGCCCTTGCCGCTGGCGCGCCGGATTGCACCATCCATCTTGGCACGTTCTCCCAATCGCTCGGGGCCGGGCTGCGGCTGGGCTACATGGTCGTGCCGCCGCTGCTTGTCGATGGCGTGCGGACCATCAAGGCATTGCTGAACGGCGGCAGCCCCTGGCTGGAACAGGCGGCGATGTCCGAGTTCATGCGCAGCGGGAGCTTCGTCTCGCACGTGCTGCGCATGCGGGCGGCGTATCGGGAGCGCCGCGATCATCTGCTGACCTCGCTGTCCCGCCACTTCGGCGACGTGGAGGTCAGCGGCGAGGCCGGTGGCATGCACCTGCTGTGGCAATTGCCGGCCGGCGTGCCGGACGCGGCGACGGTCGAGGCGCTGGGGCGGCGGGCGCGGGTCGGCGTCTACTCGCTGCATTCCGGCAGCGTGTTCGATACCTCGGCGGGCGCGCTGTCGCGTCGCGCGATCATGCTCGGTTACGCCGGGCTGACGCCGAAGCAGATCGAGCAAGGCATCGCACGGCTGTCGGATGCCGTGGACGACGCGCTGGATGGGCACCGCATCGGTCTGGGGGATTTGCTGGCCTATCGGCCGGCTGCGTCCCGGCTGCCGGCCGGCATGCCGGATCGGCGGGCGGGCGGGCAGGGGGGTAAACCGGCTCTACGGTTTCGTCAGAAACCGGCTCTCCCGGCGCCGCCGCGGCGCCGGGCAGGATCGCGCGCCATGCCGGGAGAAGGGGTCAGCGCGCCGATGCCAGTGGTTACCGGACTTTACAGGTATCCGATCAAGGGGCTGAGCCCGCAGCCGGTCGCCGCGATCGGGGTGGAGGCTGGCAAGCCGTTCCCCTTCGATCGCATCTTCGCCCTGGCGCGTCCCGGCACCGCGGTCAATCCGGAGGAGCCGAAATGGGCCAAGAAGGGCCTGTTCGTCATGCTGATGCTCGACGAGGGCCTGGCCAGTGTGCGGACCCATCTCGACGAGAAGACGCTGTTGCTGACCGTGCTGGATGGCACCCGGCCGGTGCTGTCGGCGGATCTCAACGATAGCGCGGCACGCACCAGGGTGGAGGCGTTCTTCCACCGCCTGGCGCCGACGCTGGCCGCCGCGCCGACGCTGGTGCGAGCCCGCGACGGGCACTTCATGGACAAGCCGGACAACGTGATCTCGCTGATCAACCTGGCGACCGTGCGCAGCCTGGAGGAGCAATGGGGCGTTGCGATCGATCCGCTGCGGTTTCGCGCCAACATCTACATCGACGGCGCCGCTCCGTGGGAGGAGTTCGACTGGGTTGGCCATGACATCAGGATCGGCGAGGCGGTGTTCTGGGGCGATCGCCGCAACGGCCGTTGCGGTGCGACCAATGTCGATCCCGCGACTGGACGGCGCGACCGCGACATTCCGGGATCGCTGCGCAAGGCGTTCGGGCACAAGGATCTAGGTATCTATCTGGTGGCGCGAATGGACGCCGGGATCGCTGTCGGCGATACTCTGGAACCGCCGGGCAGCGCCGTGCCGCGTCCGCTCGTCGCGAAAGAACCGGCAGTAACTGTGGGATCGCGCGCGTTCATCTGCCGCGGTTGCTATTTCATCTACAACGAGGCGCAGGGCTTGCCGTTGGCCGGAATTGCGCCGGGCACCGGCTACGCGGACCTGCCTGGCGGCTGGCGCTGCCCGGATTGCGGCACGGACAAGGGCCGGTTCAGGCCGCATCTGTTGGATGGCGCCGGCCGGTAACCGAGGATCGTGGCATCGCGTCGGAAGCAGACGGACATTGCGTTGCGCCTGCGCGCAGGATCGATTACGACGATGTAGCAAATCTACCGATGATGCAGGTAATTTGCCGCCATGTCAGACCTGTCACGTCGCCACTTTCTGCAAAGCTCGGCCGTACTGGCCGGGCTGCCGGGCGGGGCTGCGGTGACCACCGCTGCGTCCGCGGCCGTTGCGCCGGCGAAGCTGTCGGACATCGACCACATCGTGATCCTGATGAAGGAGAATCGCTCCTTCGACCACTATTTCGGCACCATGCGCGGCGTCCGTGGCTTCGACGATCCGCATGCGAAACGCCTCGCGTCGGGGCGCAGCGTGTTCCACCAGCCCGATCCTTCGCACGCGGATGGCTACGTGCTGCCATTCCGGCTGGATTGCACGCAGACCAGCGGGCAGCGGATGAACGCTCTCAGCCACGAGTGGGCCCCGCTGCATGGGTGTCTGAACGACGGCGCGATGGACGCGTGGATACCGGCACACCGCCCGACCAACGGCTGGATGGCGCCGATGACCATGGGCTATCTCACACGCGACGATCTGCCTTTCTACCATGGCCTCGCCGATGCCTTCACCATCTGCGATGCCTATCATTGTTCCGTCCTGGGCCCGACGCATCCCAACCGCTACTACCTGATGACGGGAACCATCGATCCGGATGGGCACAGCGGCGGCCCCGCGGTCAACAACAAAGGCAGGCGCTACGCGTGGGAAACCTACCCCGAACGCCTGCAACGCGCCGGCATCACCTGGCGGGTCTATCACGACGTGGATGACTACAACTGCTACGTCTGCAAGTACTTTCCAGCTTTTGCCGACGCCCCGGCGACCTCCGATCTGCACCACAACCTGATGCGCAACCGCGGCTTCGACGAACTGCTGGCGGATCTACGGACCGGCAACATTCCGCAGGTGACCTGGATTGTTCCGCCCTCCACGGTGACGGAGCACCCGGCCTACCTGCCCGCCGCCGGCGAGCATCACACAGCGCAAGTGCTGACCGCATTGTGGTCCAATCCGGCATTGTGGGCGCGCACTGTGGTGATCCTGAACTACGACGAGAATGACGGGCTGTTCGACCATGTCGTCCCGCCGCTGCCCGAGCCCGGCTCGCCTGGCGAATTCGTCGGCGGCAAGCCGATCGGACTCGGTTTCCGCGTGCCCTGCACAGTGATCTCCCCGTTCAGCCGCGGCGGCTACGTATGCGGCGAGACGTTCGACCATACCTCCACGCTGCGCCTGGTCGAGACCCGGTTCGGCGTTGAAATTCCCAATTTGACCCGGTGGCGCCGGCACACCTGCGGCGACCTGACGCAGGCGTTCGGTTTCGGCGAACCACCGCGCCTCGATGTCCCGGAGTTGCCGGAAACCGAGAATGCGCTGCGGCGCGCGGAGGTCGCAGCCTCGACCCTGCCGCGACCGGCCGTTCCCGACGTCCAGGCCATGCCGCAGCAGGAACCCGGCACGCGGCCGCGGCGGACGTGAGGAGCAGGGCGCGGCACAGCGGTGCCGTGCCTGATTTTGTCAGTGGATTTGCCACACGCCCCGCTGGGCGGTGAGGACAACTGCGCAGTTCTTGCTGCGCGTTCCGCACTGCCCGCCGCCCTGTGGTGGTGGCGGCCAGACACTGCCGCTGGACATGGGGCGTTGCCGCGCGATTGCGGCCCTGTCCTCACGCGGAGTCGGGCTCGGGACGGAGCTGTTCCCGACGGTCGATGACGCCGTCTGGGCCACGGATCAGCCCGAAAGCCTGCGGTAATGGGCCTATCGATGTTGCGCCAGGACCAAACTTACGAAATGCCAGGCCCGATTTGCCCTGCCACGGTCCGGCGCGCGGCGCGGCAGAGGCGGATTCAGTTCAGAGCGCGCGCGGCGTTGGCCGGAATCGCAGGTCGATCGGCTGCCCTGATTGCCCTCGCTCACCCAATCGCGTCGTGGAAAAGAGAAACGGGAAGCTCTCTTTGACTGCGTCGCGTTGGAACGGCTGTCGCAACCGCCACAGGCCCGCATCGATCATGTAGTGCCACATGACGATCAGCCCCGCTGCCACCTGAGCCGGAATCAACCACGCGCCCACAATTTTCGGATCGTTCAGAACGACAAAGAACGCCAAATAAATCGTGGCCACGACCAGCATGGCCGCGACGCGGAACAACGGCCGCCCCTGTCGCCGGTCCGTAGCCAGGACCGCCATGACAACAGCGTATTGCGCGGCATGAGCGGTGCCGGACACAACCATCCCGATTGGTCCAAACAAGTAAACCGGCGCGAAGAAAGCGCCGATGGCCAAAGTCATGCAGACCCTGAGCGGATCGGGTACCGCAGGAAGACCTGCCGGCCCGCCACCATGAGAGACAGGCCCAACCCGACCGTCATGATCCCGAAACCCAGCCCGTATATGGCGGGACCGACCATGTCTCGCGGCAGCACGCCGATCGCGGCGCCCACGCAGGCGACATGACAAGCCGCATCCTCCAATCGATCCGGCTTCGCCGTGCCCGTGCCAAGCGCTGTCAGGCAAAGCACCCCCAATTTTGCCGCGCAAAGTGGTATGTATACGAAACGACATAGATGAGCGAAAAAGGTTGAGAAACGCTTGGCCGAACGCGATCGCACCAGACAGCGACACCAGCGCCAGAGCCGCGATGCTCCAATAATACCGGCCAGGGCGTTCTGCCATGTGAGAGCGGTATCGCCGATCGAACCAAAACAGACCCGACAGGCCTCCATGCGCCACACTCAGCAGAAAGAGAGCCGCAAACACCGTCCCCGCCTGGGAATAAACGAACAGTGGGCCGAGCAGCAACGCGAACAACGGAAATGGCAGAACGGCGGAAAACAAGAGCAACCAGACAAAACGACGGCTTGCCACCATTTGTCTGGAAACCACGGCGCCCAGAGGTGCGGTGGTATCAGACATAGGGGCATGTATGCAGAGACATGCCGTATAGTGACGCAACTCCCCGTCCACGTGACGTCCGGTGAAAATTCATGGCGAATGACCCCGGTCCAAATGGCTGGTCAACGGCTGATTATGCCTTGGTCCACCAATTTATCGGTTTCGGCCCTTCAGAATACTTTCTTTCCGGCCGTTCGTCCGGCCTGTTTTGGTGCTCCTCTCAATCCCTCCCTGCTTGACGCACCCCGCCCGCCCGCGCATCTCTCCCCACGCCAGACGGCCGGACGGCCGCTGCCCTCGCAGGAGGACAGAGGAAAGTCCGGGCTCCACGGGAATACGGTGCCGGCTAACCGCCGGCGGGGGCGACCCCAGGGACAGTGCCACAGAAAACAAACCGCTCGCGCAAGGATCGCAAGACACCCCGCGGGCAAGGGCGAAACGGTGCGGCAAGAGCGCACCGCGCCCCTGGCAACAGGGGCGGCAGGGTAAACCCCACCGGGAGCAAGACCGAATAGGGACGGCGGTGCCCGCAAGGGTGCAGAGGCATTCCCGCCTCGCCGTCCGGGTTGGTCGCGTGAGGCGCGCCGCAAGGCGCGTCCCAGAGGAATGGTCGTCCCGCGTTCGCAAGGGCGCGGACAGAACCCGGCTTACAGGCCGTCTGGCGCAGCTTCCCGGCGTGCGGCGTAGCCGCCGTGATGGCACCGGTGTCAACTCAGTGCTACGTTCTGTGCCGCCGTGATCAACGTGACATCAACCGAGGTGCAGCGGGATTTCGCCACATATCGCGAGGTGGCCGAGGGCGCGCGTGGCGCGCCGGAGCCGGTGACCGTCCTGCACGGTGACCGCCCGTCGGTGGTCATCCTCGCGGCCGAAGAGTTCGCGCGGCTGAAGCAGCGTGACAAGCGGGTCCTGGCAACCGAAGAACTTCCGGAATGGCTGGTAGAGCAAATTGCAGCTTCCGAGATGGATCCGCGTTTTGCCGATCTCGACGAGGCGGAATAGGTGCCACTGCCCGAGCTGACGCTCGGCCTTATCGTCCGATACGAATACCTATGGCATCGTCGAACGGCGGTCGCCCAAACGGCCGATAAAGCACCGCCCAGCCTGTGTGGTGGCAACGTTCCGGCGCAACGACCTGCCGGGTGACTTTGTGGTCTACCTGCCCATATCGCACACGCCCACCGTCGGACGATGAGGCGGGCATCGAATTGCCCGCCAACGTGAAGGCAAGAGCCGGCTTGGACAGCGCGCCACGATGGCTGCTGGTATCCGAGTGCAATCTTGATACTTGGCCATTCGATCTGCAACCACTGCCGGGGCGGCCGGACACCTTCCACTACGGCCACCTCCCGCCGGGCATGTTCAGGCTCGTTCGGGACCGGTTCGTAGCACGTTATCGGGCAAAACGGATCAGGCTGGTGCAACGCGCGCGAGCCCTGAGCCGAGCGACGCGCGTCCCAGAAGAGTGGTCGTCCCACACCCGCAAAGTGGCGCGGACGGAACCCGGGGCTTACAGGCCGTCCGGCGTAGCTTCCCGACGCAACATCACCCCACGCACGACTGAGTTATTCGGAACATATCATGAATCCTGAAATTTTTCGCAATAACCGCTTCCGCGGACTCGGAACAGACCGGGTAAACCTTTGACGAGACCACAAAATTTCGGGCGAACCCGGAATTAGAAAGCAACTTCCCTTTGACGACCATGTTGACCCATGCTATCCCATATTTGCCCATGACGACAACCTCCGTCGTCCATGGCATCTGCGTGGCGTGGCTGAGAAGGCAGGCCACTCCTCCCGCAGGCGACACGACACGAATCCCTGCCCCATGCATGCGAGGGATTGTACGGGAAAGGCGGTCCGCTGCGGATGACCCAATTCATGGGCACCCACCAGAACAAGTTGGACGCCAAGGGCCGCGTCTCCGTTCCTGCGCCATTTCGCTCAGTCCTGAAAGGCAACGACGAAACCAACGGCACCCACCTCGTGCTGCGGCCGTCGCACCAGCATGCCTGCATCGAGGCCTGGCCGGCGCCGATCTTCGACGCGCTGGCCGAACCGCTGAACCAACTCGAAGTATTCAGTCCGGAACACGACGATCTGGCAGCCACGCTATACGCCGACGCCTACCCCGTCGAGGCGGACAGAGAGGGGCGCATCGTGTTGCCGGATGAACTCGTCGAATATGCCGGCCTGAGCGATGCCGTGGTGTTCATGGGCCTCGGCCGCATCTTCCAGATCTGGGAACCGGCCGCCGCCGAACGCCGCCGTGCCGAGGCGCGCATCCGGGCGAAAGAGCGTGGCCTCACCCTGCGTGGTGGGGCGGCGTCGTGACCGCGCAAATCCGCACCCAGCGCGCTCCCAGCGGCGGCCACATCCCGGTCCTGCTGACCGAGATGCTGCACGCCCTCGCACCCCGCGACGGCGCCACCTACCTCGACGCCACGTTCGGTGGCGGCGGCTATGCCGAAGCGATCCTCTCGTCTGCCGCGTGCACGCTTTGGGCGATCGATCGCGATCCCGCCGCGATCGCCCGCGGCGCCAGCCTCGCCGCCCACTTCCCCGGCCGCCTGCACCTCATCGAGGGCCAGTTCGGCGACATGTTGTCGCACCTCCAGGCCGCCGGCGTGCACGCGCTGGACGGGGTGGTGCTCGATCTCGGCGTCTCCTCCTTCCAGCTCGACGAGCCCGAGCGCGGCTTCTCGTTCCGCACGGAAGGCCCGCTCGACATGCGCATGGGCAATCATGGGACGACGGCCGCGGACCTGGTGAACACCCTACCGGAACAGCGACTTGCCGACCTGCTGTTCGAACTGGGCGAGGAACGTGCCTCCCGCCGCATCGCCCGCGCCATCGTCGCCGCCCGTGCCGAGGCGCCGATCGCGACGACCGGCCGCCTGGCATCGATCATCCGCGCGCGTGCTGCCGCCGGACCGCTCGGGCAACGATCCCGCGACGCGCAGCTTCCAGGCGCTGCGCATCCGGGTGAACGACGAACTCGGCGAGATCGAACGTGCGCTCGCGCGGCAGCCCAACTGCTGGCGCCCGGCGGCCGGCTCGTCGTGGTGGCGTTCCACGCCTGGAAGACCGCATCGTCAAGCGCTTCATGACCGATGCCGCCGGCCGCGCGCCGTCGCCGTCGCGCCATGATCCGCGCGGCTTGCTGGCACGTCCAGCCCGCATTTCCGGCTCCTGACGCGCGCGCGCTGCGCCCGGGCGCGGCCGAAACCCAGGTCAATCCACGCGCCCGCAGCGCCCGGTTGCGCGCCCTCGAACGCCTGTCCGCCGACGAAAGCCCCGCGTCATGATCCGCCCTTCACGCTGCCTCGCGTTCTTGCTCGCCTGCGGCGTCCGGCCTGCTACCTCTATCAGATCAAAGCACGCGCCACAAATGCTCGATGACCAGATCACGCAGACCGTCCGGTCCACCGATGCGTTGCGCGAGCAGAGGCGGATGCTGAGCGCGGAGTGGACGCTGCTGAACGATCCGGACCGGCTGCGCCAACTGCGCCACACAGTTACCTCACGCCGGCAGACCGTCGTCGCCCAATGCCAGTTCACCAGCCTGGCCGATCTGCGACAGCCGGCCTGCCGGCGCCGGCGCCGCCTGCCGCGCGGCCGCAGCGAGCCGCCCGCGGCAGTGATCCGGCGTCCGCCAGTGCCGGCCTCAGGTCGGCCCGATGGCGCCGGCCGGAACCGGCGCCGGCGCGAGGGACAGGTGGTGGCAGACAGCCGGCCGCCGATGGCGACCAGCGGTGCACGACGCCGACCGGTGGCGCGAAGGACTGCGCAGCATGCGCCGGCGCCGCCCGCCGCCCTGCCGCGGCCGGCGCCGGCACCGCCGGCGGTGCTCGGTCGGCACCGCACCGCCGCCGCGCGCGGTGGCGAGCGTCCTGCCGCGTCGCCTCGCACGCTCGCGGCGGGTCGCTGCTGCCGGCGTGGCCGCGCCGCCGCGCGCCGCTCGCCAGTCAGCCGACGTGCCAAGCCGGCGCCGCGACCACCGCCGAGGCGCGCGGAGCGCCGGCACCGCGTGCCGCCGAAACCGGCCCCGACGCCGGCTGCCTGGCGCAGTGCGGCGGCTCCGCTCCTCGGCATGGCGCACGAATGCCGCGGTCGACGCCGGCCGCTGCCGCGGCCGATGCCGGTCAGCTCCGCCCAATGGTCCTACTCCAGCGGCGGCTGACATGAGCGACCCGATCGATCTCCCGCCCGAGCCTGATTCCGCCGCCGCGCAACGCCTATGGCCGGCTGATGCACCGGCGTGGTGCGTCGCGCGTGCCGACGCGGTGCCGCGCATGGAGCACGTCCGCATCACCGAGCCCGACCTCGCAGCGCCGCGCCGCGCTGGAAAAGACCCATCGGCGGCTGGTGCTGGCCGCGGCCGGCTTCGCCGTGCTGTTCCTCGCCGTGGTCGGCAAGCTCGCCGACGCCACCATCCTGCAACCGCTGATGCCGCATCGCGCGGAACGCCAGCTTCCTACCGTGCTGCCGCCGTCGGAGCAGGCAGAGAACGTGCCGGTCTGCCCGGCCAACGCGCGGAGATCACCGACCGCAACGGCCAGATCCTGGCGATTTCCCTGCCCACCGTCTCGGTGTTCGCCGACCCGCGCCAGATCATCGACCCGGTCGATGCGGCGAAGAAGCTGAAGCAGGTGCTGCCCCGCATGGACCTCGACATGGCGGTCCAACGCCTGTCCGAGAGCACCAAGCAGTTCGTCTACCTCGAACGCCAGATCACCCCGCGCGAGGAGATGAAGATCAACGCCCTCGGCATCCCCGGCATCGACTTCCAGCCGAGCGAGGAACGCCACTATCCGATGGGCAACCTCGTCGCCCAGGTGCTCGGCGGCGTCGACGTGGACGAGCATGGCGTTGCCGGCGTCGAGAAATACTTCGACGACCGCCTGCGCACCGATGTCTCGCCGTTGCGCCTGTCGATCGACATCCGCGTCGAAGGCGTGGTGCGCGAGGAACTGCTCAAGGCGATGGACGAATTCCAGGCCATCGGCGCCTGCGGCATCGTGATGGACGTCAACACCGGCGAAGTGATCGCCATGGTCAGCCTGCCCGACTACGATGCCAACAACTTCCGCACCGCCCCGGCGGACGACCGGTTCAACCGCGCGGTCGACCGGCATGTACGAGCCGGGCAGCACGTTCAAGCTGCAGACCGCCTCGATGGCGCTGGACAGCGGCATCGTGCATATCTGGGACGAGTTCGACGCCGCCCACGACATCCATATCGGCCGTTTCACCATCAGCGATTTCCAGGGCAAGCATCGCTGGCTTTATCTGCCGGAGGTGCTGGCCTACTCCTCCAACCTCGGTGCCGCGCATATCGCCGTGGACGTTGGCGCCGAACGCCAGCGTGCCTGGCTGAAGCAGATGGGAATGTTCGCGCGCGTGCCGATCCAGTTGCCGGAAGCCGGCGCTGCCGATCATCCAGCCTGCCGCCAACTGGAAGGAGATCGTGACGATGACCGTGGGCTTCGGCCACGGCATCTCGGTTTCGCCGCTGCACGTGGTGCGCGGCACCGCGGCCGTCGCCAACGGGGGATCGCTGGTGCGTCCGACCATTTTGGCTCTGCAGCCGGGCGAGCAGCCGGACCGGCGTGCCGGTGATGCAGCCGTCGACTATGGACATCATGCGCAAGCTGATGCGCCTGGTGGTTACCGACGGCTTCGGCAAGAACGCCGAGGTGGCCGGCTATTACCCGGGCGGCAAGACCGGCACGGCGGAAAAGGTCGGCAAGCACGGCTACCAGCGCGGCTTCAAGGAGAACTTCAACGTCGCGGCATTCACCAGCGTCTTTCCGATGAACGCGCCGCGCTACGCGGTCTACATGATGTTGGATGAGCCGCACGGCAACAAAAGCACCTACGGGTTCTCCACCGCCGGCTGGGTGGCGGCCCCGGCGGCCGGGCGAGGTGATCGCGCGCATGGCGCCGATGATGGGGCATGCTGCCGGACATCCAGGACATGCCGGCGATCAACCAGGTGCTGGCGATCCCGATGGAGCCAGGCCGTCCGCCGGGAGCGCCGGTGCGCGGCCCTGGATCGGCGGAACCGCCAGAATGCCGGGGCGATCGCGCCCGCGCCGAAGCCTGATTTGACGGTACCAGCCCGGATCCTGCCGCCCGCCGGCGTGCGCGTCGCTCCGCGGCACGAGGCGAATTCTTCTCCCTCTCCCGCGGCAGCGGGAGCGGGTCAGGGTGAGGGTGCAGCACCCCGCACGCCAACCCTCCTTCGCTCCCCGCCGCGCGAGTAGCCCTC
Source organism: uncultured Alphaproteobacteria bacterium (assembly GCA_963762885.1). GTDB lineage: Bacteria > Pseudomonadota > Alphaproteobacteria > Acetobacterales > Acetobacteraceae > JASHVB01. The sequence goes on from CAVXNH010000077.1 coordinate 247,795, forward strand.
GTGGAACCCGTCCTTGCGGTTCGCTGACCTCATGCGTTCATTGTCGCAACCCGCATCGTTCACCGCCGCGTGGCAGGCGGTGTCCGCCTTGGACATCGCCGGGGTGACCGCCGACAGTCGCCAAGTGGTTCCGGGCGATCTGTTCGCCGCGCTGCCCGGCAGCCGCGCCGATGGCCGTGACTTCATCGCCGACGCGGTCGAACGCGGCGCCGTCGCCGTGCTGGCCCCGGCCGGACACGGTCTGGCCGGCCGGGCGTGCCGCCGCGCCCGTTGATCCGCGACCCCGAGCCTCGCCGCCGCCTGGCGCAGATTGCCGCGGTGCTGGCAGGGCCGCAGCCGGACAACGTCGTGGCGGTGACCGGCACCAACGGCAAGACAAGCACCGTGGAGTTCCTGCGCCAGATCTGGTCCTCCGGCGGCCTGCCGGCGGCCAGCCTTGGCACGCTGGGGATAATCGCTCCGGGCTTCGATCCCGGCCCCGGCCTGACCACGCCCGATCCGGTCAGCCTCGCCGAGATCCTGGCTGGCCTGCGCCGCACGGTGTCCGCCACGCGGCGATGGAGGCCTCCTCGCACGGCCTGGACCAGTCCGCCTGGATGGCGTGCGGCTGACCGCCGCGGCGTTCACCAACCTGACCCGCGACCACCTGGACTATCACGGCAACCTCGACGCCTACCGCGCCGCCAAGCTGCGCCTGTTTGCCGAGTTGCTGCCGGAGGGTGCTCCTGCGCTGGCCTGCGCGGACATGGACGCAGTGACGCTGGACGCGCTGCGAGAGGTGGCCGCCCGCCGCCGGCTGGAACTGCGCACGGTCGGCGAGGCCGGCGACATGATCCGTGTGGTCCGGGTAACGCCGCGGCCGGACGGGCAGGTGGTGACAGTGGATGTCGGCGGCGTCCGCCGCGAGATCGCGCTGGCTTTACCGGGCCGCTTCCAGGCCGACAACGCGCTGCTGGCGGCGGCGTCTGGCGATGGCGCTCGGGCAGGACGATGCGCTCGACCGCCTGCCGCAGCCTGACCGGCGTGCGCGGCCGCATGGAGCAAGCCGCACGGCTGCCGAACGGCGCGGCGGTCTATGTGGATTACGCCCACACGCCGGACGCGCTGGAGCGCCTGCTGACCGCGTTGCGCCCCCACACGGCGGGCCGTCTGCGGTGGTATTCGGGGCCGGTGGCGACCGTGACCGTGGCAAGCGGCCGCTGATGGGCGAAGCCGCGGCGCGGCTCGCCGACCTGGCGATCGTCACCGACGACAATCCCCGCGGGGAAGATCCCGCCGCGATCCGCGCCGCGATTCTGGCTGCCTGTCCGGGTGCGCGCGAGATCGGCGACCGCGCACAGGCGATCGCGGCGGCGCTGGAGATGTTGCGGCCCGGCGACGTGCTCGCGGTCGCCGGCAAGGGCCACGAGCAGGGCCAGACGATCGGCGGGACAGTCGTGCCGTTCGACGATGTCGGGGGTGGTGCGCGGACTGGTCGACGGCGGGGAGGGGGCATCACCAGGATGACCGCCAGTCCCTCTCTCTGGACCGCGAACGACCTGATCGAAGCGACCGGCGGCAGCATGGCGACGCCGTTCGATGCCACGGGCGTGTCGATCGACACCCGTACCCTGGCGCCCGGCGATCTGTTCGTCGCGCTGCTGGGTGAGAACGGCGACGGGCACGGTTTGTCGCCGACGCGCTCGCCCGGGGCGCGGCGGGAGCGATGGTGCATCACGACGTGCCGGGCGCGGCGCGGCTGCTTGCGCGTGGACGACACGCTGGCGGCACTGACACGCATGGGCGGCTACGCCCGCGCGCGCTTCGCCGGACGCGTGGTCGCGGTCACCGGCAGCGTCGGCAAGACCACCACCAAGGAAATGCTGCGGTGCGCGCTGTCGGTTCTGGGGCCGACGCACGCCGCGGTCGCCTCGTACAACAATCATTGGGGCGTGCCGCTGACCCTGGCGCGCCTACCGCCCGACGCCGCGTTCTGCGTGGTCGAGATCGGCATGAACCATGCCGGCGAGATCGCCCCGCTGGCCCGGCTGGCCCGGCCGCATGTCGCGGTGATCACGGCCATCGAGAAAGCGCATATCGGTTTCCTCGGCAGCATCGAGGCCATCGCCGACGAGAAGGCCTCGATCATGCTGGGACTGGAGCCCGGCGGCGTCGCCGTGCTGCCGACCGACACGTCGATGTTCCCGCGTCTGCGTGACGCGGCCGTGGCCTTGGGCGTGCCGGTGATTGGTTTCGGCGCTGATCCGGCGGCCGATGCACGGCTGGTGGATATCGCCATGGACGCCGACGGCAGCGACGTGATCGCCGAGTTGGACGGTGTCCCGCTGCCGTTCAGGATCAACGCACCCGGCCGCCACATGGCCATGAACGCGCTCGCCGCACTTCTAACCCTCTCCCGCGAAGCGGGAGAGGTCGAGGCGCGAAGCGACGAGGGTGAGGGTGATCGGGTCGGCACACTGCCAAGCGGTGCCGCGTGCCGACCCGATCACCCTCACCCTCACCCTCGGCGCTCACGCGCCATCGACCACCGGGTCAAGCGCCCGGTGGCGTGCCTGTCCCGCGTAGCGGGAGAGGTTTTCGCAACCTTCACCCCAGTCTCCGGCCGAGGCGCCCGCCGCTCCCTCGTCCTCCCCAACGGCGCCGCTCTCCTGCTCGACGAAAGTTACAACGGCAACGGCGCCTCCATGCGAGCCGCCCTCTCGGTGCTCGCCCTCCAGCCCACCAAACGCCGCATCGCCGTGCTCGGCGACATGCTGGAGCTCGGCGACGCCGGCCCATCCGAACACGCCGCGCTCGCCCCAGATGTCACCGCAGCCGCCGACCTGGTGTTCACCTGCGGTCCCCTGATGCGTCACCTGTTCGACGCCATCCCCGCCGAAAAGCGCGGCGCGTATACCCCGGACTCGGCCTCCCTTGCCCCCCTCGTCGCACGCGCCATCCAGCCAGGCGACGCCATCCTGGTGAAAGGCAGCCTCGGCAGCCGCATGCGGCGCGTGGTCGATGCCCTCGACGCCACCGCTACCTCGCACGGCGCAGAGGAGGCGGCCTGATGCTGTTCAACCTCGCCACACCGCTGGCCCAGCAGTTCATCCTGTTCAACCTGTTCCGCTACCTGACGTTCCGTTCCGGCGCGGCCTGCCTGACGGCGATGGTGGTGAGTTTCTGGCTGGGTCCGAAGCTGATCCGCTGGCTGAAATCGGTGCAGCACCAGGGCCAGCCGATCCGCGCCGACGGCCCCGAACGTCACCTGATCGAAAAAAAGGGCACGCCCACTATGGGCGGCCTGCTGATCCTCTTCGCCATGACGATTTCCACCTTGCTCTGGGTGGACCTGCGCAACGGCTACGTCTGGGCGGTGCTGTGCGTCACCTGGGGCTACGGTTTGCTCGGTTTCGCCGATGACTACCTGAAAGTCACCAAACGCAACCACAAGGGTGTCTCCGGCCGCGTCAAGCTGCTGGTGCAGGCGGTCATCGGCCTCGCCGCCGCGATCTGGATCGCGGAACTGACACGCGCGCCGCTCGGCACCGAGCTGGCCGTGCCGGTGTTCAAGGAAGTCCTGATCCCGCTTGGCTATTTCTTCCCCATCTTCGGCATGCTGGTGATGATGGGAGCGTCGAACGCGGTCAATCTCACCGACGGCCTCGACGGCCTGGCGATCGTGCCGACCATGATCGCCGCCGGCGTGTTCGCGCTGATCGCCTACTTGGTCGGCAACCGCATCTTCGCCGGCTACCTGCAACTCACCTATGTGCCGGAGGTCGGCGAACTGGCGGTTTTCTCCGCTGCACTGATCGGTGCCGGCATCGGCTTCCTGTGGTTCAACGCGCCGCCCGCGGCTGTGTTCATGGGCGATATCGGCTCGCTGTCGCTGGGCGGCGCACTGGGTGCGGTGGCCGTGGCCACCAAGCACGAGATCGTCCTGATGATCGTCGGCGGGCTGTTCGTGGTGGAGACGGTGTCCGTCATTGTCCAGGTGTTCTGGTTCAAGCGCACCGGCAGGCGGGTATTCCTGATGGCGCCGCTGCACCACCACTTTGAGAAGAAGGGCTGGTCCGAGCCGACCATCGTCATCCGTTTCTGGATCATTTCGATGATCCTGGCCCTGATCGGCCTGGCGACGTTGAAGATCCGATGAGCGCATTCCCCGTCGATCTCTTCGCCGGTAAGCGCTTCGCCGTATTGGGGCTGGGGCGCAACGGACTCGCTGTCGCGCGCGCCTTGCTGGCGATGGGCGCCGAGGTGACGGCGTGGGACGATGCGCCTGCTGCGCGTGCCGCGGCCGGCAGCGTGCCGTTGCGCGATCCGTGCGAGGGCGATTTCGCGTTTGATGCGCTGGTGCTGTCGCCCGGCATTCCGCATCTGCTGCCGAAGCCGCACCCCGCAGCGGAACGAGCGCGGGCGGCCGGCGTGCCGATCCTGTCGGATGCGGAACTGTTGTTCCAGGCAGTGCGCCGCGCCGGTTCGCACGCGCGCTTCGTCGGTGTCACCGGCACCAACGGCAAATCCACCACGACCGCGTTGCTGGCACACATCCTGGCCTGCGCCGGTACCCCGAACGCCGCAGGCGGCAACCTCGGCACAGCGGCTCTGGCGTTGCCCTTGCTGCCGGACGACGGCGTCTACGTGCTGGAGATGTCGTCCTACATGTTGGAGCGACTCGCCACTCTCCGCTTCGATGTGGCGGCGATGCTCAATCTCAGCCCGGACCACCTGGATCGCCACGGCGACATGGCAGGCTATATCGCTGCCAAACGGGCGATCTTCGACCGGCAGGAGGCGCGCGACCTGGCGGTGATAGGCGTGGATGACGCCGACTTCGCGCACGATGGTCGCATGGCTGCAAGGGCAGCGGGCACAGGTCGTTACGGCATCTGGTGTCCTCCGTCATTCCCGCGGAAGCGGGGACCCATCGAGCCTGGGTCCCCGCTTTCGCGGGGATGACGAACGCGCCTGGGATGACAAGCTGGACCGGGACAGCGAGTGGCGCGGCGCCCTCTCCGCCGCCCCCGCACTCCCCGGCGAGCACAACGCGCAGAACGCCGCGGCGGCCTTCACGATCGCCCGCTACCTCGGCGTGCGGCACGCCACCATCGCGCACGCCTTCACCACCTTTCCCGGACTCCCACACCGCCAGCAACGCCTGCGCACGATCGACGGCATCACCTTCGTCAACGACAGCAAGGCAACCAATGCCGATGCCGCCGCGCGTGCGCTGTCCTGCTATGACCGGGTGGTGTGGATCGCCGGCGGCCTCGCCAAAGCAGGCGGGATCGAGCCGCTGGCGCCTTTCTTCCCCCGCATCGCCCGCGCCCTGTTGATCGGCCGCGATGCGCCCCTGCTCTCCGAGACTCTCGCCCACCACGACGTCCCGCACGAAATCGCCGGCACGCTCGAAGCCGCGACGCCGCGCGCCTTTGCCGCCGCACGCGCCTCCGCCACGCCCGTCGTCCTGCTGTCGCCCGCCTGTGCCAGCTTCGACCAGTTCAGCGGCTTCGATGCGCGGGGGGAAAGATTCGCCGACCTCGTCGCAGAGCTGGCGCACGAAAGGGCCGCCTGATGCCAACCCTCTCGCGCGCCGACAACTCGCTGCTGGGCCGTTGGTGGTGGACCGTCGATCGCTGGACCCTCGGCGCGATCGGTGTGCTGATCGGCTTCGGCTACATCATGATGCTGGCCGCGTCGCCGGCGGTGGCCGAGCGCATCGGCTCCTCGCGCGACATGTTCATCTTCAAGCAGGTGTTCTTCCTCGCCGTCGCCGGTGGCATCGTCGTCGGCGTATCCCTGCTGTCGCCGCGCAACATCAAGCGGCTTGCCATCGCCGGCTGCATCGTCGCATTGGCGCTGACCGCGGCGACGCTGGTGATCGGCGTCGAGATCAAAGGCGCGCGGCGCTGGATCGCGCTCCCCGGAATGGCGATGCAGCCGTCCGAATTCCTCAAGCCCTGCTTCGCGGTCGTCGCCGCCTGGCTGATCAGCGAGGGCCGACGCTCGCCGCGTTTCCCCGGGCTGTGGATCGCCCTCGGCGTCTTCGGCGTGATCATCATGCTGCTGAAGTCGCAGCCCGACATCGGCATGCTGGCGGTGATCGTCACCGTGTTCCTGTGCCAACTCTACGTCAGCGGCATGAACCTGTTCCTGGTCGCAGCGGGCGTCGGCATGATGGGCGGCGCCGGCTTCCTGGCGTTCCTGTTGTTCCCCCACGTGCAAAGCCGCATTGAGCGGTTCCTGCATCCCGGCACCGGTGACACCTACCAGGTTACCACCGCACTCGAGGCCTTCGGTAACGGCGGCATGCTCGGCCGCGGCCCCGGCGAGGGCCGCGTGAAGGACGTACTGCCAGACGCGCATGCCGACTTCGTCTTCGCGGTGGCCGGGGAAGAGTTCGGCATGCTGGTCTGCCTGATCATCCTCGGCGTGTTCGCATTCATCGTGCTGCGCGGTCTGCTGAAGCTGTTGCAGGAACAGGACCTGTTCGTCGTGCTGTCGTGCACCGGGCTGGTGTCGGGCTTCGGATTGCAGGCGTTCGTCAACATGGCATCGACGCTGAAGCTGATCCCCACGAAAGGCATGACCCTGCCGTTCATTTCCTACGGAGGCTCCTCCGTCATCGCGGTCGCACTCGGCATGGGCATGCTGCTCGCGCTGACCCGCCGGCGGCACCACGGGGACCGGCCATGACCGTCCTGTACACCTCGCCCGTGCTACGCGCGGGCTCTCTAACCTCTCCCGCGGGAGCGGGAGAGGTCGAGACGCGCAGCGGCGAGGGTGAGGGTGATCGGGTCGCCAAGCCGCATGCTACTTCTCGCGCTTCTCAAACCGGCGGCCCCATCGTGATCGCCGCCGGCGGCACCGGCGGCCACTTCTTCCCGGCCGAGGCCCTGGCCTCCGAACTCCTCTCCCGAGGCTGCCGCATCGCGCTGCTGACCGACGTGCGTTCCGGCGGCTTGCACAGCGAGGTCTTCGCTGGCCACGACCACTTCACTATAAGCGGTGCCGGCATCGCCGGCCGCGGCGTCGGCCGCGCCGCAAAGGCCGCGGTCGCGCTAGCCGCCGGCACGTTGCAGGCCCGCACGATCCTGGCGCGTCTCCGCGCATCGGCGGTGGTCGGCTTCGGCGGCTATCCCTGCGTGGCACCGGTACTCTCCACCCGCCTGATGCGGCGGCGCCCCGCAGTCATTCTGCATGAACAGAATGCGGTGCTTGGCCGGGCCAATCGGTTCCTGGCCGGCCGGGCCGATGCGCTGGCACTGAGTTTTGCCGACACCACGCGTGTCCCCGAAACCGCCGCGACGGTGGTCACCGGCAATCCGGTGCGCCCCGCCATCGCCGCCTTGATCGACACTCCCTATGTGCCGCCCGCCGACACCGTAAACCTGCTGGTGCTGGGCGGCTCGCTCGGAGCGCGCGTGTTCAGCGACGTGGTGCCCTCGGCGCTCGTCGCGCTACCGCAGCATCTGCGTGCGCGGCTTGCGGTGGTCCAGCAGTGCCGGCCGGAAGACCTGGATCGCGTGCGGGCGGCGTACGCGGATGCTGGCATCGCTGCCGAACTTGCCGCGTTCTTCCCCGATGTCGCCGATCGCCTGACCCGTGCGCATCTGGTCATTGCACGCGCCGGCGCCTCGACCGTTGCGGAGCTGGCGGTTGCCGGCCGGCCGTCGATCCTGGTGCCATTGCCTGAAGCGATCGACGACCACCAGTCGGCGAATGCGCGCGCCTTGTCCGATGCGCGTGGCGCCTCGGTGATCGCGCAACGCGAATTCTCGTCTGCTGCACTCTGCGACCGGCTGATGCTGCTGCTGGATGCGCCGGACATGCTGGCGCATGCCGCGTTGGCGGCGCGCCGCATTGCACGCGCCGACGCCACCGCGCGGCTTGCCGACCTGGTGGAAGACCTCATGCGCCAGGAGGCACGAGCCTGATGTTCGCGCTCGCATTGTGGTCCCCGTCGCATGGCCGGGGTTGGCCCCCGTGTCATGGCCGGCCCCCGCCCCCGTGTCATGGCCGGGCTTGGCCCGGCCACCCACGACTTTCGGTGACCTTCGTTGCAAAGCCGTGGGTGGCCGGGCCAAGCCCGGCCATGACACGAGGGCCGGCCATGACACCGAAACACAGCCCGGCCATGCCACGCCACGCGATGGAGACCCACCCATGAGGGCACTGCCGCTCTCCATCGGCACCATCCATTTCGTCGGCATCGGCGGCATCGGCATGTCCGGCATCGCCGAGGTGCTGCACAACCTCGGCTACTCCGTGCAGGGCAGCGACATCGCCGAGTCCGCCAACGTGAAGCGCCTGCGCGACGCCGGCATCCCGGTGGCCGTCGGTCATGACGCAGCCAATCTCGGCGCGGCACAGGTCGTGGTCGTTTCGTCCGCGGTGAAGCGCGACAACCCCGAGATCGCAGCGGCCCGGGAGAAACTGATCCCGGTGGTGCGGCGCGCCGAGATGCTCGCCGAGCTGATGCGGCTGAAATGGTCGATCGCGGTCGGCGGCACGCACGGCAAAACCACCACCACCAGCCTGATCGCCGCGGTGCTGGAAGCGGCGCGGCTTGATCCGACGGTCATTAATGGCGGCATCATCAACGCCTATGGCACCAACACGCGGCTCGGCGCCGGCGATTGGATGGTGGTAGAGGCTGACGAATCCGACGGCAGCTTTCTGCGGCTGCCCGCGGTGATCGCCATCGTCACCAACATGGACCCGGAACATCTGGATCATTGGGGCACGCCGGAGGCGATGATCGCCGGCTACGACCAGTTCGTCGCAAACGTGCCGTTCTATGGTTTCGCCGTGCTGTGCATCGACCATCCGTCAGTGCAGCAGATGATCCCGCGTTTGTCGGATCATCGCATCGTCACCTACGGATTTTCCCCCCAGGCCGACGTGCGCGCGGAACGCGTCACGCCCGACAAGCTGGGTTCCACCTTCGAGGTCATCGTCACCGACCGCGCGCGCAACCGCCAGCGCCGCATGGGGCCGTTCCGCCTGCCGATGCTCGGCAGCCACAACGTGCAGAACGCACTGGCCGCTGTCGCCGTCGGCCTGGAGATGGAAATCGACGACGCCACGCTGCGCAGTGCGTTCCTCGGCTTCAAGGGCGTCAAGCGCCGCTTCACCAAGACCGGCGAGGCCGGCGGCATCACCGTGATCGACGATTACGGCCACCATCCCGTGGAGATCGCCGCGGTGCTGAAAGCCGCGCGGCAAGCTGGTGCGCGTGACGTCATCGCGGTGGTGCAACCGCACCGCTACTCGCGGCTACACTCATTGTTCGACGAGTTCTGCACCTGCATGAACGACGCCGGCACGGTGATCGTCGCCGACGTCTACGCGGCCGGCGAGGCGCCGATCGAGGGCGTCACCCGCGACGCGCTGGTTGAAGGCTTGCGTGCGCGCGGCCATAGATCCGTGGTGGCCCTCCCGTCGCCGGCGCGGCTGCCGGAGATGGTGAATGCGATCGCCCGGCCCGGCGATTACGTCGTGTGCCTCGGCGCCGGTTCGATCACGCAATGGGCCGCGACGTTGCCAGCGGAACTGACCGCACTGCACCGCCGCCGCGCCCCGCCGCGCAGCGGGAGGCGCGCGACTTATTCCCCGGAAGAGATCAATGTCCCCCCCCATGAAGGCCGCGCGCGACACTCCCCCTCCTTCCTCGACTCTCTCCCCCCACTCCGCGGCCGCGTGCAAGCAAACGCCCCGCTCGCCTCCTTCACCTGGTTCCGCGTCGGCGGTCCCGCCGAGGCGCTGGTGCGTCCGGCCGACCCCGGCGACCTCGCCGCCTTCCTCGCCGCCCTCCCGCTCGACATCCAGGTGCACGTGATCGGCGCCTGTTCCAACCTGATCATTCGCGACGGCGGCCTGCCCGGCGTCACTATCAAGCTGGCGCGCGGCTTCTCTGCGATCACGCCAGAGTCCGATGGTGTTATTGCCGGTTCTGCCGCGCTCGACGTGACGGTGGCGGAACACGCCGCCGCTGCGGGCCTGACCGGGCTGGAATTCCTCTCCGGCATTCCCGGCACGATCGGCGGTGCGATGACGATGAATGCCGGCGCCTATGGCGGCGAGACCGCGCATGTTGTCGACTGGGTCGAACTGGTCACCCGCTCCGGCGAACAGCGTCGGATGGCCGCGGCGGATTTGGCGTTCGCGTATCGGCACGCGCGGCTGCCGCATGGTGCTGTCGTCACGCGGGCCCGGCTGCGCGCAAACCCCGGTGCGCCCGTCGCCATCGCCGCGCGCATGAACGAGATCCGCACGACCCGCGAAGCCACCCAGCCGATCCGCGCCCGCACCGGTGGTTCGACGTTCCGCAATCCGCCAGGCATGAAGGCATGGGAATTGATCGACGCCGCCGGTTGCCGCGGCCTCACCCGAGGCGGCGCCATGGTCAGCGAGAAGCACTGCAATTTCCTGATCAACACCGGCAACGCCACAGCGGCTGATATCGAGGGCCTGGGCGAGGAAGTACGTCGCCGCGTGTTCGCCGCATCCGGCGTGAATCTCGATTGGGAAATCCACCGCATCGGCGTGCCCGCCCGCGGCCCGGAGGTGGTGGGATGATGTTTTCCCCCGTCACGGCCGCCCCACCCGTCACGGCCGCCCCCCCGTCATGGCCGGGCTTGTCCCGGCCATCCACGCCTTTGTTGCAGCGACAGGCGTGGATGGCCGGGACAAGCCCGGCCATGACGATGCGGGTGCTTCCCCGGCCTCCGCCCTTAACCAGGCGAGGCACTCGTCATGACCCACGTTGCGGTCCTCTACGGCGGCGTCTCTGCCGAACGCGACGTCAGCCTGTCCACCGGCATCCAGGTCATCGCCGCCTTGCGCGAGACCGGCTTCGACGTCACACCGATCGAAGTGCGCGACGACCTCACCGCCGTTATCGCCGCGCTGACCCCGAAACCCGATGCAGTGTTCAATGCACTCCACGGCCGGCTCGGCGAGGACGGCGCAATCCAGGGCGTGCTCGACTGGCTCGGCATTCCCTACACGCATTCCGGCGTGCGTGCGTCGGCCATGGCTATGGACAAGGCCGCGGCGAAAGCGCTGTTCGTCGCCAACGGCCTGCCGGTGGCGCGCAGTCGCGTGGTTTCGATCGAAGAACTTGCAGCCGCCGACCCGATCCCGCTGCCCTACGTCGTCAAGCCGGTAAACGAGGGTTCCTCGGTCGGCGTCGAATTCATGCGCGCCGGCGACAACCGCCGCGCCGATGTGGCGCGTGCCTGGCGCTTCGGCGACGCCGCGATGGTGGAAGAGTACATTCCCGGCCGCGAACTCACTGTCGGCGTGATGGGCGACCGCGCCCTGGCCGTCACCGAAATCATCGCCGAAGCCGGCGCGTTCTACGACTACGAATCGAAATACGCCGACGGTGGCTCGCGCCACATCATCCCTGCTGCGATCCACCCCGACATCTACGCGCGCGCCATGGACGTGGCCTCCGCGGCGCACCGCTCTCTCGGCTGCCGCGGCGCGACGCGCTGCGACTTCCGCTACGACGATACGGCAGGCGAACCAGGCCGCCTCGTGTTGCTGGAGATCAACACGCAGCCCGGCCTGACGCGCACCTCGCTGCTGCCGGAACAGGCGGCATACCGGGGCATGAGTTTCCCGCAGCTCTGCACTTGGATGGTGGAGAACGCCGCATGCCGCGCGTAAACCGCTCGCCGCGCAACTCGATCGACGACCGCCCGGCGCGGCTGAAATTATGGTTGCGGCGACAGAAGAAACTGCTGCGCCCCGCGGCCTGGGCCTCATTCTCCCTATTGCTCGCGCTGCTGCTGATCGGCCTGCTGCGCTCGGCCGCGCCGGGCGGCACGCTGGCGACATTGCGAGAGCATATCGGCAACGCCACCGCCTTCGCCGGGCTGCGCGTGCGCGACGTCGTCATCGAGGGCCGCGCCAACACGCCGGAACCGCTGCTGCGTGCCGCACTGGGCATCAACAAGGGCGATCCGATGCTCGGCTTCTCTTTGGAACAGGCGCGTCAGCGCATCGAAACCCTCTCCTGGATCGAACATGCGAGCGTCGAACGCCGCCTACCCGATACGATCGTGGTCAACATCCAGGAACGGCGTCCGTTCGCCATCTGGCAGAACGACGGAAAATTCGTCCTGATCGATCGCAGCGGCCAGGTTGTCGCCAACCAGGACGTAGCGAGTTTCCGCGGCCTGCCATTGGTGGTCGGTGCCGGCGCCCCGCCATCCGCCGCGACATTGCTCGATGCACTGACGGCGCGGCCCGCCTTGCAGCAGCGTGTCATTGCCGTGGTGCGTGTCGGCGAGCGCCGGTGGAACCTGCGGCTCAACAACGGCGCCGACGTGATGCTGCCGGAAGGCCACGAGGCCGTCGCGCTCGATCGGCTGATGCAGTTGCAGCAGGACCACGATCTGCTCGATCGCCCGTTGGTCGCGATCGACATGCGCCTGCCGGATCGTCTGGTGTTGCGACCGCACCCAGCCGATCCGGCGCCGCAACCGTCGGCCGCGAAGAAGTCGATATGATGGCGAACCCCAGCCACGGAGTCCGGCGATGAACGAAATGTCGCGTCGCACGTTGCCGCCGCCGCTGACAGGTTCGGAAGAGCCCGAGCGTCCGCGGTTTCATCGTACCGGGCCATTCGGCGTGCTGGATATCGGCACCACCAAGATCGCCTGTCTGATCGGCCGCACTGAAAGCGACGGCACATTGCGAGTGCTGGGCTTCGGCTGGCACCGCGGCCGCGGCGTGCGCGGCGGCGGCATCGTCGATCTGGAAGAAGCAGAAAAATCGATCCGCGCCTGCGTCGGCCAGGCCGAAGACATGGCCGACACCAGGCTGCGTTCGGTGACCGTGAACCTGTCCTGCGGCCAGCCGGTGTCGCAATTGTTCAATGTGCAGTGGCCGGTGAACGGCCGCGCTGTCGACGAACATGACATCCGTCGCGTCGTGTCCGAAGGCCGCGCACGTGCCAAAGCGGAAGGCCGCGAAGTGATCCACGCCCTGCCGCTGACGTTCTCGACCGACGAGATGGAAGGCGTGGCCGATCCGCGTGGCCTGTTCTGCACCACGCTGACCGCGAAGCTGCACATCATCGATTCGGCCGCCACTGCGCTGCGTTCGCTCGGCGCCTGCATCGCCCGCTGCGATCTCGACATTGCCGAACTGGTAGCGGCGCCGATGGCTGCCGGGCTGGCCACGCTGCTGTCGGACGAACCCGAACTTGGCACCACGGTGATCGACATGGGCGGCGGCACCACCGGCATGGCGGTATTCGCCGACAAGCAATTGCTGCACACCGCGCAACTGCCGATCGGCGGCTTTCACGTCACCAAGGACCTGGCTGCCGGGCTGTCCACCTCGCTCAATCACGCCGAACGCCTGAAGACCGTGTTCGGTAACGTTCAGTCCTCACCCGACGATGAACGCGAGATGGTGCCTGTGCATCTGGTCGGCGAGGAAGAACACCAGATCGCGAAAGTGCCGCGCAGCATGGTGGTGAATATCATCCGGCCGCGGCTGGAAGAGACCTTCGAATACGTCAAGGACCGGCTCGACAGTTCCGGCCTGACGCGCGCCGCCGGCAATCGCGTGGTGCTGACCGGCGGCGCCTGCCAACTCGCCGGCGTGCGCGAGATGGCGGCGCGCATGTTGTCGCGCCACGTGCGCCTCGGGCGGCCGCATGCGATGCGCGGGCTGCCCGAACTCGGCGTCCGGTCCGGCGTTTGCCACCGCTGCCGGCCTGCTGCATTGGGCCGCCGGCGAGGGCCGCACGTTGCACGATGTCGATCTGGATGTGGCGCAACCCACCGGCATCTTCCGCCGCATCGTCAATTTTCTTCGGGAGCGAATCTGATGGCTCGCGAATCGCTCCGCTTCCTGCTTAACACACAGTTCACCGACCCGAGTTCGCGTGGGGGAGACGTCCGCATGACACTCAATCTCACAATTCCGCAGCAGGTTCACACCGACTTCACGCCGCGTATCACGGTGATCGGCGTTGGCGGCGGCGGGACCAATGCCGTCGACAACATGATCGCGGCGAACCTGCAAGGCGTGGAGTTTGTCGTCGCGAATACCGACGCGCAGCAGCTCATGCACAGCCGAGCAGATCGGCGCATCCAGCTTGGACCGCATATCACGCAAGGCCTCGGCGCCGGCGCGAAACCGGAGATCGGCAAGGCGGCAGCGGAAGAAGCGGCCGACGAGCTGTATCGCCATCTCGATGGTGCCCACATGGTGTTCATCACCGCCGGGATGGGCGGTGGCACCGGCACCGGTGCAGCCCCCGTCATCGCCCGCATGGCGCGCGAACGGAACATTCTGACTGTCGGCGTGGTGACCAAGCCATTCGGCTTCGAGGGCGTGCGCCGAGCTCGTTGTGCCGACCAGGGGATCGAGGAACTTCAACAGTACGTCGACACCCTGATCGTCATCCCGAACCAGAATCTGTTCCGTATGGCTAATGAACGCACCACCTGGAAGGATGCGTTCAAGATGGCCGACCAGGTGCTGTATATGGGTGTTCGCGGCGTTACCGACCTGATGATGGCGCCAGGCTTGGTGAACCTGGACTTTGCCGATATTCGCACGGTGATGGCGGAGATGGGCAAGGCGATGATGGGCACCGGCGAGGCCGAAGGCGAGAACCGTGCGATCCGCGCCTCCGAAGCGGCCATTAGCAATCCTCTGCTGGAGGATACCTCGATGGCCGGCGCCCGCGGGCTGCTGATCAACATCACCGGCGGCGACGATCTGACCTTGTTCGAAGTGGACCAGGCCGCCAATCGTATTCGAGAGGAAGTCGACGAAGAGGCGAACATTATCTTCGGTTCGGCGATCGATGAGTCGTTGTCCGGCCGCATCAGGGTTTCGGTCGTCGCCACCGGCATCGACACGCCGGCCGCTGCGGAATCGCGGCCACGCCTGGTCGCGGTTGGGGGCGGTGCGATGCCGCCACCACATCCGATCCACGTGCCTACGCCGGCACAGGCGCCGATCATGCACGTGGCGCCGCAGCCGGTGCACACGCCGATGATTGGCGCGACCGGGCTGCGCCATCAGGCCGCGCGTGCACATGCGGAGCCAATCATGGAGGGCAATGCGGCGCTCGATATGCAGCCGCAACATACGCCCGCGCCCGTACCGCCGCCGGCTCCGCCGCGTACCTCACCGGTGCTCACGCCGAAGACCAATGGCGGGTTGTTTGCCGAACAGCGGCCCCCCGCGACGCCGGCTTCGTTGCCGCAGACGCAAGAACCACGGATCAGCATTTTTTCGAAGGTTACCGGCGCATTCCATCGGCGCCCGGCGTCGCCCACGGCGGTGGAAACTGCACCGCCGCGACAGGACCCAGTGATGCAGGCCGTGCAACACACCGAAGCGCCGCGCGTCGTGCCTGTGCGTCACGCAGTTGGCGGCGAGGACGCGATCCTCGATATTCCGGCCTTCCTGCGTCGCCAGGATAATGGGAAGCGCGACGCGTTGGGATAGGCGGCGCGCTGCCGAAGATCCATGTCGGTGGCATGCAGCGCGTCGTTTTTTCGGCCGACGATTTTGGCTTGTCCGAGTCCGTCAACGAAGCGGTTGAACGCGCGTTTCGCGACGGCGCGCTGAACGCCACCAGCTTGATGGTTGCCGGTCCGGCCGCGGCTGATGCTGTGCGTCGTGCCCGAGCATTGCCCGGGCTGCGTGTCGGCCTGCATCTGGTGGTGATCGAAGGGCAGGCGGTGTTGCCGCCGTCGGACATTCCGGATCTGGTGGATGCGTCCGGCTGGTTTCCATCCGACCAATTGCGCCTGGGTTTGAACTACTTCTTTCGCCCGCACGTGCGCCGGCAGCTTGCGGCGGAAATCCGTGCCCAGTTCACCGCGTTTGCCGCGACCGGCCTCGCGCTCGATCACGCCAATGCGCACAAGCACATGCATCTGCATCCGTCGGTTGGACGCCTGATGCTACAAATTGGCGCCGAGTTCGGATTGCGGTCGGTGCGTGTTCCGGCCGAGCCACCGGCTGTGCTCGCCCGCTGCGGCACACGAGTGGGTTTGGGTGGGCACTCCCTGTATTACTGGACGCGGGTGTTGCGGCGCCAGGCGCGCGCGGCCGGCATGACGACCAACGACTATTGTTTCGGCCTGGCATGGAGCGGCCACATGACCGCGGAGCATGTCCGATGCCTGCTGCGCGAACTGCCTGACGGCGTCAGCGAAATCTATTTTCACCCCGCGGTGGCGCGGGACGCGACGCTGGACCGCCTGATGCCGGATTACGAGCATGCGGCGGAACTGGAGACGTTGCTGGATCCGGCAATTCAAGCGCAATCGTCGCCCTCCCCGTGAGGGAGGGGGAAAGCCTTATTCGAATCTCCGTCACCCCGGTGTCTGAAATTGCACCGACACCGGGCAATGGTCCGACAGCCGGTCCTTCCATTCCTCGCCGGTTTCGCGATAGTGCAGCACCTGCAACGTCTGCAATTGCATCCAGTCGCGCGCCGCGCCGCCGGCGATGATATGATCGATGAACGCGTTGGTCACCCAGCATGGGCTGGAGCGTCCTTCGGTCGCGCGCACCAGCGGCGCGGTATTGCTCAGGGCCGCCCAAAGCTGGTCCCCACCATCCATATGGCGATTGAAATCGCCCAGCACTATGAACGGCACACCCTCCTGCTGCCGCGCAGCGATCCACGCTTGCAGCGGCGGGACCTGCGCACGCAGTTCGGTGCAGGCGCGGCGGGTGCTGCGAGTTCAGCGACGCATCGTCACAGCCAGTCTTTAAATGCACCGCCAACATCCGCAGCGGACCGGAGGCAAGATGCAGCGTGATGTCGGCCCCGCTGCGCAGGTGGAGCTGCCGATTACCTTGTAACGCGGTGACATCCGGATTGACGTCATAGGCCAGCCCGCGACGCACGACGATGCCGACACGCTGCACCACATCGTCGCGCGTCATATGAAGTCGAGTACTGCTCTTGGGGAAAGATGCGCGCGGCAACAGCGCGCCCGTCCACTTCCTGGATGGCGATGACATCCGCATCGAGCTGTGTCGCATACTGCCGCAAGCGGTCGAAATCCTCCGGCACGCGCACGCGCACATCTTCAGGCAACGCCGGATCGCCGGCCTGGCGTTCGGTCAACCAATTCAGGTTCCAGGTGGTAATTTTCAGTTCGGCGCCAAGCGACACCGCAGGCAGCAACACACATGCCAGAGCGACGTACGCCAGGCGCAGGCAACTCACCGATGACCAGGGCAGGTTTCGCCGCATCTCGAGACATGGTGCCCGACTTTACCCCGCGCACCAACATGGCGTTTCAGCCCAACACCGGTTGCGGCTGCGCTTCGGACGTTGGCGGCGGTTGGGCTTCGATTTGCGCCGACGGGACCTGCGCATGCTGCAGCACCGCCGCGCAGGCCTCGACCGCCTCCTGCAACGAGGTAACGTAATGATCGGCGCCAATTGCCGTGCGTATCCTTTCGTCCTGCAACGTCGGTGCGCCTTGCGGCCATATGCCAACCAGCATCGGCAGTCCCGGCAGGACCCGGCGCAGGCGCCGCAGCAGATAGCGAACATGCGAGATGCCGCCTTCCAGGTCCAGGTAGCAGAGGCAAAGCATCGGCGTGCCGTGGGTTTGCAGCGTTGGCAGCTCCGAGCGCGAAATGGCCCGATACGGCACGGCGTGAGCCTCGATTCCGCGTTCCCCGAGAAGTTGCACGAGCATGCGCGCCGCCGCCTCATCCAGTGGCCCGCGCCCGGCAACGCACAGAACCGTACCGTGATCGCCTCGCGTTGCATCGGCGGCGGTCGCGTCCGGTTTAGCCTCGTCGGCCAGGTCCTCGATCAACGTGTAGGCCGATTCCAACACGCGTTCGAGTTGTTCGGCGCCAAGGGCGCCGCGTCCGGCGTCAATGGTGGCGCGCCGCAACCCAGGCACTGCCACCTCGTCATAGTACTTGTATAGCGGCGCTTCCTTCATGAATTGCTCGGCTTGCTCGCCGGCTTCGTCCGGGTCACCCGCCAACATGCGTTGATAGAAACTCTCGTCCGGTTGCAGTGCCGGACGGTCGCCGAGCAAAATGTCGAGAAACTCCAGGCGATCGACGTGGCGCCCCAGGACCATGAAACACAGGGTCAAGGGCGTCGATAGGATCAACCCGATCGGTCCCCACAGCCAGGTCCAGAAGGTTGCAGCTACAACCACGGCAAACGGCGATAGCCCGGTGGAGCGGCCATACACCAAAGGCTCCACCACCTGGCCCATCACGGCCTCCCCAACGCCGAACAGGATTGCAGTCCATATTACCGAGGCCCAGCCCGGCGACGTCGCGGCGGCAAGCAACAGAGGCAGGACGGCTGCCAGTGGCGAGCCGATATACGGGAGGAAGCGCAGCAGCATCGCGATGATGCCCCATAGCAACGGCGAGGGCAGGCCGATGAAATACAGTGCCGTGCCGATGATCACGCCGAACGCCATATTGATCGCGAGTTGGGCAAGGAAATAGCGGGACAGTCGATGCGCGGCCTCGTCCATGGCTATCGTGGTGCGGTGCAGGTCGGACGCTCCGAACAGGCGGATCATGCGATCGCGCAGATCGTCGCGCTGCGCCAGAATGAACGTGGAGACAATGAAGACGATCGCCAGGGCCGCGAGTGGATTGACCAGCGGTTCAACTACCTGTTCCGCAAGCTGCACTGCGCTGCTGGGGGGTTGATGCACCTCGACCGGAACCGGTTGCGGTGCGGAATTGTTCGCCGGCTGGGTGGGCTCGGCGCGAGAGACGGCTGGGTGGCTGGGAGCCGCGTGAAACGGGTGCCCGACGCTGCGCACCAGGGCATCAAAATGCGACATCGCAAATTGCTGCACCGTTTCGACTTTGCTTTCGATGGTGCTGGCGTAACCCGGCACTTGCCCAGCGAGGTCGGCGACCTGTGTCCCGATCAATCCGCCAAGTCCCACAATGGTTCCGAGCGCGACCGCGACAGCAAGCAGTGCTGCCAGGAAGTCTGGTATTCGGATGCGATGCAGCAGTTCAACCAATGGCGCGAGCAGGAATGAGAGCAATACCGCAAGCGTGATTGGGATCAGGACGGTACGGCCGAAATATAACCCTGCGATAACGACAACCCCGGTCCCCAGCGTCAGAACGCTGCTCGATCCGGGCGTTTGTGCGGGCGGGATCGGTGCCGGACGCCGATCCAAGGGCACGCGCTGCACTGCCATGAAGCGAAGACCTGTGGTGGTGACGCGCTCGGGCTAGCGGACAACATGGGCTGCTTTGTGTTGCGTGCTGTCAACAGCACGCGAGCAGCGTAATTGCTGTCGGAACGAGACCTTCACAGCAACATTGGAGTGGGCTCGGCGCCTTCATCTGGTGCCACCGGCGGCCTGTCTTCCACTTGCCGCGCGCCACAGGCTTGCAGGAAATCTGCAATCGCATCGAAATCGGCTGGCGAGCGCGTCGTATCCCGGGTCTCGCCTGGGGGCACCCAAATCACTGTCTCGTAACGCGCGCGTGTCAGAAGCACGCGATAAGTGTTGACCTGATAGGCAATAGCAGCCTCACCACGAGGTTCGTGCCACCTTGTGCCTGCGAAGCTCCGCGCTACCCACTCCGTCCGATCAGAGCGTCGGATCAGGTCATTGCCCCAGCACAAACCGACATGGTCCAGTTCCAGACCCTGACAGGCAAATTGCGTTGCCGGCATCTCCAGAGCATCGGAGGCTCGGACATCAGGCCAGCGTTGAAGGAACCAATTGGACACCGCGACATCGTCAAGGTGAGGGAAGTTTGGCCAGATTCCATCTGCGACCAGACGCCGTGCGTTGGTGCTGCATACCAGCCCAGCGCGGCGCGTGCCACGCGCCAGAAGGCGCAACTCCGTACGCATCCTGGCAAGGGAACGGGTCAGCAGAAACGGAACACCGTCCGCGTCGTCGGCAAGCTTTCGTGCATGCGTGGCATCACCCAGTAGAACCGCATCGACCCATGGTGCCGCGGCAGCGGAGCGAATTGAGCGAATGGGGACATCGAGATGCAACGCCTCGCTGACGGTCAGCGTCCCTGGAGCCTCTGAGAAAAGGCGTTGCCGTGGGTCTGTGGCCGTCAGCACGCCGGGAGCGGCGCGTACGGACCAGTGAGCACGAGTTTGCAGCGCGTCTCCCCAGGCTGCCAATCCGGCCTCGCCGGTATTGATCTCCTGACCTCCGCCGACCAGGGCGACGATCACTGCCCAGTCCGCGTGGCGATGCATAATGTCGAGGAACATCGCCGCCTCGCTTTCGGCGTGACCGAATTTGCGGCGACCGAAAGCAGCGTCCCAGGCGCGTTGCGCCTCGTCGAACACAATCACATGCTCATGTGGTGGTTCTCGGCGCTCCAGGTTGTCCCGCAGAAAGCCGATCAGCGGTTGGATTGCACTTTCGGTTTCCTGCCGGGCCATTCGGATGTTACGGCCCTGATCACGCGCGTCACGAGCAAGAGCTTCGCGCATCACATGCACCAAGGGCAGGTTTCCGGTCAGGAAAGCGGCGCCGGCGTTGGCACCAAATACTACCTGGAGCCCACATAGAGTTTTGCCGGCACCGGGAATACCCGTGACGAAAACCACCTCGTGCCGGCTGGCGGAGCGGGCTTGGTCGATCGCTGCGCGGATCGCTTCTGTTGTACGGGTGAGGTTGCCAACGTCCGCACGAGACGTCGCGATCTCGGCGACGCTGTGCCTGCTGTACAGCATCGTCGCTGCGTCGACGATAGTGGGCACGGGCCGGTATGGCGCGGTTTCCCATGCATTTGGGTCGAGCAACCGCATCGACACCGGAACTCTGCGTTCAATTTCACGTAGATGATGGGATAGCATCGCAGCGGTAACCTCCAGCACCGGCGTTACTCCGTGCCAAATAAGAGGCCAGCTCGTTTCCCGAGGCTTGGCATGCGTTGCGATGAGGATCGGAATGATAGGATGAGCTCGGCTGTCGGCATGGAAATCGAACAGATCGAGCGCATAATCCTCGACCTGCTGACGATCGATCATAGTGAACGAGGTCGAACCAATCTTGAATTCCAGCACCAGGACGGCGCGCTCAGTCACCAGTACCGCATCGATCCGGCGTTGCAGCCGCAGCAGTGGATATTCCAACAATAGACGCCAAGTTGGAGGCAGATCGTGCAGTGCCTCCTTCAGGAGCATGATCTGCTCGCGCCAAACCTGCACTTGAGTCGCGCGATTTAGGGGGTGTGTCTCAACCAGGCGTGTAGACAACACGCCAACGATCGACTCCTGCTCGCGATTCAGAAATTCCCCGAGACTGGCCGACCACCATGCCGACATACCGCTACGGGACCGGTTTGGAAATCAGCGCATTCCGTAGTGTCTCCCGCGCCGCCTGACCGGCTGGTAATGAATGCGCATTCACAATAGCAAGACGGAAGCCGCCCGGCGGCATGGCATGATGCGCGGGATCGCGTTCCTCATGGAAGGTGATCTGCACCGATGAAATCCCCGGCATGCCGCGCACGGTATCCACCAGCGACGCCGGCGGATGGCGATAGCGTGGGCCATGCGGGCCGAACAGCACAACGCTGTAGCCGTCGCGCCGATCGGTGTCGGCATAGTCCCAGTCGCCGGTAGCATAAAGCTGGATCAGCGCTTCGACCCAGCTTGCACCATAGAGATCGGGCCATTGGTCGGCAAAGCGCAGATGCGCCTCGATGATGCGGCCCCCGATCGTTTCAAAATTCACCATGCCGGTATAGCCGGCGAGGTGTTGGCGCGCCCAGGCGCCGCACCAGGTTTCGATCTCGGGCATGGCCTCGGCGTGGATGGTCCAATAGTCGAATGTGCCGCCCGGCGCGGTAGTGCCGGAAGTGTGACGCCACCAGCGCGGCTCGCCATTCACCAGTGCCGCGTCGGTGCTGACATGGGCACCGGTCAACAACGTGCACCAGAAATGCCCAGCGGTAAGCTTGGCTTTATACTCCTCGGCAGAGGCGATTGCCTGGCTGCCAGTGCCCATCCCACGCAAATTCATGATCGGCTTCGAAAATACCGGGAAGCTGTGCGGCATCACGCCGTGGGGCGCAGCATCCAGCCCTTGCGACAAGGCGACGGCGAGCTTGTCATAGATCCAGCGGTGGTGCGGATACCATTCCCAGGAGTTCGGCATCCTCGGTGGAGATACGGACATCGGGCGGACAGGGGATGGTTTCGAAATACTGTAACCGCCAGGGATCGGCTTCGCAGATGGGCATGGGTCAGGACCGTTCAGCGCGATCGCGCGTTACGTCGAATTTGGGCTGCCCGCTACTCACTAATGCGGCAGTCGACTGGTAGGTGGACCGGCGGGGACGATCAGCGCGTCCACCGCGACGATGCGTTCGCCGGCACAGATCAGCGGGTTGACGTCCAGCTCGGCGATCGTGTCGCGATGATCGGCGGCAAATCGCGAGATACGGCAGATCACGTCTGCTAACTTCTCGAGATCGACCGCCGGCGCGCCGCGGAACCCGTGCAGCAGTTTTTCTCCCTTGAGCTGTCGCAGCAGCGCTCGTGCATCGGCGTGGGTTATTGGGGCGGGCGAGAGCGCCGAGTTCCTGCAGCACCTCCACTAAAATGCCGCCGAGACCGACCACCACCAGCGGACCGAACAATGGATCGATGCGCGCGCCGACTACCATCTCGACACCTTGCGGCACCATCGGCTGCACCAGGACGCCGTTGATGCGGGGCCGCGGCGAGACACGTTCGGCGTTGGCCATCACCGCGCTATAACCGGCGCGGACCTCCTCGGCGTTGCGTAGATTCAGGCGGATGACGCCAGCCTCGGTCTTGTGCGGCAGATCAGGCGATTTAACTTTCAACACCACCGGATACCCGAGCGCTTCCGCCGCGGCAACGGCATCTTCGGCGCACGCAGTCAGGCGTTCGCCGACCACCGGAACGCCATACAACGCCAGCGCTGACTTGGATTCTCGTTCGGTCAGCGTGCGGCCGCCGGCTGTGGCGATCATGTCGCGCGCGGCACGCAGCGTTTCCGTCGGTGTGGGTTCGATCTCTTCCCGCGCGGCGGCACGTTTGTCCGCACGCCAGGTCCAGGCCGCCAGCGCCGCGAACAGCGCGGGCATCGAGCGAAACAGTGCAACGCGCTCGGCTTCCTCGGCTTCCTTTACGCCGGGCCCTTCCAACCATTCTGCCTGCCAGGCGATACAGACGATCTTTCCCGCCTCCTTCGCCAGCCGGTCATAGACCGGAATGCGAGCGGCCGACGCGGCGTAGCCATAGGTCATCGGCACCACCAGCGTCGCGTATTGCGGATCGTTGAGGAACGCGCCGGCACAGACGTTCAGCGATTCCGGGTCGTTCAGAATCTGCCCGGTGACGTCGCACGGATTGCGTGCGGCGCCAAAATCCGGAATGCGCGACATCAACAAGTCGTGCAACTCCACGCCCGGTTGCGGCATCGGCACCCCGTATTGCTCCGCCCGGTCGGCCGCCATGATCGCGGCGCCGCCGGACGCCGCCACCACGGCCGCACCCTTGGCCTTCGGTGGCGGCGCCTTGGCGAAGAACGATGCGGTCTCCACCAGCGATTCGTAACTCTCCACCAACACTGCGCCCGCGCGCTGGAACACCGCGCGATACGCCGCGTGCGAACCGGCCAGCGAACCGGTATGCGACATTGCTGCGGCCGCGCCCTCCTCGCCGGTCGCCATCTTGTAGACTACCAGCGGCTTGTCGCGCGCCCAGGCATAGTCCGCGGCGAGCAGAATTCGTTCCGGAGACGCCATTCCTTCGAACACGCAGGCGATGGCGGTGCAGGCGGGATCATCGGCCAGGTAACTGATGAAATCCGCCATATCGACGTCGCAGGAATTGCCCGACGTCATCACATGACTGAACGACGCGCCGCGCACTACGGCCTGTGCCAGTGCCATGCCGAGCGCGCCGGATTGGCTGATGATACCTACGGCGTGCGGCCGCGGCGGCGGGATTGGCGTGATGTTCATAAAGGTGATGCGTGAATCGACAATCGCATTGACCACGCCGATGCAGTTCGGGCCGACGATGCGCAGGCCGGTCTCGCGTGCGATGTCAGCCAGCCGGTCCTGTGCGGCGATGCGGTCCTCGCGGCCCATTTCGGCGTAGCCCGAGGCGAAGATGATCACCCCGCCCACCCCGGCCTTCACGCAGTCCAGCACGATCTCTTCCACCGCGTCGCGTGCGGCCGTGATCACCGCGCAATCCGGCACCTCCGGCAACGCCCCCACCGAAGGATAGCAGATCTGCTCTCCAATCTTCTCGTAACGAGCGTTCACCGGATAGGTGCGTCCGGCGAAGTTTTGCTGGTTCAGCAGCACGCGCTCGCCGAACGAACCGGCCCGCGCCGAGGCACCGATCACCGCAACGCTTTGCGGATGCAGCAGGCGGCGCAGTTCTGCGTGGCGATAGACTGTGGTGCGGTGCGACGGCATTGACCTGACCCGATTGACGTTCCCTGGTTCCCAGCATACTCACGGGTAACCCAACTCGCCAAGAACAGCAGGAAACCCGCGCATGTCGTCATTGTTCGACCTGACCGGCAAGGTCGCAATCGTTACCGGCTCCAGCAAAGGCATTGGCCGCGCCATCGCCGAACGGCTGGCAGAGCACGGCGCCAAGGTCGTGGTGTCCAGCCGCAAAGCCGATGCATGCGAGGCGGTGGCTGCATCGATTCGCGAACGTGGTGGCGAGGCGACGGTGATCCCGTGTCACATCGCCCGCAAGGAGGATCTTCAAAACCTGGTGGACAAGACCATCGCGCACTACGGCGGTATCGACATCGTGGTGAGCAATGCCGCGGTCAATCCGTATCTCGGTCCGGCGACTGGTGCGTCCGATGAGGTTTACGAACGCGTCATGGGGGCAAACGTGCGCAGCAATTTCTGGCTTGCGAACATGGTGTGTCCGCATCTGGCGGAACGCGGCGGCGGTTCGTTCATCATCATCTCGTCGATCGGCGGCTTCCGAGGTTCGGCGTCGCTGGGGCTATACGCGATCTCGAAAGCGGCCGATATGCAGTTGGCGCGTAACATCGCGGTCGAGTGGGGTCCGAAGAACGTGCGCGCCAATGCAATCGCACCAGGCCTGGTGCGCACCGATTTCGCCCGCGCGCTGTGGACGGATCCGGTCCGCTATCGCAAAGCGACTCGCGACGTGCCGCTGCAGCGTATCGGCGAGCCGGACGAGATCGCCGGCGCCGCGGTGTTCCTGGCGTCGAAGGCCGGCAGTTTTGTCACCGGCCACACGCTGACGATCGATGGCGGCACGACGGCGGGCGTGGTGCTGCAAAAGGACGACTGAATGGCGCCCGTCACGCGCAATGCACTGGTGGCGCTGGATGCCGCCGATCCGCTGGCGCCGTTCCGCGACCGGTTCGTATTGCCGGGTGGTGTGATCTATCTCGACGGCAATTCGCTCGGCCCGGTGCCGAAGGAAACGCCGAGCCGGGTCGCGGACGTGGTAGCGCGCGAATGGGGACAGTCACTGATCCGCGCCTGGACCGAGCATGGCTGGATCGATTTCCCAGTGCGGGTCGGGGAGAAGATCGGACGGTTGATCGGTGCTGCACCCGGCAGCACAGTGGTAGCGGATTCCACTTCGGTAAACCTGTTCAAGCTACTAGCGGCGGCGTTGGATGCTCGACCCGGGCGGCTGGTGATCCTGACGGAGACTGGCAATTTTCCGACCGACCTGTATATGGCGCAAGGCCTGACCGCCCTGCTTGGACGCGGCCATATGTTGCGCGTCGTAGACGATCCGGTGCGTCAGCTTGCGTCGGACGTCGCCGTGCTGATGCTGACGCATGTGAATTATCGTAGCGGAGCAATGCACGATTTGGCGTCGGTGACGCGTGCCGCCCACGCGGCGGGCGCGCTGGTGTTATGGGACCTGTCGCATTCGGTCGGCGCGGTGCGGTTGCAGCTTGCGGCGGACGAGGTCGATCTGGCCGTGGGCTGCGGCTACAAGTATTTGAACGGCGGCCCGGGCGCACCGGCGTTCTTATACGTTGCCCCGCATATGCAGCCAGGATTGCGGCTGCCGTTGACTGGCTGGCTCGGCCATGCCGAACCGTTCGCCTTCGATCCGGAGTACCGGCCTGCGAAGGGCGTCGCGCGCGCGGTGGTCGGAACGCCGCCGGTACTGAGCCTCGCGGCATTGGAGGTCGGGGTCGACCTGATGCTGCAAGCGTCGATGGCGGAACTGCGTGCAAAGTCAGAGCAGTTGGTCGGGTTTTTCCTGGCGCTGGTGGCGCAGGAATGCGGGGGGAGCGGGTTTGCACCGCTGACGCCGGCCGACCCGTCGCGTCGCGGCAGCCAGGTGTCGTTCGCGCATCCTGATGGCTACGCGATTATACAGGCGCTGATCGAACGAGGCGTCATCGGCGATTTTCGTGCCCCCAACGTGCTGCGCTTCGGTCTGGCGCCGTTATACTTGCGCTACACCGATATTTGGGATGCGGTGGCCGTGCTGCGCGAAGTAATGCGCACCGGAGCGTGGTGTGACCCTGGATTTCAAATGCGCCGCAGCGTCACGTAGCGTTGCTCTCGTGTCATTGCGAGCGAAGCGACGCAATCCCCCGCGGGGGTTCGCGCGATCTTACGCGGGAGATTGCTTCGCTGCGCTCGCAATGACGAGGTTGGACCGATTCCCCTTCCGCAAGGAAAGGGAATGCGTTCAGCCGTTCTTCGTCTTGTTCTCCAATGCCTCCGCAAGCCGTTGCGGATCGACCTCGATCTCGACCCCGGCGCGTTCCAACTGGCACAGCATGATCGCGCGAGAATCCCGATCGCCCCAGCCGCGATTCAATCCCTCCGCAAGGTCCGCTAACGCCAGGTTGGCCAACCGCATCGGCACATTCAATTCCCGCCCGAGGCCGGTTGCCAGCGAAACATCCTTGTGCGCCAGCCGCAGAGCGAACGCGGGTGGATCGTATTTGTTCGGCAGGAACTGATCGGTTAGCGAATCGAACGCACCGCGCCGGCCGATCGCACCTTGGCGCACCGCTTCCCAGATCGCCAGCGGCTCGATGCCGGCTTTCACGCCCATGCTGAACACCTCAGCCGCGGCCGCCGTGGCGATGTAGCCGAAGCAGTTATGCACCAGTTTCGCCACCGATCCGGCGCCGATCGGTCCGATATAGCGCGCCGCGTCGCCGATCATGTCGAGCACGGGCTTCCACGTCTCGAACACGTCTTCGTCGCCACCGCACCATATCGCCAGTTTGCCGGAGGCCGCACCGCGCGGTCCGCCACTGACCGGTGCGTCGAACAGATGTGCGCCCTTCGCGGCGAACACCTCGTGTGCCTTGCGAACCACTGTCGGCGAGTTCGTCGTCAGGTCGAAATACGCCGCGCCCTTCTTGATCCCCGGCAGCAATCCTGCCGAGACCGCTTCGAATTCCGGCGGCCCCGGTAGCGACGTGAAGATCACGTCGGATTGTTCTGCGACCGCTTGTGGCGAGTTGGACCAGATGGCGCCATCGCGTAGATGCCGGGTCGCGGCTTCGCGGCGAATGTCATGCACCACCAACGTGTCGCCGCGTGCCTTCAGGCCCTTCTGCAAGTTCGCGGCCATGCTGGCACCCATGGTGCCGAGGCCGATGAATCCCGCCTGCATGGTTCTGTCCCTTTACGGATTTTCCTCGAACACTTCACGTGCGATGGTCGCTGCCGACATCGCCGCGGGCCATCCGGCATAGAAGGCGAGATGGGTGATCACCTCGGACAGTTCTTCCTTCGTCACGCCATTGGCCAGCGCGCGCTGCAAATGCCCGCGCAATTGCTCTGGACGATAGGTCGCGATCAACGTCGCGCAGACGATCAGGCTGCGGTCACGCTTGGAAAGTTGCGGCCGTTCCCATACGTCACCGAATAGCACCTTTTCCGACAGATCGATCAGCTTCGGTACGGTGTTACGTACGCGGTCGCGCGAAGCGGTCGAGGGTTGCTGGGCCATGGGGTTTCCTCCTCCCGGTTGATGCCGCCCCCATTGCACACCAAGCTGGTTTGCGAGTCCAATCGGCACATATTGAAAGGAGAGCGTCATGGCAGAGGAATCGAAGGTCGCGCTGGTCACCGGCAGTGCATTGAACATCGGCCGGGCGATTGCTTTGGCTTTGGCGGCCGATGGCTACCGGGTGATGACGACGGCGCGCAATTCGGAAACCGACGCACGCGAAACCGCGCGCCTGGTGCATGATGCGGGCGGCGAGGCCGATACGCACATGGCGGATATCTCCGACCATGCACAGGCGGCGGGAGCTGGTCGCTGCGACGGTTCGCCGTTTCGGCAGACTCGATGTGCTGGTCAACAACGCCTCATTGCGGCGGCAAACGAAATTCGCCGAGATGACACCCGGGGAGTGGCGCGAAATCCTCGGCGCCACGCTGGATGGGGCGTTCTACTGCGCACATGAAGCGGCGCCGCATATCATCGCCGCGGGTGGTGGCAGTATTGCGAATGTGGGTGGCATCTCGGCGCACATCGGGGCGGTTGGGCGCGTGCATGCCGTCACCGCCAAAGCAGGGATGGTCGGATTGACGCGCGCCCTTGCAAAGGAACTTGCCGGCAACAATGTGACGGTGAACATCGTCGTGCCAGGCTCGATCGATACCGTGCGCGGCTTCGCGGCCGGTGGCAACAGCGGGCGCGCGCATCTGCCGGATAACCTGGTGGGACGCATGGGAAGGCCGGAGGAGATCGCCGCGATGGTGAGCTTTCTGTGTTCCGACAAGGCACGGTTCATCACCGGACAGACCATCCACGTGAACGGCGGTGCGTTCCTGTCTTAGCGTGCAGTTCGGCGCCGCTTATTCAGGCGTCGGTAAGTGGGACGACACTGCCCACAGTGTCATGACCGTGCTCACCCACGTCTTTTCCTTCGTTCCACGCGCCAAGGTCGTTGGTGGCCGGCCTCCGCCGGCCATAACACGTTACCAATTGTCGCCTTACTCACCGGCGGCCTAGTAAGGCTGCGGCGCTACGTCCAACCGCACCGCGATCCCCTCCAAGCCCGCTTTCGCTGCCGGATAACGTGCCAGGACCAGCGGATCGTGGCCCGGAATGATCGCGTTCAGCGCGCTGGCCAGCCGCCGCATCGTTGCATAACCGGCCAGCGTGTCCTCGTGGCTATGCAGGATCGGGAATGCCCGGCCTTCCTCCATATTGGCGTAGAAATGGCTGGCATCCGACGCCAGCACCATCCAGCCGCGCTGCGTCCACACGCGCACCACCTGCAAGCCTTTCGAATGTCCGCCGACATGGTGGACCGATAGTCCGGGCGCTAACTCCTCGGCGCCGTCATGAAACACCACGCGGCCGGCGAACAGCTTGCGCACGATGGCGACGACGTCTTCCTCCTCGAACGGACCGCGCAGTCCCGCGTGGCACATGCAGCGGCCGGTGCAATACGCCATCTCGATATCTTGTAGATGATAACGAGCGTTCGGGAACAGATCGTAGTTGCCGCAATGATCATAGTGCATGTGCGACAGGATCACGTCTCGCACGTCCGCAGGCTCCACGCCCACCGCCTGCAACCCGATAGCGGGGGAGCGCAGGAACTGCCGTGCCCGCTTCTCCCCCATCGCCGCATCGAATCCAGTATCGAACACGAACGTCCCGTTGTCGCCCTTGATCGCCCAGACGAAGTAGTCCAGCGGCATCGGTCCGTCATGCGGGTCGCCACCGATGAAGTTGTTCGCCCGCCGAGCGTTCGGATTATGCGCGTAGCGGATTGCGTAAACTTCGTATGGAGATTGCTCTGCCATGGCATCATGCCTTCCACTTCGCCTCTGCGGTTGCGACGTCGGGTGGGAACACCGTCACCGGGCGTCCGCCTTGCCACTGGACCATCACCATTTGGGCGCCGATGCGGCGGCCCTTCTCATCGTATTTCAAGTGATGGCCAGGGAAAAACAGTGCCGGTCCGTCCGTCATGTCCATCGCATGGATCGCGGCGTTCACCTTCTCTCGGTCGGCTGCCCCGGCACGTTCCAGCGCTTCCTTCAAAATCAAGACGTGCACATAGGCGAAGATCAAATCATGACCGAACCACGGCTCCTTGGTGCGCTCGACGAAGCGTTTCGACACATCGTCCACTGCCTTGCCCGGCCAGTTTGCCAATCCGACAAGCACGCCTTCCAGTTCGTCGGCACCGGCGTTCTTCAGCAGTTCGGGCACCGCCCAGTGCCCACCATTGCCGATCAGCGGCAGCTTGGTTGGCGGCATGTTGTATTCGCTGAACTTGTCCACCAGCAGCTTGTCGTCCGGCACATTGGTCGATGTCAGTAGCACGAAGTCGGGGCGCGCGCTGCGCAGCGGCTGCACCAAGGTCGTCGCGTCAGTCAGTGGCGGCGTGTAGGTCTGGTCAGCTACCGGCGTGAGCTTCTGATCGGTGAGAACATGCTCTCGGATCGGCTTCATAAAGCTCACGGACGCGGCAGTGTTGTCGCCGATCAAACCGACCTTGGTCGGCCGCTTGCCGGATGCTTTCTCGGCCAGCGCCATGATAACCGGAACCATGTCCTCTGCCTGCTGGACTGCTGTCGGCGAGGACTGGAACACGTATTTATAGCCGCGTCCGGTGATGAGGTCGGAGTAACTCAGCGTCAGCCACGGCATTTGCGCGCGTTCGGTAACCTCGGTGACGGCCAGAGTGAATGTGGAAAGCCAGCAACCGAAACCGCCGACCACATCCGGCTCCTGGGCCAGCATGCGTTGCGCAGCGTCCTTCGCTTTTTCCGCCGAATCTCCCGTGTCATATTCGAGCAGGTGCAGCTTGGCGCCGCCCATCGACTTGATGCCGCCGGCGTTGTTAATGTCTTCAATCGCCATGCGGGCGCCCATTTGCTCCAGGATACCCTGACGCGCCCAGGGGCCGGACAGCGGCACGATCATGGCGATCTTCACGTCCTTCGTCTGCGCACGCAGCCTGCGCGGCGCCAGTGCCGAAGCGCCACCGGCAAGGCCAAGTCCCAACGCGGTGCGGCGGCCGATCGAGGATTTGTGGGTCATGGTACGGTCTCCCTTTAAGTCGTTGTTCTATGCGTCGGTCAGCCCGAGATAGGCGCGGCGGACGCGATCGTCGGCGAGCAATGTTTCGTATGGCCCGTCCAGGACCATGTGGCCGGTTTCCAGGACATAACCGTGGTCGGACAATTCCAGTGCTTCAGCGACGCGTTGCTCGACCAGCAGGATGGTCACGCCATCCTCGCGATGGATTTGCGAAATGCGCTCGAAGATCATGTCGGCGACGGCGGGCGCCAGTCCCATCGACGGTTCATCCAGCATCAGCAATTTCGGTACCGAAGCCAGCCCCCGTCCCACCGCCAGCATCTGCTGCTCTCCTCCCGAGAGCGTTCCCGCCAGTTGGTGAGCACGTTCGTGCAAGATTGGAAACAGCGCGTGGATACGCTCCAGCGTGTGCCGCCACTGCGACCGGCCAGCCTTCGTGTAAGCTCCCATCTCCAGATTCTCGAGCACGGTCAGGGTCTTGAAAACCTGCCGGCCCTCCGGCACATGCGCGATGCCAAGATGCGCGCGTTCCGACGCCGCACAGGTGCTCAGGTCGTTGCCGCGGAAACTGATACTGCCTTGCAGCGGCGGCACAACGCCGCAGATGGTTTTGAACAGTGTGGACTTTCCGGCACCGTTCGGGCCAACGACCGTAACGAATTGGCCCTCTGCGACGGTGAGCGACACGTCGGTGAGTGCGCGCAATCCACCATAGGCGACAGACAGGTTGCGGACCTCAAGCATTTTGCTTCGCCAGCCACTTCTTTCCGAGATAAGCCTCGATCACCGAGTGATTCTCGACCACATCGCGAGGCAGTCCACTTGCCAGCACGCGACCATGGTCCAACACAAGAAACCGATCGGCGATCCGCATCATGGCGTGCATGGTGTGTTCGATAATCACGATCGTCATCCCGTCATCGCGCAGCCGAGCCAGCACGTCCAGCACCTCATCGCATTCGTCGCGCCCCAGTCCTGCCAGCGTCTCGTCCAGCAGCAGAAGCCGCGGACGCCCGGCCAATCCTCGCGCCAGTTCCATAAGCCGCAACTGCTTGTTGGTGAGTTGTCCGGCCAATGTGCCGGCCTGCCGATGCAGCCCGACGCGCGCCAGCGCACCAAACGCTGCATCAATCGCTGCGTGATCCGGCAATCCGGCGCCGTAAGCGCCGACAATAACATTGTCCAGCAGCGGCAATCTTGGAAAGCTGCGCACGACCTGGAACGTGCGGGCGACGCCCATACGGCAGACCTGGTGCACCTTGCGGCCCAGCATTTGCTCTCCGGCGAGCATTGCACGGCCTTCATCCGCTGTCAGCACGCCGTTCAGCAGGTTGAACAGTGTGGTCTTGCCCGCACCGTTAGGACCGATGATCCCAAGGATCTCGCCTTCCGTAACGGCAAAACTCACTTCGCTGACAGCGCGCAAACCGCCGAACGAACGCGACAGCCCGGTGACTTCCAACAGCGTGCCGGCCGCACGAGTTCCGATGACATGGGCCGTTGGCGTCGCGGCAACCAGCGGCGCGGGCGGCGGCAAAGCACGCCGGAACCAACGGTCGCGGATCGTCCAGTACAACCCTTCCGGGGCGGCCAGCATGATGATGATGATCGCCGCGCCATACACCACGCCCTGGATGCCCGGCAGGTAATTCCCCAGTTCGGCGTTCAATGACTCCGCCAGCGGCACCAGGATCGCGGCACCGATGATCGGCCCCCACACCGCGGCCACGCCTCCGAACAGCGTCACTACGACGGCCTGCGCGGAGACCAGCATGCCGAACACCGAATCCGGTGTGACCACCAACAATACACATGCATACAGGCCGCCCGCCGCTGCGGCGATCATGCCGGACACTACCAGCGCACGCATTTTCCACAGGCGAGCATTAAGGCCAGCGGCCTCCGCGGCAAGCTCGTTCTGCCGGATTGCCAGCAGGGCGAGGCCGAAGCGCGAGTTCTCCATCAGCATGCAGGCCACCGTGCCGGCGACCAGAAGTCCGACCGCCACCACCGTGTACCAATGCGGATTGGTGAATGCGAGATACGCCACCGGATGTTCGCGATGCATCGGCAGCGACATCTCCTGCAATCCCAGGTATTGCAGCACATAGAGAATGGCGAGCGGATACGCGAGCATCGCCAGCGCAAAGTAGTGTCCGCGCAACCGGAACGTCGGCAGGCCGATCAGGATTGCCGCCACCGCCGCCACCGCCATCCCAAGCGGAATACCGAGCCAGGGTGTCAGATTCCAATACACCAGTGTCAGTGTTACGGTATAAGCGCCAATGCCGAAGAACGACGCATGGCCGAACGAGAGTTGTCCGCCGTACCCGGACAAGATGTTCCAGGATACGCCGAACACCGCCCAGATCGGCACCATGGTGAGGATGAGCTGGTAGTAGCTGTTGCTGACGAACGCCGACGCACCCAGATACGCCACCGAAATCACGGCCAGCCCGATCAGGTCGCGTCGCAGCCGGACGCTTGCGCCCTGCCTCATGCGCGTTCCGCCGAGCGGCCGAACAGGCCTTGCGGGCGTAGCATGATGATCAGCAGGAACACCACGAAGATGGCGGCGTTTTGCAATTGCGGCGGCAGTACCAGGGCGGAGCATTGCTGCACGAAGCCGACCGTCAGCCCGCCCCAGAAGGCGCCGAGAATGCTGCCCATGCCGCCTAACACGACGCCAGAATACATGATGATGACGTAGTCGAAACCGACGAACGGCCCGAAGGACAGATAGGTGGCCATCAGCCCTCCGGCGATCGCGGTTATGCCGCTGCCGATACCGAAGGCAATCCGGTAGGCGCGGTCGACGTTGATGCCCATGTAGGTGGCGGCAGTGGGATTGTCGGCCGCGGCACGCAGGGCCTTGCCCAACCTGGTGTATTCCAGCAGCAGGTACAGCGAGATCGCGACAATAATCGCAACAGCGCAGGCGATCAGGCGTGCCTTATTGAGAAACAACGTGGCGTCGCCATAAATCGGCCCGATCTCAAACGCGCGCGAGGCCAGCGGGGTGCGCACTGTTTGCGGCGTGGAGCCGAACAGGATCAGGCCGCCGTTCTGTAAAATCAGCGAGATGCCCAGGGTGATGACCAATTGGCCGAAATGGCCCTCGTCCTGCGTGCCGGTGGTACGCAGGCCGGACACGCGGCTGATGAGGAATTTGTGCAGCAGCGCGCCGCCGACGAACACGATCGGACCGGCGCAGATTGCGCCGACGAACGGTCCGAAATAGGGACCAAGGAACGCCAGCACGCCACCGCCGGTAACCAGATACAGGCTGGCGAACATGCCCAGCATCAGCAGTTCGCCCTGGGCAAAATTGACGATCTTCATGACACCGAAGATTAGCCCGAGGCCGATGCACATCAGGCCATAGACGCAACCGATGGTGATGCCTGCGGCGAGCGCGTTCAGCACGTTCTCGATGAGAACTTCCAAATCCACCGGTTTCCGTCCGCCTCCCATTTATCGTCATGACCGGGCTTGATCCCACCAACCTGCGCGGATGGCTGGAGCAAGACCGGTCATGCGGTAAGCGCAGTCATAGCTGCTCGGCGCTGTTGTCTCAAGCGTGGCGTCCGGGCTTTGGCCGAATGCTGCGTTGGCGTATAGCGGCGGGATGGAACGCGGATCCGTGCCACAGGATGCTTCTCCGGCGCTACAGCGCTATGTCGAACTGCTGCGGCGGTGGAACAAGTCGATCAATCTGGTCAGCGCGCGTGACATACCTGCGCTGTGGACACGCCACATCGCCGACAGCCTGCAACTTGGCACGCTGTGGAAGCGCCGGCCGGAACGGGCGATCGATCTGGGCTCGGGTGGTGGATTTCCCGGGCTGGTGCTGGCAATTCGAGTACGGCCTGCAGTTCGATCTGATAGAGCAAGATCAGGGGAAGGCAGCGTTTTTGCGGGAGGCAGCGCGGGTGACCGGCGCTCCGGTCACCGTCATCGCAACGAAGATCGAAGATGCGGCGGTGTCGCAAGCGCCGCTGGTGACCGCACGCGGCCTGGCGCCGCTGTCGCGCCTGTTGGGCTACGCAGAGCCTCTGCTGACGCCGGACGGCGAATGTTTGTTTCTGAAAAGCCGCGCTGTTGAAAAGGAAATTGCCGAGGCGCTGTCGCATTGGACGATGCAAATTGAGAGAATTCCGAGCGTCACCGATGCCGATGGGGTGATCTTGCGTGTGTCGGAGATTGCGCGAATGTAATGTGGCGGGCCAGGGATGCCATCATGCGGTTCGACAGAGCCGCGTCACCCTGATACCAGCGATCCTGAGCCACGCGGCGCGGAGGTGGACGCAACGATCATGAACGACCAGGTGACCGAAGACCCACAAACGATCCTGGACCGGCTGGAACAACAGTCGGTCCGCTACATGACGCCATGCGGCGACACCGGCATGGTTTGGCACATCTGGGACGCGTCCGGTGGCGAAGCTCCGGTTCTGGTGTTGTTTCACGGTGGCGCCGGTTCATGGCGGCACTGGGCGCACAACATTCCTGTGCTGTCGCAACATTATCGCCTGCTGGTTCCGGACCTGCCGGGCCTGGGCGAATCTGCAACTCCATCGAATATCGGCACCGCGGAGGCGATTGCCGAGGTGGTGGCTGCCGGCATCGATGCGGTGCTGGGGCCTGAAACTTCCTATGACCTGGCCGGATTTTCCTTTGGCGGCACGATGGCGAGCTGCGTTGCCGCGATCCACGGGGCGCGGGTTCGTTCGCTGACTCTCATCGGTTCGGGCGGCGTGGGTCCGTCCAATAGCGGGATCGAGCTGCTGAAGGTGCGGCATCTTGCGGGGCAGGAACGGATGGACGCGCATCGCACCAACCTCAACCGGTTGATGATCGCGGATCCGGCGAAGATCGACGCGCTGGCGCTGACGATCCAGGACTGGAACACGATGCACTCGCGAGTAAAGACGCCGCTGCTGTCGAGCAGTGGAGCGTTGTGGCGCGCGCTTGATAAGGTGCATGTGCCGCTCAACGGGATTTGGGGCGACCGGGATGCGCCGGCAAATCCGCGCGCGGCCGAACGCGTCGCTGTGCTGCGTGCCCGGCGGCCGCAGGCGGATGTGCGCATGGTCCCGGGTGCCGGACATTGGGTAGCGTATGAAGCGCCGGAACAGGTCAATGCGCTGCTTGTGGAAATGCTGCGGCGAACCAGGCCATAACAGGAGGAGACGCCATGTCGGATGCCAGCGCGATCGAACGCGGCCCCGGCGAGATGATGGGCAACGCTGGTCCGGGCATGTTGTCCGGGCTGCGGGTCATCGAGATCGCCGACGAGCGTGCGGAATATACCGGGCTGCTGCTGTCGGGTCTCGGCGCGGAGGTGGTGAAGATAGAACCGCCGGAGGGCAACGCGACGCGGCGCATCGGGCCGTTCCTGGAGGACCAGCCCGGCCTGGAACGCTCGTTATTCTTCTGGAACTATAATCGCGGCAAGAAATCCGTCGTGCTGGATTTGCGCGAGGCGCCGGCGCGGGAGCGGTTGTTGCGCCTGTTGGAAGGCGCCGATGTGCTGCTGGATTCGTCGTGCGGCGCGCTGAATGTCGGGCTCGGGCTGGATCGCGCGGAGTTGCATGCCCGTTTTCCAGCCCTGGTCACGGCGCGCATGACGCCGTTCGGCGATGACGGGCCTTGGTCGCAGTTCAAAGGGTCCGACCTGATCCATCTCGCACTGGGCGGGGTGATGATGAATTGCGGCTACGATCCGGATCCGAAGCTGGAATACGACACGCCGCCGATCGCACCGCAGATCTGGCACGCCTACCACATCGCGGGAGAGCAATTGGCGACGGGGATTATCGCGGCGCTGATCCATCGGTATCGGACCGGGGAGGGGCAGGACGTTTCGGTCGCGGTGCACGAGGCGGTGTCAAAAAATCCCGAACTCGACATCATGCATTGGGTAATGCGGCGGGTGCCGTTGTGGCGCTCGACCAACCGCCATGCGGGCGAGACGCCAAATCATTCGCCAAGCATCAGCCACACCAAGGACGGGCGCTGGTTCATCTCGCACGGCATGGGCGCGCGCGATCTGAAGAACCTGGTGCCGTTGTTGTCGAAATACGGCATGCAGGCCGATCTGCAACCACCGCCGCCGGATGCCGATTTGAAGGCGCGGCAGGTGCCGGGATCGGCGACGGGCGACGAGGCGCGGGCGCATATGCTCGACGTGGTGCAGCGTTTCATCCGCGCCTGGACCTATGCCGACATGCCGTGGCGCGAAGCGCAGGACGCGGGCCTGCTATGGGCGCCACTGCGCAAGCCGCACGAGAATGCGCTCGACGAACATTGGTTGCGGCGCAAGAGCTTTGCCGATGTGCCGCATCCGGAACATGGCCGTAGCTTTCGCTATCCGACCAGCAAGTGGCTCAGTACAGGCGACAAGTTGGCAGGTCGGTCGTCGCGCCCCTTTGCTGGGCGAGGATACCGAAACGGTGTTTTCCTCCACGGCGCGTAGGCCGAGCGTGCCGGCGCAGCCGCGCGGTCATGCTAACCCGCTAATGTCGGCGGCGCACGGGAAGCCGTTTCCGTTACAGGGTGTGAAGATTCTTGATTTTGCGTGGTTCCTGGCGTCGGCGGGCGGCACGCGGTTCCTTGCCGCAATGGGCGCGGAAAGCTTCAAGGTGGAGTGGAAGGACAATCCAGACACGCGATTGGCGGCGATGGCGCCGGTCGGCGGACGTGCGGCGCGCGATGCTGCGACGGGGCCATTGCCGGGGGTCAGGGACCACAACATGGGCGGCCAGTTCAACAACAAGAACGCCGGAAAGCGTGGTATATCGCTGAACATCCGCCATCCGAAGGGTTTGCAGATCGCCAAGGATCTCGTGCGTATCTGCGATGTCGTGGCGGAGGGATTTTCGCCCGGTGTGCTGCAACGGCTTGGGCTTGGCTACGACGTGCTGAAATCGATACGGCCGGACATCATCTATATCCAGCAGTCCGGCATGGGCTCGCACGGGTTGTACGGGCGGATGCGCACCGTCGGACCGGTTGCAGCGGCGTTTGCCGGGCAGGGCGATATGTCGGGTCTGCCGGACCCGGCGATGCCGGTGGGGTGGGGATATTCATATCTCGACTGGATGGGCGCGTACGGTTATGCGCTGGCCATCCTCGGTGCGCTGTACCTATCGGGATCGCACGGGGCAGGGACAGTGGATCGACGCCTCGCAATGCAAGTCGGGATTGTTCCTGACCGGCACGACAATTCTCGATTGGTCCGCAAATGATCGGGTATGGGCGCGGTATGGCAACCGCTCACCGTACAAGCCGGCGGCGCCGCATGGGGCGTATCGCTGCACCGGCGCCGATCGCTGGATCGCCATCGCCTGCTTCACCGATGCGGAATGGCGCGCGCTGGCAGACGTAGCAGGGCAGGGGGTCTGGCTCGAAGACCGGCGCTTCGCGACGTTGGCCGATCGGCTGGCGCATCAGAATGCGCTGGATGCGGCAGTGGAAAGCTGGACGGCAACGCAGGATCCGTTCGATTGCATGACGGCACTGCAGCGCGCCGGCGTGCCGGCCGGCGTTTGCCAGAATGCGGAGGATCGTTGCGACCGCGATCCCCAACTGCGTCACCTGAAGTGGCTGACGGAGGTTACCGGCAGCAAGATCGGCACATGGCCGGTCTATGAACTGCCGATGAAGTTCGGTCGCACGCCGGCTTATATCGGTGGCCCGATCGATCGTGGCGCGCCCTGCTACGGCGAAGACAATGAATGGTTGCTGACCAACCTGCTGGGTATGACAAGCTCGGATGTCGAGAAGCTGGTGGAGGAGGGCGTGCTATGAGGACGGATCCGTGTCTTCCGGGTAGCAGCGGATGGTCTTTGTCTGCAACAACGAAGGCACGCTCGGCGTGCCCACGACGGTGCGGATGCTTGCGGAAGGTGCGCACGGGCTCGACGCGATCGAGGCCGGCATCCGCCTAGTGGAGGCCGATCCATCGGTGCGCACCGTCGGTCGCGGCGGCTGGCCAAATCTGCTGTGCGAGATGGAACTCGACGCTTGCATGATGAACGGCACCACGCTGCGCAGCGGCGCGGTCGGCGCATTGCAAGGCTTCCTGCATCCGGTCAGCGTGGCGCGCGAAATCATGCGGCGGCTGCCGCACGAATTGCTGGTGGGCGAGGGCGCTGCGCGCTTTGCACGTGAGATCGGCGCAGAGACTGCGGAAAATCTGATCGAGAACTCATACGAAGCCTGGCAAGCGTGGTTCGACAACGAACTGACACCGGAACAGAAGGCTGCGTGGCCGAACGTGGCACTGGCGCCGCTGTGCCGGCATGCGATCGATCCCGAAGTGGGCCGCGACACGACCGTATTTCTGGCGCGGGATTCGCACGGCGATATCTGCTGTGGCACCAGCACATCGGGTTGGGGCTGGAAATATCCGGGCCAACTCGGCGACACGCCTATCGTCGGCGCCGGATGCTATGCCGATACGCGTTACGGGGCTGCCGCCTGCACCGGCGCCGGCGAAATGACCATTCGTTGCAGTACTGCTCGATCCGTCGTGCTTTATATGAAACGCGGCGCCAGCGTGGCCGATGCGGTGCTGGAAGCGGCCGAGGACATGCGCGCGCTGCAAGGCGGTTTGCTCAGCCGGGTGACGATCCACGCGATTGATCCGCGGGGCTTTCACAAGGTCGTCGCAGTGAATGGCGCCGGTGACAATGTCTATTGGCTGTGGCCTGGCGAAGGTGCGCCGCAATCGTTGCCGGCCGAACCGGTCGCAGTGCACAGCAGCGAGATCAAACCGAGCGCCACGACGCGGTACGCTTACGGGCGCTAGCGTCAAACGTCTGCGACCGGGAAGACTTCGTACTCCGCTGTCATCGTTATGCCAACGCGCCGAACGATTGACTCTCGACCACTTCGCACGAACCGCCCCGGCCATGACGGTTGGGGTGGCCGGTGCGATGCTGCCGAGCGTCACTCGTTCAACGGGTCGGTATTAGGCCTCCACGCGCGCTTCACGCAGATCGGGCATCACATGCCTGGTGAACAAATCGATCGAATGCAACGCTTCGTCGGCGCCGATGTCGCCGAAAGCGAAACGGTTGAGCAAATAATTGAGACCGCCATCATCGATGGTGCGTTGCAGGAAGTCGCGTACCTTGTCAGGCTTGCCAGCGACGGCGCGGCCTTCGGCTTCGGCTTCTTCGAATGTCTCGGGGAAGACGGCGTTCCGGTTGGGTGGCAGCGTGCCGTGCTTGAGCCAGAGTTTCAGGAAGCTCTCCCGCCATTTGCCGTAGCCACGCCGCGCGACTTCCAGTGCCTCGCGTTCGGTGTCGGCAACGACCACGTGGCGTCCGACGCCCATCAGCGGCAGGTCTTGCGGCGCGTTGCCCGCCGCTGCCCACTCGGCGCGATAGTGGTCGGTCAATGGCCGCATTCCCGTCCCGGTGATATTGCCGACGACGTTCACGCGATGCTGCACCGCCCACGGCACCGCATCGAGCCGGCCGATACCGTACCACAAGGGTGGATGCGGCTTTTGATAAGGCTCCATTTCCATCGGCACGTCATGATACTGGTAGTATTTGCCTTCGAAGGTCAGTTCCTTGCAGGCCATGCCACGAAGGATGACCTCCAGCGCTTCCTGATACATTGCCGGGGTTTGTGCCGGATCAAGCCCATCAGTAGCGCAGCTCGATCGGCGAAATACCGCGGCCCACCCCAAGCAGCAAGCGACCACGGCTCATCTGGTCGAGCATGCAAAGCTCTTCCAGCAACTTCAGCGGATGATAGAGCGGCAACAAATACACCAGGGCGCCGAAGCGCAGTCGTGTGGTGCGCTGAGCGATGGCGGCCAGCCAAACGCCGGGCGAAGGGGCCACGCCCAGCGGCGTGGCATGGTGTTCAGCGACGTGATAGCCATAGAAACTGGCACGGTCGTATGCTTCGACCAACCGCATGCGGTCGGCGAAGAATTCGTCCAGCGATCCGGGGCCGCGATCCATGTGGTCGAAGACGCCAAGCCGCATTGGTTCTCCTCGCTGCACGTCAAGGCTGCTGTGCAAAACGCCCTTCCTGAGGCAGGGGTTCGTGCCGCCCGGCCCCCTCCCCCCAGCCCCCTCCCCCAAGGGGAGGGGGATGTCGATCGGCTAAACTCGTTCGATCAACGCCGCGATGCCCTGGCCGACGCCGATGCACATGGTGGCGATGGCGCGCTTGCCGCCATGCGTTTCCAGCGCGTTCACCGCGGTCAACGCCAGCCGAGCCCCCGACATCCCCAGCGGATGCCCGAGCGCGATCGCACCGCCATGCGGGTTCACATGCTCTGCATCGTCGGCCAGCCCAAGCTGGCGCATCACCGCCAGTCCCTGCGCGGCAAAAGCCTCGTTCAGCTCGATGATATCCACGTCGCCGATCGACAAGCCGGTCTTCTCCAGCAGCTTCTGCACCGCGGGCGCCGGACCAATGCCCATGATCCGCGGCGGCACGCCTGCGGTCGCCATTGCCACTACCCGAGCGCGCGGCGTCAGACCGTGCCGGCGTACCGCGTCCTCCGACGCAATGATCAGCGCCGCGGCGCCATCGTTCACGCCCGACGCATTGCCCGCGGTGACGGTGCCGCGGGTCGCGGAACGGTGTCTTCAGTTTCGCAAGCGCCTCCAGCGTGGTGTCGGCGCGCGGGTGCTCATCCTTGTCCACCACCGTATCGCCCTTGCGGCCCTTGATGGTGACCGGCGCGATCTCCTTCGCGAAGAACCCGTCGGCCTGCGCCTTCGCCGCGCGCATCTGGCTGCGGTATGCGAACTTGTCTTGATCCTGACGGGAGATCTGGAACTCCTCGGCGACGTTCTCGCCGGTTTCCGGCATCGCATCGGTGCCGTAGATCTTCTGCATTTGCTTGTTGACGAAGCGCCAGCCGATCGTCGTGTCGTAGATCTCGGCGCTACGCGAAAACGCTTCGGTGGACTTGCCCATGACGAACGGCGCGCGCGTCATGCTC
This sequence comes from uncultured Alphaproteobacteria bacterium, assembly GCA_963762885.1. Classification (GTDB taxonomy): domain Bacteria; phylum Pseudomonadota; class Alphaproteobacteria; order Acetobacterales; family Acetobacteraceae; genus JASHVB01. Next base: position 289,806 of record CAVXNH010000077.1, read on the forward strand.
TCCACGCCGCCGGCCAGCATCAACTCGGCCTCACCCGCACGAATCGCCCGTGCCGCGGTGCCCACCGCATCGAGGCCAGAGCCGCACAGACGATTGATGGTGCCGCCGGGAACGCTGGCAGGCAGGCCGGACAGCAGCACCGCCATGCGCGCCACGTTACGATTGTCCTCGCCGGCCTGGTTGGCGCAGCCCAGCAGGCAATCATCCAGTGCATCCCAGTCGATTTGCTTGTTGCGTTCCATCAGCACGCGGATCGGATGCGCGGCCAGGTCGTCGGTGCGCACGTCGCGCAGTGCGCCGGCATAGCGGCCGATCGGGGTGCGTGCGAAGTCGCAGATATACGCGTCGGTCATGGTGCGTTTCTCCCAGGTTCGGGCGGCATGGCGTTGATCGAGATGTAGCGCCGACAGAGAACCGGGGGAAGGCCGAGCCCGTCGACGGCTAGGAATGCAGCGCCTGGCGCACGGCATCGGCCAGTCCGGCGCGCGTATAGGGTTTCACCACCACCTGCGCCGTCTCGGGTCCGGCCTCGGCCGTCAGCGCGTCCGGGTTGCCGGTAACATAGACGACCGGCAGGCCAACTCTCCTTTCCTGCGCGCGTCGAACGAATTCGGCGCCCGACATGCCCGGCATGGCGTAGTCCACCAATGCGAGCGAGATGTCGCTCCGCTCGAGACAGGCCAGTGCCTCCTGCCCACTGGACGCAAGTTGCACCGCATAACCATCCTGCTCGATGAAAGCCGCGGCGATGTCGCGCGCGTCGGCATCGTCATCGACGATCAGAATGACACCGTCCGCTTGCGTCCTCGCGTCACCATGTTCCGGGGCGGCGGGTTCGGCACTGACAACGGCTCCCGCGCGTGGGAGAAACACCTGCACTGTGGTGCCGCGATTGGGCGCGCTTTCCAATAGCACGGTGCCCCCGAACTGCTGCGCCAGCCCCCAAACCTGCGCGAGCCCCAGTCCGCTTCCCTTGCCGGGTTCCTTGGTGGTAAAGAACGGCTCGAACGCACGGTCACGGATTTCGACCGACATGCCGCTGCCGGAATCGATGACCGAGATCGAAACATAGTCGCCCGGATCGAGCTCTGGCGGCAACCTGCCGGTCGCAGCTACATTATGCGCGGCGATGCTGATCACGCCGCCGGCTGGCATCGCGTCGCGCGCATTGATCGCCAGGTTCAGTAGCATCAGTTCAAGCTGGGTCGGGTCGCAGAACGCCGGCCATAGATCGGTGTCGAGCGTGGTGTTCACCCGCACCAAACCGCCGAGGCTGCGTTGCAGCAGATCGCCCATGCCGGCAATCATCGCCGCGAGATCGACCGGCCGCGGCGATATCGACTGCCGCCGCGCGTAAGCCAGAAGCTGGTGCGTCAGCTCGCCGCCGCGCTGCGCGGCGCGCTGCGCCGCCCGCAGGTGGCGCATGCTGCGTTCATCCTGCAGGCGTGCCTGGAGCAATTCGAGATTGCCCAACACGATGGTGAGCAGATTGTTGAAGTCGTGCGCGACGCCGCCGGTGAGCTGGCCGATGGCTTCCATCTTCTGGGCCTGGCGAAGCTGCGCCTCGACGCGGCGCATCGCGGTCAGATCGACCGAGGTCAGCAGCACGCGATCCACCCGCCCGTCGGCGCCGCGCAACGGAGCCAGGAACGTGCGCCGGATCACTTCGCCCGAAGGAAAGATATGCGTGTATTCGTATTCGACGGTTTCTCCCGTCTCGATCGCTTCGCGATATTGCGCGAGGCCAAATGCCGCCTGTTCGGGCGGAAAGATCTGATCGAGGCTGCGTCCGATCACGTGCTCTCGCGCGAAGCCGGTATCGCGGAGCCAGGCGTCGTTCACATCTTCGCAGATCACCTTGCCTTCCGGTTCCACACGCATGAATGCGAGATAGATCGGTGCGTGGGCGAAGATCGCGGCATAGCGTTCGCGCGACCGCCGCAGTGCCTCCACTGTTTCGCGTAACACCCGCGTCCGCTCCGCCACCCGCTGTTCCAGCGCGGCCTCGGTCAGCTTGCGTTCGGTGATGTCGATGTTGACGCCGAGCATGCGGCGCGGGCCGCCGCCGGAGTCAGGCAGGACGTTGCCGCGCGCATTGATCCAGCGAATCGCGCCGTCCAGCCGCACGATACGAAACTCGTGCGCGAACGGTCCCACCCGGTGGCTGAAGGCGCGCGCCGAGGCGGCGACGGATTCGCGGTCGTCCGGATGCACGGCACGACGCCACAACGCGTAATGATCGGCACTCTGCTGATCGGCGGGGTCGCGCCCGATCAGGCGATACATCTCCGGCGACCAGTGTGTGCGTCCGGTCACGAGGTCCCATTCCCAGGTTCCGATGCCGGCCGCTTCCTGTGACAGGCGCAGATGTTCTTCGCTGGCGCGAAGCGTCTGTTCCGCGCGCACCCGTTCGCTGATGTCGCGCCAATAGACGCTGACCCCGTCGGGCGACGGCGCAACATTGACCTGCACCCAGATATTGGTCACCGGCGAAGGCGCCTCGAAGCTGACGGGACGTTGTTTCGCGCGCGCACGGCGCAGAATGGTTTCATTGTGCGTACCGACGAGCTGCGGCAGGCACTCCCAGATCACGCGGCCGATCACATCGCCGGCGGCGAGGCCCCAGAATTCAAGTGCCCGATGGTTGGCATAAATGATACGCCACGCGCCATCCAGCGCGTAGAATGCATCGCCCATACTTTCCAGGATGGCGCGAGCGTCAGCCGAGAGTGTCGGCAGCGGCTCAGCGTCCCTGGTCAGCTTACGGTCCAGACCAGCCTCCATTCCCATGCCGCTGAAGAATAGCGCAGGCAGTTGCGCGTTCGCCAATCTTTGAGCGCAGCACGGGATGGTTAAGTCGAGGCAATAATACCACCCAGCCAAACGGTTCGACTCTCGACCGCTTCGCACGAACCGCCCCAACCGTCATGGCCGGGCTTGACCCGCCCATCTATGCAGCACAGTGCCGCGATAGATGGCCCAGTCAAGCCCCGGCCAGGACGCGTTGGGGCGGTCCGTGTGGTTTCTATCCAGCCCGCGGTATTCCGTCGCGAGCCACTCCCCATCCCGGGCCAAGCCCGGGATGGGGAGGGAGTTCGGGTCGAACGTCGGCTATGCCAGCGGAACTCCTGCGCCTTCCGCTGCGAGCCAAGGCTAAGCTTGACGTTCACCAGCGCCGGCCCGTGGAAGTTCATCGCCTCGTCGAGTGCGCCGCGCAGGTCCTTCGGGTCCTCGACATAGAAGCCCTTGCCGCCGAAGGCCTCCATCATCAGGTCGTAGCGTGCGCCCCAGATCAGCGAGTTCGGCCGCATGTTGAGCATCGGGTCTTCCGGAATATCCCCCATGCCCGGGCCGATGCCGCCGTTATTGAACACGACGATCTTGGCCGGCAGCCCGTAGCGGCAGATCGTCTCCATCTCCATGCCGGAGAAGCCGATCGCCGAGTCACCTGATACGTGAACGATCGGCTTGTCGGGATGCACGACGCAGGCGGCAATGACGAAGCCCAAACCGACACCCATCGTGCCGTAGCTGCCGGCGTCGAGCCGCGAACGCGGATTGTAATTCGGCAGTTGGGTCCGGCCGATATCCATCGTGCTGGCGCCCTCGCTGCAGATGATCGCGTTTTTCGGCACCCAGGCAGCGACGTCACGCAGCAACCGGTAGTAACCGCCCGGTGCCGAGTCATCGGCGATTTGCGGCGCAATCTGCGCTGCGTTCTCGGCCGACTTCTTGGCGATAGCGGCGCGCCACGGCGTCTCGTTCGGATAGAACCATTGACGCTGGGTGAGGGCGTGGTTGAGCTGGCCCACGATGGCCTTGCCGTCGCCGCACAGCGCAACCTCGGCCGGCTTGTTCTGGTGCATCGCCTCCGGCTCGATATCGAGCTGGATGACCCGCACGTCCTTGTTGTAGCGCGGCGGCAGGCCGAAATGCATGATCCAGTTGAAGCGTGCGCCCATCAGGAACACCACGTCAGCCTGTTGCAGCGCCAGGCTGCGGGCCGCACCGACCGACAGCGGATGGTCGTCCGGCATCACGCCCTTGCCCATCGGCGACGCCAGGAACGGCAATTGCGTGCGCTCGATGAATGCGCGCACCTCGTCCTCGGCGCGCGAGAACGCCATGCCCTTGCCGATGATCACCAGCGGCCGCTGCGCCGATTGCAGCACGTCCAGTGCCTGGTCGACATATTCCGGCATCGTCTGGATGCGCGGCGATCCGGGCACTTTGCGGCCACGTGCGCCTTGTCCGCATCGCATGATCCGGTGATGATGTCGTCGGCGATGTCGAGATAGGCGGCGCCCGGCCGCCCATAGATCGACTGCCTGACCGCCATCTCCACATAGAACGGAATGCGGTTCACGTGCTCTATGGCGTGTGCCCATTTGCAGAGCGGCGTCGCGGCCAACACCTGGCGCTCCTCCTGGAAGGCGCCCATGCCATTGCGGTAGGTTTCCGATGCACCGCCGATCAACAGCATCGGCCAGCAATTCTGCTGCGCGTTCGCCAGACCGGCGAGGCCATGGATGACGCCAGGACCGGTCACGGTAATGCACGACCCCGGCCGGCCGGTCAGATACCCAACGGCGCCCGCGGCATACGACGCCGTCTGCTCATTGCGCATGCCGATATAGGGAAGGCCGGCCTTTTGCGCTGCGTCGGCGAGCGGTCCAACCGGGAACCCCACCACGCCGAACATATATTCCACACCTTGTTCCTTGAGGCTCTTCGCCAGCAAGTCGGCGCCTTTGATTTCAGCCATGTTTCCTCCTGTCATCCGGCGACCGTGATCGGGCCCGGTTACGATAAAATCCCAACGACGGTCACATTAAGCATATTTGGCGCGGCGGCAAATGCAGGGGCCCGGACGGCGATGGATCGCACACCGCCCCACGATGCCGGCTAGCGCTGACGCCGCGTCGATCGATTGATCTGGATCAAAGCAGACCCCCGGCATGGTTTGTAGTCTCCACCCATTGAACCGATTGGGAGAAACCCATGAGCCAAAGGGAACCGGCCCTGGCGAATCCCGGCCTGCTCGGACGTGTTCTCGACTGGGTGCGGGCACGCGGCGGGACGTCGGGCGAACTCGCGGGCATGACGCGCAACGAAATTCGCGACCTTGCCGGTGATTTGTCGCTCAGCGAGGGCGATCTGGTGGCACTGTCCTCGAGCCTCCACGATAACACGCCGTTGATGGAAGGCATGATGCGTGCTCGCGGCTTCGATCCCGACGACCTCCGACGGTCGTTTGCCATATTGGTGCGCGACGTTGAACGCGTGTGCTCGCAGTGCCGGACGACTGGAAGGTGCCGGCGCGAACTCGACGCCGGCACCGCGGCGCAGCATGCTCACGAATACTGTCCCAACGCCGGCACGTTCGATGACCTGATCGACTACGCAACGTCGGGGTAGTTCAACGCGGTGTTCTGAATCTGACGGGTCGATCCCGCGTCCAACCTCGTCATTGCGACCTGGCGAAGGCCGGGGGGAAGCAATCTCCCGCGTGAGTTCGCGCCAACCCGGGCGAGAGATTGCTTCCCCCGGCCTTCGCCGGGATCGCGATGACACCAGCACCGTGCACGAAACGTTAAGGTCGTAACGCTACCGGCTGGAGGTGGGCCGGCCGGCACGGTGATAAGGGTGTCCGGCTGCGATCGATCGCGCACGGTATAGTTGCTCCGCCAACATGACGCGCACCAGCAGATGCGGCCAGGTCAAGGCGCCCAGCGACAATACGTAATCAGCGCGCGCGATGACGGTGGCGTCCAGCCCCTCGGCGCCACCGATCAGGAAGCACAGCGTCCGGCCTGCCCCCAGCCATCGCTCCAGCAATGTCGCCAGGCGGGCACTGTCCGGCGCCTCGCCACCGCTATCCAGCGCCACCGCAAACGCTCCCTCCGCCAACGCCGCCAGCAACGCCGAGGCTTCGCGGCGCTTGATCTCGGCCGGAGTGCCACGCGCCTCGGCAATCTCCGTAACGACAAGCGCCGGCCGCAGCCGCGCCTGGTAGCGCGCGAACAGTGTGGCCTCCGGGCCGTCGCGTTGCCGCCCTATGGCAATCAGGCGCATCATCGTGTTGCCTCGTCGCCGGCGCCTTACCAACTCCGCCGCGGACTGGCAGGAGCACGCGGCGAAGCGCGTGGAGGGGATAGACATGGACTGGCCCACGCAGCAAGGCAGCTTCGAAGCCGGCGACCTCATCCTGCAATCCGGCGCCGTGCTGCACAACGCGCGGCTGTCATGGAAGGCGCATGGCACACTGTCGCCGGCGCGTGACAACGTCATCCTGTACCCCACCAGCTATGCGGCGCAGCATCCCGACCTGGAATGGCTGATCGGCCCGGACCGAGTGCTGGACCCGACCCGATGGTTCATCGTCATCGCCGACATGTTCGGCAACGGCCTGTCCTCCAGCCCGTCCGATACGCCCGACTATCCGCCGCTGGTGACAATCTTCGATAATGTGCAGGTGCAGCGACGGCTGCTGTCGGAACACTTCGGTATCGAACACATCGCCTGCGTGTATGGCTGGTCGATGGGGGCATTGCAGGCCTATCACTGGGCGGCGCTGCACCCGGATGCCGTGGAACGCGTGGTGGTGAATTGCGGCGTGGCACGGACCTCGGTGCACAACCAGGTGTTTCTGCACGGCCTGATGGCGACGCTGGAAGCCGCGCCGCAACATATCGGCAATGGCCGCTTCACCACGGAACCGCGCGCCGCGAAGCGAGCGTTCGGACGCATCTATGCAGGCTGGGCACTCAGCCAGGATTTCTATCGTGCCGGCCTGCATCTCGCATCCGGGCCATCGCCCAACCTTGGCGCTCCCGATCTGGAAACGTTCCTGCGTACCGACTGGGAGGAACGCTTCGGCGCCCGGCCGGCGGCCAATCTCTATGCCCAGTTGCGCACGTGGGAGGCCGCGGATATCAGCGCCAACACCCTGTACGATGGCGACCTGATGCGCGCTTTGCACGCCATCCGTGCGCGGGTTCTGCTGATGCCGGGCGAGACCGATCTGTATTTCCGCGTCGCCGACAATGCTGCCGAACTGCCGCATTTGGCGCACGCCGAACTGCGGCCAATTCCGAGTATCTGGGGACACCGCGCCGGCAACCCGGTCCCGAATCCCGCCGATGCCGCGTTCATCAAGCAAGCCGTGCGGGACTGGCTCGCGCGGTAACAACCGAGGGAAACGACCATGGCTGTGATTACGATCAGCAATCCTCCGACGGTGCGGGCGCCGACCGGATATTCGCATGGCATACTCGTGGAAGGCGCCGAGCGCCGGCTGATCATTTCAGGCCAGGTGGGTCTTGCCGCTGATGGCAGCGTGCCGACCACAGGTGAAGGCCAGATCACCCAGGCCTTCGCCAATTTGCGCGCGGTGCTCGACGCGAATGGCATGGGCGTTACCAACATTGTGAAAACCACGGTCTTCCTGACCGATCGGGGATTGCTGTCGGCCTTCCGCGCCGCGCGAGGTGCGGTATTCGGAGACCACGCGCCGGCGTCCACGCTGCTGTTCATCTCCGGCCTCGCCGACCCACGCTTCATGGTGGAGATCGAGGCCGAGGCGGTCGCCTGATCGTCAGGCGATCAGCTTTCGCCTGACCCGCGCGGACAGAAAATCGATCGCGGCGACGGTGATCAGGATCAGGATGATGATGAACGACACCTCGTCCCAGTAGCGCACCTTGATGCGCTCGGCGATCTGCAAGCCGATGCCGCCGGCGCCGACAACGCCCAGTATCGCAGCGCTGCGCGTGTTGCTCTCGAACGAGTAGAGCACCTGCGCCAGCAGGACCGGCGCCACTTGCGGCAACAGGCCGAAGCGGATCGCCAGCGGACGCGATCCGCCGGCGGCGAGCACCGCTTCCGGCAGACGCGGATCGGCATTCTCGATCGCCTCGGCAAACAGCTTGGCCAGCACACAGATTTCCGCGGCTGCGATCGCCAACAATCCGGCCAGCGGCCCCAGTCCGACGGCGCGCACGAAGGCCAGCGCCCAGATCAACTGGTCCACGCCGCGGAACCCGTCGAACACCCGGCGGATCGAGAAATGCGCCAGCGCGTTCACCAGCACGTTGCGTGCGCCGAGCAAACCCAGCGGCAACGCGATCACCGCGGCGATAAACGTCCCCAGGAATGCCATCGCCACGCTCTGCGCCAGGCCTTGCAGGATATCCGCCCATTGCGCGCCCGGGCTCGGCGGCACCATCAGCCGCAGGATAACCAACAACCCGGATACGCCCTTGCTCAGGCGCGTCGGGGTGATGTCAAACCAAGCACACAGTGCACCGAGCCAAATTATGAATACGACGCCGCCCAGCGCCCAGGCCGCACGCTGCCATGGCGGACGCCCGAAGGCGCGACGGAAACGCGCGCGCAGCCGGACGATGTCGGCCGCATCGCTCATCGTCATGCAGTCCGGCCGATGGCGAGCGAGCGCAGTTTTTCCGACGTCAGGTCGATCGCGCTGACGCACAGGATGATCAACACGATGATGGCGCTGATCTCCTGGTAGTAGTTGAAGCTGATCACCGAATAGAGTTCCTGGCCGATGCCGCCGGCGCCCACGAAGCCGATCACCGTCGCGCCGCGCACGTTGATCTCGAAACGCAGCAGGATGTAGCTGAGGAAATTCGGTGCGACCTGCGGCAGGATGGCATAGCGCACGGCCTGCGCCCAGTTGCCGCCGGCGGCGCGTACACCCTCCCACGGCCGCATGTCGGCATTTTCGGCCACCTCGGCGAACAGTTTGCCCAGCGCGCCGACGGTATGCAGTGCGATCGCAAGGATGCCGGCGAGTGGTCCGATACCGAAGGTCCAGACCAGGATCAGCGCATAGACGATGTCCGGCACGCAGCGGAACAATTCAAGTGCGCGGCGGCAGACGATGTAGATCAGGCGGTTCGGCGACAGGTTGGCGGCGGCGGGAAAGCACAGCAGCAGCGCCAGCACCGCGCCCAGCAACGTGGCAAGCGCGGCCATCTGGCTGGTTTCGAACAGCAGCCAGAGCCAGATGTCGAGCCGATACATCCAGTAGGCGAGCGAACCTTTTGTCGTCGTGCCGGCGAACAGCACGGCCAGCCGCAAATCTGGCAGCAGCTTGACGAAATATTCTCCCACTCGTGGGGCGCCCGCCAGCAGCGCTGAGGGATACGCCTCCGATACCCAGGCCGAGACCAGCAGGCACGCCAGAAGGATTGCCGCGACGGTCGCACCGCCGAGCACGCGGGAACGGCGGCGTGCTCGCCAGGCGGTTTCCAGCGCGGTCGCGCCGGTCATGCGGCAGCAGTGCTCAACGCCGCCGCCGCTCCGCCGCTTCCTGTTGCAGGATGTCGATGAACGGTTGGAAGTCGTCGTGATGCACCGGCACCCAGCCCTTGCCGCTGCCCATGTCGAATTGGTGGTAGATGTCCGGATACGCCGCCGGCAATGCCAGATGGAACGCCAGCATGTCGTCCTGGAACGATTGTGGCGTACTTTTGCGCACGGTCAGCGGTCCGTTCAGGATCGGCCGTGACCGCCAGATGATGCGCAAGTCCTTCATGGAGAGCATTTTCTTGTCCACCATCATGCGCAGCGTGCCGCGGGTGTAGCCGGCGGCCGCATCGCCGATCCCCGAGGTCCATGTCACGCCCGCATCGTATTGCTTGTTCAGCACCGCCACGACGGTTTGTTCGTGGCCTCCGGCGAAACCCGTATTGCTGAAATACTTGCCGGGTTCCGGGTCGATGCCCATGGCGCGAAACTCCGCGCGCGGAATCAAATAGCCGGAGGCGCTGTTCGGATCCGCCCAGGCCAGCGAATGCCCCTTCATGTCGGCCAGCGACGTGATGCCGCTATCGGCCCGCGTGTACAGCACCGAAACGTACGACGTCCCGCCGTCCTGTTCCTGCGTCACCACCAGAGGCACGACGTCGCCGTTGCTCTCCATCCACGCCGAGGCGTAGGCCGCCGGGCTCATATAGGCGATGTCGAGTTGCTTGGCTGCAAAAGCCTGGATGACGCCGGCATAGTCGGCCGCCACCAGCAGCTTGATCGGGACCTGGAACGTCGCCTCCATCAGCTTCTTGTAGCCGTCCACGCGTGCCAACCGGTCGGCGTCGTTCTCACCGCCCAGCAGCCCCATGCGGATGACGGGAATCTGCTTCGCCCAGTCGCGCTTGCCGGGGGCCGGCATGTCGGCCGCCCGGGCACGCCAGGCGAACAGTGTGGAACCGAGTCCGAGGGCAAGCATGCGGCGGGTGATCATCGGCAAATCCTTTCGTGGCCGATGATAGCGCCGGATGCGGACTGTGCTAACCTCCACAGCACCGCCAGGGGGAGAAACGTTATGCTGCTGTACAATTCGATCGGACCCAATCCGCGCGCCGTGCGTATTTTCATGGCCGAACGCGGCATCGAATTCCCGCGCGTGGAAGTAGACCTGCGTGGGGGCGAGAACCGGGCCGCGCCATACCTGGCGAAGAACCCGGCGGGCCAGTGCCCGGCGCTGGAACTGGACGATGGCACTGTTATCGCCGAGATCACCGCGATCTGCGAATATCTCGACGAGGTCACGCCGGGCCCATCGCTGATCGGCAGCACGCCGACGGAACGGGCGGAGACGCGGATGTGGACACGGCGCGTCGATCTCAACATCCTCGAGCCGATGGGCAACGGGTTCCGCTATGGCGAAGGGCTGCGGATGTTCGAGAACCGTGTCCACTGCATTCCCGCGGCGTCCGACGATCTCAAGCAGATCGCCCAAGAGCAGTTGACGTGGCTGGATGGATTGATGGGCGGGAAGGAGTTTATTTGTGGCGCGCGGCTGAGCATGGCGGACATTCTGCTGTTCGCGTTTGTCGATGTGTTCGATGGGATAAAGCAGCCGATCAACCAGGCGAACAAGAATATCGTGGTGTGGCATGCCAGGATGAAGGCTCGTCCGAGCGCAGCGGCGTAGGTAGTAAAGCAACCTCTCCCGCGGGAGCGGGAGAGGTCGAGACGCGTCAGCGTCGAGGGTGAGGGTGATCGGGCCGGCACGTAGCAGGTGGAGCGCAGTGTGCCGCCCCGATCACCCTCACCCTCGACGCTCTCGCGTCTCGACCTCTCCCACTTCGTGGGCGAGGTTTAGATCAGCCCCATAAATATCCACCACGCTCTCGGCGGTCAGCTCTTCCGGCGTGCCGTCGAACACCATGCGTCCCTGCTGCAACGCAACGACGCGATCGCAGTACGTCCGTGCGGCGTCCAGATGATGGAGATTGGCCAGCACGGTCAGCCCATCCTCGCGATTCACCCGGCGCAGCGCTTCCATCACCACGCGTGCATTATGCGGGTCGAGGCTGGCGATCGGCTCGTCCGCCAGCAGCATCAGCGGCTGCTGCACCAACGCTCGGCAGATCGCCACGCGCTGCTGCTGTCCGCCCGACAACGTGCCGGCACGCTGCAATGCCAGGTCCGCCAGGTCGAAGCGTTCCAGCACAGACAGCGCCATGGCGCGCTCCGGCGCGGAGAACAGGCCGAACAAACTCGGCAGTGTGGCCCGGTGGTTCAGCCGGCCAAGCAACACGTTGGTCAGCACATCCAGCCGCGGAATCAACTGGAACTGCTGGAAGATCATCGCCGCCCTGCTGCGCCAATCGCGCAGCGCCTGGCCGGTCAGCGCCGTCACCTCGGTGTCGCCGAAGCGGATCGTCCCTGCGCTGGGTTCGACCAATCGGTTGATCATGCGCAGCAGCGTTGATTTGCCGGCGCCCGAACGACCGATGATGCCCAACACCTGTCCCGGCGGCACGTCGAGGTCGATGCCGTCAACCGCAACCGTCGCACCGAACCGCCGGGTCAGCTTGCGCAGTTGCAGAACCGACTGCGCTTCGGCGCTGTCAGGCAGGGGCACTCGCCTTGTCGATTTGCGCGATGGCGTCGCTGTCAAGCTTGATCTCCGGTGCCCGCATGATCTCGCGCAACTGATCGACGTTGGTAGCGCTGGCAATCGGCGCGGTAATACTTGGCCGCGCGATCATCCAGGCGAGTGCGATCTGCGCCTGTGTCGCATTGTAGCGCTTGGCGACGTCGTCCAAAGCGGCCAGCACGCGGAAGCCGGCGTCGTTCAGGTATTTCGCCACGCGCGAGCCACGTGCGCGCCCTTCGGTGTCGCCGGCAGACCGGTACTTGCCGGTGAGGAACCCGCTCGCCAGGGAATAGAATGGGATGACTCCAACCTTTTCCTTCAGGCAGAGGTTCTCTATGTCGCCTTCGAAGTCCTGGCGTTCCACCAGGCTGTACTGCGGCTGCAAGCTCTGGTAGCGCGGCAGCCCCTGCGCAGAACTGATACGCAGCGCTTCCGCCAGGCGCGCGGCGCTGAAATTCGACGCACCGATTTCGCGTACCTTGCCTTGCTTGATCAACTCAGCATAGGCGGAGAGTGTTTCCTCGATCGGCGTATCGGGGTCGTCGCGATGCGACTGGTAGAGATCGATGTAGTCGGTTTGCAAACGGCGCAGCGACGCCTCGACCGCCTGCATCATGTAGGTGCGTGACAGGCCCTTCTTGCCGGGTGCCATCTCGATGCCGAGCTTGGTCGCGATGATGACCTTGCCGCGGTTGCCGCGAGCTTTCAGCCAATTGCCGAGAATGACTTCGGACTCGCCGCCCTGGTTGCCGGGATGCCAGCGCGAATAAACGTCGGCACTGTCGATGAAGTTGAAGCCCGCCGTGACGAAGGCATCGAGCAGGGCGAAGGAGGTCGGTTCATCGGCTGTCCAGCCGAACACGTTGCCGCCGAAGGCGAGCGGGGCGATCTGCAAGGATGACTGGCCAAGGCGACGCTTTTCCATTCCAAACTCCAATATCAAAACCCCTCTCCCGCGCTTGCGGGAGAGGAAGGGTGAGGGCGCAACGTGCCGCACGCATCACCCTCACCTAACCTCTCCCGCGTAGCGGGAGAGGGACTCTCTAGACGCCCGCCCGTACCAACTTCCCGGGCGTGGCGCCGGTGTAGTCGCCATTCTCGAACGTCTGCACGCCCGACACGAAGGTGGCGCGATAGCCGTCCACGCGTTGCACCAGCCGGCGGCCGTTCTTCGGCAGGTCGTAGCGCACCTCCGGCACGTGCAGACGCAATGCTTCGTAGTCGATCACGTTGATGTCGGCTTTCTTCCCCACCGCCAGCACACCGCGGTCGTGGAAGCCGAAGAAGCCGGCGGTCTCGCTGGTCTGCCGCTTCACCACCATTTCCAGCGGCAGGCGCTCACCGCGGGTGCGGTCGCGTGCCCAGTGGATCAGCATCCAGCTTGGCACGCTGGCATCGACGATCGACGAACAATGCGCGCCGCCGTCCGACAGCCCGAGGATCGTCGCGTCATCCGTCAGCATGGTGCGGATGATGTCGTGATTGTCCTCGTTATAGCCGACGATCGGAAAGAACAGGAATTTCTCTGCGCCACCCGCAAGATAATCGTAGGCGACCTCATCCGGAGTGTGGTTGCTGCGTGCGGCGATGGCGGCGATGCTGTCGCGCGCCTCCGGTTCGTAGTTCGGCGGGTCGCTCATCGGGAACATCCGATGCCAGCTTGTAGTGATCCGCTGGCGGAATTGCGACAGCCGATGGATCAGCTCGGGGGAGGGGGCCTCGCTGAGGATTTGTGCTCGCATCGCCGGATCTTGTAGGCGACGAATGCGCTCTTCCGCCGGCAGTTGCAGCAAGGCCTGGTAGCTGGGCCGGATGGAGAACGGGTTCAATGCGGTGTCGATGCCCAGCAGCACGCCGACCGGACGCCCGGCGACCTGTGCCGTGACCATCGCCCCTTGTGCGCGCGCCTTGTGAACGCCGTCGATCAGCCGCCGCCAGCGCGCCGTATCGGTGGGGCGGTCGGTCAGCAGGAACCAGACCGGGCGGCCGGTGTCCTTGCCCAGCTTCGTCATCCATTCCAGCTCTTCGGTCTCGATATCGAAATCGCTGTTGACGCCGAAGGCGCCGTATCCCAGCCCTTTGAACGCGGAACCGATGCCCAGCAGCTCCTGCACTTCGGAATAGCGACCGGGTACCATCTCGCCGGTCGGGGTCTTGTGCGAATTGGTACGCGAGGTGGTGAACCCGAAGGCGCCGGCGCGCAGACCCTGAGCCACGGCGCTACGCATCGCCTCGATGTCGTCGGCGGTGGCCTTCTCGCGATTCACCGCGCGCTCGCCCATCACATAGACCCGCAGCGGGTGGTGCGGAATCTGTGCAGCGATATCGATCGCGCGCGGCATCTGGTCCAGCGCGTCGAGGTATTCGGGGAAGGTTTCCCAGTTCCATTTCAGCCCGTCGGCCAGGGCGATGCCGGGGATTTCCTCCACCGCCTCCATCAGGCCGATCAGCGAGTCATGGTCGGCGTGGCGCACCGGCGCGAAACCGACGCCGCAATTGCCGAACAGAATTGTGGTCACGCCATGCCATGATGACGGCGCCAGCACCGGGTCCCAGGTGGCTTGGCCGTCATAGTGAGTGTGCGCATCGACCCAGCCCGGCGTGACCAGCAATCCGTCCGCGTCGATTTCGCGCTTGCCGGGGCCAGCCTTGCCGCCGACCTGGGCGATGCGGCCGCCGTCGATCGCGACGTCGCCGGTGAAACGCGGCTGGCCGGTGCCGTCAACGACGGTTCCGCCACGGATGACCGTGTCGTGCATGGCTCTCTCCCTTGGGTTCCTGGCGTGGAATGGGAGACCGGTTTGGTGGCGGGGTCAAGCAAGGAGGAGTCGCCGCGATCACCGCCTCTCTGGCCGATCGACCCTATGCGCCCGGGGTGCGGGAAAGCGCCGGACCGGTAAACCCGACGTGGCTTGATCGGAGGCTGCGGGGATGACAAGAAGCTGCTCTGTCAGGAAGAAAGAGATAAGACATGCATGGCATCCGCCGGCCGTCAGCACTTGTTATTGCGACCTGCCTTGGGGTCACGGCGGCGTCGGCCGCCCGGGCACAGACGACCGCTTATGACGGCGTATACGACACCACGGGCACGGCGGATCCGCAAAACGGCGTACAATGCAATCAGAACGTCGCTGCCTATCCCCTCACGGTCAAGAATGGCACATTTTCCGGGTTGGACCATAATCCAGTGACCATCGGACCGAACGGCGTAGCAGAATCCACTGGCAAGTACCTGGTCGGTGGTTCCCTCTCGCTGCCATACAAGGCGAGTTATCATTTCAGCGCCAACGCGCTGGACAGCGACCTCAGCGTCGTGCGCACGAACGGCGAGCCGTGCGTCTATCATCGGCACGGCAAGAAGCGGTCCTGACGCGGGCTCTTCCCTGCGAGCGGTGGGGGTTTATGCTGCGTGCAGCATAACCAACAGGTACGCGCCATGTCCCAGCTTCCGCTCCGCCACGGCATATTCCTGCCGCCATTCCACCCGATGGAAGAAAACCCCACGCAGTGCCTGGAGCGTGACCTGGAGCTGATGTCCTGGTTGGACAAGCTGGGTTTCCACGAAGCCTGGATCGGCGAACATCATTCGGCTGGCTGGGAGACGATCAGCTCGCCCGAACTGTTCATCGCGGTCGCCGCGGAGCGCACGCGGTCGATCCGCTTCGGCACTGGTGTCATCTCGCTGCCGTATCACAATCCTCTGATGACGGCGAACCGCATCATCCAGCTCGATCACATGACGCGAGGCCGAGTGATGTTCGGCGCCGGGCCGGGGTTGCTGGCGTCCGACGCGCTGATGCTGGGCATCGATCCCAATGTGCAGCGCGACCGCATGGCCGAGGCGCTCGACGTGATCCTGCGCTTCTTCAAGGGCGAGATCGTCACCGAGAAGACCGAGCTGGTACACCTTCGTCAACGCGCGAGCGCATCTGCTGCCCTACACCAAGCCGCACCCCGAGGTCGCGGTGGTCAGTGCGGTAACCCCATCTGGCGGACGGCTGGCAGGGAAGTACGACCTCAGCATGATCTGCGTGGCCGCGACCAATCCGTTCGGGTTCGACGCGCTCGACGCAAATTGGAAGATCGCCAATGGCATTGCGGCGGAGCAGGGGAGGACGATGGACCCGTCCCGGCTGCGGCTGGTGGGACCGATGCACATCGCCGAGACGCGCGCGAAGGCTTATGAGAATTGCAGGTTCGGCTTCGAACGCTACCTCGGGTATTTGAACAACAACCAGCCGCGCTTCCTGCCCCCGGCGGGCGCCGATCCGGCCGAGTGGTTCGTCGAAAACAAATTTGGGGTGATTGGCACGCCGGACGACGCGGTCGCGCTGATCGAGCGGCTGCAGGCCAAGCAGGGCGCGTTCGGCGTGATGCTGCAACAGGCGCATAACTGGGCGGATTGGGAGGCGACGAAGCGATCCTATGAATTGTATTCCCGCTACGTCATGCCGCACTTCTCCGGCGACAATGTGCCGCGTGTCGAATCGTTCGACTGGTGCACCGCGCATCGCGACGAGCTGACGGAAAAGCGCTCGGCCGCCGCGCGGGCTATGTTCGACAAGCACGAGGCAGAGCAGCGGGTGCGACAAGCGGAAGCGACGGCGCGACCGACAAAGGGGCGCGAGGCGTGGTGAGACTCGCGGGTCTTGCGTGCGCCGGCCGAACGCCACACGTTGCGCTACCTCGATCGCAACAGGAGAGAACGCGATGATTGCTGACCTGCGCATCTACACCTGCAAGCCGAACAAGCTGGCCGAGTGGGTTGCGATGTACAAGGAAATGGCCTGGCCGCTGCAACAGAAGTATCTCGGCCGCTGCCTGGGCTGGTTCACCACGGTGGAAGGCGAGCTGAACACCGTGGTGCATATCTGGGGCTATGAGGATCAGGGCGACCGCGAACGCCGGCGCAACGCGATGGCCGCCGATCCTGAATGGCAGAAGTTCCTCGCCGAAGGTTACCGGCGGGAACTGCTGCTGAAGCAGGAGAACCGGATCATGCGTCCGACGGATTTTTCCCCAGTGCAATAACCACTCCCGCGGGAGCGGGAGAGGTTAGAAACTTCACCATCGTCACCGAGGTCGGCTCGGCGTATCCCGGATGCGCCGTCCGTTCCGTCTCGACAAAGCCGCACGCCGCGAACAGCCGCCGATTGTCCGCCAGCACCAGCCGCGTCGCCAGGTGCACGCGCGGCAACCGCATCTCCCGCGCCGCCGCTTCGGCCGCTGCCACCAGCGCCCGGGCGATCCCCTGCCGCCGCGACGACGGCGCCACGCCCACGCGGCTCACATACAACCCGCCGTCCTTCTCCTCCCACAAGACAGACCCAGCCATCACCCCGTCGACCAAAGCAACTGCCCCGCCGCCACCCCGGGCCAGATGCGCAGTCACGTCTGCCGCGGTCACGAGTAAGGCCGAGGGTAGCGGGTCGGTGGCGACTGCCTGGGCGGCGAAGGCCTCCCGGATCAGGGCCGCGACCGCGTCTGCATCGGACAAGGTCATCGCACGCAGCATGCCCCGGACAGTAGCCCTGCGCCCCGCGCGTGCCTATCTTGCGCGGAATGTCGCAAACTCCTGCCTTCCTGGACCCCGCCCGTCCGCCGGTGCCCGATATCGTGGTGCCGCGCGGCGTCACGCCATTCTACCTGCCGCACCGCCCGGTGCGCGGCCGCCTGGTGCGGCTCGGCCCGCTGGCGGACGCGCTGCTGACCCGGCACGACAACCACCCCGTCGTCACCCGCCTCGCCGGTGAGGCGCTGGCGCTCGCCGCCGCGTTATCGGGAGCACTGAAGTTCCGCGGCTCGTTCAGCCTTCAGGCCAAAGGCGACGGGCCAGTGCCGATGCTGCTGGCCGACTGCACCGACACCGGCGCGCTGCGCGGCTACGCGCGCGCCAGGCCCGAGGTGCTGGCTGCGCTGCTGGAGGCCACACCGGACCCCGCCGCCAACGCATTGCTCGGCGGTGGATACCTGGCCTTCACCGTGGACCAGGGACCGGAGCAAAACCGCCATCAAGGCATTGTCACCATCGAGGGGGAAAACCTCGCCGAGATGGCACTGCACTACTTCAGCACCAGCGAGCAAATAGGCTGTATGCTGCATCTCGCCTGCAAACAGACCGAGGCTGGATGGCGTGCCGGGGCGTTGATCCTGGAGAAGGTCGCCGGTGCCGGCGGCATCGATCCTGCGCTGGACGCCGAGGCGCAGGAGGAAAGCTGGCGCACTGCCAGCCTTCCTCGCCGAAACGCTGACCGACGCCGAACTGCTGGACGATGCCCTGCCGCCCGAAACGTTACTGTACCGCCTGTTCCACACCGAGGGCGTCGCCGTCGATCGCGCCCGCTCGCTATCGTATGGCTGTCGGTGCTCGCGTGCCCGGCTGTCCGGCATCCTGGAGACGTTCTCGATCGACGACCTGGACCACATGGCGGTGGACGGCGACATCGTCATGACCTGCGAGTTCTGCAATTTCGACTTTCGTTTCACCCGCGACGAGGTGCATGGCGAGGCCACCGCGCCGAAGCACACCTGAACACCAAGCCGGCCGGAGCCAGTTCGCATGCATGCCAGCCTTCTGACCCGACGCGCGACTCTGCTGTTGCCGTTCCTGCTGGCTGCTTGCGGCGGGAAGGAGCGGGAGGACTTTCCCGCCGCTGCGCTACAACTACCTGCCGCCGATCCGGCTGAACGTCGCGTCCATCGATATCCAGGAGCGATTTCGTCCGTCCGGCATCGGGATCCGACATGACCAGCCGCGACCCGGTGCATCCGATCGACGCGCTCCGCGCCATGGCGGAGGATCGGCTGCAAGCACTGGGCGCCAGCGGGCAAGCGGTGTTCGCCATTACCAACGCCTCATTGATCCGCCAGGACGACATGATCACCTGCGCATTGGCGGCGGTGCTGGAGATCTATCCCAAGCCGGGCTTGCGGTCCGGCTTCGCCCAGGCCACCGTCTCGCGGCAACATACCGGTCCGGTCGATGACCTGCGCGGCACCCTCTACGACATCACCAAGGCGACGATGGACGCGATGAACGTGGAGTTCGAGTATCAGGTTCGCCGCAACCTGGAGCCATGGCTCATGCCTGCCACGTCGGCGCCGCCGCCGGTGCAGCAGCAGCCGTTGGATACGTCGCCGGCGACGCCGGGAGGGCCACCCCGCCCGCCTCCGGCAACGCCCCCGATGTCGCTGCAGCCGTTGGGACCGCCGATCCAACTCAGGTGAGGATGGCGTCCGGCGAGGCCGATGTCGCTGCCCTGGGCGATGTCCGTGCCGGGCAGCCTGAATGGTGCCGAGCGTCATGGGTATGGGTGCCCTGCCTTGACCTCCGGGGCGGCTTGGCGTTCAACGCGGCTGGCAAGGGCCTGTAGCTCAGTTGGTAGAGCACGAGACTTTTAATCTTGGGGTCGTGGGTTCGAGCCCCACCGGGCCCACCAAGATAACTAGCTGAAGTTACGGTGAAAACACCGATTGACACTCGTCCGCCTCGCGAAATCCACGTTGGCGTGACAGAACATTAGTCTAACTTGGCGGCCTGTCATCGAAGGTGGCGGCGCTTGGAGTCGCTGGTAACAGTGCCGCAACAGCAGACACTACCACTCCACCGGATCGGCCGCCTCGCTCTCCTCAGCGGTCACCCGCGCGGGTTTGGCCGCCGCAGCCGGCAGCATATCGGCACGTCCCAAATCAGCAGCAGCCCGCCATCCGGCATTGGCTGGGCGCGCAGCACCAGGCTGGCGCCGTCCGAGCCCGTTACGGCAACCTCTCCAAACCGGACTCCGGCCGCAGCGCCGCGACCAGGCGCACCACCTCCGCATCCACGTCCTCCGATGTTCCGAAGCGCCCGGCCACCACCATCTGCCGCAACAAATCGTCGAGCAGCATAGCCTCGCGCAGCGCGTCCTCGGCCAGATTGCTCAAGACGGCGAAGCGCGGGTTCCATGCAGTCAGGTGGTGCCCGCCATCGAACGCGGCCGCGCCCTCGTAGATACCTCCCAGCATCGCCTGCATCTGAGCCGCGCCGACAGCAGCCTGCATCCGCACCATGGCGATATCGCCCTGCATGGCTGTCGCCAAGGCCTCGGCCTGCTTCAGTGCCCGGTTGCGGCGGCGCGTGCTTCGCCAATGCCACACTTCCCATAGCACCGTAGCGCCGATCGCCAGCACCAGCAGCGAGGCTATGACCGCCAGCATTCGCGCCGCCGCCGCCCAGGTTTCCGCCGGGGCCAAGGCCTGATCGGTCACCACGCCCACGACAACGATCAGGTCGCGGTCGGGGATGCGGCGGAAAGCGATGATGCGGTCCAGGCCGTCGATCGGGGTTTTGCCCGACCAGATCCCGCCGCCCGGCCGTTTCACCATGTCGGTGTACATCGGTGTCTCGCCGATCGCGAGCTTGGGCCGTAACGCCGCGGTTCCCGCTACGGCCTGAACGCCGCCGCGATGGGTATCGATCAACGCGGCCAAGCCGGATTGGCCCAGCCCAGCCGCCGCGAACACGGAAGCAAGTGCGCTCGACCGGTAAGATGCCCCGATGAGCCAGCCCTCCGGCTTCGGCAGCGGACGCACCAAGTACATCAGATGCTCCCGGATGACGCCGCCGGAACCGAGTTCACCGACCACTATCGCGTTGTCGGCGCCATGCGGCAGGATCGGCTCCAGCGATCCACTGGCAAACGTGGCATAGGCTGAGCCGAATCCCTGACCGACCGCCGCTTGATTGATATCCTGCACGATCAGGTGCTTCTGGTCGGCAATGAACAGGTCGTCGCTCACTGCCGTCAGCGCCGGCATCTTCTTGCGCCAATCGGTCAGATTGAAGCTGTCCGGATCTGCTTCCCAGGCGGCCTGCAACACGGTCAGCGACTGGTCGATCATCTGGAGCTCATGCTGCGCCTGGACTGCCAGTGTCGCGGCCTGGGCGGTGATCGCCGCCTCCACCCGCGCGCGTACATCGTCCGACTGGTCGCTGATGGCGCGTTCCGTGTTGATCCAGATCAGCGAGATCAGCATGGCGCAGATGACGACCACCGCAGCGCATGCGAGCATCTGGGCGGTGCTGACCCGCCGTGGGCGATTCTGGCGCAATTCGTCCGCCGTGCGGCGGATTGGCGAGCCCGGGCGCCGGCGGCGCTGCCGAACTTTGGGGCCAAACAGGCTGATCGGTGGTTCCGGCCCCGGCCAGTTATGGCCGCGTGGGAGGCGATAGCGTTGGTGGGGTGCATGTTCGCGCAAATCCTGCGTGCCGCCGCCAACCTTTGCGGCGTGACAATCTAACGTTTGACGGATGCGCGAAGCAATGAGTTCCCCCGGCGATCAACTCGTCGCAGGGGGGATGAGCGCTTCGGGCGATGCCGCGTGCTGGCTGCTGAGCGCCGCCAGGATCGCCGTCGCACGGGGCGTGTCGATCGCCTCCAGCGCCGCCACCGCGGCGTCGCGCAGTGTTTCGTGCTGCCGGGCGATGCGCCCGAGCAATACGGTGCATTCCTCGTCGGCGATCGAGGGTCACCGCCTCGACGAGTTCGGAATCCGGGGCCTGGCGCAACAGACGCACGAGCGACGGCCGGGCCTCAGTCCGCCCCATCAGCCCGAGCGCCTTGGTGGCGGCAGTAGCCACTCCAGGGTTCAGGTCTTCGAGCAAACTGCCAAGCAGGCGGGCGATCTGCGCGGTGCGGGGCACGCAGCGGCAGGCCAGTGCGCGGACCTCCGGATCTGGATTCAGCAGCAGTGCAGCCGCGGTTTGTTCTGGCAGGATGCAACGCAGGGCGGACGCGGCCCGGATTGCCTCGCGCCGTCCGGGTCCGGCGACCACCTGCTCCACGACGATCCTGCGGACGGCGGCGACGGCGTCAGCCCCGCCGATCGCGGCAAGAGCTTCGACCGCCGCGGTTTGCTCGGGGATCGGATGGTGGAGGCCAAAGCCCCTGAAGCGGCGGCACAGCGTTTCCAGCGACGGCACCGAAGCGGCCAGCTTGCGCCGCGCCGCCTCGGCGGCAAGGGCCCGGCAGTTGGTCAGGCCGGCGTCGGGCAGGTTGGCTACAAGCGCGGCGTCCGACAGTTCCGCGGCGAGCATGGCCTCGCGATTGGGGAGCGGCGCTGGCGCGGGCGGCGGGTGCCGGAGGCCGGCATCCGCGAAAAGGTCGAGCTGCATGGCTAAAAAATCTCCCCCGTCGCGGGAGAGGTCAAGGCGCGAAGCGTAGCAGGCGAAGGTGTCGCTGTTGCATGCAGCGCGAAATAGATCAGGCAGCCACCCGCTCGACGAACTCCATCAGCCCCTGGTCGGATACCGGCTTCTCCAGTACCCGGTCGACGCCCAGTGCCCAGCTCGCGCCACGATTTCGGGCGATGGCGAGCCGGTCACCAGCAGCACCGGCAATGCGCGGCCGTCGCTGCGTAGCCTGGCAAGCAACTCCAGCCCGGTCTGCTTCGGCATGTGATGATCCAGGATCAGCCCGGCCACCCCGCACATGTCGCAACGGTCCAGGAAATCGGCCGCGGACGCATACGCAGCCACCTTGTGACCCGTGACCGTCAGCAGGAACGCCAGCGAATCCCGCACCGCTTCGTCGTCGTCCACCACCGCAATCACTTTTGCCTCGCAGCCGCTCATCATTCTGCTCCAGTCGGCTATCGCCCGAGCCGATAGGGTCGCAATGTCCGGGTTTCGATCCTCCCAGGATGAGCGAACCGCCGATCCTTCGCCATGACCCATGTCAATGGCGGGGGCCGCATAATCCTTGCTCCACCGTCACATGTGTGTGACCCCGGCGGTATCCGGCGCCCGCAAGGTGAACCGGAACACCGTCCCGCCACCTGGATTGTCCTCGGCCCACAGCCGCCCGCCATGCGTCTCGACGATCGAGCGGCAGATCGACAGGCCGACCCCCATGCCGCTGTCCTTGGTAGTGACGAAGGGCCGGAACAGGTTGGCGCGCACCTCGGGCGCCAGTCCCGGGCCGCTATCGGCGACGCCGATCTCGATCATTCCGGCATCGGAAGTGGCAGCGGTGACGACGATCTCCCGCCGCTCGGATCGCTCCATCGCCTCCATGGCATTGCGCAGCAGATTGAACAGCACCTGCTGGACCTGCACGCGATCGGCCGCCACATGCGTAGCCGCGGGGTCGAGCCGCAGCTCCAGCGCCACATGGTCTTTCTTGAGGCTCACCATCGCCAGCGCGACGCTGTCCTGGATCATGCCGGGCAGGGGCTCCGGCCGTTGCTCGCTGTCGCTCTTTTTCACGAAATTGCGCAGCCGCTGAATGATCTGGTGCGCCCGTTCGGTTTGCTCGGTGATCTTCTGCAGCGCCACAGCCGTGGCGTCGTTGTTGTCGGCCGCCAGCAGCCGCTTGCCTGCGCCGGCATAATTGCCGATGGCCGCCAACGGCTGGTTCACCTCGTGCACCAGCGCAGAGACAAGCTGGCCGAGCTCGGTCAGCCGCTGCACGTGGAACAGCTCCGACTGAGCCTCCCGCAGGCGTTGTTCGCGATCGTGGTGTTCGGAGAGATCGCGCAGGATCTTCGACGCTCCGACGATCGCTCCCGTATCGTCGAGGATTGGCGATACGGTCAGCGCCACCGGAAAGGTGCTGCCGTCCTTGCGTAAGCGGACTGTTTCGTAATGTTCCACCTTCTCGCCACGGCGGATGCGCTGCAGGATCATCGCCTCTTCCGCCACGCGGTCTGGCGGGAACAGCACGACGATCGGGTGGCCGACGATCTCCTCGGCGCGGTAGCCGAACATCGTTTCCGCCGCGCGGTTCCAGTGGGTGACGATACCGTTCAGGTCCTTGCCGATGATGGCGTCGTTCGACGATTCGACGATGGCGGCCAGCCGGCGGATCGCCGTGATCTCCGGCTGCTGGAAGCCGAGGTCGTGATTGATTTCAATAATCTGGCGAGGCTGGCCTGCCCTGCTGCGGCGCAGCGCCCAATGGCTGGCAACCAGCACAGTACGGCCGTCGCGTACCCGATGCTGCACCTCGCCGTGCCAAGCGCCGTTTGTCAGCAGCGCAGTCTGGACGTCATCCAACGGCTGCGGAAACTGCGTCGCCAGCAGATCGTGCGATCGGCGCCCCACGGCCTCGTCCCGTGACCAGCCGTACAGGCGTTCCGCACCGGCGCTCCAGTAACGGATCGTTCCGTCCAGGTCGCGAACGATCGCCGGAGCGACGTCCAGCGCAGCAAGCATATTGTCGCCGTTCGACCTGCCGGTGTCGGCGGCGGCCCTTGACGTGGTCACGTTTTGCTCTCCTGCGGACCGCATGTTGCCGATTACGGTCGAGTGCGCGTGATAGGAGAATAGCGTTGTCGAACGATGGAGAGCAAAGGGCCGTTGGAGCTGGGCGTCCAGGCGGTGGATCGGTGTGCATGTCACGTGCCGGCCCGAAATGCCGATAGCCGGCCCACCCTGGCGGGAATCGCCGGTATCGATCCATCGCGGATTTTCAAACGGGCGGCACGCAGTCCGATGACCGGCAGGGTCTAACGAGCGTCACGGCCGGTCTCGCGGCTGTCTCAGAATCCCAATTCATGCGACTGCGTTCTCTGTTTCCGTGCCAGCCCCGTCAGGCGACTGCGTCCAGCGTCTCGCCGCAGAGATCGTCAAGCACGGTGAGCACATCGCTGACGCCGCGGACCAGCGCGTCGATCACTGCCGGATCGGTGGGCAGTGCCAGGTCGCTGAAACGCGCCTTGCACTGCGGCGTGACCCCGCGGTCGTGGCGGATCTGCGCCGCGGCCACGACGTCTTTCAGCACGAAGGCTTCGGCCTCGGCGATCGCCTCGGGCGAGGGCGACGGGGCCGCGGCAGGCGGTGAGGGCGGCGGCGCAGCCGGTTTGGCAGCCGCGCGAGGCGGCACCGCGACCTGCGCTACGGCGGCGGCTGGCGGCGGGGCAAGCGCCTTCGCTGCCTGCCGCGGCGCTTCGCCTGCCACCGCTTCTGCCGCCAGCCGCACCTTTTGCTCCCGCTCCAGCGTGCGCTTCGCCGCGCCTTCCACGCGCGCCATGCTGGCGGCCTGGGCGCGGCAGCGGGTCATTTTCGCTATGTCGTCGCGGTAAATGCCGGCCAGGCGCAGACTGTCGAGAGCATGGGCGCCGCAGGCCACGATCGTCACGGCGAGGCGCCCCTCGTAGGCGTCGCCGGGGCGCAGAGCTTCGAACGTCTCGATCGCGGTTTTCAGGCGGTTTTCGCGATGTTCGGGATTGCCGCTGACCGGCGGCGGCAGCGCATTGCCGAGTTCGACGTAATACTCGTGCCTGGCGATGGCGGAGAGGGTGGACATTGGCGTGGCTCCGGGTTGGTTGATGCGGCGGAGTGCAAATACTAACATAACCTAACTAACAAATGCAAGTGGCTGGAACCGGCTGCGCGGCGATTTTTACGGAGGTGCGGGGTGAGGGGACCCAGGCCGGCTGTCCGGGCCGATCGCGGCGCTGGCGGCGCCGGGCGGCTGCGCTGGACTTGCCGTTTGGTCCTATGCCGATGCGAGGGGATGCCAGCACGGATGTTCGGAGAAGCCCGCGGGAAATAAAGCAAGCAAGGCTTTAACCTAGCGCAGCCATCCGGCCGCAACCAAACAAGAGCACGGCGTTCCACCTCAGAGCTGGCTAGACTGGGTCCTGCGAGAGCTACCAGAACAGTCAGGAGGGGAACGCCGTGGAAGCATTTGTAAGCAAGCACGCGGGTGATGTCATTGGCGTGCTGTCAGGTTTTGACCGGCTGGTGTTCCGCGGCACGCTGCGGATGTTGGCGCACCACCTGGGGATGCAACGGTATCTCTGGGCGATGCAGGTGCTGCTGAAGGACTTCGCCAGCCACGCTGAGGCCGTGACAGAGCAGCTGCGCAAGGCATCGGAGGCGCAAGCCCGCAGCACCAGCCGGCCGATCGTCTTCCTGCCGTCAAGCGCCACCAGCAAGGAAGACCAAGCCCGGGCGATTGCCCGGCGGGACGGCATCGAGCAAGGCCTGATCTGCATCCTCACGGCCACTGAACCGTGCCTGTCGTACGACATCATACGCGACCGCGCGTCCAAACACCTGCAACTGCGGCCGCGCCACCGCAGGTGCCTGCACCTCTACCACTACCAGATCCATCCGATCTTCGGCTTCATGCATGCACGCATCCAGACCTGGTTTCCCTTTGCCATCCAGATCTGCCTGAACGGCCGGGAGTGGCTGGCGCGTGCGATGGACGCGGCCGGCCTGGGCTATGTGCGGCGGGACAACTGTTTCACCAGGCTGGTGGATCCCGTCGCGGCACAGCGGTTGATGGACCGGCAGGTACAGGCTGCCTGGCCCGACCTGCTGAACGGGATCGCACGCAGCCTGAACCCCCAGCATGAGGCGATGTTCCAGGCTTTTCCGGTGCACTACTACTGGTCCACCTATCAGAGCGAATGGGCCACCGACATCCTGTTCCGCAACAGCGCCAGCCTGGCGCGGCTGTACCCCACGCTGGTGCAGCACGGCCTGACCAGCTTCCTCAGCCCGGACGTGATGCGTTTCCTCGGACGCGCCATTCCACCCAGCGGCAAGCTGCCGCCGCACCTGAACGCCGAAGTGGTCAGCGACCTGAAGCGGCGGCACGAGGGGGTGCGGATCAAGCACCGGCTGGGAGAGAACTCAATCAAGATGTACGACAAGCAAGGCAGCGTGCTGCGGGTGGAAACCACGATCAACGATGCGGCAGGCTTCAAGTCATTCCGTACACCTGAGGGCAAGCCGGAGGCACCGCAGGGTTGGCATGGCATGCGCAAGGGGATTGCCGATCTGCACCGGCGCACGGAAGTCTCGCAGGCTGCCAACGATCGGTATCTCCAGGCGCTGGCCTCGGTCGAGAACACCACCTCGCTCGGCGAACTGACCGCCCGGCTGTGCCGGCCGACAAAGCGCAATGGCCGCCGAGTACGCCCGCTGAACCCGCACGCGCCGGCCGACGCTGCGCTGATCGAGGCACTCGGCCGGGGCGAGTTCAGCATCAACGGCTTCCGTAACCGTGACGTGCGGCAGTTGCTATTCACCCGTCCGTCGGTGTCAAAGCCCGAGCAACGCCGCCAGGCCGCGGCGATCTCCCGCAAGCTGGCATTGCTGCGGGCGCATCACCTGATCCGCAAGGTCCCGCATACCCACCGCTATCTTCTCACCGATGCCGGCCGCATTGCGGTTACCGCGCTGATCACCGCACGACGGGCCAGCACGCAGGAACTGACGAAACTGGCAGCGTGAATAAGAATCTTCGCAATCCGCGGGGATTTTTAAGGTTAGCAGTGCAGCGTGAATAAAATCTTCGCAATCCGCGGGGATTTTTAAGGTTAGCAGTCCAAGGGCGCCGAGCAGAAGATAAAGCCACAGAGTGGCACGGAGGGAATATTCTCTGGTGAGGTTTGCTGATCGGACAGTGGCAGGCTTACGAATATAATTTTCTCTGCGCAACTCTGTGGCTTTATCTTCTGCTCGGCGCCCTCTGTGTTAAAACCTCGCTTGCTTTGCTGTTCAATCCGCGACGGCAACTGGAATGCCCGCAGAATGCTGCTGGCGCGCGGATATTCTCGTGGATTGGTGTGCACAAGGCCGGCGAAGAGCCTGCCTCGAATGTAGCCAATCGGCGGAGCTACCGCGATTTCGGCGCGATTTCGATCAGCTCCGCTGACACCGTGCCGGCATCAACGAGAAGCCGTCCGACAGAGATCGGCAGCGAGAAGCGTCGCGGACCAGCGCTGCCCGGGTTCACGTACAGCACCCCATCCTTCCATCGAACGCCCGGTTGGTGGGAGTGGCCATAGACGACGGCGTGAAACCCCGCCGCGGCAGGGTCGAGGTTGAGATCGTCGATGTTGTGCAGCACATAGAGCACCGCGGCGCCGCCAACCTCGAACACCTCCGTTGCCGGGATCGATTGCGCCCAGTCGCCCTGGTCGATGTTGCCACGGACGGCGACGACCGGCGCCAGGCGGGCCAGTTCGGTGACGATCCCGGGATCGCCGATGTCCCCGGCATGGACAATGAAATCGCTGCCCCGCAGAAAGTCGAGCGCCTCGGGCCGCAGCAGCCCATGCGTATCGGAAATCAGGCCGACAATGGCTTTGTGGGGCATGCGAAGGTTTCTCGTCGATAACTCAGCGCGGCGAGAGTGTGTGTGATGGCGCGCGAACTTCCAAGCCTTGTAATGCTCGACACCAACGGCACAAGTGAAATTGACGATTTACGCATGGCGAATGACGTTAACATGCGTGAGATCGGGGGCGCCGCGGCGTGGTTGCTCCACGCCGAATAAGTTATACCAGCCCGCCAAACGATTGACACACGGCACCTGCCGCCCCACCCGTCATGGTCGGGCTTGACCCGGCCATCTATGCAGCACGGTGTCGCGATAGATGGCCGGGTCAAGCCCGGCCATGACGGGTGGGGGCAGTCCGTGCGAAACGGTCGAGAGTCAATCGTTCGGCGGCCTGGTATTACACTGCCCTGCGTGACGATGTAACGGGTTTCGAATCTGCCAATCATGGCCACATCGCGATCGACACCCCTGCTGCGCCGCCTATTTCGGGCCCCCGTATACCTGTACCGCTGGAGATGCGGCTGGTTGCTCGGTCATCGCTTCCTGCTGCTGATCCACACAGGGCGTCGCACGGGCATGAAGCGCTACACCGTGCTGGAAATCATGCAGTGGCGTCCAAATCCAGTCGAAATGGTCGTCATGAGCGGCTTCGGTCCGAACGCCGACTGGCTTCGCAATATCGAGGCGACACCAGGCCCGGAGATCATCGTCGGTTCTGAACGCTTCGTTGCCGCTCACCGTTTCCTCGATAGCGACGAGGCGATGCAGGTGCTCGCGGAGGACCAGCAACGGAACCGTCTTCTCGTGTCCATCGTCCGCCGGGTATTGAGCCGATTGCTCGGCTGGCACTATGACGGTTCCGTAGTTTCCCGCCGGCGGGCCGTCGCACAACTGCCGCTCATCGCATTCCGCCCGACGCCGTGACGTCCCGGCCGCATGGTCCAAGCGGTTGGCACTCGCCGCATTTCTCTGCCGCGGCAGCAGGCTAGTGTTGCGATTCTATCGCTTGGTGCCCGGCGTCCCGGTGTCATTGCGAGCGAAGCGAAGCAATCTCCAGCGAAAGTTCGCTGGATCTCTCGGGGAGATTGCTTCGCTGCGCTCGCAATGACGGACTTGGGCGTGGGATCTATCCGTCAGAGTCACAGCACTAGCCTGTTTCAGTGCCCGGCAGCATCCACAACACGTATCGCCCGGTCTCGAGCTGTACGGTGGAAGGTCCCGCCTCGCCAACCAGTTCCGCAACCGCGCCCAGTAAGTCCGACAGTTCATAGCCGGCGTAAATTCTCAAATTCCGGTCCGCGCGAAAATCCGGCCCGAACCGTATCGGGTCCACCCGCACCGCGGTCACCGAGAACTTCGTCCGGCCGATCGAAATCCGGCCCTGCAAAAGGATGGAACGATCCTCCGCCGGTCCGGCCTCCTCCAACGATCCCGGCCATTCCGGCGCCGGGCACGGCACAATCATGGCTGCCTCCCTACGTTGCTTCAGCGCGGATAAATGCGCACGCTGTTCGCCACCTCATCGGCGATGTGTTCCTTGGTAATGACGCCAACCACGTTGTTGGCGCGCGGCCGGCCTTTTCCTTCCACCACGACCCCAATGGATGCCCTGTGGCGGCCGAGCCGGGCGATCACGTCGAACACCGCGGACGCCGCTCGAACGATCGTATAATTGCGCTGTGCCAGCGCGCCGAGCGTCACGTCGCACGGCCCCGCACTGACCGTCCGCCGCAGCGCGGTGTTCACCCGCAACACGCCGACGATCAGGTTGCCACGAGTCACCACCACGTGGCGCATGCCGCTCGATGCCGGCGCCATGCGCATGAACTCGTCGAAACTCGTCGCCTCGTCGACCAGCAGGAAGTCGCGCTCCATCGCATCCCTGGCGCTGCGCACCAGGAACATGTTGGCGTGCAGCGCCTTCGGAATCGGATGGCCGCGCCGCACCAGCTTCATGGTGTAGATGTTCTCGCGCGACAGCATGCGGCGGACACCCAGGCCCACCGCGACCGCCAGGATCATCGGCAGCACGATGTCGTAATCGCGCGTCATCTCGAAGATCATCGCCACGGCGGTAAGCGCTGCTCCGGTGGCGCTGCCCACCATTGTGCCCATGCCCACCATCGCGAAGGCCGGGATACTGATTGGCAGTCCGGGAAAGATCGTCGACGCCAGCGCCGCGAACGCGCCACCCAGGGTCGCGCCCATGAACAGCGACGGCGAGAAGATGCCGCCTGACGAGCCGGAGCCCAGGCTTACCGAGGTGGCGACCAGCTTGCAGGCATAAAGCAGCAGCAGGAAACCGCCGGCGCCGAGTTGGCCTGTAAGTGTTGCCTGGATCGTCGAATAGCCAACGCCTTCGACATAATAATGCCCACCCCAGCGCATCAGCGCATAGATCAGCACGCCGACAAGCAGCATTCCCAGCACATGCCGGAGGTAGCGGCCTGGTATCTTGTCGAAACCGTCTTCCGCCCAGTGCAGGCCGCGAACAAACAAGGCCGCGGCCACCCCGATCACCGCTCCAAGTGCGACATACAGCAGCAGAACAAACGCACTGCGCGGTTCCACCGGCAGCGGGGCGAGGTCGCTGGGAACAGTGAACGCCGGCTGCGCGCCGAAGAACAATCGGCCGATGAAGGTCGCGGTGCCGGTGGCGATCGCCACGGGCAGGAACGTGTTGACGCTGATCTCCGGCAGCATCAGCTCGGTGGCGAACAGCACACCGCCGATCGGCGTGTTAAACGTGGCGGCGATGCCGGCCCCGGCCCCGGCCGCGACCAGGATGATGCGCTGACCCATCGACATGCGTATTACCTGGCCGAAGGTCGAGCCGAGCGCCGAGCCAATCTGGATGATCGGTCCTTCGCGTCCCACCGCCGCGCCGCTGCCGATCGCCAGTGCCGAGGCCAGCGACTTTGCGACCGCGACGACCGGCCTTATCACGCCGCGATTGTAGTAGATGGCGTCCATCACTTCCGGGACGCCGTGACCCTTCGCCTCCGGCGCGAAATTGGTGACGATGAACGTCACGCCGACCGCGCCTATCACAGGCACCAGGATGACCCAGGGTCCCCACGGCGGCGGCGGAGTGAACACGCTTGAGTTGTAGTAGAATGACCACTGACCAAGGAACAGCAGGTTGTGCACGCACCCGATCAGCGCGCGAAAGCCGACCGCGCCCAGGCCGGTGACGATCCCCACGACAAGCGCAAGCAAGCAAAGCGATATGAGCAGCAGGGGACGCGCGTCTTCAATCGTTCGACGATGCGGGGACACGGATCGGTGAAGCTGCGCGAGCTGCGGTGATTCTGTCGGGCATCTGCTGTGTTTGTCCAGGTCAACCGGCCAATCGAACATTCTGAACAGAACATGTGGCCGGCATTGTCGCAAGGCACAGTCCTGGCAACGCATCGATATGATAATTATCAATGGCGATGCCGATGCGACGCGGTTGCGTACCCTCTAATAGAACGAATTTTTCAAGGCGCTGTGTCTACCCGGATCACCGGGGAAGTATCGCCGCCTCTATGGGCCTGTTCCGAACTTTGTGCTGCTCGATAGGGCCCCGGCACTTCGGCCTGTTGTCCGGCAACCCGAACTTTGGCTTCGGCTTCTGGAGTGCCGTCACAGCGTCAGGAAGCGAAACGCTGCACCACGATGGTTCGACCTCAGTCGCTGTTGCTCGCGCGACCAGGGCCCCTTGCCAACCCGTGGCATACCAAATACAATATGCATCGAAGTGAATGAGGGAGAGCAGGGTGCCGGACGACGCCGTCCCCCCGCGCCTGAAGGTCGAGCCGCTGGAAGCCAGCATCGGCCTGCGCAAGCAGGCCTGCGACGCGATCAAGCGCGCCATCACCGAAATGGACATCTACGGCCACCCCGGCGAAATCCGCCTGGACGAGCGGCAACTCTCGCAGGACCTCGGCGTCTCCCGCACGCCGATCCGAGAGGCGCTGTCGGTGCTGGAGCAGGAGGGGTTCGTCCGCACGGTGCCGCGTCGCGGCGTGGTGGTGGTGCGCAAGACCAAGCGCGAGGTGGTCGAGATGATCGCCGTCTGGGCGGCGCTGGAAAGCATGGCCGCCCGGCTGGCGGCCCCACGGATCACCGCCGCGGAGGTGGCGGAACTGCGTGCCCTGGTGGATGCGTTCGACGACGACCCGTCCAGCCATATCAGCGAATACTCGCAGGCCAACATGGAGTTCCACAAGGCGATCATCCGCATGGGGGGCGTCGACCTGATGGCGACCCTGACCGAGAACCTGTTCATCCACATGCGTGCGGTGCGCGCGGTGACGATGACGCAGGACAACCGAGCGCAGCGCTCGATCGTCGATCATCGGAACATCATTGCCGCGCTGGCGGCACACGATGCGGATCTGGCTGAGCGGTTGGTACGCGACCACACGATGGGCCTCGCCGCGCATGTTGAGAAGTTTTTAAACCTCTCCCGCTACGCGGGAGAGGTCGAGACGCGTTAGCGGCGAGGGTGAGGGTGATCGGGTCGGCACGTAGTTTTGCTTCGGCGCGTCCCGATCACCCTCACCCGGCGCTGCGCGCCGACCTCTCCCGCTTCCGCGGGAGAGGTTTACTGAACTGGAGGAAACGCACATGTCCGCAGTACCTTGAACAGCCTCCCGCCGAAGCCGAATCGGAACCCGAACTGACCGACGGCTTCCACCTTGTCATCGACGCGCTGAAGCTGAACGGCATCAAGACAATCTACAACGTCCCGGGCATCCCGATCACCGATCTGGGCCGCCTGGCCCAAGCCGAGGGCATGCGCGTGATCTCCTTCCGGCATGAGCAAAACGCCGGCAATGCAGCGGCGATCGCCGGCTTCCTTACCAAATCGCCGGGCATCTGCCTTACCGTCTCGGCGCCCGGTTTCCTGAACGGCCTCGTCGCGCTCGCCAACGCGACGACGAACTGCTTCCCGATGATCCTGATCAGCGGCTCCTCCGAACGCGAGATCGTCGACCTCCAGCAGGGCGACTACGAGGAGATGGACCAGCTCGCCATTGCCCGGCCGCTGTGCAAGGCCGCCTACCGCGTGCTGCACGCTGCCGACATCGGCATCGGCGTCGCCCGCGCGATCCGCGCCGCGGTGTCTGGCCGGCCGGGCGGCGTCTATCTCGACCTGCCGGGCAAATTGTTCTCTCAGGTGATGGAGGTCGGGGCCGCCAGCCGCTCGCTGGTCAAGGTGATCGATCCCGCGCCGGCGCAGATCCCCGCACCATCAGCGGTCGACCGTGCCCTCGACGTGCTGCGCGGCGCCAAGCGCCCGTTGATCATCCTGGGCAAGGGCGCCGCCTATGCGCAGGCCGATGACGACATCCGCGCCCTGGTCGAAAAATCAGGCATTCCCTACATCCCGATGAGCATGGCCAAGGGCCTGCTGCCCGACACTCACCCGCAATGCGCCGCCGCCGCACGCTCGACCGTGCTGGCCGACAGCGACGTCGTGCTGATGATCGGCGCGCGCCTCAACTGGCTGCTCTCCCACGGCAAGGGCAAGCAGTGGGGACCGCCCGGCGCCAAGAAATTCATCCATATCGACATCGAGCCGCGCGAGATGGACAGCAATGTCGAGATCGCCGCGCCCCTGGTCGGCGACATCGGCTCCTGCGTCGCCGCGCTGCTGCGCGGCATGGGCAGCGACTGGGCGCCCCCGCCAACCGAGTGGACCCAGGCGATCCACACCAAGAAGGAACAGAACATCGCCCGCATGGCGACCCGGCTGGGCAAGAACTCAATCCCGATGGACTACCACTCCGCGCTGCGCGTACTGCGCGACGTGATCAAGGAACGCCGGATGCGATCCTGGTGAACGAGGGTGCCAACACGCTCGACCAGGCGCGTGGCGTGATCGACATGTATCAGCCGCGCAAGCGCCTGGATGTCGGCACGTGGGGCGTGATGGGCGTCGGCATGGGCTTCGCCATCGCCGCCGCGATCGAAACCGGCAAGCCGGTGCTCGCCATCGAGGGCGACAGCGCGTTCGGTTTCTCCGGCATGGAGGTCGAAACGATCTGCCGCTACCACCTGCCGGTCTGCATCGTCGTGTTCAACAACGACGGCATCTATCGCGGCGATCACGTCAACCCGACCGGCGGCGCCGACGCAGCCACCACGTCGTTCGTCAAAGGTGCCCGCTATGACAAGATGATCGAGGGCTTCGGCGGCGTCGGCGTCAACGTGACCACGCCGGACGAACTGAAGCGCGCCGTCGATGCGGCCATGGAGTCCGGCAAACCCACGCTGATCAACGCGGTGATCGACCCGGCCGCGGGCAGCGAAAGCGGCAACATCGGCAATCTCAACCCGAAAAGCGCCCTGTCGAAGACCGCGGGGACGAAGAAGGCAGGAGCATAAGATGTCTAAAGCACTCGACGGCGTTCGTATTCTCGATTTCACGCACGTGCAGTCCGGACCGACCTGCACGCAGTTGCTGGCCTGGTTCGGCGCCGACGTGATCAAGGTGGAACGCCCGGGCACGGGCGACATCACGCGCGGGCAGTTGCAGGACATTCCCAAGGTGGACAGCCTGTATTTCACCATGCTGAACCACAACAAGCGCTCGATCACCATCGATGCGCGCAATCCGAAGGGCAAAGAGATCCTCGAAGGCCTGGTCAAGACCTGCGACGTTATGGTGGAGAACTTTGCGCCCGGCGCGCTGGACCGCATGGGATTCACCTGGGAGCGTGTTCATGCGTTGAACCCGCGTATCATCCTTGCCTCGGTGAAGGGCTTCGGGCCCGGTCCTTACGAAGACTGCAAGGTCTACGAGAATGTCGCGCAATGCGCCGGCGGCTCCGCCTCCACCACCGGTTTCGACGATGGCCCGCCGCTGGTCACCGGCGCACAGATCGGCGATTCCGGCACCGGTCTGCATCTTGCCCTCGGCATCGTCGCCGCGCTGTATCAGCGCAACACGACGGGGCAGGGGCAGAAGGTGTCCGTCGCCATGCAGGACGGCGTGCTGAACCTGT
Source organism: uncultured Alphaproteobacteria bacterium (assembly GCA_963762885.1). Classification (GTDB taxonomy): domain Bacteria; phylum Pseudomonadota; class Alphaproteobacteria; order Acetobacterales; family Acetobacteraceae; genus JASHVB01. The sequence continues at coordinate 324,776 of CAVXNH010000077.1, forward strand.
GCCGCGTCAAGCTGCGCGACCAGCAGCGCCTGGCGCATGGGCCGCTGACGGAATATCCGCAGTATCCGGACGGCGAGTTCGGTGCGTCCGTGCCGCGTGCGGGCAATGCATCCGGCGGCGGCCAGCCCGGTTGGATCTTGAAGTGCAAGGGCTGGGAGACCGACCGAACGCTTACATCTACTTCATTGTTCAGGCACCGGTGTGGGAGCCGATCTGCGACGTGATCGGCAAGCCGGAATGGAAGACCGACCCGGGCTATGCCAAGCCGCCGGCGCGGCTGCCGAAACTGAAGCAGATCTTCGACACGATCGAAGCCTGGACCATGACCAAGACCAAGTTCGAGGCCATGGACATCCTGAACAAGTACGACATCCCCTGCGGCCCGATCCTGTCGATGCAGGAACTCGCCGAGGAACAATCGCTGCGTGCGACCGGCACGGTGGTGGAGGTCGATCATCCAACCCGCGGCAAGTACCTCTCGGTCGGCAACCCGATCAAGATGTCCGACAGCGCTTCCGAAGTGACGCGCTCGCCGCTGCTAGGCGAGCACACCGAAGAAATCCTGCGCGACGTGCTGCGCTGGGACGAGGCGAAGATCGCTGAAATCCGCGCGTCCGGTGCGATCGGCGGCGAGACCCGCGCCGCCGCGGCGGAGTAATACCAAGCGCCCCGGCGCACCGCCCCTCCGAACCGTCATGGCCGGGCTTGACCCGGCCATGACGATGGGGGCGCGGGAGAGGGAACTCCTAACGTCCGATCGTCAACGTCAGCCGGTTCATCCCGTCCACCCGCGCATACTCCATCGCGCGCGTGTATTGCCGCATCAGGTGGATACCCAACCCGCCAATGCGAGCATCCTCCAAACTCACAGGCCGCTCCGGCGTCGCCACGTTCAGCGGATCGAACGCAGCGCAGCGATCCTCGATCGTGACCCGCAGCGCATCCCGCACCGGCTCGACCCGCAGCGCGACGAAACCAGCGTCGCCGTCCGCGCCGGCCACCCCGTGCATCACCACATTGGCCGCCGCTTCCTCGGTGCACAGCCGCAGTGCGTAATCCGTCGCTTCCCCCAGGCCCAGCCCGGCCGCAACGGAATCCACCCAGCCGCCCACCTGCTCCAGCCCCGCCATGCTGCGCTCGATCCGCAGCGTGAAGGTCTGGCCGGCTTCAGCCGCTGACGGCATGGATCGCTTCGTCGAGATTGCGCAGGATCGACACGACATTATCGGTGCCGCTGACTGACCAGCACCGCCTCCACCGCGATGGGAGGCCGGAAAAGGATCATCCGCCCGCCCTTCCTCTGCATCGTGCGCGCCCCGACGATTAGCAGACGCAGCCCCAGCGACGCGATGAAGTCCACCTGAGAGAGATCGATGATCAGCGCCCGCTGCGTATTTGCGAGCGCGTTGAACGCCATGTCGATCTCCTGCGAGCCGCCGATGTCCAGCCGGCCGGTCAGGTTCGCCTTGGTAACGCCTGGCGCCACCTCCTCGGTTTCCATACGCATGACCTGGCGCTCCTCAACGCGGGATGGTCAGCATCAACCGGTTGGCTGGGCCGACGCGCGACCATGTGACATCGCGCGCGTGCTGCCGCAACAAGCCGATCCCGAGACCGCCCTCACCTGACACATCCTGGGTTGCACCAACGTTGCCGCTTTGCAGCGGGTTGTACTCTTCGCATTGGTCCTGTAGCGTGACGCAGATCTGGCGCGGCTCGGCGATCAGGCGCAGGCCAACCTTCTCTGCGTCCACCCCGGCACCGGCCTGGCGTGGGTGACGATGTTGGTGACCGCCTCCTCCATGCACAGTCGCAGCGCGTATTCCGTCCGGTGCGCCAGGTTGAGCAGAATGGCGACTTCGTCCACCCATGCGCCGACGCGCGCAACGCCGCGCATGCTGCGATCGACCTGCAACGAGAACGACAGGCTGGCAGTCGGAAACCCCTCATCGTCGCTTTGGCCGAGGCTGACGGCGAGGATTGCCTCCGCGAGATCGTGGAAGATCGGCACCACCACGTCGGTTCCGCTGGTGATGAGCACCGATTCGACCGAAGCCTCCGGCCCCAGGAACACCATGTGCCCGTCGCGCGACGCCACCGAGCGCGCCGCGCTGATCAGGGTTCGTAATCCGGTCGAGGCGATAAAGGTCACCCGCGACAGATCGACAATGAGCTGCGACTGCGTTCGCGCCACGCGGTCGAACGTCGTGCTGATCGTCTGCACGCCGTTGGCATCCAACCGGCCGCGCAAATTCACCTTGGTGACGCCTGGAGCGACCTCCTCCGTGTCAATCAACAGGCGTGGGCCAATGCTCACCGGTATCGTCCCTCCGCCGCTGCCCCTGGCGTGGCTCATGATGCGCCTCAGGGGAAGCGCAGCAAGAGGGCGGAAAAATCGTCTTCCAACGGTCCTGCGCGCGCGGCGGCACGCACCTGGTCATAGAGCAGCCGCGGCCCGCCGGGACCCGACGTGGCCGGCAGCAGCGCCAGCACGTGCTCAATGCTCCATTGCTGCTCGTGCTGATCGACGATCTCGAACACGCCATCACTGAACAGATACAACGCACTGCCGGTCGGAACGCTGACCCGCGCCGCAGCGACGTCGCGGTCCGGCACGATACCGATGGACGGGTTGCGCGTGCTCAACGCCACGGGCTGCAACGGAGGCGGAGGGAGCAGCCACGCAGGATGATGGCCGCCCGTTGCAAACGTCAGGTGGCGTTGCTCGATATCATACACCCCGTACCAGATCGTAAAGAACAGCTCGTTGTGCTGCTCCATCGGGAACATGCGGTTGAGGCTGCGGACCACCGCGGCCGGATCGCGGAAATCGACGTTCGGCAGCATGCGCTGGCGCAACACATTGACCACGGACACGGAATACAGTGCGGACGCGGTGCCATGCCCGGCCACGTCCAGCACGAACGCGGCGAAATGCTGCCGGTCGAGCATCTGATAGCCGAACGCGTCGCCACCGAGCCGCGCGCAAGGCTGGAAGAACCAATCCGCCAGCACCGGACCGTCGGTGAGCGGCGGCGGCAGGATGGAGGCGACATAGGCGGCCGCGTCCTGCAACTCGCGCTCGATCGCGTCGGCCTCGGCCGTTTCGTCGACGCTCCGGCGATGGTAGCGCAAACGGTGTGCACCGACCGCAATGAGCGCACCGTCCTGCAAGGCCATGGCCGATGTTGTGACCGGTTCACCGTTGACGACGGTGCCGTTGGTGGAACCGAGGTCGCTGATCAGCAACCGGTCGCCGGCGAGGTCCAGGCGGCAATGGCGGCGTGACACGGTGCCACCTTCCAGGACGATGTCGGCCGGAGCCGTGCGGCCAATAATGGCCGGAAACGAGGGCAGGGAAAGCCGCCGAGGCGGCAAGTTGTCCTCCAGCAAGAGCAAGAAATGGACGGGTTCGTTGGCGTGTTTCTCTGTCCCCCATCCGGTCGGTGCGCGGAAGGTGACAGTCTGTTCTGCCTCGAACTCCTCGACGGCTGGCATCGACACGCTCCGGAGTTTGGTCGGTCAGGCGCAGTCTGACCAGTTCTCCGGCGGAAACGCAATGGGATTGAAAGGTTTACGCGCTGCCGAAAGGGTGTTCGGCAATCGGTGGTTGCATTGCGCTGTCATTGCGACCCCGGCGAAGGCCGGGGAAGCAATCCCCCGCGTGAGTTCTCGGGGACCCTCGGGGGAGATTGCTTCGCTTCGCGCGCAATGACGGACCACCGCGTCACATCGGCGGTACAAGCCCGTCCTTGCCGACGATGATCCGCGTCGCGCTCAGCTTGCCGTCGGCCGCCTGGTTGGCAAACACGATGACATGCGCTTTCGGCACCAGCAGGGCAGCCGAGCCCGGCTCGAACATCACCACGGGCGCGTCCGGCGGCACCACGATGGTTTGCTCGCCGCCCTTGTAGGAAACCTTCAAGGTGCGCCCGACAGTGCCTGTTACATCGCCGACCGTCCCGTTGGTCATCGTGCTTTGCGGCTGCAGGTCGAACGGCCGATAACCTTCGCCGGTCCCGCGCATGGCCTCGGGGAACACATGCACTTCCAGTGCTCGCTGGGTGCCGTCCGGCTGCGGCATCGCTGCCGTACCGATGAATGAGCCCGGCTTGATGTCCTCGAGTTTCGTCGGCGAGACGGCATTCACCGGGGTGTCGGCAGCGAACGTTACCGTCACTTTGTCGCCGGTGCGCGTCGTCAGGCTGAGGCTACCGGCGGCGACCGCGTCAATGGTGGCACGAACACGCACCGCCTGCGGCGCCTGCGCCAGCGCGGCGTGGGTCGCCGCAAGCCCGAGCACGACGCCGGCGAGGCGCCACAGTTGCCGTCGAGCGAAATGTCGGGCGTGCATTGGTTCTCTCCTCCTGGAAGCGGCGGTCGGCGCGACCGTGGGCGTGATTAGAACAGTTTCGTCCCGACGGGAAACGCGGCTCATGTCTCAGTGTGGAACCTACACGACCGCCCCTGGCAATGGCTTGATCCAGAACCGGAACTTCGAGCTTCGTCGCTTCGGGGAGGCCGTGGGACCCGAGAACTACCGAGGATCGGCGGAGCGGGTCCGCCGCCACTGCGCCACGACCTGGTCGGCGTCCAGCGTGCCTAGGCATGTCGGCGGCCCCTCCATCACGGTCGCGTTTACCCTCGCGATTTCGACGTTGAGCGCGACGACCCGAGAACGGACCGTCGCTTCGTCATGGAGTTTCTCGATCGCGGCGAGCTCCCTCTCCACCTTGCGGCGCAACTCGAGCGATGGCGGCAGCATGGAGATCTGCTCGCGCTGGACAAGCTGCTTCACCCACCACGAGAACGGGTCGTATTCCGGACCGGGATTCGGGAGTGGCTTACCCGCCCCCGGCAGGTTGTCGAAGGCCCCCTCGTCCATGGCAACACGGATCTGCGCTTCGATCCACGATTCCCAGCTTGCACCAGGGGGCTTGCGCTCCGTCATGGTCCCCACTCTCCGCGTCAGAAGGAAAGCACCTCATTCTTGCGGGCTTTCAGGTCGCTTGGGCAACACCAACACAAGAAGCACCGACCCTTGGGCGCAGTATCGCATGCACCCATAGAACCGCTCCACGGCCGCCCGGGCGGCCGCCTCGTCCCGGATGAAACCGGTCCCCACAATGACCGGGCAGGGTATGGCTACGCCGTCGCGGCTTCCTTTACGCCGAGTTCCGACGTCATCCTGTCCCGCATGATGAACTTCTGAATCTTCCCGGTCACTGTCATCGGAAATTCATCGACGAACCGGATATGCCGCGGCACTTTGTAATGTGCGATCTGGTCGCGGCAGAACTCGCAAATCTCCTCGGCGGTCAGCGTCTCGCCAGAGCGCAGCTTGACCCAGGCGCACAACTCCTCGCCGTAGCGCGCATCCGGCACGCCGAACACCTGCACGTCCTGGATCTTCGGGTGGCGATACAGGAATTCTTCGATTTCCCGAGGGTAAACGTTCTCTCCCCCGCGGATCACCATGTCCTTGATGCGGCCGACGATGTTGCAGTAGCCGTCGGCGTCCATCGTCGCCAGGTCGCCGGTGTGCATCCAGCGCCCGGCGTCGATCGCCTGCGCCGTGCGCTCGGGATCGTCCCAGTAGCCCAGCATCACCGAGTAGCCGCGGGTGCAGAACTCGCCGGGCGTGCCACGCGGCACAATGCGGCCTTCGGCATCGATGATCTTCACCTCGACATGAGGATGCACGCGGCCAACCGTCGAGACGCGACGTTCGATCGGATCGTCGAGTGCCGTCTGCGTGCTGACCGGGCTGGTTTCCGTCATGCCGTAGCCGATGGTCATCTCGGTCAGGTGCATGTCGCGGATGCAGCGGCGCATCACCTCGATAGGGCAGGGGGCTCCCGCCATCATGCCGGTGCGCAGGCTGTTCAAATCGAACTTCGCGAACTCCGGATGGTCGAGCTCGGCGATGAACATGGTCGGCACGCCGTACAGCGACGTGCAGCGCTCCTCCGCCACGGTCTGCAACGTCGCCAGCGGGTCGAAACCTTCGCCGGGATACACCATCGCCGCGCCATGCGTGATGCAGGCCAGGTTGCCGATCACCATGCCGAAGCAGTGATACAACGGCACCGGAATGCACACCTTGTCATGCTCCGTGTAGTGCATCGCCTGCCCGAGGAAGTAGCCGTTGTTCAGAATATTGTGGTGCGTCAGCGTCGCACCCTTCGGCAGGCCGGTGGTGCCCGAGGTGAACTGGATGTTGATCGGTTCGTCGAATTGCAGCTTCCCCGCCAGCTCAGCCAGATGCGCGCGGTGCGACGCCTCGCCCATGCCGTAGACGCTCTGGAACGGGATCGTGCCGGGTGCCGGCGCGTCGCCGATCTGGATGACGATGCGCAGCGACGGCAGCTTCGCCGCGTCCAGATGGCCCGGACGAGCATGGCGCAACTCCGGCGCCAGTGTGTTGAGCATGCCGATATAGTCGCTGGTCTTGAACGACGTTGCGGTGATCAGCGCGCGGCAGCCCACCTTGTTCAGCGCGTATTCGAGTTCCGCGAGGCGGTAGGCGGGGTTGATGTTCACCAGGATCAGCCCGGCTTTGGCAGTGGCGAACTGGGTCACCACCCACTCGGCATTGTTCGGCGACCAGATGCCGATGCGTTCGCCAGGCTTCAGGCCCAGCGCGACCAATCCGGCGGCGAACGCATCCACCTTCTCGCCGAGTTCGCGATAGCTCCAGCGCAGGCCTTGCTGCCGAGCGATCAGGCCGGGGCGATCGCCCCACCGCTCTACCGTGCGAGCGAAGTGCGCACCGATCGTTTCGCCGAGCAGGGGCACCGCGGATGCGCCGTGCGCGTAGCTGAGCGCCTGGGTCATGGACATGATCTCTCCCGCGAGTTCTGGTTCCGGGCGAATATTGTGCCGTGCCGGCGGTATAGACAACGGCGACGGCGACCCATTCGGGTCGACGCGCCATGGCGCTGCCGCTAGAGTGGCCGGATGGACACCGTGTTGGACCGAACGTGGACCACCGAGGCCTTCCTTGCCTGGGACGACCAGCAGGAGGGCAAGCATGAATTCGATGGGCGGCGGGTCATCCCCATGACCGGTGGCAGCTTCGCGCATCAGGACATAGTTTATAATTTGCGAGGCGTCCTCGGCCAACTCCTTGCCGACCGGCCATTCCGCGTCGGGCAGGCGATGCGGCTGCGCATTGGCGCCCGCGTGCGCTATCCAGACGTGCTGGTCTGCGCTGGCCCGCTCGACCAAAACACCCGAACAGTGACGGATGCCGTCGTTATCTTCGAGGTGTTGTCCGACGACACGGCCAGCACCGATCGGGTGGACGAACTGCTCGAGTACGCCGAGGTGCCGTCACGGCGAACCTACGTCCTGGTAGAGCAAACGAAGACCGCTGCGACGGTGTTCGACCGCGCTGCCGACGGTCTCTGGTCCGCCGCTGCCTACACGGATGGCGCGCTCCCGCTGGCTGGATTGCACATCAGCCTCCCGCTGGCTGAACTCTATCGCGGCTTGACCTTCCCGGAGTAGCGGCCCGGGCTGCGGTCACAACGGCGGCGAAAGATCGATGGCTTTGCGCGGCACGCGATGTATTCCGCAGTTGCAAGCAACCACCCCTGATTGGTGTCACGCCCGCGGTCAGGTCAACACGGTTGGAAATACGGCTCGCTCTCTATCGAATGCAGCGCTGCCCTCAGGGACAGACGCTCGGACACGCAATGCCAATCACCGGTGTGCCGGTGCCGCATGAGATCGAAGCAGTTCCGACTGACATAGTCCAGGCGAGCGAAGGGTGCGTCGAACTCCGCTGCCAGCGACGCGGGATCATCCGAGCGATAGCGCGTGAAGAACCGGTACTTGTAGCCGAGCCATTTGCCCTCAATAGCAACCGGATAGTTGAACGTGGCCGAGGGACGCACCTCGGGAAGAAACCGCGGCCGCCTGCGGTGATCGCCGCTTTCTCGGCCGGCGGCGGCTTATTGCCGGCCCGGCCCCCCACATACGTCCAGACGCGCTTCGCCAGGGCCGCTCCACAACTTGCCGCGGTCCTTCTATCCGCCCGTCCTCACTGCTGCCAGCCGTTCCTGCCGGACCGCCGTTTCGATAATCGCTCCGAAATAGCAACACAGGGAAAGGACCGATCTGCTCCGACGAGAGGGCCGGATCGGCCCGCTTGCGCGCCCACGCCGCCCTGCGCCACCTTGCCGCCCCCCATGCCACGCCACCCCCGCCCAGATTCCCCCCCGGCCGAACCGAAGCCCGCGCCGAAGCCTCGCGCCCCGCGACGCAGCCGCGCCTCCAAGGCCGAGCAGCCCCCGCCGCAGCTTCACGCCCTGGCGCCGGAGGAAGCCTTCGCCCCGCTGATCACGGAACGCCTGATCCTCCGTCCGCTGCTGACGCACGACGCCGAACCGCTGCACCGGCTGATCAACGACTGGGAGGTGACGCGCAACCTGGCGGTGGTGCCGTTCCCCTATCCGCGCCCGCTGGCCGACGACTGGATTGCCTCCACCGCGCGAGACCTCGCCGGTGGCCTCGCCTACAACCTCGCCATCACCGGCCGTGACGGCGACCAGGAGATCCTCGTCGGCGTGGTGGGACTACGGCTGGATGGCAAGGCCCGCATCGCCACGCTGGGCTACTGGGTCGGTCGCCGCTTCTGGGGCCATGGCGTAGCAACCGAGGCCGCCGGCCGCATGGTGCGCTGGGGCTTCGCCAATCTCGGCATCGACCGGATGGAAGCGTACGTCGCGACGGACAATCCCGCCTCGGCTGCGGTGCTGCGCCGTATCGGCTTCCGCCAGACCGGCGAGGGCGTGAAACACTCGGTGGCGCGCGGTGCCGAGGGCCCGGTGTGGAACTTCGAGGCCACCCGCGACGACGTGTTCGGCATTCCCGGCCCGGACAGCAGCGACCCCGACACCAGGCCGATGCTGCTCGTTGCCGCCTGCGCTTTGATCGACTCCGATGGCCGGGTGTTGCTCGCGCGCCGGCCGGAAGGCAAGACGATGGCCGGGCTGTGGGAATTCCCCGGCGGCAAACTGCACGCCGGTGAAACCCCGGAAGTCGCGCTGATCCGCGAGTTGAAAGAGGAGCTCGGCATCGACGTCTCCGCCGCCTGCCTGGCGCCGTTCGCGTTTGCCTCGCACGCCTATGAGCGGTTCCATCTGCTGATGCCGCTGTATCTGTGCCGCCGCTGGAAGGGCGTGGCGACGCCGCGCGAGAACCAGACGCTGAAATGGGTGCGCCCAGAGCACTTGCCGGACTACGATGTGCCGCCGGCCGACAAGCCGCTGATTTCGATGCTGCGCGATTTCCTTTGAAGGGGGAGACGATGGCCGCCACCAATCCCACGGCGTGCCTGCTGGTGATCGGCAACGAGGTGCTCTCGGGCCGCACGCAGGACGCCAACATCCGGTTCCTCGCCGTCGGCCTGGGTGAGCTGGGAATCCCGTTGCGCGAGGTGCGGGTGATCCCCGACGTGCCGCAGACCATCATCGATACGGTCAACGAGGTGCGGGCGAAGTTCGACTACGTGTTTACCACCGGCGGCATCGGTCCGACGCACGACGACATCACCAGCGAATGTGTCGCCGCGGCGTTCGGCGTGCCGTGGGAAGCGCATCCGGTGGCCTGGGCGCGCATGGAAAAATCGTATCCGCCGGGAGGCTTCAATGCCGCCCGGCAGCGCATGGCGACGATGCCGCGCGGGGCGACGCTGATCGACAACGCGCTGTCGGTCGCTCCAGGATTCCAGATCGGCAACGTGTACGTGATGGCCGGCGTGCCGCGCGTCATGCAGTCGATGTTCGAGTGGCTGGCGCCGCGACTGCAAGGCGGCCCGAAAATCCAGTCGCGCGCGGTGCACGCCATTGCCCTGCCGGAGGGGGTGATCGCCGAGGGGCTGGGCGCGATCCAGGCGAAGTATCCGCAGATCGACCTCGGCAGCTACCCGTTCTACCGGCCGAGCGGCAACGGCGTCGCGCTGGTGGCGAAGGGCACCGATGTTGCCGCGGCCGAGGCAGCGATCGCGGAAGTCACTGCGCTGATCACCGGGTTCGGCAAGGTGCCGATTCCGGGCGAGCCGGAAGGGTAGGTGGGAACAGATGACCGGCCAACCTTAGGACCTGCGCCGCAGCAGAGCGCTGTGCGTGCGACGTGCGTTTGCCTGCGATATCATGCCTGGACCTTTCCTGATGGATCAGCGATCCAACCCTCCAGCAGTGAATCGATGCACGGAGGTGCGCCGTAATTCCGATCCCTCATCGTCCACGACCACGCGGCCTGGATCGCGCATAACAATGCATCCAGACTGTCACCGCTGGGATCGTCAGCCAGACGTCCGAGACTTCTTGATGCGTGAACACGCAGGCCATAACCGGACTCGATTTGGCCGCCAAGAATGCGGTCCAGCATGGCGCAGCGCTGTTCGTACTGCTGTTTGGTCTGCCTGTTTGGAGCATCGTTCTTGTAGCTGTTACGGCCGATAAGTTGCCGTGCTAACATGCCTGGGTACGCTTCGACGACTATCCGCATGGGATCGCCGGTTCGAAGTGCGGGAATTGTAACGCCCGCTCGCACCAAACGCGGCGCGCCCTCGAAAAACATAAGCCCGACCGGTACCCCGTAGAGCTTTTGCGGGCTGATCGATGACGCTGCAAGGTCGGTAGCACGCCTGTGCTCTTTGTCGCCGAATGGGCGTCGCGCACGATAAGCGTCCAACTCTTTTCTGAAGTCGCTCCGAGTCAGCGACCCAACATATGCGACATAGCTCGTCCAATTGCGCGGCCAACCGATATTCTCGATGAAGGTACGAGACTGACCAAACGGAAAATCGATGCCAGAAATCCACGGTCCAGGCATCTGGAGTGCATGCTCAAATTGCGTGAACTCCGGCCATCGCTCCAGGCAGTCAGGATCGACGTGGAGGTCATGCCCCTCCAGTGAACCGTGCAGGCAGGTCAGAGGCTTTCTGCGTGTTGGCGAAGAGGTAAAGTCAATTCCCATTACCTTCATGTCGTCCACCCGCGCATATTCCCGCCGCCGCCGTAAACAACGGTATCGCAGCGCCAGAATCGCGGCCGGTCAACCGCAATGCGCAAACATTCGTTGTCTGATGATTGGCTCGTCACCCCTGCCGCAAGGCCTCTCGGATCACCTGGGGCTGCCGGGCGATCACTTGAAGATAAGCAGCAGCCGGCGCGTCCGGCACGCGCCGCCCTTGCTCCCAATTCTTAAGCGTGGAAAGCGGGATGCGAAAGGCGGTGGCGAATTCGTGCTGCGACAAATGCAGCCGCCGCCGGATCGCGCGCACATCGGGCGTCTCGACGACATGAACCCGCGAAGTGGAGGCATTGCCCTCGGCAAACTCGCAGGCTTCCTTCATGCCTTGCAGCAGGTCCTTGCTGAATTTGTTCAACTCATCCTCCTGGTCCCCGCCGCAGGCTCCGCTTCAGCCGCGCTGCAAAATCCGCCAGGGCCTTCTTTGCTTCTGGCGACACGTCCTCACGCACGGCTTTCGCGTAAACCATCAATAGAAACACCGGCACATTCGCGCTGTGATAGAAATAGATTACACGCAAGCCGCCGCGTTTCCCGGTTCCTTGCCGCCTTCACCGTACTTTGCGAACTCCGCCAGTCTCGGGGATTAAATCGCCCGCTTCCGGATTCCTGGCTATGAAGTCGATGAAACCGCCACGTTCATGCTCGGCCCACACATCTGCAGCCTGCCGCAAGAATTGCGGTGTCTCGACGACGGTTACCGGGATCGTCAGCATTCGACCATATACGCCAATGACGCCCTAAAGCAAGCTGGGAATTCACCGTTGGTGCTGGGGACAGGATCTTACCCATGCTCGATCGCGGCATGATTTAACTGACAAGGGTTAAGTGTCGGTGAACGTCCCGCTTGGTTCCCGGCTCCTCGCAACGCCACTGCGTTCGGCGTGCCGGAGAGCGGAGGGGATCCGCGGAGGCCGACTGTCATTGCGAGTTGACCACCGGCCAGTGCGGCCGACCCGCCCTGAATGAAACCGCGGGCGTCGTCGGCATAAGGACGCCCCCCTCCCACAAGGGGACGGGGAGGCGCTTGTTTCTTGCTAGGAGCATAGCGATGAAGCACCACGTTGAGCGGGGGGGGGGGAGTAACGAAGCTGGATGGCTCAGCGCGGCAAGTAGAGCAAGCGGGGCGCAATCTCCCCGGGGAGATCGCACCAACCCAGGCGGGAGGTTGCTTCGCTTCGCTCGCAATGACATGTGGGCTCGAAGCGTGAGACGCCGCACGCAAGCCGGCACGGGCTGTCCTCCACCACCACCCGCTGTTGCGCGGCCAAATTCCTCCGTTATCCTGCGCCCCGGCGGCGCCATGCGCATCGCCCAACGCTAACGGGAGGGAACCACACATGCTTCGGAGACGAGCAGTTATGGCGGCCGGCGCGGCCGTGGCAATGTCCGCCGCGACCCGGCGGCGGGCAGCGGCTGCGGATACGCCCGGTGTCACCGCGACCGAGATCAAGATCGGCAATACCATGCCGTATAGCGGCCCGGTCTCGTCCTACAGCCCGATCGGGAAGATCGAGACCGCGTTTTTCAAGATGGTGAACGAGCAGGGCGGCGTTGCCGGACGCCAGATCAATTTCATCTCGCTGGACGACGGCTATAGCCCGCCCAAGACGGTGGAGGATGTACGGCGCCTCGTGGAGGAAGACCAGGTCGCGTTCCTGTTCAACACGCTGGGCACGCCGACCAACTCGGCAATCGTGCGCTACGTGAACCAGAAGAAGGTGCCGCATCTGTTTGTCGCCACCGGTGCGGCGAAGTGGGGCGACTACAAGGAATATCCTTGGACCACCGGTTTCCAACCGGACTACCGCACCGAAGCGCAGATCTATGCGAAATACATCCTGAAGGAGAAGCCGAACGCCAAGCTCGCCGTGCTGTATCAGAACGACGATTTCGGCAAGGACTACCTCGTCGGCCTGCGCGCGGTGTTGGGTGACCGCTATGCCAAGATGGCGACCGAGGCCACGTACGAGCCGACCGATCCGACGATCGACAGCCAGGTCGCGACGTTGCAGGCATCGGGCGCCGACGTGCTGGTGGTTGCGGCCGCACCGAAGTTTGGCGCACAGGCAATCCGCAAGGTCTATGACCTCGGCTGGAAGCCGATGTTCTTCATGACCAACGTGTCGATTTCCGTCGCGTCGGTGTTGACTCCCGCCGGACCGGAAAAGGCCATCGGCATGATCAGCACCGGCTACCTGAAGGACCCGACGGACCATCAGTGGGACGGCGACGCCGGCATGCAGGAATGGCGCGGCTTCATGGCCAAGTATATGCCGGGCGCGGACCTGACCGATGCCAACTACGTCTTTGGCTACGCCGCGGCGAAGACGATGTTGCAGGTGCTGCAGCAGTGCAACGGCGACTTCTCGCGCGAGAACATCATGCACCAGGCGGAGAGCCTGCACGATCTGGTGTTGCCGACCGTGCTGCCCGGCATCAAGGCAAGCACGGGCCATACCGATCACCGGCCGATCAAGGCCATGCAACTGGAACGCTGGGACGGCAAGACCTGGGTGCTGTTCGGGGACATTATCGAGGCTACAAGTAGCTGATAGGTTCGGAACGGGCGGCACCTCCGCCGCCCGTCAAATTCGGAAGGGAACACGAATGATTCGGAGACGCGACGTTATCAAGGCTGGCGCCGCCGCCGCTATGGCAGCAACAGGCCTCCGCTCGGCCACCGCCGCAGACATGACCGGGGTGACCGACAAGGAGATCAAGATCGGCCACACCAACCCATATAGCGGACCGGCCTCGGCATACAGCTCGCTCGGCAAATTGGAGCAAGCCTATTTCAACAAAATGGTGAATGAGCAGGGCGGCGTCGCCGGACACCAGATCAATTTCATCTCGCTCGACGATGGCTACAGCCCGCCCAAGACCGTCGAGGATATCCGTCGGCTGGTAGAAGAGGAAAAGGTCGCGTTCACCTTCAACACGCTGGGCACGCCGACCAACAGCGCGATCGAGCGCTACATGAACCAGCACAAGGTCCCAATGCTGTTCGTCGCCACCGGCGCGGACAAATGGGGCAACTACCAGCAGTTCCCGTGGACCATCGGCTGGCAACCCAGCTACCGCACCGAAGCGCAGATCTATACGAAATACATGATGAAGGAGAAGCCGGACTTCAAGTTGGGAATCCTTTATCAGAACGACGACTTCGGCAAGGACTACCCCGCCGGCGTGAAGGACGTGCTCGGCGACAAGTATGCCAAGATGGTGATCGAGGCGACCTACGAGGTGACCGATCCCACCGTCGATAGCCAGATTTCGCAGTTGCAGTCATCGGGCGCCGATATCCTGCTGGTCGTCGCCACGCCGAAGTTCGCGGCGCAGGCGATCCGCAAGGTGCACGACCTGAACTGGAAGCCGATGTTCTTCATGACCAACGTGGCGATTTCCGTTGGCGCGGTGATCAACCCAGCCGGTCCGGAGAATTGCATCGGCATGATCAGCGCCGGTTATCTGAAGGATCCGACCGATCATCAGTGGGACAATGACGCCGGCATGAAGGAATGGCGCGCGTTCATGAACAAGTATCTGCCGGGCGCCGACCAGACCGACGGCGGGTTTATCGCCGCCTACGCCGTCAGCGACACGATGCTGAAAGTACTCAAGCAGTGTAACGGCGACTTCTCGCGCGAGGGCATCATGAAGCAGGTCACCAACCTGAAGAATCCAGGCAACCCGCTGCTGCTGCCCGGCATCGAGATCAACACCAGCCCGACCAACTACCATCCGATCAAGGCGATGCAGTTGCAGAAGTGGACCGGCAAGACGTTCGAATTGTTCGGCGACGTGATCGTCGGCGCCTAGCCGCCCGCAAACCCTCTCCCGCCTCGAGCAAAGAAACCTCTCCCGCGGGAGCGGGAGAGGTCGAGACGCGAAGCGTCGCGGGTGAGGGTGATCGGGTCGGCACGCTCTACCTTCCACCCGCCGTCCGCGGCACAGGCTTCGCACCATCGCCCCCAGCGTCAAGCAGGCTCTCTCTCCCGCAGCACAGGTGAGGTGTTATAGTCGGCAAATGGAGATCCGCCCGCTGCCAACCTTGAATAGCGAGTTCCCCCCCTACACGCCGCCATCGGACCCGCCGCAAGGCGCGAAATGGCGGCCATGACCTATCGTTCCGTCGTCCTGGTGACCGGCGCGGCCAGCGGCATCGGTGCCGCCGTCTGCCGCGCATTAGCCGCACCCAACGTGGCCCTGCTCGTGCACACAAGGCGCAATCGCGATGCCGCCGAGGCAGTGGCTGCGCAAGCGCGTGCGGCCGGTGCGGCGGCTGACGTGGTGCTGGGCGACCTCGCGGAACCGAACGTGGCGGCGGCGCTGGTAGACGCAGCGGTCGCGCGCTTTGGCGGTCTCGACGTGCTGGTCAGCAACGCCGGCTTCGCGGATCGGACCCCGATAGCCTCGCTGACCGATGCCGCGATGACCGCATCGGTGGAGGCCATCCAGGGCGCGTTCTTCCGCCTGGCGCGCGCCGCGATCCCGCATCTGCGGCGCGGCCGCGACGCGCGCGTGATCGCGGTGTCCAGCTTCGTGGCGCACACGTTCCGCCCGGATGTCACGGTGTTTCCCGCCTCCGCCGCGGCCAAGGCGGGGCTGGAGGCGCTGGTGCGCGCGCTGGCGATCGAGCTGGCGCCATCAGGTGTGACGGTGAACGCCGTAGTGCCGGGCTTCATCCGCAAGGATTCCGGCGCGCATCGTGCGATCGATCCGGCCGTGCTGGCGAAGCAGTTGGAGCGCATTCCGCTCGGCCGTGTCGGACTGCCGGAGGAGGTGGCCGCGGCCGTGGCGTTCCTGGCCTCGCCGGCGGCGGCGTATATCACGGGGCAGGCGTTGCACGTGGATGGCGGGCTGGTGGTGTGAGGACCCGCGCGCGACCGAAGAGTCCGTCTTTCGGAACGCTCCGGGATTTTACCCCACATACGCCAGCACCAGCATCGTCGCGCCGCCATGTTCGAACGCCGCGACCTGCCGCATGCCCATCTTCGCGTGCGCCCGCAACGACGCGGCGTTGTCCGTCCGGATAAACAGGATGCCCTCGCGCCCCGGCAGCCTCGCGCGCAACGCGGCGAACATCGCGGCTGCCAGTCCACGCCCGCGTTCCTCGGCTGCAACGCAGACCGGGCCATAGACATAGGCGTCCTCGCCGCCCGCCCAGGCGCCCAGCATGCCACGCACCACCGGCGCCGCCGGCAACGGGTGCTTCGGCGCGGACACCAGGAACCCGATCACGCGCCGCTCCCGCCGCGCCACGATCACCGGCATGCCGTCGAGTGCCGCCGCGAAGAACGCCCGCGGCATCCGCGCCGACAGGGTGCCGCCGTAGTCCGCCTGGTTGGCCTCCTGCAACACCAGCACGCCGTCGATGTCGCCGGCCCGCAGCGTGTCGATCTCCACCCCCTCCATCATGCGTCGTCCCCCCTGTGGCGGCGGCGAATGCCCGATTCCGCAGATACCGCTGCAACAACCCTTGCTACCGGGCGGCCGAGCAATGATATTGCGCGATCTTCGATCGATCAGATGCAAGAAGGGCGGCCGCACCGACCCGCATGAAGCAACCTGTCACCGCGCTGCCCATCCTGGACTCCATAGACCGCCGCATCCTGCTCGAGTTGCAGGCTGACGGCCGGATCACCAATGTCGAACTGGCGCGCCGTGCCGCCATCTCCGCCCCCCCCTGCTTACGCCGCGTGCGGCGGCTGGAGGAAGCGGGCATCATCCGCGGCTACCAGGCCGACACCGACCCGCAGAAGCTCGGCTGGGAGATCACCTTCTTCGCCATTGTCGGCCTCGACAGCCAGAAGGAGTTGGTGCTCGCCGCTTTCGAGCAACTTGTTGGCACCTGGCCGGAGGTGCGCGAGTGCCACATGATTCGGGGTGGCGGGGATTTCCTGCTGAAGCTGGTGGCGCGTGACACGGCGCACGAGAACAGCCTGACGCAACGCCTGACCGGAGCGGCGACGGTGAGCAGGGTGCAGACGTTGCAGACGATTCTGTACTAGCCGGAGTTTGGCTGGCGTGCCGCTGTAGCGCCGGTGCTCCGGTGTCATTGCGAGCGAAGCGAAGGTCGCCCCGCCTGACGAACCGCCGGTGGGTCGTCAGGCGGGGGATTGCTTCGCTTCGCTCGCAAAAAACAGTCCCCCGCGTCATGGCCGGCGCAGGCCGGTGGCCAACTCGCATTGACGTGGTTGGCCGCCCACTAGCGCGCGACGGGTCGCCAGCGGCGACGCACGAATCCGGTCCCCAGCAGCGCCGCCGACAGGACCGCCAGGCTCGAGGGCTCCGGCGCCGGCACTTTGCCGGTGAACGGATAGTCGTGCAGTTCGCCGCTGCCGTTGAAGCCCAGCGCGACCAGCGTACCGTCGATCGGCCCGCCATTGCTGACAACCGCCGTCGGAGCCAGCACCGTGCCGCCAAATTCATTGGTGAAGTTCAGCCAACTCGCATCCGTGATGTTCCAAATCACGCTGCTGGCGTAACTCGTCGGGCTTTGGAAGTTGACACTGCTCGGCATGGTGTAGCTGCAATTCGCGCTGCAACCGGCGACCGTCAGGTTGATAATGAAGCTGGTGGCGCCATTCAGCGCCACGCTGACCGTGTCATTGGGCGCGAACACCGACGTGCTGATGTCGAGCACGGCCGTGCCGCTGGCGTTCGGGTGCGCCTCCAACGTGACGCTGTTGCCGCTGGTCAACACGGTGCTGTTCGGCGCCAGCGCGGCAAGCTGACTCGACAGAGCGGTCAGCGGCGCTTCGAACGTGCTGGTGAAAGACGGCAGCGGATTGGCCGGGGGTGGCAGGCCGAGCGACGAAACCTGCTTCGACGTGGCGCCGCCGTTCAGGTTCCAGGCGCCCATGCTGCCGGTATAGGTCAGACTGCCACCGTTCAGATTGCCGTTGCCGGCGTTGCCATTGACCTTGACCGTCCCGCCGTTGTTCAGCGTCAGCGTGTTGTTGTTGTTGCCGTTGATCGAGATGCTGTTGCCGGCGGTGCTGCCGCCGTTGATCGTCACCTGGGCATTGTTGCCGGCGCCGACATACACGCTGCCGCCGTTGCTGAGGCTGATCTGACCGCCGTTGCTGCCGGCCACGGAGACATTGGAGCTGCCATTGGTGACGCTGATGGCGCCGGAGTTGCTGCCGCCAACAAACACGCTGCCGCCGTCGTTCAGATTGAGGTTGCCGGCGTTGGTCCCCCCGATGGTGACGCCTGGGGCGTCCACATTCAGGGAATTGCCGCTTGTCTCGTTGCCGTAGACTGTCAGCGTGGCGAACGACGACGCTGCTTCCGCTGCTGGATTGATACCGAAGGTTGTGCCGCCGGTCATGTTGCCGCCGATTACCGTGCGGCCTTCGACATCCGAATTCGTGCTGAAGTTCTGGAAGATGACGGCGTTGAATTGGTCGAGAATTTGCGCCGCGGACAATGCCTGAGCGTTGGCCGGGGAGACCCAGGCCAGGACGGCGGCGGCACACCAAAAGATCCTAACGCGGCATTTCACGACCTGAATCCCATAATATGGACGATTACGCAACAAGGTGCCCTGGATTCCCCTCTCATGGTTGTAATATAGGTCATTAAACCCGCAAAAAGAGGGTATCGCCTTGGAGTTCCCAAAATTTGATCGAATAACGTCTCTATTATGGTCTTCATCTCTCTATATGCCACATCGGCCGCCTGCGCCCCCGCGCCGTTCCACCCTTGACCGGGTGCGCGCCACCGGTATCTCCCGCACCGTGAGCGCTCGGGTTGACCAAAGGCTGGATTCGCATGGCTCCCCCCTCTGACACCGCGTCCGTGCTTCCGGCAGCACCAAGCCCGATCGCAGCCGGCCCACCCACGCTCAGCGTGGTCATCCCCTGCTACAATGAGCGCCCGAACGTGGCGCCGATGATCGCCAAACTGGATGCAGCGCTCGCCGGCATCGCCTGGGAGGCGATCTACGTTGACGACGACAGTCCGGACGGCACCACCGCGGAGGTGCGCCGGATCGCCCAGACCGACCCTCGCGTGCGCTGCATCCGGCGGATCGGCCGCCGCGGCCTGGCCTCAGCGGTGATCGAGGGCGCGCTGGCCTCGTCCGCCGCGTTCATCGGGGTGATCGACGGCGACCTCCAGCATGACGAGACGCGGCTGCCGGTGATGCTGCGGGCGTTGCAGACCGGGGCCTACGACCTCGCCGTCGCCAGCCGCCATGTCGAGGGCGGCGACAACGCCGGCCTGGCGAACCGCTGGCGACACTCCTTGTCGGATGGCGGCATCCGGCTGGCGCAGATGTTCCTTCCCACCCCGCTATCCGACCCGATGAGCGGATTCTTCATGCTGCCGCGCCCGCTGTTCGAGGAACTCGCCCGCGACGTCACCGGACAGGGCTTCAAGATATTGCTCGACCTGGTGCTGAGCGCGCCGGCGCCGCTGCGGGTGATCGAGGTGCCCGCGCAGTTCCGCGCCCGGGTGGAAGGCGAGAGCAAGCTGGACGTGCTGGTGCTGACGCAGTTCGCCGGGCTGCTGATCGACAAGGTGTTTGGCGGCCTGGTGCCGCTGCGGTTCATCTCGTTCGCCCTGGTGGGCGCACTGGGCGTGTTGGTGAACCTTGCGGTGCTGGCGGCGCTGCGCCAGGTCACCGGGCTGGACTTCGAGGTGGAAGTCGCGGTGGCGACCGTCGCGGCGATGGTGTTCAACTTCGAGCTCAACAACGCGGTGACCTATCGCGACCAGCGGCTGCGCGGGCCTCGGCTGTGGCGCGGGCTGCTGCTGTTCATGCTGGTGTGCGGCATTGGGGCGATCGCCAATATCGGTATCGCTCAGACGTTGTTCGCCCAGCACATGCGGTGGACCGTTGCCGGCGGGATCGGGGCGGTGATCGGTGTGGTATGGAACTATGCCGTGTCGGCAACGCTGGTGTGGCGGGCGAGGTGAGGGGGCTCTGACGCCGGACGCGATGCCGCGCCCGCGGCGCTATGTCCGCAGGACCCGCATTGCCACCAGCAGCGCGACCAGGATGAAGCCCGCCTGAAACGCCATCACATTGACCTTGCGGGGGAAACTGATCCGCGCGTCCTGCAGATCGTACTGCTTTTGCGCCAGCATCGCGCAGCCACGCGTAAATACCATCACGCCACTCAAGATGCAGGCGCTGAATGACAGCAGCGCCAGGATCGACAGCAGCTTGGACAGCTTGCTGCCGCCGAAGAAGCTGGGCTGAATGATGAACACGATCGCACCGCCGGCCAGGATCAGAAAGACCTTGGTGTAGTCGATGACTGACTGCAGTCCGTCTTTTTCGTTCACGTGGCGGCCTCTCGGTTATCGGTGGGCGGGATCATTCAGACACCGTAGCGCCCCAACCTGACCCAACCCAACTGTGCCGGCCGGCGGTCGCGGGCCAGCACCGACAGACCCACTGCCGCGCCAGCACGCCACCAAGCAGCGTGTGCCCCAAGGTCGTAACCCCACAGCGCAGCAAGGCACATCAGCAGATATCACCTCACGGCCGGCCTGGCGGCTGCCATCCACTCATGCCGGGCTTAGTTGCACGACGCAATAGTTGCTACCGGGCAGCGGAACGCCTGGACAGCCAGGCCGTCCCTGCGGAGAGCCGTCCAGCGGCACGCCATTGAATTGGGCGGGGTAATAGGGCGGCATGGCGTGTGCCGGCTCGGGGCTCCACGTCCGCACCTGCGGGGACTGCGGCAGCGGCTCGGGCTCAAAGATCGGCTGATAGGCCGGCGCATAATAGCCGCCCCCTGCTTGCGGACCCTCCCGCAACTGCCGCTGCGCCTCCATGCAGTTGTCGTAGTGGTTGGGGTCACCTGCCGATTTGTTCAAAACTGCACGCTAACAGGCCATGCAGTTCGCCATTGCCTTTGGGCGTGATTTCGAAAGAGGGTTCTGAAAGCGAAAAACGGCGGAAATCCGAGGTGCTTACGATCCATGCGCAAACGTTTGTTTACGAAAGGCCCCAAATCCTCCAGCAATGGTGCCTTGCTCGGCTAGCGCCCACCATCAAGGCCCGGCGATAAGGAAGTTGTAGTGGCGCGTCCAGGGTGTGCCGTCGACACGACTGGACACCTCACTTACCAGTTCGGTCCGGACCTCGCTGAAACCGGCCTGCCGGTGCAGCGCGATCAGCGTGTCCGCATCGCGGGCATGAAAGCCGTTCTCGACCCGGAAGGTCTCATTGCCGGCCACCGTCTCGGGCGTTACGGCGGTGATCAGGCTGACGCCCGACGGACGCAGGACGCGGCGGATTTCCCGCAGCGGGACGACCGGATCGGACCAGAAATAGATCACGTTGATCGCGAGGACCCGGTCGAGGCTTGCATCCGCGGCGGGAATCCGCGCGGCGTCGGCGAGGTGGAATGTAGCTCGACCCGAGTTCACGAGCGCCGCGTTGAAACGCCGCGCCTCGTCCACCATCGTCGGCGAAATGTCGATGCCGCTGTAGAGCAGATTGGGCGCCAGCCGCAGCAGATCGGGGAGCAAATGACCATTGCCGAAACCGATTTCCATCACGTGCATCCCGGCACCAGGCGCAAGGCGGCGATAGGCTTCGGCCGTGATGTTTGCGTTCACCCGGTTGAGCCGCTTGGTGACCGCGAGTTCGACCTCCCCATCGGGACGGCCGAGATGGCGTGCCATTTCCGCCGCGGGGAGTTGCGTAAGGTCGACCATGAACCCGAAATTCCCATTCGGCTGCCACCACACCGGCCGCCAATCGAACGACTGTGTTCAGGTTCTTGACCGACGGCAAGCCCGGTTGGCCTCTCGTCAACATGGGAACGCGGTAAAAGATCGGGCGGCCCGACGATCTGCTGCCGTTACGCTGGCACGGCGCATGGATGGAAATCGCCGCGGCCCGAACCAGCTCGGCCGCGCCATTCGTCGGATGCTTACCTTTGGCTTAGCGTGCAGTTTTGAACAAATCGGCAGGTGACCCCTGGTTCGAGGATATCGCGCTGCACAGCCGATCCGCGCTGCATGCGACCCGCGCAAGCGGCTGAGCGGCAGCGATCATCGTCAATCTCGTCAACGTTTCGGCGGGCTGCATCCGGCGGGTACGGGCGGCCAACTCAGCCGCGCCCGATCATGCCGCGCCGTCCTTGCGCAGGTCGTCCAAGTCAGTCCGCAACCACGCGATCTGGCGCTGCGTCGCGCGCACAACCTCACCCGGCGCACGGGTTTCTTCTGAAGCGCCTTTTGCGATCCGTTCGACATGATCAGAGGCCCCGAAATTCACCACGATGTCGTCCTTGACGAGATCGAGAGCGTGCTGAAATCGGTCCATCCGTTCCATCACGTCGCCGCGCAGGTTGTTCTGCCCGGCCTGCAGTCTGACCAGCCGCCCCTCCAGCCGCGCCTGACCGGCTGCCACGTCCGCGCGTAGGCCCGTAACAGCGCCCTCGACTTGAAACAGATCGCTGCCCAGGGCTCCAAAGTCCTTGCGTAGCTCGATGATGGCCGCGAGGACGGGATTGTCGCTCATCGGATTGGCCCTCCACTGTCCTCTCGCGGCATCCGGCGGGATTGCGTCAGGGCAGCAGATCGCCGGAAAAATAGCGCGGAAATATCCCGCTTCCCGGCCGGGCCACGACGATCGGAGGGTTCGGCCCGCGCCGCGCCGCGACGGCTCGAAACCGGCGCGGCCGGCGGCGGACCGCCTTACTCGATCGCCGAGGCCACCCACTGCGCCCAGGCCAGCACGGCCCGGTCATCCCCCTGCCGCCCGACGATCTGGATCCCAAGCG
Organism: uncultured Alphaproteobacteria bacterium; assembly: GCA_963762885.1. Classification (GTDB taxonomy): domain Bacteria; phylum Pseudomonadota; class Alphaproteobacteria; order Acetobacterales; family Acetobacteraceae; genus JASHVB01. Next base: position 347,578 of record CAVXNH010000077.1, read on the forward strand.
GCAGCCCGTTCGGTCCGGTTCCCGCCGGCACGGTCACGCACGGCACATGCAGGCTGGTCCAGATGAAGTTGAACGCGGGGTCGCCGGTCCAATCCAGCCCGGCCGGAGCCTCGCCAGGCGCTGACGGGGTCACCAGCACGTCCAGCCCCTCCATCGCCGCAGGGAAGGCCTGCTGCGTGCGCGCGAATATCGCATGTGCCTCCATCCGCGCTGCCTCAGAGCATTCGAGCCCGAACTCCAGGCGCTCGCGCAACCCCGGGCTGATGGCATCCCGGGCGGTCGCCAACTCCCAACCCAGCGCACGGCCGCTCTCACTGTTCATGACGATCGGATGCGCCCGCACCAGGGCGGAGAAATCCGGCGGCAGCTCGCGATCGGTCACCGCCGCACCGGCACGCCGCAACGCCGCGGCGACGCTGTCGAACAGAGCATGCGTCTCCGGCGCCGCCAGTTCCCAGCTCGGCGAACGGCACATCCCGATCCGAGGTGCCCCTGCCGGTCGTACGTCCGGATCGCCCAGGTCTCGCCCCGACACAGCGCCGGCGAACAACGCGCAGTCGACCACCGAGCGCGCCATGACACCAACAGTATCAAGGCTGTCCGACATGACCTTCATGCCGATGCGGGGGATCGTCCCGAAGCTCGGCTTGTAGCCCACCACGCCGCAATACGCCGCCGGCCGGATCACGCTGCCCGCGGTCTGCGTCCCATAAGCCAACGGAAAGAATCCCGCCGCCACCCCCGCCGCTGATCCACTACTCGAACCTCCTGGCGTATGTTCCTGATTTACCGGATTTGTTGTCGGGCCAGGTTTCCGAGTTGCGAACTCGGTCGTCACGGTCTTCCCCATCACCACGGCTCCGGCGGCACGTGCCCATGCGACGCAGGCGGCGTCGGCGCGAGGCCGCCAGCCGGACCAGATCGGGGAACCGTATTCACTCGGTATGTCAGCGGTATCCAGCACGTCCTTCACACCGATCGGCAAACCGTGCAGCGGGCCGGGCAGGGGGGTCTGCGCCGCCCATCGCGCGGTGTCCGCATCGAACCAGGCGAAGGCCCGCACCACCGGCTCGCGCTCTGCGATGCGCGCCAGGCAGGCCTCCACCAGCTCCTTCGGTCGCAGCCGCCCGTCGCGGATACGGCGCGACGCCTCGGTGGCGGTCAATTGGTGAAGATCGGCTGACATGCTGGTGCCCCCGCTGCGGTTAATCCCCTCTGGCGCGCCCGGCGCCGCGGGTCCATCCTCACACGAATGGAAGCGCGAGAGCAGCCCCTGACGGTGCGAGTCGGGGCCGGGCCGGACGGTTCGGTGACTTATTTGGTGGACGTGCCGCCCGAAGCATTGCCGCCGGTTCGCGGCCGCGATCTGGAGCGCGCGTGGTACGCCGCCCGCGAGGCCGCCATCGCCCAGTCCTGGAGCGCGGTCCGCGGGTTCCGCTTCCGCCGCCCGGACGGCTCGCATACCGATCTTGCCCTGGCCGATCCTGATGCGCGCTGCTGGGCCGGCGCGGTGGACCTCACCGTGGGCCTGGGCACCAGCTACGGACTGGCGCTCTGCCTGCGGTTGCTGGCGCTGGTCGATCTGCTGGCACGGGCGCGCTGGGCCATCCCGCTGTTCCGCCTGGAGCGCGACGGCGCCGATCTGCATCCCAGCCTGCTGCGTACCGCCGCCACGACCCCGCTGACCCCTGAGGCGCGCTTCGACGAAATACGGTTCCGAGCCAGCCTGGCGCCGCACCTGACGCAATCGCCGGCAGTCGGCCGACTGGGAGCACCTGCATGAGACGTCACTGCCGCGCGATCCCTTCCCTGACACTGGTTGGGTCGCTGCTGGCGGCATGCGCCGGGCCCGGCGGGCCGCCGCCCGGCAGTCCACAGGCGCAGGCGAACGCACAGACGGCGGCAGCATGCCGGCAACGGGCCGACGAACTGTACAACATCCGTCACCGCGACACGATCTATGCCCCGGCGTCCCAGGTGAACACACCGTTCTCCGCCAACTACCAGCCTGGCATCCCGGACCGCGGCCTTTCGCAACTCTACGAGCGCGACACCATGGTGGCCGACTGCGAGCGCAACATCGGCGCTGAGGGCGATCGCACGCCGGACGCAAGCAATGCGCCTCCGCCGCCACCCGGTCCCATCGCGCGGCCCTGATCCGCGTCCGTGGCCAGCCTGTCTGCCCTCGGCGGCGTCTTGGCCCAGCGCAATGCGCGGATTTTCTATGGCGGCAGCGTCGCCTGCTGGACCGGCTCGTGGATGCAGCGCGTTGCCACCGACTGGCTCGCCTGGGAACTGACGCACTCGGCGTTCTGGGTCAGCGTCCTGGCATTCTGCAACCTGGCGCCATCGGTGATCGTCTCGCCTTTGGCAGGCGCGGTGGCGGATCGGATGGACCGGGTGCGGCTGACCATGATCTCGCAGTTCGTCGCGGCAGGGCAGGCGGCTTTGCTGGTGCTGCTGATCCTCACCGGGTTGATCCGCATCGAGTTCATGATCGCGCTGGCCGCGTGCAATGGCATCGCCGAGACCTTCGCCCAGCCGGCGCGGCAATGCCTGGTGCCCGGGCTGGTGCCGCGGACCTACCTGCCGGGCGCGGTGGCGCTGAACTCGCTGACCTACAATGTCGCGCGCTTCGTTGGGCCGGCGTTGTCGGGGCCGATGATCGCCGCCTGGGGCGTGGTGCCGCCGATTGCCTGTAATTGCGTGGCATTCCTCTATGCCAGCCTGACGATGACGATGTTGCGGCTGGATCCGGCCATTCGCCGCGGCCACCGGGGCACGCACAGCGTGCTGCACGACGCGGTGGAGGGGATCAAATACGCCGCCCGGCACACCGGGATCGGTCCGATCCTGCTGTTCGCTGCCGCGGTGGGGGTGATGCTACGGGCGGTGACCGAGATATTGCCGCCCTACGTGGCCGACCTGTTCGGACGGGATGCGCGAGGCCTGGCGACGCTGGCCAGCACGATGGGCCTCGCGGCCTTGGTTGGCGGCTTCACGGTGGCGATCCGCGGCCGGCTGGGTGGGCTGACCCGGCTGGCGGTTGGCGCCGGCCTGGTGCTGGCGCTTGCCACCGCGTGTTTCGTCGGCACCCATCGGTTCGAGGTCGGCGTGCTGTGCATCGCCGCGATGGGCGCGGCGACAACCATCCATGGCATCTCGATCCAGACGTTGCTGCAAAACTCGGCGTCGCCGGCGATGGTCGGACGTATGCTGAGCCTGTGGGGCATGATCACCCGTGCCGCACCGGCGATCGGTGCGCTGGCCTATGGATCTGCCGCGGGCACGTTCGGACTACAGGTGCCGGTCCTGATCGGCTGCCTGGTCTGTGTCGGGGCCTGGCTGCTGGCGAGGGCGCGTCTGACCCGCATGGCGCCGGTGCTGGAGGCGAGCGAAACTCTCGCCTGAGTGAGGCGGCACGGTGCGCGGGTGTCCGTGTGCGGGTGTCCGTGCGCGGGTGTTACGTGTCATGGCCGGCGCAGGCCGGCCACCCACGTCTTATCTTGTTGCCATCATCGAAGTCGTGGGTGGCCGGCCTGCGCCGGCCATGACACGTAAACCGCAGTCACCGCAGTGCGGGGGCCAGAGTCCGCCGTCGTCACAAGACGTTGCCGTGACTGTTGAAGCTGAATCCGCCGATCGCATTGACCAGGGACTGCAAATCCATGCGCGTCATCGTCAGGTCCACCGACCCGCCGCAGTCGCCGGTGCCCGTGCTGGTGTGCACACCGGCCCAGTGCACGCCGTAGACCGGCTGGACCAGCGACTTCGTCTCGACCACAAGGCTGCCGCCGTCGTGGGCCATGACGGCCGGGTCGAGCGTGCAGGTGGACGCTGACGCGGCCTGCCTGGGAAGCGGAGCTGCGCGGGTGGCTGTTATGGGCAGGCTGTCGGCGACAGTGGCCTCTGGCTTGAACACCAGGATGTCACCGACCCGCAGGCCGATATGCAGGCTGGCAAACAGCGCCGCCAACCCGCCCAGGCTGGCCAGCAGCAGCACGACGGTGCAGGCGGTGAGCAGACTGTCGACGGTGTCGGAGATCGTCTCGCTGTCGCGCGGTTCTCGTTTCGGGAACTTCATGGCACGTCTCCCGCACGGCGAGCCGCTTGCTCGCCCAGCGCCTGACGGATCTCGCCGGTCAGGTCGGGCTCGAGTGGCGCGAATCCGGCGTGCAGAAAAGCCGGAGTTCTCATCGGGGAGGGGGGGTGTCGGGGGCTGCCCGTTGCCCGCCGGGCTCGGCTGAGCCAGACGGTGAGGGAAATGCGGGAAACCATTGAACCGGCTGAACAGACGCGGGAATGAAAGCATCATTGGGAACCTCGGAACCTGATTCAGTCCCTGCCCCTTGGACGTTAAGGCCCGTGGCGCTCTTCCGGCGTGACGGCGACGCGACGATACGACAAGAATATTGACATTCTCTTAGCAGGTGCAGCAACACATTTTTGTGATCGAGCAGGCAAACCCGTCCTGCGTTTCACGCAATTGAGGCGGTGCGCTCCTCCGGGAAAAGCGCTGCCCCATGCCGTCATGCCGACCACCGGGTCAAGCGCCCGGTGGCAGGCTACGGGCGGCATCCACGACTGTGCGGCGTCCACGAAGACAAGGCGTGGATGCCGCCCGGAGCCTGCCGCCGGGCGCTCGACCCGGTGGTCGGAATGGCGGGGGCACCGCGTTTCAACAGTCAGCCAAGCCCGTCGACCCAGGCCTCGAGCTGGTGCGAATCCGCGAACTCCAGCGTGACCGACACACGGCCTCGCCGGTCGGTGCTGACCCGCGCCTGGAACCCCAACCGTTCCACCAACCGCTGCTCCAGCGCGGCCACGTCCGTGCCCGGCCGCCGACCGCCGCCGGACCGGGGTTTGCCAGAAGCATCCCCGCGGGATGCCAGCGCCTCGGTTTGACGCACCGTCAATCCGCGCGCCTGCACCACGCCGGCCATTGCCTCCGGATCCGGATGGGTGAGCAAGGCTCGGGCATGGCCGTAGGTGAGGGTGCCTTTGCGCACGTCCGCCTGCACCGCCGGCGGCAGGTTCAGCAGTCGCATGACGTTGGTGATGTGGGAGCGGGACTTGCCGACCGCCTCGCCCAGCTTCTCCTGGGTAACCCGCAACTCGTCCACCAGCCGGCTGTAGCCCTCCGCCTCGTCCATCGGGTTGAGGTCTTCGCGCTGGAGGTTCTTGATCAGCGCGGCGGTGGCCGCCTCGGTGTCCGACATGTCGCGGACGATCGCCGGTACCTCATGCAGGCCGGCGAGCCCAGCCGCGCGCCAGCGGCGCTCGCCGGCGACGATGTAGAAGCGCTCGGGATGCGTCGGATGCGCGCGTGCCAGGATCGGTTGGAGGATGCCGCGCACCCGGATGGAGTTGGCCAGTTCGTCCAGGCTCTCCTTGGCGAATTCCATCCTCGGCTGGAACGGATTGGGGTCCAGCAGATCCAGCGGGATCTGCCGCAGGCCGGATGGCTGCGCGGCGTCCGGCGCACCGGGGGCAGGGACCGCAATATTGCCCAGCAGCGACGCCAGGCCGCGGCCGAGCGCCGGACGGGCGGGTTTGCTGGCCATCAGGACGCCGTTCGCAGCTTGCGCTGCGCCGTGACCTTTTCGCGTTGGAGCAATTCGGCGGCCATGGCGACATAGGCCAGCGAGCCGGGTGATCGCGCGTCGTAGAGCAAGACCGGCTGGCCGTGGCTGGGCGCCTCGCCGATGCGGACGTTGCGGGGGATGACGGTTTCGTAAACCCAATCGCCGAAATGGCTGCGCGCGTCGCTCGCCACGAGGTCGGACAGCCGGTTGCGGCGATCGAACATCGTCAGCAGGACGCCTTGTAACTGCAAAGAAGGATTGAAGTTTCTGCGCACCACCTCGACGGTATGCAGCAGACTGCTGATTCCCTCCAACGCATAAAATTCGCATTGCAGCGGCACCAGCACGGAATCCGCCGCCACCAGGGCATTCAGCGTCAGCAGGCCCAGGCTGGGGGGACAGTCGATCAGCACGAAGTTGTAGTCAGCGCCGCGGCGGATTTCGGCCAGCCGGTCGCGCAGCCGGAATTCGCGCCTGACAGTGCCCACCAGCTCGACCTCGGCGCCGGCGAGGTCGGTCTCGGCCGGAATCAGCCAGAGATTTGGGACGAGCGTCTGCTGCGCTGCCTCGGCCGGCGGCACGTCGCCGAACAGCACGGCGTAGCTGCCGCTGGGGCGGTCGGCGCGCAGCACGCCGAGGCCGGTCGAGGCGTTGCCTTGCGGATCCAGGTCGATCAGCAGCACCTGTTCATCGCGGGCTGCCAGGCCGGCTGCCAGGTTGATCGCGGTCGTGGTCTTGCCGACGCCGCCTTTCTGGTTGGCGATGGCAATGATGCGCGGCGGCCGGCGCGCTGAAGTGTCGGGGGGGCGGTCGAGCATACGCGATCTCTGGGAGGTCGGACCGGATGGTATCCGCTGCGGCAGCGCCGGGGAAGCGGTGGAGCACTGTCATGGCCGTTGGCGGATTGGTGGTACGCGCCGGCGGGCACAGCCGGCACGACCACCGCGCGCAGTGCCCGGCGCATGAGGTCAGTGTGCAGCCAGTCACGCCGCCAATGTACGGGGAAAACCGTCGGTTCGGCGGAAAAGCTGTAGGCCGCGTGTCGCAAAGCGCTGTGAGACAAGCCTCGCGCCTGCGCCGGGTTTGCCGCCTGCTGCCACGACGCTGAACATTCCATCGGCATAGGGGGTCGGCGTCACCCCGAAACCATCACCGTCCGAAACCCAATAACCGATCACGAACACCACCGCGGCAATGTCCACGACTTCGTACTGCCGCAGCAGCAGATCCGGCAGATACGGGCTGGTCTCGGCAAGCGGCTCCGGGGCCTCCAGCCGTCGTTCGATCGTTGCGCCTGCCGCAAGCCGATGCGCCAGCGGGATCACCGCCAGTGCGGGGCGCACGGAACTCGGCACCGGTGGGACGAATTTGCCGATGATCGCGTCGCCACCGGGGCTATGGATGATCGACATCGCCCTTGCATTGGCACTCGCCGCTTTTGTCTCGGGATTCACCGACGTCATGGCGTCGTGCACGTAGACGTCCCGCTGCCCAGGATTGTGCAGGGAGTATTCGAACACGAATGTATGGCCCTGCCGCGCAGGATGGCAGATCAACTCAAGCCCGGTGTCCGTCGGCGCGATGTCCATCGTGTCACCCTCCTTCCTCGACGCATGTCAGGCCGTTGGTAGGATCGTCCGCCCCCTTGGCGTTGGTCCTGGCTTGTTGCAACAAAACCAGCAGCACACGCGCACCGCTCGGCGATGTGGGATCGCCCTGCCAGGGCCACTCGGCGGGATCGTAATAGATATGACTGCCGCACCCTGCGCCGGTTCCCAGAACCGGGTCGCCGTCCGGCCCCTCCTGGCCCGTCAAGCCACCGCGTGCCGTGGCGGCGGATCGGTTCTCCGGCTCGACGATGCCGTTCGGCGGCTCGAGCGGTGTCTCCGGCCTGACGATCCTGATGCGATGTCCCAGCGCGTCGCATTCGGCCAGCAATGCGCAGCCCTCCGGCGCGTTGGCGATCCGACAGAGATCGTCGATCACGCATGCCGCGTAATGCGCCGACGCCGCGTGCACCTGGATGTGCCCGCCTGGTCCGACATGCAGGTGCCTGTCCGATCCCATCACGACCTGGAGCGCGGGCCGGCGCGGTACGGGGAATTTTTGTGGCATTGGCGCGGCGCTTCCGTCACGTCGTGCCGGGGTCGGCCTCGGCCGGATTGGCGATCGGCTGGGTCAATGTCACCGCGGTCGCTGTGTCCGGGCTGCCGCCCGAGTTGTCGCCGACGATCGTGCCGTTGGCGAACACGCCGGCCGGAGTGATAACGATCCAGTTGCTGCCGACCTTCAAGGTGATCTTGTTGGTCGCCTCCAGCACGATGCTGCCGGCACTGAGACTGGCGACCTCGGCCACTTCGGCCGAAAGATTGGCCTCCAAACTCACCAGCATGTCCTTCACCACATTCAATTCATACTCTTGCTCAACCCTCTCATAACGATGGCCGCCATTGTACGGACCGGACGGATCGCCGACATGCAGCGTGTAGTCCTGGAACACTTTGGAGATGTAGTTGCCGCCCACCACCTGGTGCTTGTGATCGATGCCGCCGACAGTGAGGTTGCGGTCGCCGCCGATGGTCTCGGTACTGGTACCCAGGGCGGTCACGTCCAGCCGGCCTTGCGAGCGGGCGAGGAATTGCTCCGACCCACCGGTGTCGTCGAAGCGCAGCATGTGAAAGCCGCGCCCGGAGCTGGGTTGCGGCACGCTGCGGCTCTTGATGCCGCTGCGATACATCTGGCTGCTGGCGGTGCCCTTCAGGTCCGTAAGCGTGTTCAGCAGCTTCGGCGCGGCGGATTTGGAAGGGTAGGGGAGGTTGGTGACACCTGAACTGGCATTGTAGACGCGGCCGATGATGATCGGCCGTTCGGGATTGCCGTCGATGAAGGCAACCAGCACTTCCTGGCCGTTGCGCGGCAGGAATTGGGTGCCGAATTGCTGGCCGGCCCAATCCTCGGAAACGTGTACCCAGCAGGTGTTCTGACCGGCCTGGTATGGTTTTTCCGGCGGGTTGAGTGTGGACCAGGGTCCCGGCAGCCCGTTCGCCGTGGACGGCGGTCCCGGGTCCCATGGAAAGCGGACCCGCACACGGCCGATGGCGTCGGCGTATACCTCCTGCTTGTTGTCGACGCCGAACGGCCCGGTCACCACGGCCAGATGCGGTCCATGGGCGATCGGCCGCGCTCCAGCGGATGGGGTAGGGGCCATGTAGCCGCCCTGGGACGGATTTTCCAGCGCGACGAACGTGTTGGTGTAGGCGCCGTGGTTCTGCGCGATGTCCTTCCTGATATCGGCGATCAGCATCGGGATGGTGCTGGTGAGGCCGACCTGGGTGATCCCGCCGGCTCCGTAAGCCCAAAAATCCGCCTGGTTGATATGCGCGGGGGCGTTCGGATTGTCATTCCTCGGGGACCACCAGCGCTGAAAGGCATAGGCTTGCTCGTTCTGCAAATAGTTGTTCAGGCCGGCGACGGCGATGCCGCCCAGGAAGTCGACCGTCGACGCGCCGTCGCCCGACGACCAGAACGGGTAGAACGGACTGAACAGGAAGTCGCGCCAGATGAAGTTCAGGAAGTCGGTCATGCCGGTGGTCTGGTAGCTGTTCTCGAACACCGAAATCGACATGAAGGTGACCAGGTAATCGCCCGGTTCGCCTTGTGAATCCTGGTCCGCGGTAATCTTGATGGTGCGACCCGGCATGATTGTTGGATTGATCGTGGCACCGGTGATCTTCGACGCGAACACGCGCTGCTGCTGCATGCGGGTTTCCGCGTAATCCGCGGCGTTGCGATCACCCTGACCGGTGGCGGTGCTGCCTTCCTGAGCGCCCGGGTCGTTCTCGAACTGGCCGGGAAACTCCTCGCTCTGACAGAACCCGGCGACCGAGGTGTTGGCAACCAGGACGTTGGACGCGTCGGCGAATTTCTCCGATTTCAGGATCGGCCTGGTGGGATTCAGGATATTGAAATTGCCGTACCAACTGTTCTGCGTGACCGGATTGGACAACCGGCGGAAATTGCCGATGCTCGCGGTTGGGGGACTCTCGTCGTTGTTGAGTTTCGGGTCGTTATCGGTGACCGTGTGGCTTGCGATATCGGCCGCGTCCGGCTTCTGGAACGGCAAGCGTCCGAGCACCATGGTGGTGTTGCTCGCGTCCATGACTTGGTCGCCCTGTCCGCCATTCTCGTCGGAGTTGTACGGGTTCATTTCTAACCCGTCGCTGTCGAACATGTACCAGATGCCGAAGCGTTCCATCAGGCGGCACAGGAAACCGAAGGTACTTTCGCCGAATTGGACGCAATATTCCATCTTCTGAAAATCCGACGACTTCAATTTGGAAGTATCATACAGGAAATTCGCATAGCGCGACTTCATGTCGGAGAGCACCGCGTTGATTATCGTAACGACATCCTGGTCCTCGAAGATGCGGAATGCGCTCTGCTGTCCCAGCATCTGCACGACGGGTATCAGCGTCGCCTTGTAGATCGACCAGTTGTCTTGCAGGCCGCCCGGATTGAGCGACCCGGCCATCTCGAACTGCGAGATCATGCCGGTTCGGTAGGTGTAGTCGGTGTCGCCCGGGCCGACCAGAATACCGACCCGCGCCATGGTCCCGATCAGGCTGCTCGCCGGGCTGTTGATTCTGTCCGCAACGTCGCGCGATGTGCTGATCAGCGTCAGGTCGTACGAGAAGGGCATGGAGATGCCTTCCTTGCCTTCCAGCTTGGTCGGCAGCAGATCATTGCCGCCGGTCTCGTAGTCGAACGTCAGAAACTTTTGGGTCGCCATTGCGCGCGGTTCCTCGGGTCGTTGCCTCGGTTGCCAGGCTTGGCAGAGGGCTGGCGTGCCGCAGTTTGTCTCGTCTCGATCGGCATCAGGGGATCTGCTTGCTCGTCTCGCCGGGCGAGGAAACGCTGATGACGCCACCCCACATGCACATGCACGTCGAGACGCTGTCGAGGGCAGGTTGGTTGGCGATCAGCACGGTCAGTGCGCCGGGCGTCCAGGGAGAGATCGTCGCCGGTATGCACGGTTGTGGTGTCAGCACGCCGAGGGCAGCGGCGGTGGCGGCCGCGACCTGCGGGTTGGTCGGGCTGCTGCACATGCCGAACGGCATGATGTTGGTGTTCGGCGTGAAGTTCATGATGTTGGCGGCGGCCTGATTCTCCGCTTCCGACTGAGTGGCCGGCAGGACCTGGAATACCGACGGCGCAGCCCCGAACGTGCATGCCAGTTGGGCACCATTGACCACCTGCATCGCCATCGTGGCGCCTCCTCACCGTGTGAAGCTGGCAGCCGGAGTTCCAGGCTCGACCGACAATCACTCTGAGCCTGGGTTGACGTGCGCGCCTATGAGGCAGGTCACCTGCGGGTGGGGTGCGAGCGTCGCCACCGCGCCGGAACCGACCTCGATCGGCACAGTCCGGCCTTGCGTGTCGTTCTGCCGCTTCCAATCCGGATGTCGAGGAGAGCACGCGCGGCGGTCAGACCGGCACGATCGGCCTTGAGCAGCAAACTTTGCCTGTCGAGCAATCTGGTGCCGGCTTGACGCCAAGCCTAGCCCCATCATCAAGGGCTGGAATTATTCCCACTAGGTTGGATGCGGTCCAGATTAAAAGACGGACCTCTCGAATGTGTTACTGAGGCGGTCGGTACCAGCATAATGTTTTTGTATCGGAATGACAGAACGATCGGGCTCGGTGGCGCTATGCCGCCGCGCCCGGATCAGTATCCGCTGGGGCGGTAATCGCTTGGCGCGGCCGCCGGCCATCAGGTACCAGGCTGCCCGAATGGACGTCCTGATTCTCAACCTGGTCAAATGGCTCGCCGCCCTCGCCATACCGGCGCTGCTGGCGATGTTCGTGCCGCGGCGCTGGCTCGTCGTCACGCTTGCGACCTGGTCGCTGCTGCCGGTGCCGGTCGTCCTTCTGCTGTTCCTTGGCGAGGTCGTGCGCACGCCGTCCGAGCTGGCCGAGCCTGACAAGATCTTCCTGGCGCTACTGTTCTACGGCGGTTTCCTCATCGCGCCGTGGTTCGTGATCTCCGCCATGGGCTCCGCCGTCGGCTTGGCGCTGCGACGACGGGACGTGCGCACGGCAGCGCCGGCCACGCAACCGCCGCAAGCGTCGGTCGCGACACAACCGCAAGCGCCGGCCCGGCAGATTTCACCTCCGCTACCCGTGTCGGAATGGCGCGCGCGCCATGTCGGCTTCGAGCGCGACGGCCTGATCCTCGACGGGCTGGACGTCTGGGGAAGCCAATGGCGCCGTCTCGGCACCGCGACGGTCGAACTGCCGCACCCGGCCCATCGCCACGAACGGCATCACTTCGAGATCTACGAGGCCGGGGAGGGGGCTCTGGCCCGGCAATTCGCCGCCACCGAACTGTCCAATGGCGTCTGGGGCTTCTACACCAGGGACGGCGCCGAGGCGCAGCGGGCAGGGACCTCGACGGACGGTTCGCTGGGTTTCGAGAACCGCTTTCTCGACCCAACCGGCAAGCACGCCGCCGACCTCGCGCCGAGCGGCCGGATTTGGCGCGTCGCGACCGGCGAAGTGCTGGCCGACGGTTCGAGCTGGACGTCGAGCAAAGTGATCCCGGAAGCCGACGGTTCGCTGCTCGTCACGCTGCGTCATTTCAACAACGACGCGCTGTTCAGGCTCCAGCCGCGGACGGGCAGCTTCAGCGTGGTCGGCGCGGGTCGCCCGGAGGAGCCTCTCGGCCGGCTCGCCGAAGCGGTCGATCGCGCGCTGCGGGCGAGTATCGACCGGGCTCGGAACTATGGCGGGCTGAGGCTGTCGCCTGACGGCACGATCCGCGTCGAGCTTGCCGCGGTGGAATGGTCCAACACGCATTGGGTCAACTCGCCCCGTGTCACCGAAGTCGCGAGCGGCCGCATCCTGCTAGATCTCTGGAATACGGACTGGGACGCCGAGGCCTCGTTTCCGTCCGAGCGCTGTGTCTCCCTCGAACTGCGGCGCTATCACGCCGGCGGCCGCTGCCAGGCCAGCCTCGATCTCGCCACCAATCGGTTCGCGATCTTCGAGGACACGCCCGGCCCCCCGATCCTCGGTCCGCTTGCCGAGCTCGGTTCCGCGCTCGAGACCGCGTCCCGCCGCAGCAGCGCCCAGCCGAGCCGGGTGGTCGGGTCGCCTGGGCGCAGGGGCCGGCGCATCGGCCGGCGTCAATGGCTGGTCGCATTGGCGATCCTGGTCGGGGCACTGGCAGCGATCGGGGTGCTCTCGTTCATCGTCGTGAGGCTAACGCCGGTGCCGGCGCCGACACTCTCGGCCGTGCCGGCCATGCCGCATTGAGCAGACGTCTGTCATTCGGCGCCTTTATCGGTGAGGCGGGTGACATTTCTATCTTGCGCCGACATACGATTGCCGCATAAGGAATATTATGTTAAGTCGTGGCGATGCCAGATGATGGTTGCTTCATTAACCATTCCCGTGGCACCGGACGCCGATGAACGCAGGCAACGCCCCGATCGACCGCCTGCTGATCGCCGCCGTGGTCGATCGGCTGATCTTCGGCGATCCCGACAGCTTCAGCGCCGACGATGCGCGCACTTTGCTCGACGCACTGCCGCGCAAGCGCGTGCCGTGGATCGAGATCGGCGCCAAGGGCCAAGTGTCCGGCGGCTCGGCCCAGGGCTTCGCGGCCGGCGTCGGCAACGTCAAGGTCGACGACGAGCGCAAGCGCAACTTCGAGGTCAGCACGTCGAAGGATGCCTATACCCGTGCCGGCCAGTGGAAGCTGCTGCGCTACGACCGCCGCCGCGGCACGCATGTCGAGATCGAACAGGTCATGGCGGACCCGATGGACGAAGGCCGCGGCGCGCGGCTGCGCTACCGGGCGGACGGCACCCCGGTCGGCATGGACATCCGCGTCGTGCGCAATGTTCGCTTGTTGTTCTCGGTGTTTAGTTTGCAGTTGCCGGGCTGGCGGCCATGGAAGCTGCCGGCGTGACTTGCAGCACCATGCCGTCATAGCCGGCCTCGACGCCATCAGGCAGGTTCGCCGCCAGCCAGGCCCAGTCCATGTCGGTGCCCATGTGGGTGAGAACGGCACGCCGCGGGCGGACGCGGTCGACCCATTGCAGCACGGCCGGCAGGTCGGCGTGGGTCCAATGCGGCCCCTTGCGCAGGAAGCAGCCGACGACCCAGGTATCGACGCCTGCCAGAGCCTCGAACGCCGCATCGTTCAGCGCCACGACGTCGGTGGAGTAGGCGAATGGACCAATTCGCAGCCCGAGGGACTCGATCCGCCCGTGATCCTGCGCGAACAACCGGACGGCCATGCCGGCTGCCTCGATCGTGTCGCCGACGGTGACTTCGCGCGCCACCAGCACGGGGCGGTAGAAACCGGGCGGCTCCCATGGACGGAAGGCGTAGGCGAACCGGCGGGTCAGTTCGTCCAGCGTCGAGCGCGTGGCGAAGGCATCCAGCGGCCGGTTCACCAGGCGGTTGAGGATGCGGATTTCGTCGATGCCGGTGATGTGGTCGGCATGCGGGTGGGTGTAGACCACGGCGTGAACGCTGGGGATGCGGCAGGCCAGAAGCTGCGCGCGCAGGTCCGGACCGGTGTCCACCAACAGCCGGGCCCCCTCCCCGCTTTCCACGACGATGCTCGCTCGGGTCCGTTGGTTGCGTGGCTCGGTGGGATCGCAAGCGCCCCAGTCGCCGGCGCCGTCCGCACCGCCGATCAGCGGCACGCCGGCCGAGGCGCCGGTTCCGAGCAAGGTGATGCGCATGCCGGGCGTCTCAGGCGGCCTTGGGGAACAGGCGGCGGAAGTTCGCCGTGGTGAGGTCGGCCAGCGCGTCCGGGGTCATGCCGCGGACCTCTGCCAGCACGCGGGCGGTATGGGCGACGTTGGCCGGTTCGTTGCGCTTGCCGCGGAGTGGGACTGGGGCGAGGTAGGGTGCGTCTGTCTCGACCAGCAGACGTTCGGTGGGAACATCGCGCGCTATGTCACGGAGTTCACAGGATTTCGGGAAGGTCAGGATGCCAGAGAAGCTGACATAGCCGCCGAGCGCGATGCCGGCCTCGGCCAACCGCCGGGAGGAGCTGAAGCAGTGCAGCAGGAACGCGAAGTCCCTACCGGTATCGCGTTCTTCTTGCAGTATTTCTGCGATGTCGTCGTCAGCATCGCGGGCGTGGATCGCGAGCGGCACCCCGGCCATCCGGGCGGCGCGGATATGCACCCGAAAGTTCCGCTGCTGCACGTCGCGGGGCGAGCGGTCGTAGAAGTAGTCCAGGCCGGATTCTCCGATACCGATGACTTTCGGGTGCTGCGTCATTTCGGCGAGGGATTCCGGCGTGGGGATCGGGGCTTCCGCGGCGTGGTGCGGATGCACGCCGACGGTGCACCAGAGGTTCGGGTGCGCATCGGCCATTGCCGGCAGCCGAGCAGATTGCTCCAGCGTGGTGCCAATGGTGACCATCTCGCCGACCCCAGCCGCGGCCGCGCGCGCCAGCACCTCCGGGAGTTCGGTCGAAGTGAAGTAGTCCAGGTGGCAGTGGGAATGGATCAGCATCAAGGATTACGCCGCGCCGCTCGTCATGCCGACGCAGGTCGGCATCCACGACTTCCTTTTGCGATCGCCGCCAAGTCGTGGATGCCGACCTGCGTCGGCATGACGGGGGACGTCGGGATGACGGTGAACGTCATCATTGCGGGAGGCATGACGTGTGCGCATCACGCCGCCGGCTCCACATACCGGGGGAACACGCCCTGTGGCGCGGGCAGTGCCGTGCCGTCGGGCAGCGGCGTTGTCAGGTCCGCCAACGCCCGCGCGTCGGCCGGCACGCCGAGCTGATCCAGCATCCGCGCCACGCTGCCCGGCATGAACGGCTGCAACACCGTGGCGATCGCCCGGATCGCGTCGGCCAGCACCCGCAGCACCGTGCCCATCCGAGCCTTGTCGGTCCGCGCCAGCGCCCACGGCGCCTGCCGGTCGATATAGCCGTTGGCGGCGCGGATGACTTTCCACACCTCTTCCAGCGCCTCATGAAAAGTCTGCTGGTCCATGCAGCGCCGCAGCAGGTCCGGCAGCGCGGCCGCGGCGTCGCTCAGGCCGGCGTCGTCCTCGGTGACGGGCCCCCTCCCCGGCAGCGCACCGCCGCAGTTGCGCGCGATCAGCGTCAGCGAGCGCTGCGCCAGATTCCCCAGGTCGTTCGCCAGCTCGACATTGATCCGCGTGACGATCGCCTGGTGGCTCATTGAGCCATCGGCTCCGAACGGCTTCTCCCGCAGCAGGAAGTAGCGGATCTGGTCGAGCCCGTAGGTCTCCACCAGCTTACGCGGCTCGACCACGTTGCCAAGCGACTTGGACATCTTCTCGCCTTCGACCACCCACCAGCCGTGCGAGGAAATCCGGTGCGGCACCGGCAGGCCGGCGGACATCAGGAACGCCGGCCAGTACACGGCGTGGAACCGGATGATGTCCTTGCCGACCATGTGCACATCGGCCGGCCAGAAGCGCCAGAGCGGGTCGGTCTCGTCGGGGAAGCCGCAGGCGGTGACGTAGTTGTTCAGTGCATCGAGCCAGACATACATCACGTGGTCCGGTGCGCCCGGCACCGGGATGCCCCACTTGAAGGTGGTGCGGCTGACCGACAGGTCCCGCAGGCCACCTCGCACAAAGCTCACAACCTCGTTGCGGCGCGAGGACGGGGCGATAAACTCCGGATGCTCTTCGTAAAACTTCAGCAGCCGGTCCTGCCATGCGGCCAAGCGGAAGAAATAGGACGGCTCGCGCACCCATTCTACCGGAGCGCCTGATGGAGCGGTCTTCCTGCCGTCATCAGCGGTGGTCAGCTCGGCCTCATCGTAGAATGCTTCATCGCGAACCGCGTACCAGCCTTCGTAGTGACCCAGGTAGATGTCGCCCGCCGCCTCGATCCGCCGCCACAGCTCGGCGCAGGAGCGCTTGTGGCGTTCCTCGGTGGTGCGGATCCATTGGTCGTTCGACACGCCCATCTGGCGCGTCATGTCCTGGAAGTCGGCTGACACCTTGTCGGTAAAGCTTTGCGGATCCAGCCCGGCCGCCGCCGCCGCCTGTTCCACCTTCTGGCCATGCTCGTCGGTGCCGGTCAGGAAGAACACGTCGAACCCGTCCAGCCGCTTCCAGCGCGCCAGCACGTCGGTGGCGATCGAGGTATAGGCGTGGCCGATATGCGGCGCACCGTTCACGTAATAGATCGGCGTGGTGACATAAAATCGCTTGGTCATTGCATTTTTCCCGACAGCAGCCCCAGGCCTTCGATCAGCGCCTGGCGCTTGTCCAGGGCGAAGCGTTCGGTCTCGTCCTGCAAACGGGTCAGGCCCTGCCACACCTCGCCCCAGGCATCAAGCGGCCGGGCGCCGATGAACCGCATTTGCTCCGGGTCGGCCCGGCCTCGCGCCGCGTCGCGCACCGCGGCGGCGAGGTCGGCGCGCAGCAGGTCCATGAAGGTCGAAAACCCTGTCTCGCTGCGGCCGAGCGCATCGGCAACGTCCAACGCGCGGACCGGCGGCAGGTTCGGCAGCTCGGCGAACACCCGGTCCACCAGGGCGGCTATTTTGAGGCCTTCCTCCTCTGCCAGCAGCAGGGCGCGGCCGGGGCAGCCCTCGGCCAGGGTGACGAGGCGGCCGCGCTCATCAGCGCTGAGCTCCGGAAGGTAATCGGAGACCAAGCGGGACATGGGCTCGTCCGGCAGCGGCGAGAGGCGCAGGCGGCGGCAGCGGCTGCGGATGGTGGCCGGCAGGCGGCCGGGAGCAGCGCAGGTGAGCAGCAGCACGGCCCGCTGCGGCGGTTCCTCCAGGATTTTCAGCAGCGCGTTGCCGGAGGCCTGGTTAAGGTCCTCGGCGCCGTCGACGATGGCGACGCGCCAGCCGCCCTCGGCGGGAGTCAGGGCCATGAAGCCATTGATCTTGCGGACATCCTCTACGGCGATCTGGGTGCGCATGCGGCCGGTCTTGGTGTTGCGCTGGAGTTCCGTTACGTTGAGATCGGCGTGGCTGGCGGCGGCGACGCGGCGGAAAGTCGGATGGGTGGGTTCGAGATACAGGCCGTCGCCGGCGGGGCGGCCCGAGAGCAGAAAGCGGGCGAAGCGGTAGGCGAGCGTGGCCTTGCCGACGCCGTCCGGGCCGGTGATCAGCCAGGCGTGGTGCAGGCGGCCGGCGCGCATCGCCTCCAGCAGCGAGGCCTCGGCGGCCTCGTGACCGAGCAGGATGGGGTTGGCGCGCGGGTCTGGGGCGGACATTGGGGGGGTTATAGCGTGGCGGTGGGCTGGGGTCGCGGGGCGATGCCCAGGGTGGCCACATTTGACGCCCGGCGCGGTGCGGTGCGGTGCAGCCGGGGGATCGTGCGAGGTTCGGAGCGCGCGTGGCAAAGCAAGCAAGTCTTTAACACGGAGGGCACGGAGAAGAAGATTTAGCCACGGAGTTTCACGGAGAGCGTTTTTATATTATCCAACAACGTGGGTTGTAATGCATCGATCATCAATAATATTTTCTCTGTGATACTCTGTGTCTTTAATATTTCTCTGTGGACTCTGTGTTAAATACTTGCTTCCTCACTTCCTTGATTTTTTGCCGCGACCCCGTCCGGCAGCAACGCGCTGTAATCCTTGCCAACGCGAGAGGCCGGTCTACTACCCCTCCCCTTCCCGCCAGCGATATTTCGGAGCCCAGCCAAATACCTGACGGGCGCGGGCGCAACGCACCAGCGACCCCCACGGGTCGGTTTGCACCGGCCCCCGCCACGGAACGCAAGGCAGCAGCCGCGCCACCAGCTGCGGGATCGGCACCGGTGACGTCACGTCGTCGGCACAGATAAGCGCGGTGACATGCCCCGGGTCTGCGCAGCGCAACGCCGCGAACACCGCGCCGGCGACATCACGAACATCCAGGAACGCGCCGTACTCCCAGAACGGCATCCACTCGGCCGCCGGGTCGGCGGCACGCGCGGCGGCGAAGCGGGCACGCCGCGCAGGACCCAGCACCGCCGGCGGGCGCAGGCAGATCGTGGCGACACCGGTGCTGAGCGTGAAACAGCGGCACAACTCCTCCACCAGACGCTTCGATGTGCCATAGGGCGTGGTGGGGCGCGCCGGGTGGTCATCGTCGATCGGCAGGTAATCCGGCACGCCGTTGCCGCTGAAGATGCCCAGGGCGTTGACGCTGCTGAACGTCACCACCCGCCGGATACCGGCCTGCTTCGCGGCGGTCAGGATGTTCCAGTTGCCGGTGACGTTGTGGGTGATGTAGCGGGCGCCCAGGTCGTCGGTGTCGCCGTGGCCGCCGGCGGCATGCACGATGGCGTCGCACCCGGCAGCAGCCACAACGACCTGCGGCGCATCGAGGATGTCCTGCCCGTCGGCAATATCGAAATTCACGACGTTGTCGCCCTCGGCACGCAACCGCTCGACCACAGCACTGCCGATCAGGCCACTGTTCCCGGTGACCAATACGCGCATCGTCACCCTTTCACCGCGGCGGCGGTGAGCCCCTTGATGAAATAGCGCTGGAAAAACACGAACAGCGCGGCGATCGGGATGGTGGCGACGGTCGAGGCCGCCATCGCCGCGCCCCACATCGGCACATGCTGGTAGGGCTGACTGTAGTTGGTAAGACCGACCGCCAGCACGTTCAGTTCGCGGTCCTGGATGATCACCAACGGCCAGAGGAACGCTCCCCACGACCAGATGAAGACGATGATGGCGAGGCTGGTCAGCGCTGGCAGCAGCAGCGGCAGCACGATGCGCAGGAACATGTGGAACTCGCCGGCGCCGTCCACGCGCCCTGCCTCCAGTAGTTCGTCGGGTAGTTCCGAGGCGTATTGCCGCATCATGAAGACCCCGAACGCGTTCATCATGCCGGGGATGATCAGGCCGGGGTAGCTGTTCTCCCAGCCGAACGCCTTCACCTCGATGAACAGCGGCACGACCAGGATCTGGAACGGGATCATCAGCGTGCAGATGACGAAGAAAAACAGGAAGGTGCGGCCCGGAAAGCGGTATTTGGCGAAGCCGAAGCCCGCCAGCGCGCCGAAGAACACCGTGACTGCGACATGCACCACGCAAAGCAAGGTAGCTGTTAAGGAAATAGCGCCACAGCGGGGCGAAGTCCGCTGCCTCCTGGAAGCGCGCGAACCACTGGAAGTCGTGCGGCAGCCAGTGGATTGGAATGGCCTGCACTTCAGGCTCCGCCTTGAAGGCGGAGGTGACCATGAACCAGATCGGAAATGCGAACACCGCCGCCGCCGCCAGCGCGGCAATAAACAACAACACCTGCCTGCGCTGCTTAGCTGGCACGGCGGTTGAACCAGAGCTGCGTCGCGGTGACCGCGAGGATCATCGCGAACATCACCACCGATACGGCGGCGGCGTCTCCCATGCGGAAATACTGGAACCCGTATTTCAGCACCAGCAGCCCGAGCACCAGCGTCGAATTGGCCGGCCCTCCCGGGTCGGGGCTGAGCACGTATTGCAGCGTGAAGGTCTGGAAGGCGTTGATTGTGCTGAGCGCGGCAACCAGCACGGCGGTGGCGCGCAGTTGCGGCAGATCGATATGCCAGAAGGTCTGCCATGGCGTCGCGCCATCGGTATGGGCCGCCTCGCGCAACTCGGGAGGAATGCCGGCCAGGCCGGCGAGCCAGATCAGCATGAAGAACGGGATCGCCGCCCAGTCATGCACCACGATCATCGACAACGGAGCCAGCATGGTGTTCGACAGCCAGTCGATCTCGGTCACGCCGCGCCACGCGCCGGCCAGCCAGGTCATGACTCCCTGCGGATGCAGCAGCATGCGCCAGACCACGGCGACCACGACGATGGGTGGCAGTACAGGCAGGAAGAACAGCGTCTTCAGAATGTTGCGGCCTCGGAACACCTGATCGAACAGCAGCGCTGCAAGCAATGAGGCAGCCCAGACCGGCACCGTGGAGCCGGCGACGAAGATCAGGGTGTTGGCGAAGGCGGTGCGGAACAAGCGATCGCTGAACAACGCGCTGAAATTGTCCAGTCCGACCCAGTTGGGCGGATCCAGCAGGTCGTAGTCGGTCAGACTCAGGGCGAAGCCGAACAGCACCGGGAAGATGCTGAACACCGCGAAATAAAGCACCACCGGCAAGACGAACGCCAAGCCCCACCAGCGCTTGTTGAGCGGCCTGCGTCTACGCACGTATGAGATCGTCGCCTGTGTTGTGCCTTGACGATCCTATTTCAACATGGCCTCGGCCCGGGCCTTTTCGCGCTTCAGCACCGCATTCAGGTCGTCGTTCTCCTGCGGCAGCACGGCGGCGACCGGCTGGCCCCCCTGAATCATGGAATTGCGTGCCCGCACCAGGACGTCGGTGACCTGGTTGAAACCGACCACGCGCGGCGCGAACACCGCCTTCTTCAGTTCGGCCAGGAACACCTGGCTGTCCGGGTCGCCGGTCTTCGCCATGACGTCCTCGCGCGGCACGAACAACCCCGCACCGGCGAACAGTTGCACCGCATGCTCCACATACAGCCGGGCCAGTTTCCAGGCGGCCTTCTGCACCGCCGGCGCGGATCGGGCGTTGACCATCATGTAATAGGCGTAAGCGTCGTAGCCGGAATCGACCTTGGCATCGGCAAAACGCGGCAGCGGCCTGACCGTGTAGTCGATCTTGGCGTCGTGCATCTGCGGAATGCCCCAGATGCCGAAGCTGCAATCGGTGGCGAGGTTGCCGCCCAGGAAGTCGGTGCGCGTATCGGTGTATTGCGGGCCGCCGAGCTTGTATTTGTTCACCCAGTCCACCAGGTACTGCACGACGTGCTGCGCGTCAGGTCCGTCGAAGGTTGCCTTGTAGGCAGCTTCATCGACCAGGCTGGCGCCGCGCTGACGCATCATGGAGTTGAGGGTCAGCCAGTAAACCGGGGCGCTCGGCCAGTCGAAGTCGAAGCCGCGGCGGCGCGGCACGCCATTGGCATCGCGCACCGTGAGCTTCTCGGCAACCGCCGGCATTTCCTCCCAGGTCTTGGGGAAGTCGCGGCTGGGGTCGAGACCGGCGGCCTTCCACAGCGTGTTGTTAAGATAGCACGCGTAGTTGCTGACCTCGGTCGGCACGCCGTACAGCTTGGCATTGAAGCGTATGCCGTCGAAGCCGGTCAGGTACTGGCTGGTCAGCGCCTTCTCGTCGACGTAGCCCATCGCGGCGTAGTCGATCGGCGCAAGGATGCGGGAATTGAAGTACTGCGCGACCAAGGTAATCGACTGGTTGAACAGATCAGGTCCGGCACCCGAGGCAAACGCCGTCAGCAGCTTGGTGCTGTATTCCGATGCGCCGATCACGTTGTAATCGACCTTGATGTCCGGATTGGCTTGCTCGAACTCGGCGATGATCTGCTTGTCGATCGCGATCCGCGGCGGGTGCTCGTGCATCCACATCTTGATCGTGACTTGCTCGGCGTGGGCCGGCCCGGAAATGGTGGCCGCGAGGCCCAGGACGATGACAGTGGCGGTGAGGATCGCTCGGCGCAGTGTCCGCACGGTCATCAGTTCCCTCCAGATTTATTGCGTGCGGCGATGCTAGGCGCGTGGTCGCGTACCCGCAACATGCGAGCGGACGGCGAGGCAATGGACGGGCGACGTATGTGCAACCGGTCAGGAAGACGGTATATCGGGCCATGAACAAAACGCCCGAACGCGCCGTTGCGCTGGCAGAGATCGAGGCCGATCACGGCTGGGAAGAGCGGTTCGCCAAGTCCGAGAACAAGCTGGCGGAGTTGGCGCGACAGGCACGGGCACAGCACGCAAAGGGCGAAACGACCGACCTGAGTCAAGATCAACTGACCGACTTTGGTCGAATCTTGACAGGTCAGGCGCAATGACAGGAGGAGGTAGAGGTGGCGCCCGCCTCAGATCTCCACCCGGAAACCGACCTCCGACAGCCCCTCCTGCGGAATGTGGAAGAAGTCCGGCGCGCGGCTGGCAATCCGCGTCAGGAACGCGAAGATGGCGAAGGACACCGGCCCCATTTTCGAGCCATGCGGGCGGCGAACCACCGTCTCGTGGCCGATGAAATAATGCACCTGCTCAAGATCGGCCTGGAAGCCCAGCAATTCGCAGTTCTTCAATGTCAGCGGGATGTCCGGCCGCTGCATGAAGCCCAGCCGCACGGTGATGTGGAAGAAGCCGTGGCCCAGCCGTTCAATGCGGTGCCGTTCCTTGAAAGGCACCCGTGGCCGGCGGTCCGGCATCACCGTCAGTAACACAACGGTTTGGTGCAGCACCGCGTTGTGCTTCACGTGGTGCAGGATCATCGGCGAGACGCCATGCTCCACCTTGGTCAGCCACACCGCCGTGCCGGGCGCCCGCCCGATCACCATGTTGTCGATCTGCGCGCAGAAAGTCGCGAGCGGCATGGATATGTGGTGCAGACGAGCGCGCACCTCCGACGTGCCGCGCCGCCAGCACCACATCAGCAGCGCAATGCCGCCGCCGACGGTCAGCGGGAACCAGCCCCCCTCGACGATCTTCATCGAGTTGGCTGCGAGGAAGCCGCAATCCACTGTGCCGAACACGGCGATGACCGGCGCTGCCGCCAGCACGGGCCAGTGCCAGCGCCTTGTCACCAGATAATACAGCAGCACGGTGGTCGCCAGCATGGTGCCGGACACCGCGACGCCGTAGGCTGAGCCGAGATTATCCGACGTCCGGAACATCACCACGATCAGCAGGGTGCCGATCATCAGCAGCCAGTTGGCGGTCGGCACGTAGATCTGGCCGGCCTCGTCGCTCGAGGTCGGCACGATGTCGGCGCGCGGGCACAGCCCCATCACCATCGCCTGGCGCGACAGCGAGAACACCCCGGAGATCAGCGCCTGCGACGCGATCACCGTCGCCGCCGCCGCGAGCACAATGAGCGGGACCAGTGCCCAGCCGGGCGCCAGTTTGTAGAACGGGCTGTCGACCGCCTCCGGGTTCACCAGCATCAGCGCGCCCTGGCCGAAATAGTTCAGCACCAGCGCCGGCAGCACGAGGCCGAACCAGGCCAACCGGATCGCCGGTGCGCCGACATGGCCCATATCGGCGTAGAGCGCCTCGCCGCCCGTCAACGCCAGGAAGATCGCCCCGAACACCGCCGCCGCGATGCCGGGATGCCCGGTCAGGATCGGCACCGCGGCGAGCGGGTTGACCGCCGTCAGGATGCCGGGCGCGGCGGCGATGTTGACGGCGCCGAGCACGCCGATGCCCAGGAACCAAACCACCATCACCGGACCGAACAGCCGGCCGATCTTGTGGGTGCCCAGGTGCTGGATGGCAAACAGGACGACCAGGATCGCCAGCGTCACCGGCAGGATGAACGCTTGAAACCCAGGCGCGGCGAGTTTCAGCCCCTCCATCGCCGACAATACCGAGATCGCCGGGGTGATGACCCCGTCGCCATACAGCAGCGACGCGCCGATGATGCCCAGGATCATCGGCAGAGAGATCCGCAGGCCGGTCGGTCAGCCGGTGGCCCTCGACCAGCGCCAGCAGGGCCAGGATGCCGCCCTCCCCGTCATTGTCGGCGCGCAACACCAACTGCACGTATTTGAGCGACACCATCACCATCAGTGCCCAGAAGATGAGCGAAACGATGCCCCGGACGTCAGCCGGGGTCGGCACACTGTCGCCGGTGGCGTTGAGTGCGATGGAGAACGCGTAGAGCGGGCTGGTGCCGATGTCGCCAAACACCACGCCGAGCGCGGTCAGGGCCAGGAAGCCGATGCCGCCGGCGTGATGCGGCTGCGACTCCGGGTCCGGTCGGTGGCTGGACGGTGCTTCCACGCGCTTGTCGATGGTGCGGCTTCCCTGTCGCTGGCCGGTCCGATGGAGCCGGGTGACGGGACCTTACACAGCAATAATTGGGCCAGCACTTGCCCAGCGTTATGACGTCGCGTCCTGTTTCCCCAGTCAATTACCCGGACCGACGGGCCGCCGCCACTCGACCGCCAACTTGCATCCGTGGCACGTATGTCGGGCGTGGCCCTTTAGATTGGGTCGTTCGCCGACTATGAAGGGCTTACAGGGTGATACGGTGTGAGGAGCCACCGAGCCCGGGACGTTGCGCCCCTCGTCCGACTCGGGCTGGTCTGTCGTTATGTTGACGTGCCTGACGCCGTCGCCCATGCCAAGAAGCTGCCACGGAATGCCGCCCGATGGTACTACACCGATGACGTCATCGAGCAGAGCACGGACCAGAAGCTGTTGTGGCATCTGCTGCCGCTGCTTTGCCTGCTGTCCATGGCCGGCATGCTGAATCGCCTGAGCCTGGGAGACGCTGCGCCGGTCCTGGGACCGTCGCTGAACATCGGCGCGACGCAACTGGACGTCGCCGAGAACCTGTTCTGTGCCGGCTATCTCCTGGCCTGTCTGCCTTCGGTCTGGTTGCTGCTGCGCTTCGGCACCACGGTCTGGGTGACCACGATCATGCTGGCGACGGCCGGCGTCGCACTGGCCCATGCGGCGGTCTGGAACGCCGCCTCGCTCTACATCGTCCACTTTCTGCTCGGGGTTACCGAGGCCGGTCTGCTGCCGGCCATGGTGTTCTATCTCGCACAGTGGATGCTGGAGCGGCATCGCGCCAAGGCGATCGCCGCGCTCATCGCCGCCGCCGCCATCGTCCCCCTGCTCTCTGGCGAGGGTTCCGACCTTCTGATGCTGGTCGCACGTCTGTTCGGCTTCAGCGACTGGCGCTCGCTGTTCATTCTCGAGGCGCTGCCGACGATATGGGTCGGCCTGCTGGTTCCCGGGAGGACGCCGAAGGCACCCGGCGACGCAAGCTGGCTGCCGCCCTCCGAGCGTCATTGGCTGATCGATCAACTCCGCCAGGCCGTGCCGCCCGGGCCGGCGCCCCAATTTGCTGACGGCCTGCGCAGCGTGCCGGTGTGGAAGCTGGCGGCCATCCAGGGTGTCATCGGCCTGGTCGGGGGGAGCCTCGGCCTGTGGGTACCTCTGGCAATGCAGGAGACCAGCTACCTGCCGACCGACACCGCCGCCGTGGTCATGATCGCTGCGTCGGCGCTCGGCGTGGCTGTTACCGTGGTGACCGGATTGTTGTGGTACAACCGAACGCAATGGCGGCGGGCGTTGGCCGTCTGCCTCGGGTTGACAGGTCTTTGCCTGGGGGCTGCGGCGGTGTTGCCGTTTGGCAGTGCCGATGTGGGACTGATGGCTTTCATAGCGGCGATCGTCCCGGCAATCCTGGCGCTGATCTGGGTGCTGGCGCCGTGCCTGCTGACCGGCGCAGCGGCGGCGGCCGGCTTTGCCGTCCTCAGTATGGCCGGGGTGCTGGGGTATTATGCCGCTGCCGGCCTCGCCGCGGTGCTGAGCGGCACAGGCGAACGGTGCCTGCTTCTGGGCGCGGCATGTTTGGTCGCAGCCTGGCTTGCGCGAGGGATGGATGGGCGCCGCCCGGCGCCGCAGCGCGCATCCGCGGTGTCGCCGGGAGAATAAGCCGGCGCGCTTTGTCGCCCTGCGCCGCCATCGAGCGAGTCCGACAGTGCGGATTATGGGGTCGCGCCAACTCCTGGCGGCACATGCGCGCCGCGGCCATCGAACGCCTGCTTCAGCACATCGTGCCACCCCTCGCACCAGGCCTTCAGCCGTTCCAGGTAGGCAGTGCGCGCAGGGTCCTTGTCCAGATTGAATCGAGCCCAGCCACTTTCAGCGCGCACGGTCGATGGTTCCGGCGGGACGCCCGCAAGGTCCGGGTTGAGATACAGCGTGAAGACATGGCCGTGCATCTGGTTGGCCTGCACCAGCGACGTCACCAGCAAGGTTTCCGGGATCGCCAGATTGCGCGCGTTGGCGCCATTGACCAGCGCCCGCACGGTGGGCGGAGCGTTCGGCGCGCGTAACGCGGCCTCGCTGACGAACTGAATCGAGAGGCAGTCCTGCACGCCGCCCGGCGTGGCCTCCCGGACGTCGGCGAAGAGCGGGCCGCTGTCGCTGCACGAGGGAAACAACGGATAACCAGGCGCCGGCTTCGCCGGTGGATTGGCGGAGTAGATCAGGAGCCCGCTGACGTTGTGGCCGGACTGCCGGAGCAGGATCCAGCCCCTCATTCGGCGAACCGCTGCGCCCGTGGGCGACGCCGCGCGCCCACAGAAACCATTCGCCGTCAGGCAGCGGCGGGTAGTGACGCAATTTGAAATTGCCGGGCTAGTCAAGCATTGAGACCCAACGTAACGCCCTGGCGTCGGGCGCCGAAGGGAGTCAGGATCGTTCCCCTGTGGCAAGGGGAGAGGGGTAATGCGCTTGGCTTCCGTAGCTGCCGCGATCCTGTTGACTAGCTGCGTCGGCATGCAGCGCGCTGAATTCACCAAAGCCGCCGCCGCGTGCAGGGCGCAATATCCCGCAGAAGTAGATCAGATCACGGAGCGGGCGCACTGCATAAACGCGGCGGCCGACCAGATCGTGCCGAACGATCCAATTCGGCCGCTTGCAAACGCGGTTCGCCTAGAATTGGCCGAGAAGGTCAAGGCGGGGAAAATGACGTACGTCGAGGCTAATGCTGAATTCGCACGAGAAATGTTCGCTGCTCAACAACGACTAACTCAGAGTCGAGCAGCTAATGCCGCAGCGACGGCAGCTATCCTCTCAACGCTACCGCAGCCACACAGCACGACCTGCTACGGTGGCGCTGGGTTCGTGAACTGCAACGGATACTAAGCGGCAACTTTCGGCTGGCGTGGCTTATATGTCCCCCGCTTCTTTGCAGGCGCCTCCCGCGCCTCGATCAGCGCAACGACGTCGGATACCGTCATGGCGCTCTTAATCAGTCCTGCGGCTTCGGCTGGCGTCATACGCAGGGTCTTATGGTCGCGACAGAAGTTGTGGAACACCTGCGTCACTACCCAGCGGCGCCTGACGGCCGGCCACCAGTATGGAGCCGGTATAGTACTTGCCCATTTCAGCGACCGGCACGCCAAGATCCGCGGCGGTAAGCGGCGTCGCAGGCTGTGCCGGCGCGGTGCCGGGAGCAGTTGCGATCTGACCGGCATGAACGCCCGGTGTCGCCGCGACCTGCATTTGCTGGTCGGTGGTTCGCTGACTGCTGGCGTTGACGTTGTTCACTGTGGGTGCAAGCGGGCAACGACAGCGACAACAGCAGCGCCACGCCGCCGACGCGCAGCAGCAGCGTCGAGTTTGCCATAGGTGAAGTCCGTTCAGGACGTTTTGTGCACGATAGCGGTTAGCCGGAGACTCGCCACACCTGAAATGAACTGGCTACCCCGCAACGATTGCATTGCGGATCGCCAGAGGATGACCCACGCCTCGCAGCGGCTCGATCCCCGACCCGGTGCCGCGGATCAGCACCGTGCCATAACCCATCATGCGTGCGCCGAGACCTTGCTCCACATCCACCGTCTCGATCTTGCTCACATTCATTTCGACGGTATGGCGCGACAGGATGCCGCGCTTGTAGATCACGCGCCGGTCGGTCACGACGATCTCGGTGGCGTGGCGGCGGATCGCGGCGGCCAGGAACAGAAGCAGCCCCACGAGTGCCACCGCGGCGGCGGCCAACCACGCGATCTGCTGGCCGTTGGGATTCGGTATCCAGAAGGCGCCGATCGCCAGGGCGATCGCCAACAGCAGGATCAGCACGGCGTGGGTGTAGATCGACCAGTGGAGGCGGCCGACCACCAGCACGCGTTCGTCCGGTTGAAGTACCTTGGTGTAATAGGCCATGGCGGAATTAGATCGTAATGCCGCCCCTGCGGCAACAGCCGGCTGGCGCGCAGAACTACGTGAGAGGCTCGATACGCAGTGGCCCTGCCATGGCGTGGCCGGGTTTGAGATGGCAACAGCTCGGGCATGAGGGTGCGGGCACGACGGTGTGCCGCGCAGCCGGCGCTACTCGCGGTCAAGCACCTGGCGGGCGAAACGCTGCGGGTCGCGCATCAAGACCTTCATGACGCTCCAGTGCTCGAAGTCTTCCCGCCGGCGGCGGAAGAGGCCGGTAGGGTCCACCCACAGCAGGTCAGCGTCCGGATGCGCCATGAGGATGACGGAGTGGGTGGCGACGATCGCCTGGGCGCCGGCCAGCACGATCTCATCGAGCAGGCGCAACAGCGCGAGTTGGCGGGTCGGCGAGAGGCCGGTGTCGGGCTCATCCAGCAAATACAGGTTGCACACGCCGCGCTCGATCTCGGCAGAGAGCAAGGAGAACATGAACTCGCCGCGGCTTTGCTCGTCGAGGCGCCGCCACGTGTCGGCCTGATGCCCCATCCGCAGCCGTTCCGGTCGCGAGGTCGCGACATGCAGGCGGTCGGCGCGCATGAACCATCCGCGCGGCCGGCGGCCGGCGAAGGTCAGTTCGACGGCAGGCGATGCGGCGGTGTCGGGGCGGTCGTCGTCGGTCTCGCCATAGCGGTCGCCGCCCGAGGGGCGGACGCCGCAACGTGCGGCGATGGCCTCCAGCAGCGTGGTCTTGCCCGACCCGTTTTCGCCCACGAGGATCGTCAGCGGCGACTGTAGCGTCAGATCGACGGCTCCGCCGGCGAGGAAGGGAAGCCGCGCGGCATCGACGGGCGGCAGATTGTCAGCCACGCGGATGTGGCAGAGGGGGAGTGGCGGGGTCGTGCTGGACATAGCACCTCTCATCTCGGCGGGTGTGGCCCTCATCTTTGGGGTGGCCAACCAACGTCACGTCACCCGCTTTGTTCTGCTGGAATGCGCCTTATCCCTCCCGCGTGTCCGGGGGATCGCGCAGGTCGGCGAGCAACGGCGGCAGGTCTCGAGCCGTATTCAGCACCCGCAAAATCGTCGCGGGATTGGTGGTCGGATCGGTACACCACCAGCAGCCGATGGCGAGGGATCGACCAGAAACGGTAGGGGTCGGGAAGGAGGTCCAGCCGGCGTCGGCCACGCAGCGGCCACTCGGCGATTTGCTCGCCCGCGGCCAGAACCGTCGTCAGGAGCCGTTCCGACGCAGCCGCCGCGCCGCCATGATCGAGCATCCAGCAAATGATGTCGTCAAGATCCTCGGCCGCCTGCCGCGAGAAATTCCGGAAGCGGCTCATTCCGCCGCGTCGGCTCTCCGCGCGATCCTCGCCCGGACCCGCTCTGCCACCTCGTCACCCGTGAGGTAGCCATCCTGGTCGGACTCTTCCTTCGCGGCCAGGACCGATGCCAAAAGTTCGGCACGAGCCTGCTCCTGGCGCCGCAGCAAGGTCACGCCAGCCGCGACGACCTCAGACACGGTACGATAGCGGCCGGAGGCGACGGCCTCGGCTGCGAAGCGCTCCAGTTCGGGCGGTAGGGTGACGGTGTCCATGGATCGGATCATAGGGAACGCTGGCGGAGAGTTAAAGCTCGGGCGACGGCAAACAAGGAGGGACCCGAACATGTCGAAATCGTCGACTACCACTCATGCGGCCGGCATCAAGGCGCGCGCTGCCCCCAATCGGGTCACCACCCATCCAGGGGATGTGCTTGCCTAGGAGTTTCTGAAGCCGCTGGGGCTTTCGGTGCACGCGCTTGCGATGGCCCTTCGCGTGCCGGCCACACGCATGGGCGCGGTGGTCAAGGGCGAGCGCGCGGTGACGGCGGACACGGCCTTGCGGCTGGCTCGCTTCCTTGGCACGAGCCCGGAATTCTGGGTCAACCTCCAGGCGATGCACGATCTGACGAAAGCCAGACAGGAAAGTGGGGTGGCGATTGCGCGGGATGTTCAGCCGCGCGCCGCATGAGGACAGCACGGCCAAACGGGGCTTATGGCACTGGAAACCAGTCACCCAACCTTCTCGAATACCGAGATTATCCGAGTGAAGTCATGGTGCTGCCGGGGAGGATTGAACTCACGACCTCCCCCTTACCAAGGGGGTGCTCTACCACTGAGCTACGGCAGCGCCGGGATGGCCGGGGCGGCGGCATATAGCCATCCGCCACCGGCCCACGCAAGACGCGGCCCTTGACGCGCGGCAGCCGGTCGCGAAGTTTTCCCCCATGAAGCGAGAGCCGCCCACCACCAAGACGCCCCCCACGAGCAGCAAGGACGCGGCAAAGCAGGCACGGCTGGCGCGCGAAGCCGCCGCCTTGCGCGCCAACCTGCGCAAGCGCAAGGATCAGACGCGCGAGCGGACGGGCGGCGGCGACCCGAACAAGCCGGTGCCGGCCGTATGCTGACAGACTGCTTCCGACGGCAGCCCTGAAGGTTTGCCGCAGCAGGATCGTCTGGGCTAGATGAGCCGGCGCAACCTCCTTCCCCGCCCTCCGGAGTCGTCGCCGATGTCCGTGATGTCCGACCGCTGGATCCGCCGCATGGCGCAGGACCACGGCATGATCACGCCCTTCGTCGAGGCACAGAAGCGCGAGGGGGTGATCAGCTTCGGGCTGTCCAGCTACGGCTACGACGCGCGGATCGCCGACGAGTTCAAGATCTTTACCAACATCAACTCGGCGGTCATTGATCCTAAGGATTTTTCGCCCACCAGCTTTGTCGATCGCAAAGTCGATGTCTGCATCATCCCGCCGAACAGCTTCGCGCTGGGCCACACTGTCGAATATTTCCGCATCCCGCGCGACGTGCTGGTGATCTGCCTCGGCAAGTCGACCTATGCCCGCTGCGGCATCATCGTGAACGTGACCCCGCTGGAGCCCGAATGGGAAGGCCAGGTCACCATCGAAATCTCCAACACCACCCCCCTCCCCGCGAAGATCCACGCGCATGAGGGCATCTGCCAGTTTCTGTTCCTGCAAGGCAATGAGGCGTGCGAGACCAGCTATGCCGACAAAGCAGGCAAATACATGCGCCAGCGCGGCGTCGCGTTGCCGCGGCTGTGATGGGCGCTCCCCCCGTGTCATGGTCGGCGAAGGCCGGCTACCCACGACTTCTCATTTTACGCCCGACAAAAAGTCGTGATAGGGGTAGGGAGCGCCGGTTGTCCCGGCACCCCCTCCCTCCGAACCGGACGTGCAGATCTCCCGCATCCGGCTCTCCGGTCGGTGGTCTTACCTGCAAGAGGACTGGCGAACCGTCTCATAGGCCATCTGCAAGCTGAACAGCCCATGATCGGCAAAGAAGCGATTGGGCCAGCGTGTCTGATCCGCACCTCTTGTGTCGGCAATCCCCTTCAGCTTCTGCTGCTTGCGCAGCAGGCTCCGCAGCCGGCGGCGTATCCAGCCGTCCAGCGTGCCAAAGGTCCGCTCGCGGCTGTGCTGGAAGTAGCCGAACCAGCCCCGCAGCGTCGGATTGAGACCGTCGATCACCATTTCAAGGCTACGTCCCGTCGTCCGCTTGGTCTTCGCACGGATGGTATCCTTGAACTTCGCCAGGCTCTTCTCACGCGGCCATTTCTGACCCGCTTCGAAGCGATACCCCAGAAAGTCAAAGCCATCGGTTTGTGCGTCCACCAGCCGGGTCTTGACCGGGTGCAGGGTCAGTCCGGCAGATGCCGTCCAGTCTTTCACCGCGTCCAATGCCGCAGCAGCGTCTTCCGGGGTTCGGCACAACACCACGAAGTCGTCCGCATAACGCACCATCTCGTAGCCCTTCTCCGCCATCAGATGATCAAGCGGATCGAGATAGATATTGCTCAACAGCGGACTGATCACCGCGCCTTGCGGCGTGCCGTGTTCGGGCGTCCATTGCTGGCCGCCTTCCAGCACCTGCTGACCGAGGAATGCCTCAACCAGCGCAAGCACACGGCGATCCGACACCTTGTTGGCGACCAGCGCCAGCAATCGGTCCTTCGGGATCGTGTCGAAGTAGCTCTTGAGGTCGGCATCCACGACATGCACGTATCCGGCCTTGAGCAGTTCATCCACCCGTCGCAGGGCATCTTTGCAGCCAAGGTTGGGACGGAAGCCGTAGCTCTGGGCGGCGAAGTCCCGCTCGAAGATCGGTTCCAGCAGCATGCGCAATGCCGTCTGCACCACGCGGTCCTGCACCGTCGGTATTCCCAACGGCCGTTTCTCCTGGCTCCCGGGTTTCGGGATGTAGTGCCGTCGGATCGCCTGCGGCCGATAGCTGCCGGTGCGCAGGGTCTCGCTCAAGCAAGCCAGGTTCATCTCCAGGTTCGCCGCGTAGTCCTCGATGCTGACGTGATCCACCCCGGCCGCACCCTGGTTGGCTTTCACCGCGGCAAACGCCGCTTCCAAGGTTGCTTTGGGGTAGAGCTTGTCGATCAGGCTGTACCATTTCCTTCCAGTGACCCCCTGTTCGAGGGTCGCCAGCATCCGCTGCGTCCAGATCGTCGGTTCCGCCTTGGGCCGTTCCGGGCCTGCGTCTCCGGCACGTTTACCCGCGGATTGCTCCAACGGGACTGCCACCGGTGTCTCTCCGTCTGTTCCAGACATCGCGTCTCCACCTTCCTGCACCCCTTCGCTCCCCCGGCATTACCCGGCTTCAGCGCTACTATGGGTGCTGTGACTCCTATGCGGTGTTGGCGGCTTTTCTATCACTGGCGCACCGAACCCTGCTGCCGCACAGGTCTCTCCGCTTCACCTGCCCTGCCTTCGAAGCTCTCTGTCTCCAACCACCTTGCCACTCCCAACGATCGCTTTGGCACCGACCCTCAGCGTCGCAGGCTTCCCGCTTGCGCGGGTCTGGGTTTCGCCCTTCCACCGGAGGCTCGCCAGACGGCCCGGCCGAATCGAGTTCGTGTTCCTACGGATTGCTTCTTCGCCTCCGGTTGCTCTCCACCCCACCTCTCGATGACGCAGTTACCTTCAGCTTCAGGCTTGGTCGGTAGGCCCAGGACGGACTTGCACCCTCCTGACAAGGCACGCTTGCGGACGCACGGTGGCCGGCCTTCGCCGGCCATGACACAGGGCGGAAGCGCCATGCCATGACGAACAATCTGACACTGAAAGCATAAGCCATGGACCGTATCCGCATTCGTGGGGGAAGACCGCTTTCCGGCGAGATCGTCATCGGCGGCGCCAAGAACGCCGCGTTGCCGCTGATGGTCGCGGGATTGTTGACCTCGCAGCGCCTGGTGCTGTCGAACGTCCCGCGGTTGGACGACATCACGACGATGTCTGCGCTGCTGGCCCAGCACGGCATCGCGGTCGAACCGTTCGGCGACGATCGCCGCCAATTGTCGCTCGGTGGGCCCATCAACAACACTGAGGCACCGTACGATATCGTCCGGAAAATGCGTGCCTCCTTCCTGGTGCTGGGCCCATTGCTGGCCCGCGTGGGTGAGGCACGCGTGTCACTGCCCGGCGGCTGTTCGATCGGCGCCCGCCCGATCGACCTGCACCTCAAAGGGCTGGAACAGATGGGGGCGCGCGTCCTGCTGGACGGCGGCTACATCGACGCCCGGGTCGGCGGCCGCCTGCATGGCGCCACCATCGTCTTCCCGTTCGTCTCGGTGGGGGCGACCGAGAACCTGCTGATGGCGGCGACGCTGGCCGAGGGCCGGACGGTGCTGGCCAACGCCGCACGCGAGCCCGAGATCGGCGACCTGGCTGCCTGCCTGGTAGCGATGGGCGCACACATCGAGGGGATCGGCTCCGACAAGCTGGTGATCGACGGCGTGGACGCGCTGCATGGCGCAGAGCACGCGATCATTCCCGACCGCATCGAGACCGGCAGTTACGCCTGTGCGGCAGCGATCTCCGGCGGCTCGGTGTTCCTGCGGGGCGCGCGGCTGGAGCATCTGGGCGCCACCGTGCGGTCGTTACGCGAGGCCGGGGTGGACGTGGCCGAACACCCGGGCGGGCTGATGGTGCAGCGGCTGAACGGGCTGCATGGCGTGGACGTGATGACCGAGGTGTATCCGGGTTTTCCCACCGACATGCAGGCGCAGTTCATGGTGCTGATGTCGGTCGCCGATGGCGCATCGATGGTTACTGAAACGATCTTCGAGAACCGCTTCATGCACGTGCCGGAGCTGAACCGCATGGGGGCGCGGATCAACGTGCACGGTGCCTCGGCGATCGTGCGCGGGGTGCCGTCGCTATCGGGCGCACCGGTGATGGCGACGGATCTGCGGGCATCACTGTCGCTGGTGCTGGCGGGGTTGGCGGCGACGGGAGAGACGGTGGTCAACCGGGTCTATCACCTGGATCGCGGTTATGAGGCGGTGGAACAGAAACTGGCGGCGTGCGGCGCGGAGATCGAGCGGCTGGAGGGGTAAGCGAAGGCCTGCCGTTTCTGAGGCCGCCGCCGGGGCAGCCACCGTGTCGGCTGCATGGCAGAAACAGGCTCACCGTTCTCAGCTTTCCCTGCATATTCCGGTCGCCATAAATTCTAGCACACGCGTGGCAACATATGTGTCATGCAGAAGCAGCGTACCAGCGCGTTTCGTTGCCGTGCGCCACAAACGCGTGAATGGCGGCGCTGCATCTGTTGCAATTGCGCGACCGTATCGACAAAGTAGGCCGTCGGGACTTGGTGTCAGAGCAACCAGACGGCGGCCACTGGCCTCGACGCTCAGCAATGTCCCCTTCGGTGGCGCCGGATCGTTTTGAGAGAGTTACACGCCCTGGGCGTGCCAGAAATCGATGATTTAAATTTCTTAGCAACTGGCGGAGGCCGACATTTGGCCGCAATGATCGCTTTTCAAAATACTATAAATCCAGCTTATTCACGGTATATTCTCCCGCAGATCACGATGGAGCTCGCCAAGAGTTGCCAAATATAAGGGTTGCCAAATATCATTTTGTCTGCTCTGATCTCCCTACTACGTCGCGCAGGCCCTCGCCGACGCGGCCCGTGGTCAATTTGATACCGTTTCGTAGATTTAGCGACCTACCTCTAAACGCCTGAAGGAGATAGCAATGGCGTCATATAGTTGGTCAAGCGCGCAGAGTGGGAATTGGAGCACTCCCGGCGACTGGACGCCAAACGGCATTCCCGGTTCCGCCGGCGGCGACACAGCGACCATCAACGCAACCGGGACAAATTATACGATCACCTACAATGAATCGACTGAAATTCTCAATTCCCTGACGATCAATAGCGCGAACGTAACGTTGGCGTTTGCTGCCAATGAATCCCTGTCGGTCAATGGCACGACCAGTTTGCAGGCTGGCACGATCGATCTCCTTAACAGCGGAGACGTGCTGTTGAGTGCCGGCGGTTTGACCGCGTCGTCCGGAAGCGAGATAAACATCGGCACCGGCGGAACACTGAGCTACAACAGCGCCACAATCGGTGGCATCGTAGACCTTACCAGTAGCACCACCTTCGGTTCGACCGGTAATTCGATCACCTTGAGCGGAACCATTGAGGCGACGGGCGGCACCGGAACACTCTATTTTGCCGGTCTTTCCGGCGCGGAGGTACTCGCGGCGAATGGCGCTACATTGCTCGTGGGAAGTTCGCTCGCCAATGACACCGTCACAGCCGTCATTTCGAATTCGGCAGCATCAGTGTTTGAAACGACGGGCGCGCTCTATTATGGCGCCACTGTAAATGTCGAATTTTTGGGCCCGCTTGGTGAGTTTGAGTACAATAATCCCAGCAACGATACGCATGTCGTCTTGGACACGACCGGCCTCAACGCCGGCAGTTCGAAAACGACACCGACGAACTTCATCGATCTTGCCGGCACCGTTGTCTCGGTATCGAGCGGCGGCACCGGATCCGGATCGACCGGGACCGTTGTGCTGACGAATGGCGACACGCTCGCCCTGTCGGGTATCACAGGTTACAGCACCGGCGGTTGGGCAGCCGAAACGACATCCGACGGCAGCGGGGGAACTGAAATATTCCTCGCCAGCGTCTGCTATGCGGCAGGAACGCAAATACTGACAGCGACGGGCGAGAAGGCGGTGGAATGCCTCGTGCCCGGTGACACGGTCATGACGGTATCGGGCAACGACCTGATCGCGCGACCGGTCAGGTGGGTTGGCCGCAGGCGGATCGACATCGCGGCGCATCCCCGGCCAGACGCCGTGGCGCCAATCCTGATCCGGCGCGGCGCATTCGCGGACAACGTGCCGCACAGAGATCTACATGTCTCGCCCGACCACGGCGTTCTTGTCGATGGGGTGCTGATCTGCGCGCGCCAGTTGATGAATGGCGCGACGATCCGGCAGCAGCAGCGTTGGACGACCGTCGAGTATTTCCATGTCGAACTGGATTCGCATGCCATCCTGCTGGCGGAAGGCTTGCCGGCGGAAAGCTATCTCGACACCGGAAACCGTGGCTTTTTCGTTGACTCGGGCGAGCCTCTCGTCCTGCATCCCGACCTGACGGATCGGCAGGACTACCCGGCACGCGAGATGGGATCCTGTCACCCGTTCGTCTGGGCGGAAGACTTTGTCCGGCCGATCTGGCAACGGCTGGTTGAACGTGCCGCCGCGCTCGGCCAGCTTGCGAAGGCACGCGACACGACGTCGGACCCGGCACTGTGCGTCTTCGCCCAGGAGAGGATGCTGCGGCCCGTCCAAACCGACGGCTGCCATCATATCTATGTCCTGCCCACAGGCGTGACGCGTGTCCGTCTGATTTCGCGCTCCGGACTACCGGCCGACGCCCGCCCCTGGCTGGATGACCGTCGTTGCCTGGGGGTGTCGGTCGAGCGCATCGTCCTGCGCAGCCGCGATCAGGTGCGGGAGATTGCGGTGGACGATCCGGGGCTGTCGCAGGGCTGGTGGGCGGTCGAGCAGGACAGTGCTGCTCTGCACCGATGGACGAACGGCGATGCGGTGCTGCCGCTGCCTGAAACGCATGGTCCGACGCTGCTGGAAATCCACGCGGACGGCGGTGGCATGACCTACGTCATCACCGACGGGCAGCGCCACGCCGCATAGCGGTACGAAACCACGTTGATCCATTGGATTGGCATGGAATTTGTGGTTCGCGCAGCTCCATGCCATCCGCGAGTTTGCCGCGTGCAAGATGAAAGGTCGTGGGCCACGCCGGCATGAGGTGATTGGCCTGTCCATGCGTCAATCGTTTCGCGGATTGGGAAACCCTAATCCCGGCGAGGACGCCGTAGAGTGAACGTTTCGAACGGTACCAACTGACCGTCCGGTCCCACGACGTCGTAGTAAATGACCTTCATGGTGGTGAACCCACCGCGCTCCGATCCCGGATCAACGGTGAAGGCCGCGAAGCCGTAGGCGTGCGCCGCGTTCCGTACCGCTGCCCAAGGCGCATCCTCCTTCACGTAGACAGGCGGCCGCTTCCCCGTTGCCGGATCGAGCGACCCGACCGAGACGATCACCCGGCACGCCGGCGGATTGAAAAACAGTTCGTTCGACGGCACCGACGTTCCGCCGCCGCCGATCACCATATGCACCGTTCCCTTGGTCGTATCGATCACGTCGGTGGCGAGCGACACGGGCTTCGGCGTCAACGTCTGGTTCTCCTCCTGACCGCGGATCGGGTGAGAGCGTTCGTAGTGGTGCTCGTGCCCGCACACCACGAGATCGACGTTGTATTTGTCGAACAGCGGCACCCACTCCTCGCGGATTCCCAGGTCCGCGCCGTTGAATTTGTCAGCCGTCGAGACGGCGACCTGGTGCATGCACACCACGACCCAGTCGATATCGCGATTCTCCCGCGTGGCTGCCAGTTCCTGTTCCAGCCATGCTTTCTGCGCGCCCGACGAATAGCCCCTGACATAGGAGTTGCCGCCGTCCTGATACGTGACGTCGTCGTTGGCGATACTGATCACCCGCACCGAGCCGGCGGTGAAGGCGTACCAAAGACCGCGCGTCACATCTGTCTGGCCGGCCGCTTCAGGCACCGAGAAGTAGGTCTGATAGGCCTGGTAGCCGATCGGTCCGTTGCCCAACTCGTTCTCATGGTTGCCGGGCGAGGGCATCCACGGGCGATTGCGCGCACTGCGAGTGTTGTTGGCCCAGAAATCCCACCAGGTCCGCACCCGGTCCTCGGCCAGGTTGGCGTAACAAAGGTCGCCGTTGAACAAGTGGAACAGCGGCCGCAATTGCTCCACGCCGAGGGTCGTGTCCCCCGCGGCCGGCGAGCCGAGATTGTCATTGACGAACACCGGCGCAGGCAGCGTGACCCCCGCCGGCGGGACAAATTTCTTGCCAGCGGTCGGTGTGCCCTGATCGCCGAAGCTGGTGAATATGAACGACGCACGGCCACGCGGCGACATCCGGAACGTGCCGAACTCTGGTGCCGCGCCATCGTGGACAGCACCATACATGTAGACCGAGTCGGCCTGGAGATCGCCAATCCTCGCATGATAGGCGTAGACGACCTGCTTCGATTTGCCATCTGTGTAGCTGGTGGGTTTGGCGTCCACTGTTCGCTCGAACCTGCCATCGGAACGGCCGAGCACGACCTGCGGATTGCGAACCGGCTGAAGCGTGTGCCAGGACACGGTGACCTCGGACGACGCATCCGCCCCGAACTGCAGATGCAGCCCTGCCACCGTGGGCGCCCCCGAAGTGTCTGGCGACTGCATGGGCAGGGCGGCGGCGGCCTGTGCGTCCCCGATGACATTGAAGGAAGCCGCGACCAGCGCCCCTGATCCAATACCTGCCGCCGCGAGCAACTTGCGGCGACTCAGTTCGAGGGTGGGGCCTGCTGCTTCTGTGGTCATGTTGTCGGTCCTGCCATGTCGGGTCGACCGGTGCCGCATGGCAGGCGGGGAAAACTATCGCGATTCAATGACAGTTGAAGCCGGACGTGCCAGAACTTTGCAGGTGTCCCTGGCCGATGATGCGCACACCACCACGCTTCACTCCGCCACCGCAATCCTCGGCTTGGCGGGGCGGTCGCGATGGCCGCTCAGTTCGTCGCCGGCCGACTTGTCCAACCGCAGGCTGGCGACCGGCGCGGCCAGCGAAATAGCCGCAACCACCAGGAACGCGACGGAGAAGTCCGACAGCAATGGTTGCGCATGCCCCAACACCCGAACCGACGCCGCCAGCACCGCCGCCGAGATCGCAATGCCGAGCGTCAGCGACATCTGCTGGAACGTCGTATAGAAGCTGGTCGCGGTGCTCATCTGCGGGCGCGGCACGTCGGCGTAGGCGATCGTGTTGTATGCCATGAATTGCAGCGACTGGAAGAACCCGTTCAGCAGCAGCACGGCGTAGATTACGACGACCGGCCAACTGGGACGGAATGCGGCAGTCGTGGCGAGGAGCAGTGTCGCGACCAGGCCAATCCACACCAGGACGTTGCGGAACCCGAGCCGGCGCAGGAATACCGGCGCGGCCAGGCGCATCGCCAGCGAGCCAACCGAACTGACGAATGTGATCAGTCCGCTATGCACCGCCGACATCCCGAACCCCAGTTGCAACATCATCGGCAGCAGGAACGGCATGGCGCCGACCGCGATGCGCGAAAGCGACCCGCAGATCACCGAAATCCTGAACGTAGGAATCCGCATCATGCGAAAGTCCAGCATGGGATGCGCGTGGTGGCGGGCGTGCAGCACATACAGCCCGGCCGAGACAGCCCCGGCGCCGACCAGACCGAAGGTGATCAAGCCTGATCCGACGCCGCGGCTGGCCATTTCGATGCCGAACATCAATGCGGCCAACGCGCTGCCGGCCAGGATCAGCCCGCGCAGGTCGAACGGCGTTCGCGTGGGTTCGCGCATCTCCTCGATGTAGCGCGTAACCAGGACGATGCCGGCGCAGCCGATCGGCACATTGATATAGAAGATCCAATGCCACGACAGGTAGGTGACGATGAAGCCGCCGACCGGGGGGCCGACGATCGGCCCGATGGTAGCGGGGATCATCAGCCAGGCCATGGCCTTGACCAATTCGGTCTTCGAGACTGCACGCAGCAGGACGAGGCGGCCGACCGGCGACATCATCGCTCCGCCGGCGCCTTGCAGCATGCGTGCAGCGACCAGGAACGCCAGTGTCGGCGCCTGTGCGCAGGCGATCGAACCGAGTGTGAACAAGGCGATGGCAGCGCGGAACACGGTGCGTGAGCCGAAGCGGTCGGCC
This sequence comes from uncultured Alphaproteobacteria bacterium, assembly GCA_963762885.1. GTDB lineage: Bacteria > Pseudomonadota > Alphaproteobacteria > Acetobacterales > Acetobacteraceae > JASHVB01. The sequence goes on from CAVXNH010000077.1 coordinate 388,013, forward strand.
AGTCTGCCGCTGGCCGGAATAAACATCGCGAGAGTCAGAAGATAGGATGTCAACGCAACGTTCATGTGGAGCGGATCGGCGTTGAAGCTTTTCGCCATGGTCGGCAGCGCCGTCGCCAGCACGGTGCCGTCCAATTGTTCCATGAACATCGCACTGGCGACGATCAACGACACGGTCCGTGCACTGGCTGCGCGCTGCGGAAGCCGTGCGACGGGGTATTCAGGCATGGGAGGAAATGTCTGCCATAGCACCGGTTGTGATCTTCGTGACCACGAATAATATGGCCCCGCGCTGGGGGCAACCTCCGGAAGATTGCATCGATTGCTTGATCGGGCGGTAACCACCGTACCTCGCTGCGCGTAGAATTTCGGTTCTATGCCATGGGAAGACGGCGCCACGCGGACCGGCTGCTACTTTCGAACAACGGGAATTCGACGCGAACCAATTCCTGGCCAGTCCAAATGATAAGGCCGCAGAATAGAAAGACGAAGATTACGCCAAAGGCCTGGTGGATGGGCCATGCCGACTGCCGATCGTCTCCTTGCCGGAAAGCAGGAATGGGCAACTTGGGTACCGTCCGGGAACAAACGAATCTGCGGCTGGCGGACTGCAAATTCCGTGTCATGACCGGCCGGAGCCGGTCCTCCCGCGCTTGACCCGTGGGCCGGCCATGACACGGAATTCGTAGCTCGATCACTTGGAGGGTTTGTTCCCGGACGGACACTTACAGGCAAAATCGGCATCGGTTCCCGGACGGCCAATCTTACAAATGAGCCAGATTCGACAAAGGCATGGCGGGACAGCGGGCGTGCTGCCGGTTGAAAACAGCCTTTAACAGACCGTTTATGCCGGACCGCGGTCCCTCTAATTACCGATTATCCGTGCGCTCGCTGATTATTTTAGGATACGGGGGCGATTAGGACCTTGCATTCGGGAGGCAATGCTAGTAGGGGTGCCCGCGCTTTCCACATTATCAAAATAGGAATCAAACCGTTGGCCAAAAAGCCCACCCTATCCCGGCACCTCCGCGATGCTCGCATCCGGCGCGGTATGTCAGTTGCGGACGTTGCCGAGCAAGCTGGCGTCAGTGTCGCCAGCATCTATCTATGGGAGACCGGCAAGACCCATCCGCGGGACGCCAACCTCTCGGCGCTTTGTAAGGTTCTGAAGTTGCCGATCCGCGCAACGAGAGAACTTGCCGCCGGCTGAACCCGGCCAACTCAACGTCAGTTCGCTCAAGCGTGGCCTCCTGATCCGATCTCAAAGTCGCCGTCGGGTGCGCTGTGTTGTTCGAAGGTGATGACAATTGTTTTGTGCGTCGCAGCAACGTTGAGTGAAACAGCGGCTGGTGCTTCGGCTCTGCATGGCAGAACGCGCTAGAGCGCCGAAGGACGCCCGCGCATCGCCTTGATGCCGGAGCGGTGAGTTTTGTCTTCAAGCCGGCGCAACTTCGCCCCCCGCGTCGGCTTGGTCGGTTTGCGCGGCGGCGGCGGCGGTGCCGCAGCCTGCCTGATCAAGGTCAGCAGACGCTCCAGCGCGTCCTCCCGATTTCGCTCGCGCGTTCGGTGACGCTGCGCCGCGATGACCAGAATGCCGTCCTTGGTCAGACGCCGGCCTGCCAGCCGTTCGAGACGCGCACGAACCGGGTCTGGCAGGCTCGCCGAATGTCGTACATCGAATCGAAGCTGTACCGCGGTTTCCACTTTCTGAATGTTCTGGCCTCCCGCGCCGGACGCACGCAGGAAATCCTCGTGCAGTTCCGAATCATCGATCGACAGCGAGCGGGTGACCCGGATCAACATCGGCGCAAGGCGAGGCGCACGTCGCTCACTCAGTACGTTACGACGGTTCGAATACTTTCGCCCCGCCGCATCAGGTCGAACCCCTCGTTGATACGCTCGAACGGCAGCACGTGCGTTATCAGGTCGTCGATGTTGATCCGCCCCTCCATGTACCAATCGACGATCCGAGGCACATCGGTACGGCCGCGCGCACCGCCGAACGCAGTGCCCTTCCAGATGCGGCCGGTCACCAGTTGGAACGGCCGCGTGGCAATCTCCTGCCCGGCGCCCGCGACGCCGATGATGATCGATTGGCCCCAGCCTCGATGCGCGCATTCCAACGCCTGCCGCATCACCTTCACGTTGCCGATGCACTCGAAACTATAGTCCGCACCGCCCTTGGTCAGATCGACCAGGTACGGCACCAGGTCGCCCTGCACCTCGCTCGGATTGACGAAATGTGTCATGCCGAATTTTTCCCCGATGGCACGGCGGTTCGGGTTGAGGTCAACCCCGACGATCATCTCCGCGCCGATCATACGCAGGCCTTGAATCACGTTCAGGCCGATGCCACCGATGCCGAACACCACGCAGCGCGCCCCGGCCTCGACCTTCGCGGTATTCATCACCGCGCCGATGCCGGTGGTGACACCGCAGCCGATGTAGCAGACCTTGTCGAACGGGGCGTCCTCGCGGATTTTCGCCAATGCGATTTCGGGCAGCACGGTGAAGTTGGCGAATGTCGAGGTGCCCATGTAATGCATGACGGGCTGCCCATGCGAGGCAAACCGGCTGGTGCCGTCCGGCATGACCCCCCTGCCCTGCGTCGCCCGGATCGCCACGCACAGATTGGACTTGCGGCTGAGGCAATATTCGCACTGCCGGCATTCCGGCGTGTAAAGCGGGATGACGTGATCGCCCGGTTTGAGGCTGGTGACGCCCGGCCCGGTCTCGACGACAATCCCGGCGCCCTCGTGGCCCAGGATGGCAGGGAAAATGCCCTCGGGGTCGGCGCCCGACAGGGTGAATTCGTCGGTATGGCAAATGCCGGTCGCCTTGATTTCGACCATCACCTCGCCCGCGCGCGGTCCTTCGAGGTCCACGGTCTCCAGGCTGAGGGGCTTGCCGGCCTCACGGGCCACGGCGGCGCGGACTTGCATGGCGTTCCCTTCTGCTAACGACCGGCGGATTATAACAGGTCGGCGGACGGGGCGTCATCAGCCGCTGCCACGGCCCAATCAGAAATAGGCCCCGAAGGCGTCGCGGGGATACTCTTCGGCGACGTTGACTTGCTCGCGATAGCGATCCGCCTCCACCGGGCGAATGAAAGCCTCCGCGTTGATCTGGTCGAGAAAATACGGGTTCATATAGCGGCGTCCCATAAGCCCGAAGAACAGTTGCAGCACCCCGCCGACGAAGACCGCCTTGCGCCGCATGGTCTGTTCAATGAACACGCCCAGTGCCATGGCGTAGGAGCCGCACCCCATCAAAGCGACGTCGAAATCCATCTTCTGGATCTGTTGTTGCAGCGCCGTTGCGGTGGCAAACCAGTCCTGGTCCGGATAGTGGTCCGCGGGCAGGTCGGCATAGGTGATCGGGACGTTAAGCGTCAGCAGCTCGAAATCCGGGTAATCGTAGTGCTTGAAAAAGCGCTTACGCCGATCGAAGTTGCCGACGATGCTGCGGGCAAAGGGCGAGATCACCAGGACCCGGCGGCCGGACAGTGCTTCCGCGAAGGCCCGGAACAACGTCCAGCGTCCTTCGACAATCCGTTCGATAAAGGTATACGGCCAGAGGGTCACCGTGCCCTGGCGGGCGGCGATGCTGTCCAGAAGCCGCCGGTAAATCTGGGCCTTGTCCCCGGCCGAGACATGCCACGTGGGATGCAGGCTGTCGGGGAAAAACGTGGTCAGCCAGTCCGGTTGGCAAATGGTCAGCCGGCCGCATCGCCGATAGAGATCCAGCATTTCGGCACAGAACCGCAGCACGTTTTCATCGGATCCGGCCTTGTCGTAATAACCGTTGAACTGTTTGAGAATCCGTGCGTGTGGCAGAACATACTCTGCCACGAGCTGCGCGGACTTGCCCGCCTGGACCGCGGCAAAATACGCCACGACCGCATCCGTATCGCTGCCGCCGATCCTGGCGAGGAAAACGGGGTCCGGCCCGGTCAGCAGGTTGACCGCGAGCCTGTGGCATTGCTGCGAATCCATGACGAAATCGAGCGGCATCGAATTCCATTGTTACTGAATAAAGCAGAATTGCCTGGCACAGGCTGTCGGACACAACGAGCATAAGGCATCTACACGAAAGGCGCCATGTGTCGCTGCGACAGCGAACCACCGCTGTCATTGCCGGCGCAAGTCGGGTAGCTTGCTCGTGGACGCAAGACGTTCATGGCCTGGCATGCAATATACCGGGAGCCGCAGCGGTCTGAAGCTCGAGGTCCCTGATGTTGAGCGATCTATTGCAGTCCATTCGTGCTCTGGATGTTTCTCGCGATATCGCGCCGAACGATCTGATGTATCTCCCCGACTATCCTGACCACTATTTCAATGTCGGCCGTTCGGCCATCCGGGTCATCCTGGCAGCCCTGCTCGCCCGGTTTGAACATCATGGCGGAGACGCCGAGATCGCCGACGTACTCGACTTCGGCTGTGGCCATGGCCGGGTTGCACGGTATCTTCGTGCTGCGTTTCCCGCCGCCGGCCTCGCGGTGTGCGATTATGATCCGACAGGCGTGGCATGGTGCGTCGAGCACTTCGGATGTCAGGCGATCGCTGAACCTGCGCCGGAAAGCTTCGATATCGTCTGGCTCGGCTCGGTCTTTACCCATCTTCCGGCCGCCATATCGGATCATGTGCTGACCGTCGTGGCAGGCGCTTTGCGGCCGAACGGAATACTGGTGTTTACGTCGCAAGGCCGTTACGCCCGCATGCGGCATGAAGCCGAACCCGAGATGAAGCCGTATGGCATTGGCGCAGACCTGATGGATCGCATCGTGGGTGGTCTGGACTCAGACGGTTATGGCTTTGCCGAATATCCGGGGCAGCGGGATTACGGCGTTACGATGATCCATCCGGCGTGGTTTCAGCAGCGTATGCTGTCCAGTCCCAATTTCGTCCAAATCCTGTTTCAGGAGAAGGGCTGGGATAATCACCAGGACGTTTACGGCTACGTGCGCGCCGACGTGCTGGATGCGCGCAAAGGCGCATATGCCGAGGACGGCGTCCAGGCCATGGGGGATCAACCTCTGCCGGACTGGCATGACATTGGCGTAGATCAAGCATTTCAAACGGTTCGCACGCGGCTAGGCAACTATCTCCGTGATCGTGGAGGCATCTATCCTGGCGTCCTGGACGGGACCCCTGTGGTGCCTCGGCCCGAGTTGCTTGAAGGATGCCGGGTTCTGGCCAACCGCCGCGAGATCATGCGGCGATTGCCACAGCGTGGTGTATTCGCCGGGATCGGCACGATGTTCGGCGATTTCGCCGTCGAAGCGATCGAGATCCAGCAGCCGTCCGACGTGCATCTGTTCGACCGGTCATTCGAGCCGCTGCGGCCGCAAAATCGGCAACGTTTGAAGCAGTACGGCAGGGTATCATATCACACCGGTGAACCGTCTCAGTCGCTGGCTCAATTTCCCGATGGTGCGTTCGACGTCGTCTACATCGACGCGAATTGCGCTTACAGCAGTGTCTGGCAGAACCTTGTCGAGGGTTTGCGGGTTCTGAAGCCCGATGGCCGGCTGGTATGCAACAATTACACGAGCTGGGATCAGATTCAATGCATTCCGTATGGCGTCTATTCCGCGGTCAATCAATTCGCGAAAGATCGGAGTTTGCAGTTCGAGTATCTGGCGTTGGACGCCTACGGATTTCATAATGCCTGTCTGCGCCGTGGCGATGCGGGTTAGGGTTCGTCCAATTCCGTCATTGCCAGCAATGCGAAGCGATCTCCCTCGGAAGATCCAACGAACTCATACCAACCCGCCGAACGATTGACTCTCGTTTGCCTCGCACGGACCGGCCCAACCGTTATGGCCGGCCTTTGTCGTACGTCAATCGTTTTGCGGGCTGGTATCACGCGGGAGATTGCTTCCCCCGGCCTTCGCCGGGGCCGCAGTGACACTGGGACGCCAGCATGAAGCTTTAGGGTCACAACAGTAGCGTCGGCACAGGCCGCGCAGCCGGAGCGGCCCCATCAACGCGCCCGCCGTGCAATTCCACTCGCCGCGGGTCGGCCGACGGCAGCCTGGCGTTCATTGCCGCGGTAGAGTTGCAGATAGCCGTCCGCCATCTCGGTTCGTGTGGGCGGCTGAGCTAACGCGGCGTGGAGACGCTGCCAAAGTCCGTCCTCGGTGCAGGCGCGCCTGATGACGGCGGCCAGCGCGCGCGGATCGCCCATTTCGAAGTGCAGGCCGTCAACGTTGTCCGTCACGCGCTCGGCCATGCCGCCGGCGTTAGAGCAGATTACGGGTTTGCCGAACATCCAGGCCTCGGAAATGACGAGGCCAAATATTTCCCACCACGTCGAGGGTACGACGCACCAATCGATGCGGGCCATCCGCGTGTGCAACTGATCGACGTGATAGGAGCCATTTGACACCACCAGCCGTTCGGCCGGCAACAGCCTGGTCTCGGCGGCAAGAAATGTCTCGATCTCGGCCCGGACCGGTGGCGTGGCGAAATGCAGGTTGTTGCCGTTGATTTCAACACAGAATCCGGTGAAGCCGTCGCTACGCAGCAGTTGCACGGCACGCAGCAGGATCAGCACACCCTTGACGTCGTGCAGCTGCCCGAAGAAGCCGAAACGGTTTCGGGAACCTGAGTGCCGCTTGCCCACGATCCCGCCGGCATATGACTTCTGACCGTTGGTCACGCGGACAATCTTCTCTCGTGGCAATCCCCAGTCTACGTAATGGCCGATCATGAACTCGCTGGGACAGGCGAAGCAGTCGACGTGGCTGAAGTGCTGCATGAACCACAGCTTGCGCAGCATGAACGCCTCCGGCCCGCGGTCCGGGAAACATTGATGGCAGCGGATCTGACTCGCCTGCGTACAAAGCGACTGGTCGGTGCGGCGCACCATATGACCGTTGGCGGCGCAGATCGCCATGAACTCGTGGAACGTAAAAACTATGCGGCAGTTGGGCAGGATGCGGCGCGTGACTGTCAGCAGATCGATACCGAAGGTCATGAAATGATGGAAATGCACCACGTCAGGCCGGATGGTGTTGAGAAATTCGATGAACGCGTCGATCAGTAACGGCTCTCCCAGCTTTTGCCACCAATGGTCATAACCCCTGCTCAGGAACAGGAATTCGTCTTCCCGCCCGTCAAAGCCAGTGATTCGGGCACCCGCCTTGAACAGGCCAGGCGTCGTTTCATCGGTTGAGGCCAGCAGGTACGCCTGAACATCGGGCCGTTCGCGCAATTCCTGGAAAAGTTCGTAGCAGACCTGTTGGGCGCCGCCGCGCATCAACTCGGGATGGTGCAGGCTGATGAGCAATACTCTGGTCGGGTTCGGTGTCACGGACGGCCAGCGGTGCGCGTGGACGACCTTTGTGGTTTGACCGGTCCGGCGGCGGCGGGACCGTCGACCGATTGCGCACGCAACAGCTTATGCCGCGGCGTCCGGCCTACCAGATCCGGAACGATCGTGGCTTCCCAGGTGCGCGAGAACAACCACCGGTTCAACAGGGCACCGCCTTCGTGCTGGGGCAATCGCAGCGAGCCCTTCCCCTCGAGGTGCCACATGCGCAGATCGTGCAGCCACGCGGGTACGCCGGCCTGAAGACTCTTGAGACAGAAATCCGCGTCCTCGTAATGACCGAACACATAGTCCTCGGTAAATCCGCCGAGCTTTTCGAACCAGGCACGTTCTATGGACATGAAAGCGCCGGTCACGGCGGGCACCGGCCGCGATCTGGCGAACTGCGCCGCCCAAACCGGCGCGCCCTTGCCGTAATGCTCGACGCGAACGAGGTTACGACGGGTGATCCCGGACGGCGAAACATCAATTCCGGCATCGACGTCGAAATACATGCCGCCATGCATCAGCGAACCATCGTCATAGCACAGGGTTGAACCGAACAACCGGGTCTGCTGTGCCGGCACCGAGGCAACCAGGTCGGAATGCAGTTGCGCCCAGTTACGCCGTTGGGGAAACACATCGGGGTTTACGCACAGTAGCCGATCGCTTTGGGCGAATTGAACCGCTGCATTGTTCGCTGGACCGAAGCCGGCGTTGCCTGACTGGAACACCAGGGTCTGGGCCAGGCCGTAGATCCTCTCGGCGATCTGCGCCTCGCGTTGCAACTGGTCGATCAGGTTCGGGCTGTTGACGACATAAATGAACTCGTAATCCTCGATGCCCGGTCCGCCCTCATAGGCGCTGGCCTGAAGAAACAGGTAATCGGCGATGCCGAAAAGCGGAACGATGATGGAGCCCCTGAAGTGCTTGCGCTGCCTGCCGAAGCGTTCGGCAATTGCGGTTGCCGTGATGCCACGGGAGATCGCTTTGCTGAATGCGATCAGTGCCTCGCCGGCGCCACTCTCCAGATTGGCATAGGCCTGCATCCACCGATTACCGAAAAACTCGCTGGTTACGAAATACACGATGACCGAATCGCGCAATTCAATATCGCTTTGGGTGACGGGAATACGCTGAACCACCGCCATCGCGCCGTTGGCAAAGCGCAACTCGATCCGCCATTCCGTTCCAACGTCCATTGCCGCCCGGTAGGATCCGAGCTGCGGCCCGGCAAACACCCAAAATCCATAGTGAAATTGTGCGGAGGACTGGAGTGCGGTTTCGACGTCAGGGCGGCGCAGGCGGCACAACTGCGTCCACTCGCGGCCCGCCGATTGGGCGGGCCCTGCGCTGATCGCCACCACCTGGTTGTACCGATCGTCGGTCCAGCCAACCAGGAAGACGGCACCGGAGGGGGACACGACGAACGCATCGATCGTGGTTGCTGGCGCTTCCGGCTGCGACGCAATTGACATTGGCGCTTCGGCGAGGTCGCACGGTTGCGGAATCTGCTGAACGTATTGCGGATCCTGTAGGCGGCCTTCCGCCCGCCCGCAGAGCAAATAATGTTGCAGGCCAGAGGTCAGGTCGCCGCGCTTTACCGCCTGGGCGACGTCCGCGAAGCTACGAATATAGGTTAGTTCGTCGAAGCTGCCCTCTATATCGACAGCACCAGCGCCAATTCGCGACGACAGTTCGTCATGGCGGGTCGGATTGGACGTGGGGCTGGAAACATCGGGCATGCGACTCAGCCTGCCGTGGCATCGTCAGGCCTCATGCGGAGCCACCCTGACCGAGACGCATTCCGCCGCCGCATGCGACCCAAAGCGGTATTCGGCCAGGCATCCGGGCAAGCCATCGTATTTGAGATATCGACCAGGGGTCGCTCCTTACCGATGTAGCCACGTTCTCCGCAGTAGTCCCCTGCAACGCGCCGTCCTGGACTGCGCGCGGCCTGGCCCTGGTAAGCTTGACCCCGAACATCGTATCGCCGGATCCCGAACAACTTATATACCACTGCGTGTCTTTACAGGCAATATAACTATTGCAGGTTGCAGAGGAAAATGCGCCGACTCGATCGAGGCAGCCCTCGGGTATCTCCGGAGCAGCGTCCGCGGGTCAGACTCGCAATCAGGGAAGGGCCCGGTTACCGGGCGACTGCGGCAAGCCAGGCGTGAACCCGGCCCGCCGTGCGGCGGAGCCGGGTTCGGGGAGGCTCAGGAAGCGATGCCGAGCAATTTCGCTGCCGTCCCGCCCAGGATTGCGATCCGCTCGTCATCGCTCAATCCCGGCGTGTTGAGCACGAGATCCACCTCGGTGCTGGTCCACGGAAACGGATAGTCGGTCCCGATCATGATCTGGCCGGAGCCGGTTTCCGCGATCAGGTGACGGAGCGCCTCGGGGGTAAAAACGATCGTGTCAAAAAAGAGCTGCCCGTCCTTGAGGTAGGCGGTCGGGTTCTTCTTCGGCAATGGCCCGACCCGGTCCGGAAAGCAGCGGATCACCGCGTCCGACCGGTTGGCGTAGGACGGCAGGAAGCCGCCACCATGCGCGGCACAGATCTTCAACCCGGGGAAACGGTCCAGCGTGCCCTCGAAGATCAAGTGCGACAGCGCAATCGCGGTTTCCAGCGGGTTGCCGATCGTATTGGTCAACAGCCCGCTGCCGTTGAGCCGCCCGCTTGGCTCCAGTTCGCGGGTGCCAAGCGGGTGCATGAACACGAGCACGCCGAGTTCCTCGCACTTCGCCCAGAACGGGTGGAACCGGGGGTTGGCGAGTTCCTCGCCGGCGACGCTGCCGGCAACGCCGACCCCGCGAAAGCCCAGCGTCTTGACCGCATATTCGACCTGCTCGGCGGCAAGCTCGGGATGCTGCAAGGCGGCGGTGGCGAAGGCGACGAAACGATCGGGGCTGGCGGCGCAGAAATCCACCAGCGCCTCATTCTGGACCTTGATCAGCTCAGCGGCGGCGTCGCGTTCGGCGCGATACCAGTAGGGATTGATGCTCAGCGCCTCAACGTCGATGCCCTGTGCGTCCATGGCCGCGATGCGCGTGCTGGTGTCGTGCATCAGTAGGCCTGGCGCCTCGAGCGGGTGGTTGATCAGCTTGGCGGCCGCCGGAACGATGCAGTGGGCATGCACGTCGATGGTCTTGATCCGCTTGCCGTTGACGACGACCTCGCGCCGGCGGCCTTGGGGCTGCGGCACTGGCGCCACGCTGCCGATAGCGCAGCCGACGAATGCGAGGCCGGCCAGCGCACTGGTCAGCAGGTCTCCAGTTATGGGCATTTCGTTCCCTCCTCCATGCTTTTCGCTCTGCGCGCGAGCCTGCCATGCCTTGATCGCATCAGCGCCGGACCTGCGGCGGGATCAGGAATGGTGCCCAGGGGCGGAATCGAACCACCGACACTGCGATTTTCAGTCGCATGCTCTACCAACTGAGCTACCTGGGCACGGGCGGGCGCTACGGCGGCCCGAGGCCATACAGGATGCCCGCCGGCCGATCAAGCCGCGTCGGGACCCTCGTCGGAAATCGACGGCGGATCGTCGTCCAAATCCGCCGACGGGCCGGGTATCCGGTATTGCTCCGTCAACCAGCGGCCCAGGTCCACATCGGCGCAGCGCGTGCTGCAAAACGGCCGCGTCGCCACGACGGAAGGCTTGCCGCACACCGGACAACGTGGTCCGGCGGAAGCCGTCGGCATGCGCACGATCATGGCGCCTCCATGGTCCAGGTAATCCCCGGCAGGGACGGGTCGCTGCGCAGAAATCAAGCCACGCCCGGTGCGCCGTGCAAGGTCCGCCAGCGCCGCCTGATCATACTGCAACGCGCTGACCACCGCTGGCGCGGCGCGCAAGGCAGGCATGCAGGATGGGTTGGCCGACGCGGCCTCGACGATCTCGCGCAATGCCGCGAGGCCGGCGGCATGCGGCCCCGCCGCAGCTCGTGCAATGGCGGATGGACGCGCGGGCGCACGATTTCCGCCAGCCCCAGCGCAGTAAACCCCAACAACCGCGGGCGGCCGGGATCGTCGGCCAGCGCCTCCGCCAGTGTCGGCCCCAGCGTCGAGCGCCGCCGTGCTGGCAATCCCGCCAGGTCCACCAGGATCGCGCCCGCCAGGTTGCGCAGACGGATCTGCCGGGCCAGCACCGGCAGCAACCCTCGATTGATCGCCAGGTGGCTGCCGGAAGCGCCGCCGGTGTCCACGTCGATCGCCACCAGCGCCGGGGTCGGATGAAACGACAGCCGTGCGCCGTTCGGCAGCACCAGCTCCGGTTCGGCCAGCGCCTCGATCTGGCCGAGCAACACGTCGTCGAACACCGGTGCGCGAACACCGATCCGGCTGCCGAGTGCGGGTCGCAAGGCAGCGGCCAGTGCCGGGTCGTCTACCCACACCTGCGCATCGGGATACAGCGCCGCCAGCCGCTCGGCCGCACTGGGACCGCGGCGTAGCAGTGCCGGCGCACCGCTTCCTATGTGCACATCTGCCGCAAGCCGTGCGCTGAGCCGAGGCCCCTTCCCGCCTTGTGCTGCGCGAATGACCCGGACACCGAGGATCGTGCCTTCAGTGGCGGTCTTGCCGCCCTCGCTGTCGGGCAGGAAGCCGTCCGCGCCGTCCAGCGCCACGAAGGCCCCGCCCAGTGCGGGGGCACGTGCGGTAATGCGGCCGCGATGCAGATCGCCGACGCCGTCCGAGGCGCCCGGCCGCCATATGGCATAGTCCAGCAGGTCGTCGTCGCGCAGCACGGCAACCCGCACCTCGCCCGGGCTGGTGGCGGCGAGAATTTGCATGCTCATGGTACCAGCCAGCCGGCGCCGCTTAAAAGCTGAGCCGTCTCGAACAGTGGCAGTCCGACAACGTTCGAGTAGCTGCCGGACAGGAAGCGCACGAACGCGGCGGCCGCACCCTGGATCGCGTAGCCACCGGCCTTGCCCCGCCACTCGCCGCCGGCGATGTAGCCCTCGACCTGAGGCGCGGTCAGCCGGGCGAAAGCCACGATGCTGACGGCCACGCGATCGGAGCGCCGCCCGTCCGGCATGGCCAGGACCACCGCCGTCATCACACGGTGACGGCGGCCGGACAGTAGGTTCAGGCATCGCCGTGCCTCGGCCTCGGTCTCCGCCTTGGGCAGGATGCGGCGTCCGACGGCCACAACGGTGTCGGCCGCCAGCACAAGGCAGTCCGGCGCGATCACCGCTGCCGATTTGGCGCGAGCCAAGCGCGTTGCGTACAGGCCGCGGCAATTCGGCGCGCAGGGGCGTTTCATCGATTTCAGGGGAGACGACGCGATCCGGCACGATCCCAATCTGCGCCAACAGATCCAGCCGCCGCGGGCTGGCCGAAGCCAGGACCAGCGGAGCCTTGCTCACGTCAAGGTGGACTATTTGAAGCGGAAAGTGATGCGCCCCTTGCTCAGGTCGTAGGGCGTCATTTCGACGTTCACCCGGTCGCCCGCCAGCACCCGGATGCGATTCTTGCGCATCTTGCCGCTGGTGTGCGCCAGGATGCTGTGTTCATTGTCGAGCTTCACGCGGAACATGGCGTTGGGCAGCAGCTCCGTCACCGTGCCACTGAATTCGATCATGTCTTCTTTCGGCATCAGGCCTCGATCATCGGTTGATTTCGGTGCGAACATGAGGGCCGGGGGCGGCAAGGTCAAGGCAAGACGATGGGGTCGGGACACGGGCTCGCGCGGCAGGCATGCCACAGGGCGGCAATGTGCAGCGCCTTTTGCTATCGCATTAGACAACGGCGCAGCGCCTTACCCTCTATCGCTCCGTCTGGCCCAGCCGCACCGCCACACTGCGGGCGTGGGCCTGCAGCCCCTCCGCCTCGGCCAGCGCCACAGCCGCCGGGCCAACGCGGCCCAGCGCCGCTGCATCGGCCGCGACGAACGTCGTGCGCTTGAGGAAGTCGAACACCGACAGGCCGGAGGCAAAGCGCGCCGTGCGCCCGGTGGGCAGCACGTGGTTGGGGCCGGCGATGTAATCGCCGAGCGCCTCCGGGCACCATCCGCCCAGGAACACTGCGCCGGCATGGCGGACCCGTGCGAACACCGATTCCGGATCGGGCAGCATGAGTTCCAGGTGTTCCGGCGCCAGACGGTTGACCAGGCCGGCCGCCTCCTCCCAGTCGCGCACCAGGATGATCGCGCCGTGCGCCTGCCAGCTCGCGCCGGCGATAGCGGCGCGCGGCAGGGTGGGAAGCTCGGCGGCGACCGCTGCCGCCACCGCATCGGCGAAACCGGTATCGTCGGTGATCAGGATCGCCTGGGCGGCCTCGTCATGCTCTGCCTGGGCAAGCAAATCGAGGGCGACGCGGCGGGGATCGTTGGTGGCGTCGGCGAGGATGACGACCTCGGACGGGCCGGCGATGAAGTCGATGCCGACATGGCCGAACACCTGGCGCTTGGCCTCGGCGACATAGGCGTTGCCGGGCCGACGATGCGGTCCACCGGGGCGATGCTGGCGGTGCCGTAGGCCAGCGCGGCCACCGCCTGGGCGCCGCCGACGCGGTAGATCTCCGCCACCCCGGCGCGGCGGGCGGCGGCCAGCACCAATGGATTCAGCGCACCGTCGGGCGTCGGCACGCACATCGCGATGCGTTGCACGCCGGCGACCCGGGCAGGGACGGCGTTCATCAGCACCGAGGACGGATAGGCCGCCTTGCCGCCCGGCACGTAGAGGCCAACGGCATCCAGCGCGTTCCAGCGCATGCCCAGGGTAAGGCCAGCGTCGTCGGTGAAGCGGAGATCGGCGGGGAGCTGGGCGCGGTGGAACGCCTCGATGCGCGTCGCGGCCAGGTCGAGCGCGGCGGCGAGTTCGGCCGGGATGGAGGCGACGGCCGCCTCGATTTCGGCCGCGTGTGACCCGCAGGCGCTCGGGAGTGAGGGTCAGTCGATCGAACCGCGCGGTGTAATCGAGCAAGGCAGCGTCGCCGCGAGCGCGGACGTCGGCGACGATGGCGGCGACGGCCTGGTTGACGTGCTTCGGTGGTTTCGCGCGACTGGCGCCAGCAGAGCAGCGAAGGCCGGGGGGAAGGTCAGGGCAGTGGTGGAGAGACGGATCATGCGGATTATCCGATCAAGCTAGGGTCTGCTGCCCTCGACGCGTTCCCCTTGTTTCGGGCCGGGGGAAACATCGACCAGGCGACGAGCCTGACGATCACCAACCGAGCCTTGCCGGCGGGGAACGCCTGCTTCAGGCCGCCTCCCGCGCTGCCCCGGCCTCATTCCTGCTCCAGCGCCGCCCGAACCGCGCGATCCAGGCGCCGATCGCCTCGGGCTGCGTCTTCAGCGCGGTGCGGTTGACGATCAGCCGGCTGGTGATCTGCGCGATCACCTCGGTCTCCACCAACCCGTTGGCCTTCAGCGTCGAGCCGGTCTGCACCAGATCGACGATCAGCCGCGCCAGCCCCAGCCCGGGCGCCAGCTCCATGGCGCCGTTCAGATGCACGACCTCGGCATGCACCCCGCGGCTGGCGAAGTGCCGGCGGGCGATGTTCGGATATTTCGTCGCCACCCGCACCCGGGACCAGCGCGTCGGATCGTCGCTGCCGGCGGTCTCGGCTTGCTCCGCCACCGAAACCCGGCAGCGGCCGATGCCCAGGTCGAGCGGCGCGTAGATTTCCGGATAGTCGAACTCCATCAGCACGTCGGCGCCGCAGATGCCGAGCTGCGCCGCGCCGAACGCGACGAAGGTGGCGACGTCGAACGGCCGCACGCGGATCACGTCGAGCACCGGGATCGTCGGTCGGGAAGCGCAGGCGGCGGCTGTCCTCGTCGGCGTAGTCGCGCGACGGATCACGCCGGCGCGAGCCAGCACCGGGCCGGCCTCGGCCAGGATCGGCCCTTCGGCAGCGCCAGGATCAACGGCCCGGTCAGGTCCGGTTCCAGGGCCGAGGCGGGATAAGGTGCGGTCATGCAAGCTCCGGCGGCAGAGTGCGCGGGCGTCTACACCAGTCTTGTGTCGGCCGAAAGGTGACCCAGAACGGCGGCCACCAGCGCCTCGACCGGGACAGCAGAGTCCAGCCGCAGCACAGGACAGGTCATCGTGGCGAGCCATTGCTCGTGCGCCGCCAGGCTGCGGTGTTCGGGTCCTGCCGTGTCGTAACTTTCCGCCCAATCGAGAAACGCGTGGCTCGCCGCCTCCATGTCGCCGCCCGGCGCGATGCGGGCGCCGTACCGTTCGGCCTCGCGCCGGTTCAGACGTGCCATACGCAACGCCGGATCGAGGCGCAGGAAAACCACGAGATCAAACAGCGGTTCCAGCGGTGCTCCCCATTTCAACGCCGACCCTGACAAGATCCAGGCGGGTCCGGCCAGGCGCGGCAGTAACGCCGCCAATCGGGCCGAAGCCGGGCGCTGTGTGGTGAAGGGCGGATCGGTCGGCAGCCAGAACCACTCGTCGGTGTCCTCGTGCGGACAACCGAGCCTGGCGGCGAGTGCGCCACCCAGGGTGGTGGTTCCCGAACCTGACGCGCCGAGAATGTGGATGCGGGACATGGGTTATGCCTGGACAAGCTCTCGCACACCGAACCCTACGCGGACATCCGCTCGGCGATGTCTCCCAACACCTTGTGAGCCGAGCGGACGGCGCCTTCCTGCCAGCCGGTGATGAACGACATGTGCTCGCCCGCGAACAGATACGGGCCATCGCCCTTCAGCAACAGCGGGAATTGTGCGGCGCGCGCCTCACGGCTCCATTCGGCCCAGCCGCCGCCGGTAAAGGGGACGTTATTCCAGGCCACCGAGACACCGTGACCCAGCAAGCCTGGAGCCTCCGGATGCAGATGCGCCACGTCATCCAACGTGTCGCCCAATCGTTGCGCGAGCGGCTTGGCGGCGAAGGCATTGCCCAGGTCCTCCGACCAGATATAGGCGCCCACCAGGATGCCCTTGGCCCGCTGCAATCCAGCCGACGGATACCAGATCTGGGTGGCATCACGGCTGGTCCATGAAATGCCGCCATAGATCTGCTGGTCCTGCTCCCAGAATCGGCGGGATGCCTGGAACGCCACCTTGCCCGCCGGCACGTATAGACGGCCTCCGTCGCCGCACGGGTCGCCGGACTGAAATCCGCATCAACGCCGCCAAGAGCCGCGAACGGGATGGTGATGACCACGCAGGGTGCCTCGAGCCGATGCTCAACGCCGGTTCCGGCATGTTTCCAGGTGATGCGCACGCCAGCCTCGGTGCGCTGCAATCGTGTCACCACAGCCTGATAGGTGATGACGCCGGCCAGCGTCCGAGCGAACGCCTGGCCGATCCGGCCCATGCCGCCCACCGGCTGCATCATCGTTGCTGCCTGGGTGGACGATTTGCCGAACTGCATCGGCCCCTGCCAGAATTCCGACGCCAGGAGTTGCTGCATATCCAACGGCTGATGCGGCGTTCCCGGCTGCGCCGCATCCGGCGGTTGCGCCCATCCGGCCCGTGCCGAGCCACGATAGACAAGGTCCTTGTCCAGCGCGCCGAAGTCGCGCACGAGCGCTCGCAGGCGTTCCTTGTCGTCCACGCTGACCGGCTGCGCCAGCAGATCCTTGTCCACCGCCTTGGCCGCCAGCTCCGCGACAACGCCGCGCACGTCGTTTACCACGCGGCGATTGAGTTGCGGCGCGGCGTCGAAGGCGTGGTCGTCCTGCATCAGCGCGCCGCGGTTGTCGTTGCACATCACCTCGAGCGGGACGCCAAGCGTGCGGCAGTACCACAGGATGCCCTCGTGGTGATACGGCAGCCGGGCAGGTCCGGGATTGAAATAGAGGTGCTCGTCGCGATCCCACGTAACGTGTTGCGTACTACCGGCCTCAATGACGGTATCGCCGCCACGCAGCGACCAGTTGCGGCCGCCGGCGCGCGTTCGAGCCTCCAGGACGAGTGGCCGGTAGCCCGCCTTGCGCAATTCGTAGGCCAGCACCATTCCGGCGATGCCGGCACCGATGATAACCACGCGCCGGCCGCGGCCGGCCGGCAGCGCGGGTGGCCCGGCATAGGCCGACGGCGCCGTCAGCAAGCCCATCGCGGCCATGGTGTGATAGGCAGCCGCCACACCGCCGGCCCTGCCAACCAGGTGAATGAGCGAGCGGCGGGATAAGGTCATTGTGTGACCTCTCCGGTCATTGCGAGGAGCGTAGCGACGCGGCAATCCCCGCCTGACGAACCGCCCGTGGTTCGTCAGGCGGGGGATTGCCGCGTCGCTACGCCCCTCGCAATGAAAATAATCTTCGTGGCTTTTCCATCCAGGGTGAAAACGCTCTGACCATCCGTCAGGCCAACAGGTAATATCCACGGGGCTAAAGCTTATCCCGTCGTCCGCCGGGGGAACTGCATCGCCAGCACGGTCGCCCCGTCCGGTCCGCCGGTCGCTTCGAACGGCGGATCATCTGGGTAAACGAACACGCAGGACAGCCGCCCCAGGGTGTCGTCATCGCGCTGAAGCTGGCCATCGACGACCAGCCAGTATTGGCCACGCCCATCGGTCGGAACAGGACCGCGGACGCATTCGCCGCGCGCCATTTGGTAGCGCCAGG
The DNA here is from genome assembly GCA_963762885.1 of uncultured Alphaproteobacteria bacterium. Classification (GTDB taxonomy): domain Bacteria; phylum Pseudomonadota; class Alphaproteobacteria; order Acetobacterales; family Acetobacteraceae; genus JASHVB01. The sequence goes on from CAVXNH010000077.1 coordinate 405,857, forward strand.
CCGCCATGCCGTCGGGTTCCGGCCCGAGTAATACCTCGCCCGCGCCCGCACCCAACGGGCCGGCCACTGCCTCGCGATGGTGCCGCCCGGGCACCGCGCGCAGTGCGGTGCGGTTTTCACCGCGCATCATGTAGCGAGCGCCCGGATCGAAGCCGTTACGCAAGGTAAAATACGTCAGGCCTGCTTCTCCGGCGTGGATCGGTCCGTATGCGGTGAAAGCTCCGGCGAAATGCACGGTCACCGGCCGCACCGCGTGCGAGCCCAGCCTGCCCTCGCCGGCGACCACCACCTGGAACTGATCCGCCTGATGGAAATGCGCATTCGCCACCTCGCCCGCGTCTTGCTCTACCAGGAAGGCCATCGGAAATACCTGGTCCGGTGCCGGATCGGGCTGGTTCGGCGTCATGTTGTAGCGCGTGGTGCCGAGGAACAGCGTGTGCCAGAAGCCCATGCCATCGCCCGCCGTAGCGCGTCGGCGATTGGCCCGGGCAGCATCAGCGGTAATGACCAACGTCATGCGGGCGCCCCCAAGCTGCCGGATGCGCAGGCGGCGCACTGGCCTTCTGCCTCGATCGTCGCCTTCCCGACGATGAAACCCTGCCGCTCCGCAGCGTCGGCCAGGGCGTGCGCCAATTCGTGGTCCTCCAGCTCCGTCACCCTCCCACAGCTCCGGCAAATCAGGAACTGAGCCGCGTGGTCCTGTTCATGCGCCACGCACCCGACGAACGCCGACAGCCGCTCCAGCTTGTGCACCAGCCCCTGCTCCAGCAGGAAATCGAGCGCGCGATACACCGTCGGAGGCGCCGCTCCACCGCGCGAGCCACGCAGCCGGCCGAGCAAATCGTAAGCCCCGGTGGGGCCGTCGGCATCCAGGATCAGGCCCAGCACCTCACGCCGCAGATCGGTCAGCCGAGCACCGCGCGCGGCACAGATCTCCCCCGCGCGGTTCAGCAATGTCTCGGTGCGGGGCGAGAACCCCATGCGGCCTCCTTTGCGGATCGGCGACGAAGTCTCATGTTAGCACCCATGAACGCAGATGCCACAGACCCCGCCGCTCTGGCCGGCCCCACGGCCGCCATCCTGGCGGAGATTCGGTTCGATGCCGCGGGTTTGGTGCCCGCCATCGCCCAGCAACATGACACCGGCGAGGTGCTGATGCTCGCCTGGATGAACCGCGAGGCGGTTACGGAGACGCTCGCCACCGGCCGGGTCTGCTATTTCAGCCGCAGCCGCAAGGGTTTGTGGCGCAAGGGTGAGACATCAGGTCAGGTGCAGTGTCTGCGCGAGCTGCGTGTCGATTGCGACGGCGACACATTGCTGCTGCTGGTGGAGCAAACGGGAGTGGCGTGCCACACCGGGCGGAGATCGTGCTTTTTCCGGGCGGTGCGCGACGGGGCGCTGGTGGAGATTGCGGCGCCGCTGGTGTCGCCGGACGAACTCTACGGCGCCGGGCACACGCATGGCTGAGATTACGCCGATCACACTGGTGATCGGGCTGCCAGGCGCCGGCAAGACCACGCTGCTGCGCCATCTGCTGCACCAACCGGAGATGGCCGACATCGCGGTGGTGGCGACGCAGCCCGATCCGCCGATGTGGTGGGGCGGCGGTTGCCCGTGCTGCGCGCCGCGCGACGACGTGGCGCGCTCGCTGCGAGCGCTGCTGCCGCGGGTCCGGCGCGACGAGGTGCGGCGGGTGGTGATCGAAACCACCGGCCTGGCCGATCCCGGCCCAATCCTGGCGACATTGCTCTGCGATACGGTCGCCGCCAGCGCCTACCGGCTGGATGGCATCGTCACCGTGGTGGACTCGGTGAACGGCGCGGCCGCACTGGACGCGCGCGACCTGGCAGTGCGACAGGTCGCGATGGCTGACCAGATCGTGCTGAGCAAGACGGACCTCAACAATCCGGTTGACGCCGGACCTTGTTCCTTGCTGGCGCGGTTACGACGGTTGAATCCCGGCGCACCGATCGCCGTCGCATCGCAAGGGATTGTCGATCGGTCGATCATACTCTGCGCCGGGTTGTCCGATACCGCGGGAAAGGCCCCCGATATCCGGGCCTGGATCGATACCGATACAACCGCCACGGCAACGCGTGTGCAACAGCCGATCGATCCAACCGATCCTGATACGGACATCGAAGCGTTCTGCTTGACCTTCAATAAACCACTCCCAAGGACAGGCGTGATCGCGTCGCTGGAGCGGCTGATCCTGATGCACGGCGCGGCGGTGCTGCGCATGAAGGGGATCCTGAATACTCAGGGTCAGAATCGGCCAGTCGCGATCCACAGCGTCGGGCATCTCTTGTTTCCACCAATCACTCTGGAAGCGTGGCCGGACACTGATTCTCGATGCTCGCGCCTGATGTTCGTGACGCGCAATCTGCCGCGTGCGGTTGTGGAAACGGAACTGACCGCGTTCATCGATGGGTCAACCGTGGGCTGATGACGACCCCCGCCCCGCTATCACAAAAAGTCGCGCGCCTGCTCGATATCCTCCAGTGCGTTCGTGGGCGACACCAGCAGAACCTCGTCGAAACCCAGTTGTTCCATCCGCTTCAACCGCCGGCGCGCTTCGTCCGGCGGGCACACCAATGAGGCCTCAACGTCAGCAAGCGCGGCGGCCTCGGGCCGGTTCGCGAGATCGATGGCGACGTTCGCGAGCACCGCATTGGTGCCGCCAGCTTCGCGATAGATCCGCATCCCATGCTCGAGGTCGTCCCAACTGCTGAAGCGGCCCGACGGAGTCCACCCCTGGCACTCCTGCGCAGCAAAGGTGATCCAGCGCGGACTGCGCCAGGCGCCCATCAGGATCGGCGGCCCGCCCTCGCATCCCGGCCACATCGATAATGTGCCGCCGGTGTTGGTGGGCTCGCCGCGCCAGGCGCGCCGCATGGTTTCGAGCGAACGCTTCATGATGCCGAACCGGTGGTCGTAGTCGTAGCCGAGCAATTCGAAGTCGGCCCGTGTCGAACCGCTGCCAACCCCCAGCCGCAAGCGGTTGCCCGACAAGGCCTGGACCGACTGCACGCGATGGGCCAGTTCGATCGGATGCCGCAGCGGAAGCTGTAGCACCGAGATACCCAACTCGACATGCTGCGTCACCGCCGCCAGCACCGACAGCTCGATGAGCGGGTCCAATGTGGGCCGCCCCCGGCCGAGCGAGTCTCCCACCCAGATGCCAGGAAAGCCGCTTGCCTCGATCCGGCGGGCATAATCGGCCGCCCGGTCCAGGAGTCGGTCATCCTGGTTCATCGAACCAAAGCGGATCATGGTGCTGATCTTCAAGGCGTCCTCCAAATTACCGTGCACATTGTCACGCACGTCGCTCATCTCCGGCCGGCGAAGCGGACATCGCACTGATCGTGCGACGTAACCGCCGCGTGCACCAGCCCTGCCCTGCTCCACAAATGGCCGGTCGCAAGCAATTGCAGCAGACGCCGCTCCGATCAATCCGCAGTTGCTGTGGCCCTGGACATCTGCACCGAATGTCCGGAGAGTTGCGGGAAAGCCGAAGAGCAGCGCCGCAGGTTTCGGTTCAACCGAAGCCGTAGCGGTGACAGGGAGGAAAAAAGATGCTCGACGACATCGCCATTCCGCTCGGGGCCGCTCCTGCGGCGACGCAAGCGGGGACGCCGTTTACCACCATCGCCGCACGCATGGATCGGCTGCCGCCGTCGCGCTATGTGCGCCGCTTCATCATGCTGTTGGCGCTCGGAGCGTTCTTCGACGTCTTCGACAATGGCCTGATCACGTTTATCGCCCCCGGCCTTTATAAAGCCGGGCTGATGGTGCCGACGACCGCGGGATTCTTCGATATCCACGGCTATGCCAGCCTGATCGCAGCGACCTTCGTCGGCATGTTCATCGGCACGCAATGGCTGGCGCCGCTATCGGATTATTTCGGCCGCCGGGCGGTCTTTACCTATGCATTGGTCTGGTACTGCATCGCCACCTTCGTCATGGCGCTGCAGACGAGCGATGTCGGCCTGGTGATCTGGCGCTTCGTCGCCGGCATCGGCATCGGCGTCGAGTTCGTCACCATCGACACATATCTGTCGGAACTGGTGCCCAAGGAACGGCGGGGCAAAGCGTTCGCTTCCGTATCGTTGATCGGCACGACGGCCTACCCGATCACGGCATTTCTTGCCTGGGCGTTGGTTCCGACCACCGTCTTCGGTTTCGACGGCTGGCGTTGTGTGGCCGTCATCGGCGCGAGCGGCGCGATCGTTGCCTGGTTCCTGCGCCTGGCACTTCCCGAATCGCCGCGCTGGCTGGCCCAGCATGGCCGCACCGAGGAAGCCGAGCGCATCACGCGGATGATCGAGACGCGAGTCGCCGCGCAATCCGGCCGCGCACTGCCGCCACCGCGCGCACTCGACAACGAAATCGAGCATAAAAGCAGCTCCTACGCCGAGATTTTTCGCCCGCCTTATTTGCGACGCACGATGATGCTGATCGTGTTCCAGGTGTTGCAGGTGGTCGGCTATTACGGCTTTACCAGTTGGGTTCCGACGCTGTTGCTCGCGCAGGGCATCACGGTCACCCGATCGCTGGCCTATACGGTCGTCATCACCGCCGCCAATCCGCTCGCGGCGCTGTCCGCGACCTGGTTCGCCGACCGCTGCGAACGCAAATGGCAGCTCGCGTTTGCCGCGCTGGGGATTGCGGTGTTCGGGTTGGTCTTCTCGCAACAGACCACCGCAGTGGGCGTTATGGCCGCGGGCGCGGCGATCGCCTTTTCGAACACCGTGCTGGCCTACTCCATGCACGCGTATCAGTCCGAGCTCTATCCGACCCGCATCCGCGCCCGTGCCGTCGGCTTCACCTATTCCTGGAGCAGGATCAGCACGGTCTTCGTCGGGTTCATGATTGCGTGGTGTCTGAGGAATTATGGCACGCTCGGGGTCTTCACGTTCGTTGCCGGCGCCATGTTCACCGTGTTCCTGATCATCGCGACTCTGGGACCGCGCACGACGGGGCTGCGGCTGGAGGCGATCTCGCGGTGAGCAGGGGAAGGCAGCAAGGCCTGAGCCTGCCCCCGGGCTTGACCCGGCGGGGAGAGCCCTGGCCTTTCGGCCTTGCGCAGCGCGCCTTGGTTGCGCATGTTGCCGGAACCCAGCCAGCGCAGTGAGGACGGAGCAAGCATCGATGGACGGCGGAACCGACGCAAGACGCATCACGATCCATGCGCCGGAGGATTTTGCCGGAATGCGTGCTGCCGGCCGCCTGGCTGCCGAGACGCTGGACATGATCGCGCAGCACGTCCGGCCGGGCGTTACCACAGCCTCGCTCGACGTGCTTTGCCACGAGTTCATCGTTGCTCACGGCGCGGTCCCGGCGCCGCTCAACTACCGTGGCTATCCCAAGTCGATCTGCACCTCGATCAACCACGTCGTCTGCCACGGCATTCCCAGCGATCGGAAGCTGGAACCGGGCGACGTGCTGAACATCGACGTGACGGTGATCCTGGACGGGTGGCACGGCGACACCTCGCGTATGTTTGCCGCCGGGATGCCGTCCACCCGCGCGCGCAACCTGATCGACGTCACCTACGAGGCGATGTTGCGCGGGGTGCGTGCAGTGAAGCCGGGCGTCACACTGGGCGACGTCGGCCACGCCATCCAGGCATTCGTCGAGGGTCACCGTTTTTCCGTGGTGCGCGATTTCTGCGGTCACGGCATTGGCCGCCGTTTCCACGAGCCCCCTAACGTGCTGCATTTCGGCCGTCCCGGCGAAGGTCCGGTGCTCCAGCCTGGCATGTTCTTTACCATCGAGCCGATGGTGAACGCCGGGCGTCCGGAGGTGAAGGTGCTGGACGACGGCTGGACCGCTGTCACACGTGATCGCAGCCTGTCCGCCCAGTTCGAGCACATGATTGGGGTGACCGAGACCGGAGTGGAGATTTTCACTCTGTCGCCTGCCCACCTCGACAAGCCGCCGTACCACGCCTAGCGCGGCGGTACGCCGCCCAAGACAAGGCCAGTGCAACGACATCGGGCGGAAGGCTTCAGCCATTCCACCACAGGCAAAGGGAGGAACCCGAAGATGGACATCGAACCAATGGAAGTGGCGATCGCCACCAAGGAAAACGCCCAGTACGTCGCCGGCCGCCGCGCCTTCTTCAAATACCGCGACCTCGGCGTCACCACGGCGACCCACCGCCGCATGCGCGCGCAGGTGACCTCGGCCGAGCAAGGCATGTCGAAGGAGACCGGCTGGCACGTGCACAAATGCGAGGCGCAGTTCATTTACATGTTGAGCGGCTGGGTGGACCTGGAGTTCGCCGACCGCAAAGTTCGGCTGAGCGCCGGCAATTCGATGCTGATCCCGGGCGACACGCCACACAACGAAACCGGCACCTCCGACACGTTCGAGGTGCTGGAGATTTCGGTGCCCGCGGACATGGGCACGGAGCCCTGCGCCGCGCCGTAAGCTGTTCGGTACACCCCGCCCGCTGCAGCCCCTCGTCATGCCGACGAAGGTCGGCATCCACGACTTTGCCGCATCCACGAAGACAAGACGTGAATGCCGACCTTCGTCGGCATGACGGGGGTGCGCGGGAGAGGCGTACAGGACTCCGTTAACCCTCTCGCTTCACACTGTGCCCGCATGACGCGAACACGGCGCGATCCACCGGCACTCGGCGAGACTTTCGACCTCCTGGCGCCCCTGGCGCCGGACGCGGCGACGCTCGCGTCCGGCGCCGAAGGTCACCGCGACCGTATGCGCACCCGCCTGCTGAAGGCGGGTCCGGAGGCCTTGGCCGACCACGAAATGCTTGAAATGGTGTTGTTCCTCGCCCTGCCCCGCCGCGACACCAAGCCCCTCGCCCGCGCCTTGCTCACCCGCTTCCGCAGTTTCGCCGCCGCCATCGCCGCACCGGTCCCGGATTTGCTCACCATCGACGGCATCGGCGAGGCCGGCGCGGCTGCCCTGAAGACCGTGCAAGCCGCCGCGCTCCGGCTTGCCCTGGCCGAGGTCGCGGACCTGCCGGTGCTGAGCAACTGGCCTAAACTGCTGACCTACCTCACCACCGCGCTGGCGCACGAGCAGGTGGAGCAAGCGCGGGTGCTGTTCCTGGACGGGCGCAATCGGCTGCTGGCGGACGAGGTCCAGGGCCGTGGCACCGTCAACCACACGCCGCTCTACCCGCGCGAGGTGGTCAAGCGGGCGCTCGAACTGCACGCCACCGCCCTGGTCCTGGCGCACAACCACCCGAGCGGCGACCCCACGCCCTCACGCGAGGACATCGCGACAACCCGCGAGATCAAGACCGCGGCCGAGGCTCTGCGGATCACGCTGCACGACCACGTCATCATCGCCCGCGCGCGCTGGCTAAGCTTCCGCCAGGAGGGACTGCTGTAGAATTTCCTCTCACGCGAAGCCGGAGAGGCCAGGTGAGGGTGCAGCGCACCGCACGCTGTGCCCTCACCCTACTCTCGCCCGCTTCGCGGGAGAGGAAAGAAGCAGCGCCGCGCGCCTTGCCTCGGCTTGCCGCGCCAACGTGCCGTGCGCGATGAACGCCTCGACTGCCCCCCGCGCCAACTCGCCCCGCAATTCCCGGTCCCGCACCAGTCTGCTCAGGGCCGCGTACCAAGCGTCGGGCTGGTTCGCCGCGAGCACCCCGCCAGGACCGTCCGCCAGCGAGCCGCGATACGCCGGGACATCCGAAGCCACGACCGCCAACCCGAGTGCCGCATAATCCAGCGTCTTGATCGCCGACTTGCAGCGGTTGAACGCGGTATCCGCCAACGGCGCCAGACCGATGTCCCAACCCGGCTGCTGCGTGATCCAGTTGACAAAGCCGGGATAGCTCGCGCTGGCGATCCCTGGCATCGCCGGCCGATCCACCCAGTCCGGCAGATCGTTCCGAGCGGTGACACCCAGCATGTCGACCGTCACCCGATCGCCGTAATCGTCCTTCAGGCGTTCCAGCGCCGGCTCGATCAGCGCAAAATCTGCCCCATGCGTCGCGGTGCCCATGTACAGCAGGCGCACCGGACCACCGCGCAGCCGCCGCCCCGGCTTCACGCCCGGCGGCAGATCTGCCCAGAGCCGCTCGTCCAGGCCGTTCGGCACAACGACCGCGTCGCAACGCAGCGGTGCCAGGCTCGCCGCGAGTGCCGGCGTCGAGACGGTCACCATCCGGGCGTCGCGCAGCAGACGCTGCACCAGTTTGGCCTTGGGCCGCAGCGCCGGTGCGTCCGGATGGTCACGCGGGATATGCAGCAGGTCGTCATCCAGATCGTAGGCCAGCGCCGCACCGGTGTGCTCGCAATGCGCGGCGAGCGCGGCGGCTGCCGCCATGTCGGGCACGGCGTAGCGTTGCGTGGCGATGATGTCGGCGCGGTAGCGCAGCGCCTCCGTCGCATCGGCGAGCACGATGTCGAACCCACCACCGATGGCCGGGTGATCCAGCGGCTGCAAAAGCCGGATATAGGCGCAGGGACTGAGCTGACCGTTGTGCAGCTTCTCTGGTACCACGACGATGCTGGTGCGCCCTGGCCGCCGCACGTCCACCAGCCCAGGCAGCGTCGTCTTCACCCGGCCGGTCCCCGGCCGTCCGGCCCGCGCCCCACGCGGCGACGGCAAATATTGCTCGGCGTAGAAATCCGGCACTGCCGCCCGCTGCGCCGTCACGGCTTTCGCCGGTGCGTCCGCGAGGGCCTGGCGAACCTGCGCGAAGCTATCCAGCCAGACCTGCGGGGAGGCGCGCGGATCGACCAGCCATGAAAGCGGACGCCCTTGCAGCCGCTCGGCGAATGAGCCGATGCGGGACGCCACGACCGGCAAACCCGCTTCGATCGCCGCGCCCAGCGTGTAGCTGTAGGTCTCCGGCCATTGCGCCGGGAACCACGCGACATGCGGCTTCACCCGCGCCAGCAGGCCGGGGAGATCGCCCTCGGCATACTGGCCAGTCATAACGATGCGGCCGGCGACACTCGCCGGCAGCGGGTCCTGGGAATACCCGATCAGATGCAGTTCGATCGCTGCGGGATCTGCCGCTTCCGCCACGGCGATGACGCTCTGCGCGCCCTTCTGGTCCGCCAGCACGCCCAGCAACGCAACCCGCAGCTTGCGGCCTTTGAGCACGGGCAAGTTCTGGGGCCACGGGCCGGGGGCGACCGCCTCATGCGGCACGACGATCGCTCGCTCGGCGAGACCGTGGTGCTCCAGCCGGGTGCGTGCGTCCTCGCTGGGGCAGATTATCCGGTCGGCCTCCATGAACAGCCAACGGTAGCGCCAGCGCCAGGAGAGAATGTCGGTCGCGGCGTAGGCGGGCCGGTCGGCTATGCAGGCATTGCACCCGGCCGGCCCCGGCTCGCCGCAATAATAGTCCTCAGGCCAAGGCAGCAGGTTCACCTGCGGGCAGATGGGAAAATAGTCGTGCAGCGTCAGGTCGAACGGCACGCCCAGCCGATGGATCAGTGCGCGCGCATCGAGGTCCATGCCCATCAGATGGTGCACATGGACACGCGACACTGCCGCGGAGCGCAGTACCTCGGTGAGTTCGTCCAGCCGCCCCTCCGCCAGAGTCAGCAAGGCACCGCTGCGCAGGCCCGGCGCCGATAAGGCGCTTCCCCTTGTGGTGGCGTCCAGCAGCAGCACATTGGCACGGCCGGCCAGCCGCGAGGTGAGATCGTCGATATGACGCCGCACGCCGCCGCCCAGTTGATGCGCCAGCATCAGCACGACCGGCAGGCCCATGCGGCGGAACAGCGCCGCGGTGACGGCGAACCGGTACGGCGCGACTTCATCCGCCCTGACATGCTCTGCGACGAGCCGCGCGTAGTGCGGATGGCGGGCGGCGAGCGTGTCCTGGGCCTGCGCCAGCAGCTTGTTTGTGCTGGCGCCGAAGCTCACCGCGCCTTGGTGATAGACGAACGTGTCGCAGGCTAACCGATGCGTCCAGCCATGCCCGGCCGCACGCATGCAGAAATCGTTCTCCTCGCCGTAACCGCGGCCGAATGCGTCGGCGTCGAAGCCGCCGACCTGGTCCAGCGCCGCCCGGCGGATATACATGCAGCAGCCGACCGTGGTCGGCACGGCGACGCTGCGGCCGGCGTTGACCTTGCAGCAAACTTCATCGACCGAGGCAAGCCCCTGGCCCAGTGGCAAGTCGCCGCCCTCGTTGCAGGGATAGCTACAAATCGTCGCGTTGTTGGAGAATGGCGTGACCGACGCGACGCGTGGCCGCGCATAGGCCTGCGCTGCGAGCCGGCACAACCACCCGTGCGGCACCTCGGTGTCGCTGTTCAGCAACGCGACGTCATGCCGGCCGGCAGCTTCGATCCCGCGATTGACCGACGCGGCAAACCCCAGGTTGCGCCGGTTGCGCAGCAGAGCGATGCGGCCATCTGCCGCTAAACTCGCAACCCAGGCGGACAGGGCGGCTTCGGGTGACCGGTCGTCCACCACAATGATCCGCCCGGGCGGCCGGTCCGGATCGGCCAGCACGCTTTCCAGGCAGCGGCGCGTTTCGGCCAGGCCGCGATAGACGGGGACGATGACATCCACCCGCACCTCGGCCGGGCATTCCAACGGCGCGAGGGAGGAGGGCAAATAGTCGGCGATGTCGATCGACGGCTCCGTCGGCCACCCCCGAGCTTCGCCGTACAGCATATGGTGCAGGAGCGGATTCGACGCCGCCTCGGGATGTTGTTCGGCGTACCAGGCAGCGTCGAACCGAGGATGCGGATTGCGCAGTTCGGCCGCGCCCGTAATCATGTAGTGCAAGAGCGGCGGAATGCCGCTGATGGTCAGACCGGGGGTACGCTGCAAATACCACCGGCTGTCGAACCAGCGATTGGGGTCGCGCCCCTCCTCGGCGCCCCATTGCAGGAAATGCGTCATCGCATCGACCCCGGTGGCGACCACATCGGGATAGCGTGACAGGTACCACGCGGCGTCGAAGAAGCCGCTCAGAACCTGGCCGAGCGCCGCGAGGTTCGGCTGTTCGGGCTGCTGCGACCGAGACGGCATCTGCTAGTGATCCTGAGCGTTAGGGCAACGGCCGGCGCGCTGCCACTGGCGCGCCGGCATCCGTTCCGGTGCCGCCGCCGCGCCAGACCCGGCTTTCTCCCGGAAGTCGTGCCGGTGTCAAGCAAATCCCTCGAGGCGGAAGCAGCCATGCCACGACAGGGTGTTGAACCATGAGCGGATCGCCGCGGCGTATGCCCCGTGCGTCGTTTCGCTGCTTTGGCCGGGCGGCAGCAGCCAACCGGAGATATGCAGGTTTAGTTTGTATAATTGACTTAAGTATGTTAGTCTGTCGCGCTGAGGGTTTTGGAGCACGCGTCTTTGACCGAACCGCATTTTTTTGTCCCCCCTGGGACGTGGCGCCCCTGGTTGAACGACCCGCTCCCGCTGGACTTCGCTGACCTTGGCGATCTGCCGAACGGCAACGCTGCCGGCCTTCGTTCGTCCCTTCGCCGGAACATAGCGCTATGATTCTCTGAAGCACTGCGCCTCATCAATCTGGTGCTATCCCTGCTCGCGGGCCTGCGCGAGCCTGTCCTGAAAGCGGTGATCGAGCCATTGGTAACAGTTGGCTTGCTCCTGGGCCTCTATACCGGGTGGCATATCCGCGACGAAGGTAATCTGGCAGAAGGGCTGCGTGTGGCGTTCGTCGACACTCGGGCGAACCGCGAAGCCGAGCAGCAGGCTATCGTGGGCGCCCTCATGCAGGCCGAACTACATCAGTATGCAAAGGCCAGCAAGCTGATCGATGAAGTGCTAACGGTGCTCATCCAGCACTCGGCGGGAGCGGCGCGTATTCGGCTCGGGGTGGTCCACAACGGCGTCAGCGGACTGACCGGCACTGCCATGCTGCGCTACGACGTCGTCAACGCGGTCGCGCTGCCTGGCCTGTACCGCGGGAGAGTCTGTGGTGAACGCGCCCCTGTCGATCTGGAACGACTTTCTTCCCGCTCTGTTGGCCGGAAAGTGCTTGCTGATGGACGCAGCCTGACGCCCACAACTTCGACCTACGTGGCAGGCTTCAGGCATTGGGCGCCAATAGCCTGCTCGCATGCCCGGTGATCGACATCGAAGGCAAGTTGCTGGGCGCCCTGCTCTCGAATTGGGATGCGGCGGATCAACCGCCGGAAGGCTTGCAGTTGCAGACGGTCATGGACTTCAATCAACGTGTCGGAGGCCAGATTGCTTCCGTGCTCAACCTGCGCAATGACCTGAACCTGCCTCTGGAAGACGAAGCCAAGTGAGCATGCAAAACGACTCCGGCGGTCATTGCTAGCGAAGCAACCCCCGCCGCAGGCCGGGGATTGCCGGCACAGCGTCCTGCGGCCAGAACCACGGCGCCATGGCAGACATCACGACCGCGGCGTTGCCGCCCACCGCAAGGCAACGCCATTGGAGTTTGGCGGCGGCCATCGCATCGGTCACCGTGTTCGGTATCAGCATCGGCCAAGGCGCGCCGCTGCTGTCGCTGCTGCTGGAAGCGCGAGGCATCGACGCGACGCTGAACGGTTTGAACGCCGCTGCGGTGTTTGCCGGCGTTATCGTCGGGCCGCTGCTGGCGCCGCGCGGGGTTCGCGCGCTCGGCACACGCAATTTCCTGCTGCTGTGCTTCGCACTGCAAGTTGCCGTCTGCCCATTGATCAAGCTGTTCGACAGCCTCGGCGCATGGTGTGTCCTGCGCGCCGTCTCCGGCATACTCGGAGCGAGCATCTTCACGACGAGCGAGGCCTGGATCAATCGCCTCGCTGGCGATGCCGGCCGAGGACGTATTGTCGGGCTGTATGCGGCGGCATTGTCGGCCGGCATCGGCATCGGCCCGCTGGTGCTATCGCTCACCGGCATCCAGGGTTGGACTCCGTTCGTCGTCAACGCCGGCATCATAGCCATCGCCACCGTGCCGCTGTTCCGGGTGCCCGATATCACACGCGACTTTGGCCGCGAGCGCGGGGCCCATCCGTTCTCGATGTTTGCCAGGGCGCCACTGATCCTGCTCTCGGTGGCGCTGTTCGGACTTTACGAAGCGACCACACTCGCGCTGTTACCGATCTGGGGGGTACGGTTGGGCTTTTCGCCCGGTATGGCCGCAGCGACCTTATCGGCGGTCTATATCGGCTCGGTGGCGCTGCAACTTCCGATCGGCTGGCTGTCGGACAAAACAGCGCGCCTCAACCTGTTGCGCGTCTGCGGCGCGGTTGGCCTGCTGGGCGCGATCGGCCTTGCCGCTCTGGCCGGACCATCGCTGATGTTGCTTGGAACCATTGCCGTCTGGGGCGGGATCGTTACGGCGATCTATCCGGTTGCCCTTAGCATGGCAGGCGACCGCTTCCGCGGTGGCGAACTGGTAACTGTCAATGCCGCGATGATCATCGCCTACGGGGTGGGAGCGCTGGTCGGGCCGGGACTTGGCGGCGCGGCGATGGATTGGTGGGGTCACCAGGGTTTACTGTGGTTTTTCGCCTTGCTGTTTGCCGCTTTCCTCGCGGGGACTGGCCTGCGCCCGGTGGCCCGTTGACGCAAACCTGACCGCCGCGCCGGTTGGCTGGCCGCAGTGCGGCCCAATGCTCTTGCGGCAACCGAGGGAGCAAGCGCGATGGCAGGAGTGACGCTGCACGAAGAACGGGCCGTACTCAGCAGGGCGATCCTCGACCGGCATCGCGTACTCTCGACGATCATGGAGCAGCTGGAAGCGATCGACCGGTACAACCAACGCATTGCCGCCAGCGGCAACGCCGAACTTCGTGCCGTCCACACCTACAACCGAGACAAAGAAAACGAACACGCCTCGATGCTGCTGGAGTGGGTGCGGCGACACGATGCCGCATTTGCCCGACACATGGGTGCCCAACACTTCAACCGGGGGCCGATTCGGGAGACCGATGCTATTCTCGGCCAAGACGCCGGCTCCGGAGCTTGCGGCCGATGCCTGGCAGCAGATCATCTGGCGAACTGGTCTATCGCTTGCAACGGAACGGTTACAGAATGTTACGCTTGACCAGAGGCGCCTCATATGCGAGCATCTGTAGTAATCGACTTGGTTAAGTTGACGCAGGACAGCAACGGCAGACACGGGCGAGTTCGGGCGTGACCCGGACTGCCGCTCATAAGAGAGCATCGACGCCGTCAAAGACCGTGCCGAACGATCACCCAGGAATGCCGCAGGTGATTGTATGAGGACAAATCTCGATTCTAGTGAGAAAGGGCGCAACGATGGGCGGCGCGTGGTCCATATCGGTGTTCAGAAGCCTCCTTTCCATTCTGGCCATGATGGTGGTGGCGACGGTCACACCGCGGGCCGGTTATGCCGATGGACCAGGGTTCGTCTGCCCACATGACGGGTTGTCGGTTGAGGGCATGTGGACCGAAACACGAGTTAAATTCGTCACCTGGTACGATGGCGCGAACCCGAATGATCCCGCGATGTGCTACGTTCGCTTCATGCCGCTTGGCCCCAATGGCGAGCGCATTCACATGGTCAAGTTCTACAACGTGTTTTTCCAGCAAACACTGGCACTAAACGCATTGGAGTATCAAACTCACAAACTGCTCCATATCGAAGATATGCATCGCAGCATGGAGGCGCTCCTGAGCGGTCAGGTGGACAAGGTGAATTTTATCATTACAATCTCCATCAACAGCGCCACTCCTTTCTATATTGAGCAAACGTGGCAGCGCCTGGATAACGAGACGCTGACGATTGGAGACCGCCAAATCAACGCGATGGTATTTCGCTGTCGGTCGGACAGGGAGAATTGGCCGGGAGTGCATTCCGGCAGGCATACTGTCACGAAGCGATGGCTCGATCCGTCCACCGGTGTTTGGGTTAAGGAATTGCTTGAAGAGTCCGTCGGGAGCGGTACAGTTCTGAGCTATGTCGTCCTTCGAATCAGTGACACCGAACTGCCGCCGGAGACCGGAAACGGAGGAGAAGCGATCCGATGATGTTAAGTGCACGCAAGTTTCTCATTGTCATGGCCATCGCGGCGTTGCCAGCTGGCCAACCGCGGGGGCAGGACAATTATGTTTCGGTTATCGATAACGTGAAATGCCGTCTCGATAATGCTTCCATCCTCGCCGCCGAGTACAATTGGAAAGTCGTCCCGGCGAGATTGGAGTCCGTTGATGGGCTTTATTGCAATACAGGCGGGAAGCCGGAGAAGCGGGTAGACTTTGTCGTGATCGGAGGGTCTTCGCGACCGAGTGACACATTGCTTGCGATATTTTTTACCTCGAAGGCCTTTGGCAACATCAGGATCATCTACGGCGACTTCCGGTTCACAGACAGCGGCGTCCAAGGTCAAGTCAAGGACGTACAAGTGCCTGCGTCTTATGTAAACTCCTTTGTGCAATTCCTCGAGCAGTGATGTGCGGTATCATCCGGTCTTGATCATCGACCGTCTGGGCATCAAAGACATCCAACCGCTTCTGCAGATTGTCCGCCGCTGATCGCCGCAGTCGGTAGTAAGGACTCGCGGGGAAATAATCGAATCAGCCGCCGGCAAATCATGCCCCCCTGTGTCATGCGCCGGAGGCCGGCCATGACACGAGACGTTTCGGCGCGACTGATTGAAGCACTTATACCAACCCGCCGAACGATTGAGCTCTCGACCGCTTCGCACGGACCGCCCTAACCGTCATGGCCGGCCCTGTGCCGGCCATCCACGCCTTGCCTTCGTGCACGCGACAAAAGGCGTGGATGGCCGGCACAAGCCCCGGGACAAGCGCCCGGGGCCATGGGCCGGCCATGACGGTTAGGGACGGCCGTTGTCGTACGTCAATCGTTTTGCGGGCTGGTATTTCTTCCCCGGAGACCCTAAGGCGCGGACCCTTCATACAAAGCTGGCCCGGTTCCGCGCCTGACACGACGCCGATCGGCACGACCGACCCGGAAAGCAGCAACGCCAGCACCCATGTGCGCTTCATCGTTCTGTTTCTTTCCGTCCGGTTCCGCCCATACCGCGTGCATTGCGGCCCGAAGAACATGCATAGCGAGCCGTCAGCCGAAGACGCGACGAGTTAAGGTAAGGCGCCGGCGACCGATGGCAGCCTGGGTATCGGCAGCCAAGATTGTGCCGCGCCCAAGAAGACAAGGCGTGGATGCCGACCGGAGCCTGCCACCGGGACTTGACCCGGTGGTCGCCATGACGGGGTGGTGGCGAATCGAGCGCGCAACACCCAACAGGTTTTGCGTCTCGCCGCCGCGACTGGCATGATCCGTCTTCCCCTCAGGCGAATGCGGCAACAGGCCAATCGTGGCGAAGCACCCAGCGCAACGCGCGGCGATGCGGCGACAGTTGCGGTCGGCAGGCGCCGGCCGGGCGGCCGAACGTTTGCCGGAGACCATGGTCGTCCAGATCACCGGCACCGATCCGGACGGTGACGCACTGGCGAGGCCCGCGGCGTGGAAGCCGGACGACGGCCCACCCCCGCTGATCTTCATGCAGCCGGAACCACCGGGGCGCGCTGCGCTGGCCCCGGGCGAACGGGTGCTCGCCCGCCTGAAACCGGCCGGGCCGGGCCGCTACGAGGGCCGCACCATGCGACGCCTGACGGAGGCGCCGAGCCGCATCCTCGGCGTGTTCCGCAAAGGCGACGGCGAGAACCGATTGGTCCCCACCGACCGCCGTTCCAAGGCGGAATGGATCATACCGATCGGCCAGGACGGCGGCGCCGTGCCGGGCGAGATCGTGCTGGCGGAGCCGATGCCCCATCACCAGCGCTATGGGCTGAAGCCCGCCAGGGTGATCGAGCGACTGGGCGCCATGGGCGACGCGCGCTCGGTCAGCCTCATCGCCATCCACACGCATGACATCCCGGTCGAATTTCCGCAGCCCGCCCTGGACGAGGCGGACCATGCACGCGCCACGACGCTCGGCCGGCGGACCGACCTGCGCGACGTTCCGCTGGTGACGATCGACGGCGAGGATGCACGCGATTTCGACGACGCGGTGTTCGCCGAGCCTGACGATTTGCTCGCCCCTGGCGGCTTCCGGCTGATCGTCGCCATTGCCGACGTGGCGCATTACGTGCGGCCCGGGTCGCCTTTGGACGACGCCGCACGCAACCGCGGCAACTCGGTCTATTTCCCCGACCGCGTCGTGCCGATGCTGCCCGAGGCATTGTCGAACGGCTGGTGCAGCCTGCGTCCGAATGAGGACCGCGGCTGCCTGTTCGTCGAACTGCGGATCGATGCCGACGGGCGCAAGCTGGCGCATCGCTTCGGCCGCGGCCTGATGCGCAGCGCCGCACGGCTGACCTACACGCAAGTGCAGCAGATGCACGACGCCGATATTGTTACTCCCTCCCCGCTTGAGGGAGAGGGGTTCGATCCGCAAGGACTGCGGCGGATCCCACCCCCCTCCCCGATCCTCCCCCTCAAGGGGGGAGGGAGTCCTCATTTACCCCTGCTTCATTCACCCTCGCTTCGCTCACTCCCCTTCCCCCACCTCTACGCCGCATTCCGTGCCTTGCTTGCGGCACGCACCGCGCGCGGAACGCTCGACCTCGACCTGCCGGAACGCCAGGTGGAGATCGATCCGCACGGCAAGGTCACCAACGTCTCGCCGCGGCCGCGGCTCGACAGCCACCGGCTGATCGAGGAGTTCATGGTTCTCGCCAACGTCGCGGCTGCCGAAGAACTGGAGCGCCTGCACCAGCCCTGCATGTATCGCGTCCACGCACCGCCGTCGGACGAAAAACTCGAGGCGTTGCGCGGGTTCCTGCACACGCTCGGCATCACGCTGCCGCCGGCTGACAAGCTGCACCCACGCGACCTCGACCATGTGTTGCGCCGGGTTGCCGACACGCCGGAGGCGCGGCTGGTCAACGAGGTGATGCTGCGGTCGCAGTCGCAGGCGGCGTACAGCCCGGACAATATCGGTCATTTCGGTCTCGCCTTGCCGCGCTACGCACACTTCACCAGCCCGATCCGCCGCTATGCCGACCTGCTGGTACACCGCGCGCTGATCGCCGGATTGCGGCTTGGCGACGGCGGACTGGAGCCAGAGGAGGTGGCGCGATTCCCAGCCACAGCCGACCACATCACCGCGACCGAGCGACGCGCCCAACTTGCCGAGCGAGAGGCGCTCGACCGTTACCTTGCTGCATACATGGCGGACAAAACGGGCGCGCATTTCGCTGCGCGAATTTCGGGCGTGACGCGATTCGCGCTGTTCGTCACAGTGACGGAAAGCGGCGCGAGCGGAATCGTGCCGGTCTCCACATTGCCGGATGACTACTGGCAGCATGATGCAAGGGATCAGACGTTGACTGGCCGCCGCTCCCGACAGGTCTTCCGATTGGCGCAGGAGGTTGAAGTGCGCCTGGCGGAGGCCAGCCCGGTCACCGGCGGCCTGGTCTTTCACGTCGTACCGGAGACGCAACAGTCAGGGAAACGGTCGCGCCGCAGGTGAACCGACTCACAGTCCTGCTGATACTGCTGCTGATCGTGCCGGCGCACGCGCAGCCGGTCGCCAATGGCGGTTTCGACCCCACGCTGGTCGCCAACGTCTATTCCGTCGCACTCGCGTTCATGCAGCCGCGCACGCTCGACCCGGTGCCGGTGCCGACGCTGACGTTCTGGGGCCTGCGCGGGCTGACCGCACTCGATCCGGCGCTCGCGACGGAGCAACGAAACGGCAAGCTGGTGCTGTCCGCGCGGGACCGGGTATTGGCCGAACAGCCGATGCCGGCCGGTGAGGCGCCGGAAGACTGGGCGATCGCGGCGGTGACGGTTGTCCGAGGTGGCGATCGGCGCATCAGCCGCCGTTCGGCACGCCGGCACGCAGGGGATCATCCAGAGCTTCTTCGATGAATTATTCAATCATCTTGACCCCTATTCCCGCTACGTCGCACCGCGAGAAGCGGCGGAGGATCGCGCCGGACGCAACGGCACCGCGGGGGTCGGCATCACTGTCGCCGGCCGCGGCGGTGCCATCCTGGTACGATCTACCGTCATGGATGGACCGGCGGCGATGGCAGGCGTTCGGGCGGGCGATATCGTGCTGACGGTGGATGGGGCTCCGGTGCGGGGCAAGGATGCCGCCACGATTGCCGGACTGATTGCCGGACCGGAAGGAACCACTCTGCGGCTGGGATGGCGCGGCCGCGACGGCAAGCTCCGCTTCTCCGAGATGGAACGCGCCATGGTGCCGCCGGAAACGGTGTTCGCGGACCGGATCGGCGATTTGCTGGTGATACGGATCACCGGGTTCAATCACAGCACCGCTGCGCACCTGTCCGAGGCGTTGCAGCAGGGCCCTGACGCAGAGCCCCCGCTTGCCGGGATCATCCTCGATCTGCGCGGCAATCGTGGCGGACTGTTGCGGGAGGCGGTGGAGTTGGCCAACGAACTGCTGCCGGCGGGAGTTGTCGCTTACACGGCGGGACGCGATCCCGGACGCCAACCATGTCTGGCGCGTCCGAGAATGCGGAACTGGCGCAGGGTATGCCGGTGATTGTCGTGATCGACGGACGCACCGCCAGCGCGGCTGAGGTCCTGGCTGCGGCATTGACCGATCGCGGCCGAGCGGTCGCGGTCGGCAGCACAACGCTCGGCAAGGGGCTGGTTCAAACCATAGATCCGCTGCCCGATGGTGGCGAATTATTCGTCACCTGGAGCAGGGTGCTGGCGCCGCGGGGGTGGCCGTTGCAGGGGCTGGGGGTGCTGCCGCAGGTCTGCACCAGCCTGGGCGAGGTTGCTCTGCAACGGCAGCTTGCAACGCTGGCGGAGGGGCAACAGCCGATGCAGCACGACATCGACGCTCACCGCTCTGCACGGGCGCCGCTGACGCCGACGCAGATTCTGGCGATCCGCAACGCCTGTCCCGCCGCCGAAGGGCGCGAGGCCGACCTGGCGACCGCAAAGGCACTGATCGACAATCCGGCGGCTTACGCCGCGGCGCTGCTGCCCCCGATGAGGCAGACCGCGGGGGAATAATAACAACCGCTATTGAGACTGATACCAACCCGTCGAGCGATTGGCTCTCGACCGCTTCGCACGGACCGCCCTAACCGTCATGGCCGGCCCATGGCCCCGGGACAAGCGCCCGGGGCGATGGGCCGGCCACGACGATTAGGGACGGCCGTTGTCGTACGTCAATCGTTTTGCGGGCTGGCATGACACACCGACCGAAGCTTAATCGTCATGCCGGCCGCCGGATCAAGCGCCCGATGGCCGGTATGACGGATTGGGCGTCGTACGAGCGTCGATGGCATCCAGCGCGCACCGCGACGACGCTAACGGCTATCGGTTTCCAGCACCGGGCGTGGTGGCCCCGGCGTTGGGGTCGAGCCCGCGGTGCTGGGCGCTCAGTTTTATCCGGCAGTCAGCATAATCATGGCTGCCGAAGACCAGGCCATACGACCGGCACTGCTTGTCATCGACGTCAGCGAACGTGCTGGGGATCTCCGAGGGGTGCACCGGTTGGCCCCGCGGCAGCCGGACCTGCGGGAGGCGGTGCCGCGTAAGGAGTTGCTACGACAGGCGCGGGCTTCGCGGCGGGCTCCGGACCAGGGTAACAACCGCCGCCATACGTCCCCCCAGAGCAATTGACCGGCTGTGTGCATCCGCCCAGTGCGGCGACGCCCAACGTCAAGCACGTAACGATAATCGATGTTTTCACCAACCTCTCCCGTTGCGCCGCGACAGCTCTGGCACTTTCACTTGGCGACATCGCCGCAATTCCGGTCACGACGGGCCGACCTGGCACCGCCGGCCACGATCTGAAGCCGACAGGCTGCGTGAAAACCTTGCGTCAAGGCCAAGTGTCCGTTCATTCGTCCTGGCAGCATGTTGTCCGACTTGACTTCGGTCGTCCAGGGATTCCCGGAGGCCGTAGCGCGTTAAGCTCCCGTGGTGATCGCTACGCGGGCCGGGACCCTGCTTGTGCTATCCGCTTCAGCGTCCCATGCCGACCGACGATAGCGGCGGCGCGACGTCCTCCAGCGCGCGGCGCTCGGCGTTCACCCCGAGCCACGCAGCAACCAGACCTGCCGCCACCATCAAACCGCCGCCGAGCAAATAGCCATACAGGATCGACACGCGCGACCCGGTGCTGATCAGGGCGCCGAACAACGCTGGACCGACCACGCCCCCGACGCCGGTGCCGAATGCATAGAACACCGCGATCGCGATGGCGCGCACTTCCAGCGGGAAACTCTCGCCAACTGTCAGATACGCCGAACTCGCCGCTGCCGAGGCAACGAAGAAGATCACCGTCCAGGCCGCGGTCTGCTGCACGGCGTCCAGCACGCCGATCGCAAACAGCCAGCCGGTCAGCGCCATCAGCACCCCGGACAGCGTGTAGGTCGCGGTGATCATGATCCGCCGCCCGAGCGTGTCGAACAGCCTGCCGAGCACCAGCGGACCGAGGAAGTTGCCCAACGCGAAGGGCAGCATGAACCACCCGATGCTGCGCGACTGCACATGGTAGAAGCGCGTGAGGATCAGCGCGTAGGTGAAGAACACCGCATTGTAGCAGAACGCCTGCGCTGCCATCAGCGCCGTGCCGAGCACTGTGCGGCGGCGATACGCGGTGAACAGCGCTCGGATGCCGGCGCCGAACCAGGAATGCACGTCGGTGCGCAGCTTCAACGCCTGCGGTGGCACCGGCGGCAATGGCTTGCCGGTCTCGCGTTCGATCCGCGCCTCGATTTCGCGCACCACACGTTGCGCCTCCTCCGGCTGGCCATGCGTCATCAGCCAGCGTGGGCTTTCCGGCAGGAAGCTGCGCAGGAACAGGACGATGCCGCCCAGCACGCCGCCGATCACGAACGCCGCACGCCAGCCGATTTCCGGCGGGATGATCGCGGGGTCCAGCACGACCAGCGCCCCCAGAGCACCCAACGCCGCGCCCAGCCAGAAGCTGCCGTTCACCACCAGATCGGTGAAGCCGCGCCGCCGGGCCGGGATCAGTTCCTGGATCGTGGCGTTGACCGCGGCATATTCGCCGCCGATGCCGGCGCCGGTGATCATCCGGAACAACGCAAATGAGAGAAAATTCCACGACAGGCCGCAGGCGATCGTGGCGACCAGGTACACCAGCACGGTGATGGTGAAGAGCTTCTTCCGCCCCAACCGATCGGTGAGCCAGCCAAAGAACAAAGCGCCGGCGACCGCACCGACCAGATAGGTGCTGGCTGCCGCGCCGACCTGTTGGGCTGATAAATGCAGACTCGGACTGTCCGATAGCGCGCCGGACAGCGAACCGACGATGGTGACCTCCAGCCCGTCGAGGATCCAGGCGATGCCCAACGCAATGATCACCAGCCAGTGAAATTTGCTCCATGGGAGGCGGTCGAGCCGCGCCGGGATGTCGGTCGTAAAGGTGGTGGCAGGCTCCCCCTCCCCTGCTGGGCGCGGGTTGGGGGAAAGCGGGAGACTCGTTTTCGTACCGTCTGCTGGCATACTGTCCGCCTCAACGCAGGGAGATGCCGCATGGACACGTTCCTGGCCGAGATTGAACAAACGATCGCGCGATGGCACGGGATCGACGCGCCCAACGACCCGGCGCGGCGCATGGCGGCCGACCTGGTCGCGACGATCCGCGCCTTCGAAGCCCAGCGCGGCGCCCTCGCCTTCGAGGACGAGCCCGCCAGCTTCGAAGCCGCCCTGCTCGAGACCCGGGAGGTATAGTCGATGACCGATCTCGCGGATCTAACGCTGGTCGAGGCCGCCGACGCTGTGCGTCGCGGCGATGTCCGTTCCACCGAACTGCTGGATGCGATCTGGGCGAACCTGGACGCGGTCAACCCGCAACTGAATGCGACCATCTGGCTGGATCGTGAAGGCGCCGAGGCCTCGGCACGGCAGGCCGACAAGGCAGCGCGCGAAAAGGCCTGGCTCGGTCCGCTGCATGGCGTGCCGCTGGCCCACAAGGACATGTATTACCAGGCGGGCAAGCTCAGCACTTGCGGCTCGGCAATCCGTCGCGACTACCGGCCGGCGGTCACCGCCACCGTGATCGACAAGCTGACCGAAGCCGGCGCCTATACCTTCGGCGGCCTGAACATGGCGGAGTTTGCGCAGAACCCGACCGGCCATAACAAGACGTTCGGCGACTGCCACAACCCTTGGAACCTGCCGTACATCACGGGTGGGTCGTCGTCCGGTTCGGGCGCCTCGGTGGCGGCGCGGTACAATTATGCGGCACTCGGCTCGGATACCGGCGGCTCGATCCGGCTGCCGGCCGCGGCTTGCGGAGTGACCGGCATCAAACCGACGCAAACCCGGGTGTCGCGCTACGGCGTGATGCCGCTGTCGTTCAGTTGCGACAATGTCGGGCCGCTGTGCCGCACCGCGCAGGATTGCGCGCGTATCATGACATTGATCGCCGGACGCGACCCACGCGACCCGACCAGCTCGCACCTGCCGGTGCCGGATTACGAGGCGGCCCTGGACGGCGATTTGCGCGGCCTGCGCGTTGGCGTGCCGACGACGTATTTCCTCGATGACGCCGATGCGCCGGTGGTGCAGGCGATGGAACAGGCGCTGGAGGTGCTGGCGGCGCGCGGGGCTATCGTGCAGCGGATCACTTTGCCGTTGATGGACGCGGTGTCCGCCTGCGTCAGCATCATCTCGCGCGTCGAGGGCGCCACCATCCATGCACAATGGATGCGCACCCGCGCCGCCGATTACGGCGTGCATATCAGCAGCCGGATGTATCCGGGCTATGCCATCCCGGCGACCTATTACGTCGAGGCGCTCAGCCGGCGCGGGCCGATCCTGAAGGCGTTCGCGGCGGAGGTATTCGCCAAGGTCGATGTACTGGCGACCCCGACGATCCGCACCTGCCTGCCGACCCTGGCGGAAACCGACATCGACCACGGGCCGCCGGGTACCGAACACAGGTTCCTCGCGGTGTCGGCCAATACCCGGCCGTTCAACTACCTGGGTCTGCCCGCGGTCAGCGCGCCCTGCGGCTTCGATCCGAACGGCTGCCCGATCGGCTTGCAGATCGCCGGCCGGCCGTTCGCCGAGGCACGCGTGCTGAAGGTCGCCGACGCCTATCAGCGCGACACCGCGTGGCACAATCGCCGGCCGCCGGTGTTGGACGCTGTGGGCGCGACGGGCGTGACCGTGGCATGAGCAAGCCCAAGGTTGCCTTTGTTGGCACCGGCGGGACGATCGCCTCGCTCGGCGCGGGACCGCTCGATCTTCAGGACTACGGCGCGTCGCGCAACGTGATGCACGCTGACGCGATACTGGCGCGCTGGCCGGAGGCCGCGCTGGTGGCCGACGTCATCGCGGTGCCGTATCGCAATATCCCCAGCACCGCGATCGACTTCACGGATTGGCGGACATTGGTGAAACTGTGCGACCAGTTGGTGGCGGATCATCCTGACCTCGCCGGCATCGTCATCGGCCACGGCACCGCGACGCTGGAAGAGACGGCGTACATGCTCAACCTGACGCTGAAGGTGGCCGTGCCGGTGGTACTGGTGGGCGCGCAGCGGCCGTCCAGCGCGTTGTCCAGCGATGCCGGGATGAACCTGGTGAATGCGCTCCGCGTCGCCGCCTCCCCCGATGCGCGCGGCATGGGCGTGCTGGTGTTGCTGAACGACGAGATCCACGCCGCGCGGGAGGTAACCAAGACCGCCACGCTGCGGTTGCAGACCTTCCGCACGCCGGATTTCGGGGTATGGGCCACGCTGACGGCGACGCGGTGGCGTTCTACCGACGGCCGTTGCGCCGCCATGCCCCGGATACCGAGTTCGACATCCGGGCGTTGCCGGCGATGCCGCGGGTGGACATCGCGTATGCGTATGCTGGCGGCGACGGCACCGCGGTGCGCGCGTTCATGGCCGCCGGCGCACAGGGTATCGTGTCGGCTGGCTTCGCGCCGGGGTTCTCGCCGCCGGGGGATTTCGAGGCGTTGAAGGAAGCGGTGGCGCAGGGCGTCGTGGTGGTGCAGTCCACGCGTGCCGGGTCGGGACGGACGTTTCGCAACTCGCGGCTGCGCGAATCGGGTATCCTGGTCGCCGATAATCTCAACCCGCAGAAGGCGCGCATCCTGCTGTCGCTGGCCCTGACGGTGACGCATGAGCCGGCGGAGATCGAGCGAATCTTCCGTACGTATTGACCGGGGCGGAATGGGCGGAATTACTGGGTCCTGCGACAATGAGCAGGCCGGCAGAGATCGGACGGTTCGAACTTGCGACCAACGCTGTCATTGCGAGCGAAGCGAAGCAATCTCCCACAAGAGTTCGCAGGATCTCTCGTGGGAGATTGCTTCGCTTAGCTCGCAATGACAGTGCTGGTAGCAGGTTCGCGGCGTTAAAGTCAGAATGCTGCTTGCCCACCGACGAATATTTTCATTCACGATTGGACGCGAATGCGGCACCCGCATTTGCGCCTGCCTCCCTCGCCTTGCGGATCTGCGCTTGCGTCACCTCGCTGCGCTGCGCCCCGAACTGACCGGCAACATAGCGGGCGAGCGCGGCCAGTTCCGTGTCCGAGTAGGCGCCTGTGAACGGATGCATGAACATCACCCCTTCGCTGGTGCCAATCTGCGCGCCATGCGTCAGCACCTGCACGACGTTCGTTCCGGCGGGATCGGCCGCGCTCTGCGCGCCTCGCAAGGCCGCCCAGGGAGACTGACGCCCCGCGCCATCAGGCAAATGACATCCGGTGCATGCTTGCTCGAACAGATGCGCGCCGAGGGCGTCTGTCGGCGCCACGGGCTGGGTTACCGCTACGACCACCGGTCCGTCCTGTTGCGGCGGTATCGTTCGGAGATACGCCACGATCGAACGAATATCCTCGGGAGTCAGATAACGCAGGCTCTTCTCGACAACTTCCGCCATCGGCCCGGAGGCTGGACCGCGCCCATCCGCGTGCCCGGACGACAGATACTGCGCGATTTGTGCGTCGCTCCAGGTCCCGAGGCCATGCGTCCGGTCGCTCGTCAGGTTGTAGGCGAGCCAGCCGACTTGCTCCGTGCCGGCGAACTTCCGGCCGCTGTCGAGCCCCATCATGATATTGCGGGGCGTGTGGCATTCCCCACAATGGCCGAGACCATCGACGAGATAGGCGCCACAATTCCACGCCTGATCTTTCGACGCATTGGCCTGGAAAGGCTGCCCAGGCACAAACAGCAGAATTCCACGCCCGTAGCAGAGGGCGCTGATTGAATGGGAAGGACAGCGTGTTGGCGGGCGGCGTGGCGCGCACCGGCGGCAGGGTCGCAAGGTACGCGCGGATCGCCAGGGCATCGTCCGTGGATAGCAACGCGTACGACGCGTATGGGAAGGCCGGGTAGAGGTTCTCGCCGTTGCGGCCGACACCCTTGCGCAAAGCACGCACGAACTCCGCGTCACTCCAGGCGCCGATGCCGGTGTTCTTGTCGGGTGTTATGTTCGGCGCATAGATGGTTCCGAACGGCAGCCGGAACGCCAATCCGCCGGCAAATTCCTGGCCACCCGGCGCAGTATGGCAGGCGGCGCAATCGCCGGCCCTGGTGAGGTACTCACCCCGCGCCACCAGCGCCGCGCCGGTTGGTTGACTGGCGCTTGCTGTCGCCGCTTCCAGTCGCGCGGGCCAGTAGAAGAAACCAGCCGCAGCGATGCATCCCAGCAGCACAACGCCGACAATACCAAGAAGCCAGCTTTTCATGCGTCGCCCCTCCGGTGAGCGCGTGGACGGTCAAGCGGTCCGCACAAGGCATGCGGGGTCAGCATGACTCACGCCCCGCCGAGTTGACCTGCGAACGGAAGGCGACGCAGCCGCGTGCCGGTTGCCGCGAAAATCGCATTTCCCAGGGCGGGTGCCGCGGCTACCGTCCCGGTCTCCCCGATACCGCCAGGGCTTTCGTCGTTGCGAATCTGATAGACCTCGATGCGCGGCGCCTCGTTCATGCGCAAGGCGCGATAGCTGTCGAAATTGCTTTGTTCCACCGCCCCGCCGGAGAGGGTGATCTCGTTGTACAACGCCGTGCCGAGGCCAAGCATCAAGCCGCCTTCGATCTGTGCCCGCACCGTGTCGGGATTGACAACGATGCCGCAATCGATGGCCACGACCGCGCGGTGCAGGACGACCTCACCCGATGGTGGAACCTCGGCCTCCATGACGCAGGCCAGGTAGCTGCCAAACGCGAATTGCAGACTGATGCCGCGCCCGGTGCGCGGCGGCAGAGCGCCGCCCCAGCCGGATTTTTCGGCGGCCAGGTTCAGGACCGCCAGGGCGCGAGGATTTTTCTGCAGCATGGCTCTGCGGAAAGCCACCGGGTCCTGTTTGGCCGCGGCCGCGAGTTCGTCGATGAAGCTTTCCACGACGAACACATTGTGGGTTGGGCCGACGCCACGCCACCAACTTGTGTTCATGCCGCGTGGTTCATGGCGCACGAAGTCAACGAATTCGGCCGGGATGTCGTAGGGGGTTTCCGCGGTACACTCGACCGCATCGGAGTCGAGCCCGTTCTTGAACGCGGGCGGCGCCCAGCGTGCCAAAATCGAAGGGCCCGTCACGCGGTGCGTGCGGCCCACCAGTTTCCCGGCGGCGTCCAGCCCCGCGGCGACACGATCGTAATAGTACGGCCGATAGTAGTCGTGCCGCATATCCTCCTCGCGGGTCCAGACCAGCTTCACCGGATAGCTGACCTGCTTGGCGATGGCGGCAGCCACATCGATACTGTCGATGTCCAGCCGGCGGCCGAACGCGCCGCCGATGAGTTGGTTATGCACCGTCACCTTCTCGGCCGGCAGACCGGTGGCTCGCATGACGGAATTCTGCGCGCGCACCGGAACCTGCGTCCCGACCCACAGCTCCGCCTTGTCCGGCTGGATATGCAGCGTGCAGTTCAGCGGCTCCATCGGCGAGTGCGACAGGAACGGCAGTTGATAGACCGCCGACAGTTTTGTCGCGGCGCCGTCGATCGCAGCGACTGCATCACCGCGATGCGTGGCGACGACGCCCGGCGATTGCGAGGCATGGTCCATCTCGCCAATCAGCAAGGGCAGCGTCACGTCGCCATTCGCGCCGGCGTCCCAGGTTGGGTTCAGCGCCGCCAACCCTTGCTTCGCGGCCCACATATGATCGCCGATCACCGCGACCGCTTCGTCGCCGGCACGGATGACATCGTGAACACCGGGGACTGCGCGTGCGGCCGCCTCGTCCATGCCGGTCAGCTTGCCACCTATCACTGGCGTAATCGCCACGGTGCCGATCCGCATATCCGGCAACCTGACGTCGATGCCGAACACCGCGGTGCCGTTGACCTTCGACGGCGTGTCCAGACGCTTGGCACTGGTGCCGATGAGTTTGAATTGCGACGGCGGCTTCAGCTTGATGTCGATTGGCACCGGCTGTTGCGCGGCGTCAGTCGCGACCCCGCCGTAGTCGATCGAGCGGCCGCTGGGCGCGTGGTGGATCACACCTCGTTCCACCTGGCATTCGGAGGGTTGGACGCCCCAGCGCTGCGCTGCCGCCGCCACCAGCATGATACGCGCGGCGGCTGCGGCCTGACGCAGACGCATCCAGTCGCTGCGGGTCGATGCGGAGCCACCGGTCGCCTGATCGTAGAGGATCGGATCGATGTATTTCTTCAGATCGGGCGGTGCTGGCTGAACCTGGATCTGATCCAGCCCCACGTCGAGTTCTTCGCCCATCAGCATGGCGGAACTCGTGTAGATGCCCTGGCCGAACTCGGTGTGGGGCATGATCAATACGATTGCGCCCTGCGGGTCGATGCGAACGAATGCGTTCGGTTCGAAGGCGTCGGTCGCGGCGCGCGCTCGGCTGGGCAGTTGAATGCCGAGCATCAATCCGCCGCCCGCGATCAGGCTGACTTGCAGCAGCGACCGGCGCGAAATGGGATGGTTCTGCATCGCTGGCCTCATGCTTCAGAGGCGGCGTGGATGGCCTCGCGGATGCGGACATAGGTGCCGCAGCGACAGATATTGCCTGACATCGCAGCGTCGATCTCCGCCTCCGATGGTGCGGGCGATTGGTTGAGCAATGCGGTCGCGGACATGATCTGTCCCGACTGGCAGTAGCCGCACTGCACGACTTCCTTGTCGAGCCAGGCTTGCTGGACCCTGCGGCCGATCGGGGTGGCGCCGATTGCCTCTATGGTCGTGATCGGCCGGCCCCCGAGTGCACTGGCAGGCAGCAGGCAGGATCGGACCGGCTCGCCGTTCAAATGCACGGTGCAGGCGCCGCACTGCGCGATGCCGCAGCCGAACTTGGTGCCTGTCATCCCCAGCACGTCGCGAAGAATCCAGAGCAAAGGCACATCGTCGGGGACATCAACCTGGTAGGTCTTCCCGTTGATAAGCAGATCCTGCATCGGTTCCTCCTCTGGCGATCATTGAACCGGCACTGACGTTTGGCTTCACTGCGACACGTTGCTCCGCCGAAGGGAACGCAGATGTGCCAACCCCCGGCGCTGGCGCCGCATGTGTTCGAAGAGAATGGCTTTCATCGTCCGAACAGCTCGGCAACGTGGGACCACCCGCAACAACAACTCTGGGAAGCACACATCTACGGGCCACCCATTCCGACGTATTGGACAAAATGCCGCAGATCGGGATTTGGATGTGAGTGCCTTGCGGAATTTTTCGTGCCAACAGATGGGCGGCTCTCGGCTGCCTCGCGAATTTGTGATACAGGACCAGTGCCTAAGGAGATGAAGCCGCCTGCTTTGCAAGCGCGTCGAGCGCCGCGGTCATGGCACGGATTGTCGCATCGGTTTGGTTCCCCAATCCATGGCGCTTCGCGAGCCAAGCCGGATCATTGTAGGAAAGCCAGGTAATTCCCGAGGCATCCTGCCAAACGAGCGCCTTCAGTGGCAGATCGATTCCGATCGTCTGATCCGCTTGCATCAGCGGCGTGCCGCCCTTGGCATTGCCAAATATCAGAAGATTGGTTGGCCGGAGGGGCAGGCCAACCGCTGCCGCCCCCGCGGCATGATCGATCTGGGCAAACACGGTCATGCCCTTTGCACGAACCGCGGCTTCGAGCCGGTTCATTGTGTCCTCCGGGCCGAAATCGCTACGTATCGTCGTCAATCCGTCCTTGGCCATTGCTTGCACTCCCCATAAGCACATCGCCGCTGCAAACACGCCGGCTACCACTTTCAAGGTTGCGGGAGATCGTGACATCCGAAGCATTGCCTTTTCTGCTGGCGTTGCGGCCCTCATGCTTCGACCCCAGACGCTGCCGGTCCGCAAGCAGCTTCACCACAAAGACACAGCGGCACGATGATCCCGTTCTTTGTGCCTTTGTGGTGAAGCTGCTTGCGGACTGACACACCGCGACGGCCTTGCAAGGGTGGCAAACCGGTATCGAAGCGTCACGCCCACAACACTAGCTGCATTCGAACAATCACTAGCCCGGTTTAATGCGCAATCCCTCCCTCGCGCCGTTGACGCCTCCAGCGGGCCGGCGTGGATCCGACACGACGGCGAAATTGCCTCGAGAGATGCGCTTGGTCGGCAAAACCGCAATCAAGGGCGATCTGAGACAATGGTTCGTCGGTCATCACCATCATCTGCTTGGCGCGTTCCGTCCGACACCGCAGTACGTAGTTGAAGAACGTTTGGCCGAAGCTGATTTTGAAGGAGCGAGAGAAATGACTCGTGCTCAGCTTGGCAATCTCGGCGCAATCGCGGGTCCTGATCGTCGATCCGAGAAACGTGTCGACATGTTTCGCCACGCGGCGCACTTGCCATGGCGCAAGGCCGCCACGCACTGTTAGGGACGTACTCTGGAACTCGTCCCAACGTCCGTGATCCGTCCAGCCATATTCCTGCTTCAATAGGGCGGATGCCTGGAGTATGGACTCCTGCGCTGCCGTGCGATTGTCGTTCAACGCGCCTGCTGCCCGGTCAAGCAACGCGATGATCGCAACGTGGGATGCCGCGCCGTGCGAATTGCTTCCGAATCCGGCTGCGGTTGGGTTTGCACTCCGGTGCAGATTGTCAAGCATTGTTCTGGCCTCGGAGATGCGCGCTCCGTACTCCGGCTGCACATGATAAGGCCAGGGCGTTACGCCCACACCTTCGATCCAGTTCTAACCTGTCGCGCCAGTCAGGCATGGGATTGTCCTCCGACCAAAGTTCGCAAAACGAACGGTGCGTCGATGCGACCCATCGGCACAATGTCCGTTTTGGTAGCCATCCACGGTAGTCGGATCTTGGAGCTTGGAACGCCGATAGTCTTGCGGGATGGCCCGTCGCATTGTCTGATCGCATGCAGTCTTGGAGACGCTGCAGTCTCGGTAGCAGCTCGAAATTCAGCGGATCGCCAACTGACCTTCACACTACCCGATCCATCGGTGTGTATCGGTGGTTCCCATACGTTTCTTGACATGCCAGCGACAAATGGACTGCACCCAGCGGACCGGCGTAGACGTGTCGCGGCGGTGCGGCATGACGCACACGGCATGGGCAAACGGCGGCAATGAGGGAACTGCCATGGATGGGGACGAGGCGGGCAACTGGATGCCGGAGATGGTTCCGGTGCCGCCCGAGGACGCCGGAACGGTGGTGCTCGATCTGGCTGGTCCGGTCGAGGCCGGCAGCTTCCAGCGCTTCACCCTGACCTACACGGCAGGGCGGTACGGGATCGACGATACCGGCTCGATCAAAATCTGCTTCCGCTTCGCCTCCGACATGGGCAAGCCGCAATTCACCGACCCAGCGGCGGCCAATTTCGTCACCGTCGCGGCCTCAAACAGCGCCAAGCTCGACGTGCGGTTCGACCTGAAGGGGAACACGCGGCCGTCCGACCGCTCGATCCACATCAAGGTGATGCGCGGCTTCATGCGCTTTGGCGACACGATCGCCGTGGGGTTCGGCACCGACCCGCGCGGCCCCGGCCAGCAGATGCAGACTTTCGTGGATCCCGACTTTGCCTTTCGCGTGCTGGCGGACCCGATCGCCACATACACCTTCGTTGCCGTCCCCGGCGTGCCGAAGCTGCCGGTCGAGCCTGGCGCGGCGCATGCCTGGCACCTCGTGCTGCCGACGCAGCGCGGCATGGGCGACGCCGTTGCGCTGTGCATCCGCGCCGATGACGCCTGGGGCAATCCGACCTGGAAGCATGGCGGACAGCGCATGGCGCTGACCGTGGACGGGCCACTGGAAGGAGTCCCTGCCGTTGCCTCGATGCCCGCGGGAGAAATCGCGCTGCGACTGGAGGGCCTGCGCGCCACGGCGCCGGGCATCGTGCGCGTCTCCGCCCCTGCGGTGAACGCCAGCTCCAACCCCATGGTCGTGCAGGAATCGCCTTCGCTGCGGGCTTACTGGGGCGACCTGCATGCGCAAAGCGGCGAGACGATCGGTTCCGGCACCATCGAAGCCTATCTCCGCTACGCGCGCGACTATGCGTTCCTGGATGCGATCGGGCATCAGGGCAACGACTTCCAGATCACGCCGCAGTTCTGGGGCCACCTGAACCGGCGCATGGCCGAGTGGAACGCGCCCGGCCGCTTCGTCACCGTGCCGGGCTACGAATGGTCGGGCAACACCGCACTGGGCGGCGACCGTAACGTGTTCTACCAGACCGAGGACCGGCCGATCCGCCGCTCCTCTCACGCTCTGGTGCCGGATCGCGACGACCTGCCCTTGGATTGCTGGGACGCGCGGGCATTGTTCGAGGCGCTGCGGCCGGAGGCGGCGACCACGGTGATGTGGGCGCATTGCGGCGGCCGCTACGCCGATATCCGCTACGCCCACGATCCGGAATTGGAATGCTCTGTCGAGGTGCATTCGAGCTGGGGCACCTTCGAGTGGCTGGTGGCCGATGCGTTCGAGCTGGGGCTGCGCGTTGGGATCGTCGCCAACAGCGACGGGCATAAAGGCCGGCCAGGGGCCGAGCCTCCCGGTGCCTCGTTGTTTGGCGCGCTCGGCGGACTGACCTGCTATCTGCTGCCGGAGCTGTCGCGCTCGGCGCTGTTCGACGCCATGCGCGCGCGGCACCACTACGCCACCACCGGCTGCCGGCTGCACCTGGAAACCGAGGTGCTGGTTGACGGCCGTCGGGCCACGATGGGCGACATCGTGCCGACCGGGACCGCGTCGGTCCGCTTCCGCATGGCGCTGGCAGCGGCAAGCCCGGTGCTGAGCGTCGAGTTGCGCCGCGGTTGCGAGGTCATCGAGACGATCCGGCCGCACGCCGATGCCCCGCTCGGTAAGCGGGTGCGGATGGAGTGGAGCGGGGCAGAGTACCCGTGGCCGCGGCCGCGAGTCGGTGTGGGACGGTTTTGCTCGCGTGGTGGGTGGGACGGTGGCCTCGGCGCAGGCGATCAACTTCCTGAACCCGCAGAGGCCGTTGCGGCGGCCGGCACCGGACCGGGTCGAATGGACCTCGATCACGACGGGCAATTTCGCTGGCGTGGACCTGGTGCTGTCGGACGATGCCACGGGGATCGCCGTGCAGACGCCGCACGCCTCGATAGAGCATACGCTGGACGCGCTGAGTGCCGAACCGCTGATCGTGGATTGCGGCGGGTTGGCGCGGCAGCTTCGCCTGTCCCGCCTGCCGTCCGCTTTGACTGCGCTGTCAGTGGCGTTCGATCGGGATGTAGCGCTGGTGGCCGGCGACAACCCGCTGCTGGTCTGCGTGACGCTGGAGGACGGGCACCAGGCCTGGTCCAGCCCGATTTATGTCGTGCGCGCCGGATAGATGGCATTCCGAAATCGCTCGTCGTGCAGCGCAGGTGCTACTGGTATCTGGCATATTTATAAGAGAAGATCGCCAAGACGCAGAGATCGCCAAGTAGCACACTTCGCGATCTCTGCGTCTTGGCGATCTTCTCTTATAAAGGGTCTTCAGGAGATCGAGTGGGTAGTTCTGAGGGGTCATAGCACCGGAAGCATGCATGAGAGGACCTTGAGGCGGAGGTATTCCTCGTCCTTCAGCCCATAGGCTCGGCGCTGGAACACTCTTATCTTGTTGTTAAGCCCCTCGACGAAGCCCAGTGAGACTTTGTTCTCCGGCTTGCAGTAAGCGGCGATGCCGTCCCAGTGACGGTCGATCATGCCGGCAAACCGTTCATAGGGCTTGAGCCGCTGCCATTTTAGGCTGGCGCGCCAGTTGTCGAAGAAGCGTCGAGCCCAGCCCTCGCGACGGTAGGTCCAGAGCTGGCCGAACGCCTCCTTCAGGAGATAGGCGGTGTTCAGGCGCTTGTTGGCAGCCAGCAGCAATGCGAGCGACCGCTTGCCATCCATTGTCAAATCGTCGCGGTGCGACAGCAGCGTGTACTTCTGGCCCTTGACGAAGCGTCGGTCCTTGCCGCGCAGCCGCGCATATTCAGCCTTGCGCACCTTGTCGAGCACCTCACCGAGATGGCGCATGATGTGGAATTTGTCGAACAGGATCGCCGCTTGTGGGGCCTTGTCTCGCGCAACGTTGCGGAACGGTTTCCACATGTCCATCACGATTAGCTTGATTTTGCTGGTCTTCTCGGGTCCCAGCCACGCGTAGAACTGCGCCATGCTGGCCTCTGAGCGGTCATCGCCGCCGAACCAGATCGGTCGCTTGCGAACGAGGTCACTGACCACGATGCGGTAGTTGTGGCCCTTGCGGATGGAGATCTCGTCGACGCCGATCGCCCTGGGTCCCGGCGTGCCGGCGCGCTCGATCTGGGCTCTCATGTACTGCATCTCCAGAAGCTTGACCGTGTCCCAGTCGAGCTTCAGTTCCTTCGCGACGTCACGGATCGAAGCCTGCCGGCAGCGGCGGCCGACATAGAACGCAAACCGCTTGGTGAAGCGCGGATTGTCCGCCAGGAAATCCAGCCGCTCGCGCTTCACGGCGCCGCAGGTGCGGCACGCCACGCGCCGAACCTCGAGTTCCAGGACGATGCGGAACCCGGCGCTCGACAGATCGCGAACCCGCCGTATCCGCCGGTCGTACCACCCTGTCTGCCTCTGACCGCAACCATCGCAGACGGTTTTTTTGAGCGCCGATCCAGCTTAACGATCCGCAAGTCTGGATCACCAAACACCCCCCGCACGGTCGCTTGCGCGTGGAAGCCTACGAACGAATATCCATCTGACAGACGATGCTGTCGCTTGCCTGATCTCCCCATGCCTCATCATGCCGGATTTCGAAAGCGCTCCAAGCCCCAGAAAGCCAATATCCATGCATGCTTCCGGTGCTATGACCCCTCAGAACTACCCACTCGATCTCCTGAAGACCCCTTATAAATATGCCAGACGCGGACCACTCCTGCGGGGCCAGAGCATGCACCGGGTCCTACTTCTCAGTCTCCCGAGGCTGCCACCACGGCAGTGGGACGCGCATGGCGGCGCATCAGCAGCAGCAGCGCCAGCGGCGGCAGCACGGTCAGCGTCATCATCCGGAAATCGTTGTTGTAGGCGACGATCTGCGCCTGCTGCGTGATCATCTGGTTCAACATCGCTGCACCGTGCCGCGTCGCCGGGTCCAGCATGTGCGACACCGCGTCGCCGCCCTGCAATACCCGGTCGAACGGCGTGATGCCGGCGGCGATGTCGGCGTGCATCGCCTGGGTGCTGCGGGTCAGCGTGAACGAGGTGACCGAAATCCCGATCGCCGAGCCGATATTGCGGGCCAGCGACTGCATCGCCGTCCCCTCACCACGCAACTGCGTCGACAGCGTGGTGTACGCCATGACCGTCATCGGATTGAACACCAGGCCGATCGAGAACCCCTGCACGATCATCACCACCCACATCTGCTGCTCGGTGACGTCGGGCGTCCAGGTGCTCATGATATAAAGCGCCCAGCCAAGGATCAGCAGCCCCACCGCCATGATCTTGCGCTGGTCGAACCGCATGCCGAGCCGGCTGGCGAGATACATCGAGGCAATGGTGCCCAACCCGCGCGGCGCCATCGCCCAGCCGGCCGTATAGACCGGGTAACCGGCCAGGTTCTGCAAGTACGGCGCGAGCAACGCCGACGTCGCCAGCATCACCGACGAGACGAAGAAAACCATGATCATGCCGGCGGAAAAATTGCGATCCTTGAACAGGCCGGGCGACAGGAACGGCTTCTCTGCGACGAACATGTGCACGATGAAAAGGTAGAAGCCAAGGCCGGCCAGCGTCGCCTCAACGATGATCTCGCGCGAACTGAACCAGTCGAGTTCCTGGCCACGGTCGAGCATCATCTGCAACGCGCCGGCGCCAAGTGCCAGCATGCCGAAACCGTACCAACTGAATTTCAAATGCGGCCGCGCCGGTGCGCTGGGCATGAACAGCGCCAGACCGGTGATCGCCAGGATGCCGAACGGCAGGTTGACGTAAAACACCCAGCGCCAGCTATAGGCATCGGTGAGGTAGCCCCCCAAAGTCGGGCCCATGATCGGCCCCATGGTCACACCCATGGAGAAGATCGCCATCGCCTGGGCACGGCGCGAGAACGGATAGATGTCGAGCATGGTCGCCTGCGACAGCGGCGCAATTGCCGCGCCGCACATCCCCTGCAACAGGCGGCATGCGACGAGTTGTTCCAGCGACTGCGCTGCGCCGCACATCATCGAGGCGATGGTGAACCCGGCGACGCAGGTAATGAACAGCTTCTTGCGGCCGAAGCGCACCGCCATCCAGCCGACCGGCGCGGTCATGATCGCCGCGGCAATCACATACGACGTCAGCACCCACGTGATCTCATCACTGCTCGCCGACATGCTGCCCTGCATGTAGGGCAGTGCGACGTTGGCGATGGTGGAGTCCAGCGTCTGCATCAGCATCGCCAGCATCGCCGAGGCGGTGATCAGGCCGCGATAGGGCACGCGGGTGGTGTCGGACATGACCGGATCGGTCAGCTTGTTGCCGTGGCTCGTGCGTGCTGCGTCACGCCTTAACCATCGGACAGGCGCCTTCCGATAGTGGACGGAATGCTTCGTCGGCGGGAGTGGTGCCGATCAGCTTGTAAAGGTCCCACACGCCCTTGCTTTCGGAGGGCTGTTTCACCTCGAACAGATAGGCCGGGTGGAGCTTGCGGCCATCCTCGCGGATTTTGCCGGGGCCGAAACAGTCGTCGTCGGTCGGCATCGCCTTCATGCGCGCTACCGTGGCGGCGCCGTCCGCCTTGGCCGCGCCCGCGCCCATGTCCGTCACCGCCTTCAGGTAGTGCAGCGTGCAGGAATAGTCGCCGGCCTGCGCCATGTTCGGCCATAGCGTGATCTTTGGCTGGATGCGCTTCTGGAAGCTGCGGCTACGATCGTTCAGGTCCCAGTAATAGGTCTCCGACAGTCGCAATCCGGCTGCCATTTCGATGCCGATCGAGTGCACGTCGGTCGTGTAGGCCACCAGCGCCGCCAGGTTCATCGTCTTCGACAGACCGAACTCGTGCGCCTGCTTGACGATGTTGATGAGGTCGGCGCCGGCGCCGCAAATGCCAAGGATCTTGGCGCCCGACGCCTGCGCTTTCACCAGGAAGGCGGAATAGTCGGTGGTTTCCGGGAACGGATAGATCTCCGCGCCGAGCACTTTGCCTCCGCCGGCTTCGACGAAGCGCGTGGCGTCGCGTTGCGTCGCCACGCCGAAGGCATAGTTGGGTGTGATGAAGAACCAGGAGGTGCCGCCGGCCTTGACCATCGCCCCGCCGGTGGATTTCGCCTCCATGTAGGTGTCGAACACCCAGTGGATCGAGTTGGGCGTGCAGGCCTTGCCAGTTATATCGGAGCTGGCGGTGCTGGTGGGGATCAGCACTTTGTTCTTCTCCTTGCAGAGCGATGCCAGCGCCAGCGCACAGGACGTCGCGGCGACGTCGATGATGATGTCCACGCCGCGGTTGTCGAACCACTCGTGGGCGAGCGACACGGCGACATCGGGCTTGTTCTGGTGGTCGGCGTCGAGCACCTCCACGTCGAACGCGCCGGCGCCGAACTCCTGCACCGCTTGCTTGGCGCAGATCACGCCGGTGGGGCCGTTGACGTCGCGATAGGGACCGGACTGGTCGTTCATCACGCCGATGCGGATGACGGGGCGGCTTTGGGCGCGGGAGCGCGCGGCAGGGATGGCGGCGGTTGCCGCGGCGGCGGCGGTGCCGAGAAGCGTCCGGCGAGTCAGATGCATCGTTCGTTTCCTCCGTGTTGCGCGGGAGGATACGGCATGGCGTGGTGAGGGCCAAATGGGTGTAGGTGGTCGCATACCGCGTTTGTGCGGTGCGGCCGGGGTCGATCCGACGCGCCGCTGTCCGGTATCGTCGCCTGCATGGATACCGTGTTGAACCGACCGTGGACCACGGAAAGCTTCCTCGCCTGGGAGGATCGAAAGGCGGGGAAGCATGAATTCGACGGGCGGGATGTTATCTCGCTGGCCGGTGGCAGCATCGCACATCAACGCATCGTCGGAAACCTCTGGGCGACACTGATGAGATTGCTCAACTCGCGGCGTTCCACTCAGGGTGAAAAACGCACCGGCGTGTTGCCAACGGACCGGTGAGACTGTGCCAGCGATTACGCCGGTACCTTGGACCGCCGGATCGCGGGTTTCAGTCGCGACACCGCATGCCCTGCGACCGCCTCGCAGTGTTGGCGTAATTCCGGGACGGCTGTGACTTCCCAGAATACGCCGCGCGTCAGGGGACCAACGGCAAACAACCGTTCCGATGCCACGCCGTTGCGATCGCGCAGTGCCCCCGCCGGCGTCACGTCAAGCCCCAGTCGCAAAGGATCCGGACGCGAGACGCCCTGACGAAGCAGCGCTTGCAGCAGCGGATCGGCTACACGGGTGATGTTGGATGCCATGCCGCAGCAATTGACGATTCGCGCGACAGTCAGTTCAGCGATATCCGCGCTGCCGCGGCGCCGGCGGAACTGCACTGTCACTGCGTCCTCCGCTAGCCGGCAATCGGTGACCCGCCCTGCGTGAACGCGCAACTGCCCGCGCGCGAGCGCGCCATCGATCTGGGTTGCGACGGCCGGAGCCATGCGATGCCGATGCACGTCCCACAACGGGCGAACGTGGCGCAGGAAGCGTTCGCGCTCCGTTACCGGCAGCGCCTGCCACAAAGCCGGCAGGCTCGGCCGTAGCGCGTCGACCACTGTCTGCCAGGGTTTTCCCGCGGCTGCAGCGTCCCGTGCTTGCGCGCGCAATATGCGGGTCAGATCACGCATCGTGGCGGGAAGCGCAGCCAATGGCGGCGGGACCGTGGCGGGGACGGCGGTGTGCGCGAGGGGCAGCAACCCACGGGGCGACAACGCATGAATCGGACCGACATGTCCCTGCGCCAGCAAGGAGACCGTGCAATCCACCATCGTCAGCCCAGTGCCAAGCAACAACACCGGCGCCGTGGGATCGAGGCCGCGCAAGGCATCGCCCGCCCACGGATCGGACCGCCAACGCCGGGAACGGCGGAACGCGGCATCGCCAGGCAACACCGGCACGGCGGGGAAATTGCCGCCCGCGATCACCGCCACATCCATGGACAGGCTGTCGCCGGACGCGAGATGCAGGGCGATCCGCGCGCCATCGTCGTCCAGCGCCACCACCTCCTCATGCCGCAGCACAAGCGTATCCGGTGGGGCGCCGCACAGCGCGTCGAGCAACAGGTCGCGCAGATAGGCGCCGTAGAGGTGACGCGGCACGAACGCGTTTTCCGTCGGCACCACCCCGGCCAGGACGGGCCCGGAACGACGGGCCAGCCAGTTCAGGAAATCGCGCGGGCGATCCTGGAACGCGCTCATCCGCGCCGCCGGCGCGTTCAGCAAATGCCCGGCATGCTCTGTGCCGTAGGCCAGGCCTGATCCGAACCGGCCGGAACGGTCGAACAGATGCACGCGTGTGCCGGTTGGGGCTTTGCGCAGCAGGTGGATGGCCAGCAGTGAGCCGGCAAATCCGCCTCCGACAACCGCGATCGACGTGTCAACCATGGCGTGCTCCCATATTTCCTATTTATTCAATATGGAAAGTAGGCAAATCCGAGCGCCCCGGTCAAGCGGAAATCGCGACGGCGGAATCTGGCGGAGCTTGACCCTGCGCGAGCCACGCGGCAGGAGGACTCGATGCTGTCCAGCAAGGCAAAATATGCGGTGCGTGCGGCAATTCGCCTCGCCGAACGGCCTTCGACCGAAGATTGGGTGCAGACCGCCGAGGTCGCCGCGCAGGAGCAGATTCCCCGCAAGTTCCTGGAAGCGATCCTGGTGCAGTTGCGCGATCACGGCATCGTGGAAAGCCGGCGGGGCGCGCATGGCGGGCATCGGCTGATGCGCGATCCGGCGGCGATCTCGGTGGCCGATATCATTCGGATCGTGGATGGGCCGCTGGCGCTGACGCCGTGCGCCAGCGTGACGCGGTTTCGTCCCTGCGCGGATTGCGTCGACATGCGGTCCTGTCGTTTGCAGCCGCTGATGCGCGAGACACGCAACGCGGTGGCGGCCGTGCTGGAGAATCGCTCGCTGGCGAGCATGATTGCCGCGCCGCCCAAGGCGAAGCGTCCGGCCACGTCGGCGGGACGCAAGCGCGCGGCAAAGCGGGCCGCGTAAGCGGTGCGGATGGGGTTTCGTCCGGCCGGATAATCGTGCCGGACTGACGCCTGAGGCTGCCATCCGGAAGGCCTCGGCTAGGTTCAGACTTTGCTTCCCCGGTCCCGTCGCACCCGGTTCGGGCCGCGTGGCGGCTCAAACGACGTCTCCAAAAGCGCGGAAGATCAGTGCAGTCCTGCCGCAGAATTCTGGAGCCTTAGAAGAATAATCTTTTTATCTGGCGCATATTGCATATCGACGAAAAAATATCCTCTTATGTCGACGAGGCTGCCCGATCCCGGGCGCCTGTTGGCGTTACCGATGAGATTCATCATGGCTGACTTCACCGCCACTTCGATTGGCCCAACCCGCGCCGCTGCTCCATTCGCGGCATCCCGGGGCGCTCCGGCAGCTCGCCCCGCCTCACCCTGCTTGCTCTGGTCTCGCGCCATGCCGCGATGTCGCCGCGGCATCCGCCGCCACCCGACGCCGCACCATAACCAGGCATTCGCCTGACCCCTTCTCCGGAGCGAGAACCATGCTGCAATCCCACATCATTGATATTGACGGCGTGTTCGTGGGGGCCGCCGTCCGGCTCGACCGAGGTTATCGTTTCATCGCCACCAACATGCGCCTCAAGGAACTCGACCAGACGATCTGGCCAACGCTGGCCGATGTGCAGCGACTGGCGCGGCGCCTCTACCTGAACGGCACCCTGGTCACCCATGAGCCAGCGCAGGCTGT
Organism: uncultured Alphaproteobacteria bacterium; assembly: GCA_963762885.1. GTDB lineage: Bacteria > Pseudomonadota > Alphaproteobacteria > Acetobacterales > Acetobacteraceae > JASHVB01. The sequence goes on from CAVXNH010000077.1 coordinate 446,977, forward strand.
AGCAAGCCTGTCGAGCGTGGCCTGACGTTCCTCCGGGTAACGCAGGCTCTCGCGACCGGCCCGGTGATGTCCCAGGCAGTGCGCAGTCCCGTCGCGGATTGCCGCGAACCGCAGCGGTGCCGCCCGGGATACGCGCTGGACGAACGACGCACCTGCGCGCGCCCCGCCGGATGCAATGCGGAACGGGCCTCGCATTTGGCCCGTTGGCATCGATTTTTCGGTTGACTCGGTCCGCAGGATTTATCAACTATTCCTATCTGCTAAATATGGAATGTGACGTCTTCGTTGAGGAACCCGTGACATGCTGGTGCTGATGTTTCCTGCGCTGTGGTCGGTGATCGCCATCGCCTCGGCGCTGCTGGCCGGCGAGACGCTTCGGCGCTTGGGACCCGCGATGCCGGATCGGCGTCATGTCGTGCTGGCGGTTCGAGCCGACCGGATGCGGCGGCACGATAACGTCACGCGAGGCGTGCGGTGATCACCCGCCGCCACCTGCTGGCTTGCAGCATTCCGGCACTCGCAGTCGCCGCCGCGGCACGCGCCGAACCATCGCGGCAGCTTCGCATCGGCTATCAGAAGAACGGCATCCTGGTGGTCGCCAAGCAGCAACGGGTGATCGAGGATCGGCTGCAAGCCAGCGGCGTTGCGGTGAGCTGGACCGAGTTCTCCTTCGGGCCGCCGATGCTGGAAGCGCTGCGCCTCGGCAGCCTGGATTTCGGCACCGTCGGCGACACGCCACCGATCTTTGCCCAGGCGGCCCATGCGGACTTGCTCTACGTCGCGGTGATGCACGCCGGCAGTTCCAGCGCGGCAATCCTGCTACCGCCCGGCTCGACCCTGCACACACTGGAGGATCTGAGGGGCAAGCGGGTTGCCTTCGCGCGGGGCTCCGCGGCGCATAACCTGACCGTCGCGGCGCTGGAAAAGGCCGGCCTGGCCTTCAGCGACATCCAGCCGATCCAGCTTGCCCCCGCCGACGCGGCCGCCGCCTTTGCGCGCGGCAGCGTCGATGCCTGGGCGATCTGGGATCCGTACTACGCGGTCGCCGAAGTGCAACCGGGCGTGCGGGTGCTGGCAACGTCGCGCGTCATCACGCCGCAGAACGCGTTCTATCTGTCCAGCCGCAGCTATGTGCAGGCCAACGCCCCGATCATCGAGGCGGTGATCGACGAACTCGGCAAGGTCGCTGCCTGGTCGAACGCACATCGCGCCGAGGTTGCGCAGTTGCTGACCGATGGCACCGGCGTGCCGCTGGCGGCGATGCAGCGCGCGGTGGCACGGGCGACGTCCGCGATTGGCCCGGTCACCACCGAGATCGTCGCGCAGCAGCAGCTTGTCGCGGACCGGTTTCACCGGCTGGGCCTGATTCCGGTGCACATCGACGTCGCCGATGCCACGTGGCGACCCACCGCATGAACATGTCGCAACCACGGGGGCTTAACGGATGATCACACGACGGACGTTGCTTGCGGCGTTGCCCGCCGTCGGTATCGGCACCGTAGCCACGCGCACTTACGCAGCGCCGGGCAAGATATTGCGCGTCGGCTTCCAGAAGGGCGAACCGATCCTGCTGGCGGCAAAGCAGAAGCGGAGCCTGGAAACGCTGCTGAACCCGCTCGGAGTGGACGTGCAATGGATCGAATTCCAGTTCGGTCCGCCGATGCTGGAAGCCATGCGGGTCAATGCGATCGATATCGGCGCCGTGGGCGACACGCCGCCGGTGTTCGCCCAGGCCGCGCATGGCGATTTGTTGTATATTGCCGCGCAGCGTGCCGGTGGCCAGGCGATCCTGGTGCCCCCCGGTTCGACGCTGCAGACGCTGCATGACCTGAAGGGCAAGAAGGTTGCGTTCGGCCGTGGTTCCAGCGCGCACAACCTGACCCTCGCCGCGTTGGAGAAGGCCGGGCTCAGCTACAGCGAGATTCAACCGGTTTATCTTGGCCCCGCGGATGCCGGCCCGGCATTCGAACGCGGCGCCATCGATGCCTGGACGATCTGGGATCCCTACTACGCACTGTTCGAAACCAAGCCGGGCGTGCGCGTGCTGGCGAAGTGGACCGACATCACCGAGCAAAATTCCTTCTTTATGGGCCGCCGTGGCTATGTCGAGGCGAACCCCGACATCACTGCGAAGGTTGTCGGCGAGTTCAGCGGAATTGCGGATTGGGCGCGGTCGCATCAAGCGGACATCGCGGCATCGCTGGCAACAGAGACCGGAATGCCGCTGGACGCGGTCCGGCGCGGCGTGGATCGCGACCCGTTCGTCGTGCTGCCGGTAGACGCCGAGGTCGTTCGTATCCAGCAGAAGGTTTCAGACCGGTTCCGCAATCTTGGCCTGATCCCGCAGGCGATCAATGTCAGCGAACAAGTCTGGCACACTGGCGCATGAATACCTCTCCCGCTTGCGGGAGAGGTCGAGGCGCGGCAGTGCCGAGGGTGAGGGAGATCGGGTCGCCCCGCACATCCTTCTTTGCCCGCGGCAGCTTCGCCTTGTGCGTGCCCAATGCCCTCACCCGCCGCTTCGCGGCGACCTCTGCCGCGCAGCGAGAGAGGTTTGTTTCGGGGAACCCGTATAAATCGCATTCTCCCCTGGCTTGTCCCTGTTCTCGTCCTGCTGGCCTGGCAAGCGGGTTCGCAGTTTGGCCTGATCCAGGCCAATGTCCTGCCGGCTCCCAGCGCGGTCGCGCAGGCCGGCTGGCATCTCGCGCGGTCCGGTGAGTTATGGACCAATATCGAGGTCAGCGCCGCGCGTGCCTTGCTCGGCTTCGCCATCGGCGGCGGCATCGGTTTCGTGCTCGGGATGACCAACGGGCTGTGGTCCATCAGCGACACGCTGACCGACAGCACTCTGCAAATGCTGCGCAATATCCCGCATCTGGCGCTGATCCCGCTGGTGATCCTGTGGTTCGGCATCGACGAGGAGGCAAAAATCTTCCTGGTCGCGCTCGGCGTGTTCTTCCCGATCTATGTCAACACGCAGCATGGCGTGCGCTCGGTCGATCCGCATTTGCTGGAGATGGGCCGCGCCTACGGCATGTCGGAAGCCGCGCTGTTCCTGCGCGTGGTGCTGCCCGGCGCGCTGCCGTCGATCTTCGTTGGCCTGCGCTATGGACTCGGCATCATGTGGCTGACGCTGATCGTGGCGGAGACGATCTCCGCCTCGTCCGGCATCGGCTACATGGCGATGAACGCGCGCGAGTTCATGCAGGTGGACGTCGTGGTGTTCTCGATCCTGGTCTACGCGGCGCTGGGCAAGCTGGCCGACAGCATCGCACGTCTGCTGGAGCGCACGACGCTGCGCTGGAATCCGATTTATGCAAAGGCCTGAGCCATGACCGTCAATGTCCTCGAGCGTACGGCCGACACGGTGACGCGCACCAGTTCGGCCGGCGCCGCGATCGCGCTGCGCGGCGTGAGCAAGAGTTTCGGCACGCACCGCGTGCTGTACGACATCGATCTCGACATCGAGGCCGGCTCGTTCGTCGCCATCGTCGGCCGCAGCGGCTGCGGCAAATCGACCCTGCTGCGATTGCTCTCCGGCCTGGATCGGCAGAGCACGGGCAGCATCGTGGTCGATCGCCAAACTCAAGGCTGGCGGGACGTCGTGCGGCTGATGTTCCAGGAACCACGGCTGCTGCCCTGGCAGCGCGTGACTGATAACGTCGAGGTCGGGCTGACGCACGCGCGCGACCGGCGCGAGCGGCGGCAACAGGCGGAGGAAGCGCTGGCGCAGGTCGGCCTCGACGGGCGCGGACGCGGCTGGCCCGCCGTCCTGTCGGGCGGGCAGAAGCAGCGCGTGGCACTGGCCCGCGCGCTGGTCAGCCATCCGAAGCTGCTGTTGCTGGACGAGCCGCTCGGTGCGCTGGATGCGCTCACCCGCATCGAAATGCAGGGACTGGTCGAGAGCGTCTGGCAGGACAAGCGCTTCACCGCGATCGTCGTGACGCACGACGTGGCGGAGGCGGTCGCGCTGGCGGATCGCATTCTGCTGCTGGAGGATGGTAAGGTGGCGCTGGATGTCGCCGTTGACCTGCCGCGTCCGCGGCGTCACGGCGATCCGTCCGCGGCCCGAATCGAGGGGCGGATTCTCGACCGGCTGCTGCGGCGCTGAGCTTGATGGGGCAGGAGATCACGGCATGACGGTCGAATTCATTGGCATGATCCATCATCGGCACGCCTCGGAGATCCATCCGCCGGCGAATGTCGTGCTGGATCGTGGCTATATCCGCGACTTCGCCCAGGCGGCGGAGGCGGGCGGCTTCGACAAGGTGCTGGTCGGCTATTTCTCCGACGCGCCGGATGGGTTCCTGGTCGCTGCGAGTGCCGCGGCGCACACCGAGCGCCTGGGATTTCTGCTGGCGCACCGGCCAGGGTTCGTCGCACCCACATTGGCGGCGCGCAAGCTGGCGACGTTGGACCAGATCACCGGCGGCCGTGCGGCGATCCACGTAATATCAGGCGGCGACGACGTGGACCAATTCCGCGACGGCGATACGCTGCACAAGGACGAGCGTTACGCCCGCACCGACGAATACGTGCACATCCTGAAGCGCATCTGGACCGAGCAAGGTCCGGTCGATCACGAGGGGACGTATTATCGGTTCGCGGGGGCGTCGACCGCGGTGCGTTGCGTGCAGCAGCCGCGCATCCCGATCTATTTCGGCGGCGCGTCGGATGCGGCGATTGCGGTAGCGGGCAAGCACGCCGACGTTTACGCGCTGTGGGGCGAGACGCATGCGCAGGTGCGAGAGATCACTGCGCGGGTGCGGGCGGCGGCGGCGCAGCATGGGCGCTCGGTGCGGTTCAGCCTGTCGCTGCGGCCGATCCTGGCGGCAACGGAAGACGAAGCGTGGGCGCGCGCCGAACGGATCAAGCAGCGGATTGCCGAGTTGCGCGCGAAGGCCGGGCTCGGGCCACGCGAGCCGGCCAACGAGGGTTCGCGCCGATTGCTGGAGGCGGCCGCGCAAGGCGAGCGGCTGGACAAGCGGCTGTGGACCGGGGCGGCGATGCTGACCGGGGCACGCGGGAACTCCACCAGCCTGGTCGGCACGCCGCAACAGGTCGCCGAGGCGCTGGTGGATTATTACGACCTCGGGGTGACGACGTTCCTGATCCGCGGCTTCGATCCTTTGGATGACGCGATCGAGTATGGGCGGTCGTTACTGCCGTTGACGAAGCAACTGATTGCGCAGCGGGGGACCTCACAGGCTGCGGCGTAGGCGTATCGCACGACCAGCATGCCAACTGGCGTTGCTGGGGCAGTGTTGGTGCCATTACCGCTGGTGCCAATCCGGTTGAGTTGCTCCACGACCGCCCGTAGGACCAGCCCATAATTGTTGGCACCGGCCGCCCCTCATCGTCATGGCCGGGCTTGACCCGGCCATCTATCGCGGCACCGCAGCGGCATGGATGGCCGGGTCAAGCCCGGCCATGACGGTGGGGGCGGCCGGCCTTCGCCGGCCATGACACGTTAGTACTTGCCGCCTCACTTGCCTCTTCCAGACTTCCTAGAAGAAGACAAAGGACCGGACGACGACGTTCTTGCGGCATCGTGCGTTGGCGGGTGCAGTCGGATCGATACAGGCAGTATGGAAAGACCAGCGCGAGACGGAGCCGTCGGTCACCGAATTATAGCATTTGAGCATCGAGACCTCGGTCGGCTTCTGCTGGGGGAACCAATACCACTCATGTTCGGGCCGGTAGGTGAAGCGGGTGGTCTCGCCAACGCGGTCGTCGTAGATTCGGTAGTTCGTGATATAAGGCTGGTCGGCGAAAGACGGCCAGGCACAGAGCACGAACGGGTATTGCTCCACCGTCTCGATCGGCTTGGCGAGATTGATCGACATGAACCGCCGCGACATCTTCGCGTCGGCTTCTTCCTCCGTATAGTGCTGCTCGCGCCCGAAGTTCCGCAGGTTTTTGGTGAGCAGCTCGCGGCAGCGCACGCGGCCGCTGTTGTCGTTGAGGTCGTTGTGCACAAGCATGGCGTAACGGGCGTTCACGCCCGGGTTCTTGTTGTCCTGGTCTTCCGTGCGATCGCCCGCGTAGTCCTTGTCGAAGACGTCGTGGTTGTAGACCAGCGCATCCGTTGCGTCCGGGAAGAATTCGAGCAGGAGCTTCTCGATCTCGGGGTAGAATACGCGTTCGACCTCCGCTGAGTCGTAGATATTCGTGCATTTGGACTCGAGGTGCGCCAGCGAGACACCGAGCCGGTCCATGCATTCGGGGCTGTTAGGCGAGAGGCCCGGGTAGTACTCGCCGATGCGCCGCGCGTCGCGCAGCACCTGCGTGAAAAACAGGTCGCGCCGACGGTTGTCCTCCTCGTTCTGACGCAGGATCGCCGCTAGGTCGGCGCGCGCCGGATCCCGCCAGACCGCGTTGGACGGGACGACGGAGTAGGTGGGCCGGTCGTAGACCGTATAGGGCAGTGGCGCCACCACACCGCCTTCGGGGGCTTTAATGCTGTTCGAGCCGCGGATGTAGTCCACGCACTCGTCGTAAGTCCGGAACCCGAGGCCCCACCTTGTCTTGATCGGGCCCGGTGGGGCCTTATCGATCATATCGATGACGCGCTGTCCCTCGCCCTCGGCGATCTCGGCAAGCGCGTCCTCGATCGCTTTGGCGGTTCCCGCATCGCCGTCCTGCGCGAACGACATGTAGGACAGGCCGCCGTTCGCCGCGATGGGCGGCGGCTGTCCTTCCGTGCGCTGGAGCGGCGGCACATAGGCCGACGAAACTCTCTGCGTATCCGCCGCAACGTTTTTGTCGTCGATTACGAGCTGGCTGATGGCACGCCTCCGGTTTTTTCAGCCTTATCGTGGCACAGGGAGCCTGCGGTTTCCAGACCATGATTTTCCGGTCATGCGGACTTCGGCAACAAGACAGAGCTGCCTCACCAAAACGGGAGTTGTGGCTTCGGTGGCTGACGTTTTTGAGCCTGACGGATCGATCGTGTCGCCAACCCCGTCATTGCGAGCGCAGCGAAGCAATCTCCCGCGTGGGATCGTGCGAACTCACGCGGGAGATTGCTTCGCTTCGCTCGCAATGTCACTGGGGTGCGCAGTGCAGACGCTTGCCGTGACCTCGCCTGCCCGTGCAGAATCGGCGCGCCTGCAACGAGGGAATCCGAACATGAAGGGCCTTTTCCTGGACGCTGTCGATGACCTGGCCGAGGTGTTCGCTCGCGTCGTCCGCGCCGACGATCCATCCGTCACGGTGAATGAGCAGGAAGAGGTGACGGCAGACGAATTGCCGGGGATGTTGGCTGGGTATGACTTCGTGCTGGACGATCACTCGCAGATGCCCACCGAGGTAATGCGTCGGTGTACCGATCTGAAGCACATCATCTTCCTCGGCACAGGCGCGCGCAGCTACATGCACCCGGAGGAACTCGCCGAGTTCGGCATTACCGTGCACATCATCAAGGGCTACGGCGACACCGCGGTGGCAGAGCATGCGATTGCCCTGATGTGGGCGGCGACGCGTGGCATCGCGCGGATGGACCGGGCGGTGCGTGCGGGCAACTGGCTGCGCACCGAGGGGCCGCAGCTTAGCGGCAAGACGATCGGGTTGTTGGGATATGGCGGTATCGCTGCGGAGGTGGGGCGCATCGCGGCAGGGTCGGGGATGCGGGTGCTGGCATGGAACCGCTCGCCGAAGACCGCTGCCGGGGTGACGTTCGTCGATCTCGATACGCTGCTGGCGGAAAGCCACGTGCTCTCGGTGCATCTGCTGCTGAACGACGAGACCCGCGGTTTGCTCAGCGCGGATCGGATTGCGCGCATGCGGCCGGGGGCCATCCTGGTAAATACCGCGCGCGGCGCCATCGTCGATGAGGCGGCGATGATCGCGGCTTTGCAGGATGGGCGGCTGCGTCACGCGGCGCTGGATGTATTTGCGACGGAACCGTTGCCCGCCGGGCATCCGTTGACGCGGCTGGAGAACGTTACGCTGTCTGCACATTCGGCGTTTCGAACGCCGGAGGCGAGCGAAAACCTGATCCGGCGGGCGTTGGATATCGCGTGCACGCTGGAGCGCGGCGGGTAGTTGCGTGAGTGCGACAGCAAATTGCGGGATCATCGATGTGACGCAGGTACGGCACGCGGCTGGTAAATTTATCGCAGAGGAAGACGGAGATGCCAGAGCGCGCAGAGGAGTTTGGCTTATTCCATGGTTGATTGCGGCAATCACCCGAACGCTGATGTTGTAAACACCATGCTTCGATCGCGGCTGCTGCCAGTCCGTAAGCAGATTCACCACAAAGACACAAAGATTCAGTTCTTCGTGCCTTTGTGTCTTTGTGGTGAATCTGCTTGCGGACTGACGCATTGCGATTGCCTTTCAAGTTTCGCAGAAGCGAATTCGAAACGTCAGGATCACAACGCCAGATGAGTTAATCGCTTTTGGCATGACGAGTGCTCTTCGAATGCCTCGTTCTGTCTCCGTGTTTCCGCGCAGCCATCCGCCCAATGCGACTCCCTTGCCGGCCGTAGATTTGCCCTAGCTTTTCATCCACTTATCTGCGATGTTTCACCTGGAAAATCAGGCGGCCCTCCCGGTCGATTCGCGCGCGCCAAGCCGGCCGGCTCCGGGGGACGATGCGACCGGAACGGAGGACACATTGCCTCATGCGATCCAGACCGAAGGGCGGTGCCCCGTCATAGCGTTGGCTTCGACCAAAGGCGGCGTCGGCAAGACGACGCTTGTTTACGTCCTCGCAACCGAGATCACGCGGCGCCTTTCCAGTTCTCCTGAGGCTGAGACGGCGAGATTTGGGCGCGTCACGTGCCTCGATGCTGATCCGAATCGCACCTTGTCGCAGGTGCTGCGGCTGACCGGCGATCCGATGATCACTTGTGTCGAGAGCGATGGCGACCGCTTGTTGACGGATCTGCGGACTGGCCTGGCGCGATCGGACCTGGTGCTGATCGATCTTGAAGGCACCGCGAACCAATCGATGCTCTATGCCGCGGGAAAATCCGACCTTGTCCTGGTGCCGGCCCAGCCGAGCCGCTTCGATGTCGTGGAGGCAGTCAAGACCATCGGCGTGGTGCGCAAGGCGGCCGACCTGGTCGGACGCGACATCGCCCACCGCGTGGTGCTGTCGCGCACGCCGGTGCTGCGCCAGCGGGTGGCGGAGCATTCCCGCGCGCAGTTCGTTCGCGCGGGATTGCCCGTGCTGCCGATCGAACTGGTGCAGCGCGCTGCCTTCCAGGCGATGACCTACACCGGCGAACCGCCCTGGATGCAACAGGGCGGCGAGGGGGCGGCGGAGAATGTCGTCAGCCTGGCGAACGAGGTTTTGCGGCTGGTCGGTTTGCACATCCCGCAGGCCGGGGCTGCGTCCGCACTCGACGCGGCGCCGCGCCGAAAGCCGCATCTCCGGCTGGTCGAACAGATCGCATGAGTGCCAAGCGAAAGCCCGCCGACGACCTGGACGACGCTGCATTTCGCGCGCGGCTGGCGCCGCTGGCTGCCGTTGTGCTGCCGAACAAGGTTGCGCAGCTCGATGTCGCGGCACTGAGAACCGAGATTTCGACTGCCATCGCGTTGGCCGATGGTGGTGGTCCTCGTGCTTTTCGGCGCGGCGGGGCTGTCGGGCGGCGTGTGGCTTTACATGCAGTGGCCGGAAGCTGGTTCCCATGCACATCGTGCGCGAGGAAAGAGTGGCGGTCATTGACGTGGCGGGCCCCGGGCCCGTCATGCCGCTGTCCGACAAGGTGTTGCCCATTCTGTTGCAGCGCGGCGATGCGGCACTCGCGATCGGGGATGTGACCGCAGCGCGTCTGCTGTACGAACGTGCCGCCAATGCCGGCTCGGCGGAGGCGGCGATTGCGCTTGGCAAGACATATGACATCCGCTTTTTGCCGGAGACGGGCGTGCGGGGGAGCACGGCCAACAAGGATCTCGCGGCGCGGTGGTATCGCCGGGCGGCGGATCTGGGCGACCGTCGCGGCGACGAGTTGCTGTTGCGCGTGGCGGACGGAAGCCGGCCATGAGCAAAAAACCGCCGGTGGCATTGCCGGATATCGAGGATGCGACGTTTGCGGCCTGCCTGGCGCCGCTCGCCGGGCGGTTGGCTTCCGCGGCTGACGGCGAAGGGCGATTGGACGATGCAGAGCATGCGACGGCCGATTCGCATGTCATGTCGCCGCGGTTGGCCGATCTTATGTACGCAGGTTCGACACACGGATTGCCGAACCCGGGGAGTGTGGGCGAGATGTGCGGCCTGGCGGGCGGAACGGGGGCGTCCCCTACCCCGCGCGCATTGGCCGAATGGCGATCGCTGGCCGATCAGGACTTCGCCGCGTTTTGCACGATCGAGCTGTTCCTTGCGAAGACCGACGCGGAGCTGGCGGCGGCGGTGATGGAATATCCCAAGCAGATACTCGGTTTCCTGGCGCGGATTGCACGTATTGAGAGTCGCCTGGCGGTGCAGCAGCAGGCCATGACCGAACTGATGGCACGGATTGAGGTGGCGATGATGCAGACGGACGCCGATCCGAGGTTGGATCTGGCGCATGGGGGGGCTGGATGGGGACGTGCGCCGTAGGCGCGGCGGGCATTACTGAGCAGTCGGGAAGCAGGGCGACAAACGCGCGTTTACTCACGTCATCCCTGCTACTCACGTCATCCCTGCTACTCACGTTTCCCGCTACTCACGTCATCCCCGCTACTCACGTCATCCCCGCGCAGGCGGGGACCCAAGCAACATGGGTCCCCGCCTGCGCGGGGATGACGTGAGTAGCGGGAAACGTGAGTAGCGGGGATGACGATGGTCTGCGGGGATGACGATGATCGCCGTATTGTCCCCTGCATTACCGACATCCGAGCAACTGTGCCGTTCAACGGGTTTGGGTGGTCTGCCAGCGGCGGAACTGATCGAACAGGTTGTCCTTCTGATCTTGCGATAATTGCTGGCTGCCCAGCGCCTTCTCGCGTTCATCGAGGAAGCGGTTGAAAATCGTCCTTATGTCCTGCCCTCCCACGACCGACGTGTTGCGCTTGAGCCATTCGTCGGCCGGCGGGAAGCGGTGCCAGCCGGGAATTTCACTGGACAGGTTGACCTCGGCCCATTTGGCGTGATGGCCCGGCGTCAGCAGCGTTAGAAACTGGGTAAAGAACGGATCGATCATCAGGGCGATCTTGCGATAGCCGTCGGAAGCCCTGGCAATGGGACCGACGAACAATCCGGTCCCGATCGCGACCGTATCGATCGAGGTCGCGTCCGGCAGCAGCCCGGGATAGTCAGCCGCACTCAGCCGAGTGGGAACGTAGGCATCGACCACCTCCGGCGTCAGCGGGATGGAGAGCAGATGCAGGCCGAAGGTTGGCAGCATGCGCAGCAGTGGCGCCGGCTTGCCGCCGACGAACGCAAGCGCACCGATTTCACCGCGCTGAAGCTTGCCGATCGCGACGTCCGGGGGCTCATTGGTCAGGGTGGCCGGCAGATTCAGCAGCTTGAAAAGCTGCGTAGCGGTGATCTCGGTATTGCCCAGGCGCTGACCGACACTGATGGTTCTGCCCGCAAGGTCGTTGACGCCGGCAACCTCCTGACGGGCGAGCAAGTGGAATTCAACGTAGTTCAACTTGGCTACGTAGCTGACGGTGTCAAGACCCGGAAATAACTTCTGCGTCCGTGCATAGTCGAGAACGTCCAATTGCAGGATCGCCATGTCGATGCCCGGCGTCTGCATGAGGTCGGCGACGTCCTGCACGCCGCCGTGCCCCACCACCGGCAGGATACGCCGGGTGGTGCCGTTATCCACGAGGTTGGCGAGATCTTCCGCGAGGCGAATGGTGACCCCGGACGAGCCGCCGGTTTCAAGCGCGACGATATCCTTGCTGGTGGTGCCCTCGACCGCCCGGGCCGGCGCGATTGCGGCGGCGATAGCGAGCGCCAGCCAAACCGCGCGGCCGAATGCCAGGCTCGCCATGCAAACCACCCAGTGTCGAATTGTGCAAGCTACGCAAGCGGCATGGGCAAGGCCCGGCGAGTTGGTCAAGCGAGGTGTCGCTGGCGCGGCGGGGACGGTGCCGGCCGCGTGATTGCCTGCTATAATCGATGGGTGCGCCCGCCTGGCGGAATGGTAGACGCTGCGGACTTAAAATCCGAAGCCGAAAGGCGTGGGGGTTCGAATCCCCCGGCGGGCATGCCGCCTTATTCGCCGCGGCCGCCTGTTTGGCAGGCCACCACGGCATTGCAACAGAGACGGTGGAGCGGCTGGTCTGGCGTGGCGCTTCAATCGAACGTGACTATCCCGTCAAGGCTCCATGAGCAACTTTATCGAGCTAGAATCGGAATGGTTCCGGTTAAGCTTGACTGGCGGCGCAATACTCGCTGGTCCGAGGGCCGACCCGATGGACGATTTTCAACAGGCTGCGGCGGCTGCCCGGCGTCGCCACACGGAGGCGGCTTGGGCCATGCTTGGGTCTCGCGCGCAGGCAGAAGCGATTTACACCGAACTCCGGCGCATCGACGCGGCGCAGGCTACGGGGGCACACGGTTCGCGTGCCGATGTAGCGGAAACGGTCGAAACGATGGTGCCGGTGCTCGCGGACTGAACCGCGCGACGTAGAAGCGGTTGCACTGCGCCGGCGACATATCTCGCTTCCCTCGAACATGGTTCCTGCCCCAGAATCGCGCCGTCCCTGCTCCCGGGTCTGAGCCTTGGCCGATTCCTGATGCCTCGCGTCCCACTCTCTGTCCCCCCCGGCCGCGGCGCCCCGCGCGCCCGGACGGGCGTGCCGGTGGCCCGCGCAGCGCTGGTGTCGTCCACCGTCGCGGCACCCCGCCGGGTGGCCCCTGCCCTGCCCGTCCCGTCCGCCCCGCCTCGCCGCCGCAGCGTCCGATTGCTCCGCTGGGCGGTGATCGGGGCGATCTGGGGAGCGCTCGCCCTGGCCTTGCTGGTGCTGTGGTTCGCGCGCAACCTGCCGCGACCGGAATCGGCGCTCGATGCGACGCGGCGGCCGAGCCTGACGCTGGAGGACCGCTCGGGGCGCGTGTTCGCCAGCTTCGGCGACGTGGTGGGCGAGCCACTGCGGCTGACCGACATGCCCGCCTATCTGCCGGAGGCCGTCGTGGCGGTGGAGGACCGGCGGTTCTGGCACCACTCGGGCATCGATCTGGTTGGCGTGGCGCGCGCCGCGTGGACCGACCTGGTGGCGCGGCGCGTTGTGCAGGGCGGCTCGACGCTGACGCAGCAGGTGGCGAAGAACCTGTTCCTGTCGAATGCGCGCACGGTCAGGCGCAAAGTGCAGGAGCTGCTGCTGACGCTGTGGCTGGAACAGCACTTCAGCAAGCGGGAGATTTTGGAGATCTATCTGAATCGGGTCTATCTCGGAGCCGGAACGTGGGGCGTGGACGCGGCGGCGCACATGTATTTCGGCGTGTCGGCGCGGCACGTGACGCTTTGGCAGGCGGCGGTGCTGGCTGGGCTGCCGCGGGCGCCGTCGCGCTTCAACCCTCGGATCAACCCGGAGGCTGCCGCCGCGCGCGCGAAGGACGTGCTGGCGGCGATGGTGGAGACCGGGGCGATCACCCAGGCGCAGGCCGCGGGGGCCGCGGTGTCGATCGCGTTTCCGCCTCCGCCGGCCATCGCGGCGGGGTGGTTCGCCGACTGGGCAGCAGCGCAGGCGACGCCGGAGCTGTCGCCGAATGCCGATGCGACGCTGCACACGACGCTGGATGTGCGGCTGCAATCGGTGGCGGAGTCCCGGCTGGCAGCTTTGCTCGATGGGCCGGGTGTGGCCGCCGGGGTGTCGCAGGGTGCGGTAGCGATCCTGGACGCGGCGACCGGGGCGGTGCGCGCCATGGTCGGTGGGCGGGATTATCGCTCCGGGTCGTTCAACCGGGCGGTGGATGCGCGGCGGCAACCGGGCTCGGCGTTCAAGCCGTTCACCTGGCTGAGTGCATTGCAGAAGGGACTGACGCCGGATTCGACCGTGCTGGATGCGCCGGTGCATATCGGGCGCTGGAGTCCGGAGAACTTCGAGCATCGCTACGAGGGCGAGGTCACGCTGACCCAGGCGCTGGCGCAGTCGATCAACACGGTGGCAGTGCGGTTGCTGTTGCAGGCCGGAGGGCCTCGGGTGGTGGCGGCGACGGCGGCTCGGCTGGGGATTGCGGACAGGCTGCCGGACGATGCGTCGCTGGCGCTGGGAACCGGCGAAGTGGGGTTGCTGGAGCTCTCGGCGTCCTACGCGGCGTTCTTCAACGGCGGGCGGCGCGTCACGCCGTACGGGTGGAGACTTATGCGGCGGCGCATCCTCCGGTGCCGGTGATTGACCCAGACCATGCGGCGATGATGGCGCGGATGCTGGCGGCGGTCGTGAGCAATGGCACCGGGCGGCCGGCGGCGGTGAGCGGGCGGGAGGTGGCGGGGAAGACCGGCACGACGCAGGATTTCCGCGATGCGTGGTTCATCGGCTGTATCGATGGAACGATCATCGGGGTTTGGCTGGGCAATGACGACAACCGGCCAATGCGGGATGTGATGGGGGGCGGGCTGCCGGCCCGTTTGTTCCATGACATTGCGGTGGCGGTGCGATGACCGGACGCGGAAGACCGGCTGATTGAGTGAGGCCGCCGCAATCCCTGTGTCATGGCCGGCGAAGGCCGGCCATGACACAGGGAGCCGTGATCCGTCGGCAGTTGATTTGACTATTTCCCCGCGAGTCCTAACTTCCAGCTCCCGTCACCTCGCTCGCCAGCGCCACCTCCAATCGTTGCAGCAGCTCCTGCCGGCGCGTCCCCGCCGGGATTGGCGGAAGCAGCACGATGTGGATAACGCCCGGGCGCTTGCGGAACGCCCGCCGCCCCCAACACCGCCCCGAGTCGGTCACCACCGGGATCACCGGCAACCCGGTGGACGCCGCCAGCGCCACCACGCCCGGCTGTAGCGGCAGCAAAGTGCCAGGAGCAGCCCTGGTGCCTTCCGGGAAGATTACGATCTGTCGTTGCTCTGCCACCGCCCACGCCGCATCGCGGATCAGGCCGCGCATCGCCTTGGCGCCCCCCTCGCGATCGACCGCGATAATCCCCGCCGCCCGGGTGAGCGCCCCGAACAGTGGAATCCGCAGCATCTCCAGCTTCATCACGTAGGCCGGCCGCGGCACCAGTGTCATCCAGACCAGCGTGTCGAACGCCAACTCATGGTGCGATGCGATCAGCGCCGCACCGGTCGGCACCGCCCCGACCACCTCGCACCGTATGCCGCAAATGACCCGCGCGCCCCACAGCAGCAGCCGAGCCCAGGCCGTCGCGACGCCGATGACCCGATGCGGCGCCACCAGCCGCACCGCCGTGCCGGCCAGGGTCATCACGAAGGTCGCGCCGAAGAAGAACACGTTGAACAGCAAGGACCGCAGCAGGATCATCCGCGATGCACCTCGTGCGGCGGCGCCTGGTCGTGCCCCGGCAGCAACGTCGTGACGCCGACCAGCGCCAGCAGATACTTGGTGTACTCCTCGGCGGTCAGCCGCAGCGTCACCACCGGGCCGATCCCCCCGGATTGCGGCCGCAGCACCGGCTCGGGATACAGCGCCACGTCCGGCATCGCCCGCCGCAACTCGGTCAGCGCGCGTGGCATGTGGTAGTACGCCGTCACCACGATCAGCGTATGGATGTCGTGATCGCGCGCCCAGGCGGCGGTTTCCAGAGCATTGCCGCGCGTGGTCGTCGCCTGCCGCCCCAGCGTCACCTGGGCCTCCAGAGGCTCGGGATCCACCCCCGCCCGGCGCGCCAGCACCGCGAGGTCGACGCCGCCCCCGGTGCCGGACAGCAACAGCCAATGCGCCCGATGCGCTTGCAGCAGGCGCAGCGCCGTCTCCACCCGTTCGGCGCCGCCGGTCAACGCGACGATCCCGTCCGCCATCGGCGGAGGCGGCGTCAGGCGGGTGGCATACTGGATGAACCACACCAGGCCGATGTCCCAGGCGACAACCACCGCCAGCAGCGTCCACCCAGCGACCCGAACAACCACCCAACGTTTGCTCATGGCAGCCGCCGCAGCCACCAGCGAACCGTGCCCTGCGCGGTGAGGAACCCGATCGCCGCGGCAGCGGCGGGCAGCCCGGGCAGCGCCATCCACAGCGCCGCCGGCAGCGCCGCCAATGCCTCGGCCGGATTGTCCGGCGCGACCGCTGCTCCGGCGAACGGCGCCGCCAGGATCGCCAGCGTCAGCAGCACCGGCAGCGCCAGCACCGCCCCCGCCATCCCCCCGGCTGCCGCGAGCAGGGTGGCGCGGCCGGCAAAGCGCGCGGCGATGTAGCTGTCGGTGGCGCCAAGGCCGTGGACGATCTCGATCGCCTCCCGCCGCGCCGCCAGTCCGGCGCGGGTGGCGACGGCGATCACCGCCGCCGCGACCGCCGCCACCAGCAGCAGCGCCATGCCGGCGCAAGCCTGCAAGCTGCGCGACAACCGGGCGAGGCGCCGGATCCACATGTCGTGGCTTTCCGTCAGCGTGCCGGGTGCGGCAGCCTCCAACCGAGCCGCCAATGGCCCGACGTCCAGGTCCGCCTGCGTCAGCCGGACGGCGATGACGGCGGGCATTGGCACGGCAAGCCTTTCGGCCGCGGCGCCGAGCCAGGGATGCAGCAGCGTATCCAGTTCGTCGGCCGTCAGCGCGTGCGCCGACGCGATCCCGGGGCTTCCGGTCAGCAGCGCCAGCACCCGCTCCAGCCGCGTGCCGCCGCCCTGCGCGGCGGGTTCGGCCGGCTGCGGCACCTGCACCGTCAGCGCCTCCCCGGCGCCTTCCTGCCAGTGCCGTGCCAGCGACGCCGCCCCCACCCAGCCCGCCAGCGCCAGCGCCGCGAGCAGTGCCATGGCCGCGACCAGGAATGGCAGCACCCGATCCGCCAGCGCTCGCCGCAATCCGAGTTCGTCGAAACCCGCGCGCCTGCTCATTTTGCGCTCCCGCGGTTGCGGGGGGGTGCCGTTCTTTCCCCCTCCCGCTTGTGGGAGGGGTTAGGGGAGGGTGAAGCGTGCCGCACGTTGCACCCTCCCCTAACCCCTCCCGCAAAGAGCCGGAGGGGGATAATACCAACCGCCCCGCCTGGCGACCCTCGAACGATACCCACCTCGTCATGCCGGCGAAGGCCGGTATCCACGACTTTCCTTTGTGAAGCAGCAAAGTCGTGGATGCCGGCCTCCGCCGGCATGACGGTGCGGCCTCGGGTCGGTGTGTCAGGCTCCCGGGCGACTGGAACAAGATGCCCGTCAGTCATGGCCGACCAACCGGCCGTTCTCCAGCCGCAGCGCGCCCGCGGGATGCCGCGCCACCAGCGTATCGTTGTGCGTGGCGACCACCACCATCGTGCCGAGGCGGTTCAGCTCCTTGAACAACTGCATCAGCCGCTCGGCCTGCGCGTCGTCCAGGTTGCCGGTGGGTTCGTCGGCCAGCAGCAACGACGGCCGCCCGATCACCGACCGGGCGATCGCCACCCGCTGCTGCTCGCCGCCGGATAGCTCCGGCGGGCGCACCTCGTGCTTTCGGGCCAGGCCGACCCAACGCAGCATCTCGGCCACGTCGGCGCGGATCTGGCCCTCCGGCCGTCCGGCAATGCGCAGCGGCAGGGCGACGTTGTCGAACGCCGACAGATGCGACAGCAGACGGAAGTCCTGAAACACCACGCCGATGCGCCGGCGCAACCGAGGCAGGGCACTGCGGGTGGCGGTGCCGATATCGGTGCCCAGCACATTGAGCCGGCCGCGGCTGGGCCGCATGTCGAGGTACATCAGCCGCAACACGCTGGTCTTGCCGGCGCCCGAGGGACCCAGCAGCCAGCGGAAAGCGCCATCGGGGAGGATGAAACTGAGGTCGTGCAACACCTCGGGTCCGGCCTGGCCGCCGGCCGATCCATAGCGCAGCCCCACGCGGTCGAAATCGCACCATTGCGTCATTGTCGCGCGGATTGGGGGGAAAAAGGGAGGGGGATGGCAACGGCCGCCTCTGCTCGAGCCGATTGCCTTGCCGTTGCGGCCCGATGCGTCGCGCGCGCCACGCGGCAGGAGACCCGCGGCGTCTCATCCGCGTCTCGTTTCGACACCTGCGGAACTCGGTCACGTTGGCGAATTGGTGCATGGGCTTCTGGCTGTGCGGACTCCTGCCGATGCTGCCAGGCGGCGATAGCGCCCGGGCTGCGCCGCAGGGACGCGGCAGTCTCGCCCTGATGCGTACAGGTGCACGGACCTTTGGCCCTGTCGGTCGAGCGCAACAGTGCCGTGGTCTGAGTTTTGGCCCTGCTGGAGACGCCGGGCCGCTTCATGGGGGACATGGCCGCGCGCGGCAGAAAAATCCGCCGCAGCCTGATCGAGTCGAAGCAGGCGTGGCGCAGCCACGAATCGGGACGGCGGGGCCGACCGTTGTCCGGCCCCGTGCGTCAACCTCGGTTCATCCGATCAAAAAAGTCAGGAGGGGCCGGCGGCCACCGCCACGACCGGCGCGCATGATTCCGACATCGGATCGAACGCATCGTCTTCGCCGATAAGGCTTCCCAGCACGCGGCGGATCCCGTCCCGTGTCAGCTCCAGCCAGTCCCAGTTGCTCCCAACCTTTCGGTCCTGTTCCTTGGAGAATGCCTGCTCCCGGCGGACCCTCTCCTGCATCAGAGTGCCAATGCTGCCGCCACGCAGGCGGATGCTGTCGAGCAGGTCATTCAAGAACGGACCGGAGCAGAAGCCAGGCACCACCGCGAGGTCGAGGCAGATATCGACCAGGGTACGGCCGAGCGGGCGACGGCGCACCTGCGCCTCGAGTTCCTTCAAGGTCGGCATGAACAGTTCGGGATCGTCCCAGCCGACGGGGCGGGACGGCCGCGGTTCCTTCCGCGCGACGGGCGCCTCGGCCGGCGGATTTGCCAATTGCTCTACCGGCGCCTCGGCCGGTTGCTTGGCAACCTGCGCCTCAGCCGCCGATTGCTCTGCCGCCGGATCGGCCGGCATGGTCAGTTCCGTAATCACGTGATTGCGCGGCGCGCCGACGGCGATATCCCGCCCCCGCGCCGCTCGCGCGAGCAACACGTTCTCCAGTGCGGTCGCGCGCAGGATGCCGCGTTGCAGGTGCGCCATGATCGCATATAGCCGCCCGGTGCCGAAGCAGGCGGCGATGACGTTGAAGTCGGTGCTGGCGGATCGCTGTTTTGCTGTCTCGGCCAGATGGCGGCCGAAGCCGAGCATAATACGGACGGTGTGGAGCAGTGCGGCGATGCGCTCCGGCATGGCCCGTGCCGGCCGATCCGATTGGGGATCGTTGGCAGAGGTCGGACAGGGCGTTGCGGTCGCGGCGTACTTCATGCCGCGGCTATAGCATTGCTAACGTACTTTGTCAATACAAATGACGAGCGGATCGCCCCAACCATCACGGCCAGGCTTGACCCAGCCATCTATGCAGCGCGGTGCCGCAGGTTGGGCTTCCACCGTGTCATAAGTTTCCGCACGAGACGGTGGGCATGGGTGCTGCCTACCGCTGGCTTCTTGCCGAAAAGGCGGCTCGAATTGGTGCAAGGGGTTCTGGCGGCACGTCGATGCTATTGGCCGCCGGCTCGCCCGGTCGGCGCAGCGGCGGCAGGCGGGTGAATTGGTGCATGGGCTCCTGGCTGGCGCGGAGGAACCAGGATCCCTCGCGGCGGCGCGCGGGACGCGTCGAAGCAAGCAAGGGCCTAACGCAGACGCAGGCAGATGCGCGCAAGAGACGCAGATGGGACACGGGCTACCGCACGGAAGCGGCTCGCCAAATCAAGCGCGGCGGCGGCGCATGAAGCCCAGTACGGCGAAGGCCGATGCGAGGAGCGCCAGGCTGGCGGGTTCGGGGAGATCGACGTCGGTCAGGATCACGCTCTGCTGGTAGTCGTCGGCGGTGAACGTCAGCACGGTCGATGTGCTGGAGGCGACCGCGGAGAACGACCCGGTCAGATAAAAGTAGTCGGTACTGGCTCAGGCCGCTATCTGGGTTGGTCGGCGAAGGGTTGTTACTGGTGAAGAAGTTGCTGGCCGAAAACACCGAGATGCCACCAAATGTGACATTCAGACTGTTGTTCTGAGCCCACTGATTAGGACTAGGGTCGGTGGAAGATGTGACGTTTCCCGGATCGAGATAGCAGACGCCGCCGCAGACTGACGGGTTGTCATTGTGTTCGCCATAGAGGAAGGAGATCGTGTACTCCTGGTTCGGCACAGTGGAGATGGTCTGGCTGACGAACGATTGGACAAGATTGTTACCATCATAATAGGCTCCCATGTCCGCCGCGTAGGTCGGAGTTCGGCCGAAGGCGCGCTGATGACCATTGTGTAGTACGGAGACCCCTCGGACGAAGCCGACCAGCCGGTAAAATCCATAGTGCCGAAATTTCCGTTGACCACCTGCGCGTGCCCGGCGGGAGCAAGCACTGAGCCCAACACAAGGGCTCCAATCGCGGTCAGGACGATTTTTTTCATCACATTCTCCTCGAAGCCGCCGTAGACGATCCCACGACATTCGAAATCTCTCGACAAACCGAAGGCTTTTACAGTCGCAAAGCTTACAGAGGGATTACGGAGGGGGGAATCGGCAACTCATCATAAAGCGAAATATTTTACCGATCCTCGCCGATTGGTATGGGTTGAAACGGTGTCAAACCTGCAACCCCAGATCGAGCTTGCCACGAGAAGGAAAACGGTGGCCTTGAAGTTGCTGCTTTGTCGATAGCCGCGTGCCTTTGGACTGCACCAGACTGTTGATGCCCACGATCAGGCCGTTCGCCCATCTTATTCACCGTAGCTGCCGGCCTCAGAACCGTTACGGTATAGGAATCATGATGCGCGCCGCCGAGCACATTTCGATGGACCGCATTTCAGGGCGCATCTGTCAGGCGTTGGAGGTTGCGTTGGGCAGGATTCCATCGGGACACGTTCGCGTCGCTTGCGTTGGGCGCGGGATCAACCCGCCAAACAAGCCACGGACCAAAGCGGCGTCGGGGCAGTCGGCAGCGAACGCCAGCGTTATCCTGCTCGCAGTCTCCTCGATCCGGACTGCGATCTTCAACAACCGCAGCCGGATGGTACAGAACTCGCCGCTGGCCAACGGCTGCGGCTGGGGAATCGCCTCGCGTACCGTCAGCATGATCCAATAGGCAGTGGTGTGCAGGATCAGTCGCTTTTGATTGGCCAGTGGTGCACGGCAACTGGTCGGGTCAGAACCGCATCAGCCCCTCCCGCACCTCCTCCATCGCCAGCGCCGCGGTCGCAGCGACATAGACCGGCACTTGCAGATACGCCTCGCCCCGTCCCGGATGTCCCGCCGCCCGCCACGCCTCGCGATGTGCCCGTCCCTTTCGCCTTACCTTGCATTGCGACCGGCGTCAGATTATATCTTCCGAAACTCCGGATGATTTATGGAGACCAGGATGGCGACCGATATCGAATTGCTGACCCTGCCTGAAGCTGCCGTGGTCGCCAGCGTAACGGTGCGCGACATCAACCGGGTCATCGACGAGAAAATCCTGCCCGAGCGCTTCTACACGCTGGAAGGCGGACGGCACCTCCATGTCACGGCCTGCCCCCTGGTTGAGTTCTACTTCCATGCGGCAAAGGCTCTGACGGCGGAGGAACGCGGCCTGGTAATCCGAAGACTTCTCCGAGCGAATCGGTCTTGAAATGGCAAGCCGACCGATCGCGCGTTGGCGGAAGAGTTCGCGTCCGGCCGACTGGACCGTCAATGACGGCTTTCTGACGATTAACCTATGGGAGTTTGCCACCGGTGCCGAAGACCGTCACGCCAAGCTCGCCGAAGCGCGCGCGATGGTGGTGGAAGACCCCGATATCCTCGACGGCACACCGGTCATCCGAGGCACGCGCATCCCGGTTCACGACATCGCCGCCTCGATCGCCGCCGGCCTGTCGCGCGAGCGTATCAGCTCGGCCTATCCGGGCCTCGACGATCGTGCGATCGAACTGACGACGATCTATGCCGAGGCGACGCCGCTACGCGGTCGGCCGAAACGCCCCGCCACGCTTTCATCGGACGCAAGGATCGTGTCCGAGCATAAGGTGGCAAGGCGTCGGCGTGCATGAATCTGCTGATCGACGAGTGCCTGAGCGAAGAGCTTACCAAGCTTGCCCGGGATCGCGGACATCCCGAAAGCTCGCATGTTCGTTGGATCGGCAAAGCCGGCGCCAAGGATTGGGAACTGCTGCCCGTCATTCTCGACGGGAACTGGACCTTCGTGACCAGGAACTCTGTCGATTTCCGGGGCCCGTCCGATGCTCCTGGTTCGAAGGGCGAGTATCGGAAGGCTCCGCTGCATGCTGGACTCGTCTGCCTCAATGGTCCGGTCGGGATGGACCTCGACATGCAGCTTGAGCTGTTCGAGGCCACGCTCGACGCTCTTCACGAGGACGACGATCTCGTAAACCGAGTAATCGAGGCGACGATAAAAGATGCAGGCGATGAGGAAATTACCATCGTCCGTTACGCACTTCCGCAGGAATAGGAATGGACCGGAAAACGCACCCGGCCACAAACAACGGGGGTCCCGTGCCTGCTATGAAAACTCCCCCGACGCCCGATGTCGTCATTCCCGCGAAGCCGGGAACCCAAGCAGCATGGGTCCCCGCTTTCGCGCTAGGGCATGCGCACAAGTAATCTGGGAATCGGAATGTGATTGGCCCGACGCGGGGCGGATCGGCTTGGGTGTATCGCGGCAACGGACACACAGGAGCCGCCATGGACTTGTCACTTGGGACATTCGGGGATGCGCGTCGCGACCAAAGGGGGGCGCGATCCTCGAACAGATGGTCGCGCGCAAGACGGTCTGCCTCAAACGGCTTGGCGGCGACCGTGGTGGCGAACTCGGAGCCGGGCGGTTCTTCGCCAACGAGCAGGTAACCACGACAAAGATCATCGCCTCCTGGAGCACGCAGACCGGCCCCGCCTGTGCCGGTCTGCATGTGTTGGCGATTGATGACAGCTGTGAAGTGAAGTTCCCGACCGCGGCGCAGCGCCGCCGCGGCCTCGGCCCGGTGAAGAAAGGCAATTCGTACGGCCTGCTGGTGCATTCGACGATCGCCGTCGACGCCAACAGCGGCGCCTGCCTCGGTCTGGTGGGCGGACAGATCTGGACCCGCCCTGGGGTAAACCCGATCCCGCATCGCGAGCGTCCGCTGGAGGAGCGCAAATCGATGCGCTGGCTGGATGCCGCCGCGCAGGCGAAGCAGGTGCTGCAACTGGCGGCGACGGTGACGATGGTGGACGATCGGGAGTCGGACATCTACGCCAAATGGGCCTCGGTGCCGACGGACGGCTTCGATATGCTGACCCGGGTGATGAAGGACCGCCGGCTGGCCACCGGCGGCATGCTGTACGCCGCAGCGGCCGGTTTTCCAGTGGTGGGACAGCGCCAGATCAATCTGCCGGCGCGCGATCCCGGCAAGCCGAAGCGAACCGCGGTGGTGGAGATGCGCTATGGCGAGGTGGAGATCCGCCGCCCGGACCAGGAACCCGACCGCTCGCTGCCGAAGCGCGTGCGGCTGCGGGTGGTCGAGGCGAAGGAGGTCGATCCGCCGGCGGACGTGGAACCGCTGCATTGGCGGCTGCTGACGACGCACGAGATCGCCGACGCGGGCGGCGCATGGCAGATCGTCGGCTGGTACCAGCGTCGCTGGGTTATCGAGCAATTGCACCGGGTGCTGAAATCCCAGGGACTGCAACTGGAAGACAGCCAGGTCACCAAGGCCGAACGCTTGGAGAAGCTGACAGCGGCGGCGGTGAAGGCGGCCTGTATCGATATCCAACTGACGCAGGAGCGGGATGGCAAACATCAGCTGCCGGGCGCCACAGTGTTTACCGAGCCGGAGATGGACACCATCAAGGCGCTCGTCCCGACGCTCGAAGGCAAGACGGATCGGCAAAAGAACCCTCACCCGGCCCACAGCCTGGCGTGGGCAAGCTGGGTCGTCGCCCGTCTCGGCGGTTGGAACTGCTACTATAAGCCGCCAGGGCCGATCACCTTCCGGCGGGGAATGGAAGCTTTCTACCAGATCCACCGCGGCAGGATGCTCGGGTTCGGACTGACGCCAGATGTGAGAATCCCCTAGCGCTTTCGCGGGGATGACGACTGGCGTCACCGTTTTCATCCCCGGTGGCGCATCGCCGGCGATGCGGGAGGCCCACCGACCGTCGTCCCGGCACAACGGCCACATTAGCCAAAGTCCCCAGCGCCTCTCAGCCCACCAGTCCCTCAAGCCGCCGCACCCTCGCGCACCACCCCCCAGACCATGCTATAGCCCCGCACATCGCCAGTCGGAGGCTGCATTGCACCGTCGCTCGTTCGGATTGCTCGGCCTGGGCCTCGCCGCCCACGCCCTCTTTCGTCCCGCCCAGGCCCGCGCCGCCGACCAACCCCTGAAGAAGGTCCGCATCGCCGTCAGCACCACGGTGCTGAACCTCAGCTACCCGATGCTGACCCTGCCCATCACCCTCGGCTACTGGAAAGACGAAGGCTACGACGTCGATTTGCTGCCTGTCGGCGCCTCCCTCCAGTCCATTCAGCAGATGGTCGGCGGCAACGTCGAGTTCGGCGAGGTCAACGCCAGCGTCATCGTCCAGGCCAACGCCAAGAACGACCTGCCGGTGCGCATCGCGATGGGCAACGGCGTGCTCGACTGGTCGATCGCGGTCGACGCCGACGGCCCGATCAAGACCCCCAAGGACCTCAAGGGCAAAACCATCGGCGTGTTCAGCCTCGCCACCGGCGGCATCGCCTACTTCAACAGTCTGCTCCGCGCCAACGGCATGGACCCCGCCAAGGACGTGGACCTCATCCCGCTCGGCCTCGGCGCCCCCCCGGTCGAGGCGATGCGCTCCGGCAAGGTCCAGGGCTTGCTCTACTGGGCCTCCGCCATCGCCGGCTTCCAGAACACCGGCCTGAACCTGCGCAAACTGGTCGGCGACGACTGGCGGCAATACCCGGACTACTCGCTCGCCGTGATGCAGCAGACCGTCGACAAGGACCCCGCCATGGTCATCGGCATCGCCCGAGGCATGGCCAAGGCGACGATCTACAGCCTCACCAATCCCGACTGCACCCGCAAGCTGCACTGGGAACACTATCCGGCTACAAAACCTTCCGGAGTCGACGAAGCCACAGCGATCCGCTGGGACCTCAATACCCTGCAAGGCCAGCTCGAATTCCATGCAGGACGCCTACGCGCTGAACGGCGGGAAGCTGTGGGGCAACGCCGACCCCGCCGTCTACGACCGGCTGGTCCGTTTCATGCTGGAGGCCAAGCAGATCGACAAGCCGATAGATGCGAAAACCATGATCGTCGGCATCCCTGACTACTTCCAGAAAATCAACGCGTTCGACGCCGCCGCGGTGAAGGCGAGTGCCGCCGCCTGCCGGACCTGACCAGCGCCCCATGGCCTCGGTCGCGACCCTGCCCACGACCCGCAACGCCACGCCGCCCCACCGCGACGACGCGGCATTGCTCTGCATCGCCGGACTACAGAAGACCTACGCCACCAGGGACGGCGAACGCATCGACGCCCTGCGTGACATCGACCTCGACATATCAGACGGCGAGTTCGTCAGCATCGTCGGCCCCAGCGGCTGCGGCAAAAGCACGCTGCTGAAAATCCTCGCCGGCACGCTGGCGCGATCCAGCGGCGAGATCGCCATGCGCGGCCGCGCCCTGACCGGCCCCAGCAGGGACCTCGGCGTGGTCTTCCAGGCGCCGGTGCTGCTGCCCTGGCTGACGGTGTTCCAGAACGTCATGGTGCCGGCCCGGGTCCAGCGCCGCGACCGCGCCGAATGCGAAGCGCGTGCCCGCGACCTGATCGACATGGTCGGCCTGCGCGGCTTCGAACGCAAATATCCCGCCGAGCTGTCCGGCGGCATGCAGCAACGCGTCGGCATCTGCCGCGCGTTGGTGCACGACCCCGCCATCCTGCTGATGGACGAGCCGTTCGGCGCGCTCGATGCGATGACCCGCGAGACCATGAACGACGAACTGCAACGCATCTGGAGCGAGCGCCGCAAGACGATCCTGTTGGTCACCCACAGCATCCCCGAAGCGGTGCACCTGGCCGACCGCGTCGTGGTCATGACCCCGCGCCCCGGCCGCATCGTCGAAGTGCTGGACATCGACCTGCCGCGTCCCCGCACCCTGGACATGCAGACCACGCCCGAGTTCGGCCGCTACGTCGCCCGCTTGCGCCACCACTTCCGCTCGCAGGGAACCCTCGACGCATGAACGCCGCGCGACGCTTCATGGCCGGTCCGCTGCTGCAAGTCCTGACCTTCTGCCTGTTCTTCGGCGGTTGGGAAGCCGCCTGCCGTATCCTCGGCATTCCGAAGATCGTGCTGCCGCCGCCATCGGCCGTTCTGGTCGCGCTCTGGGACGCGATCGGATCGAGCGAGTTCCAATGGGACCTCGCGGTCACCCTCTACGAAATCCTCGCCGGCTTCGCGCTCGGGGCGCTGAGCGGCCTGGTGCTTGGCTTCATCATCGCGCTGTCACCGCCGGTCGAGCGCCTGCTGTATCCCTACGTCGTCGCCTTCCAGACACTGCCGAAAGTGGCGATCGCACCGATCATCGTGATCTGGTTCGGCTACGGCCTGTCGTCGAAGATCATCATCACCGCGACGATCGCCTTCTTCCCGTTGCTGGCCAACACCATCATGGGCCTGCGCTCTGCGCCGTACGACCAGATCGAGATGCTGACGTCCTACACCGCATCGCGCTGGCAGGTGTTCCACATGGTCCGCATGATGCAGGCGCTGCCCTACATTTTCGTCGGCCTCGATGTCGCCATCGTGCTGTCGGTCATCGGCGCCATCGTTGGCGAGTTCGTCGGCGCCAAAGCCGGCCTCGGCTACCTGCTGTTGCAGAAGAACTTCAACTTCGACATGGCCGGCACCTTCGCCGTGCTGGTCGTATTGTCGCTGATCGGAGTGATCCTGCATTCGCTGATCCGCCTGGCCCAGCGCCGCGTCATCTTCTGGATGGACATGTCAGGCAAAGGTTCCATCTTCGCATGACTCCCCCTAAACCTCTCCCGCGGGAGCGGGAGAGGTCGAGGCGCCCTTGCGCCGAGGGTGAGGGTGATCGGGTCGGCACGTAGCAGGTAGAGCGTAGTGTGCCGACCCGATCACCCTCACCCTCGATGCTCCGCATCTCGACCTCTCCCGCTCCCGCGGGAGAGGTTTTGCCAGGAGAAAATCGATGTCCCGACCACCGCGCGCGGCGACCGCCGATGAGGTTCCCGTCCTCGACCTCACGCCGCTGAACACCGGCGGCGACCTGCGCCCACTCGCCGACACCCTGCGCCAGGCCTGCGTCACCACCGGCTTCTTCTACGTCAGGAACCACGGCATCCCGACGCCGATCTTCGACGGCGTGTTCGACGCGACGCGGCGCTATTTCGACCTGCCCGAGGCGCAGCGCCTCCAGCACCGGATGGATGAGCGTTTCCGCCGCGGCTTCATGCCCCAGGGCATCAACCAGCATCCCGGTTTCGCCGCCGACCTGAAGGAAAGCTACGAGATCGGCATCGACCTGCCGCTCGACCATCCCTTGGTTGCCGCCGGCCTGCCGCTGCACGGCCCCAACCGCTGGCCCGCCGAATGCCCCTGGCTGCGCGCAGCCGCCGAGAGCTACTTCAACGAGACAATGGCTCTCGGCAAGCGCCTGCTGCGGGTGTTCGCCGTCAGCCTGGACATGCCGCCCGATTTCTTCCTGCAATGGTGCGTCAACCCGATGGTGCAGATGCGGCTGTTCCACTACCCGCCGCAGCCACCGATCACCGACGACCGCACCTTTGGCGTCGCCCCGCATACCGATTACGGCATGATCACCCTGCTGTCGCAGGACCCGATCGGCGGCCTCGAACTGCGCAAGCGCGACGGCGAGTGGGTCGGCGCGCCGTTCATTCCGGGCACGCTGGTGGTCAACCTGGGCGATCTGTTCCAGCGCTGGACCAACGAGATCTACCGCTCGAACCCGCACCGCGTGATCAACCGCAGCGGGCAGGAGCGCTATTCGATCCCGACCTTCTTCAACCTCGACTACAACGCGCAGGTCGCCTGCCTGCCGACCTGCCAGTCGCCCGACAACCCGCCGAAACACGCCCCGATCTGCGCCGGAGACTACCTGGTCGGCCGCTTCCGCGACGTGCAGAAATACCGAGGCATCGCAGCCTGACATCCCGCCTATCATGGCGGGTCGATCGGGGCGTCCGTTGCCCCTGGTTAACTCGTATAACCGACCGGTTATAGATATCATCCATAACCGACGGGTTATCGATTGCGATGCCACACGCCCACGATATCGTTTTCAGAACGCTCGCCGATCCGACGCGACGGGCCATCTTCGAGCAGTTGTGCCGCGACGGGGACCAGACGGTCGGGGCACTGACGGCAAGGGCCGGGGTCTCCCAACCGGCCGTCTCGAAGCATCTCGGGGTTCTCAAGCAGGCCGGGTTGGTGCGCGACCGCCACGCAGGTCGTCAGACGCACTACAGCGCGCAGCCGGGCGCCTTGGCACCGCTGATCGACTGGACCAGCCAGATGACCGGCTTTTGGCAAAGCCGGTTCGACCAACTCGAAGATCTACTCAGGAGGATGGACCAATGACCGACCCTGCGGCCGAAACGCTCTCCGTCGTTGTCGAACGGGAGATCCCTTTTCCGCCGGAAAAGATCTGGCGCGCTCTCACGCAGCCACACCTGATCGAGGCGTGGCTCATGAAGAACGACTTCCAGCCTGTCGTGGGCCATAGTTTCAAACTCAGCGCCGACTGGGGCGCCGTCGACTGTCGGGTCCTTGCGCTCGAGCCGACCAAAACGCTGTCTTACACGTGGGGTGCCTACGGTCTCGAGAGTGTCGTCACCTGGACACTCACCCCTTCGGGCACCGGGACCCACCTGCGCATGGAGCAATCGGGCTTCCGGCCGGAGCAGCAGCAGGCCTACCAGGGCGCCACCTACGGGTGGCAGAAGTTCTTCGGGAGATCTGGAACAGGTGTTGGCGCGGACAGAGTGACGCTCTCAACGCCACCAGCATTCACCGATCCCCAGGCTCGACACGACGAAGCGGTATCCCGCCGCGCGCCCGCCCAATTCCAGTCCCGCCGGAAATGCTCTAACCTCCCCGCATGATCGGGGGATGCATCATGACCGACCAACTGGAAGGCGGTTGCGCGTGCGGCGCGGTCCGCTATCGCCTGGGTTCCGCACCAATGTTCGTGCATTGCTGCCACTGCCGCGACTGCCAGCGCCAGGCCGGCAGCGCCTTCGCGATCAACGCCCTGATCGAGGCCAACCGCGTCACCGTCCTCTCCGGCGAGACCGCGCCCTCCGCCATGCCCACCGACAGCGGCCGCCCGCACCACATCCACCGCTGCACCGCCTGCGGCACCGCGCTGTGGAGCGAGTACGGCGGCCGCGGCATCCTCCGGTTCATGCGCGCCACGACGCTCGACGACCCCACGGCGCTACCACCGGACATCCACATCTACGTCCGCTCCAAGCTGCCCTGGGTCACGCTGCCCGCCGGCGTGCCGGCGTTCGACGCCTATTACGACTCGAAAACCCTCTGGCCCGCGGCAAGCCTGGAACGCCGCCGAGCCCTGTTCGGCTGACGAGGAAGACCTGGCCCACCCCGACAGCGACAGTCTCGCCCGTCATGGCGGGCGAAGGCCCGCCATCCGCGACTTGTCATCGCCGCAGGTCCGGAGGCCGTGAACATCGCCACCCGGCCATCCACGACGCGCGGCACCTGCTCCTGGCGCTCCTGCTCTTTGCCACCCTGGTCCGCCTCGGCTTCGCCGCCGCCCTCGGCCTCGGCGTGGACGAGAGCTACATGGTCGCCTCCGGCCGCACCCTGAGCCTCGGCTATTTCGACCATCCGCCGGCGTCGTGGTGGTTGGCCTGGGCCGCCGCCCACCTCGCCGGCACGGAAACCCCGATCGTCGTCCGCCTGCCCTTCATCGCGCTGTTCGCGCTGTCCACCTGGCTGATGTTCCGCCTCGCCACCGCGGTCGCCGACGAGCGCGCCGGCCTCTGGGCTGCCGTGCTGCTGAACCTCTCCCCCGTCTTCGGCGTCACCACCGGCACCTGGGTCCTCCCCGACGGCCCGCTCGACTGTGCCTTGCTGGGCGCGGCGCTGTGCCTGGTCCACGCGCTGCCCGCCGACGGACGCGCCGCACGCCTCTGGTGGGCCGGCGCCGGCCTGTGTGCCGGCCTCGCCCTGTTCTCGAAATACTCCGCCGTGCTGACGCTGGCCGGAGCCTTCGCCTACCTGCTGACCAGCCGCCGCCACCGCCCCTGGCTCGCCCGCCCGCATCCCTACCTCGCCGCCCTCCTGGCCCTGCTGGTGTTCTCCCCGGTCATCGTCTGGAACGCCACGCACCACTGGGCGTCCTTCGCCTTCCAGGGCGAGCGCGCCGCCGCCGGCGCCCGCTTCCACCCGCTCGGCCCGCTGATCGTCCTGGGCGGCGAGGCGCTGTTCGTCCTGCCCTGGATCTGGGCCCCGATGATGGTCCTTTTCATCGCCGCCCTGCGCCGAGGCCCCACCGCCTGGCGATCCTGGTTCCTCGCCTGCCTCGCCGCCCCGCCCATCGTGCTGTTCGCCCTGATCGCCGCCTGGTCCAGCCAGCGCGTCCTGTTCCACTGGGCCGCCCCCGGCTACCTGATGCTGTTCCCCATGCTCGGCGAGGCTGTGGCCACCCGCCTGCCCCAGCCCCACCTGCGCCGCACCCTGGCCGGCACCGCGGCGTTCGTCGTGCTGACCATCGCCATCGTCTCCACCCAGGTGCGCTTCGACTGGCTGCATCCGCTGATTGCCCGCGTCGCCCGCCAGGACCCCGACCTGGAGGCGATCGACTGGACGTCCCTGCGCGCCGACCTCGCCGCACGAGGCCTGCTGCCGCCAGGCGCTGTGGTCGGCGTCCCCGACTGGCGCAACGCCGGCAAGATCGCCTACGCGCTGGGCCCGGACGTCACCGTGCTCTGCCTGAACCGCGACGCGCGACAGTTCGGCCTGGCCGATCCGCCGCAACGCTTCATCGGCCAGGACGTATTGCTGCTGCTTCCGGAACACGCCGACCGAGCCGCCCAGGCGCTAACGCCGGCATTCGACGCCGTCGACCCACTGCCACCTGCGCCGATCCTCCACGCCGGAAGAGTGCTGACCGAGGTCGCCGTGCTGCACGGCCACAACTTGCGTGCCTGGCCGCCACCCTGACACGACGCGGCCGGCCGTCCCCCGCCGATCGCAAACACCCCTTGCACCACTTCGCAGGGCAATCGCCTGCGGGCGAGCCCGTCACGTCCGACGATAACGGGCCCTCGCCAAGGACTGGGGGATAGTGCGGTAAAGCAAGTATTTTAACACGGATTTCGCCGAGAAGAAGCTTAAGCCACAGAGTCACACAGAGAAAATTCTGCACATCATGGGCAGGACTTTGCGTGTATTCTCGGAAATATTTAATATTCTCTGTACTACTGACCTGGCAAATTCTCGCGTGTTGCGGTGATTTGCAGAATTCACATGGCGGCCAGAGCGGCTAGCGCCAAAGCAAGCAAGACTTCAACGCAAATGAACGCAAATAGACGCAGATGAACGCGAATGTAACTGGGGCGCGCCGCGGCGCCGTGGCTCGGCGCGAACAGTCGCGCGATGTCTACCGTGCACGATCGTGAAAGACCCGGGCGTATTCGCGTTTATCTGGGCTTATTTGCGTTCATTTGCGTTGAGTCTTGCTTGCTTTGGCGCGCGACGCACGATTGCGGCGGAGCGAGGCACAGTGCGCCACAAGCGTGGCTGCGATGACGGTCGGCTATGCGCGACATCATTGGTTGCAGCCGACGGCTGCGCTGTGTGACTCTGTGGCTTAAGCTTCTTCTCGGTGAAATCCGTGTTAAGCGCTTGCTTGCTTGCTTGCCTGATTGATTTCATTGCCGCCCGGTTCCGGACGGACGCGCAGCGTATCACCAGGCCGCTACCGGCGCGGTTCAAATGCGATTGCCCTGCACCACTTCGCTTCCGAGCTTGACAAAGAAACTCAAGTTATGTTAGATTAACTAATTAACTCTGGACGCCCGCGCATGAGCAACAAACGCCCCTTCGACCACGACACCCTGAAATTACGCGCGATCTTCGTCCCGGAAAACCATCCGAACAGACTGTCCGCAGCCAATGCAAGGTCGCAACTCGGCGCCGATCCGTTGAAGATCCCAGCGATCTTCGTACCCGAGGGGTCCAATGCGCAGCGGCCCGGTCATCCCTACGTGCATGTCGGCCGATACGCCATGGACAAGGACCAGGCGAACAAAAGCGACGGCAGCAAGCAAGAGCAAGACGCGAAGCAAAGTGGCTCCTGGGCCTCCGGCTCGAACCTGAGCACGGAAGACGGCGACGACGCTGAGCAGCAAGCAACGCTTCCCATGCCGCCGACACCGGCGGTCGTAACGTCGCAGCGCTATTCCGATCCGGTCACCACGGCAGTGGCGGCGTGGCGGAGGGCGTCCGGAACGGGCACCGGCCAAACTGCTCCGACCCCAGCCCCGGGAACAATCGAGGTGGCCAGGATTGACGAGCATGTCCCCGGTCCGGAGCAAGACGCTGCTGAACCCGCCTGATCGGACGTTGCCCCTGTAGGGAATCAGCACGCGCGGGTCACTGCAAGTCGGGCGGCGCCGGACGCTGCAAGCAATACGCATGCCCGGAGCTTACCGTCGAAACCGCCGTCTAGGTAGATTCCGAACCTGCCGCGGCTGCCTCCCGCCCTGATACTCTCCCGAATCCCGATGCCTGTAACCCGAATATTGGATAAAGCTGGAACGATTCCGGAGGAAATCGCGCAGTCCGCGCCGCGGTTGACGAAGGCGCCGACCGGAATCCCCGGCCTTGACGAAGTCTTGCTCGGCGGCCTCCCCGCCGGCCGGCCGACCCTGATCTGCGGCTCCGCCGGCTGCGGCAAGACGCTGCTCGCCATGACGTTCCTGGTCAACGGCGCCACCCAGTTCGGCGAACCCGGCGTCTTCGTCAGCTTCGAGGAGACCTCCGGCGACCTGACGGCCAACGTCGCCTCGCTCGGCTTCGACCTGCCCGCGCTGATCGCCGCGCAACAGCTCGCGATCGACCACATCCGCATCGAGCGCAGCGAAATCGAGGAAACCGGCGACTACGATCTCGAGGGCCTGTTCGTCCGCCTCGCCTATGCCGTCGACCAGATCGGCGCCAAACGCATCGTCCTCGACACGCTCGAGGCACTGTTCGCCAACCTGTCGAACGAGGGCATCCTGCGTGCCGAGTTGCGCCGCCTGTTCGGCTGGTTGAAGGACCGCGGCCTTACCGCGATCATCACCGGAGAGCGGGGCGAGGGCACGCTCACCCGCTACGGGCTCGAAGAATACATCTCCGACTGCGTCATCCTGCTGGACAACCGCGTGCAGGATCAGGTCACGACGCGGCGGCTGCGTATCGTCAAGTTTCGCGGCTCGGCGCACGGCACCAACGAGTATCCGTTTCTGCTGGATGAGCAAGGCATCACGGTGGTGCCGCTGTCGTCAGCCGGCCTCGGGCATCGGGTTTCCGACGAAATCGTATCGACCGGCGTTCCCGGCTTGGACGCGATGCTGGGACTGGGCGGCATCTATCGCGGGTCGGGCATGCTGATCTCGGGGGTTTCGGGATCGGGCAAGACCATCCTCGGCGCGTCGTTCGCCGCGGCGGCCTGCGCGCGCGGCGAGCGCTGCATGTTCTTCAGCTTCGAGGAATCCGCCGACCTGCTGATCCGCAACGTCAAATCAGCCGGTATCGACCTCCAGCAGCACGTCGAGGCCGGCCTGCTGCGCTTTGAAACCAAGCGCCCGACGTCATTCGGTTTCGAAATGCATCTGGCGCACATGCAGCGCGAACTGGACCGCTTTCAACCCTCGGCCGTCATCATCGATCCGGTGACTGGCTTTCGCGGCCCGGACAGTGAAGTCCATGCCCTGCTGCTCCGCATGATGGACATCCTCAAAACACGCGGCATCACCACCATCTTCACCAGCCTGACCAGCTCTGGGGAGCGGGTGGCGCAGAGCGATTTCGGTCTGTCCTCGCTCATGGACACATGGTTTTTCCTGGTCGATATCGAAAGCAACGGCGAGCGCAATCGCGGCCTCTACGCCCTCAAGTCGCGCGGCATGAGTCACTTCGAACCAGATCCGCGAATATCTCCTGACCGGCGACGGCGTCAGGCTCGTCAACGCCTATCTCGGCGTGGCTGGGGTGCTGATGGGCTCGGCGCGGCTGGCAAAGGAAACACAGGAGAGGGTGGACACCCAGCACCAGCGAGAGGAGATCGAACGTGGCCGGCGCGACATCGCCAGCCGGCGCGCGGTAACCGAGCGCCAGATCGCCGAACTCCACGCCGAGATGGCACGGCAGGATGCCGAGGCCGCGCGACTCATGGTGCAAGACGAACGGCGCGAGATTGTGCTCGAAACTGACCGCGCCGCCATGGGTGCCAGCCGCGGCGTGCATGGCAACGGCGAGGACAAAAGCCAGCGGCCGGTCCAGACACCCCCCGAAGCGCGCCCGGTTCTATAGAGCACGCGCGATGGACGACCAATACAACCTCCGGCTCTACGTGGCCGGCCAAACGCCGAAATCGCTGGCCGCCATCGCCAATCTCAAGATGCTGTGCGACAGCTATCTCCCCGGCCGCCATTCGATCGAGATTATCGACCTTATCGACAAGCCGCAGCTTGCGATCGCCGACCAGATTTTCGCGCTGCCGACCCTGGTGCGCAGTCTGCCGACGCCGATCAAGCGAATCATCGGCGATCTCTCGAAGATGGACCGGGTGCTGATCGGGTTGGACATCGAAGTCGGGAGTGCATTGTAATGGCCACCGCGCTGCAACCCCGCGATCCCGATTACTACGTGTTGCGCCTCTACGTGACCGGCACCACGAACCGGTCGGCGCGCGCGATCGAGGCGACGCGGCAAATCTGCGACACCTATTTGCAGGGTCGTCATGACCTTCAGGTCATCGACCTCTACCAGCATCCGGAAGCGGCGGCGCAAGAGCAGATTGTTGCGGCACCGACATTGGTGAGGTTGCAGCCGACACCGCTGCGCCGCGTCATCGGCGATCTGTCAGACCTGCAGCGGGTCCTGGCCAGCCTCGGTCTCGCCGGTTCGACAGGTGCCGCCGCATGAGCATTCCGCGTGCCTCGCGTGCCGTGCCGGCCAAGCCGCAGCCGTTGCAGCGCGAGATCGACGAGTTGCGCCAAAAGGTGGCGGAAGCGGAAGAGACGCTGCTGGCGATCCGCCAGGGCGACGTTGACGCCGTCATCGTCAAAGGCGAGGCCGGTCCGCAGGTCTACACCCTGCTCAATGCCGACCGTCCCTATCGGAACCTCGTAGAGCGCATGCAGGAAGGCGCGCTGACGCTGACGCCGGACGGGATCGTGCTGTATGCCAACCTGCGCCTTGCGTCATTCCTGGGTGTCGGCCTGCCGCTCATTGTCGGCAGGAAATTCGAACAATTTGTCGCCGCCCACGATCGGGAGCGATTCAACCATCTTATCGCCGAAGCCGGTCACGCCGACGAGCTTGGCGAACTCACACTGTGCGCGGCGGACGGCATCGACGTTCCGGTCTATCTGTCGGTGGTCGATCTGCTGGATGAGGGCCGAAGGATCATCTCCGGCATCGTCACCGATCTGCGGTGGCAGAAGCGGCGGATACAGGAACTCGCCGAGGTCAACGCCCAACTGGTCGCCGCCATGGCGGAACGCGACCGGGTCGAGGTCATGCTGCGACAGGCTCAGAAGATGGAGGCCGTGGGTCAACTCACCGCCGGCATCGCGCACGACTTCAACAATCTTCTGCTGGTGATCGCCGGCAATCTGGAATTGTTCCAAAAGCATACCAAAGACGCCTGGCAGAGGAGCCGGGTCGAAGCCAGTCAGCGCGCGGTCGAACGTGGCGCACGCCTGACCCAGCAGCTCCTCGCGTTCGGCCGCCGCCAGGATCTTCGGCCGCATCTCATCTCCGTCAACGCGTTGCTGCGCGATCTGGACTTGCTGCTGCGCAGCTCGCTCGGCGATGGCATCCGGCTGGTTCTCGTGGCGGGTGGCGAACCGGCCTCGTGTCTGGTCGATTGGCCGAGTTGCAGGCCGCGATCCTGAACCTTGCCGCCAATGCCCGGGACGCGATGCCGCAGGGCGGTTCTCTCACGATTGCGACCGAGGAGACGCACCTCGATGCGCAACCGGATGATGGGGCCGGGGCGATCCATGGCGGGCGTTATCTGTCTATCGTCGTAACCGATACCGGCCACGGAATGTCGCCCGAGATCCGCGAGCGGGCGTTCGATCCGTTCTTCACGACCAAGGAGGTGGGCAAGGGGGCCGGCCTCGGCCTCAGCCGGATCTACGGCTTCATGCGCCAATCCGGCGGCCATGCGACCATCGAGAGTGCCGTCGGCGCCGGGACGTCGGTCCGGCTTTATCTGCCAAACACGGACGCTTCCGCCGTGGTCCCGGTATCGCCCGCCGCCATCGAACGTCCCCCCAGCCTGTACCAGGGCCGGCGCGTTCTGGTCGTGGACGATGATCAACTCGTGCTGGAGCTTGTGGTCGAGGTGCTGGAAGGTCTCGGCTACACCGCGATCGGCGCCGAGAGTGGGCCGGAGGCCTTGAAATTGTTCGATGGCGGCGAGGTATTCGACGTGGTTCTCAGCGATGTGCACATGCCCGACGGGATGTCCGGCTTCCAACTCGCCCGGGAGATCTGGCGG
Source organism: uncultured Alphaproteobacteria bacterium (assembly GCA_963762885.1). Lineage (GTDB taxonomy): Bacteria > Pseudomonadota > Alphaproteobacteria > Acetobacterales > Acetobacteraceae > JASHVB01. The sequence goes on from CAVXNH010000077.1 coordinate 483,752, forward strand.
CGACTGCCGGACCAGCCGATCGTGCTGACGTCAGGCATGACCGCGGTCGCCGGGGCCGCGGAGGACGCGATGCGCGACCTGCCGATTCTCCACAAGCCGTACCGATGCGACGACCTTTCGCGGGCGATCGAGGCTGCCCTCGGCGCCGCCGCTCTGGCAGCGGAATAGCGTTCGAGGTTTGATAAGAAGTCTCCCCCTCCCCTTGCGGGAGGGGGTTGGGGGGAGGGGTTCGTGCCGTACCGGAACCCCTCCCCCCGACCCCCTCCCACAAGGGGAGGTGGAGACTCTTGTTTCGCCGCGGCCGACACACCCTCGTGCCCGCAAATGGCCCGGCACTTGCTACCCGCTGCGCCGCGCATCACCATCCACGCACCACCACTGCCGGATGCCCAATCGGCAGGCAGGAGGCGCCGAATGACCACCCTGGCTGACCGCGTCCTGAGCGCCGCCGAACTGCGTGCCCTGCAAACCCGCTCGAACGCGCGCGGCGCGGCCCACCTGGCGATCCACCTGGCGCTGCTCGGCGGCACCGGCTGGCTGGTCGCCATCGCCTCCGGCTGGACGCTGCTGCCGGCGGTGCTGGCCCTCGGCCTGGTGCAGGTCGCGCTGTTCGCCCCGGCGCACGAGACCATGCACCAGACCGCGTTCGCCTCACGCAGAGCCAACGCCATCGTCGGCTGGCTGACGTCCTGCCCCTCGCTGCTCAACGCCCAGTTCTACACGTGCTTCCACCTGGCGCATCACCGCCATACCCAGATCCCCGGCCAGGATCCGGAACTCGACGCGCCGGACCCAAGCGACCTGCGCAGCTACGCCTCCCGCGTGCTTGGCGTGGCATACTGGTCGTTGCGACTGCGCGTGATCGCCGATTGCTGGAGGGGCGACCTGAGCCGCTACCCCTACGTCAGCGCGGCCGCCGCCCCGCGCGTGATCCGCAGCGTGCGCGCAATGACGGTGCTGCTGGGCGGAGGCGCGGTCGGATCGGCGCTGCTGTTCGGCTGGGCGACGCCGCTGCTGTACTGGATCGGGCCGCAAGTGCTCGCCCAGCCTTTCCTGCGCGCCTACCTGCTGGCGGAGCATACCGGCTGCACCCGGGATCGCAACGGCCTGACCAACACCCGCACCACGCTGACTACCACCGCGGTGCGCCTGCTGATGTGGAATATGCCCTACCACGCGGAGCACCACCTGTTCCCGTCGATCCCGTTCCATCGCCTGGCCGAGGCGCACGCGACGATCCGCGACCGCCTGGGCTTCGTGCAGCCAGGCTACGTGCGCTGGAACGTCGGGCTGGTGCGCCGGCTGGCGGCGCCGCGATAAGCCGCACGGGACCCCTCCCCCCAACCCCCTCCTCCAAGGGGAGGGGGAGTATCCATACCTTCCCCCCGCCTTACACCAACCCGCCGAACGATTGACTCTCCACCGGTCGCACGGGCCGCCCTTACCGTCATGGCCGGCCCCAACCGTCATGGCCGGCCTAACCCGTCATGGCCGGCCTTGTGCCGGCCATCCACGCCTTGCCTTCGTGCACGCGACAAAAGGCGTGGATGGCCGGCACAAGGCCGGCCATGACGGTTGGGGCCGGCCATGACGGTTAGGGACGGCCGTTGTCTGTACGTCAATCGTTTTGCGGGCTGGTATTACTCGCTCGCGATAACCGGAACCACCATCGGATGCGTCAGCGCATCGCTCAGCAACGTCGAGGCCGCCGAACCGCTACCAGCCTCGTCCGGCACCGCAGCGCCCGCCGCACCCGCACCCGTCGTCGTGAAATCGGCCAACGTGGGCCCGGACGCCCCCGCCGCAGCGGCAGTGAGGTCGATCGTCACCGCCGTACTCGCGGTCGTCTCCACGCCTGCCTGGTTCCAAACATCGAATTGGATCGTGTCGGCACCGCCGCTCGCACCCGCCGTGTAGTGCAGGCTCGCCAGGATCGCATTCACGTCCACATAGTCGGTCTGCAACGAAACGCTGTCAGTCCCCGACCCCGCCACCGCCTGCCCCGATGCGTTCGTCGCCGTCAGCGTCCCGGAACTGTCGCTGATCCCCAGATACAACGACCCAGGATTGCCCGCCGCAAAACTGTCGGAATAGCTGCCACCGACCGCGACTGTGCCGCCGGACGCCACCGTCTCGCTCGAGGGCTCGCTCAGCGCAGGACCGCCCCCGGTAATGCTGATCGGAATTCGATCGCACGGTCTCGACCGGCGCAGGCGGTTGCGCCGCGATCGACACCGTATCGGACGTTGCCCCGGCTTCAGGCACATAGGTCAGGCCGGCCAGATCGGCGTTTGCCTGAGCCTGCGACGTCGGGCCCAGAGTAAGCTGGTCGGTGCCCGATCCGCTCGCCCCGTCCATATACAAAGTCCCGGACCCCGCATCGATAGACAGATTGCTCGAGGTTCCGAAGTTCTCGATCGACACATCGTTCAGCGCCAGCGTGGCGCCCTGCGCCACCGAAGCCGAAGCCGGCGCGACAACGTCCGGACTCAGTTGTCCGCTGGCCTGATCGCTCGCCGCGTAAACCACGGTCGACGCATTGCCGGCGCCGCCAACCGTCTGGTCCTCAAAATTCCCGAGAGTGAACCCACTGCTGCCGACAAGTGGAATTGCCTGGACCAGCGTGCCGCCCTGGGTCACCTCCAACGTGCCGTCGGCGAACCTCAGCGCACCCCCCTGCCCTGCCGCCGAGTCCTCCATCAAAATTCGATCGCCCGCCCCAAAGCCGCTGACAGTGGCACCGTCAGCGAACGCCATCCCCTGCTCGACCGTCAGTGACCCAGCCGAGCCGGTGAACGCAACGTCGCCGCCCTCGAACGTGCCATCCAACGTCACGCCGCCGCCGTTGGTGATATCGACGCTGCCGCTATTGACGAACATCCAATCCGGAGGACTGCCGGGATACGTCCCCGTGGAGGCAAAATTGATTGTCCCCCCATCGGTGACGATGCTGCCGTTATTGAGAAGCTGCGCCGCCGCCGCGCCAGTGGATGGCCCATTGTAGATTAGAATATATCCGCCAGCCGCGCCGCTGATCAGACCATCGTTGACGATCGTCTCCGCGGTGCCGCTCAACGTCAGCGCGGCGCTCGTGCCGGCTTCCAGCGTGCCCTGTGCGCCGACCGTCAGAGTGCCGCCGATCTGCACCTGCCCGGCATGGGCCGCCTGCAAAACCGAGTTCGAGCGTTACGTCGTTGAACACCACAAGTGGCGAAGCTGTTACCGCTGCCCTCCAGCGTGATGGTCTCGCCGCTCAGCGTGGCATTCGACAGCGTCGCGTTGTTTGGCGTGTTGGCGGGAATGATGACGGAGTTGCCACTGAGCGGCACCGCATCGCCCGACCAGTTGCCGGCGGTGTTCCAGTTATTGCTGACCGCGCCGGTCCAGGTCACGGACGCACCACCTCCGCCGCCGCCGCTGGTGACGCTGACCGGGACGCTGTCGGTGGACTCGACGCCCGCCTGGTTCCAAATGTCGAAGTGGATGTTGTCCGAGCCGCCGCCGGCGCCCGCGGTATAGGTCAGGCTTTCCAGCACCGCGTTGACGTCCGCGTAGTCGGCGTTCAGCGTGATATTGTCGGTTCCGGAGCCGGCAACCACGCTGCCGGACGCATTGGTAGCGTGCAGCGTCCCGCTGCTGTCGGTGATGCCAAGATACATTGCGCCCGGATTGCTGGCGGCCGTGCTATCGGAATACGAACCCGTCACCGCCTGCGTCGCACCTGCCGCAACCGTCTCGCTGGCCGGTTCGTTGAGCGTCGGCCCGCCGCTTGTGGTGGTCGTCGACCCGGCACCGCTACCGTTGCCGCTGCCGGCTCCGCCGTTGGAGATAGTGACCGGCACATTGCCAGTCGTTTCAGTTCCGGCCTGGTTCCAAATGTCGTAATGGATGTCGTCCGAGCCACCGGAACCGGCGGCCACATAGGTCAGGCTGTTGATGATGTCCTGCACGTCGGCATACGATCCCTGGAACGTGATCGTATCGCTGCCGTTCCCCGCCGCGCCGTCGACCGAACCTGGGTAATAGCCATACAACTCGCCGCTCTCGTCGCTGATTTTGAGATATAGCGAGCCAGGATTAGCTGCCGCGAAACTGTCTGAGTAGCTCTCACCGGATACCGCGACCGTCCCATGCGCCGTCACCTGCTCCGATGCCGGCAACGTCAACGTCGGTTTCCCCGAACTGCTGGTACTGGTAGCCATTGCCTCGACCTCCCCGCGCAGGGAAGCCGTGTCTTCCCGCTCTCCTTCGATGAGCGCTCAATGAAGCGGGGACAAATCGAATCTACGTGTTGGTATCTAACAAAAACGCGTGCGGTTCATTTAGCGGCACAACGGCCAGCAATCTGCAACGACATGGCGAATTACGATGCACAAGATGTCATCAACCGCTCGAATTGAAACGCCGCAATACCGACCGCCTGGCCACCGATATGGCCGGACTCGACCCGCCCGTCTATCGCGCACCACTGATTTTATACCAGCCCGTCAAACGGTTGACTCTCGACGACTTCGCACGAGGCACCCCAACCGTCATGGCCGGGCTTGACCCGGTAATCTATCGCGGCACCCTGCTGCATGGATGGCCAGGTCAAACCCGGCGATGACGGGATGATCCTCGGCAGGTCTACGCCGCCAAGCAGCACTTCTTGTATTTCTTGCCGCTGCCGCACGGACAGGGATCGTTCCGCCCAACATGGCGCATCGGATTGCGTGCAGCCTGATTCCACGGTGCCGCGTGCAGCGGCTCCCGCGGCGCCACCGGCAAGCGTGTCGACGGGGACGGCGGCGGTTTCATTTCCGGCGGAGGCTCGAAATGGTAATGGCCAAGCTCCTCCAGCACATCCACGAAGTAGCCCTGTCCTTCTCTATCGAACCGGCTCAAGTCGTCTGGCGCCGCCAGAGTCTCTGGCCAGACCCTCGCGGAAGTTCTCGACCGACGACATCCAATCCCCGATCCGGCCATCGGCATAGGCCTGCTCGACCCGCGGCGCCATATCCGCCCAACCGAGCTGTTCCACCATCAGCGACCAACCGAACCAGCCATTGTCGCCTGCCGGCATCGCCCGGTCATCGTCGAACCGCTCAAGGAAACGCCGCGTCTCCGCGGCATCGATGCGACCGTCCCAGGTAAGGAATGCGATCGCCCCCATGACACTGTCGCGCAGGAACTCGTTGCGCTCCGGCTCCAACGCCAGTTCGAACAAATCCGCCGCATGCCCGTCGAACCCACCCGCAATGATCTTGCCCAGCGCCTCCGTCTCCGCCTCGCCGAGCAATTCATCGATTTCCGTCTCCGGACGGCGAAGCAGGCGCATCAACGGCGCATGCAGTTTCGGCTCGCGTGCGGCGGCGAGAATGTGCAGTGCAAAGAACACCAGGATGCTTTCGGCCTGGTCTTCCACCGGCCCCTCGGCCGCACGCTCGACCACCGCCAGCAGATCGGGCGTCACCTCCGCGAGATGCTCGATCGCCGCGGCAATCTCGGCGCGCGGCAGCCGTTCGGCCACTGCCATCGCCGTTACCAAAGGATGCCTGTCGTCCATGCTCATCGGTCCGTGAGACGCAACTCGATCCGCCGGTCCTTCGCATAATCCTCCGGCGAGTCGCCAGGGACGATCGGCTGGTACTCGCCGAATGCGGCGGCTGCCAGGTGTTCGGGCGGCACGCCATCGGCGATCAGCAGCTTCACCACCGTGATTGCCCGCTGCGCCGACAACTCCCAGTTGGAACCGAACTGCCCGCCCTTCACCGGTTGCGGATCGGTGTGGCCGTCCACGCGCAAAACCCAGCCTATGTCAGACGGAATTTCCGTCGCGATGTCCTTGATCGTGACCGCCAGCGCGGTCATCTGCGCCACGCCCGCCGAAGTCAGCTCGGCGCTGCCAACCGGAAACAGCACCTCGCTCTGAAACACGAATCGGTCGCCGACGATCTGGATGCCCGGCCGCCCTGCCAGCACCTGTCGCAACATGCCGAAAAACTCGCTGCGATACTGCTGTAGCTCCTGCACCTTGGCTGCCAGCGCCGCGTTCAGCTTCTGTCCCAGGTTGGCGATCTGCACGTCCTTGTCGCGCCCTTGAGCCTGCGCCAGGTCCAGCGCCTGCGACACCGCGGCGAGCTGCGCCTTCAACTCATCGACGTTCTTATTGAGCAAGGCGATTTGCGCCCGCGCCGAATCCCCCAGCTTCTTGTCGTCGGCCAACTGCGCCTCGACCGCCGCTCGACGATCTTGCTCCGTCATCGCCCGCGCGGCGGCGTCCTGCGCCTGCTTCTCCAACTGATCGCGCAACGCGGCCAGCGCGCGTGCCTGTTCCTGGAGCTTCGCAAGATCGGACAGACGCGCCTGGATGGTCTCCTTGTCGGCGGTTACCGTCTTGTCCAGCTCGGCCATCTGCTGGCGCATGTCGGCAAGCTGTTGCTGCGCCTGCGCCAGTTGCGCGTTGGATTGGGTAAGCTGCTGAGTGGCGGTTTCCTTCTGCGCTCCCAGTTGTTGCACCTGGGTCAGCAGCGCGTCGCGTTGCGCGGTCAACTGCTGTGCCTGCGACTGCAAAGTGGCAAGCTGCTGCGACAACGTGTCGCGCGCCTTGGCGCTCGCCGCAAGCCGCTGGTTGAGCTGGGCGACCGAGGTCTGGAGTTCGGCGGAATGCCCGCGCTCCAGCGACAGCGCATCGGTCAACTGCGCAAGCTGCTGCTTCACCTGGTCCAGCGCCTTGTCGCGCCCGGACAGCACGACGGACAGGAACGCCTGGGCCAGCACGAACACCAGCAGCACGAAAATGATGACCATGAGCAGGGTGGACAAAGCGTCCACGTAGCCCGGCCACGCCTCCAGCCCGTTGCTGACGTGCCGCCGGTTACGCATCAGCGTAAACCTCTCCCGCTTCGCGGGAGAGGTCGATGGTGCGAAGCACCGAGGGTGAGGGTGATCGGGCCGCACGTAAGCAGGTAGAGCGTTGTGTGCCGGCCCGATCACCCTCACCCTCGACGCTACGCGTCTCGACCTCTCCCGCTCCCGCGGGAGAGGTGTCATTTTTCGTGGGCGCGGTGTCATTGCGTGAGCAACGCATCATCTAACTCCGCTCCTCCGCCAGCGCCGCCACCGTGCGCGTCAGCACCCGCAGATCGTTACGCAACTCCGCCACCGTCGTCGCCCGCCCTTGCTCCGACTCCGCGAGCAAACGTTGCAGATACAGTTCTATATTGCGCAGATGCGCGCGCGCCACGTCGTCGCCGCCCTGGATGTCGCTCAGCCGGTGCAATGCGGGCGCCAGCGCCTGCTGCAACTCCGCAATGCGCAGCATGAGCTGCTGGCTGGTGCGCATCGTGTCGGTCAGCGTGCCCATGCGCTCGTTCAACGTCACCACGGTCTGGTTGCCCTGCGAGCGGCTCTCCTCGCCGCGCACCATCACCCGTTGCAGCGCCTCCAGATTCTCCGCCGTCTGTTCCAGCAGCGCCTGCACATAGACCGGGACGGACCCCTCGCCTTCCGCCAGCGCGCCGGATCCCAGGCGCGTCTGGCCGGCCAGCCATTCCTCCAGCTCGTTGAAGAAACGGTTTTGCGCCTGGCCCGCGGTAAGATCGAGAAACCCCAGCACCAGAGCGCCGGCCAATCCATACATCGACGCCGAGAAGGCCGTGCCCATCCCCGCCAGCGGCGCCGACAACTCGGACTTCAATTGCTCGAACATGGTGTTCACGTCGCCGCTGCCGATCGACATGTGGCCGATCACGTCGGACACCGCGCCGATCGTCTTCAGCAACCCCCAGAACGTGCCGAGCAATCCGAGAAAGATCATCAGCCCCGTCATGTAGCGCGACAGTTCGCGGCTTTCGTCGAGGCGCGAGGCGATGCCATCGAGCAGGGTGCGCATCGACGTGGTGGACAGCGTGAACCGGGTTTGCTCACCACGCGCGAGTTGCTCGCGTGACGCGAACATGCGCGCCATCGGCGCCAGCAGCTTCGGCGGCGGCAGCGCGGCAAGCCGCGCTCGCGCGTTCTGGAACGTTTCGATCCACGTGACCTCGGGCGACAGCCGCAGCACCTGCCGCAAATTCCAGGCAATGCCGAGCGCCAGCACGAACAGGATGAAGCTGTTGAGGCCGGGGTTGTTCTCGAACGCGCGGATCAGCACCGGCGACAGCACCGCGGCGAGACCGGCCGCCGCGACAAGGAACACCGCCATGCGAACCAGAAAAACGGTCGGCCGTGTCATCGCTGGCTCGCGTTGACGCCAAGCACGCTCAGATCGACGCGATCGGCCGGTCCCTGGCCCGCCTCGGACCCCAGGGCACGCAGATAGATGCGGCTGGACGGCACGCCATCCGCCATCAGCGCGGCTCGCACGGCGATGGCACGCGCCAGCGACAGGCGGCGCGCCACGGACTGATCGTCCGAGTCGCCGGACGCGTAAGCCAGCACGTTGAACGTCGTGGCGTCCCCGGCCGGGGCGGCCTGCACGACCTGCTTGATCGAGTCGGCGCTGCCCGGGCTGAGATCCGACTGGCCGCTGGCGAACGTCAGGCGCAACCCCGTTTGCGTTGCGGCGGCGGTGGTCGTCGCAGTTGCGGCGATCGGCGGCGCGGGCGGTGGCGATGCGCCGGCCACGGGCTCCGGTGGCAGAATGGGCGGGATCGAGGCAACCAGCGGCGGCGCCTCCGGCAACGTGGCCGCCGGCGGAGGCGACGCTGCGGCAGGTGGCGGCGCCACTGGGGGCTGCGGCCCGGCTGGCGGCGTGGTCGAAGCGACCACAGGGGCCGGTGTCGCCTCCACGGGCGGCAAGGACGCAGCGTGGGCGGACGGCGCCGTTGTTGCGACGGCAGCATGCGGCGCTGGCGGCGGCCTTGGCGCGGGCGGGCGGATCGGCGCCCCGGGGGTGCTCGGCAGCGCGTCGAGCGCGTGCAGGTCAACCGTCACCTGCGCCAGCGCAGGCCCGGCCGGGCAGAGCAGGATGGCAAGGGGGAGAAGGAAATGGCGCATGGGCGGCGCGACCCTAGCCGAGCGTCGCTGCCGGCTCAATGAAGCCAATCGCCGGCCGGCGATGATGGTTGGGGCGGTTTGGGCGAAGCGGCCAGGAGTCACTCGTTCCGGGGATTGGTATAAGAGCCCCCGTGATTAAGAATTGACTCGCTGCCATCAGGCAAATGCCAAACGCGATCGCCCTGTCTGGTGCCTCCGTTGGTGGGTCGATCGGGTCAACGCCCCGCACCCCGCCGGCCGGCGATGCCGGGCCGGAACAGAAATACCAGCGGCACCACGGCAAACGCAGCCAACGCTGACACGGCGAATACATCGCCATACGCCATGATCGCCGCCTGCTTGTTCAACGCCATGTTCAGCAGCCCCATCGCCAAGTCGTGCGCCGACCCGGCGGCATAACCCAGGCCCCGCAACGTCCTGCCATACTGCGCCAGCAGATCGTCATACGGTTGCTCCAGCGGCGACAAATGGCCCGCCAGGTAGGCCCGGTGCGCCTGCAACCGATTGGCGACCAGCGACGTCGCCACCGCAATGCCGATCGAGCCGGCGATGTTGCGGAACATGGAATACAGCGCCGTGGCATCCGCATTCAGCGCGCGCGGCAGCGTGGAATAGGCAATCGTGCTGTTGGGCACGAACAGGAAACCCAATCCAATCGTCTGGTACGCCCGGAACAGTGCCAGCGTCCAGAAATCCACATCCGGCGTCAACCGCATGGCATACAGCGACGCACAGCCCAGCGAGAAGAAACCCATCCCGATCACCACGCGCGTGGAGATGTTGGGCAGCACCAGCCGGCCCACCAGCGGGATCATGACGATCATCACCGCCGCGCCGGGCGACAGCACCAGGCCGGTGAGCAATGCCGTGTAGCCGAGCCATCCCTGTGCCAGCAGCGGAATGATCACCAGGCTGGAGTACAGGCTCAGCCCGATGCCGAAGCAAACCACCGAAGCGACGGCGAAGTTCCGGTCCGCCAACGGGCGCAGGTCCACCACCGGCTTGTCGGTGAGCAGCAGCCAGCAGGTTGCGCCGATGATGCCTACGGCGGCGACCAGCCCCGCCACCCGGATCGATGGCGAGGCGAACCAGTCATAGTCCTCGCCGCGGTCGAGCATAAGTTGCAGCGCACCGAAACCGATCGCGATCAGCGACAGGCCAATATAGTCCACGTCGATCAATCGCGCCCGGTCGGCGCGCACCCAGGGCGGGTCCTCGACAAGCTGCGCGACAAACAGAAACGCGAAAATTCCGACCGGCACGTTGATCAGGAACACCCAGCGCCAGGACCACGCGTCGGTCAGCCAGCCGCCCAGCACGGGCCCGAGGATCGGCGCGAAGATGATCCCCACCGCGACAACGGAAAAGGCTCGTCCGCGCTGCGACGGTTCGAAGGTGTCGAGGATGATGGATTGCTGGTTCGGTTGCAGTCCACCGCCAAAGAAACCCTGCAACAGCCGGAACACCACCAGCTCCCCCAGGTTGGTGGCGATGCCGCACAAAAAAGAGCAGACGGTGAACATCGCAACACACAACAGGAAGTATTGCTTGCGGCCGAGCAATCGGCCGAACCAGCCGGAGATCGGCACGCACGATGCCGTTGGCGACAAGGTAGGACGTCAGCGTCCACGTCGCATCATCATAGCTGGCCGACATGCTGCCGGCGATATGCGGCAGGCTGACATTGACGATGGTGGTGTCCAGGATCTCCATGAACGGCGCCATCGTGACCACGACGGCAATCAGCCACGGATTGGCCCGCGGATGGAATGCGCCGTGCGGAGCGCCGCTCACTTCAAATGCACCACCGGATCGACCGAAATTCCCAGCGGCAGCGGATGCGCGGAATCCAGCCCGCTGTCGATGACGATCTTCACCGGCACCCGCTGCACGATCTTGACGAAATTCCCCGTCGCGTTCTCCGCCGGAAACGCCGAGAAGCGCGAGCCCGGAACCAAGCTGCACGCTGTCCACGTGCCCCACCAGGCGCAGCCCGGGAAACGCATCCACCCTGATATCGACGCGCTGACCCGACCGCATACGGGCGAGCTGGTCTTCTTTGAAATTCGCGGTCACCCAAATCTCCGGCGTGACCAGCGCCATCACCGACTGTCCCACCTGCACGTAGTTGCCCTTGTCGACGTTGCGCTTGGTGACCCAGCCGTCCTGCGGCGCGCGCACTTTCGTCCAGCCCAGGTTCAGTTCCGCCTGCGCGAGCTGCGCCTGCGCCAGTTCGACCTGGGCCTCAACTGATGCACCTGCGCGTCAGCCTGGGCGATCGACTGGGCGACGACATCGGCGCCGTGCACATTGGCCTGCGCCTCGCCCACCGCGGCATCGGCGTTGCGCAGCGCGGACTCCGCGTTGTCGATGTCCTGCTGCGTGGTCGCCTGCTTCGGCAGGCTGCGTTGCCGCCGCTCGTCCGCCTGCGCCTTGAATTGCCGCGCCTGTGCCGCGACGAGTTCCGCCTGCGCGCTGGCCAGTTTCGCCGGCCAGGTGACCCGTGCGGCCTCCAGACTGGCCCGCGCCGCGGCAAGCTGCGCCTGAGCGACTTGCAGGCTGGCGGCGGCCTGGTCGCGCGCCGCCTGGTACGGCCGCGGATCTATCTCGATCAGCACCTGCCCTGCCTTGACCTGCGCGTTATCGTCCACGTCGCGGGCGATCACCTCGCCGGCGACCTGCGGTGCAATCGTCACGGCGTTGCCATCGGTATACGCATCGTCCGTCGTCGCAACGTCCTTGGTCATGTACCAGTAGCCAGCGGCGCCGATCAGCGCGACGACCACGATCAGCAGCAGCAGCCACTTCGCCGTGCGGCCGCGCCGGACGGGAGGCGCCGCGTTGTCTCCTGGCGGACGCCCCGTCGTGGAAGCTCTTACGGCGGTCGGCTGATCGTTCATGAACTGACCGGGTTCACATCGTCATTGCGCAACGCTGCATCATTGCGCCAACGACTGGCTGCGCACCAGCCGCGCATACAGCCCGTCCTGGGCCAGCAATTCGGCGTGCGTGCCTTGCTCCACCGCGCGCCCCTCGGCCATCGCCACGACCAGATCCGCGTCCCGCACCGTGGACAACCGGTGCGCGATCACGATGGTCGTGCGCCCTTGCCGCAGCCGCGCCAGCGCTGTCTGCACCGCCGCCTCGCTCTCGGTATCCAGCGCACTGGTCGCCTCGTCCAGCAGCAGGATCCGAGGATTTCGCAACAGCGCACGCGCCAGAGCCACACGCTGCCGCTGGCCGCCGGACAACCGCCGGCCGCCAGGACCGACACGTGTCGCGTAGCCCTGCGGCAGCGCAGCGATGAAATCCCCGGCCGCCGCATCGCGCGCCGCCGCCTCGATCTCGGCCTCGGTGGCATTCGGCCGTCCCATGCCGATATTCGCCGCGACGGTGTCATCGAACAGCAGCGCATCCTGTCCGACATAGGCAATCGCATCGCGCAGGCTGGCCAGCGTCACGCGCCGGACGTCGGCGCCATCGACCCGCACCGCGCCGGCCGTCACGTCATGCAGCCGTGGGATCAGCGAGATGGCGGTCGATTTTCCGCCGCCGGATGGCCCGACAAGCGCCACGGTGCGTCCCGGTTCGGCCACGAAACTCAGGCCGCTCAACCCGACCCGTCCGTCCGGATAGACGAACCGCACATCCTCGAACGCGACCAGGCCGCGGCCGGGCGGCAGCGCCACCGCATCCGGGGCATCGAGAATGGTCGGCTTCTCATCCACCACCGCGAACACGCGGACCAGCCCGGCCAAGCCTTCCTGCAACGCCGCATTCAGCGACCCCAGCGCCCGCAACGGCCGGGACGCGATCAGCAGCGCCGCGACAAACCCGGTAAAATTCCCCATCGTGTTGCTGCCGATCGCCGCACGCCAGCCCGCGAAGCCGATCACCGCCGCAACCGCGGCCCCGCCCAACACCTCCAGCAACGGATCGACCCGCGCCCTGCTCCGGCTCATCCGTAGCAACGCGCGGTACAGCTCGGTAAAGGCACCCTCGGCACGTTGCGTCTCAAACGCCTCCAGCCGGTAGGCGCGTACGGTGCGGGCCTGGGCGAAGCTTTCGTTCAGCAGCGCGGCGGTTTCCCCCATGCGCTCCTGCATGCCGCCCGAGGCCCGCCGCACCCGTTTGCCAATGCGCTGGATCGGCACCGCCGCCAGCGGGTACAGCACCGCCGCGATCAGCGACAGCAGCCAGTCGAGATACAGCATCGAGCCGATCAGCCCGACCACGGTCACGGCATCGGCAACGCCGTTGACCGCGCGGGTCAGCGCCTCGCGGATCGTGGCCGCATCCGTGGTGAAGCGCGCAGCGAGCTGGGCCGGTGCTTCCCGTTCCAGCCGCGTCAGGTCGGTGCTCGTCAGGTGGCTGAACATGCGACCTTGCAGCTCGCGGATCACCAGCAGCACCACCTGCTGCACCTGCACATTCTGGAAATACTGCGCTGCCGCCTTGACCGTGGTGACCACCACCACCAGGAGCGGAATTTGATACAGGATGCGCCGGTCGCGGTCGGCAAACATCTGGAACGCATGGTCGATCACCACCGGATACAGCGCGGTGGTTCCGGCCATCAGCAGCGTGAGCACCAGCACCAGCAGCAGCCGCGGCTTGTAGTGCCTGACATGCTCGCGCCATAGCCGCAGCAGCAGGGCGCGCGTGCTGTCGGGACCGCGCTGCAAGGCAGCGCGAGGCGTGGAGGCATCCATGCAGGGGCCTCTATCAGGCGGCGGGGCCGCCCGCCAGAGCCACCCCTGCCATCGACCGCCCACCAGATTCCCGTTTCGTTCTGAAATTCCCGCCCCGGCAGGCGATCTTTCCGCGGCGATCCTAACCTTTGGTCAAGACATCGCTGGCATCTTCCCGCGTGCAGACGGGTGGTGCTCCCAGCTCCGGGCATGGTGGGCGCCGCGCGTGCGGTCGATAGACCATGCAAGGAAGGTTCAGGATATGGCCACATATACCGTCGCGGCGGCACTTGCATCCTCTGCCAGCGGCATCTCCGTTGCCGATACGGCCGCCAATATCGCCAACGCCGTTTCGAACGCTTCCCTGGATGCGCGCGTCACCCTGTTCAGCATGAGTGCCAATGGCGTCGTCACCGCCCCGCAAGCGGCTGCGCTGGCGGCGATCGGCCACAAATTCAGTACCGCAACCTACAAGCTGACCGTGCGCGACAGCGTCGCCGAGCTTACCGCCCCCGCCGATGCGGCCGGCCTCACCATCACCGGCATTGTCGTGGCAGTGCAGGACACCGCCAACGATATCCTGGCTGCCATCGCCAATCCGATCATTCGCGGCGCCAGCAGCATCTCGCTGACCGCCAATGCGACGCTGACGCTGGAGTCAATTGCTGACGCTGGAGAGCTTCTCCAGCTTCAGCGCTGTCGGCCTGACCCTTACGCTATCGGACAGCGCAGCCAATCTGCTCGCTTTTACCCCGGCCGAAGCCAAACCCTCGTTGACCGTATTCCAGCTCGGCATCAGTTCCACCGTCACCGCACAGCATGCGATCGCGCTGGAGGGACTGTCGCATTTCGGCATCGCCAACGGCGTCAGCCTGACGATTTCCGACTCGATCAACGATCTCACCGCATCGGTTGCCGCCCTCTACAACGTGTTCGCGATGGCCGGGACGTCGGTCACCGTGTCCGACACGCTGACGAACCTGCTGCTCAGAGGGCCCCGCCTTCCAGTGGTTCGAATATCCCAACGTCAGGGCGACGCAGTCGAACAGCGGCACAGTCCTGGTCACCGGCGCTGTCACGCTCGCTTCCCTGCCGAACTTCAGTGTCGCCGGGGGCCAGACCCTGACCATTGCCGACACCGTCAGCCATCTGGTGACACTCACCGCGGGCCAGGCCGCCATTGCCTCGACGATCACCCTGAGTGCCAACGACACCGCCACCACGGCACAGCTTGCGATCCTGGCGGCGCTGCCGCATTTCTCGGCCGGCCACACGTTGACCGTGGACGATACGCTCGCCGATCTCGCCACGCTCACGCCGACCCAACTTGCGTTCGCCTCAGCCGAAACAATCGACGATACAGTGACCAAATTGCTGGCGGCGGCGCCGGAGGCGGTCTCCGGCGCCACCGCCATCGTCGCCGAGCTGGACGGCGTCACCCTGAACGCCACGCAGGCAACCGCACTTGCCGCACTGGGCGACCACGCCACACTGACACTGCACGCCAATGGCACCGCCGCATCGACCCTGACCATCAGCGACACGTCGCTGGCCCTGTCCAACGCAGCCGCCAGCATTTCCGCGCTCGAGGCCGATGGACCGGTGACAGTCGTCACCACCTCCTACCCGAACCGCACCATCCTTACGGCAAGCGCTGCTGCCGCCCTGGTCGAATCCGGGGCCAACCTGACCAACGCGACACTTGCCGTCGCCGATATCGGCAGCGCGCTGTCCGCGGTAGCCGCGCAGATCTTCGGCCAGGGATTCGAGGCGATCACCGCCACGTCGGGCAGCTTCGCCGGCACGATGACGCAATTGCTCGACCCGACGCTGCATTTCGCCGCCGGCAGCAGCGCCCAGCTCAACGCCAGTGCCGTATCCGACGTCGTGCAGGCGCTGGAGCTGGCCGCACTGCCCGGTTTCAACCGCGCCGGCAGCATAACCTTGGAGGTACAGGGCAGTATCACAGCAATACTCGCGGCAGCGGCAACGCTGCCCACGGTCGCCACCAGCATCCTCGCCAACGATGCGGAGACGGTGTCCGCCGCCGCGGCGGCGACGCTCGCAGCCCTGACCGGCTTCAGCCTGAACGGCAATGACCTTACGCTGAGCGATACCGCGACGAATCTGGAGACTGCCACGGCAGGCGCGATCGCGCTTGCCACCGCCGTGGACCTGTCGAGCGACGCCCGTATTTCCGAGGCTACGGCACTGCAATTCGTCGCAATGGGCGTCAAGTTCTCGCCCAATGGCTTCTTCGTGACGATTACCGATACCGCCGGAAATCTGGTGACGCTCGCGGAATCCAGCACCGCGCTCGCGGTCGTCAACAGTTGGAACGGGGAAGCCGTCCTGTCGGGCAACGGCACCGTCACCGTTGACGGCGCAATCTCACTCGACGCATTCAGCGGCTTCAACGTCGGCAGGTACCACCTGACGATCGGCGACAGCGCGTCCGCCCTGCTGGGCGCAAGCAACGGCGTGCTGGCGCTGGCCTATGCCGTGCAGATCTCACAAGCGTCCTCCGTTGACGCCGCGGATGCGGCAACCCTGGCGTCTCTGCCCAATTTCTCCGCCAATGGGCTCCTGACCATCGCCGACACGCCGGCGGCACTCGCCGCGATGGCCGCATCCCTCGCGGCATCCGCCAGCGATGTGACCCTGGCCGTGGAGACCGGCGGCAATGCAGCCGGTTACGCCATCGACGCGGCACAGTTTTCGGACATGCTGGCACTGCCGCATCTGTCCCTCACCGGCTTCACCGGCACCATCGCCATCACGGACAATGCCGCATCGCTGGCCGCCCTGGCATCGAGCCTGAGCGCTCTGTCGTCACCGGTTCTCTCGCAAATTTCGACGACACTCAGCACGTCCGCGACCGTGGCGGTTGCCACCGCCGAAGCGCTGCATGGCCTGCCCGACTTCAGCGTCGGGACCAGCACGCTGACGATCAGCGACACCGCTTCCGCCTTGCTCACGCTGGATGCAGGCACCGCCGCTTTGGCAAGCGCGATCGAGGTCAGCACGCCGGTGACGGTGAATGCCGCCACCGCGGCCAGCCTGGTCGCGTTGCACAACTTCACCACCGATGTGGATCCGATCACCATCGCCGACACGCCGGCGCATCTCGCCGCGATGACACTCGGCACGGCATCCATCGCGGCGGCCGATCAGATCGTGCCGATCACCGTCGACAACGCAGCCGACTACACGCTGAACACGACGCAGTTCCTCGATCTCGTCAATAATCTCGTGGCGTTTCCTGCGTTCGCCGGCCCATTGATCGTGCAGGGCACGGCGACGGAGCTTGCCGAGCTGGCAGGGTCTTTCATCGATGCCTCGCTCACGTCCCCGATTTCGGAATCCCGAACCGTCCTCAGCACGTATCTGTCAGCCAGCACGACGGTCAACAGCGAGATCATGTGGTACCTGATCGGCATGCCCGGGTTCAACCTGAACGGTCACACCTTGACCCTGCAGGACACCCCGACGGCGTTGATCGGTTCGTTCACGACCTTCGTGCCCTATGCGTCCGAGGTCGAGTTGGCGGCGAACGGCTCCCCCTGGGTGGTTACCGCTTCCCAGGCAGCGCAACTTGCAACGATCGGCCCATTGAATGCCGGCCCGGCCGGCATGGTCGTGTCGGATTCCGTCACCAACCTGCTGACTGTTCCCTATGCCACCGGCGTCGATGCCGCCACGGCGACGACGCTCGACCAGGATTCGGTCGTCACCGTGAGCCAGGCCGAGGCTTTGTATGCGCTACCCGGCTTCAGCCGCGGCGCCTACAACCTGACGATCAGCGACTCCGCCGCCCAGATCGCCACGCTGCCTGGCGACGTCGCCGCACTGGCCAGCTCCGTCGTCACGACCGGCGGCGCGTCGTTCCTATCGGTTTCTGCATTCGACAGCCTGGTCGACGCAGACGGCTTCAGCGGCGCGTCTGAGTCGCTGACGGTTTCCGACAACGCGAGCCAGTTGCTGACCCTGGTTGGCAGCAGCAACCTGGCCTACATCGCCACCACGATCCTGAACGCCAGCGCCTCGCTGTCGGCAGCCGAGGCCGAGCAATTAAGCACGCTGCCGAACCTGCTGATCGGCAACAACCTGACGATCGCCGATACCGCCGCGCATCTGTTGCACATCACGGGCGCAGGCTCGACGCCCGACGATTGGGCGATCGAGCTACAGGCCACTTCCGTCGCATTGACGGCCGACGCGACGGTCAACGCGACACAGGCCGCGCTGCTGACGCAGCTCGGCACCCAATTCAGCAACGGCGGCTACACACTGACGGTGCAGGACTCCCCGACCGGTTTGCTCGGCATGACCAACGTAGTTGGCCTGATCGCCAATCAGATAACGACGGTCACGCTGTCCAGCGGCCCCTGGACGCTCAACCTCGTCGAAACCGGGCAACTCCTCACCTTGCCCGACTTCACCGCCGCATCGTCCGGCCTGACGATCGCCGACAGCGTCGAGAACCTGTCGGCAAGCTCCAATGCCAGCCTGATCGCCATTATCATTGGTAACGATCCAGCGGTTACCTTCACGCTCGCCGCCAATGACACGGCATCGGTCGCGCAGGCGGACGCGTTGCATACGCTCGGCAGTTCTTTCAGCCGCGGCGCCAGCACGCTTACCATCATCGATACTGCCGCCCATCTGGCGACACTTTCGGGCAGCGCGGCACTCGCGAGCACTATCGAACTTGCCGATAGCGCGGTGACCACGGTTGCGAATTTCCAGGCGATCCGTGCGTTGCCGAATTATACCAATAACGGCAACCTGCTGGTGATCTCCGACACAGCTTCCCATCTGTTGGAGCTCTTCGGCACCAACGTCTCGCTCGCCTCAGAGTTGATCCTCAGCACCACCGCCACGGATCTGTCCGCCGCCGCCGCGGAACAGCTCGTGACGTTGCCTGATATCACCACGGGCATCGCGCATTTCACCATCCAGGACAGCGCCGCTGACCTGTTGCAGATCACCGGCGGCGGATCGCAGCCCGACGACTGGGCCGGCGAGCTGGCTGCCGCTGCCGTGACGCTGTCCGGCAACGCCACCGTCACGGCGCAGCAAGCAGCCGAACTCGCATTGCTCGGCAGCCGCTTCAGCCTAGGCGGCTACACGCTCACCGTCAGCGACAATGCCGCCGACCTGCTGTCACGCGCCAACGCCGGCGGGCTGGCCCTGGCCGGCGCCATCACGCTGTCGGGCAACGAAACGGCGCTGTCCGCCGCGAACGCGACGCAGCTCGCCGGGCTCAGCAATTTCAGCAAGGGTTCGTATCAGATCACTGTCAGCGACACCGCCGCGCACCTGGAGTACGCAGGGAACGCCGCAGGGTTGGCGCTGGCGAATCATATCCAGATCTCGCAAGCGAGCGACCTGACAGTCACCGCCGCCGAAACGTTGATCGGGATGGCGAACTTCCAGGTCAACAATGTCGCGCCGATTACGATCACCGGCACGCTGCCGCATTTGCTTCTGCTGGCGAACGCCAGCCTGGCGCACAACAACAGCGTGCTAACAGCCACGCCGATCGCGCTATCCGCTGAAGCCATTGCCAGCGTGGCGCAGATGGCAGCGCTGGCGGAACTTCCTCAGGTACGGCACATTCAGCGCCGGTGGCTTTACCATCACGGTCGAGGACAGCGGCCGGCACCTTGCCGCGTTCACCGCGGATGCGATTGCCGTTCCATCCGCCTACGTGATGCTCGGCGATGCGACGCTCAACGCCGAACAAGCCGGCGTTCTCGCGGCAGAAGATGTGCAAATCGGCGATAACACGCTCACCGTCGCCGACACGCCGGACGCGTTACTCGGGTTGAGTGGCGCTGTAAACGCGCTTGCGACAGGCCTGACATTGTCAGGCAACGCGACCGCCACAACCACGCAGGCCACCGAGCTCGAGGCGCTTGCAAACACCCACCGGTTCAGCACCGACGGATATGCGCTCACCGTTACCGGCTCCGCATCCGCATTGCTTGGCCTCAGCGCGGCGACGCAGCAGTTGGCGACCACGCTCGCGCTCTCCGAGTCAGGCGACACGGTGAATGTGGCGAACCTGACGTTGCTGACCGACCTCGGCGGCAAGTTCAGCCTCGCCGGCAATACGCTGATCGTATCGGACACCGCGTCGCAGCTTGCCACGCTGAACGGTCTGGAAATCGCGCGGGTGAACGCCAAGGTGCTCGGCACCAGCGCCACCATCGACGCCACAACCGCCGACCAGCTTGCTGCTTTGCCGAACCTCACGTTGGGCAATGGCGTGACGCTGACCGTGCAGGGCAGCTACGCCGAACTGGCAGCCTTGCCTGGCTCGATTACATCGATCGCGACCCTCGAACTGACAGCGTCGACGGTGCCCCTGACCGCGGCCGAAGCGTCAGCACTCGCCGAGCTGACCAATTTCGCACCCAGCGCAGGCGTTGTCGTCCAGGACACGATCTTCAATTTGAACACCGTGGCCAACGCCGATTGGCCGAGAGCAGCCACCGGCGGTTATATCGTCACGGACTCCGTCAGCAATTTACTTGCCAACGCCAGCACGCAGCTTCTCGCAAACGCCAATAGCGTCACCTTGCTCGGCGACGCGCAGGTTGACGCCACCGATTTCGCCACGCTCGCCGGCATCGCCCATTTCAGCCGAGGCACCGCCGCTCTAACGGTGGTGGACGGCCCCGTTGCGATCGCCGACAACGCCACGGAAATCGGGCTGCTGGCCAGTAGCGCACTGATCGATGCCGCGGCACCGGTGACAGCGGACCAGGCCGAGGCGCTCGCCGCACTCAACGCCGCCCACATGCTGAGCTTCACCGGCGGCGTGTCGCTCTCGGTACAGGACAGCTTTTCCCAGCTCACGCTTGCCGGCAACGCTGCCGGCGTCGCTCTGGCCAGCACGATCACGGTGACCGGCACCGGGGCGCAATTGGCTGCCGCCACCCTGCATAGCTGGGGCACGCCCCAGGTGTACTATGAGCTGAATGCGGGCGGGGCCATCACCGGTCCGAACGCGACGGCGCTGCATGACCTCGGCGCCCACTACCTGCCCGATGGCTTCACGCTAACGGTGGCGGATAATGCCGCCGGCATAGCGAACAACGCGGTCGCGATAGAGGCGCTGGGGATCGGCGCGCAGGTCACCGACAGTGGCGCGGGCGTCAACGCCGAAACCGCTGCACTCATTGCGATGGGCAGCACGCTCCTGTCGATCGCGTTGACCGACGTCAGTGCGGTGACTGCGCTGCACGCCGCCGAGTTGGCTCCGCTTGCCGCCAAACTGGCAACGGCGGCCGTCGCCGTCGCCGACAACGCCGCCGACGTCGATACCGTCCTCGCCGGGCTGGAGACGCTCGGCACACACCTGAGTGCCGTTACGGTGACCGACAGCGCCGCCCAGGTCGGCGCCTACGCCACCGACCTCGCAACCCTGGCATCCGGCACCACGCTGAGCATCGTGCTGACCGATGCCACCACCGAGACCCCGGTCGGCGCCGACACCGCCGCCGCCCTGGTGCCGGTCGCCGCTTCCCTCGCCGCCGCCGCGGTCAACGTCTCCGACACCGGCCTCGACATCGCCGCCGACGCCACCGCCCTGGCCGAGCTCGGCACCGCGCTCGGCACCGTCACCCTGTCCGACGGCGATACCGTCGCCGCCGCGACCGCCGCCGCCATCGCTCCCATCGACGCCCATCTCGGCACCGACGTCACGCTGAACGTCGCTGATACCGCCACGCATATCGACGGCCACCTCGCCGGCCTCGACACGCTGCAGACCGACCTCCGCCTCGGCAGCGTCACCGCCGCCGGCGAGACCGCCGCCGACGTGGTGCTCTACGGCACCATGCTCGCCGGCCTCGGCGGCACCGCCACGATCGACGACAGCGCCGCCGCGGTCAGTGCCCATCTCGACGCGCTGGAGCCATTCTGCGGCGGCGGCGGCGTGGTGACGCAGATCACGCTGAACGACGGCGGCACCCCCGACATCGGCCTCTCGCTCGCCCAGGTCACCACCGACGCCGCGGTGCTGGGCCGCATCGCCGGTTCTTTCGCCTACGCGATCACCGACACCGCCGGCGACCTCGCCGCCGACCTCGGCGACGGCGGGGCGTCGAAGATCCTCACCCTCGGCGCCAAGCTCGACAGCATCGCCGTCAGCGACGAGAGCGACACCCTGACGCTCACCGCCGCCACCTTGTTCGCCACCGGCGTCGACGACGGCGCCGGCTCAGCCCTGACCAAACTGGTCCCCGACACCTTGCTCGCCGTCACCGGCATGAGCATCGCGGACTTCGCCAGCCTCGCCGGGCTGACCGTGGCGCCCGGCAGCTTCGCCGTCGCCGACACCAACAGCGCCATCCAGGGCGACCTCGAGGACAACCTCGAAAGCTCCGTCCTGCTGGCCTATCGCAGCCACATCACCGCCATCGCCACCAGCGGCGCCATCACGCTGGACTACGCCACCGCCACCGCGGCGCATGTCAACGACGGCGCCGGCTCGGTGTTCGCGCTGATGACCGGCGAGACGCTGGACGTGACCGCCGTCCCGGTCGCCGCCATCGCCGCGGTCCTCACCACCGGCGTCGCCCCCGCCAGCATCGCCGTCACCGGCACCGCCGGCGCCATCGCCACCGACCTGGAGACCGCCAGCCCCGCCCTGGTGCAGTACGCCGCCAAGATCGGCGCCATCGCCGACACATCAGGCACCGCCGTCACCCTGGACGCCGATCACGCCCTGGCCGCCGGCGTCGCCGACAGCGCCGCCTCTGTGTTCGCCAAGCTGACCGGCGGCGGCCTGGCGGTCACCGGCGCCACGGTGGACCAGCTCGACAGCCTGCACGGCCTCTATGTCATCCCCGCCAGCGTCGCGGTCAGCGACGACGCCGGACTGATCGCGGCCGACCTCGAACTCGGCGCGTCGTCCCGGCTGGAAACCTATGCCGGCGGCATGCTCTCCGCCATCGCCTCCGACGACGGCATCATCAGCCTCGACGACAGCTATGTCGCCGCCGTCACCGCCGCCCTGGCGCTGCTGCCCGCCGACAGTCTCGACGTCACCGACGTCCCGGTGGAGAACATCGCCGCCGTCGCCGGCCTCGCCGGCTTCGCCGGCATGACGGTGAGCGACAGCGCGGGGGACATCAGGACCGACCTGCTGCTGGGTGCCGCGTCCGAGCTGGCGCAGCACCACCTGGGCATCACCGGCGTCACGTTCAGCAGCGGCGGCCCGATCAGCCTGACCGATGCCCAGGCGCAGACCGTCGTCAGCGCCGCCCTCGCCCACCTGCCGGCCGCCGGCATCGACGTCACAGGCGTCGCGGTCGCCGACATCGCCACCATCACCGGCTTCGGCGCCGTGCTCGACAGCATGACCGTCAGCGACGCCGCCGCCGCCATCACCGCCGACCTCCAGCTTGGCGGGTCGTCCGAGCTGACCCTGCACGCCGGCAAGATTGTCAGCGTCAACCTGACCGACACCGAGCCCGTGCTCGCCGCCGACGCCGCCGGCCTCGCCCCGCTGGTCGCCAAGCTGGGCGCCTCCACGATCGCCGTCGCCGACAGCGCCGCCGACGTCGATGCCAGCCTCACCGGGCTGGAGACGCTCGGCGCGCATCTCAGCGCCGTCACGGTGACCGACAGCGCCGCCCAGGTCGGGATGTATGCCGCCGACCTTGCCGCCCTGGCCGGCGGCACCAGCCTCGGCATCGTGCTGACCGATGCCACCACCGAGACCCCGGTCGGCGCCGACACCGCCGCCGCCCTGGTGCCGGTCGCCGCCTCCCTCGCCGCCGCCGCGGTCAACGTCTCCGACACCGGCCTCGACATCGCCGCCGACGCCACCGCGCTGGCCGAACTCGGCACCGCGCTCGGCACCGTCACCCTGTCCGACGGCGACACCGTCACCGCCGCGACCGCCGCAGCCATCGCTCCCATCGACGCCCATCTCGGCACCGACGTCACGCTGAACGTCGCCGATACCGCCACGCATATCGACGGCCACCTCGCCGGCCTCGACACGCTGCAGACCGACCTCCGCCTCGGCAGCGTCACCGCCGCCGGCGAGACCGCCGCCGACGTGGTGCTCTACGGCACCATGCTCGCCGGCCTCGGCGGCACCGCCACGATCGACGACAGCGCCGCCGCGGTCAGCGCCCATCTCGACGCGCTGGAGCCATTCTGCGGCGGCGGCGGCGTGGTGACGCAGATCACCCTGAACGACGGCGGCACCCCTGACATCGCCCTCTCGCTCAACCGCCTCACCACCGACGCCGCCGTGCTGGGCCGCATCGCCGGTTCTTTCGCCTACGCGATCACCGACACCGCCGGCGACCTCGCCGCCGACCTCGGCGACGGCGAGGCGTCGAAGCTCCTCACCCTCGGCGCCAAGCTCGACAGCATCGCCGTCAGCGACGAGAGCGACACCCTGACGCTCACCGCCGCCACCTTGTTCGCCACCGGCGTCGACGACGGCGCCGGCTCAGCCCTGACCAAACTGGTCCCCGACACCTTGCTCGCCGTCACCGGCATGAGCATCGCGGACTTCGCCAGCCTCGCCGGGCTGACCGTGGCGCCCACCAGCTTCGCCGTCGCCGACACCAACAGCGCCATCCAGGGCGACCTCGAGGACAACCTCGAAAGCTCCGTCCTGCTGGACTATCGCAGCCACATCACCGCCATCGCCACATCAGGCGCCATCACGCTGGACTACGCCACTGCCTCCGCGGCGCATGTCAACGACGGCGCCGGCTCGGTGTTCGCGCTGATGACCGGCGAGACGCTGGACGTGACCGCCGTCCCGGTGACCGACATCGCCGCGGTCCTCACCACCGGCGTCGCCCCCGCCAGCATCGCCGTCACCGGCACCGCCGGCGCCATCGCCTCCGACCTGGAGACCGCCAGCCCGGCCCTGGTGCAATACGCCGCCAAGATCAGCGCCATCGCCGACACGTCAGGCACCGCCGTCACCCTGGACGCCGATCACGCCCTGGCCGCCGGCGTCGCCGACAGCGCCGCCTCCGTGTTCGCCAAGCTGACCGGCGGCGGCCTGGCGGTCACCGGCGCCACGGTGGACCAGCTCGACAGCCTGCACGGCCTCTATGTCATCCCCGCCAGCGTCGCGGTCAGCGACGACGCCGGACTGATCGCGGCCGACCTCGAACTCGGCGCGTCGTCCCGGCTGGAAACCTATGCCGGCGGCATGCTCTCCGCCATCGCCTCCGACGACGGCATCATCAGCCTCGACGACAGCTATGTCGCCGCCGTCACCGCCGCCCTGGCGCTGCTGCCCGCCGACAGTCTCGACGTCACCGACGTCCCGGTGGAGAACATCGCCGCCGTCGCCGGCCTCGCCGGCTTCGCCGGCATGACGGTGAGCGACAGCGCCGGGGACATCAGGACCGACCTGCTGCTGGGTGCCGCGTCCGAGCTGGCGCAGCACCACCTGGGCATCACCGGCGTCACGTTCAGCAGCGGCGGCCCGATCAGCCTGACCGATGCCCAGGCGCAGACCGTCGTCAGCGCCGCCCTCGCCCACCTGCCGGCCGCCGGCATCGACGTCACAGGCGTCGCGGTCGCCGACATCGCCACCATCACCGGCTTCGGCGCCGTGCTCGACAGCATGACCGTCAGCGACGCCGCCGCCGCCATCACCGCCGACCTCCAGCTTGGCGGGTCGTCCGAGCTGACCCTGCACGCCGGCAAGATTGTCAGCGTCAACCTGACCGACACCGAGCCCGTGCTCGCCGCCGACGCCGCCGGCCTCGCCCCGCTGGTCGCCAAGCTGGGCGCCTCCACGATCGCCGTCGCCGACAGCGCCGCCGACGTCGATGCCAGCCTCACCGGGCTGGAGACGCTCGGCGCGCATCTCAGCGCCGTCACGGTGACCGACAGCGCCGACCAGGTCGGCGCCTACGCCACCGACCTCGCAACCCTGGCATCCGGCACCACGCTGAGCATCGTGCTGACCGATGCCACCACCGAGACCCCGATCGGCGCCGGCACCGCCGCCGCCCTGGTGCCGGTCGCCGCTTCCCTCGCCGCCGCCGCGGTCAACGTCTCCGACACCGGCCTCGACATCGCCGCCGACGCCACCGCGCTGACCGAACTCGGCACCGCGCTCGGCACCGTCACCCTGTCCGACGGCGACACCGTCACCGCCGCGACCGCGGCCGCCATCGCTCCCATCGACGCCCATCTCGGCCACGACGTCACACTCTCCGTCGCCGATACCGCCGCGCATATCCATGACGACCTGACCGGCGGCAATTCGGCGCTGGAGGCCGGTGTCGCGGCCGGCGTGATCAGCGCCATCACTGCGAACGACGCTGTCACGCTGGCGCTGACCGACACACAGGCGGAGCAAGTGCTGGACGCCCTGGGCGTGCTGAGCGATGCCGGCGGCCTGACGGTCAGCGATGTTTCGGTGCAGGACATCGCGACCATCGGAGCTTTGACGGCACTGCCGGCCGAAGGCGGCATGACAGTCAGCGACGAGGCATCCATCATCAGCACCGATCTGCTGAAGGGCGCCTCCTCCAGCCTCTACATTTACCACGGTCATATCACCAGCGTGACGGTCACCGGTGGGACGGTAAACCTGCCGTACTCGGAGCTATCGGGTGTGGAAGCGGCAGCGTTGGAGCTGCTGCCCATCGACACCCTGGCGGTCACCGATGTGCCGGTGGACGAAGTGTCCACGATGGTCAGCTACCCCGGCCTTTACCAAATGACGGTGACCGACACCGCGGGCGCCATCCAGGGCGACATCGAGTTCGGACGGGGCGCACGTCCTGGAAACCAACCACGGCGTGATCACCAGCATCACGGTAAGCAGTGGCACGGTGACGCTGGAAGACAGCGATGCCAGCGCGGCGTTGGATGCCCTGGCGCTGCTGCGGGGTCCTGACACGCTGGTGGTCAACGACGTCATGGTGGCCGATGTCAGCGGCATCGCGGGACTCGCCGCGCTCGACCACATGACGGTCAGCGACACCGCAACCAATGTGCAGGACGATCTTGAGTTCGTCCGGCGCCAAGGTGCTGCTGACGAACTACGCCAAGATCGCCAGCATCGCGGTGAGCAGTGGCCCGGTGACGCTGGAGGACAGCGACGCAACCGCGGATTTGCATGCGTTGGCGCTGCTGAGCGGCGCCGACACCCTGGTGGTCGACGACGTCCTGGTCGCCGATGTCGCCGGCATCGCCGCACTCGGAGCGCTGGCCTCCATGACGGTCAGCGATAGCGCGGCCAACGTGCAAAGCGACCTGGAGTCCGACGGCGCGCACGTCCTGGAAACCGACCAGGCCGACATCACCAGTATTACCGTCACCGGCATCGTCGATCTGAGCTACACCGATGCCACGCTGGTGATGCCGGCGCTTGAAAAGCTGCAAAGCAGCTCGCTGACGATCGATGACGTGCCGATAACCCACATCGCGGCGGTCGCGGCACTCGCCGCACTCGACAGCATGACGGTGAGCGACACCGCGGGGCACATCAAGACCGACCTGTTGCTCGGCGCCTCGTCCGAGCTTGCGCTGAACCACCTGGTCATCACTGGCGTTACCATCAGCAGCGGCGGGCCGATCAGCCTGACCGACGCCCAGGCGCAGACCGTCGTCAGCGCCGCCCTCGCCCACCTGCCGGCTGAGTGCATCGACGTGACAGGCGTCGCGGTCGGCGACATCGCCACCATCGCCGCCGACATCGGCGTACTGCTCGACACCATCACCGTCAGCGACACCGCCGGCGCCATCGCGACCGACCTGGAGAACGGCGCGGCGAGTTCCGAGCTGGAGCTGCACGCTGCCAAGATCAGCAGCGTGACGGCGACCGGCGGCACGGTGGACCTGACCGACGCCGCCGCCTGGGCGGTGACCGCGGCGCTGGCCAACCTGGTCTCCGGCAGCCTGGTCGTCAGTGGAGCGTCGGTGCTGCACGCCGCGACTTACGGCGCGTTGACGGGCCTGGCGTCGATGACGGTGTCGGACACCGCGTCGGACATCTACAACGACCTGACGCTCGCCCAGTCGATGCTGAACGCCGATGCGATCGCCGGCACGATCACCGGCATCACCGTCACTGATACCGCTGTGGAACTGACCGACACGCAAGCGGAACTCGTGCTGCCGGCGCTGGGGGTGCTGGGTGGCTTCGGGGTGATTGTGAGCAATGTCTCGGTGCCTGACATCGCGACCATCGGCGGGCTCGGTGGCGCACTGTCCAGCATGACCATCGACGACACGGCCGCCAGAATCCACGACGACCTGGTGCTGAACACCGCCTCGGATTTGTTCGTCTACCAAGGCAAGATCACCGGCGTGACGGTGACCGGCGGGCGGGTCGATATCCTCAGCTCGCAGGAGGCAGACGTCCAGCTATCGGCCTTGGCGTTGCTGCCGACCGACAGCCTGATCGTGAACGGAGCGCCCGTGGCAAGCGTCGCCGGCCTGGCCGCGCTGACCGGGCTTTACCAGATGACCGTAAGCGACACCGCGGCCAACCTCCAGGCCGACATGGTGGCGGACGGCGCGCATATCCTCCAGACGAACCATCTGCTGATCGGCAGCATCGCCGTCAGCGATGGCAACACGGTGACGCTCGATGCAACCGACGCCGGCGCGGCGAGCGACGCCCTGGCACTGATGAGTGTCGCCGACAGCCTGGTCGTCACCGGCGTGTCGGTGGCGGACACGACAGAAATCGCCGGCCTCATCGCGCTCACCCGCATGACGGTCAGCGACAGCGCTACGGACGTGCGGGACGACCTGGAACTCAGCGATTCGCTGCTGGAGCACCATGCGGCGGTCATCCAAAGCATCGCCTTCTCCAGCGGCAGCGCGGTCACGTTGACCGGCGTCGAGGCCGCACGGGTGATGGATGCGCTGGCGGAACTGCCCGGCGGGAGCCTGACGGTGACCGGCGCGTCAACCGGGCAGATCGCCGCGCTGGCCGCCCTTGGCGCGCTTGCTTCGATGACGATCGATGACAGCGCGACTGATATCGAGGACGATCTCGCGCTGGGCGCCGCCTCCAAGATCGAGGAAAACATCGGCAGCATCACCGGGATTACCTTCACCGGCACGATCAACCTGGATTACGCCACATCCGCGAGCCATGTGATGGCGGCCCTGGCCAAGCTGCCGGACGACGGCCAACTGACTGTCGGTGACGTGCCGGTTCTGCATATCGACGCCATCGCCGGACTGGGCGCGATCCTCGCCAGCATGACGGTGAGCGACACCGGCAGCGCGGTGCAAACCGACCTGAACCTCGGCGCCGGTTCGGTGATCGAGACCAATGCCGGCAGCATTACCGGCATCGCTCTGACCACAGGCTCGGTCACGCTGACGGACAGTGCGGCCGATCTGGTCACGGCGGCATTGGCGCTGCTGCCGGACGGCAGCCTGACGGTGACCGGCGTGCCGGCCGATGCCGACATCACGACATTCTACGATCTCGGCGCGCGGCTTAGCGGCATGGCCATAAGCGACAGCGCGGGAAACATCGAGAGCGACCTGGTGTCCGGCGGCCGGATCGAAGCCGCACTCGGCAAGATCACCGGCATCGCCGTCACCGGCGGCGGCACGATCGTACTGACCGATTCGCAGGCGAACGACGTGCTGGGCGCGCTGGCGAAACTGCCTGCCTCCAGCCTGACCATCAGCGCCGTGCCGCTGGACGACATCGCCACGTTCGCCGCACTGGCTGCCCTGAACACCATGGCGGTGCGTGACACCGGCGGCGACATCGCCGGCGATCTTGCCGAGGTTGCCGCGGGCGGCACGTCGCTGATCTATAGCAACAGCAGCAAGATCAGCGGCATCACCCTGAGCAATGGCGGCGTCACGCTGACGGATGCGCAGGCTGATGCGGCTTTCTCCGTGCTCGGCGATCTGCCCAATAGCAGCCTGACGGTAACCGGCGTGCCACTCGGCGACGTGGCCCACATCAGCAGCCTCGGGTCGGTGCTCTCCGGGATCACGGTGCAAGCGTCCACCAGCGCCGTGCAAAACGATCTCGCGTCCGGTTCGGTGCTGGCGACCGCCGCGAGCCATATCACCAGCATCAGCCTGACCAGCGGCAGCGGGCAGATAACGCTGACCGACGCGCAGGCCGACAGCGCGATGGCGGTGCTCGACGCACTGCCGATCGGCAGCCTGGTGGTATCAGGCGTCCCGGTCGGCGATGTTGCCAGCATTGCCGCGGTAACCTCGCTCAACCACATGACGGTGAGCGACACCGCTAGCGCGATCCAGACCGACCTGGCGCTTGGCGGTTCGTCGAACATTCTGCACAACATTGCCGAGATCGCGTCGGTCACGACTACCGACGCCTCGCTCGCCGCGGGCGTCGCGGCCGCGATCTACTATGCAATTCCGACCAGGTTCGCCGACAGCGCCCTGGTGATCAGCGACACCGCGACGGACATACTCAATGCACACAGCGCCCCCGGCGCGGCGGTGCTGGCGAACGCGGCCACGGTGCAGCTTAGCGCCGATGCCGCCGGCCTGACGGCGGCCCAGGCCACGACACTCGCCGGCATCCTGCACGGCACCAGCAGCGGCTACACGGTCAACGTGGCCGATTCGGCGGCGGACCTGCTGTCGGCCTCCTATGCAGCCGGCATCGCATTGGCGACGACGGTCGGGGTCAGCGACATCGCATCCAACATGCTCGCTTCGGCGCCGGCGCTGATCGCGATGGAGCCGAAGCTCACCTCGGCCGCGATCACCGACAGCGGCCCGCTGAGCGCATCGGCGGTTTCCGACTTGCTCGCGCTGCCGAACCTGTCGGCCGGCAGCCTGACCATCGCCGACAACGGGTCGCAGATCGCCGCCGCCATCGAGGCAAACGGCGCGACCGGCGTGAGCTTCCTGGAGGCGCACTTCGTGCAGCTTTCCGGCAACTCGATCATCGCCGCGTCCGACGCCGCGGCGCTGGAGGCATTGGGCGGCAGCCTGAACAAGGAAGGCTTCACGATCAGCGTGTCGGACACGGCCTCGCACCTGACGGACACGGCCGATGGCTACCTGGCCGCGGTGTCGGATACCACGTTGATCGACGGGGTGTATCTGAAGACCACCGGCGGCACGGTAACGGTCACGGCCGCCGTCGCCGCCGACCTGATCGGCATCCCGAACTTCCACAAGAACCCGGTGGGCGGCGGCAGCAACATCCTGATCGTGCAGGACACGGCCTCGCATTTCGACGCCAGCTATACGACCTTGCTCACCGATCCGGGACTGTTCGATCACATGTATCTCGGCACGTCAGCAACGGTGAACGACGCCGTGTATGGCGAGTTGCTGGGTTTGGGTGTCGATCCGGCGAACGGCGAAATCACGCTCACAGTCCGCGACACGGCGACCACCATCGCTGCCAACGCGCTTAGCCAACTCGGCGGCTCGCCGAGCATCACCCCGATCGCCTGGCAGTTGTCTGCCAGCGCTGCCGTCACCGTGGCGCAGGCCGCGGTGCTTGGTGGGTTGGGTGGGCTGACGGGGTTCAGCGCCGGCGCCTTTACGCTGACACTGTCGGCAAGCGACCTGACTGCAAGCGTCAGCCAGGCCAATGCCATAGGCCGGCTCGGCAGCGCGTTCCACCTGAGTTCATACGTCATCGACGTGCCGGGATCCGTGCAGTCATTGTCGGGCGGCTCGGGTCTGACCGTGGCCGCGCTGGAGGTGGTAACGCCGCAGATCACCGACAGCTTCGCCAATATCGCCCAGCTCTCGCAAAGCTCCGGCCTGCTTGGTGGAACCATCGCGGTGGACGACAGCGGGTCGGCCACCGTCGCGCAGGCGACCAGCTTCTTCGGGCTGATCCAGGTCACCAACGGCGGCGCGGGCATCCCGGCCGCGAACGTCAGCTTCAACGGTTTCGGGCTGTCGTCCGCACAGGTCGAGACGATCACCGACACGCTGGAGAATATCCAGGACCTGACCGGGTTGACCAGTTGGAGGAACAACGTCTCCCTGCAAAGCGATTTCCACCTCGAGGTCGCCGATACCGTCAACAACCTGATCAATCCGTCCAACACCACCGCGCTGAGCGGGATGCACGGTACCACCTTGACCGGCGACCAGACGACGACCGCCGCATCCCTGGAGTCGCTGTTCACGCTGGAAACCACGATCAAGTTCAGTCTCGGCGCCTACCACGTATCCCTCCAGGACACCGCGGCGGATTTGCTCAATCCGAGTTACTCCGACGCCATAGCGCTGGCGACCAGCCTCACTCTGCTGGGACCCGACACGGTCGGAGCAGCGGGTGCCGAGACGCTGATGGCGACCGGCAAGCTTGTCCTCACCGGCAGCACCATCCTGACCATCAGCGACACCTCCAGCGATCTGCTGGATGGCGTGTTGGGCGGCGCGATCACTGGCGGCGGCTACACCAGCTACGTCCACGTGACACTGTCCGACAACGAAACGCTGGACGCGCAAACCGCCGAGGCCCTGGTGAGCCTGCCGGGCTACACCGCCGGCGCCAATCCGCTGTCGATCGTGGACGGTGCGTCGTACCTGCTGAATGCCGCCAACCACCAGGCCGAAGTCGATGCCGGTAGCGTGACATTGGACGGCGACGCCTATGTCTCCGCCACCAACGCGGTATCGCTGGTCGAATTGCCGAACTTCGCGCTGGACGGCAACACGCTCTACCTGGCGTCGAACGATTATGCCAATGCGGCGACCCTGGCGACGCTGGCCGGGCTGGGCTCCGGCTTCAACCTGAACGGCAACACGCTGACGATGACGCAGGACGCGTCGGTGACCGGCAGCCAATTGGAGGGCATCGGCGCTTTCGGCAGCAGCCTGCATCTCAACAGCCATACACTGACCCTGACGCAGGACGCGTTGGGGCTGACGCCGTCCGAGTATGCGGCGGTGGAAGCTGACGATGTCACGCTGAACGGCAATGTGCTGTCGGTGATCCCAACGGCGGTGACCGTCAGCGAAGTCAGCAACACGGTGCAGGTTGCCGGCACGGGAATGAACGGCTCGGGGGTGACGTTGTATTCCGCGAGCGGGTCGGTGGTGACGACCAGCTCGGCCTCGCCGGCCTTCACGGTATCGGCCGCGGAGTCAGGCTCCGGCATCAACATCGCGGTGACCGAGACTTATGGCGGTGTCGAATCCGCACCGATCATCGTCCTGGAGCAAACGATCCTTACCAATGTGGCAACCACCGACGGCGCGAGCTTTGCGACGTCCGGTCAGGTGCAGGTTGGCACGAACGAATACATGAACCTGTATACTGCGGGATCGCAACCATCGAACTCTGCAAATCCGTTCCTGGTTTATGACCCGTCGGCCCATACGCTGTCGTTCGACGCCACCAGCGCGTCGCCCATCGTGCTGCTGACATTGGGCACCGCGACACACCCGGCATCGCTCGATCCGTCGGAAATCTTCGTCAAGCATTACGTGGCGTAAGGCGATGACGATGATCCGCAGCATGCCGGTACGGCAGACTTTTCGTGTCATCGCCGGCCCGCTGGGCTGGGTTGCCGGGTTCTCCTGCTTTTTGAATGTGCTCTACCTCGCCGCGCCGCTCTACATGATGCAGGTCTACGACCGGGTCATGCACAGCCGCAGCGTGCCGACACTGCTGTACCTCACGCTGATTGTGGCGCTGTGCTACGTGACCTACGCGATCCTCGACGCGGTGCGCGGGCGCGTGCTGACCGGTGTCAGCGACCTGGTGGAGGACCGGCTGGGCCGCGCGCTGATCGCCCATGTCACCACGCCGGCCCGCAGCGCCCGCGAGCAACCGCTGGCGGTGCATATTGCCCGGGATCTCGACACGGTGCGGCAGTTCGCCGCGGGCTCCGGCGCGCTGGCGTTTATCGACCTGCCCTGGGCGCCGATCTACCTCGGCGCGATCGCGCTGCTGCATCCGTTGCTGGGGGCCTACGCGGTCGGTGCGGCGCTCGTATTGCTCGGACTGACCGTGGCGAGCGAGCGAGCCGCGCGGCGGCCGATGGCGGAGGCGGGAAAAAGGGCAGCGCGGGCTTACCAGTTCGGCGAGGCGGTGACGCGCTACGCCGATTGCGCGCGCACCATGGGGCTTGGCGCGACATTGACCGAGCGATGGCGCTCGCTGCGCGGCGACATGCTGTCGGCCCAGACGCAGGCGAGCCATCGCAGCGTGATGCTCGGCGCCGTCGGCAAATGCGCGCGGATGTTCTTCCAGTCGAGCATTCTGGGCGTCGGCGCCTGGCTGGCGATCCACGACGAAGTCAGCGGCGGTGCGGTGTTCGCGGGATCGCTGTTGCTGGGGCGCACGCTGGCGCCGGTCGAGGCGATCATCGGCGCGTGGCGTCCGACGCTGGCGGCGAAGGAGGCGCTGACCCGCATCGGCCTGCTGACGGCGAATGACGGTGCGGCGGCCAGGGCAGTCACGCTGCCGGCGGTGCGCGGGGAGTTGTTCATGGACGGCGTGTCCTGGACCCCGGCGGGCGCGACGCGACCGG
Source organism: uncultured Alphaproteobacteria bacterium (assembly GCA_963762885.1). Classification (GTDB taxonomy): domain Bacteria; phylum Pseudomonadota; class Alphaproteobacteria; order Acetobacterales; family Acetobacteraceae; genus JASHVB01. Next base: position 517,905 of record CAVXNH010000077.1, read on the forward strand.
TGGTGCGTGGCGTCAGCGTGCGCATCGAACCTGGCGCGGCCCTGGTCATGATCGGACCCAGCGCGGCGGGGAAATCCACTGTCTCCCGGCTGATGGTCGGAGCGATGCGGCCGGACACCGGCGTGGTGCGGCTGGATGGCGCCGACCTGGCGACGTGGGATGCCGGACAGCTTGGCGGTGCGGTCGGCTACCTGCCGCAGGACGTGGCGCTGTTTCCCGGCACCATCCGCGACAACATCGCCCGCTTCGGCGACGCCGGCGACGGCGCCGTGGTGGCAGCCGCGAAGGCGGCGTGCGCGCACGAGATGATCGTGCGGCTGCCGAACGGCTACCAGACCATGCTGGACGACAACGCGATGACGCTGTCCGGCGGGCAGAAGCAGCGCATCGCGCTGGCTCGGGCGTTGTTGGGCGAGCCGCGCGTCATCGTGCTGGACGAGCCGAACGCCAATTTGGATTCCGAGGGCGAGGCGGCGCTGACCGACTGCGTGCTGGCGCTGAAGGCACGCAAATGCACCGTAGTGATGGTCACGCATCGCGTCGGTTTGGTGCGCATTTCCGACTATGTGGCGACGATGAGCGAGGGACAGATGACAGGCGTGCAGCGGGCGGGCGAATTCATGATGCAGCATGCGCCGGCCGCGGTGGCCGGAGGCGCAGCGTGAGCGTCTTGGTAAACCTCTCCCGCCTGCGGCGGGAGAGGTCGAGACGCGAAGCGTCGAGGGTGAGGGTGCCGCGAACGCCCCACTGCCAAACTAACTTGCATGGCGATAAGGCAGCGCGTGCCGACCCGATCACCCTCACCCTCGCCGCTAACGCGTCTCGACGTGCCATGAAAACTACCGCCGCCGCCCCGTCATGCCGACGAAGGTCGGCATCCACGACTTGGGCGCGCCCACGAAGACAAGGCGTGGATGCCGACCTTCGTCGGCATGACGGGGCTGGTGTCATCGCCACCAAACTCTCGTCGCTTTCATTCCCGGTGGCGCGTCGAGCCGGTCGATGCGGGACGTCTCTCCCACTTTGTGGGAGAGGTGCAAGGCCATGAGGACCGCGATCCTTACCGGCGTTGCGACCATCGCCGTGTTCTTCGGCGGACTGGGCACCTGGTCGATGCTGGCGCCGCTGGACAGCGCCGTGGTCGGCACCGGCGCCCTGGCAGTGCATGGCAGCCACAAGACAGTGCAGCATCGCGAGGGCGGCATCGTCGCAGCCTTGCTCGTGCAGGAGGGCGGCACCGTCGAGCAAGGCCAGTTGCTGGTACGGCTGGACGACACGCAGGCCCGCGCGGTGTACGACGTGCACCGCTCGCAGCTTCTGGGCGACGAGGCGTTGTCGGCGCGCGACCTCGCCGAACTGGCCGACGCCACCGCGATCGATTTTCCCAATGACCTGAAGCCCGACGACGCCGTCGCTGCGGCGGTGATGAGCAGGGAACGGATCGTGTTCCGCAACCACGTCGAGTTGCTGGCACGCCAGCTCGACGTGGTGGACCAGCGCATCGTGCAGGCCCGTTCGCAGAAGGGCGGAGCGGCGGAGCAACTCGCGTCCCTGGGCCGGCAATTGGGCCTGGCGGTGCAGGAACTGCAAGCCGTCGGCGAACTGGAGAAGCTGGGGCTGGCGCCGAAGAACCGCATGCTGGAGCTGCAACGCAGCGTGGAGTCGTTGCATGGCCAGGTTGGCCAGTTATCGTCCGATGTCGCGCGGTTCGGCTCTGAGGCGGTGGAGCTGGAAGCCGAGAAGCTGCGGCTGCGCCAGGCATCGCAGTCGGACGCCACGCGCGAGCTGCGCGATGCGCAGTTGCGCATCAACGACGTGCTGCCGCGACTGGCAGCCGATCGCGATTTGCTCGGACGGTTGGAGATCCGTGCTCCGATCTCAGGCGAAGTGGTGAATCTGGCGATCTTCACCAAGGGCGGCGTGATCGAACCGGGGAGGCCGATCATGGATATCGTGCCGCGCGCGGCGACGATCGTGGCCGAGGCAGAAATTCGCCCGGAGGATGTGGAACACCTCCACGTCGGGCAGGTCGCGCAGATCATGGCGACAGGGTTCAGCCTGCGCGACGCCTCGCCGATCGATGGCGAGGTGGCGGTGATTTCCGCCGACCGGATGACAGACCCGCGGACCGGACGCCAGCTATTTCAAGGCGGAGATCGCTCTGGTGAGCGACCGGCAGGGAGGGGCGCTGCTGCGGCGGCTCGGACCGGGGATGCCGGTGCAGGTGATCGTGCCGACCCAGGCGCGCACCGCGTTCGACTACCTGGTGGGGCCGTTGCGGCAGAGCTTTCGCGGGGCGTTGCGGGAGTTGTGAGGTTTGCGGGGCCTTGTGGGGGGCTTGGTGCGGGCGGCGGCGTTGTTAAGAAAGTAGAATTCACCACAAAGACACAAAGGCACGAAGGACGAACCAACGCCCGGGAAGGATCGTGCGGTGAGGTTGAGCGGACGGGTCATCGGCATGGGCATCGAAGTTCATCGGCAGCTTGGACCCGGGTTGCTGGAGTCGGCTTATGAAGACTGTCTTTGCTTTGAATTAGCCGAGGCTGGTCTGGCGTTTGAACGTCAGGTCGCTCTGCCCATCGTCTACAAAGGCAGGCGGCTCGCCTTGGAATATCGGATGGACATTGTGGTTGCATCCGGTCTGGTCCTCGAGATCAAATCGGTTGAACGCCTCGTCCCGATCCACGAAGCACAATTGCTGACTTATCTCCGACTGAGCGGCCATCGCGTTGGCCTGCTGATGAATTTCAACACCACAGTTCTCAAGGACGGTATCCGCCGGCTGGTACTATGAACCTCGTGCCTTTGTGTCTTTGTGGTGAATCTACTTGCTTAACCCAGCCGCCCACCAGCACCGCACCGCCTGACGACCATTGCCGCCTCCCCTGCCCGGTGCAATACTGGCCGGTAGCAACGCGATCCGCCCAGAAGGTCCGTGCCCCGCACGTTAACCTTGCCAACCCGGGACTTGCCTACCTAACAAATCAACAGGAGACGGTCCATGACACGCGCGTATAATGTGATCGATGCCGACGGCCATATCCTCGAGCCTCTGACGCTCTGGAACGACTATATGGACCCGGCATTCCGCGATCAGGCACCGAAGGTCATCCGTGACGCGGACGGCAAGCAGCGCCTGCAAATCGGCGAGCAATTGCTGGGCAGCAAGAAAGGCATGGGCGCGCTGGGTGCGGTCGGCGCTCGCGACGGCACCGTCGTGGACGACACGATGGAATACGAGCAAGGCCGCAAGGGCGGCTTCGATCCGCACGCGCGCATTCCCGACATGGATATGGACGGCATCGACGCCGCGTTCCTGTATCCCAGCATCGGCTTGTTCGCCGGCGCCGTGCAGGATCCTCGGGTGGCCGCCGCCATGGCGCGCGCCTACAATCGCTGGCTCGCTGACTATTGCAAACCCTACCCGGACCGGCTGTTCGGCGTCGCCATGTTGCCGATGCAGTCGGTCGACCTGGCGATCGAGGAGATGCGCTTCGCCCGCGAGAAGCTGGGCTTCCGCGGCGTGTTCCTGCGGCCCAATCCCTACAACGGCAAAATGATCCATCATCCGGACTACGAGAAGTTCTGGACGATGGCCGAAGAACTGGACATCGCGGTCGGCTTCCACGAGGGCGCCGCCAGCGGCATGGCTCAGGTGGGAACGGACCGGTTCGAGGAACGCGGCGCGCGCCACATCATCACGCACACCATGGAAATGATGCTGGTGTGCATGAGTGTGATCTGGGGCGGTGTCTGCGAGCGACATCCGAAGATCCGGATTGCGTTTCTTGAATCCGGTGGCGGCTGGATCGCCGGGTGGCTCGATCGTATGAATCGGCACTTCGACGACAAAGGCTTCAATGACTCGGGTTTGAAGACCCGGCCCAGCGAGTTGTTCCAGCGCAACTGTTGGATCGCGTTCGAACCAGTGGAGGGCAGCCTGAGCGTTCTTGCCGAGTATATCGGCCCGAACAAAATCCTATGGGCGACCGACTATCCGCACCCGGATGGCTTCTTCCCCGGCGCCCCGGCAATGGTTCGTAAATTGCTCCGCAACGCGTCGGCGGAGACGACGCACCAGGTGATGGCCGGCAGCGCAATGGGCTTCTACGGGCTGCATTGAGTACTATGATGCGCCTCAGAGTTTCGACGTACCGGCACCGGCCACCCCAACCGTCATGGCCGGGTCAGGCCCGGCCATCCATGCCGCAGCGTGCCACGATAATAGATGGCCGGGTCAAGCCCGGCCATGACGGTTGGTGTCGTACGTGCGAACAATTCGTGGGTCGGTCACTACCCTTGTAGCTGATCTCGGTTACTCGGCGCAGGGCAGGCCAAGCGCTCGCCACTGCTCCATGCCGCCGCGCAAGACGGCGACGTTATCGGCACCGGCGGCACGTAATTGTTCCGCGGCAACGGACGATCGGCGATCCGTCTTGCAGACGACCACCAACGCCCCGTCATGTTTGACAAGCCCCGGCAACGCCGCGCCGAGCGCGGGCAACGGCGCATTCATCGCACCCTCGATGTGCCCGAGCGGCCCGCAGAATTCATCGGCTCCGCGGACATCGATGACCAGCGGCACGGGACCGGTCGTCAGTTGAGCCGACAATGCTTCCGCCTCGATCCAGCCGGATCGTTCGGCGCCGGAGCGACGCAACAGGCGAGAGAACAGATGCATGTTGGGTTTTCCTGACCTGATGGCCAATGCCGACAGGATCGACTGCGGCCCGGCAGATGTCCACACCCGCACACCGCGGCGCCCTCCGGCGCCGATCGTCCGCTGCCTGCTACGCAGCCACTGGCGTTCCAGCCCGCAAACGCACAAGATCGCGCTATAACTCGGTAACAGGGGAGACCGCCCATGCCGTACGACACCATCGCCGTCAAACCGGTGACACCGATCATCGGCGCGGAGATTTCCGGCGTCGATCTTCGCAAGCCGCTCGGCAACCAGCAGTTCCAGGAAGTTCACGACGCATTGATGGCGCACCAGGTCATCTTCTTCCGCGACCAGGACCTTACTCTGGCTCAGCACAAGGCGTTCGGCCGGCTTTTCGGCGAACTGCACATCCATCCGAACTCGCCTGGGCCGGAGGGCCATCCGGAGATCCTGCCCATCCACGCCGACGCGAATTCGAAGCGCATCGCCGGCGAACGGTGGCACTCCGATGTGTCGTGCGATCCGGAGCCGCCGATGGGATCGATCCTCAACCTCAAGACGATACCGGAGGTCGGTGGCGACACCTTGTTCGCCAGCATGTATGCGGCGTACGACGCACTGTCCGCGCCGATGAAATCGTTCCTGTCGGGGCTGACCGCGATCCATGACGGCGCGCCGAATTACTCACGTACCAATCGGCTGTATGGCAAGGAGGGTCCGAAGGACTTTCCGCGTGCAGAGCATCCGGTCATCCGCACCCATCCGGTCACCGGCCGCCCGGCGGTGTTCGTCAATCCGGTGTTCACCGTGGCGATCAAGGATGTGCCGGAGGCCGAGAGCAAGGCGATCCTCGAATTCCTTTATGAACATTGCGCCCGCCCGCATTGGCAGGTGCGCTTCCGCTGGCAGCCGAACTCGATCGCATTCTGGGACAATCGCTGCGTCCAGCATATCGCGATGTGGGACTATTACCCGCAGGTGCGTTCCGGGTTTCGCGTCACCGTGAAAGGCGACAAGCCGTTCCATCGGCCGAATTGACCAGCGGCATTGCTGAGTTTGGCGAGCCGGCTTGGATAGCATCGATCCCGCAGAAGTTGTCCGCATGGTCCTGGCGGGCCGGACGCCGCCGCCCGCCTGGATTCCGCACATCACCGAGTTGCGGCTCGAACGCGCCCGCATCACCGATCTGCGGCCACTTGCGGCCCTCACCCACCTGCGGCGTTTGGTACTCAGCCACACGCTGGTCAGCGACATAGCGGCGCTCGGTGCATTGACCGGACTGCAACGGCTTGAATTGACCCGGTCGCGGGTCGACGACGTGTCGGCACTCGCATCGCTCGCGCAACTGCAAAGCCTGCACCTGTCGTTCACGCCGGTGCACGATCTGCGGCCGCTGGCCAGGCTGGAGCAACTCGAAGGTTGTTTCCTTACCGGGACTTTGGTGCAGGACGCCTCGCCGCTGGCCGGGCTGCATCGGCTGGAACGCCTCGATCTCGGCGATACCGCGGTGCGTGATGCCGCGTTCGTGGCGCGGCTGACCAGGCTGCGCAGTCTCGATCTTTCCGGCACGCGCATCAGCGATCTGGCGCCGCTGGCCGGCTTGACGCAACTGCAATACCTCGATCTGACGGGCACGCCGGTCAACGACCTGGCGCCGCTGGCGGCGCTCGCGGATCTGCGGCGTCTGGATTTGCGCAGCACGCGAGCCGATCCGTCGGTGCTGGCACATCTCGCCCGTTGCCAGTTCATCACCGCGGCGCTGCTGCCGCGGCGACGACGGGCGACACAAACTACCGCGACACCTGTTCCAGCGTCGCGCGCGCCTGCTTGATCCCAAGACCGCGGATCAACAGCGCCGGCAGCAACGCGCCCGGCACCACGATCCACAGAATCCAGCCCAGGTGGTTCGGCCCCAACTGATACAGCGGCCCCAGCAACGTCACGCCGCCCCACGCACCGAGATGACCCAGCCCATCGGTCCAGGCGAACGCCACCGAGCGGATACGGGTCGGATAAGCCACCGCCGTGTAATTGTACAGATTGAACAGGAACAACCCGGTGCCGATGCGGCTTATGATGTAGCAGACGGCGATGACCGTAAGGCTTGGCACCAGCCAGGCGATAATCCAGGCGCCGGCAAACAGCAGCGCCATCAGCGCAATGACATCGCGGCGCTCGACACGCTCGCCGAGCCGGGCATTGACCTGGAAGCCGATGAACAGCGCCGCGTAGGCGGCAGCGACAGTGCCGAACACCATGTGCGGCGAGCCGCCGTGGTCCACCATGTAGACGCCGAAGAAGGCGCCGACGCCGTAGATCAGGCCTGCATAGCCGGCCATCCAGCAAACGATCAGCACCAAGGTGCGGCTACGATAGTCCGGGTTGGTGAACAGCTCTTTCCAGGCCCCGGGGCTCGCCATGATGACAGGGTTATCGGCGCCCCTCGGTTCCACCAACGGCGCGCTGCTGTAACGCTGGCACCGCTGCTCGTACTCCTCCATCACGCGTTCGGCTTCTTCGTGGTGGCCGTGCGCTTCCAGCCAACGCGGCGATTCCGGCAGCACCCAGTAGAGCAATGGCAACAGGATGATGATTTCGACCCCGGCGCTGATCCACAGGAAGCTCTGCCAATGGCTGGGGATCAGCCACAGTGCCAGCAGGTTGACGCCCACCGCGACCAGCGCGGTGACGCCCTGCGACGCCAGCAGCACCTTGTTGCGCACCAGCGGCGATGTCATCTCGGACAGATAGACCGAGTGGGTGGCAACGATGCCGCCGACACCGAGCGTGCTCAGCACCGACAGCACCACCATGCCCCAAAAATCGGTGACATAGGCGAACGGCCAGATGCAGATCCCGCCAAGCAGTGTCGCGAGCAGTATGGCGGGGCGGCGACCGTAGCGGTCGGCAACCCAGCTCATGATGTAGACGCCCAGCAGGATGCCGGCGCCGACCTGCAATGCCTGGATCACCGCGTATTGGTAGACGTCGATGATGTGGTTGGGGCGCCAGACGAACGGATACAGCCGCGCGCCGATACCATCGGTATCGAAGATGATGAAGCCCCAGGTCACCTCGACCAGGATCGCCAGCAGCCATTGCACGCGGGTCAGCGGCAGGCGATCGACACGCGCGGCAATGTGGCCGTGGATGTGGGATCCACTTCCCGCTTGTCCCGACGTGCTGACGGATTGCGACATGCCGTTCCCCCCTGCGATGCGGCGTGCACCCGCGAAGGTGCTGCGTTTCTTGCGTTATGGGGGAACGATGGGTTGGGGCTTCGAGGCTGTCAATCAGCCCTGTGCGGCCGCCACGGGTTCGGCGGGAGACAGATCGATACCTTCATAGAGTTCTGCAAGGGGCACTTCGATATCTATTTCCGGCATGGGCACCGGCCTGGCGATGGGCGCGACGCTGGCGAACACGGCCAGATTAGCGCAAGGTCCGGAAGAACGCTGTGATCTCCTTGGCAAGCGCCTCCGGTTGCTCCATCGCCGCGAAGTGCCCGCCCTTCGGCATATCCGTCCAGCGTTGAATGTTCGTGTACAGATGCGACGCCACGGATTGCGGCGGCCGCACGATCTCTTTCGGGAACGCGGCATAGCCAGTCGGCACATCGACAGTCCCGCCATCGGGGATTGGCCAACGATTGTGGATACGTGCGTAATACGGCCAGAACGACGAGCCGATCGCGCCGGTGAACCAGTACAGCGCGATATCCGCCAGCATGTGATCGCGGCCGATCGCATTCTCGATCACGCCGTCGCAGTCGGTCCAGGTGCGGTATTTCTCCGCGATCCAGGCGGCCAGACCGGCAGGCGAGTCCGTCAGGCCATACGCCAACGTCTGCGGCTTGGTGCCCTGAATTTGCTGGTAACCAGTCTCCCGCTTCAGCCACACCGCCATCTCGTCGAAATAGCGGTTTTCCTCCGCCGTAGGGACAGCCGGACGAGGCAGATCGCGGCGGATCGCCAGGAAATTCAAATGAATGCCGGCGAGGTCAGAAGAATGGAAGTGCCCCATGCAGGTCGCGGTGAACGCTCCATAATCGCCGCCCTGCGCGCCATAGCGCTTGTATCCCAGCACGTCGCGCATCAGCACGGCGAAGCAGTCGGCGATGTCCTCGATCGCGAAACGCTTCTGCCGCGGTTTGAACGAAAGCCCGTAACCCGGCAGCGACGGCGCGATCACGGTGAATGCGTCCGCCGGATCTCCACCGAAACGGGCGGGGTCCGTCAGCATGGGAATGATGTCGGTGAACTCGAACACCGAACCGGGCCAGCCGTGCATCAGCAGCAGCGGCATGGGCGACGGCCCCTTCCCCTCCACTTGCAGGAAGTGCAGGTCCACGTCCTTCATCGGCACCATGAACTGAGGGAAGCTGTTCAGCAGGGCTTCCTGCTTTCGCCAGTCGAACTGGTCCCGCCAATACGGAACCAGCTCCTTCATGTAGTCCAGGTCCGTGCCATAGGCCCACGGCGCATCCGGCGCCTGATCCGGGAACCGGGTCATCGCCAGCCTGGTCTTCAGGTCGGCGATTGCGGAACTCCGGAACGGACAGTGTGAATGGCGTTGGGCGCATGGCGAACCTCCTCCGTTCAGACGACTTTCGTGCTCTGCCACAGAACCATCTGCCACGGGCCGGCGCGGTTTTCCCATACCGCAGCTCAGCCCCACCAGGTCGCTCCCCACTCGAGGAATTCATCGAGCGTCATCGGTTGCATTGCGCGCTGTTCATGTAACGAACAATACACTCGGGCGGCGGGAAAGGCTAACGATGTGCGACGGATACCGGTTCGCCCACCGGGTCGGCGGTCAGGAATCCGATCGATGTGCGATCCACTTCCCGCTTGTCCTAAACGTACCGACGGACTGCGAAATGCCGTTCCCCCTTGCGGTGCGGCATGCACCCGCGAAGGTGCTGCGTTTCTTGCGTTATACCAACCTGCGATATGATTGACCGTTCCCGCTCATCGTCATCCCCGCGAAAGCGGGGACCCATGTTGCTTGGGTCCCCGCTTTCGCGGGGATGACGATGAGGATAGCGCAGTGTCGATGGGTCAGTCTTTCGGCAGGTTGGTATTATTGGGGGAACGATGGGTTGCGGCGCCAGGGCTGTCAATCAGGCTTGTGCGGCCGCTACGGGTTCGACAGGAGACAGATCGATACCCTCGTAGAGTTCTGCAAGGGGCACTTCGATATCTATTTCCGGCATCCGCAGAATGCTGTTGGCGTGCAGCAGATGGCCCACCCAATCGGTGCCGATACGTTCGAACATGGTGCCAGCCATTTTATCCTGGGAGACCACGATGTAACGACGCACACTGGGGATCCCCGCGTATTCCTGGTTCTTGATAACGAGGTCCCTCTGGGCGCTATCGTCGCTCAGCACCTCGAAAATGACGACCGGGTCAGGAATCACTGTTCTGCCGCGGACAGGGGGAGAGTAAACGACAAATCCGTCGGGGTAGCGGATTGTCTCGGCGGTTTCGATCTTCAGAACGCTACCGTGGTACTGACATGGTCTTCCGCGCAATCGTCCGCCAACGGCAATCGCAAGGTTGCGTTGAATGGCCGAATGCTGCTCGGTTCCCCCCGCGATCGCCACGGGCTGGTAGCCGTCGAACTCGTAGCGCAGCGGCTGCTGTGCTTCCCAGCGCAGGAACTCCTCGATCGTCATCGGTTTGCGCAGGGCGTTGCTCATGGAGCGTCACTTAGCGCAATCACTGCCCGTCCGTCACCGATGGGCGATGGACACCGGTTCGCCCACCGGGTCGGCGGTGAGGAACCCGATCGTCTCGCCCTCCAGCACCACGCAGGTCAAGACGCTCCCGAACACCGCCCCGGTGTCTATGGCGATGCGGTTGTGCTGCACCACCGGCGCCTTAACCGGCGTGTGGCCGTGCACCACCACGGCGCCCAGGTCGCGCTCGGTGTAGAGGAACGGTTGGCGAATGCGCAGCATGTCCTCGCGGGTCTGCTTGTCCAGCGCGATGCCCGGCCGCACACCGGCATGCACGAAGAAATACCCGCCCTCCCGGTGGCACAGGGTCAGGTTGCGCAGGAACTCCAAATGGTCCGCCGGCACCTTGGCCGGCCAGGAACTCGCGCGCCGATTCCGGATCGATGCCATAACTCAGCAACGCCGGCACCCCTCCGGCGAACAACCAGTCGGTCGCCGCCGCCCGGTCACCCGACAGCGCGTTCAGCATCGTCTCATCGTGGTTGCCGAGCACGTTGACGACCGGGATGGAATCGACCGGCGATCCGGCAACCAGACGCGCCAGCACGCCCGCCGTGTCCGCCCCCCGATCGACGTAGTCGCCGATATGCACCAACAGCGCGGAACTCGACAGGGCGGCGCGCCAGGTCCTCCGCGATGATCTCGTGCAGATTGGTAAGCTGCGCGTTGCAGCCGTGGATATCGCCGATGGCATAGACGCGCCGCCCGGGCGGCACGGCAGCGGGACCGCGGGACAGTTCGATCATTCCGGTCTCACGCCTTCTTCTCCCATCCCCGAGCCCCCTGCTGCCAATAGGCCAGCGCATGGCCGGCCGCCTTCGCCTCGCGCCAGCGGCCACGTGCCGCTTCCACCGCCGGCGGGTCGTTGCCGTCGAACAGGTCGAACACGCGGTCGAACGCCTCCAGCCGAACCCCAGGGCTGCCGTCCACCAGGAACAGGTATTTTCCCCCGTTCGGAGCGGCGTCGTCGGTCGCGAGCCAGATCGGTTGGACGTCGGCATCGCCATCCGCCGCGGTGCCGTGCGGCAACCATGCTTCGGCGCTTTCCCACAACGCTCGGTCCAGCGCTACGACCCGATCGTCCGAACCGCACAACACCACAGCCCGCTGCTTCGCCACCAGAGTCCGCGCGAGCAGTTGCGGCAGCGCCTGCAGCAGGCCGGTGCGGGTCAGGTGGTAGAAGCCGATCTCACTCACTGCGCATACCGGATCATGTCGCTGTCATTGCGAGCGTAGCGAAGCAATCTCCGGCCTGACGAGCCGTGCTTCATCAGGCGGGGGATTGCCGCGTCGCTACGCTCCTTACAATGACAGCCTCCTGCACCCATCGCGCATCACCCTTCGTAATGCGCCGCGACCAACCGATCCAGCAGCCGCACGCCGAACGCCGTCGCACCTTTCGGCACTGTCGGCGCGTCTTTGCTCGACCACGCCATGCCGGCGATGTCCAGATGCGCCCATGGCTTGTCGTTGACGAAGCGCTTGATGAACTGCGCCGCGGTGACCGAGCCCGCCGGCCGCCCGCCGATATTCTTCATGTCGGCGATGTCCGACTTGATCTGCTTGTCGTAGCCATCGTCCAGTGGCATCCGCCACAGTTTTTCCCCGGTCTCCTTGCCGACCGAGAGCAACTTCTCCGCCAGCGCGTCGTCATTGCTGAACAGCCCCGCGTGTTCATGCCCGAGCGCAATAATGATCGCGCCCGTCAGCGTCGCCAGGTCCACCATGAACCGCGGCTCAAACTTCTGCTGGCAGTACCAGATCACGTCAGCCAGTACCAGCCGGCCCTCGGCATCGGTGTTGATCACCTCGATAGTCTGGCCGGAGTAGCTGGTCACCACGTCGCCAGGCCGCTGCGCGCTGCCCGACGGCATGTTCTCCACCAGCCCCACCAGGCCGACCGCATCGACCTTCGCCTTGCGTCCGGCCAGCGCCGCCATCAGCCCGACGACGGTGCCGGCGCCGGCCATGTCCCACTTCATGTCCTCCATGCCGCCGGCCGGCTTGATAGAGATGCCGCCGGTATCGAAGGTGACGCCCTTGCCAATGAACGCCACCGGCTTGGTCCCCCCGCCGGCGCCATTCCAGCGCATCACCACCATGCGCGGCTCATTCACGCTGCCCTGGGAAACGCCGAGCAACGCGCCGAAGCCGAGTTTCCCCATCTCCTCGGGACCCAGCACTTCGACCGCAAGGCCGAGGCCCTCCAGCTTGCGGCAGCGCTCGGCCATCTCCGCAGGGTTCAGCACGTTGGGCGGCTCGCTGACCAGGTCACGCGTGACGTAGACGCCGTGGGCAACGCCGGACAGCGGCTCCCAGGCGAATTGCGCGACCGGCGCATCGTCGAGCAATAGCGTCAGGCCGGACAGGCGCGGTTTGTCCTCGGGCTTCTCCTTTGTGCGGTAGCGGTCGAAGCGATAGCTGCCCAGCACCGCGCCGAGCGCCACTTCGGCCGCCTGCGCTGGCTGCAACCCATCGGCGGCAACCGCGGCCGTGGCCTCGCGCGACAGGGCGCCGGCGGCGGTCCCGCCAACCTCTTGCAGCACGCGCGGGGACAAGTCCGTCGCCTTGCCCAGGCCGACCGCGACAACCCGGGTCAGGTCGCCGCCCGGCGCCAGGATGGTGCAGTCTTGCCCTTGGCGCCCTTGAACTCGGCCGCCGCGAATGCGCGCGAGATGGCGCCATTGGTCGCGCTGTCGGCCTGCGCCCACAGGCCGGCGGGTTTGTCGCCCTCGCCCACCAGCAGGACCAGCGCACCGGAACGCGGCAAGGTGGGTTTGGCAAAACCGATCTCGAGCATGATTGTGGACTCCCGTCAGCGCTGTTTGGAGCGACTGTAGCCATGACCGGCGCCCACCGCTATCTGCTGCCGCCATGACGAAGATCCTGCCGGCGGATGCGGACGGCATCGCCCGTGCGGCGGCATCGCTGCGCCATGGCGGGCTGGTCGCGTTCGGCACCGAGACGGTCTACGGCCTGGGTGCCGACGCCACGAACGCCGAGGCGGTGGCTGGTATCTTCGCCGCCAAGGGCCGGCCACGTTTCAACCCGCTGATCTGCCACTACCCGGAGGCAGACGCCGCGTTCGCCCACGTAGCGGCGAACGCCGCTGCGCAACGGCTGGCCGAGGTGCTGTGGCCGGGGCCGCTCACCCTGGTGCTGCCGCGCCGCCCGGACTGTCCGGTGGCATTGCTCACCGGCGCCGGGCTGGACACGCTGGCGGTGCGGGTGCCGGCGCAAGACACAGCGATTGCATTGCTGCGCGTGGTCGGGCGGCCGGTGGCGGCGCCCTCGGCCAACCGTTCCGGCCGTGTCAGCCCGACCACCGCTGCGGCGGTCATGGAGGAACTCGCCGGCCGGATCGACGCGGTGCTGGACAGCGGCCCCTGCCGCGTGGGCGTCGAATCCACAGTGCTGGATCTATCCGGTGAGCACCCGAGGCTGCTGCGCCCAGGCGGCGCCACACTCGAAGCGATCGAGGCGATGATCGGTCCTGTGCTGCGGGGTGCCGGCCAGGCATCGACCGTGCGCTCTCCCGGCATGCTTGCCTCCCACTACGCCCCTGCCCTGCCCGTTCGCCTGCACGCGCGCGACCTGCATCCCGACGAGGCCTTGCTCGCTTTCGGACCGCCGCTGCCCGGCGCGCCCCTGGCGTTCAACCTGAGCGAACGCGGCGACCTGATCGAAGCCGCAACGCGCCTCTTTGCCGGGTTGCGCTGGCTGGACGCCGAAGCAACGCGCCGCCGCCTGACGCGCATCGCGGTCATGCCGGTGCCTGACAGCGGGCTCGGCCTGGCGATCAACGACCGATTGCGCCGCGCAGGGGCACCCCGATGACGGTGAGCGGCCCGTTCCCGGCCACAGCGCCCGCTTGCGAATCCGCTGTCACGTTGCTGTTAGACGCCACATTGCCGCAACCGCGAACCCGGTCCTGACGCACGATGCGAGATTTCTGGGCCTCGATCGCTACATTCTGCCTGCTCTGCCTCAGCTCAGGCGTCGGGCGGCACATCAATCCGCGCCTGCCGGAGACCTACCGCACGCGCGAGACGATCGAGACGATGCAGCTCGTCATCGGCATGCTGGTGACGTTCGCGGCGCTGGTGCTCGGGCTGCTGACGGCATCGGTGAAGACAACCTACGACAATGCAGCGCGTGACCGTCACGCCTATGCCCTGCAGCTCACTTTGCTCGACACGTGCCTGCGCGACTACGGCCCAGTCACTGCGCCAACCCGCGAAGAGTTGAAAGCCTACACGGCAGCAGTGATTGCAAGCACGTGGCCGAACGAACCCAAGCCGACCGGTGTTAAGCTATCCCAGCACGGCCGGCATGCCGGTGGTCGGTGCGTCGCCGGTGCTGGCTGCGGTGATGGACCGCATCGGCCAGCAGATCCGTGAGCTTGAGCCGCATACTACGACCGAAACCAATACCGCCGCGGACTGCCGGGCCACCTACCGCGACGTCGTGCTGGAACGGTTGGTGGTCGTCGAAGACGACAGCACGTCGTTCTCGGCGCCGTTCTTCTGGATGCTGGTGTTCTGGCTGATGGTGATCTTCCTGGCCCTTGGCCTGGCGGCACCACACAACCGGCTGGCGCTGGTCGGCATCCTGCTATGCGCCGTCTCGCTGAGCAGTGCGATCTTCGTCATCACGGACTTGAGTAGGCCATACCGGGGCCTGATGTCGATTTCCAGCGCAGATATGCGCGCTGCGCTGGACCGGATGGAAGCACCCGCACCGTAGCGTGCGGGCGCCGCCCTAATCACGTCAGCAGTTGGGAACCCAGGCCCAATGCCAATAGCCGTACGGACCTGGGACCCAGGCGCGGTGGCCGCCGCAATTGTACCTGGCACGCCACCAGCCGGGGCCAGGGCCATAGCCGAAACGGTGGCAGGCTCCCCCCGGACCGCGATACCAGCCAGGGCCGCAGCCGTCGGCGACCAGTACAATCGAGCTGTCCGATGGT